>NZ_CP129992.1:1465259-2930519 GCF_030505615.1 Salinibaculum rarum
GCCGATACCAGCAGCGGCAGCGAACTCGACGACGGCGACCACGGCGAGATACTCGACCAGCGAGAGCCCGACTGCCATCCCTCGCTCGGGCGAGAAGAAAAATGGGACCACTGCGACCGCTCCCAGCGATAGCACTGCCACCCACGCATACCAGGGGAAGTAGTCGGCAAGCGAGGGCATCACACCACTCTATCGGCTTGTGACACTTCCCGTCTAGACCTCATATTTTCCGTAGTCAGTCGTGAGAGACGATACTGGTCCGCTGGGTGACGGGGTCGAGATAGACAGTCAGTGACTCGTCGTCGGTTTCGGCGTCGACGACCCAGACGCTTCGCTGGCGTTCGGCTCCGGTTACCTCGGCCGTGTAGCTGGCTTCGTCGAGTGCTCGCTCGGTGAGTGCTGTGGCGTGGTCGGCGTCGTCGACGGTCACGTCCGTCTCGGGGAGCCGGATTGTCATCACCGGACAGTTGGCGTGTCGGACGAGTCGTTCGGCGACACTCCCGATGAGCCGACGCTCGACGCCCGAGCGTCCGTGTGTCCCCGCGACGATTGCGTCGGCGGCTATCTCGTCGGCGTAGGCGAGAATCTCGTCGGCGGGGTCGCCCTCCCGGACTTCCCCGACGGCCTCGACACCGTGGACCGAGGCCATCTTTGTCACTCGCTCGATTGCGGTCTCGGCTTTCTGTTCGAGCGAGTCGCTCTGGCTGCCGATGTCGTGGAGTATCGACCTGACGCTGTCGTCGACGACATAGAGGACGTGAATCGCTGCGCCGTACTGCTCTGCGAGGTCGATAGCCTGCAACGCGACGTGGGCACTGCCTTCGCTACCGTCGGTCGGGACAAGTATCTGGTCGTACATATACGGCCGTTTGACCGGCGCCCCTATATATCAGTCCATTGCTCTCGTGTCGTGAGAACGTCACTGGCGTCCGACCCCGCCCCGCTCACGGGGTCGCCGCACGGCGACTCTCGCCACTGGCATACACATAATCTATATGACACACGTAGCACTTACCCGCCAGTGGCTCGTAGTTGCTCGTGTGACATCTGGGGATACAGCGACTGACACCGACAGCCCGGTCGCGCTCGACGACGAGGCGGCCCTCGAGGACCTGCTTTCGAGCCACGAAACCGTCTTACTGGAACTGTACACCGACGGCTGTTCTATCTGTGCGAGCATGGAGCCAATCCTGACCAACATCGCGCGTGCCACCGATGCCGTCGTCGCGACGGTCAACCCCCGCAACGACCCGCCACTCGTCGACCGCTTTGCCGTCCAGAGCGTCCCGAAGTTCGTCCTCTTTGTCGACGGCGAACCGGTCGCAGAGCGCGCGGAGGGGTTCATTCCCAACGACGACCTCGTCTCGTGGGTCGAGGACAAGGCCGCCTAGCCGCGGTCAGTCGCGTCGCTCGACGACGTGTGCGTCCGCCGGGTCGAAGCCGACAGTGACCGTTCCGTCGAGTGACTCCCGGGTTCGAACCATGAGGTCGCGGCCCGCCCAGTCGAGGTACACGCGTGTCTGTTCACCCAGAAACTCCGCGCTGGCGACGGTTGCAGTGAGACAATTCGAGTCACTCCCGACGACCATCGACTCGGGTCGGACACAGAACGCGAGTCGGTCGCCAGTCGAGATGGGGGTGCCCTGCCAGTCTTCGAGACCGACCGACAGTTCCCCGTCGCCGACTGCGACTGTGGCTGTGTCGTCGACAGTCCGGACCTGGCCGTCGAAGACGTTGTTGTCGCCGACGAACTCGGCGACGAAGCGGGACGTGGGCCGGTGGTAGATGTCCCGCGGGGTTCCCACCTGCTCGGCGGTGCCGTCGGCCAGGACAGCCACACGGTCTGACACCGCAAGCGCCTCTTCCTGGTCGTGGGTGACGTAGACTGTCGTGATGTCCAGTTGCTGTTGAATCTCGCGGACCTGGACCCGGAGCTGTTCGCGGAGCTTGGCGTCCAGTGCGCTCATCGGCTCGTCCAGCAGGAGGACCTCCGGCCCGGGAGCCAGCGCCCGAGCCATCGCGACGCGCTGTCGCTGGCCACCGGAGAGGCTATCGGGGTCTCGCTTCTGGATTCCCGGCAGGTCGACCAGTTCTAAGAGCTCTGCGACGCGCTCGTCGTCGCTGACGCCGCCGGGCGGGTCCGCGAAGTTCAGCCCGTAGGCGACGTTCTCGCCGACGGTCATGTGCGGGAAGAGCGCGTAGTTCTGGAAGACCACGCCGACGTCCCGGTTTTCGGGTGGGACGCCGGCCACGTCGCGCCCGCCAAACCGAACCGAGCCGCTGGTCGGCTCCTCGAACCCTGCAATCAGTCGCAGCGTTGTCGTCTTGCCACAGCCGGAGGGGCCGACCAGCGTGAAAAACTCTCCCTCGTCGACCGACAGCGAGAGGTCGTCGACGGCTGCCGTATCGCCGTACCGTCGCGTCACGCCGTCGAGTTGCAGCGCTGGGTTAGAGGCCAACGCGATCACCTCCAAGTCGGTCGATGAGGAGGAAACTCACGCTCGTGACGACCAGCAAGACGACACCCATCGCTGTGGCGGGGCCGAGCCGTCGGCCGATGAAGCGCTCGATGGCGATTGGCATCGTGTACTGGCCGGTCCCGGAGGCGAGGACGGCCGTCGCGGAGAACTCCCCAATCGAGAGCGCGAAGGCAAAGGCCGCACCGGCGACGACTGCCGGCCACACGAGTGGGAGTTCCACGTCGAGTAGCGCCCGCGCCCTGGGTGCGCCAAGCGCCCGTGCGGACTCGACGAGTTGTCGGTCGAGCGACTCCAGGCCGGGCGCGACGATGCGGACGACGAAGGGATACCCTGCGACAGCGTGGGCGGCGACGATGGCGAGTGCGCCGCCGACGGCAACGCGGGAACCGCCGATTTCGATACCGAAGACGAGACCCCGGAGCAGTCCGAGTCCGACGATGATACCCGATATGGAGAGGGGTGCCATCGCGACGGTGTCGACGAGCGTTCGGCCCCGATAGTCCCGGGTCGTCAGCACCGAGACGACCACACCCATCGGGAGCGCGACCGCCAGCGCTGCGACGCCAAACAGCAGGGAGTTTCGCACGGCCGGCCACGGACGGACCTGGAAGGCCGCGCCCGTCGCCTGTCGCTGGACGAGGAACCGGTAGTGCTCCAGCGTGAGGCCGCTCGGCCCCGAGACACTGGCATACACCATGCTCGCGATGGGGGCGGCAAACAACACGAGCGCGACGACGGCGTAGACCACCAGTCCGACTCGGGGGACCAGTTCCCGAAGCGAGCGCGACGGTGGCATCAGCGGCCGGCGCTCCTGTGGGCGGGTGCCGCCGGACTGGACCGTGTTTGCCGCCTCGTACCGGAGATAGGCGTACAGCAGCGACAGCGAGATTGCCAGTTCGACGAGCGCCAGCGCCGCCCCCTCGGCGTAGTTGAGGTCGCGGATGAGCTGGTAGACGAACACCTCGACGGTCGCCAGTTCGAACCCGCCCAGCGCGAGCACGATGGGGAAGGTTCCGAAGGTGAACACGAAGGTCAGCGCGGCGCCCATCAGTATCGCCGGCGACACCTGCGGCCACACCACGTCGCGGAACGCCCGGAAGGGACTGGCGCCGAGACTCCGTGCCGTCTCGACGGCGCTGGCGTCGACCGACTCCCACGCTGCGGTCGTGATTCGGGCCACGAGCGGCGCGTTGTAGAAGGCGTGTGCCACGACGATGGCTTCGAGCGAGGGTAGCAGGTCAACTGGCCCGAGGCCGACCAGTTCGAGCGCGGCGTTCAGTGTCCCGTCGGCTCCGAACGTCGCGAAAAATCCCACGGCGACCATGATAGATGGGAGCACGAACGGGAGAATCGTCAGCGACCGGATGGTGCGTCGGCCGGGAAACTCGTAGCGTGCCAGCAGGTACGCCAGCGGCACGCCGACGACGACGCTGACGACCGTCGAGAGCGCGGCCTGGTAGGCGGTGAAGCCGACGATACCGAGTCGGCGGTCCGGCGAGAGCGTAGCCTCGAGTACGGCAAGCGGGTTCTCGCCCGCGAACAACCGCGCCAGTTCACCGAAGTAGAACGGGTCGGTGAGGATAGCCCAGAATACCTGGAGCGTCGCCTGTCCCTCGACAAACACGGCATCGACGAACACCGTCGCGACCGGGTAGTAGAACATCACGACCAGCAGGGCGACCGAGGCCGCCGCGAGCGCCGGGAGCGACCGTCGCTCGACGGCCCTGCGAATCCGTCGCCGACCCGACCCTGCCGGACGGTCTGGCCCGCTCTCGGACGGCGGGCCGGCGGCCGTGCTGTCGTCGGTCACGGGTTCAGTTGCTGGCGAACTGTCGCTCCCAGTCTCCGATCCACTCACTGACCTGACCCTGGAGTTCCTCGTACGTGAACGTCACTGGTTCGGGTGGCTCCTGAGCCAGTTCCGCGTAGTCGCTGGGGACCTCGGCGGTGTCTGTCGCCGGGAACTGGACGTTCTGGACCGCGATTTCGCCCTGGATTTCGGGACGAAGCATGAACGACATGAACTCGCGGGCGGCCTCCGACTGCTCGCTGCCGGCAAACCGCGCCATTCCTTCCGGGTTGGCATAGCCCTGGTCGTTCAGGAACCGGACCTGGTGCTTTTCGAGGTTCTGTCCCTCCTGGTCGGCAAACACCTGGTCAGTGGAGTAAGAGACGACCATCGGTGCCTCGCCGCTGCTCCACGCGCCGTAGGCGTCGCTCCACGAGCCAAGCACCTGCACGCCGTTGTCCTGCAGGTCCGCCCAGTAGTCGAGATAGCCGTCCGTACCGTACTCTTTGATGGTGTGCAGGAGAAACGCCTGCCCGGTCGAGGAACTGCCGGGGTTCTGTGCGATGAGGTCGCCCGCTACGTCGTCGGCGAGCAGGCCATCGAACGTTTCCGGTGCGGTCATCTGGGTTCCGTCGTAGACGAGGCTGACATACCCCGTGTCGTAGGGCACCGCGCGGTTCTGCGGGTCGAACGCCAGCCCGGACCTGACATCCTCGCTTCCCTCGATGTCGCCGGACTCGGCAAACAGCGACTCGTCGAGTTCCCGGTCGATGCGGACGAGGTCTTCGATGTTTATGCCCAGATACACGTCGGCCTCGATGTCGACGCCCGCCTGCTTGCGCTGGACGTAGTGGTTCAGTTCGTTGCTCGGCGTCTGGTAGACCAGGTCGGTGTCGAACTCGCTTTCGAACTCCTCTTTGAGCCACGCTCCCGGCGAGGAGGACGGCGAATCGATGAACGAACTGTACGTCCCGACGACCAGCGTACTCCTCCCGCCCGTACTCCCTGGCGAGATACAGCCACCCACTGCGGCGGTGGCTGTGGCACCCGTCACGGAGAGGAATTTCCGTCTATCCATTACTCGGTGGTCGCACTCAGTGGTATTCAAACTGGCTGTTTCCCCAGACAGCTGCTACCTGAACTACGACGTGCCTGCAGCTACCCTGGTGAATTGGCCTGTCCTTCACATTCAGGAAGTAAGCGGATGGGTCGGGGCGGAAAAGTTCTGAGGCTCATAGGATCCCTAAACGGCTAATTTACGGGGGTAGAACACCGTCAGAATGTGTTCCATGAGACTCAATGACAACCGCAAACGACGATCTCGAACCGATCGAACCGACCGTCGCGTTCGACCTCTTCATCGATCATAAGGAGAGCGCGTGCGCGGAAGCGACAGTCAGGAACTACCGCTACCGCCTCCAGTACTTCCTCGAGTGGTGCGAAGACAACGGAATCGACAACCTCAACGACCTCACTGGACGGGACCTCCAGCAGTTCCACATGTGGCGCAAGAAGTCGAAGGACCTCGCAGAGACGACGATCCGGAACCACCTGTGTTCGCTACGCGTGTTCCTGAAATGGGCCGCGTCGATCGAAGCTGTCCCGCCGAACCTCTACGACAAACTAATCATCCCACAGGTCGGTCACGGGGACCGTCACCGTGAGGAGATGCTGGATTCGGACACGGCTCAGGAACTGCTTGACTACCTTCGGAAGTACCACTTTGCGTCCACCGAGCACGTCGTCATCGCACTCCTGTGGGAAACTGGGATGCGGATCGGCGCTGCCATGTCTATCGACCTCCAAGACGTGGACTTCGAAGACGAGCGAATCGATCTCCAACACCGTCCCGAAGAAGGAACACCGCTGAAAAACGGGCAAGGGGGTGAGCGGCCGGTCGCAATCACCCCGGAGCTAACTGAGCTGCTAACCGAATACGTCGAAAACAGGCGGCGGGACGTGACCGACGACAACGGCCGGAGACCGCTGCTGACGACGAGCGAGGGGCGAATGCATCGGAGTACCATCCGCGAGATAGTGTACAGAGTAACCGCTCCGTGCTTCCGGGACCTTGATTGTCCGGACTGCAACAAAGGCACGGCGAAAACCTGTCCGGAGGCAGTATACCCGCACGCCATCCGGCGAGGGAGTATTACGCACTTTCTGAGTGAGGACGTTCCCGTCGAAATCCTGAGTGACCGGATGAACGTGAGCAGGGATGTCTTGGACGAGCACTACGACCAGCGGTCCGAGGAGGTGAAACTGGAACAGCGTCGCGGCTACCTCGACAAGGTCTGATCGTATATACGGCGACCTCGCTGGATTGCGATGGCTGTCCGCTCACGGTATCACTGTGAGTGTTCGAGAAGTATTGAGGATGTCCCCTTGAGCGAGTGATTGCTCTTGCAATCTCCGCTCCTGGACGGTCGGCTCACCGCCAGTAATATAACCGTTGATGTAGTAGGCAACGGTATGTCACGGCCAGACGCCGACACGGGTGACGGGCCGGATGATCGTATCACTGAGCGGATTCTGCGCCAGGACGAGTTCGCCGACGACCTCAACGCGCAGGGCTACACGGATGTTCTCATTCTTCGTCGGGAGAACGGCCGCGATGTCCTCACTGAGAGCCGCCTCGAACTGGTCGGCTACCTCGAACGCCATGGGGATGCGGTCAAGTCGGTCCGCGACCTCGCACGCAAACTTGACCGCGACAAGGGCGCGGTCAGCAAGGATCTCCGTCGACTAGCCGAACTCGACGTCATTGAGTACGAGGGGAGCGGTGACGGCGAAGCGAAGCGTCCCGTCTTGAAACACGAACACGTTGTTATTGAGCCGGTCGTCTACTAAATGCACAAACTTCGAACCCTCAACCTTCCACCCCACCGTGGCCGGGACTTCTTCGCTACCGTCTTCGTGGAACCCGACCCTGACAATTTCGATGGGTTTGACCCCTCGGCGGACGCCGAAAAGTGGGGGATCAGCATCCACTTCCAGCCCGATGACCCCTACGCGAGCCACGCCGAAGTCGCTCGCATCGACACTGAACACGGCGAACCCCACTTCGACCGTCTCTACGAACCCGACCAGCGCAAGGACTGGCTCGGTCAAGACTTCACTTACGAGGATGCCCAGCGAGAGTTACTCTCGAATTGGCGCGAGTACGCTGACCAGTTCTTCGAAAACCACTACTGAACGCAGTCCGTTGAGAGCACCATTCGTCGCTTCAACGCTGTTGTCGAATTGGGCCCTTTCCAAAGGCAGTGAAACAGCAGTGTCTGTCTAAGCGCTATCAGGTAACTCCGTGCAAGATATAGAGGATGAGGGCGCCGTAAGAAGGGGGTCAAATGGAAATTTGCCCCCTAAGTATCGGCAGTAGAGGCTTTGGTTCTCTTACTTCGGTTCCGAATTAACCTTTCTACTGCGCCCTCAGAGGATGTAGTCAGCACAGCAAGTGCGTTTCTTTCAGCTACTCTCCGTTGAATCACCCGCTCAGTGTGTCTGCCTCTTGTTCGGTATAAATATAGATCCGACGGTGGGTTTTTAGTTATGAGGAAAACACCTCCGCGTAGTGTGGTATGATATGTCGGAAGACTGGCGGGCCGACAAAGCGGAAGTTCACAGTCTCGTAGCAAAATCTATCGAAACGAATTCGGTCCCCAAAGAGGTGGCAGAAGAAGTCGAAACCCGTCATAATGCAAATGAATCTCAGAAGGCTCGAACTAATACTTAAAACGTTTCAATAGCTTCCCGACCACCTATCTATAAACGACTGTGTAAATTGTATCCTAAAAACATATGCGGAATTTTCCAGAGCGCTGGCCCCATTTTATTTCAGCAGTAGGGATACTTCACGGACTTATATCCGCCGGTGAAGGTTTAATATTCATATTCTGGTTTAAAGCGATTCCTCCCGAATTTCTACCGGGAATAATTACATCGATACCGTTCATTATCGGACTTATTTACGGTGGGTATTGGCTGGCAAACAGTGAGTTGACACCTGATCGATATGAATCTGTGGCGCACTGGTGGATTGGCGGAATGAGCGTAACTGTTGTTCTCATTCTTATCGTTGCCAGTTCAGTCCAATCGTTACCTCCGCTGATGCTCATCGGGACAGTGCGGTGGAGTGCCGCCATCGGTGGGGGTGTTGGTTTGACGATTGGTGTTCTTTATGTTCGGGCAATTCAGCGAGCTGTCGAATCTGAACAGGCCCGCCGCCGTCAGCAAGAAATTCAAGAGGAACGAGACCACCTTGAGGAGTTTGCCAGTATAGTCGCACACGATTTACGTAACCCATTAAACGTTGCTGAGGGGCGACTTGATCTCCTTCGAGAGGAGTGCGATAGTCCACATCTTGAACCCATTTCCGAAGCTCACACTCGAATGGACGAAATCATTGAGGAAACGTTGACTCTGGCACGAATGGGTCAAGCCGTCGGTGACACTACACTGGTGGACCTATCGGACGTAGCCACGCAGTGCTGGAACACGGTCGAGTCAGCCGATGCGACGCTCCAAACCGACGGGTCAGCGACGATTAGAGCCGACAAAGATCGTCTCCAACATCTCTATGAGAATCTCTTTCGAAACGCACTCGAACACGGTGGAGAAGACGTGACGATCCGTGTCGGAAGATGTGAAGATGCTACTGGATTCTACATCGAAGATAACGGGCCGGGTATCCCCGAATCTGAACGCGAACGCATATTCGAGAGTGGTTACTCCGGGTCCAGCGAAGGGACTGGACTCGGACTTAGTATTGTCAAGAGAATTGCTGAGGCTCATAATTGGCAAATCAGTGTGACCGAAAGCGATGAGGGCGGAGCGCGATTTGAGATCACCGGCGTAGAGTACGGTGATGGATAGATCATCTGTACTGACCGATTCAACTCGGGTAGGTCGTGTGCCGAGCTGGTGACCGATACGCGCCTTCTATCTTGCACTGACGCTATCGACCCATCCATTCTCTATCATAATCACCGTGACCGACTCAGAGCGTGCAGTCAGCACGAAGGCTATATTTATTCCACGCTGAAAATGCTGAACCAACCGCTCACTAAAGCGTGCATATCGAACACCACTGATCTGAACTCTCCATTGTTATGTCACCGCTGTATTGTATCGCATCTATTTAGTACCTGATAACAAATTTGTGTGTATGCGACGTTTAGGTGAAACATCCTCTTTCTCTTCCCGTGGAGTGTCGGCGGTCATTGGGTTTATTCTCATCTTCGGGATCGTCACTATCGCATACACTACCTATCTCGGGACGGCAGTCCCACAGCAAAACTGGCAGGCGGAGTATTCGCATAACCAACAGGCGCAGCAGCAGATGCTTGAACTCCGAGACGCGATTCTCCGAACTGGCACCACCGGAACGGCACAGACGACCACAATTCAACTTGGTGTCGATTATCCAGAACGGTTGTTGACGCCTAACCTCGCCGTCAGCGGTGGTGAAATTGGAACATTAAAACCTAACCCTGATGGGTCGAACAACATCACTCTCACCAACATTACCGCTATTGACTCTGAAACGGCTGATTATCTGGATTCGACAACGACAGAATTGAACTACACCACACGGGATATCGCATATGTCCCAACCTACACCCGTTATCGCAATGCCCCGACAACGACAATTACGGCAGGGACAGTCTTCAATACATTCGATACTGCGAACCTCTCTGTAGGAGGACAGTTTTTGATCAAAGGGGATCGAATCTCGCTTGTTGTCCTGAATGGATCACTTCGTGAATCGGGGACTGGCGGAGGCGCAACAGCCACGGTTACGACAACACCACTGAGTGTCTCCACAGAGTCGGTTCGAGTCCAAAACACAGGAGACAAAAATATCACGCTGACGATTCCGACGACCATCGCGGACAGGAGTGCATGGCACAAATCCGGACTAGAAGACCAAGACAAGGTAACGGATGTCTCTGTCACAGGAAGCAATGTGACGATTGAGTTAGCACAAGGGACGTACAATTTGCGGATGATGAAAGTCGGCGTTGGTACCGGTACTGTGGACCCTGACGCAACTTATATTGTTGACAGAGAAGGACTCCCCACTGAGTTATCTGAAGATCGAACTGGACAAGTGACAGTAGAGGTGCGTGATCGGTATAATAACCCGATTAGCGGGGCATCAGTAACCGGTGAAATCGTGACTGCTGACACAGGGTTCAATGGCAATGGTGACCTATTCATTGGCAACAGTGGAGCCGGAGACACGGCTTCAGGTTCTACAACCAGCGACGGCGAACTCACGTTCACGTATCGAGCGCCTAACGACGACGATAATGACCCAGCTCAAGAAAATGTGGAACTGACATTCTATATCAAGGGGAATTCCACCAAGTACGAACGCGTCACAGAGACTGTCACGATTGTGGACGACGATGGTAACTCAGGTAACCCGGGAGACCAAGCGTGTGATGGGACAAGTATCAGAATAAATAAAATACAACAATTCACGGCAGACAGCCAAGATAACCTCTTTGAAATTCAACAGATACAAGCGAAAGACGACGACGGTGACAACGATCTTGACAGGATAGAACTCGTTGTAACTGATCAAAGTGGGACCACTGTAGCAACGAAAACAATTGATCCAGCCAACAATCAACAGCAGATTAAGGAAAAGAAGATCGACATTGACGCAGGGTCGTATGATGTCGTGTCAGGTGAAACGTACACGCTGACTGCCACAGTCTATGATGCTGACGGTAACTGCCTGAAAGGGACAAGAGATGCCACAGCGTAATTCAACGCAGCATTCTCTTTGCGCTAAGACCGGTTCATACAGCGCTATCCAAATGAGGTGTGATTGCGGAAATGACGCGAAGACTTCTCTCAGAGTCTAATCAGGAATACGGGTGTCTGCTGGAGACATGACGGGAAATATAGAAGATTCGTAAAGAAAGTTATCTATTCATTCACTTCTTTTGCGATATTTATGTGGGGTGACAGCGCTGCCGCTCCGGACGGGCGGGCAGCGCTGTCAGAGAATCTTTAGTCCGTTTCTCGATCTCGCCACGACAAGTACCGTTGTTTGGACTCGGTAAACAGCGGTTCAAGCTGTTCCATCGACACAGTTGGAAAGAGTTCGCGGCCAAGCGAAAGCGACCGTTCACGAGAAATGAGTCCTTGCTTGAGCGTGTGCAGGGACATCTGCTGTTTTAGAAACGCTCGTGCGTGCTCATCTGACCGAAACCGACGCTTGATCTGCGTCGGTTTCGTGTGGCCGTAGTACCGCTCCAGATTGTTTGTCGTGCTTGGAACTGCTTCATGCCGAAGGTGTCCGAGGAACGTATCGAACTCTTCCATCACGTCTTTGACGGCTGTTCGCAACTCCTTGGGCAGTTGCTCGATTTTATCGAGCACTGCCCCAAACCGACGGACTGCGGCTTCATACGACTGCGAAGCAAACACTTGCTTGAACTCACTCCAGACAATTGCGCCGCGGAGACGTTCTGTGTTGGTGTAGCGAACACTCTCGAAAACGGTGTTGCGAAGCTTTTTCTCACCGTTTTTCAGAAAGTGAAAGTTACAGCGGTGGTGGACAGCGTCAAGCTTGTCTTCGATTATCTCGGGGTAGTCTGACCGACCATCGGTTGTGACGACGTGAACTGGTTTTTCCCCAAGGACAGTGGTGAGAAACTCGCGGACGGTCTCTTTGGTGCACCGGTCGGCGATGGTTTCGGCGACCGGTGCACGAAGTAGTTCGTCGTAGACAGTGAGCCGATATGCGCGGCTGCCGTCAATCGTGAGATACTGTTCGTCGTAGGTGAAAACGCCGGAGATGACGGGGAGATCGTTTGCGACGATCTCCGCCGTCTGCTCGGTACACCAGTTGTGGATCTGTTGATCAGAGGGTCGGACGTTGTAATGGATGGTGAGAGCGTCTTGGCGATTTTCGAGCGAGGAATCAGTGAGTACGTCGATGGTCGTGGCGAGTTGTGTGACTGCACGTGGATAGTGGTGATCGTCTGCAACAGCAGGGTGTGTTGGCGAAAACGAGCGACAGTTCGCACAGATGTATCGCTGCACCCGCAGGGGCTGGCAGCCCTGCGGGTGCCGCTCGTATCCACCGTTCCTGGAGACAGGGCCGCCACAGTCAGGGCACTCTGGTTGAGAAAGCCGAAGAACCGGTAGCTCTTCATTTGTCGGGACGATAGTTCCAGTCGGTGCGGAGGTGGTCATGAACACATCAACCTACCGCACCATCCTTCTAACAACTTGAGAAGTTCCCTGTCTCAAGAGAACTAACGCCGTTCTGTCGATGCTATCTTTCAGCAATCACTCACAAACTGGCACGTCGAATTCACACTTCGCTTGGAAGCACGTTCATACACCAACATTCAATGGTTCCCACGTCGTCGGGCTGATGTCACAGATTGATCAGATTGAACGGCTTTGACCAGTGTTTAACCATCATGGATGCCTCTTTGACTCCGTTCACTGTCTGCGCTGTCTCTAGCAATTTGTTGCCTCACCGGTTGCCGTAAGATCAGTGACTAATACGCGCCCTGTATCGAGTGATTCACTTCTCTGGAAGCGAGAAAGAATTCCGTGCAAGATTCGCGCTGTGTATCTTGCACACTAACTGGTGTAAATATAATACACTTGGCACTTATTTCGTCGTTTGGTAAGGCCCCGATTCTATTGGTCGTCCCACTCTGTCGAGCGTCTGCCATGTTTGCTCGTAATTGATTCCACGGATTCAAGCAGTCTTGCTACGAACAGGATATATGTCCGACAATTCAGAGGCGTCCCCTTCGTTTCTCTCGACACTCCCGAGCCAACCCATTACGGACGACATGGTGAGGCAGATCGGTGAAAGCGACAATCCGAAAATCCGCGGAGCGATGGGATTCCCGGGTTCGACACCCGGGACAATCGAAGCGTTCCTCCTGAATATGGAAGCGAGGACGCACGTAATCGTCTTCGATCCGAGCGCGGAACGGTGGCGCGTCTACGAGTCCTTCGAGAGTGAAGAGCTGAGTCATGACGAGATGGTCGATCGTGCGAGCGACCTCGCCAACGAATGGCTCGCCGAAAGCCTCTCGGACCGCATTGCGGCCACAGAAAACACTGATTCGGACGTATGATTCTCCGCTACTACGCTGACGCAGACAACCGCGACTGGCACGACCACGCACTCCGACTCTTGCGAAGGCTTCACGACGAGCACGACATCGTTGTTGAGATTGACCGAATCGACAACCAGCACGGGCCGATTACTGACTTCCCGGGCGAAGTACGGTCGCTGACACCCGAGGGTGTCTACGAGCGCGACCTGAAGCGAAATCCCGACCTGAATCAGAGCATCAACCGGGTCCCGTCGGAGGCGTTCAAGCGCTACGGGAAGTTCGACATCGCTGGGAACGTCGCGGTTGTCGATGATGGCGGGACTGTCCAGTGGGCCTCGACGCTGCCAGGCTACGCTGACGGCTATGGACCGGGTGCCGAGTCGCAAACTGCGATGGATTTTCTCGAAGATATCGCCACCTCGCCGAGCAATCGAATCTGTGTCGAATGCCTCTCGCTGCTGGAGGGTGACGAGAGTTTCTGTCCGAACTGCGGCCACGAATTGTCGTAGCGTCGCACGCTGGCGTCTCGCAGACCGGTTTTCCCAGCGGTCGTCCACCGATGTCTGTCCCCGGCTCGCGCGAACCTGCACGCCGGTAGCTACCCGAATCTCGGTGCCCTTCCTCCTTGAGGTTCTCCCTGAACGTCTTACACTCAGACGTCCTACTACGAGCAATGACAAAGGTAGACAAGAACGAGGAACGTGAAGAGCGCATCAGGATGCGGATCGTCGTCGATGCCTACGATCGGCACGAGCGTGCAATCGGCTGGTACACCTATCTCGAAGATACGATCCGGTTTCCGTTCGAGGCACGCTGTATCGAAGAACGGGAAGTGTCACCGCTGGAGGAGGGCGAAACTGTGCAGGTCGTGGAGATGTCTTCAGTCGAGGCATCGGAGAGCGAGATGTTCGTTACCATCGAGTGGATGGGCAAGGAATTCGGTGTACCGCTGGCACAACTGGAGCCGATTGATGTTGATTCCGACACGGAGCAAGCGGTCGCGGACTGGCACTACTGGGACGGACGTGGCTATATGTTTTGACGAGGACAGCGACTAATGGCGTGGCCATCGAACGGCCGGATATGCTCGACAGTCTCCCCGACCGTCCTCTCGCTAAGGCGGAGGCCGACGCACTCTCCGATGGAGACGGGATTGACCTCGTATTTCCAGCGACACCGGAGAGCATCAGGGAAGACGACGGCCACCAACGGATACACGATGTCCTGCTGTTCATGGACGAAACTGTCGTTGCCCTCGCCTATCTCGAAGCTGAGAGTGGCTGGACCGTCGTCGCTACCGAAGACGACGAGGACGGCGACGCGTACGAGGCAGCGTACGATGCACTACTCGAATACCGTGGCTACGACGACATCAACCGCGAGGACGCGATGCGGCGCATCATCACCGAACTGTACGGGATTCCACCCGAACTGGTCGAATCGAACCCAGAGAAATTCGACGCCCGCACAGACACCTGACCACACATGACCGAGCAACTCGAGGAGTTTCGGGACGCACTCGCATCGGGCGACCCGGACGAGGTGAACCCAGTGATTGAGGAGCTGAAAGAGATGGAGGCGGAGGAGCGGGCCGAGCTGTTCGACGACGCCTTCGAGATGTGTCTGGAGCTCTACGAGGATGGGGACGGGTATCAGCGGCAGTCCGTCGTTCGGTTCGCACGGGAATTGGCGCCACGTCGGCGACTCTTCGACGTGATCGACCAGGCTGCCTCCGAAGCCGAACTGTCCGACCACTTGGTTCCGAGCGACACGACGCAGGCTCTAGACCGTCTTGAGGAGTTTTATTTGACGGCTCTAGATGACGACGACGGGCGCGTGCGGCGGGCCGCAATCAAGGGGCTCAAGAACCTCACAGTAGCGTACCAGATGACGGGTCTCGGGGACCGAATCGACGAGCTTCTCGCTCGTCTCGACGAGATGATTGTCGAAGCGAGCGGCAAGAAACTAGAGCACATCCAGCAGGCGCAGCAGGACGTACAATTCAGCAAAGGTCCAACGCTCAAAGAGATGATTTCTGAGGGACTAAACGACGAGTAACCGGCTCCCGTCGTAAACTACGGCTCCTTGACCCACACGACTTTGGCCGTCGCTGCCAACAGACTCAGGTATGGCCTTCAGCGTCTCGTGGCACACCCTTCTAGACGAACTAGACGAACTTCACGCCGATGTGACACTCATCACGCCGCTATCGCATAACCGATTTCAGGTCACGGACGTACAGGAGCAACGAGTCGTCATCGAGTTCCTTGAGCGTGACATCGACGAGACCCGTTCCCTCCAACGGGACCAGTTCGAGACGCTCTACCGTCGTATCACCGACGAGCCGGACGGGTTCGAACTCGACCGCCTCCCGCCCGACGCCGACCCGTATCCAACTGTCTTGAGCGTGCATCCACGCTTCGAGATCGACGAGGACAGAGGCGTGATCGTCGAGAAAGAAGGGCCCACCACCACCCAACTCCTCGACGGCGAAGGCAACTCCGCGAGGGAAGAGGAACGCAAGGAGCCGGATTTGGACGTGTACGCGGACGCGATGTTGCTCGTGGACGCGCTCGAGCGCCACGAGGTAGACGTATTGGAGGACGTGGAAACGGACGCGCTGGTGAACCTCTACACCCTGCTCTCTGACGTCCAGCGGAACGCAAACGATCTTCGCCAATCCGTGGCCGACGTGTTGTTGAACCGCCTCCACCACGATCGACCCGTCAGCGGACCATTCGGGTCCGTCCAGCGGACAGCACGCCGAAACCGCTCGCTGAAGGATGAGGAAGAGGTGCTGGAGACGCTGGAAGAGGCTGGTATCGACCGCGAGCGCGTGCTGGGCGTGGACCGCGACAAGGTAGATGACGCCTTGGAGGTCACGGAACTGTCAGAAGACGACGTGTACGACATCGAAGAGTCCGAGTACGTCCGGAAGGCCGAGGTAGACGAAGAACTGAAAGAAACCCGTCTTCAGGGGCTCAAGGATCAACTCGCCGCCACAGAGGACGAAGAAGCCGAGGTGCTCCGACAGGAAATCGAGGATCTGGAAAGCCGCATCGACGAACTTACGAGCTTCCGGACCGGTTCGGAGTTAGAAAGCTGAGGGGTAACAACCCATCAGGTATAGTGAATAGATGAGTCCCACTTGATTCGATTAGAACATACCAAGCAAGACAAGATCGGCTGAGAGTAGCATGACCATCAATGTGTACGACCCAATACTTTTAGCCGCTTTCTGCGGAGTGATCTGGAGCGACTCGTTTGCAGGAGCCATAGATCGTAGTTCTCGCCGAAGCCGTCGCTGTGCCCACCTAGTAAGTCCTACGAGTGCAAATAGACACGTAAGCAACGGATTGACAGCGATTGGTGTCCCGTCAAATTCGTCGTCGTCCTTTGCGGGATCCTCCTCAACACTGTATCGTGGTAGCTTACCTACTTCTTTCAGCCGTTGCTTGCGCTTTCTTTCCTCTTTCCGGTCATCGTAGTGCTTTTTCAGCGTAGGGACAGAAACGTCCACTCGGTCACTTAGCTTTGCCATGTCCATACCTTCGCTCAGCTGATATGTTATTGACCATGTTCGAAGCGGATGTGGAGTCGTGTTTTCCGGACATCTGTAGGCATACCGAACTCTTGTTGCCTCACAGTTTTCAAGATCCCTATCAGCAGGGCAGCTATCGTCTATTTCACACGGGCGAGTTATTTTGTAGAGATCGTCACGAATTACGTCAACGCCGATCCTACCGATATCTCCTTTTGAATTTTCACAGGTTAGTAACGGCCTCCTCCCATATTCGTCAACTCCTTCAGGCCGTTCCGGACTGTTGAGATAGGCCCGAATAGCATCTCGGAGTTTAGTCGAGATGGTTATATTCCGTTCTCCTGCTGATTTGTTCTTCAGGGGAGTCCCTCGTTTATCGGGGCCCTCCGGACGGTGCCGAAGGTGAATCTTCTTTTCTTCAGGAGTACGTGTTTAGCCCCGATGAATTTCGCCACTATCTCGTAACAGGCGACCAATCGGGGCGATATGTACCCTCAACAAGGGCTAATTGAATTTCTCCAGGGATGGTCTCCGCTCGGAGACCATCCCGGTAGCCCTGCTGAGGTAACGCTGAGGTGGTCATAGTGGATTGGGATGACCTCAGCAAAGACGAACTTCTCTCACGGTTTCTCCAGATGGAAGAGCGAATTGACGAGCTGGAGGAGAAACTTGAGCAAAAGGACGAACGAATCGAAGAGCAGCAAGAGCGAATCGAAGAACTCGAAACACGCCTTCGCAAATACGAGAATCCACATACACCACCGAGTAAGCGACGGTCGGGGACTGACGAGTCCCCGACCTCGCAAGACGACGAACGACGATGTCAGAACTGATGGCGGCACTCCCGGACGAAAGGACGGTCACGACCCGGAGTGGCGCTCTACAGCTGATCCAGACGAAGAAGTTGAGGTCACCTGTGACTGTTGTCCAGAGTGTGGCCAACACTTCGACGAGTCGGTGGGCGTCAGCCCCCGACTCGTCGAGGAGATTCCGGACCCACAGCCACCAGAAGTCACGCAATACAACCGCCACTGCTACCAGTGCGACTCCTGTGGGACTGAGACAGTCGCTACACACCCCGACTGCCCCGATGAGGGGCAGTTCGGGGTGAACGTTATCGCCCAATCAGCACTGTCGAGGTATGATTATCGCTTCCCCTATCGGAAGATTGCAGACCGTTTCGACCAGTTGCATGGACTGGAGTTGTCGGGCGCGTCCGCATGGCACGCGACCGAGCGCGCTGCGCGCGCCGGTCGCTGTGAATACAACCAGATTCGCCGTCAGATCCAGCAGGCTGACGTTGTTCATGTCGATGAGACAGGAATCAAGCGTGACGGCGAGCAGGCCTGGATCTGGACGTTCACCACCGAGAGCCACACGCTGTACGCAGTTAGAGAGAGTCGTGGGAGCGATGTTCCCGCGGAAGTCCTCGGCGAGGACTTCGCGGGAACGGTCATCTGTGATGGATGGACGGCCTATCCAGCCTTCAGCGACAACTTACAGCGGTGTTGGGCACATATTCTGCGAGAGGCTGAAGATGTCGCTGAGAAGCAGCCAGAAGGCAAACCGATCTACGACTCTCTCAAGCAGTTGTACGTCGCTCTCCAGACTCGGCTGGAGAGCGACTTGACCATTCGTGAGCGAGCTGAACTACAGCGCGTAGCACGTAGAGAGGTTGAGTCGTTGATTGAGCGGTCAGTTCCCGACGGACCAGTGGCAACACTGCTCGGAAAGATAGAAGGTGGCCTCGACCACTGGCTCACCTTCGTCGGTGAGCCAGCGGTCTCTCCGACAAACAACGCCGCCGAAAACGCGCTCCGTGAACCGGTGGTCCTACGGAAACTTATCGGAACGCTCCGGAACGATCGCGGAATGTTCGTTCATGAGACGCTGCTGTCCCTGCTGGCGACGTGGCGCCAGCAGGGACGCAATCCCTACGACGAACTCAAGCGAGTTTCCCGAGACAACGAGATGATTTCACGGACTCAGGCTGTGCCGGCCGTTGAATCCTCGGGGTAAACACGTACCTTCAGGATAGAAGTCTTCTTCATCGATGGCGCGGCAAGCGCCCATACGTATGCCGATTTCGGCGATGAGTTCCACTTCAACGTGGATTCGTGACCCATATCGGTATTTGTTCAGAAATTCGCGCACGGACCAGACTAGTTCATCTGACGGAGGATCCATTCGAACTTCCTCTTCCTCGCTCACGTCTGGCATCGGAACTTTGTCTGCAAGCCCGTCTTGTACTGCTTCAATGTCTTCACAGAACCCCAGAAATGTCTTTACGACAGCTAGATTCCCATTGAGGGTCATCTTATTGACTCCAGAATTGGTTTTTCGCCACTGTTTGAAATTGAGCAGATCCCTCCCCGTCAGGTTATTCAGATTGTCGATACCATACTCGTCAGTCCACCTCCCGAATATGGCTAAGCCGTCTTCGTAATTCTCGATAGTATCGTGAGAGCAGTCTTCTTTCTTCTTCAGCAGAAACATTGCGGCTGCCTTGTCGGGAGAGATTGGATGGAGGAATGAGACTGTGGGATAGGTCCCCCTCATTTCTCTGCCCCCTTTCGACTCCAATTCGATCTGTCGTAGCCCTGTCGGATAGCCCCTTTCGATGCGTAGCTCAGTTCGTTTTTCCGACCGTTAAGCTCTAACTCTCCGGCTACTTCCGGATGCCTACGTAGACCAATTCTACACTCGATCATTGACCTCATTTCCCTGTATTGCTAAGTTTGACTTAAGGGTAAGGTGCCGGTAGATCGCGGTGTGAGAATAGTTCTATGATACCCTCGGAGACTGCGTAGCTCAACCTCAAAAACGGCTTCGAGATTGATTACATCGTCTATCATTTCCGGCAATCCCGTGGTTCGATAGGTAGACAAGCCGGTATCAAATTCGTCATGAGATGCAGCAAAACACACCGGACACTACCGAGGAACCTCTCCCAGTGTGCTGCAACAATGATAACCGGAACTTCTCCCAGTTCTGCATCGAACTGGAAAACTGTGACTACTCAATTTACCGTAGCCCCCTATTCGGAGAAGCGGTCTACCACCGTCTCCCTGACAGCGATCATTCCGTAGATAAAACAGCAACCACTCGTTAATTCAACCCGCTTCTTCTCACTAAACGTAAGTACCGAACTCATGACTCACGACATTTCTCACGCTCTGCATCACTAGTTACCTACTACGCACTCTTCTTGGAATTCTCTCCATGAATCACATTATTTTTCTTAACGTTCGTGTTTCCTCAACAGCGACTATCCTCTAAAATAAAACTCTATTTTGTTAGTTGGCAGAGCGTCATTCAGAATATGAACGAGAATATTCCAGCTCTCGTCTGCACTTTATTCTTAATCGCCTTCACTATGATTCCCGAGCCAAAACTAGTTCATTCAACAACCGTTCTCGCGTCAAAGAAATCACTTGGACTTCAGTATCAAACCCTTTCTCCTCCTCAGCAGTATCATATCTAAACTGATATATGTACATTCTCTGTTCAGAGCCACGAGTATCTTCAGTGCCGCACTCCAAACACATTCACTTCTTCTTGAGAAATAAATTAACACGTAGTCTCTGAGCAATCACGCTAATAACAACGCTGAATAAAGTCCTCGATCTATTTCAATCACGTCTACAAGGACCGTGGTATCTCCCCCACCCTCTCGATTTTACGGCAGAAATTTAACTTTCCATATACTACTCTAGAGAGAACTCCCCCACCCAGCACCTTGAATTCGAACCCATCGAATCCCCGCCGCAAATAGTCTAACAAGCCGTTTTCTTCTACGGTAAATGCAGTTGATTACGAGTTTCAGCAATCACGCAGAGCATCTCAATTACTCTTTACTATCTGAAAACTCTTTCATATTCACTACCAGCTTTCCGTCTGCCATTAATCAGGCATTCTATAGTCTTACTATAGAACGACATATTTTAGTTTATAAGAAATCGGGTGAAATATACTAATATTGATAGTTATTTTTACACATAAGGTGTTTGTGAAGACTGCACCAGTTACATCTTGGCGTACTGGCTTGCTATCGCCCGTTTCTTTTATGCCTATAGTGTGACTATAGACTGGAGTAATCATTCATACCATTATTTTAGTGAATAGAATTCGTGAGTGCGGGAAACTGAATTTCTCCCATAGTCATATGCTTGTTGGCAGATGGCTGATTTTAGCTTCTCGGTGTTGAACCCACTGAACCGCCTGGTATCTGAGGGTCTATAGTGAGACTATAGTTTGGAGTCATGCATATTACATAGAGTATACCGGGTAGTAGAGCATCTGGGACGCCGTTCTCCGGTTTCCTCGAACTCATAACCAACTTGGATTATCGGGATTGTGTGAAACGCCAGAATCCTTGCTTTAGAGGAGTTGAATGGGCTGTCTATAGTCTCACTATAGTCTCCTCTTTTTATTTTGGCACGAATTTCTTTCTTATGCATTCAACCAGTTGATAACAACAAAAAATGACGCCTTGAAGATGGTGTAGAAACTCTCTAAAACGTTTTGAGTGTGTGATTGGCGTTTATTGCGGGTGGTTAGTTCTATTCTGAGGATTTTGAGAAGGTTATAGATACTCTAAAACAATCTAAGGTTGTGGATGGGGGTAAAACACCCATGTACGTCGGGGGAAATCGTCCTAAGGAACAGGGTGACGTACGTGTGATGGCCCCATTGGAGGGGCTCATTGTGGAGTGGGTGCGTCTGGTGGGCGGACTTCTGGCGGCAGTCGGCCTTGGTGAGTTGGTTGTGCGTTGTGTATGGTTTGTGATAAGGATATCTGGTGTTTGTTGCGGGGTCATGAGCGGAGAGGGGACACACGTCTTGTATCTGGTGACCCTCTCGCGGGGGTGCTTCCGGAGTTGGGTTTGTGGGCGAGGGTTGGGTGCACTGAGACCAGTGCGTGTGGTCTGCTCTTTGGAGGGATCTGTTGCTATAGTTGAGATATTGATAAATGTGTGTGTGAGTTCCCGCGAACCCTTCCGGGACATCATGCTGGAAGCTTCTAGTTCTCATGGGAACAGATCTTCAGAGACTACCCCAGAAGGGATACAAAAAAGGAAATATGGGTAGTATGGTTGGAAGTAAAGTAAGAGAGTGAGTGGATAGGTAGCACGATATATGCAGAGGTTGAGGGCGCAGTAGAAAGGTTAATTCGGAACCGAAGTAAGAGAACCAAAGCCTCTACTGCCGATACTTAGGGGGCAAATTTCCATTTGACCCCCTTCTTACGGCGCCCTCAGAGGTTAGAAACCTATCTGATAATTGGCTCCTGTGGATAAGTGACGTGGGGAGTGGAAGACAGTGTGATGGGTGAGGAGTAATAGCATGCCCAGTTCGGGAAGGGGTGTGAGAGATGACATTATATCAGAACTCTGATTGAGTTGAGTGGTGGTTGTGTGAGTAGTTTGGCTTGATGAGCAATGATGAGTAGAACGCTTGTGTTGAGCATCCACAGGAAACGGCTACGTGATCCGGGAATGTTTCTATGGCACACTGGTGGCACATCCGACTTCCAGAAACCATCCTCGTGAGGCGACAGACAGCTAAGAATTTTCTCTCACCGCTGTAGTTGCGCGGTCGCGTGGAGTAACTGGCGCGACCGCGCAGGGGTGTTTGTCCCAGTAGGCAGCAACCCTCGGTCGCGGTGATACTATGCATACGATCACAGACTCAAATTCGCAACTTCCTGACCCACCAATATCGGCAGCAGACGTTCCCATCGACGAATTGCCCGAAGTGCCTCTGGATGCAGCAGTCCCTCAGGCTTTGTTTCAGGGGATACACAATAAGTCTCGACAAATAGCACGGCAACGTGACGAGAGCAAGACAGGCAGTGGAGAACTATACGGAACGTGTGGACGGACAGAAGCACATGAAATCGGTCACACCGGCGAACTTGTGGCAGGTGGGGTCCTAGGCCTCGACCTGGACGAGAAAGTATACGCGGACGGGGATCCCGGGTACGATCATCAGGTCGGAGACTACACTATCGACACAAAGACGACCGCAACAGAACATTCTCGACCGCGACTGGTCGTCTCGACTGACGTTCCTGCGGCCGATTGGTTTCTTCTGGTTCATCTCCGACTTCAGGAGGGAGTTGGTCGGATTATTGGGTTCCGCGACCGTGCGACTGTTCAAGAACAATCCCTCGAATATTTCCCAAGGAACAATCTAAATCACGTCCTTGATTGGGATCAGCTATATCCAATCCGTTACTTTTCGTCATTGGTAGCGGCACAGGGAGTAACGAAAAGTCTCTACGATGATTGGATCGACGCTCGGGGCTGTCAAAAGTGCGGAGCTTTACTTGACGATGACTCCGAACACGTCGTCCACATCGATGAACATGGCCTTGAAACAGACCTCTCACTCTGTCCGGAGTGTGCGGATCTCATATCGGCCGCTGCAAAACAGGGCTACGCAACAGAATACACGCTTTATCGCCGCCCTGACGAGGATACCTGATCAGCCTCTGCTTGCGTTTCTAATTCCGAGAGAACGCGTGATATCGAGTCTAAACGCGGGTTTCTTCACGTTCTCCTTCAGTTAGATCCACGAGTGTCTCCTTTGCAAAGTCCACACCCCTCCTAACCTTTTAAGCCAAATAGTTCGTACTCTAACTCTGGAATGACTGATACATCAATTGGAGGTGTACGGTGTGACCAGTGAAGTGACCGACCCGAACATTCCGATTCTCGTTGGAGAGTACGAAGGAGATGATCCTCTGCTCTTCAGTTCAAATCAGTGTGGTGCGGATTATGTCACGGTGCACATCCCAGACTTAGGAGTCGGGTATAGTCCGAGGTGCGGCGAGACGCTGACCAGTGATGAGTCGGACTGGAAACTGATCTCGGCACATTCGGTGCAAACGGAAGATATGCCAGAATTCCCGACGAAAGAGCGCGGCACGCAGTATCGGCTCTGTTCCCGCTGTCAGAACATCCTGGAGAAACCCCCACGCTATCGATCACTTTAGTCAAGGCCGTGCAGTAATCAATTTTGCATCGCTTGTCTTCGCATCTGATATTAAAGATTCTATATTACTTCCTGAACAAATTCAGCGGTGATCTTCTGCCGATCTTCTATCGCTGCATCATCTAGAACACGGCTACAAAGTGCTAACACTTGCCGAATATTGCCTTGCGACCGTTGTAAAATCAGATCAAGGCTTTCTTGCGTAAACGGCCGAACTTGACTGGCATCTGTATTCGAGCGTCTCTCACGGTCTAGATAGTCCCCTATTAGCTCGTAAAGATGCTCGCTAGTCAACGGACGGAGTGATACTTCTTGTCCGATTCTTTCGCTGAATGCATGATATTCGCTCATCACGTCCTGCCAGACTTCGGGAGCACATCCAAACAGCATACAGAGTCCTGAACTGTTCTGATCCATCAGGTGCCGAATACTGTTCAGGGTTGCCTGTTCGTCTTTTGTAGAGAGGCGAGCGACACTCTCGAACTCGTCCACGAACACGAAGACGCCGGTATATCCGAGCTCTAGTAACGTGTTTTTGAGAGCGGTAAACGCCCTCACCCCCATCGTATCATCATCTAGTGCGCTGTGGATCTCCATTTCTTTGCGCTGTTCGTACCGGATTCCCTCCGCGGTGAGCCACTGCCAGGCGTATAGATTGGTGTCCTCGTACACCATGTGAACGATTGCTCTCGCAAAGTCAGCGAATTTTGTCACGTCGCTAAGCCGTCGGATCGCTTCCGGAACGATGTCGGATAGCAGGACATCGCCCTCATCAATGAGCGAGCGCATAGCGCTCGCACCAATCGGATTAGTTTCTGTGCTGTCACGCGCGACCGTTGCGAGAAACTCGTAGGCGATCTC
Organism: Salinibaculum rarum; assembly: GCF_030505615.1. GTDB lineage: Archaea > Halobacteriota > Halobacteria > Halobacteriales > Haloarculaceae > Salinibaculum > Salinibaculum rarum. The sequence goes on from NZ_CP129992.1 coordinate 1,490,034, forward strand.
CTGAAGCCGGTTAAATCCAAGGTCGTACACGAACTCGTGGTAGATGTCGAGAAACCCTTCGCCGGGTTGTGCCACGTATCCGACGACGACATCGTCTCGGTCTCGTAGCAGGGAACGGGTGTATTTGAGCGTGTGTGACTTCCCGTTTCCGTACTTCCCGGTCACCACGAGGTGCTTGGACTTGCCGGTTGCGAGCATCGACGACACTGTCGAGCTGATCTTGTCCGAGACGTGTTGCTGCCCGCAGTAGATCTCGGGATTCTCGTCCGGAACCGGACTATACGGAAACGGGTTCGCGTCCAGATCGTACTGAGAGTAATCTTGCTGTTCGTCGTTGATTGTGAATGCGTCGGACATCTATGAGGCCTCCTTGTTGAACGTGATGTCGCGGTCGTACACCGCGAGGTAGTAGTATTGTTTGTCGTACAGTTCCACGCCGCTCATCACCTGCTGTGTGGACTGCGACGTCGTAACGAGGTCACCGTCATCGGATCGTTCTATCTGCTTGATACCGAGAGTGGCGTCCTTCGCCGCCGAGTCCAGAGGAGCGCCCGAGAGCTCAAGTTTACCCACGTTCTGCTGACACACCGCGAGCAAGGCATCGTCGAAGTCATCGCGGGCACAACCAAGCCGTTCACATACTTCCTCGCGGAGTCTCGGAATCGACATGTACCGCTGGCGCAAGTCCACTCCCGCAGTCTGTTCGAGGTCGTCGTAGACTTCGAGCAGTACGGTGTGGAAGTTGGGCGGTGCCCCGGAACGGTCCTTCAGGTAGTAACTCCCGGAGAAGGCGTTCCGCTGAACACGCCCCAGACGTTCCGCCCAGTCGCCGACGACCTCTATTCCGGTCTGGTTGAACGAGTACGGGGTGAACTCTTGGGTTTCCTCCAGTCGTTCCAATAGGGCATCCAGGCCGCCCCGACCATCGTCCTCTAAGGTTTCGATGAACGCCTTGTAGTGTGGGCTGTGCGTGGCAAGGATGGCACTCGCTCCTTGCCAGTCCTCCGTTCGGACCGCCTCTAGGAACGACTCACCAACGTCAGTGGTCGCGTAAACGGACTCCTCTTCGTCACCCTTCTTGGACAGGAGTGAGATACGCTCCGCTTCGAGGATCGTTTCGCGCGCACGGCGGTGGCTGACGTTGAGGGCTGCCTCGACTTCATCCGTGGATTTGGCTCCTTCTTGGCAGACGTGGGTGAGCTCTACCAAGCGGCTCAGGGTGACCGGTCGGATGGTGGCCCTCACTTCGGTCATGTGAGCCTCCGCACTTGCTGCTTGGCGGTCTCGTACGCCCGTCTGGTAACCTCGTTCCCCTGGAACCGGAGGTCGAGATACTCCTCAACGTCCCGCTCCGCTTCGACAACGTACCGGAATCGCCTGAGTTCAGTCGCCAGAGCCCAGAGGTTGTGCTTGGTGAGCGCGGTCCGGTCTTCACGGATCTCCTCTAGTTCCCGCTGTCCACAGACGGGACACGGGCAGGGCAGTCTATCTAACGACTCAATGTTCCGTAGTGGTTCGCCACCGAATCCGGGAATCAGATAGTTCCGATTGCCCGCACTTCGTATGAACGCCGACGAGTCGAAGCTATCGACGCCGAGGTACAGCAGGAGCGGTTGGTAGACGATGCCGCCGAGGCCGTACACGTGCAAGTGCTTGTCCGTAGCCTGTCTCGCCGAAAGTACCAGTTTAGTTACCTTCTTGTAGTCGGTTCGGATAGGGACCATACTTCCAAGGGCGTATCCGTCGAAGTCGCCGTTTTTCTCCAGATGCCGGATGCTATTCCGGATGGTTTCGGGGTCATACCCGTGCACGCTTGCGAAGAGCAACGCGTCTCCAGTGTGGCGATCACTCGCCTCAAGGGCGTATTCGACGCTCTGGTCGATACGTCGTTGGTTTTCCGCCGCGCGGTTCTCCCTAGATAGGGGGGCATCGACAGTTCCGTAGATGTCCGCTTCGAGTTGGTCCTGTGTCTCGAGCGTTTCTGCTGGGGTAGTGTCGATCTCTTCTCCGGAGAAATCGAACCCTCCGCTATCTGCGAAGACTATCGTGTCCTCCGGGACGTCCATCTCTTCTCGTAACGTGACGCCGTTGGTCAGTCTATTCCACATCGGTTCCCGGTTCCTGATCGACCGAGCGTTAATCATCGCCGCCGAGAAATCCGGGATAGTGCCGACGTACGTCGGGGTATTGTCACTCGACCGCTTCCCGATATTGCGAACAGGGAATAGTACTGGGGTGTACAACTCCCCGTGCGGGAGGTCGAGTTTTCGTCTTCTGTACAACATCCCTCCCGCTCGGATAAGCTGTTATCACACTTAACTACTGGCCCGATATACTTGTCGAGGTGATGAAAGATTCGTTGACCTTTCTCTAGAACTTCTCGAAAGCCGTTTGAGTTGGACCATCTTCGACACGTCGGCAGAGTTCTTCGATATCGTGGGGGCGTAAGGTATCGAGGTTACTCAGACGAGAAGCGAAATTTTCCATATAGAGCCCTTTTAGGCCTACAACAATGGTGCCGTGGTTCTTTGCGTCTTCCGTCCGGGCGGGAACCGATACGATGTTCTCGAACTGACCATCGACGAGTTCGCGGTTGAACACCACCCCGATCCGATCTGCGCGCACTTCCTGCACCATCTCATCGATCTCAATGCTGGTGTAGTAATCGCTACCGAGAGTAAAGAACACAACATCATAATCCGCTTCGTCTATAACCTGCCTGAGATCCTCCTTGATCTGAAGTCGCTTCGAGCGCTCTCGTATCTCCCCGACGTTCATCGAACTAAAGGTCACTTCGTAGGGTGGAAGGGATTCGTCGTCCGCCACGAGACCGAATCCCGCGCTGATGAAATATCGGTTAGCGTTATGTCCCTGACTCTGCAACCGACGTACTGCATCCTTCACGAATTCTTGCTGTCTGCCGGTGTATAGGTCGCGTGCGGCGATCCCCGGAACATTATCCCGATTCAACAACTCCTCTCGTGAGTACTTGAGGGTCTCTTCCGCGTCGAAGACAGGTGCCCCTTCCGGGATATCTTTGGAACCAGAGCATTGGTCGATGATGAGGACGTTCAGTCCATCTCTCGTATCGAGTTCTGGTGGATGGGGGACAAAATCGTCGCCTGCAACATAGTTACGACCACACGCCTCTAGGACGCTCTCCCGTAGCGCCTCAGCGTCGTCGAACGCATGTAGTTCGCAGTCGTTTTCCGCTACAGCGTCAGATACGGAGGAATCAACCTTCTCGTCGGACATTAGCAGGAACATCTTCTGGTACCGTGCTGTCTGGGTCTCTAAATTCTCTGCCATTCTGTTGGGAGCGAAGGATACAGTAGAGGGCGTCTCGTTCCACCACTCTTGAATCCCTTTTGCGTCAACCACTCCTATTTCTGCGACCGGTAGGTCGTGGACATGTTCCCAGAAGTCTGGGTGCTCGCTCCGGAGATACGCTTCTACGTCACTGATCTGATTCAGATTGGGCGTTCCTTTGACTGCGATGAGAAGCTTTGGTAGCTCGTCAGCGAACTCATCGTAGAATCGGCGCGTGTTGTGGAATCCACGACGTCGATTTCGGTCATTACCACGGAAGATACACACCTCAATTCCGTTCTCCTCACAAATCGGGCAGTCGCACCTCTCCCAGGGACGCTCCCGCAGCGTCTTCCTGTATTCTTCTAGTAGGTCATCGTCCCCGATCCACTCCGCGTAATCATTGACGACAGACCAGATTCGGTCGTAAGCGTTCGAAGGGTTCTGGCGCTCTAAGACCGTCGGCACCCGTGGGAACCCCTCAAATTCTTGTTCCGCCACTGAGAGCAATTCGTCGTACTGTTCAATTGGTATCGGATCCTGAGCTGTGTCTTCACGAAGAAGCTTGACGATTTTCCCTCTCAGGTCGTCGCTGAAGGCCACTTGGAGCTCTCCAGCGTATTCAAAGTCGTCTCGGAGCGCAGCCTCTACATCCCGTAACCGAGATTCGTCGTATCGATCGTCGTGGCGATGACAGCGCAGGTATTCACGGGTCGCAGGGAGGACTTTTTGGGCTTTCTGGTGCCAGGTCTGAATGGCTTCCTCGATCGACGTTTCTGCATCGTAAGCGCGCAGCGCAACGAGCGTCTCTCTCCCTCGGAGAGATTTCTGAACCGCCTCTCGGAGGTCATCTCCGTTAGACGGATACCTGACTCGGATAGCGTCGTATCGTTCGTCGTCGTACAGGCGATAGTTCTCGCCACCGGTCCAGGCCGAACGCAACATACTCGCGCTGTCGAAACTCGACATTCCGGACCGCCCGACAGTTTCGAATCCCTCGGCTTTCGCAAAGCCGAAAACGTGCGAATCGACTCGGGTATTGTTCTCCCGCTCGAAGGACTTGACGGCTTTCCCTACCCCCTTTACGATCTGTCTCACGTCGTGGATCGGACTTCCGGCAACGCCGCCGATTCCGAGGTAGTCATACCCGATATCGAGCACCTCTTTGACGGCCCTGACGTACGACTCTGGGTCCCATCCCTGGATCGCTACCATCAACCGGAACGGGCGATCCTCGGTCTGGTACAGGTCGTACATCTCTCGCGCGTTGCGTAGCGTAAGCTCGTAACGGAACTTCTTGTCGTCGTCACGGTATACCGCACGCGGATCGTCCGATAGTCTAGCGAGAACTGCGTCGATGTCTCCACGGAACGTGTCCGGACTGAATGTTTCCACTTCTGCGGCACTCGCGGCTTGTATCGAAGGCTCGTACTCGTCAACGTAATCTGGCCACTCGTCCGGCCACTCATCGACCATCAGATCCACAGTGTCCTCAAGGGCGTCGGGAATATCGTCTTCTTCGAACTTGTCCCCGAAGGCTCGCTCGTCGAGGTAGAGACGGCCCTTGTCCTTGCCGGAACCGAGTACCAAGTGATCGATTGTGACCCCTACGGAGATTTCCAACTCCTCGTAGAAGTCGAGCATCTCCTCGTTTCCATATGGCGGGAAAGGGAGGGATTTGTACCCCCATGCCCCGCAGTCACTGATTGTCGGGAGCCACTCCGGAACAGAAAGAACCGGGTCGTCGTAGACGCCGTACTTAATGAGACGCTCCGCCTTCCTATTCGTCTCCTCTACTTGTTCACGCGAGATTAGTACCCCGTCGATAGGTGTTGTTTCGTGGTCGAATATATCCCAGATGTAATCTAGCTCACGCTCCTGACGGTCGAGATTTGAGAGCTCGTCGTGTTCGAAATCGTAGTGCGCATCGACCGCGTCGTCCCACTCAGGAACGTAGAACCTCACAGATTAGATCACCGTCTTAGCCTTACTTGGTTCCATCATATGAATATCCCTTTCTCTCGGGACGGAGAACTACTACGGTATTCTTCCGATAATATTTAGTGCATACTCTAAGAAGGATCGATCATGTCCTTAGAGCAAGAATCCTCTTCTAACCTCGCCGACGCTGGCGAGCGAACACTATACGTGGGCGAGGATCGACCGATCAGAATCAGTACAGGGCATCGCATCTTACATCACGACGGGAAGTGCAGTCGCCCTCACGGTCACAACTACGAGGTATCGGTTGAAGTAATCGGAACACTCACCGATGAAGGGTGGGTAGTGGACAAAGGAGATATTACTTCAATAATATCTGAGTGGGACCATCGCTTTCTCCTTGAGGAGGGCGATCCTCTAATTGACGCCTTCGAACAGAGTGGGGAGGGAGACGGAGTTGTCGTTCTGGATCACCCGCCTACGGCAGAGGTGATGAGCATCATCCTAGAACGCAAACTCCTCAAAAGCCTCCCGGATTCGGTATCGGATGTCTCGGCTCGGGTCAGAGAGACTGCTGAACTCTGTGCGGGAGTTACCCACTGATGCCAGTTAATTCGACCTCTGCTCAGAAGGAGACTCCCAACGCCGATGGGGAGACGCTCCCAATTAACGAACTATTCTACTCACTCCAGGGCGAGGGGAAACTCACGGGAGAACCGTCGGTGTTCATCCGGACGAGCGGCTGTAACCTCCGGTGTTGGTTCTGTGACTCTTACCACACCTCATGGGAGCCGACCCACGCCAACATGGCTCTTGACGACATTGTCGCGGAAGTTGACTCTCACGAGAAGGCCGAACACGTCGTTCTGACGGGAGGTGAGCCGCTCATCCACGACGGAGCGGTCTCGCTTCTCAAACGTCTCGATGACCGCGGCTACCACACGACTGTAGAGACGAACGGAACTATCTATCGAGACGCCCCCATCGACTTGGCAAGCATCAGCCCGAAACTCACATCAAGCACACCCATACCCGATAAAGATCCGAAAGGCGACGGTGAGTGGGCCGAACGTCACGAAGACCGTCGTATTGATCTCGACGCGCTTGGGAATCTAGTTGACGAGTACGACACGCAACTCAAGTTCGTCGTTACCGGTCCCGAAGATATGCCCGACATCGAGGACCTAGTCGAGAATATTCGAAATACAGCCGCCAAGCGTGTCCCCAATTCGGAGATTCTCCTTATGCCGGAGGGGACGACCCGCGAGGAACTCGACAAGAAACGAACCGTGGTCGCAGATCTATCGATGGAGTACGGCTACCGATACACTCCGCGGTTGCACGTGGATCTCTGGAACGACGCCCCAGGTACGTAACATGACGAGCTCACATTCCGAACTGAACCAACGGACTGGCAGCGAGAAAGACATCGACTACGAGAAAGCACAGCGCGGTGTCCGTCTCCTGTTAGAGGCAGTGGGTGAAGACCCTGAGCGAGATGGTCTCACCGAGACGTGGCAGCGTCGTGTTCCCGAGACGTTTAACACACTCACAGAAGGGAAGCGAGAAGCATCGAAGCCGACGATGCGAACGTTCGATGCCCAAAGCGACGACCTCATCATCAAGACGGACATTCCGATCTATTCCCTGTGCGAACACCACCTGTTACCATTCTTCGGGACGGCCCACGTCGCGTACCGGCCAGCCGGAGAAGTCGTCGGGTTATCGAAGCTCACGCGGTACGTCCGCTGGCAGACGAGACAGCTCACGATGCAGGAGCGGCTGACGAACGATATCGCCTCTGGACTTGCCGATGAACTTGACGCGCCCGCGGTACTCGTCGAAGTGAGTGCAACCCACCTATGCGAATCAATGCGCGGCATAGAGACGGAAAGTATGACTACCACTAGGACCTCCGTGGGAGACCTGACTGAGGAAGAACGAGAACAGTTCCACGATGCCGTTGACCGGGAGGAAAACCGATGAACCGACCGCGTGCAGTCGTCTTAGCGTCAGGTGGGATGGATAGTGCAACAGCCGCCGCAGTCGCCCAGGACGCCGGCTATGACCTATATCTGCTCCACACATCGTACGGCCAGCAGACTGAGAGTAAGGAGTTGGAATGCGCGAAGGCGCAAGCCGAAGCCTTCGACGCCGTGGACTTCCTACATCTCACGACCGACCACCTCTCGAAAATCGGAGCTTCGAGTCTCACCGACGAAGAGATGGAGATCGAAGACGCGGATCTGGAGGGCGACGAAATTCCGTCCTCCTATGTTCCGTTCCGGAACGCTAATCTCCTCTCTATGGCGACCTCGTACGCCGAAGCCAAGGAGTGCGATGCAGTGTTCATCGGTGCCCATACCGAGGACTTTTCGGGATATCCGGACTGCCGCCCCGAATTCTTCGAGGCGTTCCAGCAGGTCGTTGATGTCGGCACGAAACCCGAGACGGACATCAGTATCGAAGCTCCGTTCGACGAGTGGTCCAAGACTGACATCGCCGAACGGGGGCTCGAACTCGGTGTCCCCTACGAACATACATGGAGCTGCTACCGAGAGGAAGAGCCGGCATGCGGTACCTGCGATGCCTGTGCTTTCCGTCTTCAGGCGTTTCAAAACCTCGGGGAGCGTGATCCTGTCGATTACGCGGAGCGTCCTGACTACACTGAGACGTAACGATAAGCGACGAATTGCCCGCGATTAAGTGGCTTCCGTCACTATGGTGATTCAAGGCGCGGTGGCTCATGAAAATGGGCCCGGTGCTTGAGACACCGTACCCGCGCTGTCTGGTGAGACAGCATGTTCGCTATAGGCGACTATTCGCAAAAGTCCCGTGGTCAGATACAGTTCGGAGTATCGGTGGATTCGACAGAGGTGAGATTACCGTGACTGTCGCTGATGGCGCTCCTTCCGAGATATCCGATATCTTCTCGATCCTCGGTAACCGGCGTCGTGTCCTGCTGATTAGATATCTCAGCTTATTCGAACGCCAGAAAGAGGTTGAAGTCCGACACCTTGCGAGGGTTCTCGGAGGCATCGAAACCGGAACACCTCCCCGTAACGTCGTGCGTGACGACTACGAATCTGTATATAACGGGTTACTTCAGACACATCTGCCAACTCTCGACGAGAGGGGCGTAATCGAGTACGATGAGCAACATAAGACGGTGACAGTGACTACACAGATCGAGCGGTACATGGTTCTCGCCGCGATCTCTCGGTTTGTTGTTTCGGCCCAGTCATTCAAATAGTGGGGCTCGAGAGGAACCCTGTCTTAGTTGCCATAGATGACGAGAGAGCAACCTATGAACCAGGGCTTCCCAGACGACAAGACTCGATAGAGTTCAACACGTTATCGGAAGCGGGACGGGAGTGCTGGACTTCGCCGTGGAGGGCGAGGACGGTTGCTATACTTGGGAGGTGGAAGACGTGGATCACGTAGAAAATATCGAAGAGAACCGCTTTATCATGTATCCAGAGTGGGAATTCTTCGTGTGCAAAATCGAATCTGCCAGTGAGGAGGGTAACGAAGGGACCGTTCGATGTTAGTGCAAATAAGATTCCGCAGCGTTAGTCGTTTAGGGAATATTCCGGGCGTGCGGGGCAACTCCACCGAACGTCGCACTCGGTACAAGTCCCCTCTGATGGCGCTTCGTTCTCCGTGATATCGAACCAGTTTTTCGCTTCCCGATCTCGCTCTATATCTCGTACGGTTCGCTCGAACGCTTCTAACGAATCCTCGACTTCCCTGTCCTCGAACGTGACCTCGAATTGAGCGTCTTCTTTGTTGTCTTCCCCGAGGAAGTAGATGACGCCGCGGTCGGGGTACGTCCCCTCGTTGTACCTGTAGAGTTCAGCGTACGTGTGTAACTGCGTCCGATAATCGTCGAGCTCTCGGCCGCCCTCCGGGCGTTGACCTGCCTTGTAGTCCCAGATCTCTCGGCCGTGTTCATCGCTGACTAAGACGTCAACGACTCCCTCAAGCACGAAGTCCTCCTGACTGCTCTCCAACCGGTGTTCGGTATCCACGACGCGGGGATACAGTCGCTCCCCCTCACGTCGATTGAAGCGTTGGATATATTCTAAGGCGGTCTCTTCTGCCTCTTCGCTCATCGGATAGATGTTCCGGGCTTTCAGCGCTTCTGCGACCTCCCGAAAGTATTCCTCTACGTCGTCATCGGAGGGAACTTGTCCGCGAGTCGCGTCTTCCAATTCGCCGGCGTAGTGGCGATGTGCCCGGTCGAGAGTCTCGTGGACAACGCGCCCGAAGAACAGTTGCGTCACGTGGTTGGGCGTGAAGTCCATGTCCGTGTAGTACCCGTACTGACGCTTGCAGCGTCGGTACGCAAGCACGTCGCCCGTGATGCTGTAACGGCGCTTCAGTTCCACCGCTTCATGGGATCCCACGCCTCCTTCGACCTGCTGGAGGAAGTCATCAGGATTCCGAACCCGTCGTTCATCGCTGAACCAGTCCGTAGACAGAGGGTCGCCGTCCTGATATCCGAGGGAGAGTTCGGTCGGAGCGTCCTCTTGGTCGAGTAGGAAGAGGTCTTGTTCTGCCCGCGAATAGGCGACGTAGAACCGACGGATTTCGTCCCGTCTCGATCTGGAATCGACCGTTCCCCCGGGATTGATGCTGGCGAAGTCACGGAGTTGCTCTTCGATCCAGTACGTTCCTCCGAACGTCCAGGGCTCACTGTCGAGGTCGCTCGTGAAGACCACCGGGAACTCCAGTCCCTTCGCCTGGTGGACTGTCATAACTTGGACGAACCCCGACGGAATCTGATCGTGCGGGTCTTCGGGCTCGTCGAAGTCCGTGGAATTGAGGTAGCCGCAAAACAAGTAATAGAAACTCCCGAGGAATCGCGTCGATACAGAATCGGCCCACGAAGACGGAGACAGCGTGGATCGACCTGACACACTTGCGAACGAATCGAAGAGGTTAGTCAGTCGTCCCAATCGCTTCCCCCGGGCGGGCTCGTCAGTGCTCTCGATCCACGTGACGAACGGTTCGAACGACAGAACACGATACAGCAGGTCGAGCAGAGTCATCCCGAGCGTCTCATCTTCGTCCAACTGCACGACTTCGTCTTCGACGTCCCTGACGAACCGGCGGAGTTGGGACGCATCGTACTCGTCCGCGTACTCGTCGAACTCTCCGAACCACTCCTCGACCTGGTCTCTGACACCTCCCTTGATTCCCCTCTTTTCGAGACAGTCGAGCTTAGGGTCTATACAGCGGATGATAGCTCCGAGAGCGAACCGAACCTCGTCTTGATCGAGATACGCTTTGTTCCGAGGGTTGTGGACGGGTATTCCGCGATCGCGCAGAGCCTCGACAAATGGACCAGCCCATCGGCTGCTTTCCTTGGCGCTCTTGAAGAGGAAGGCCACCTGGCTGTAATCGTCGATGTAATCCCTGTCGTTGAGTTCTTGAACGAGTTCTGTCGCCTTTTCGGCCGGAGGACCGTCACTTCTCCCTTCGAGAATCGCGCGGACGCTGACTCGACCGTCGGTGCCGTCTCTACCGACAGTCATAGGTTCTTTCCCCGGAGCGCGGGCGCCTTCCTTTTGCATCGCCGGGAATTCGCCGATGTATCGGTTACACCACGACACGATATCGCGGGTCGAGCGGTAGTTCGTCTTGAGTTGAATGCTCCGGACGGGGACGTCGAAACGATCACGCACCCGCTCCGGGAAGCGGATAAGACATTCCACTGTTCCGCCTCGGAATCGATACAGGGCCTGGTCGTCATCCCCTACGACTGTGATGTTGGGGGCGTCTAACTCCTCTAACAACCGGAAATAAAGTTCCTGCTGGAGCGGGTTCGTGTCCTGATATTCGTCCACGAGGACGTGCTCCAGAGGGGGACGTTCTCTCTCCTCCTCACCGTGAACGAACCGTTCCCCGGAGTTGTGATGCAAGAATTCGATGAATCGCTCCAGTAACCGAGCGAAGTCACACCGCCGCTCTTCGCGTAGGGTCTCACGGTACTTCTCTAATCCCTCGGCACACACGCGCCAAGGCCATTCTTCGTGTGACTTCAGCTCCTCTGTTGATGCAAGGTACTGGGAGACCCGATTGAATAGCTTCGAGGCGCCCTGCGTGGCCTGCCACTTGTTGGGACCGTATTCCGAGTGGACCTGCCAGCCGAATATCTCGTCGAAGAACTCCCATTCGTCGCTCGTATCGTTCAGGTCTTCTGGGATAGTTTCCCAATCGGAGGAATCAATATCCGCACCACGGAGGTAATCGACAAACTCACAGTTGTCATACATAAACAGCTGCTGTCCGTCCTCGTCCAGCAGTTCGACGTTCCCGTAATCCGGATACCGGTACTCCTGCATAATATCGTTACACAGGGAGTGAAGCGTCCCTATTCGAATCTTGTTCGCGTCAACGGCTTCGCCGTACCCAATCGCATCCAACCGGTCCACGATTCGTTCTTCAAGACTCTGAGCCGCCTTCTCGGTAAAGGTCGTGAGGAAGATACTCCCCGGTTCGACCCCGTCCACCAGGATTAGCTTCAGAGTCCGCGAAACGAGGACTTCGGTCTTACCGCTCCCGGGGCCGGCCGTTATATGAAGGGGTCCACCGCTATGGAGAATCGCTCGCCGCTGAGCTTGATTGAGCGACCAGTCGGGTTCATCGAATCTCTGCCGATTAGCGTCTTCCAACCGGTTGAGAAACTCGTTCTCTGAGATCGGCAGACTAGACATAGATGCTATGTTTCGACGCAACCGTGAAAAAGACCGCTTGTCGAAAAGAAATTATATCTGGCACAAGAGTCCCAACTTAATGGCAACCCTGCCAGAAGAGTACGGTGTCGTCCCAGAGCGAATTAACGACAAAGATGAGAGTCTGAGTGAGTATTTGGATCAACCGCCGGTTATCTTTGACTATATCATTAAAGTAACAGGAGAATTGGAAGATTCGGCAGAGGGCGAAACAGACGTGACGGAACCATCTTCAGATCATCTATCGTTTTCTGACGCTGATTATATGGAACTGCTACTACAAGTCGATTCCCAGTTTCAACTTGAAGACCTCTTTTTCGATGGATCTGAGGTTCCCGATAAATTAGCACGTAGTAATTCACCGTACAGCGCACCTGACCTGTACGAGCAAATGTTAGATGTTCATAACCATTTAGCGTTTTCAGCATTTGCTGCTCTCATGCTCTATCATATATCTAATGATAACTCTGAATCGGCTCAAAGTGTATATGAAGAGTATGAAGCCCTATTTAATGACAATAGATATGGCTACTTAATGAAGTTCTTTGAATCTTATATTATTCACAAGCATCATGTCGATCCGGAATATGACAACATAACTACCGCCATCGAACTTGCGTACGAGTCTAAGAGGAAGGGACCAAATCACTATCTCCTCCAATTGAATTTCTCCGAGTCGGTCGCAACAGCGTTCGAGTCAGATCCCGAGTTCGAGCCCTCATTTACTGAATCTGATCTGAAAAGTGAGACAATCATTGATGAAGCGTCGCAAGCCGCTGATCAGGCAGAAGCGCTTGAACGTGAGTACGCTCGTACATATGTGGTGAAGTTGCGGCTCAACCTAATAAATAACGAACATGAAGAAGCACGAGAGAATCTAGAAGAGGCTGTGAGATACGATCAACAGGAAGAGGTTCCGATACTCACACAAGATCGGAAGCAGCAATTGCGACGAAGCATTAATATCGTCTATGATTCAGTACAACTTAAAGAGGACATTGCTGGTGCTCGAGACGATCTCACAGAACTAAAAGAGGATCTGTCGAACGCTGTGAATGAATATCGAAAGAACACACTCCGGTTTATCGGGTTCTTTGCGGCACTTATTACCTTCGCGATTACATCGGTGCAGATTCTGGCTGTCTCAAATCTTGGCGTTCAGCAAGCAGGTCGCGTTATTGCAATGCTTGCTGGTGGAATGTTGATCGCGTTTGGTGGATTTGGGTGGATTCTTCCTGTCTATGATCATGAGATGAAAGTGGAGTTATCGATTCGTACCGGCCTTGTCACGGTCTTAGGGATATTGGTGTTCGCAGTCAGTTATTTTGTACTATGACTATATCCTTACAAATGCCGTCGTTGATTTCCTTCAACGTACTTTTGTCGTCGTTCTAGGTCATCGCGTACAATCTGATCGATGTCAACCTCATCAAACTCATCGATCTCATAATTGATCTCGTTGAGCTCATCCTCATTGATCCATTTACCTAATCGGATCGAATCGGCTACTGTATCAAGAAGGTGGCTGGAATTTATACCAACCCGTTCTAAGGTCCACGCGCCATCATACGATTCAACCACCTCCTCAAGTTCTTCGAGACGATTTTGTAACCATGTTTCTTTATCATGTTCTGTTTCGTCTGATATGGGCAAGTCCACTTGTTCGACATTGACGTCTGGATCGTTAAGATATCGTCTGTACCTACCATAGTTAGCGAGATCCTCCCAGTCTTCCGGTTCACGATCTACTTCAATTATATGATCACTGGTAATCAAATCTTCAAAGTCATCAGCGGAGGCATAGCCGGCTAACTTCGCCCCGTACCGATCGTTCGAAATGCGAATATTAACTCCTGATAGGAGGAGAAGATGATTTCCGATCACTTGGTTGAACATGTCGCTAACGTTCTCAAGCTCCTCGTCTAATTCTTCCTCAGTATGGTTTTCTATAACCTCAAGGAAGTCATCATCAACTATTGTGTCTTCGTCGTCAGGTGCATTTCGCATAAAGAATGAGTTAATCCATCCATATCGGTCGCTGTCCTCTTGGAGGGGACTCTGAGGAAAAATATGTTCAAGGTGGATACTATCATTGCTGGGATCTAGCTCACGACTGAGCATCCGATCATTCGCCTCTGTATCAAGATTTTCCGATACTATTTTTCGAAGTAGCGCCTTGCAACGCTTGGATCCCCAGTCATTTCGCATCAGGTTCTCAATAAGATCGTCACCGAAGATATCACTTGATTCGGTCTTTTCGACTGCTCGTTTGATCATTGCAACTTCAATATGTTGACCTAGTGAATCACTGTCACTGAATTCCTTCACTCCATCTACATAAGTTGCATCTCTATCGCTTGCAGATCCAGCGACGGCAAAGCGGATTACAAACGATTCAATTGTTCGCAGCAACGAATGAAGATCTTCTATATCGCTGTGGTTGCCGATATGGATCTGATAGTAGTAGCCGAGGACAAGCGGTTCCCAAATATCAGTGTCATGGTCGCGGAGGCGGGAGAGAATGCGATTGCATTCGTCTTCAAGATTTTGAGCGTCCTCATCAAATTCAAATCCTTCGTCGCGGGGATGCTTCAACTGATGATAGAGTTCTGCATACTGTTCTAGTTCTTCCAGAAAGTCTTTTGCACTCTGTACAGTGGCAATCCTTGAGTCAATCTGCTCACCATTCGTGTCCTCTAAAGTAAATGCCTCTAGGAGCCGGTCGCTGATATCGCCTCGCGCGTGGACAGATTCCTCTGTGGTAGTAAAATAAGTCTCTAAAAACGAAATGATGATATCGCTCTCGTCTCCAAAGAGTTCGACTACAGATTCCCATTTGTTTTTATATTCTTCATATTCCTCATCACCTCTTAATTTATTGGCTATTCGTGTCCTAATCAGGTCTTTCTTTTTCAGGTCAACCCCCTGATCATTAAGAACCTCAAATATTTTCATCAATAGTTGTGGATCGTTATCCCTGACTTCGAAATATCCTATCTCAAAACAGTTTAATATATAGTTATAAATATTCGTAATTAATCTATATTTGCTTTCAGTACTATAATCGTCGAATAGATCATCGTGGACTCGCTTGTAAAAGAAGTTATATGCCTCTGTAAGAGTCACTTCAGCCTCACTGAATTCGACTCGATTTTGTTCGATAAAGTACTCTCGGTCCTCGTCAGTTAGATCCGATACACCCTGAGCATCGTCAATGACTCTGGCCTTACTAGCCGGAATATTCGGATGGTCGTGTGGGTCAGAAACGGCCACTAACTCTTCAAGATACTTTTCGGGGTCGATCTGGAGATTTTCTAGGTAGTCTTCGATACGAATTATCCCATATTTTCTGTTATTGTTTTTTTCGTCCCGGCTCAGGAGGTGTTCCAGTTTGATTTCTTCACTACCCATTAACGCTTCAAAAAGGGTGGGTGTGTCGTCCTGGGCTTGTTGGCTTTCCAACCCTCCGGCACCCCCTTCTTCGCGTATTAATGCCGGCCCATCTGCTGGATTACCATTTCTATAGATCTGGTTGTTGAGGATTCCTACGTGTTCAGAATATTGACGTATGAAATCCGGTTCCGAATTGGCCAAGCAATCAGACAGTTCATCAGCGAGGATTTTGAACAAAATAGAAATCGTCGTGACCCGCTGTTGACCGTCGATCACGTCGAGGACGTCCCCGTCAATCCTTTCACCAAGGCCTACATCATCGCTGTTTCGTTCTGAAAAGAACATAGACCCAAAAAAGACGTCAGTGATCCTGCTTGGATCATCTACGTCAATATTGACGAAGGCCTCAATCTGCTCCCACAATTTTTCCCACTGCTCTTCCTCCCACTGGTACCCTCGCTGGTAGTCGGGTATCCGAAATACCTCATCAAACACAGCTCCTATTGGCCGCTGATCAATTGTGATGTTATTTTTCGCCCGTGACCTGATTATTTGTCGATGGAGTAGTTCATCATCTCGTGTATCCTCGCCAAATCGGACAAGCCGCTGAGACAGCACCGGATCTGAGCTCATTATCGCAACCTGATTGGCTATCGTAAAAACACTAGTGGTGGCATCACCGGAACTCCCACCTAATTATAAGTCAGCATAGTAGGTAGTCTACTGGTTTCACTCTTCGGTGGATGAGATTTTTAGCTCACTATTGTCCTTCTAACGAGAGCGTGACATAGGGTTCCAGTTCCGAGTCCTTCAGCGACATCAAGTCCTCAGCCGAGCGTTCTGATAATCGTAGTTCTTCACCTCTAAGGAGAGACCTGATTAATCCCTCGATATCACTCCCTCGGAAGTCTTCGAAGAGAGAGCTTTCGACATCTCTGAGTTCGTTCTCAAACTCCTGTGTTATAGAGCGGATTTCCTGCGCCCTCTGTTCGAACTCGGTATCTGGTTCTATGGTAACTTGATCGAGTTTCGAGACGGTCTCTTTGAGTGAGTCAATACGGTCTGGGTCGATTTTCCCGATACGCCGATTCAGGGCTTCGAAGCCGCCGATTCGTTCCTCGATGTCGTGGAGTTCGTGCTGTAATTCTGATTTGATATCGTCTCTCTCTGATTCTAAGGCATCTATCGCTCCCGGAAGCTCCTCCTCCAGAGCGTCGAATTCCTTCTTCTGTGCGTTCTCGCGGAGAGACGCCACTAAGCCACGAACGTTTTCATCGGGGGAGAGTTCATCTTCGAAAAGGACGTCATAGACCTCGCAGAGGAGGAGCGTCTCCTCCATGAGCTCCGTCGCGGTCTGGAGTTTCGCGGTGAGGTGGCTACGGCGTTGAGTTTCGTAATAGCTCTCCAACTCCGACTGGAAATTACTTGTTGACATATTTTTCACTGAGTTTATCGAACCGCGAAGTATCACTGGAACTGTCGCCGCCGGCGAACTCGATGTCTGCGAGAATCCCGGTAAGATCGTGCTCCCATACTCTCAGTCCAGCGAGTGTTGCGTGGAGTTTTTGATGGGTCCCCCGTTGACCAGCCAGTTTGTCGTGGAGTTCGCACGCGTGGTGAACTTCGTCGATCTCGTCTTCGGAATAGTCGGTGAACTGTCCGAGCGCTTCCTTGGTATCCGGGTTCACGTCATCGTACGTCCGGATCTTTTCGATATACGATTTGGTCTGTTCGACGTCAATACCGGCGAGTTGGTGACTCATGAATCCGGTCGCTTTCGCGGCGTCTTCGTCACCGGAGAGGTCCTCCAGCGCTGAGCCTGCATCGTAGGCGGCGATGGCCAGGTCTCGTAGGGACGTGCTGGAATCGAACCGGAGGTCTGCTGGGAGGTCCTTCAGGCCTCCTTTCTTCAGGCTGTCTATGATCTTGAGCGGCGACGTCTTATCGAGGTGTTCTCGGATACGTGGGAGATCAAGTACGTTCTCACTCGCCGCGAAGTAGTCTTCGACGAGGGACTCGATCTCCTTCGAATTCTCGACAAACGACTGGATATCCCCAATCTGGTCCTGCACAAGGCGGTCGCCGAGGGCCCGTTTCAGTAGTGTATCGAGTTCCAGGTCGTCCTGTAAATAGGCGTCGGCGATTCGCTCGGCGGAAACCTCCTTCCACGGGTCGTCGAGGAGCACGGCCAGTCCGTATACCCCGACAACGAAGTCCTCGAACGAGTTGTTCGTCGCTCCGACAACGAAGAAGTTGGTACTGGACTCCAGGTACGTCGAGTGAATGAGGTCTTGCCACTCCCGGGCGTACGTGGTCAACTGGGTTCCAGTCTCTTCGAATAGGCGGGACTCGTCGGCCTCATTGGGACTCATCTCTCGATAGACGCCGTACTCCAGCAAGGCCAGCAGGTCGCTCGGCGTGAAGTCCTCCGGACAGACTTCTATCTGATCCTCATCGCGGACGCCTTGGCCCTCGATTACGAACGGTTCCTCGTTCCCTCCGACGAAGTATTCCAGAGACCCATTCGTCCGGACGGCGAAACCATCAGTCAAGTTGTCGAGGGCGTCCTTCAGGCCCTTTTTCAGATAGACGTCTATGTCAGCAGCAGCGCTGGAGTCCGGATCGTTCCGCCAAGTATCCAACTGTCCCTTCAGCTCGTCGATTTTCTTCTCCTCTTTCGAGCGGCGGGGTTCGGTAGTCCCTCCGTCACCCCCTGGTCCATTCGCACCTCCACCGCTTACCGACGCATCTGTGCCCGGTATTTTCCAGAACTGCACGTCGGTATCAACCGCCCCGTTTCCGGCGACGGACTGTCGCTCGATCTGTAATTCGTCAGTATCGATGTCCGTGAGGCCGAACGCACGGACGAACCGATAGTCAACTTGGAACCAACCCCCCTCTCGTTCCTCTCCATACCACTTCGCCATCCGACGCACTGCTTCGTTCTCCCAGACGGCGTCGTGTGGAGTTCGAGGATTGTTCAACCCGTCTAATTCATCGGAACTGGCTGGCGAATCGACGATTTCGTTGTAGTAGTCCTGGAGGATGTCGAAAACCTTCCGAACGTACTGACGGGGTCGCTGATCCTCCTCGTCAAGACCCTCATAGACGCGCTGGAGGAAGGTCTCGCTCAGAGGGAACAGGTCACGGAACTGCTCGTCGCAGAAACCGCATCGCGCGCAGCGACTGTCCCCCTCGGGCGGGAGAATGTCCGTGACTTCGTTGTCTTCGCCTCGCTCGTACGAGACGCTCCGATCCAGGTACTTGATGTAGCCGAGGTACGGTCGAATGAAATCGACGCAAGTATCGTCGTCGAGGAAGAGCACGCTGCTGGAATCGGGGCGGTTGGTCCGGTAGAAGTCGTGACGTTCTAAGCCGGTTTCAGTCCGTAGAACTTCCGTCGAGTCTTGAGTCCCGGCGACGATGAAGTCCCAGTTGTTCTCCGGACTGTCGTCTTCCATGTAGTTCCCGAGCTTCTCCGCATCGAGCGCGGATATCGAGAAGTCCTCGAAAACGAGCACTGGGCGGTCTTCGCCGAAAGCCTGTCCGACTCGTTCCAGGAGTTGGTCCATCGAGGGAGAGTCGTATTCGTCTCGGACCGCTTCCCAAATGGCGTCGTTCCATGCCTCGGCGGCTCCTTTTGCTGATTTAGTATCAAACACGTTCAGATAGTCGAACGTCTCGACTTCCCCCGGTTCGACGAAGCTCACTTTCGTGGCGAGCTCCCCTCGCTCGCTGATAGAGGTTAGTTTGTCCTTGACGAACCCTTCTAACTTCGACTCCTGCTCGTCGGTGAAATCGACGGTCGTATCATCGAGATCGGAGATGTTCAGCTTTGCCTTGGAAACGACGAGCCTGGCGACAGTTCCCCTGTTCGTCTTGACGTGCCGACGCAGCCGTTGTACGTTGCTCGCGCCCGGGAGTTCGCCTCCGATGTGTTCTCGGTAGAACTCCGGGATCTCCTCCGCCATGATACTGAGGAGATCGGCGTTCTTGTCGATGTGTAGAACGGGACGGCCGTCTTCTCGGAGCTGATGAGAGAGATACGCGCAAAGTTCCGATTTACCGGTACCGACGTTCCCCTCGATCACCGTGACGAAGTTCCCCTGATGGTGTTTCTTGAACTCCTTGTATATCTCCTTCTCAGATACTCGAACTTCCTCGTCTGCGAGAGCATCGAAGACGGTGATTCGTCGATGCGTGAACTCGAACAGTTCTTTATTCTGAGAGCGGACTTTTGCCACCTTGCTAAAGAGGGCGCTGAGGAGTTTCTCGTCAACTTCCTCGAAGTGGGGGCACAGGGTTCCGCTCGGTTGCTGAATCAAACTCATGATTTCACTCGGAGGTAGTTCGCGTCTTTGGCGATCTGATCGTTCTTCGAAACCGGGACGCCGCACAGGCCAATTCGCTCCTGGTCTCCGTGTTTGACGAACGCGAGGCGGTCTGACTTAGCGAGATGGTAGAGCGTGCGCGCCATTGGTTTCGTGAACTCCCGTTCCGTCGTTAGAGGGACTCTGAGCAGGTTCCCCTCGAGCCATTCGACGTAAGCTCCGGTTTCGATCCCGTCTCCGTCACCCTCGCGTTCACAGGCAGCCTCCACTGAAGCGGCGATGAGGTCTGGATCCGGTGCCACCGTGTAGGTACTTGATCGGCCCTTCGTCGGGTGAATCAGGCCTAGATACTCCGCTTGGTTCCGCCAGTGATTGAACTTCTCCGGGTTGAGTTTCTGGCGCTCACCACGGTTGTTCCGGGGTTCGTAACCTAATTCCTGATGCCAGCGATCGATTCGATTGATCAGTTCCTGACTGGTGCCGGGGAAGAACTGTGTCCGAGAAAGCAGGTATTCGTAGGTCAGGACCAGGGCGGACTGTTTCCCCCAGTCGTCAGGTTCCGCCTCACGGGCAACGTTGTGTAACATCGTCATCTGGAAGTCCAACTCCCAGTTCCCAGTGTCGAACGCGAACGGCTCTGTCTCGTACTCGTAGTCTGATCGCCGGATGAGACCGAAGAGTAACAGACCCTCTAAGGCCAAGTCCAATGTTCCGCTCCCGTCGCTCTCTGTTTCCATCCCCGTCTCGTTCTCCAGTTCTTCTTTCGATTGGTTCCTGCTGCCGATCGACCGATACACGATTTCTAACAGTTCAGGGTTCTGCACCCGGTTGAGGATATAACTCTCACTAGTACTCATCGTTTATACGGCCTCGGAGAACCACGCGTGATACCGCTCGTGGATCGGATTGTCCTCAGGATCTATCTCCTGTCGCGCTGTCCGTGCGTTGTTCATCTCTGGCATCCTCCGTCGTCCGCCGGGGTCAAATATCCTCTCGTTGTCACTGGCATACTCGTTAATCATCCTTGCCATCGACAGGGCCTCGTTGTAGTCCAGTTCGATCCGCCGCCGAAGCCACTTCCCGAACTCTTCCTGTTCCTCGACAGATCCCAGCGGTTCACTTCCGATTCCGGTTTGAGAGGCGAAGATCGACGAGAGTCCCTTGACCACTGGGAGATACGGAGCCTCGGGAAGCACCTCCATCAACTGCTTGGTCGTCTGGAGAGTCTCACCGGTCGCAATCTCGTACATGTTCGCATTGTCTTGGAGAAAGAGGTTCTTCGTATCCTGAAGCGGAAGTGAAACGTCGTGTTCGTCGTATCGTTCCGCGAAGGCAGTGTAGATGTCCTCGTACGCGAACGTTCTATCGACCACGGAATCTTCCCTGAAAGGCCGTACCGTCCCCGCCAACTCGAACGACTTCTGATCTGCAACGACGAAGATTCTCTGAGCCGTGTTCGAGTATCGGTTGATCAGGGTCCGAAGACTGAACACGGCGAGGTTGCTCTCGTAGTACTGCGTCGTGAGGGCTGCGAGGTCGAAGTCGATCTCCTCGATGTCCTGGAGTCGGTGCCAACTGTATTCGTATAGCCTGTGTTGATCTGAACCTCCGATCTGAAGCCACGATTTCGGACTCGTCACATCGCAGAACCGGCTGTAGAGGAGAGTTGGAAGACCGCGGAGAACACCCTCGACGTTCCCGTTTTTCTGCGTGTCGTAAATAAAAACGACCTCTGCGTTGCGCAGTGATTGGTCGTACTTAGACCAACGCATCTAGAGTCTCCCAGTTCAGCGGGGCACATAAATCAGCAGGTATGCGATCACCCCGCCGCTTGGGATTTCGAAAACCTCTACCCTCTAATCTATTCCAATGACCGCTCGAAGAGCGAATTTATTCAGGAGGTCTTTCTCGAGGTAGAAGGCTGGTGTACGCGCGATGAGCAGACACTCGTCGCAGTATCCGGAGCAGTTTTCGCAGCCGGCTATCTCACGTATCCGCCGTTCGAGGACATCTCCCTCTTGGATGGACTTGTAGACCTGCCAGGTAACTCCGTTTCCACCCTCACGGCTATCGACGACGAAGATATCGATGTCCTCCCCGGTATCTGTGACCTTGACTCTGAAGTCGTCCCGATCACATTCGGCAATGATTGCGATCGATTTTTCGAACGCTTGCTGGAGGCTCACCAGCGCTTGCGGGCGGGTGATCTCGTCGCCTCGGACGTGTCCGTTGAGCCGGGCCTCGAAGGTTTCACGATCTAACTGGAAGCGGAGCCCCCGTGTGTGGTACTGTTGACCGATTGGCCGATAGGTCGTCTCGTCTACCTCTCCCAGGAGCTCGTCGAGTGACGAGTCGAGGTCGTCCGGATCGGACTCCCCCCCGGCGTCGATGACCGCTTCGGAGAGGAGCGTCTCCTTGTCGCTACGGCGTGAGTGGAAGCGTTCGAAGGCGTAGATGAAATCCACCACGTCGAAATCACCTACTGACATCTCACAATCGATGCCGAATAGATCCGTAAAGTAGGATTCGTCAGTGGAGGTCTGGTCAATGTGGACGGTCGGGATTGGCCTCGTCGAGTATCCGCTTCGACCCCCGCGAGCGGGTTCGCATGTGACGGACCCGACCGGGTGGATTGCTGTCTCAGTCAGGGGTTCACCACAGTGCGGGCACGTTTCGCGGTCGAGTTCGTGACTTTCGAACGGCCGCTCGCATTCGGCGTTCTGACACACGCCGGTTTCCGCTATGGCATCGGGACTACCGTGGACATCGGTCACGATGTATTTCGATCCCTGTAGTCGGAACACGGCTCCCGGCTCGTTTTCGGGTCCGGGGAAGACCTCGAATAACCTGCCCGAGGTCTCGAAGCGGATCTCGTCCTCTCGGCCGTCGTGAACCCTTATCGGGAACTGCGTGCCGAATCCGCGGTAGTTTGCGAGGTAGCCCATCAGGTTCGACCACTGGTCTAAGCGGCGGTATCGTTCCGTCAGGGAAGTAACGGCCTTCGTGGTCCCGCTCACGTTAGTGAGCGTTTCGAAGGTCCGCTCGCTTCGGTTCTGGAGACTCACCGACCCTTCTTGGAAGAAGATCCGGTCGAGCACTTCGCCGCCCCGTTCCGGGAAGACAGACTCCAAGTGCTGTTTGAGGTCCGCGTACTGGGAGTCCTCACCGACGAACTTCCGCAGGATGTTGAGGCGCTTCCGAACCTCCTGCTGGTAACTAGTCAGGTCCAACGAGGACTCGTTTAACGAGTAGATGCGGTCCATCACCTGTCGCGGATCCGGATTTCGCAGCAGGTGCGCTAACGTTTCAGTGAACACGTGGCTCGCCATGACCTCGTCGTATTCCGTAGCGTCGGGGACCCGAACGGGTTCGAAGCCGGAGAAGAACGCGTCGAGGTTCGCGTAGTAGTGGTTGTCAACCGGGTGGTCTCCCCTGATGACTGTGGAGACCAGCGACGAGCTGCCTTGGGAGCGTCCTGTCCGACCGCTCCGCTGAACGTAGTTAGTGAGTGTCGGCGGTATCCCGACCTGCGTGACGTTGTCGAGCGTCCCGATGTCTACCCCGAGTTCCATCGTCGGCGTCGCGCTCACGATATTGACGTCGGGTTCGTTTTTCCTGAACGCCTCCTCGATCGCGCCCCGGAGGGACGGCGGGACGTCACCCTTGTGAATCCCTACGGAGATGAAGTCGAGTTCGTCGTTCGCCGCGGGGGCAGCGATGTCGCTCCCCCAGTGATCGAGCGCCCAGTTCCACTCGCTATCGATATCTGCGATGCCGTCGCCCGTGTACTCTCCCTCATCGACATCGAACCTCTCGTAGGTCTCCAAAGCGCGGTCGCAGCTCAGACAGGAACCAACGGAGCCCTCTTCGGGAGCGGGATATGCGCTGTAGCAATTGGCACAGTACGAGACTCGGTCTACCAGCCGGAGTCTCGACTCGTCTTCCTGGACATCTCGCGTGAACACCCCGCTCTTCACGGGTTCTTCGAAGAGAGTGGCCGAGCGGACCCGATCACGCTCCTCTTCGAGGTACGTGAGGGTGTCATCGATCCGGGAGGCGGACTCGCCACTGTCGTTCACCTTCTGCTCGAGTTCGTCCCAGGGTGGTTGGTGAACGAATCCCTCTTTGGTCAGCAGTGAGAGGACGCGGGGTAGATGCTGATCGATAACCCCCTCCTCTAACGTCAGTCGATTTGAGAGCTTGTTCCGGAGTCGCTCGTAGGTCAGTCCGTCTACGGAGATTCGGTTTCGTTGGAAGGAGACGTTTGGTTCCCGAGCGAAGATGTCGAACACCTCGTGACCGATGGCGAGGGCCACCGGATCAGCGAGCTCGTAGATGTAGTCAGACGTGATCAGCGCTGCCGGTGTAAGATGCCTACAGTTCTGGAGAGAGGCGTGGGCCTGGATTCTGCTACGCAGATCCTCTAAGAGTTCATAGGTAGCTCCCTCCTCGTCGATCGCGTTCTCCTTTAGGGGTCGCCAGTACTCTTCTTTGAGGGTGTCACTGACCGAGAAATAGACTTCGGACGCGTCTTTCGTTCCGCCCGACTCGAGTAACTCCTTCACGTACAGCGATTCTGCGATCAGGCCGTATTCGGTGTTGATGATGTCCCCTCCGACGGTCTCGGCCGAACTTCTCGAATCGTTGAAGACGAGGGTTTTCTTCGATGGCGTGAGACGGCAGAGTTCCGTGAGCATGAAGGTCAGCAACGTCGAAGTGGGGACGTTGATGTCCTGAAGCGACGGCGTTTCCCCGCACCCCGGGCACACACCGGTTTGCGGGGCGTTAAGCGGAACGAATGTCTCTGTCTCACCGCGGTCTTCTGCCACGAACGGATGGTGGCACTTCCGACAGAACTGGAGCTCTGGGATTTCCGACTTACAAGACGGGCAGAGGTTGTGCCGAGAGACGAGCTTACACCCCTCACACCAGAAAGCTTTCGACGGGGGTTTCAGAAACATGTGGTATTTATCCGTCAAAATCCGGCCGATCCGACCGAATAACATCACCGTCTCAAGCACTCCCTCCGGGTCGTCAACTGCTGGTCCGTCCACTTCCTGGAGAAGTTCATCGTAATGACGGAACCCGATCGCTCCGGTCCCCTCCTCGAATAGATGGGCGAGCGCTCCTACTTCGGGGACGTTTTCGATAGCGTATTTCTTCCAGTTGTTCCCGATGTTCTCCGAGTCCAGAATGCGGTCTACGACCTGTTCGATTCCCGCGTCCGACTCCACGATATCGTCTATATTATCGTACTCGCTCGTTCGGAGGAGAGCCTCTAGGGTCGATTCAATTGGCGGGAGCAGCCACCGGGCTACTTCCGAGTCGATACGTAACTCCCCGTTCGAGACTACGACTCCGATCTCCTGAAGCGTCGAAACGGCGTTAGTCAGTTCGGGATACGCCTCGATCAAATCGGACCGAGTCCAGCTGGCGTCGTTTATCCGAATCAGGACGCGAGCGAGTTCTTCCAAGGAACACGGTGAAATCCGACTGAAATCGGCATCTCCCGTCATCGGGACCGGTTCTTGGGTGAAGGTCACTTCGTTTACTTCTGACTCCTCACTGCCAGTGAGAGACGCAGCGAGCTCGCTCGGATTATCAACCGTGGCGGAGACCATGGTGATCTGAGGGTCGCGCTCCTTGAAGAAGGACTTCAGACGGCGGGAGAGCAAGGATATCGAAGCCCCGGAGATTCCCGACCAAACGTGCGCCTCGTCGTAAACGATGTGCTCCACGGGATGTTGTCCCGGTTCGTTTCCGATGACACCGCGAGTTTCGGCCTTGTCATTCACGAAGATGTGATCGAGTGCTTCGGGGTTTGTTAGGAGAATATCGACACCGCTTCTGATGCCTTTCCGTGTGGCACGAATCCAGGGGTAGTCGTGTTCGTCCGTCCCCACGTTGAAGTCCGATTTAATTCTGAGCTTCTCTCCCGTCCGCGGACACTCCAACCCGCGAACGAAGGAACCCGAGCCGATCTGGAAGTCCTCTGTTCCAACTGAGTCCTCGGTGTCCCCGTCCCATATGCCGATTTTGATTTTCTCGCCGGACAAATCGCGGTTGACCCGATCGAGGTATCGAATGAACCGGTTCAGTTGGTCCACCTCTAGAGTCTTCATAGGATAGATGATGATTGATTTCAGTCCTGCCTCGTCCGTCTGGAGACAGTGATTAAGAATCGGTAAGAAGAATGCCTCAGTTTTCCCGGTCGCAGTCGGAACAGCGAGTATGTTATCTTTCGTATCGCGTTCGATCGCATCAATCGTTTCGGCTTGATGGTGGTAGAGCGGAAGGGATCCGTCACCGTCGAACAGCACATCGACGGCTGATTCCCTTACCAAATCGTAGTATCCGTAGTCGTCGAGAAAGTCGGTTATAGAGTCGCTGTGTGGTTTCGGCGTCCGAACGTACTCGACGTAGGGGCCCTTCGATTCGACGAGGTTCTCGTTAACGAAGGACTCGGCGTTTTGGATCCCATTCTGCTGATTCAGTTTGGTTAGAGACCGATTCCACCAAATGATTTCAGAGGCTCGATCTACCGCCCCGTGGAGGGCATCACGTGGAGAATCCATGCAGTAAACTCCTTTCGGGATGCTCTTCGAGAGGACTAATACTTAATGGAGGTGTAAATTCTCGGCTCGGATGTATTTTTTTGGGCAGGTTTATACCCGCCTTGTACATCGGTTTCACACATGGTCAGCGATACTGGAAGGTATCCTGTTTCTGATGCTCTCCGAGTGGTAGATGGCGAAACCATCTACAGAACCGACGACTGGTGGAAGGCGCTCGTCTCCTACCAATATGAAGATAGACAAGATAGCGACTCCGTCAATCGTGCTGTATACCTCTGGCACAACGATGACGGTGAGTGGAAACGAAAGCAAAAATACCTCGTCCGATCCCGGGACACGTGGATTACCGACCGGGAGTATATCGAAGAATTTCTGTCCACGGACAGTGGCGATCCAGCTAGCTACGACTTTGACGAGTCATCGCTTCCGGTCAGCGACTACCTGACAGTAGGAGACGCCGCCACGGTTTTCAAGACGGAGGACTGGTGGAAGGCTGTTGTGCGGATCGACGGCAAAGGGGACTGGACTACCCGAGAGGTCGTCGTGTACGTCTGGCAGGCGAGCGAGGGGGAATGGCGTCGCCGGCAGAAGTACGGTATCAAGAGTCAGTCTGACTGGGAAGAGGAAGCGGAAATCATCTCGAAGTATCTCGAGGAACAGTCAACTCCGGAAGAATCTGAATCCACCTTCGATCCGGATAAGGCCAAAGAGGAGATTCAGAGGAAGCTTCGACGGCAACACCTTGGCGAAACACTCGAATAGGTCAACGGTTCTCAGGAAGTATCGGGGTGAGTGGGGTCTCTCTCAGGAAACGGCGGTGTGATGAGCTTACTTCGACTCTCTGGAGACAACGAATCTACTTCAGACTCTCAGGAAACGATGGGGGGTGAAAAGGATCTAATGCATTCTCAGGAAACAGTGGGGTGGGTACTGACCACGGTTTGGTCAACGCAGTATTTCCGTTCTCAGCATAAACTGGGCCAAAGTCCCGGCGTATTTCTGTTACAACGCCCCAATTTCGATAGAACATTATGCCAAGGAATAAGTTCACCGTTAGATTCGTTGTCTCTACGGCGGCGGTTGGTTGCGTATTCGCAGTCGGTGTCGTTACATCGTCCTATGCCCAGTCGTTCCGGAACGTCATCGGATATCTATCAAACGGAACTGCCGTGAGTTGGAAGGCGATCGGCGGGGCCGCAATCGGAGCCAGCATCTACCTCGCCAGGCGGAAGAACGCCGGCCGGGAGCCGTCAAGTCAGGACGGCGATCCCTCGCTACCGCGACCGCCGGCGAACCGCGACTCACATCTCGCGGTTCCCCGAACGACATCCGTTGAGCCGATCGAGTCACCGAGCCACGCAGCACGGGAGGTATCAGGCTCAGGCGACGAGTCGGGGGACACCGTTAGTGGGAGTGATAGCACTGGTGGTGACGCGACTCCCGACTCAAAGTCTAACTCTGACCTCGTGAATCCGCTAAACGCTGATTTGACCGAGGAAGAACAGCCCGAGGGGTTAGCCCCGCAAGACGGGTGCTATCACGAGGGGGAGATCGGTGACTCGACTGGCGATCTGACTGAGTCACCCCTCGACACCGACGACCACCAGTACGATTGGGTTACGGAGACGGGCGTGAATATGGCCGACGTCGGAGGGATGGACGAAGTAAAAGCGGAACTCCGGCAGGACGTCATCCGGCCGATGAAAGAGGGACCGGAGAAGGCCGAGAAGTTTGACATCCCATTGCCGAACGTGCTCTTCTACGGTCCGCCGGGAACCGGGAAAACCTACTTGGCACAGGCGCTCGCCACAGAAATCGGGTTCCCATTCGTGAACCTAAGCGGGAGCGACGTGACGAGCAAGTGGGTCAACGAGAGCGCTGACCGAATCGGACAGTTGTTCGACGAAGCCGAAGAATTAGCCGAGGAGGCGGGTGGGGCGGTTATCTTCCTTGACGAACTTGATGCGGTGCTTCCGGAGCGCCAGATGGACAGTCACGGGGAGGATCGCAAGGTCGTCAACGAGTTCCTCAGTCACCTCCAGGAGTCTGCGCGGGACCGAGTCCTGTTCATCGGCGCGACAAACGAGCGCGACCATCTCGACAACGCCGCCACGAGAAACGGCCGTATCGATAAGGAAATCTTCGTCGGACAACCCGATTACGATGCCCGGAAGGAAATTATCGATGTACAGCTCACGGGACGGCCCAATTCACTGAGCGACGCGGACATCGAACGGTTGGCGCGCGCGACAGAAGGGGCTGTGGCTGCCGACATTCAAGCTATCGTTACCCAGGCCGCTCGAAACGCGGCCTTCGGACGCGGCGGTGACGAAATCGAAGTGGGTGACTTCGAGCGACTCGCTCGGTGAGGGGTGTGAACCCCTGCGATGACGTCGCGGATTGCGATCCGCTCGGAATCCAGACGGGTAGTCGGTGTTCTGCGAAACTCGAAACCCTAGCCGAGACCATTGGGTTTTGACACCGGCTGAGTGACGCGGTTAGCGACACTGGAATTGTTTGAGGAGAACTGTGAGTGTCGCTTCCGCTCAGGCCAGAAGCAGCATTGAACCACGGCGTTCGGAGGCACGGGACAAGGTTTGTACCCCGACATTCATAACTCTCCCAACGCTATCAATCTCCGGAACCAACGGACGGCGCTGACCCCCGTTCGATAGCCTAATGGAATCCGGGTCTCAGCGACCCTCGAAAAACGCCCCCGAAAATGACGAATCCATCGCTACGCACTCTGAAACGGGCGAAAACGGGTCCTTACGATCCGTGTGAGGATCAGATGGGTCGGGGCGGATTTGAACCGCCGGCTTCCTCCGTGTGAAGGAGGTATCATAACCGGACTAGATCACCGACCCGGTCAGGCGTCGCTACCCCCGCGCCGGACTTAAGAATTGTCTTGTGGCCGCGTTATTCGGCTCGCTGTTCCCGCACTGTCGCCAGTCGCTCCCGCGCGTCTCGAAGCACTTCTTTGGTCTCGCCCGTCGCACGCCCCTGCAACTCCCGCAGTTCGGCCCGAACGTCCTCCAATCGGCTTGGCTCTGGCTCGTCCTCTCGCCCTGCCAGTCGCTTCACTCGCTGCTCGACTGGCTCTAACTCTTCGACAATCCCTTTCTTGGCGGTCTCTCCGGCTCGCTTGACGTAGTATCGGGCATCTTCGAAATGCCTGTTCATACCTGTATGTAGGCTCGGCTGGAATATATCCTTTGCGGGACAACAGAATACTGCCCGCGTGCGAAACGGTGCACAAACGGTATCCCGTCGCCGACAAAAGTGGGAGGCATGTTTACACGCATCCGCGTGCCGACGCCGTTCCAGATTGGACGGGTCAACACGTATCTCGCGGGGCGGACCATCGTCGACCCCGGACCGGACAGCGAAGAAGCGTGGGCGGCGCTGCTCGATGGGATAAACGCGGCAGGACTCGCGCCCGAGGACATCGAACAGGTCGTGGTGACACATCCCCACCCGGACCACTTTGGACTCGCGCGGCGACTCCGAAAGGAGGGAGCGCGTGTCCTCGCCAGTCCGCAGGCCGCCGATATTATGGCGGAGTTCGAGAACCGCCTCCACTACGAGCAGTCGTACTTTACGAGCTTTTTCGAGCGCTGTGGTCTCTCGGCGGAATCCGCCGAGACGGTGACCAATCTGCCCGAGGCGTTCCTGCCGTTCGCGCCTGAAGTGCAAACAGACCGCCGGCTATCGAGTGGTGACAGGTTCACTGTCGTGGAGACGACGCTGACCGCCGACCCTGTCGAGGGTCACGCGCCCGGCGAACTCGTTTTCGGCTACGACGCCGACGGACAGCATCGCGCGCTCGTCGGTGACAACGTCCTCGGGAACATCACGCCCAATCCCTTCCTCCAGCCACCGGCCGACCGGGGCGGCGAACGGCCGCGCGTCCTGCCGGCGTACAACGACTCGCTCCGGCGGCTGCGCGAGCAGTCCTACGACCGCTTCCTGCCTGGACACGGCAACGACGTGACGGCCCCCGCCGAGCGAATCGACGAGATTCTCGACGCGCACGAACAACGGACAGAGACGGTCCGAGAACTCGTCGACGGACCGGTGGTCCCCGTCGAAATAATGCACCAGTTGTTCGACGACCTCCCGCTGACCGAGCAGTTCTCCGGGCTGAGCGAAGCGGTCGGCCACCTCGACGTGCTCGAAGCGCGCGGCGAGGTTACCCAGCGGCCGTCCGGCGACGTCGTCGTCTACGAACCGACCTGACGACGGCGCCGTCAGTACGTCGGATTCTCTTCGCGGACGCCCTCGCGTTTGTTGACGACGCGGGCGACGGTAAAGAGCACATCAGAGAGGCGATTGAGATAGACGATTGCGGTGTCGTTGACCGACGCTTCCTCGGAGGCGAAGGCGACAGCGCGGCGTTCGGCCCGCCGACAGACCGCACGCGCGTGGTGGATTGTCGACCCCTGCTCGGAGCCGCCGGGGAGGATGAAGTCCTCCAGTGGGTCCAGTTCTTCCTCCCAGGCGTCAATCCAGTCTTCGACGGTGTCGACGTGTTCGCTGCGGACGACGGGGTCGTCCTCGTCGGGTTGGGGGTTGGCAAAGTCAGCCTGAACGATGTGGAGGTGGTTCTGTGCCTGCTGGAGTTGGTCGTCGATGTCGTCGTAGCCGGTCGGACGGACAGACCCCAGGATGGCGTTGACTTCGTCGACAGTCCCGTAGGCCTCGATGCGGGCACTGGCCTTCGAGACGCGGTCCATGTTCCGCAGGTCGGTCATCCCCTCGTCGCCGCGGCCGGTGTAGATTTTCATACCCGCATCTGGGGGCGACAGGGACTTATACTCACGCACGACCCTGGCGCTCAGACGTGGACGCGTGTGACGTGCCCGCCACAGCCACACTGGTCGATGTACTCGTAGTCGAGGCTGCCGGCGTCGGCGAGTGTCTCGTAGAGGAACTCGCTGGGGTGGCCGTGGTCGCCGTGGGTGACGAGGTTGACGTGGTTGCCACTGGTGGTGTGTTCGATCGCGGCAAGCGCCTGGTCGACGACGAGTTGCCGGTCGTCGGCGTGCCTGGGCGTTTCGAGGTTCGCTGACCAGGAGTTGTCGTGGACGGTGTCAGTAATCGGCTCGGCGTCTTCGTCGAGAGCGGTCATACCGGACAGAGGGGCCTCAGTCGCCAGTACGCATTCCCGAACGTGTTCGGCTCGAATCGTCGACGATGTCGACAAAGAGCGAGTAGGTCATGATGGCAAAGCCGACGGCGGTAAAGACACTCTGGACACCGACGCTCGCTTTGAGACTGATACCGGCAAGCTGGTGGAGGACGCCACCGAGGAGCGCACCGAGTGTCAGGAGCCCGATACCGACTGCGAGCGCGCGGAGCGCTCGCGACCGTGTCCGGCGAAACGCACGGTAAGAGAGGAAGGTTAGCACGCTCCCGAACGCGAGTGTCCCCGTCTTTGCGGCAATCAGGACGACTGTCGTCTGGGTGAAGTCCATGCTGTTCTCCTCGATTCAATCGTGACTAGCAACCAGTATATATATTGAACCGAATTGCCAGTCGCTGAGAACGCCCCTCACCCATCGACGTACAGCGAATAGACGATGACGGCAAAGCCGACGGTGACGAGTGCCGTCTCGACAAGTTGGCCCAACCGGAAACTCAGATTGAGTACCTGGTCGATAACGCCCGCGAGCAACGACCCGAACGTGACAAATCCAAAGCCGTAGGCCAGAAAGCGCAGCGGCTCCGCACCGGTCCGCCGATATGCCTTGTAGGCGAGATAGGCGATAATCGCGCCAAGAATGAGCGTAATCGTCTTCAGTGCGACAATCGCAATCGGCGTCGTGACTTGATGCGGGCTCATGTTTCTTTTTGCACCTCCGACCACAGGTTTGCCAGGCGTTCGTCTGCTGTCCGTGGCCGCCGCGAGATGTCGACCTCGAACTCCCGGGTGTCTGCGATACCGATGATGACCTCCTCGAATGCGACGCTGTACCTGCTTGCGTGCTGTCCGTCGGGCCGTATCTCGGTCCCCTCTTCGAGCAGTGACGCCTCCGTCAGCAAGTCGAGTTTGCGGTAGGTCGTCGAGAGTGGGACGTCTGCGGCCTCGGCAATCTCGTCGGCCGTCATCGGTTCGTCCAGAATCCGGACGATAGACCGGCAGTCGGGGTCGTCCAGTGCATCGAGGATGTCCTGTAGCTCCGGCGTATCATCCTCGGCGAACGGGTCACGGACCATCCCTGATTGCTCTATCTGCGGGACGATTAAAACAGCACCGACATCACCCGACGGAACCCGCCACCGGAGCGCCCCTGTCTCGGACTGTCGGCCAGGCGGGTGGACCATCGAGACGGCCCCTCTCAAGGTGTATTCGAGAATAGAGCGTCGCCAGAGTGTGTCACTCGGGACGCGGCTCGCCCTGCATCTTCCGGCGGACGAAAAGCAGGAAGATGATCGGCGAGAGCAGTCCCATCACGAGCATCGCTGCGAGCGTCTGGAGTGCCAGGTCGTTCGCTGCTGTCTGTGGCCCGCTGCTCTCCTCTTCGCCGGCGCTCCCCCCTGCGCCGACCACGACGGCACCTTTCATCCCCGCGCCCTCGTGGGGACGACAGTAGTAGGTGTGTGTCGCGTCTTCCTCGAAGGTGTACTCGTAGGTCCCCGAGGTTTGCGGTTCGCCGGATTCGAATGCCCCGGTGTTTGCGACGACGTTGTGGCCGCCACCTTCGCCGGTCCACTCCCAGGTGACCGTCGTTCCGGGGTCGACGTGAATCGCCGGCGGGCCGAACGCCAGCCCGATCGACCCGGCGCCGACCTCGACAGTCACCGCGTCCTCGCCGCGCAGGTCCTCGACGGACCCCTCGTAGAGATTCGCATCATCCAGATAGCCATCGAAGTCGTAGTCGGCCGATTCGCCGGTGCTCTCGCTTCCGCCGTCGTCGCTCTGGAGTTGACCTGGTGCGACAACCTCCCCCTCTGCGGTGTCGCCGACCGCGACGACGCCTCTCATCCCGGATGCCTTGTGGGGATTACAGTAGTACTTGTTGACACCCTCGCTCTCGAACGTCTGTGTGAACGTCTCTCCGTCGGTGCTGACGGCGTCGCCGCTCCTGAAAGACCCGTCTTCTGCGACGACGTTGTGTGCGCCGCCCGCACCGGTCCACTCCCAGGTGACTTCGGTCCCGGGGTCGACGGTGATTGCTGCGGGGCCAAACGCCAGATTCACCGACCCGGCACCGACCTTGACCGTGACGCTGTCCTGGCCGGTGTAGTCGGCAGTTCGGCCGTCGTAGTTCATCGCGTCGGCGAGGTAGCCGTCGTAGTTTTCGTCCTGGGCGAGTGCCGTCCCGCTGGTCGCGGCGAGTGTGACCGCTGCGCCGGTTCCTGTCTTCAGGAGCGTCCGGCGTGAACATGTCCGCTGGGGTCGCTTACGCATACATTCTACTCGAAGCCCGAGCGCTGATAAAACCGATTATTTTGCTTGGGACTCGTTCTCACTCGGTTGTACCATCGCTGTGGCCGGTGACGGGGCATTGTGCCGTACCGGGGCGCTTTTCTCCTCCCCTGCGTTACGGTCGGGTGTGCTTTCGGTCGAGTTACACGCGCACTCGTCGCTCTCGTACGACGGTCGGGACCCGGTCGAGGACCTCCTCGAACGGGCGGCCACGGTCGGTCTCGACGCCCTCGCTGTCACCGACCACGACGAAATCGACGCCAGTCTCGACGCCGCCGCCAAAGCCGCCGACTACGGCCTCGTCGGCATCCCCGGCATGGAGATTTCGTCCAGTGCCGGCCACGTTCTTGCGCTGGGTATCGAGGAACTCGTCCCCGCGGGCCTTTCGTTCCGTGAGACGCTCGACCGCATCCACGACCAGGGCGGTGTCGCCGTCGTCCCCCATCCGTTCCAGGAGTCGCGACACGGCGTCCTCGACAACATCTCGAAAGCGGAACTGACCGCCGCCGACGCCATCGAAGTGTACAACTCGCGGCTCTTTACCGGCCGGGCGAACCGACAGGCGGAACGCTTCGCGCGAACCCACGAGATGCCGATGACCGCCGGCAGCGACGCCCACATCAGCGAGATGGTCGGGCAGGCAATCACCAACGTCGGCACCGACGAGCGAAGCGTCGGTGCGATTCTCGACGGTGTCGTCGCGGGCGAGACGACCGTCGAAGGGCGGCGCACCCCCTGGCATATCAGTTTCCAGCAGTTCGCCGGTGGTGTGAAACGCCGCGTCGCCGCCAGCGTCCGCAACCTTCTGGAATGACCATCGCCGGCGCCGACCCCGAACTGGTCCGCACTGCGCTGGCCGAGGGCGACCCACTTCCCGGTACGGCCGGGTTCGCTGGCGAACTCGACGGTCGCCTCTGTCGAGACGTGCTGGGTCGGGAACTGCTCTACTCCGAGCGCGTGGACGCCACAGTCTGGAGTCACGACCCGGCGGACCTCGATGACCCCGTCCCGGTGCCAGCCGGCCACGTCCGCGACGCGATCGGCGACGAGCGTGTCTGGACGCTTCCCGACCCCGAACCGACGACCGACCGCGACCGTGCTGTCGCGTCCGTCCGTGCCGCACTCGACGAGACGCTCGTCGAGGTGTCGACAGACGGGCTGGCGATTGCCTTCTCCGGGGGCGTCGATTCGGCACTGCTGGCCGCCCGACTCGACGCGCCGCTGTACGTCGTCGGCTTTCCGGACAGTCACGACGTGCAGGCGGCACGCGAGGGTGCGCGCGCACTTGGCCTGGACGTGCGCGTCGTCGAACTCGACCACGACGCGCTCGAACGCGCGATACCGCCGCTCGTCGACGCCATCGGTCGGACCGACGCGATGGCCGTCCAGATTGCGCTGCCACTCTTTCTGGTCGCCCGCCGAGTCGCGGCTGACGGCTTTTCGACTCTCGCAGTCGGGCAGGGCGCAGACGAACTGTTCGGCGGCTACGCCAAGGTCGCACGCGCGCCCGACGACCCGCGCGTCGAGGCGACGACCGTCCGCGGTGCCCGCCGGGAACTCCTCGGAACGCTGCCCGACCAGCTAGAGCGGGACATGTTGGCGATTCGGGGGGCTGGCGTCGAACCGGTGGCGCCGCTCCTCCACGACCGGGTGGTCCGGGCCGCGCTCGCGCTCCCGGGCGCGTTGCTCGTGACCGACCGCGGTGAGCGCAAGTGGACGCTTCGGCTGGCGGCCCGTGCGTGGCTCCCCGACCCGGTGGCGTTTCGCGAGAAAAAAGCCGTCCAGTACGGCAGTCTGGTCTCGCGCGAACTCGACCGACTGGCGCGTCAGAACGGGTTCAAACGTCGAATGGACGACCATGTGACACGGTACGTCGAGGCGCTCGTGGACTGACACTACGCCGTGACGTACCGTGCCTCCTCGACGAGTTCGATGTTCTCCTCGGTACAGAGCTGTCGGAGACAGTCCGTACAGAGGTGCAACTCTATGACACGCGGCTTGCGCAGTTTCGGTGTACACCGGAGCGTGTACGACTTCGTTATCGCGTCGCCGCCACAGTGAGTGCAGGTCATCTGCCCCCTCCACTGTGACCCGGTTGCAGCCACGCAGACCCGCCTGTGTCTGCTGCCAGCGCCGCTTCGTACTGGTTCCGGAACTCCCCGGACATGGGAGTTACGGCCCCTTGATTCTCTCTCCCTGGCATCGCATCCCATACAAATACGGGGGGACGTATTATTTTACCTCCTGCAACGCGTGCAGACCATGCACAGCGGGTCCGATTGGCTCCAGAAGTGACTGTTCGACCCCGTATTCGGTGGGTTTCCTGTCTGCTCGACGGTATGCTCCCTTGTTACTCTGCTTCGCTCTGGACGTGCTCGATTGCTCGCTGGCCGACTTCGACCACGTCGGGTTCCAGCATCTCGGCGTTGGCACGGAGCTGTGCCGGCGTGAACCACTCCCAGTCGTCGGCCGGCTGTTCGTCCCCCGCTGGCGTGATGTCGCGGCTCTCGACAGAGCCGTAGAAGACAAAGTCGATGTGCTGGTGGCCGACGTCGCCGTCACAGGTGTTGATGTCCTCCAGCAAGAACTGCTGGGGCTGGGGAATCGACTGGACGGTCGGCGAGTCGATGTCTGCTGTCGGCGCCACGAGCGTCGGGTCGAGCCCCAGCTCCTCACGCACCTCGCGGGTCGCGGCTTCGTGTGGGACTTCGTCGCGGTCGATGTGCCCTCCCGGTGGGAGCCACATGTCGAGTTTGTCGTGGGCGTGGAGTGCGGTTGCGCCGTCGTGGACGACGTAGACAGTGGCGACGAAGTGGCGGGTGGTCTCCATGTCCTGCCTGAGGGACGGGCTGGCCTTTTGCGTTGCTGTCGGCTGTCACACAGCCGGGCTACCCTGCCAGCACGTTCTTTTGACGGACACTCGGGCCGTGTGGGTGACCTGCACTGGCTCGACTGGAAAGGTAGATTCTTAGCCCCCACTCCCCTGGCTCCCGGTATGAGCTACGATACGGTACGGGAGGTCGACCCCGCTGTCGCCGACGCACTCGACGGCGAACGCGAACGGCAAAACGACACGCTCGCGATGATTGCCAGCGAGAACCACGTCAGCGAGGCAGTTCTCGAAGCACAGGGCTCGGAACTCACCAACAAGTACGCCGAGGGCTACCCCGGCGAGCGCTACTACGCCGGCTGTGAGTACGCCGACGACGTCGAGAACCTGGCCATCGAGCGCGCAGAGGAACTGTGGGGCGCCGAACACGTCAACGTCCAGCCCCACTCGGGCACGCAGGCCAACATGGGCGTCTACCTCGCCATGCTCGAACCCGGCGACAAGATTCTCTCGCTGGAACTCGAACACGGCGGCCACCTCTCGCACGGTCACCCCGCGAACTTCACGGGCAAGACCTACGAGGTCGAGCAGTACCACGTCGACGCCGAGACGGGCTACATCGACTACGAGGCGCTCCACGACCTCGCCGAGGAGTTCCAGCCCGACATCATCGTCTCGGGATACTCGGCGTATCCCCGGGACATCGAGTGGGAGGAGATTCAGGCGGCCGCCGACGCCGTCGACGCCTACCACCTCGCGGACATCGCCCATATCACCGGTCTGGTCGCCGCCGGCGTCCACTCCTCGCCGGTCGGCATCGCCGACTTCGTGACGGGGTCGACGCACAAGACCATCCGCGCCGGCCGTGGCGGCATCATCATGTGCGACGACGAGTACGCCGACGACATCGACGCGGCCGTCTTCCCCGGCAGTCAGGGCGGCCCGCTGATGCACAACGTCGCCGGCAAGGCCGTCGGCTTCGGCGAGGCACTCAACCCCGAGTTCGACGAGTACGCCCAGCAGGTCGTCGACAACGCGAAGGCGCTGGGCGACCAGCTCCAGGAACACGGTCTCTCGCTTGTCTCCGGTGGCACGGACAACCACCTCGTGCTCGTCGACCTCCGCGAGTCACACCCGGACACGACCGGGAAAGACGCAGAACAGGCCCTCGAAGAGGTCGGTATCGTCCTGAACGCAAACACCGTCCCCGGTGAGACGCGCTCTGCGTTCAATCCCTCGGGCATTCGCGCGGGCACGCCCGGGCTGACCACGCGTGGCTTCGACGAGGACGCCTGCCGCGAGGTCGCAGACCTCATCTACCGCGTCGTCGACAACTACGACGACGAAGACGTGAAAAGTGACGTCAGCGCACGCGTCGACGAACTCACCGACGAGTACACGCTCTACGAGTAGTCCACTCGACTATTTCTGTTGCTCTCGTTTTGAGGACGTGTCTGTACTCGGTCACTCGCCGTCGACGATGTCGTCGGCCGACCCGGGAATGCCACAGACGCCGGCCGCTTCACCGGCGCGTTCGACGCCCGAGGAGAGCGGCGCGAGGTCCCATGCGGGGTCGTGACCCGTCTCTCGCCGGTGGCGTTCGATACAGGCCCGTGCGCTCTGGAGTTTTTCGAAGGCCTCTTCGAGGTCACAGGCCGGACAGGTGACGACCGCGCGGTCCGATGCCATACGTGAACTGTGGGACGGAGCGACATAAGCCGTTTCGCTCCGCGACTGGGCCCCCGAGTGGTCTCTCGCTGGCGACTGTCTATCGGTGTGACTGATTGTCCGTAGCGTCCGCTGTGTCGGTCAAGAAGGGGGAGAGAAGGGGGTCCGGACGGTTCGTCACCGCCCGATGTTCGGGTTAGCACAACTGCGACGATCGCGTCGGAAAGTGTCGTGGTGTCCATGCACGACGATGAGGGTGTCCGAAGTGGCGGTCGTCGCGTGCCTCTGACAACGTGCCGCCGAGTCCTCGACGGCCTGTCTGTCCGGCGGAGCGACCACATCTCGTCTATCAACGTCTCGTCGCACTGCCGCCGCCATCTGGTAAGTGTGTACCCTGTATAGAAGTATCTCCTAATATATAATAACGCTCTCGACGGACAGGCTAATCACCTAGACGTGCTCCGGTGACTCGTCGTCGAACAGTTCCGCAAAGAGCCGTCGCTGGGCTTCCCGGAGGTGGTGGGTCACGGTCGGCTGTGAGACGTCGAGTAGTTCCGCGAGTTCGGCACCCGTCGTCTCGCGTGGCGACTGGAAGAAGCCACTCTGGTAGGCCGTCACCAGAACCTCCCGCTGGCGGTCGGTCAACTCCGTCCCGAGCCGGAACTGGAGTGGTTCCCGGGCTTCGGTCTGTGTCCGTTCGCGTCTGGACCGCAGTTCGGTCTCCGGGTAGGTCTCTTCGATTCGGGCGAGAAACTCGCGGACGGACAGTTGCTGTGGCAGGCGAACGACCGCGCGGGTGTGGCCGGCGTCCGCTTCGACGTGTCGCGGAATGCCGCCGCCTTCGAGCAGCGTCCCGGCGACGGTGTCGCCGGTCAGCGTCGCTCTGAACAGATGCGAGTCGCCCCGCTCGACGTGTGTCAGCGATTCGACGGCGACAAAGTCCGCTTCGAGCGCGAGGATGTCCTCGACCGGCGGGTCGTCGAGTTCGAACAGCACACGCGTCTGGCCGTCGCCGTCGGGTGTCGTCTCCCGGTACTGGACGGGGACGCCGGCCAGTGTCGCGACCGCGTTCAGGAACGTGTCCGGCGAGGCAATCTCCAGTTCGAGTTCCGTCACCTCCCCGGCGAGAATCCCCTGTTTCGTCTCGGCGGCGTTGAGTCCGTACCCGACGAGACGGCCGATGTCGGCAAACACCTCTTGAGTCGTCTCGTCGAACGCGTCGGGCGTGTTCGCGTACACGGTCAGGACGCCGTAGTTCGTCTCACCGTACGGCAGCGGGACCGACAGCGCCGACTGGAAGTTGTACTCGACGGCCGTCTGGGCCCACGTTTCGTTTTGCAGGTGGTCGGTGACGTTTTCGACGACGGTCACGTCGTTTTCGACGGCCGTGCGCGCGCTCGGTTCCTCCGACGCCACGGTGGCGGCGACTGCGTCGAGATAGCTCCCGTCGCCGGTCCAGGCGCGTGGCTGGACCGTGGTCTCGTCGGTCGGAAGCGTGCCGATCCAGGCGAAGGCGTACCTGTCGTCTTCGACCAGGTGGTCACAGACTGCCTGTTCGATGTTCGACCGGGAGGAGTACCGAACGAGCGTCTCGGAGACGGCTCGCAGGATGCCGTTGAGGCGGTCGTACTGCTCGAGTGTCTGTGTCCGCTGGGCCAGTTCCGTGTCGCGTTCGCGGATGCTCTCTTTGCTTGCCACACGGTCGAGTGCGGTCTCGGTCGTCGCCGCGAGCAGGCCCATGAGCTTGTGCTTCGTGTCGTCGAACGCGCCGACTTCCCTGGAGGCTGCGACCAGGACCCCGTGGTCACCCAGCGGGAGAAACAGCGCGCCCCGGCTCTCGGTATCGCTGTTTACCAACTGGTCCGACGTGCGGATGTCGTCGAACAGTCTCGACTCGCCGGTGGCGTAGGTCTGCCACGTTACGGAATCGGTGCGTCCGGGACCGAAGATGGTCGTGCCCCCGTAGAACTCGTGGAGTGTCTCCGTCGCTGCGACCGGTCGGAGGACGTTTTCCTCGTCGTCGAACAGGAAGATACCGACCGCCGGCAGGTCGAGCACGTCCGTCGTCACGTCGACGACCACGTCGCTGACTTCCTGTTCGGTGTTCGTCCCGACCAACTCGCGGGTCGCCTCGTACAGTGCGGTCAGCGTCTGCTCGCGCTCGCGTCGTTCGACGGCGGCGATGGCGTACCCGATTGTCTCACCGAGTTCGCCGAGGACGTCCAGTTCCCGCTCGCTGAAGGCGTCGGATTCGTCCCCGAAGACTGCGACGACGCCGTACTCGTGACCGGCGTACGTGACCGGAATCGCGGCGAGTGACTGTACGCCGACATCCTCCGCGAGCTCCGGTGGGATTACCTCTGGGCGGTCTGCCAGGTCACTCATCGTCGTGACTTCGCCGGTATCGAGGGCCCGCAACCCGGGACTGTCCTCGCGGCTGTCGGCTTCGATGGGAAACACCTCGTCGACGTACTCTTTGGCATCTTCCGTCCACGCGCTAGACACGAGCTTGTTCTCCGGTTCCTGATGGAGCGTGAGTGCAAACTCGTAGCGGCCGGTTGCGGTGAGCCGCTGACAGACCGCCTCTTCGATTTCTTCGCGGTTGGTCGCGCTGACGAGTGCCTGGTCGACGTCCCTGATGACGGCGTTGAGCCGATCCAGTTGTGCGAGTTCGTCACGCTGGGCCTGAATCTGCTCTTCGCGTGCTTTGTGCTCGCTGATGTCCCGGATGACGCCTGCGGTCCCGCGGAACTCCCCATCGCTCGGGAGCTTTCGGTATCGGAACTCGACGTGGCAGGTGGTCCCGTCCTTTCGAGTCGCGTCGACTTCGACGTCTCCGATTTCGATCTCGCCGTCGATAACCTGCTGTCGGTGTTCGAGCCCTTTCTCTAGTTCGTCCTCGGAGAGGAGCAGCGACATGTGTGCCCCTTCCAGCTCGTCGCAGGTGTAGCCGGTCACGGTCTCGGCGGCCCCGTTGACCGACATGAAACGGTAGTCTTCGTCGAGCGTGTACACCACGTCGCCGACCGTCTCGACCATCATCTCGTACTCCTCTTTGAGATTCTGGAGCTGTTCTTCGCGTCGTTTGCGTTCGGTGATGTCGACGAGATAGCCCAGATACTGGGTAATCTCGCCGTCCTCTCTGACGATCTTCGTTGTGTCCGTGACCCAGCAGACGTCGCCGTCGGCGGTTACCACACGGTACGGGTCGTGTGTGAACCGCTCTGTCGTCTCGTCGCTGTTTTCCTTGACTTCCGCCATGACCCGTTCGAGGTCGTCCTCGTGTATCACATCTCGATAGGGAATCTCGGCGGACTGGAGCTGTTCCGGGGTGTAGCCCAGCACGTCCTCGACGTTCTCGGAGACGTACTCGACCGGCCACCCTTCTTCGTTTTTCCAGCTGAAAACCACCGTCGGCCCCTGTGCGAACATATCCCGCTCGGCCGCGAGTTCTTCGCGTGTCCGTTTTTCCTCCGTGATGTCCTGGACGACACCGACGATTCGGACCAGTTGCCCGTCCTCGTAGACGCCAAACGCCCGGTCGCGGACCCATCGAACGTCTCCGTCCGGCTGGACGACGCGGTAGGTTACGTCGTACGAGTCGGGGTCGTCTCGCTGCCGTTCGAGTGCCGCTTCGACGCGGTCGCGGTCTGCGGGGTGTACACCTTTGAGAAACGCGTTGGGGTCTTCGGTCACGTCGTCCCGAGGCCGTCCCCAGATGTCCTCGTAGGCCGCGCTGATGAACTCTACCTCGTCTTTTTCCGGTTTCGTTATCCAGACGACGTCAGTGACGCTCTCGCTTATCTGCTGGAGCATCTCGTCGCGCTTGCTGAGTTTGCGCTCGCGCTCGCGCTGCTCGGAGACGTCCCTGACGACGCCGACGGTCCCGTCGAACTTGCCGTCGCGCCGTAACACGGCGATTCGAGCCTCACAGGGAATCTCTCTGCCGTCTTTCGTCTGGACCGTTATCTCCAGTGACCTGACGTCCTCGTCGCCCGTTTTGAGCGCTTGCCCGACCTTTTTATTGGCTTGCCGGACGTCTGCCTCGTCGATGGTGAGACCCGCGTCCGTGCCGATGAGTTCGGCGCGGTCGTATCCGGTCAACTCGACGATTGCGTCGTTGACCGCGACGACGGTCCCGTCCGTATCGAGCTGGTAGATGCCGTCGACGGCGGTGTTGAGAATCGTCTCGTACTGTTCGAGTTGCTCGTCCCGGGTCGACCGAAGTGATTCTGCCTCGATGACGCCCTCGATTCGCCGTCTGAGAAGGGTCTTCGAGACGTTGTCGACAGTCGACTGGATTATCTCGGTCGCACCGGCGTCGATGACCGAGTCGATGTAGTCCCCGCTCTCGCCGTCCGCGAAGACGACGATCGGGATGCTGGGAAACTCCCCACGGAGCGTTCGGACCGTCGTGAGCCGCTCCGTACTGTCCGACGCGTGCGTGCAGAGAATACAGTCGACATCGTGGGCAGAGAGCTGTGAGATTGCGCTGTCGAGGTCCGTCGCCACCGACAGCTCGGTGGTCTCTTCGAGGCCGAGCGTCGCTGCAACGTCAGTACTGCTCCGCGATTCCTCTGTCAGACACAGCAGGCGTACCGTCGTAGTTGTCGATTGCATCTGAAGTGGACACCCTCTCGTCGTTGCCGGGAGTGGACAGACTCCGGCCGGGCCATAAGGGCCCGATTGCTACACTCACCTATGACGCCCAACATATAATGACTTGCCTTCGATGCTCGTCAGAGAAGAAACGGCGAATATCCCACGTCGCGAACCTTGCCGATCTCCCCTACTCTGGGAGAATGAGTACGACGGCTTCCCCGTCGATGACCGTCTCTCCGTCGCCGTCGGTGACAGTCGTCGTCAGGCGATACTGATTGTTGCCGAGGTCCTCGGCAATCGAACACGCGGCGGTGACGCGGTCGCCGATCTCGACCGGTGCGAGGAATTCGAGGTCCTGTGAGAGGTACACGACGTCGCCGGGGAGGCGAGCGAGTGCCGCACTGATGAGTCCGGAGACGAGGATGCCGTGTGCGATGCGTCCGGAAAAGCGTGTCTCCTCGGCGAACTCCTCGTCGAGGTGCAGCGGATTCGTGTCCCCGCTCGACGCCGCGAACCGCTTGACGTCCTCGTCGTGAATCGTCTTCGTGAACCTGCTCGTGTCGCCGACGGCGACGTCCGCAGGCACGTCACTCTCCCAGCCCGCGTGGTCGTCGCCGGGTTCGACGGTGTCTGGCGCTGGCTCTGTCGTCTCCGTCTGACCGGTGACGGTCGGTGCAGTGGCGGCAGTAAACGCCGCAGAGCTCGCTTCGGCAACGTTCGA
The DNA here is from genome assembly GCF_030505615.1 of Salinibaculum rarum. Taxonomy (GTDB): domain Archaea; phylum Halobacteriota; class Halobacteria; order Halobacteriales; family Haloarculaceae; genus Salinibaculum; species Salinibaculum rarum. The sequence continues at coordinate 1,533,576 of NZ_CP129992.1, forward strand.
CAATACCTGCGTCGACAGTTTCGCGTACGTGCTTGGGAACATAATTGGGGTGAAACGCTGACCGACTACTGGCTGTCTCAGCCGGCCGTGTTACGGTTTAGAGCAGGCGCCGACCCGATTTATGTATGTCGTTGATATAGCCAAAGTTCACTTCCGGTTGACATCTAACAGTTGAAGTACCGCCAGGTCTCCTCGCGGTCGGGCAGTGTATCGAGTAGAGACCGGGGAGTTCAAGACTCGCCGTACCGCCACACCGGATAATGACAGACGTCATCGACGGGAACGCGGTCGCGAGCGACATTCGCACCGCGCTGACCGACAGCATCGACACGCTCGCCGAGGCCGGCGAGACGCCCACGCTCGCGACGGTCCTGATGAGCGACGACCCGGCAAGCGAGACGTACGTCTCGATGAAACAGAACGACTGCGAGGAGGTCGGTATCGACGCACTCGACATCCACATCGACCCCGACGCGCCCGCACAGGAACTGTACGACACTATCGACGACCTGAACGAAGACGACGACGTCAACGGCATCCTCGTCCAGATGCCGGTCCCCGACCACGTCGACCAGCGCGAGGTGTTGCGCCGCATCGACCCCGAGAAAGACGTCGACGGCTTCCACCCCGAGAACGTCGGTCGACTCGTCGCCGGTGACGCCCGCTACAAACCCTGTACGCCCCATGGCATCCAGAAACTCCTCGACAGTGCCGGGGTCGACCCCGAGGGGAAAGACGCCGTCATCGTCGGCCGCTCGGACATCGTCGGCAAGCCGATGGCGAACCTCCTCCTCCAGAAAACCGATGGCGGCAATGCCACCGTCACGGTCTGTCACTCCCGGACCGACGACCTCGCGGAGAAGACACGCCAGGCCGACATCGTCATCGCCGCGGTGGGCGTCCCGGAAATCGTCGACGGGTCGATGCTCAGCGAGGGCACCACCGTCATCGACGTGGGTGTCAACCGCGTCGACGCCGACACGGAGAAAGGGTACGAACTGGTCGGCGACGTCGACTTCGAGAGCGCACAGGAGAAAGCCAGCGCCATCACGCCGGTCCCGGGCGGTGTCGGTCCGATGACCCGCGCGATGTTGCTGTACAACACGGTCAAGGCTGCAGGCCGCCAGACCGGTATCGACGTCGCGCTTCCCTAACTGTCCTCGTCGAACCGGTCGCCTGCCCGCGCCAGTGCCGCCTCGTCGCCCTCGCGGAGGTACTCACCGAGGTCCCGGAGCGCCCGCACGACAGCCTCGGCTTCTTCCGGTGGGACGTCGCCGTCGAGTGCCTCGATGCGCTTGTACCGGGCGCGTACAGCAGAGAGCACGTCCGTGACTGCCGGCTCGGGGTCCTCGTAGAGGCGGCGAACGTCCGAGACGTAGGCGCTGGCGGCCGCGGCGACGGCCAGGCCACGCTCTGCCCGGAGTGATTTTGGCACTTCTGCCGGTGGTGGACGTTCGCCGTCGGCCCCGCCACGGAGCAAGGAGAGAAAGTACAGTTGCTCGTCGTCGCTGACCGACAGCGCCCGTCCGACTGTCGCGCCGACGCGACGGAGTTCGGCCGCGAGCAGGTACCGGTCTGTAAGCGGGCGCAGGTCGCCAGCGTGGACGAAGCCAGCCGTCCGCAGATACGCCCGTGCCTGCTCGACGGCCGTGTCTGCAACCGCGTCGAGCGGTCGGTTGTCGATACCTTCGATAGCCGGCTGCAGGTCGAGTTCGGCCGGGCCGGCAGTGTGTTCGGTCCGCTCGCCGACGCCGACGCTTCGGATACTGCCACAGTCCGGACACTCGATGCTCCCCGTCTCGTAGTAGGTCCACCGGGCCCCACAGTCGGTACACTCGCGCTCACCGCGGATTTCCATGTCTCTCCGTTGCGTGTGGACGACAATAAATGACTGTTACTGAACCGACAGCTAATGCCGAGACGGCACGGTCCCATCGTGCGGTTGAGATGTGGCCGTTACACTTAACTATCTCCCTCTACAGAATTCAATTGACGCTTCGCTTGGAGGGCCGAAGCGTCAGCGGGGACCAATTCAGGGCGGCAAGCGAATACGCGGCCTTTTGCCGCGTACTCGCTTTCCTTTCCGTTTTCACAACGACGAGCGACGTGTCTGCGGTCGAATCAGTTGATCGAGAGTGAACTGTCGCCGCTGCCGTCGCTGTTCTCGTCCCACTCGAGTTCTAACTCCAGGCTCAGTTCTCCAGTCCCCTCTGGTCCCTCGTGTTCGGCTTTGACCTCGAACTCGACGGTCTCAGGGGGGTCAAGCGTCACGCGCTCTGTACCGGCTTCCAGGGTGACCTGCTCGCCAGATTCCAGTTTCTCCGCGACGTTCCGGAGATATGTTGCCACGTCGGCGAGGCTACTCTGTTGCTCGATCTCGAACAGCACTGTCTCTGTCATACCCTGGTGTAGGCTAACTGGGAAGATAAGGATGCTGGTGGTGAACTCTTCGCTGGATGCCATACTGCCCACTCCCAACGTGACATCTTCTCTCAGCGAGTGATAGAAGAATACGTCGAATAGATGATTGTTTGTGACAGCCGATAATGGTACGAGTTCGTGTGTCTGACTCCCTTCTCAGCAGTGGCGCTGTTGACCTCCCGCCGTTCGAAGCGGGGGGTGGGCCGACCCGGGCCCGAAAGTATATATCCGGGCGAGGAACCTCAGCGTCGCTGTTCTCGGTATGAATACTTTTTGGCAGCCCATCGCTAACTTCCGTGACACTCAATCACACGAACGGCTGTTCCAGGTCACGATTGGTGTAATGTCTCCCTGACAATGAACACTCGCCACGTATATACAACGACATATTTAACATATTCCGACAATAATAGCACGGTAGACCGTACCGATGTATGACCTGACAGGATTCCAGCGTGACCTGCTGTATGTCATTGCGGGCAAAGAGGAACCACACGGGCTCGCAATCAAAGAGGAACTCGAGGAGTACTACGAGAAAGAGATCCATCACGGCCGACTCTACCCGAACCTCGACACACTCGTCGAGAAGGGACTCGTCGAGAAAGGCCAGCGCGACCGCCGGACCAACTTCTACAGTCTCACCCGCCGTGGCCGCCGCGAAATCGAGGCGCGCCGCGAGTGGGAAAACCAGTACGTCGACCTGTAGTCACCGCTCTTCTCGATGGTCTCTGCCCGCACGGCCACTGCCGCCGCCGGACTGGTCGCGAGTCTCGGCGGTTCGCTCGCGCTGTGGTGGTACTTCGATACCCTGCTGGTCTTTCTGTTTCTGCCCTTCGTCCCCTTCCTGTTCCGTGGGCGTAAGCGAGAAGATCCCCCTGTCAGGGAGTGTCCCGTCTGTGGGTTCCAGACCCGAAACGAGGCTTACGACTACTGTCCGCGGGACGGCCACCAACTGGAGTAGTTTCTGACAACAACGCGCCGTTGTGACAGTACGGTCGAATCAGGCCGCCGACTCGCCGAAAACTCCGCGACGATTGCCACGAATGACCGCTTGCGCGTTCGGAGTTAGTACCCCAAGTAGATGGCCAGCGCCTTCAGAATGGCGTAGATGACGACCAGCGGGACGACGACGTAGTACAGCAGCGCCCGCAGGAGGCCGTCGGGAATCAGTCCACCACCGTCGTCGTTCGGTGTCGGCGTCGGTGTCGCGCTGGTCGTGTTTGTCGGGGTCGCCGCCGTCTCGTTCTCGACGGCCAGCGTCCCGACCTGTTCGTCGTCGTCGCTGTAGATGCCGTATGCGTACGTGCCGACCGCGAGCGAATCCGTCGCTGCGGTAAACGAGACTGCGGTCGTCTCGCTTTGTCCCAGCGTGACACGCTCTGTGGCCACCGGGTCGCCCGCGAGGCGGAACTCGATGGACTGGGTCTCCTCGACGCTTCCCTCGTTGCTGATTGTTCCGCTCACCTCGAGGGTGTCACCGCTTGCGACTGCCGCACTGGCCGGTTCCATCTCCGAGACGGTGAACGACCCTGTCGAGGACTGTCCATCGGGGCCGTCGATAGTCAGCGTCCCGGTGAAACTGTCGTTTCTCGTGTAGACGCCGTGGGTGTACGTCCCGGCACCGGGTGGCTCGGATTCGAGGCCGGTGAACTCGACGGTGGTCTCATCGCCGCTCGCGAGGCTCACGCCCTGGCGGGCAACGGTCTCGCCGTCGATTCGGTACTGGACCTGCTGTGTCGCCGTCTGGTCACCGTCGTTCCGGACTGTCGCCTGTATCTCGAACGTCGCGCCTTCACTGACTGTCCGGTCTGTCGGGCTCATATCCGTGACGCGAAACGCGGCGGGCGTGTCACTTTCGACGACCAGTGTGCCGCTCTGGCTGTCGTTGTCGCTGGCGACTGTGTACGTGTAGGTCCCCGGCTCAAACTCCGACGTGTCCACCGGCGAAAAGGCGACGGACTGCTGGTCGTCGGGGGCGAGCGTGACGGCTTCGCTCCCGTACTGCTGGCCGTCGATCTGGAGTGTCACCGTCTGTGTTCCCTCGCTGTTTCCGTCGTTGGTGACGTTCGCGGCGATGGCAACCTCCGCGCCGACGGTGATGGTCTCGCCTGGCGGGTCGAGTTCGGAGACTGTAAACGCGGCCTGTCTGGACTCGACGGTCAGCGTACCGGTCTGGCTGTCGTTGTTGGCGTAGATGCCGTGGGTGTACGTTCCCGGTGCCAGCGAGTTCGTGCTGACGCCGGTGAACGTCACCTCCTGTTGTGCGCCATCGGACAGCGTGACGTCCTGGCTGGCGAGCGTGGTACTGCCGGCCTGGAGTGTTACCGTCTCTGTTCCCTCCGCGTTCCCCTCGTTTGTGACCGTCGCCGAGGCGTTGATGGTGTCGCCCTTGACAACGGTCGTCTCCGTCGGGCTCAGTTCGGAGACGGTAAACGATGCCTCCCTGGATTCGACGGTCAGAGACCCGGTCTGGCCGTTGTCGTCGCTGGCGATACCGTGGGTGTAGTTGCCAGCGCCAAGCGAGGCCGTGTCGAGGCTGAACTCGACTGTCTCCTGACTCCCCGGCCCGAGCGTCACGTCCCGCGTCTCGACGGTGCTGCCGTTGATATCGAGCGTGACGGTCTGAGTCCCCTGTTCGCTCCCGATGTTATCGACTGTCGCGCTGACGTCGACGCTCTCGCCCTCGATGGCGGTCTTGTCCGTCGGTGACAGCCCGGAAATCTCGAAGTACGGCCGGGGCTCTGCCGACCCGACCGGGAACGTCAGATCGAATTGCTGTTGGCCTGCGGGCGGGTTCTGGACGGTCTCCTGGGCCGTGAAACTGCCGTGTCCGGTCTCGGCGATAAAGTACACCTCGCCGTCAACGTTTCCCGGTACCTCTAACTTCACCTCGCCGAGGCCCGCCCCGCCGTACTCCCCGTCGGTGTCCATCGTTATCTCGTCGACCGTCCGATTGCTCCCGCCGTCCTCGGTGACTGCTTTGATGGTCGTTCCCGAGGGGATGTTCGTTCCGTCTTCGGTCACTGCGTTCCCGTGAAAGTAGGCGGCCTCGGGAGAACCCTGTCCACTGACTGTGCCGATACCTGGACTCAGCAGCGATATGACGAGCAGACCGCTTACAAGTACCAGTAGTGCCGTCGTCGTTCCGTCTCGTGTCATTGTCTCCGATTGGGCGGCTTATCTACGCGGTAAGAGACCGTCGTGTGTCAAATACGTCGAGATAGTTTCGGCTCGATACTACTCCGGACTGTACGCGTCCGTGCCGACCACGTACGTCACTGGTTTCGTCCGCGAATCGGGTCCGGTCACTTCGATGTAGAACGCACCGTACCCGGGCAGGTCCGTAGTATCACCCGGCGCGCTTTCGAAGAGTGGTTCTATCCCATCGTTACTGAATGGGTTTATCGGGGTGTGGAAGGTGACGTTGTTGAGGTTCGTCGCCTGTCCGTCGTTGACGTAGTTTTTGAGGGTCCCGAGCGTGGCGTTCCCGTCACCTCCACCAACGTCGGAGACGACGCCAACCAGGTGCGACCCGGTGTCAAGTTTCCACGTTCGGGTGTTTGACGAGTCCGAGAACACGTAGCCGACCCGCGCTTCGTCCCCGGTGATGTTGAAGTAGTAGCCAGCGCCGACCCGGTTCATGTACGAGGAGTCGACCTGCATCCAGTCGTCCGGATCGGTCTGGTTGTACGCGATGACCGTTCCTTTACCCGACATCAGAACCTCGTCCGTCGGCTTTGGCGTGCCGCCGAGGTACCAGCCCTTGCTCATACTCTGCACTTCGTGTGCCAGCGTCACCGTAGCCGAGGTACTGGTGCCATTGATTCGGACGCCGACGTCCTCACCGACTTCGGCCGTCCCGTTGTCCAGTTTCGTCGGGTCGATGGTCGTATCGATGGTCCCGTCGCTCTCGACTGGGACCGACTCGAACTCCGAGTCGCCGTTGACGAGAATGTCGACCATCCCGACAGTGACCGTGTTGCCATTCCTGTCTTCGATTCCGTTGGCCGTGACACGAACTGCTCTGTCCTCGACGACGCCGACGAACTTCGTCTCGATAGAGATGCCGTCGACCGACGCCGCAGCGGTGTTTATGATGACCTCGTCGGAACTGTCCGTAGCGGACAGTCCAAACTCGTCGGTCGCGGTCACGTTAACCGTCCGGTCTCCGTCTGGGACAGTCAGACTCTCGACAGTGAACGTCTTGTTCCAGTCGTCGCCGCTGGTGTTGTTCAGCGCCAGACTGTCGCTTTTGCCGAACGGACTGGCGTCGACAGTCACCGTCGCGACGCCGCTGGTCGCGTCGGACGCGGTTACGTTGACTGTCACGTTATCCCCAACCGTGATGTTCTGGCCCGGGTGTGAGACGTCGTCAACGGTCAGGTCCGGGGCTTGGAAGTCGAGCGTGTAGTCGACTGTTCCGTCGCTGTACGGCGTCGGCTGTGAGGAAGTACCGTCCGTCGAGATTGTCGTTTGGCCGACACTGTCGTTTGCCCGCACGGCGACAGTGTAGGTACCGTTCTCCTCGGGAGCATCGTACTCCCAAACGTCACCGTCCTCGGTGGCATTGACCCACGCCTCGCCGTCTTCCCATGTGCTTCCCGTCCAGTTATACCCGGTCGAGTTTTCGATTCTAAACTGAACGTCGGCGACGGCGACGTTGTCTGTCACGTTCGCCGCGAGCGTCGGCGCGTCGGTCACCTCTGCACCGTCTTTTGGTGCGGTAATCTCGACCGTCGGTGACTCCGTGTCGACTGTCAACTGCGTTGCGTCACTTATCGCGGTACTCCCGTCACTGGCTTCCACGAGGAGCTGCACGTTGTAGCTCCCGTTGGCCGTCGGGACGGTGACGTTTTCCGATGTGTTACCTTCAGCGACACTTACACTCTCGACAGTTTCGCTGGTTTCCCTGTCGTTGAACTGTATCGTCGCCGACTGGACGTCAGCTGTCCCTCCATCGACCGTCGCGTTGTAGGTGACGTTGATCTTGTCCCCGCCTGCGACGGTGGTCTCGTTGACATCGTGGATTATGGCTGTCGGCTCGTTTCCTGCTGCACTTACCGGGACGATAGCGCTCGTCATCGCCAGCACTGACCCGACCATCAGTGCCGCGAGTACGACCGCCCGCAGTCTCCCGCTGCTCTCCGTGCTGTACATCACAATCCCTCCCGTCTTGACACGCGGCGTCCTCTCGCAGGAGCGTCACCGCTCTCCCGTCGGCGGCGCGCCACGGCGTGCGCTGGACACTCGGACGATTCCATATTTTAATTAAAAAGCAACTACTTGATAAATAATCCGGACCTATTTCAACCTCTGAAAACGCCTGCGACCGATTCCGACCGCCTTCTCCCGCTGTGGGTCTCACCCGAGCGGACTCTCGTTCTGGCGGGATGTTTTATGTTGCCTGTCAACGAACCCCATACATGGACCGGGACAGCGTCGAGCCACAGGTGTCGGGATTTCCGGGCGAGGGCGCGAAACGCTTCGTCGAGTATCACCACGACGTTGCCGCGCCGAGTACCTACGTCTACGACTTCGTCTGGGACCACACCGCACCGGCTATCGGTCCGTTCTGTACCGACGTGGACGGGAACGTTTTGCTGGACTTTACGGGCCACGTCGGCGCGATGCCGCTTGGCTACAATAACCCGAAGATTCTGGACCCGCTGGAATCGTTCGACCTCGTCGACCCGCTGAAAATCGCCGGGCAGGACTTTTACGTCCGCGCAGGTAGTGACCTCGAACGCGACCCCGAGATTCCCGGCCCGGCGGGACTGATGGACCGACTCACCGACATCTCCAGCCACTACGGGATGGACACGGTTTTCCTCTCGAACACCGGTGCGGAGGCCGTCGAGAACGCCATCAAGATTGCTTACGACCACACGGCCGGAAAGTACGCCATCACCACCGAAGGGGCATTCCACGGGCGGACGCTCGGAGCGCTCTCGCTCAACCGCTCGAAGGGGGTCTACCGCCGGAAGTTTCCCGAGATTGCCGGCGTCCACGAGACGCCGTTCTGTACCGACCGCTCCTGTCGGCCCGACAGCTGTGACTGTGGCTTCTTCCACGGCGGTTCTTCGTGGCTTCGCGAGATGCTCGCCGACGGGTCGGGGGCTGTCGACGCAGACGAAGTGGCGTATCTCATCCTCGAACCAGTCCAGGGCGAGGGCGGGTATCGCTTTCCCAGCGACGCGTTCATGGACGAAATCGACGCACTCACCACAACCCACGACATCCCGCTGGTCGTCGACGAGGTCCAGTCCGGACTCGGGAGAACTGGAAAGATGTGGGCCAGCGACCACTACGCCATCGAACCGGACGTCATCGCCAGCGCGAAGGCGCTTCGCGTGGGTGCGACCATCGCCCGCGAGGAGGTGTTCCCCGACGAGAAGAGTCGCCTCTCCTCGACGTGGGGGGCAGGCGATATTCTCGGTGCGGCACAGGGCGCGCTGACCATCGACGCCATTCGCGAGTACGATTTGCTCGACAACGTCACCGAACGGGGCGAGCAGGCCAAAACGCTCCTCCGCGGGGCCGAATTGCCGGGTGCGGTCGACGTGCGGGGTAAGGGGCTGATGCTCGCGGTCGAGTGGGAGTCGACGGACCGTCGCGATGCCGTCATGGAGGCCGCACTCGCCGAGGGACTGCTCACGATGGCTTGTGGCACGAAGACGATGCGGCTGCTGCCGCCCCTGGACGCCACCGAGCGCGAAATCCGACTCGGCGTAGAGTTGCTCGGTGTGGCTGCAGACGCCGCGTAAGCTCACTCGCCGTCACACACGACAGAGTGGCCGCTCAGAACTGGTATCGCCGGTCGTCGTTTTGCTGTGGCTGGGGGAACTGGTTGCCGCCGGTCATCTCTTCGAACGTCATCCCCGAGAGGTACTCGTCGTACGTGGCATCGTACTGGCTGCGGAGGTGAAAGTCCAGATTTCCGGTCTCGACGGCCGACTGAAAGAGCATGTGGACGGCCCGGCGCAAGAGTTCGTCGGTGTCGTCTGGCTCCAGTGCCGTGGTGAGCATCGCCAGTTCGTTTCGTGTCTCCCGGTCGAGGTCGACGGACAACTGTTCGCCCAGGTCCGAGTACTGCGATTCTACGTCCTCAGTCAGGTCGTCGAGGCTCATACCACACCATACCCAGGCACGAGGATACCGGTTTCGACTCTCCAGCGGACAGTGGAGGCGGCCGCTTCTCGACTCGCTCACCAGATATGAAAGTCCAATCGCAAATTATGCGCTTCGCGAAAAGCTTAATTACTTTTATCGCTACATTATGGACGTACGATGAGTAAAAAACGAAAAAACAGCACAATAAAATCAGAAATTCCCTCGAACATGTCGGTCCCGGGACCGGCGGAGACGCGATGAGGCTGGACCCGTACTCGCCGTCTTCGGAACGCCTCTACGAGTGTCAGTCCTGTGGGGAGCGGGACCGCTGTGAGACACATGCGTGTCGCTGTCGGGCGTGTGGCGGCCAGATGAAGAACCTCTCCGTCCCGCGAGAGTGAAGCCTCCGTAGTTTTTCGCCGATGCTGGTGTCGGTGAGGCCGGCTAGAAATCGGGGAGGTCGTCGGGCGCCTCGTACTCCGTCTCCCAGTCGATGTACTCGTCTTTGAGCACCTCACAGACAATCTGTCCCAGTTCGGTCAGTCCGGCGTTGATGCCGGAGACGGTCCCCCACGACTCGATGTCAGGGTGCAGGTCCCGTTCCTTCCAGTCTTCGGGCAGTCCCGGCGCGTGATAGCCGACTCTGTCGGCGTGTGAATCCCAGAAGAAGTCGAACTGGCGGAGTAGTTCGAGGTCCAGAACAATCCCGAAGTCGGTCTCGTCCATATCAGTGCGTTCGGTCCACTCCTCGAAGGCCCGTTCCCAGGCACCGTCCCGGAGGAACGCTTCGAGTTCGTCGCGGCGATAGTCTGTATCGCCGACGACGTCGGCGTCCTCGTACTCGTTGGGGTTCATCTCCTGTAGCTCCGGCGGGTCGGGCGTTTCGACGTCGAGGGTCATAGTCCTATATCGGCGCTCTCGGGGATAAGTCTAGTCGCCACGCCCTGTCCCCACGCCGGCATCGGTCGGTTCGTGGCGCTACTCGTCGCGTGCGGCCTGGTGGAGGCGCTTCCCTTCCTCGGTCTCGACGGTCAGGTCGGGGACAGTGACCGTGTCGCCGTCGTCGCCGACAGCGACGGAGACACAGACGGCCTCGGTCGCGAGGTCGCGCTCGCCGGTGTGGCGGTCCTCGTCGTAGCCACGGACCTTGGCGGTGACACTCGATTCGCCGGCCTCGGAGACGTACGCGTCGAAGAGTGCAATCGACCCCTGCGGAATCGGCCGGTGGAACTTCACATCGTCGACGGCGACGGTGACGGTATCAGTGCCCGCAAACCGCATCGCGCTCATCGCGCCGACCTGCTCCATCCACTTCAGCAGGTCGCCACCGTGGGCCGTCTCGATGGCGTTTGACTGGCCCGGAAAGATATAGCGTCGCGTCTCGACTTTGGTCTCCAGTAGCGTCGGCATATCCACCCGTTCGTCTGGCAGCGGGTTGTGTGTACCGTTACGGGGAGACGTACTGGGCTTCCCAGTCCTGCCGGGCGTCTATCTCGCGGTCCCCACGTTTGGTCAGGTGGTAGCTGTTCGTCCGGCGGTCCTTCTCGCCTTTCTCGACGAGTCCCTTCTCGACGAGTTCGTCGAGATTCGGGTACAGTCGGCCGTGATTGACCTCGCTTTCGTAGTACTGTTCGAGTTCCTCCTTGATTGCGAGCCCGTGTGGCTCGTCGAGGCCCGCAATGACTACCAGAAGGTCTCGCTGAAATCCGGTCAAGTCGTACATTAGCGGCACATCGAACTCGGCCTATATTAGATTACCTTCTTCTGACCGCCCGCGCGAAGTGGGCTCGGTCCCGACAAGAGTAAACCGGGCGACTGTGTAGGGCAATCGAATGACTGAGCGCGCGGACGGTGACCCCGTCGGAGCGGCGACGCCGACGCCGCCCGCAGAGCCGTCGGGGGAAGGTTCCGTCACCGTCGTCGGAACTGCCCACGTCTCGCAGGATAGTGTCGACGAGGTCGAGGAGACCATCGAGCGCGAACGCCCCGACGTGGTCGCGGTCGAACTCGACGAGAACCGCTACAAACGGATGCAGGGAGAGACCCCCGAGGACATCGATGCCGGTGACCTCATCAAGGGGAAGACGGTCTACCAGTTTATCGCCTACTGGCTGCTCTCGTACATCCAGACACGTCTCGGCGAGCAGTTCGATACCGAACCCGGCGCGGACATGAAAGCGGCCGTCGACACCGCCGAACGGAACGGCATGGGTCTCGCACTGGTCGACCGCGACATCCAGCTGACGATTCAGCGGTTCTGGAAGCGCATGCGCCTGCGCGAGAAATTCACGATGGCCGGCTCGATGGCGATTATCCTCGGGCCCCCGCTGAGTGTCGGGCTCGGTGTCGGGATGGTTGTCGGCCTCCTGGTTGCGGTCCTCGGACAGGCGTTTGGCGGCCCCTTCTTCGTCCCGGCCTCGCTGGGTGCCGGCGTCTCACTGCCCGTCCTGGGGACTCTCGCCAGCGTCCTCGTCCCGGTGCTCGATACGCTCGCACTCGCGGGGCTGACTACTGTCGTCGTCGGCCTGCCCATCGGACTGTTGTTGACCCGCCTGGCCGACGACGTGGACGGCGAGGAGGAACTCGACATGGGCAACCTCACCGACGCCGACGTGGTGACCGCGATGATAGAGGAGTTTCGCCGCTTCTCGCCGGGCGGCGCACAGGCGCTTATCGACGAACGGGACGCCTTCATCGCGCACCGACTGGTCGCGCTCCGCGAGGCGGGCTACGACGTCGTGGCCGTCGTCGGAGCCGGTCACCGAGAAGGTATCGAGGGGTATCTGGCGAATCCCGAGACGCTTCCGCCGGCAGAGTCGCTCGTCGGACTCCCCGACAGCGGCCGTCTCGGGCGCATCCTCTACAAGGCCTTTGGCTACCTCTTCACGGTCGGCTTTCTGGTCTTTTTCATCCTGCTGGCGATGGCCGGCGTCCGCCAGAGCTACCTGCTCGTCCTCTTTGGCGTGTGGTTTCTGGTCAACGGCGTCATCGCCGCTGGGCTGGCCAAACTCGCGGGGGCACACTGGTCGAGTGCGCTGGTCGGCGGCGGCGTCGCGTGGCTGACGAGCGTCAATCCGTTGCTCGCGCCGGGCTGGTTTGCCGGCTACGTCGAACTCCGCTATCTCGACGTGAGCGTCGGCGACATCAGCACACTCAACGACCTGCTCTCAGACGAGGAATCGCCCATCATGGACATCGTCAAGCGGATGCGGGAGGTCCCGCTGTTCAGGCTCATCCTCGTCGTCGGGATGACGAACATCGGGAGTTTCATCGCCAGTCTCCTCTTTGCCGCCGTCCTGTTGCCCCAGCTCTCGGCTGAAGTCGGTGGCGTCTCGGGGCTGGCCGACCAGATGGTCATCGGCGCACGCCGGAGCGCCGAACTCATCTGGGAGGTGGTGACGTGAGTACCGTTGCCTACCGAATCGGCGACATCCGGTTCAGCCAGACCGAACTGCGGGACCTGGCGGCAGCGTGGCTCGCACTCGGTGTCGCCTTCACGCTGTTTTTGAATCCCGGCCACCTGCAGGCGCTCCAGTACGGGCAACTCGATGTCGCTGCACTCGGTCGTGCGTTCGCGCTGAGCATGATAACCGTCGGCGGCGGCTTTCTCCTCCACGAGTTAGCTCACAAGGTCGCGGCCATCCGCTTTGGGCAGGTGGCGGAGTTTCGCGCTGATTACAGCATGCTCGGGCTGGCTATCGTGGCTTCGCTGGCGGGCTTTCTCTTTGCCGCGCCCGGCGCGGTCCACCACCGTGGCTACATCACCGACCGGGAGAACGGCCTCATCGCGCTGGCCGGCCCGCTGACCAACGTCGCGCTCGCGGCGCTGTTTTTCCCGGTCTGGGCCCTGTTCGGTGGCTTCCTCGGCTCGGTCGGCTCGCTCGGTGTCATCATCAACCTCCTGCTGGCGGGGTTCAACATGATTCCGTTCGGACCGCTGGACGGCAAGACAGTCCTGCGGTGGAACAAACTCGTCTTCGCGGCCGTCTTCGTGCCGACGGTCGGTCTGGGAGTGCTCCTGCTGTTCAACGGCTTCTTCTAGGCCGCGAGCGATGGGCTTTTGCCGGTCTCTCGCGGATTCCCGACCATGACCGAGGACGCTGACGGGAGCGACACGGACGGGACCGACGAGGAGGGGCTGACCTACGCCGAGGCCGGCGTCGACATCGAGGACAGCGAGGCCGCAACTGCGGCGCTTATCGGCGCGGTCGGTGAGTTCGAGGGCGATTACGCCGGACTGGTCGACATCGGCGACCGCTATCTCGCACTCGCCGCCGACGGCGTCGGCACTAAACTGCTCGTCGCCGAGGCCATCGACGACTACTCCACCATCGGTATCGACTGCATGGCGATGAACGTCAACGACCTCGTCGCCCAGGGCGTCGAACCCGTCGCCTTCGTCGACTATCTCGCGGTCGAGGAACCGGACGACGAGACTGCCGAGGAAATCGGCGACGGCCTCAGCGTGGGCGCAGAACGCGCGGGTGTCGCCCTCATCGGCGGCGAGACGGCGGTGATGCCAGACGTCATCAAGGGACTCGACATCGCCGGGACGTGTGCCGGGCTCGCGCCCAAAGACGCCCTGTTCCCCGGCGATGCCGAACCCGGCGACGCCATCGTCGGCTGGCCGTCCTCGGGGATTCACTCCAACGGGCTGACCCTCGCCCGCGAGGCCGTGACCCGAAACCACGAGTACACGGACCCGTTCCCGCCGAATCCCGACCGGACGATTGCCGAGGAACTGCTCGAACCCACGCGCATCTACACGGACCTACTCGCGACCCTGCGCGCCCACGACACCCACGCCGCTGCCCACGTCACCGGCGGTGGCTGGACGAACCTTCCCCGGATGGGCCCACACCGCTACGACATCACCGACCCCTTCGAGGCTCAGCAGGTCTTCGAGTTCGTACAGCAGGAGGGCAACGTCGACGACGAGGAGATGCACCGGACGTTCAACATGGGCACCGGATTCGTGGCGACGATGCCCGAATCGGACGCCGAATCGGTGGTCGAAAGTGAAGAGGATGCGCGGATTATCGGTGAGGTGCAGGAGCCGGAGACTGAGGACGGCGTCGTCGAGATTCGTGGACTCGAACTGTAACCACCATCGAATCGCCAGGATTTAGCGGGGTCCTCGATTAGCGCCGGGCATGGTTAGCCCGACGACAGTCGCCTGGGGGGCGTTCGGGCTCGTTCCGCTCATTCTGGGTCTGGCGGGGCTCGCCTGGCACAAACGCGACGAGCCTGCAGGTGTCCCCGTCGCCGTCTATCATTTCCTGCTCGCAGCGGGGACCGTATCCTACGGGGCGCGGTTGCTCGTTCGCGACCCGGCGGCGAAGTTCCTCATCACGAGTGGCTCGCTCGTGGTTATGTCGGCCTTTGTCACCTCCTGGGTGGTCGTCGCGTGTGTCTATACCGGCCACCGGGACTGGCTGACTCGCCCGGTGTTTGCAGTGCTCGCGGTCGAACCTGTCGTCGTCGCCATCGCGGCGGCCGTCCCACCGTTGCGGACGCTCCTCTACCGGAATCCTTCGACAGGGGATGCGATTCCGGCGACCGGCGGCATCGGCTCGTACTCGTCGCTCGGTGTGGAAGCCGAGCCGCTCGTCTTCGTCCACTTCCTGTATATGCTCTGCCTGATGGTCATCGCCACTGGCCTCTTTCTCAACCTCTTTCTCCGCGCCCGACACCTCAACCGCGGACAGGCGGTCGCCCTGCTCGGTGCCGCGTTCGCGCCGTGGCTCACGGTGCTCGCCCAGACGTTCAACATCACCACGGTCGACCTGAGTTTCCTGACCTGGACGCTCGCCGGCGTGGCGATAACGACCGGGCTCTACCGGATTCGCCTGCTCGACCCGGTGCCGGTCGGCCGGTCGGCGGCTATCGAGGAGATGGGTGACGGCATCTTCATCCTCGACGAGGACGACCGGATTGCGGACACCAACCCCGCTGCCGACCGGATGTTCGGCATCGAGGACCGGCAGGTCCGTGGGACCCCGGTCACCACGGTCCTCACAGACTGGGACGCACTCTCAGACGACGAGGAGTGGACGGAACTGCCGGTCGATGTCGACGGCGAGCGCCGATACGTCGAGGTCCAGACCGAACCGTTTACCGACTACTTAGACCGGCGGGTCGGGCGACTCGTCGTCGTCCGCGACGTGACCGAGCGCAAGCACCGCGAGCAGACGCTGGCGCGCTACCAGACCGTCTTCGAGACCGTCCAGGACCGCGTCTACGTGCTCGATTCGGAGGGGCAGTTCCTGCTGGTCAACGACCCGCTTGCGTCCCTGCTTGACCGGGAGCGCGCCGAGCTAGCCGGCGAACCATTCGAATCCGTCCTCGCACCGTCGGCCGAGCCGTTCAACCCCGTCGAAGCGGGCGTCGAGACGACCGACGAGCCGGTCGAACTCCAGGTGCGCGTCGGCGACGGCGAGACGCTCCCGGTCGAAACCCAGTTCAGCCCCGTCGAGTTCGGGGACGTCCAGGGTGTGGTCGGCTACGTCCGGGACATCTCCCGCCGGAAAGAGACCGAGCGCACGCTCGCCGAGACCGCGGAGCGACTGGAGACGCTCGTCCACGCGTCTCCGCTTGCTATCGTGGCGACCGACACCGAGGGGGACATCCACACCTGGAATCCGGCCGCCGAGGAGATGTTCGGCTACACCGAAGCGGAGGCTCTCGGCGGGCCGCCGCCGATTATCCCCGACGAGCGCAGCGACGAGATTACCGAGCGGTTCGAGCGGACGCTGGACGGCGAGCGGTTCAGAGACGTCGAGACGCAACTCGAACGTCGCGACGGACAGCTCGTCGACGCCAGCGTCTCCATCGCACCCCAGTTTTCGCCCGCCGACGAGGTCCTCGGCACGGTGTCGGTCATCGCCGACATCACGGAGCGCAAGGAGCGCGAACGCCGCCTCCAGCGCCAGAACGACCGGCTCGACCAGTTTGCCGGCATCGTCAGCCACGACCTCCGGAACCCGCTGAACGTCGCCAGCGGCCGCCTGGAACTGGCCCGCGATGAATCAGATAGCGACCACCTCGAACACGTCGCCGACGCGCTCGACCGGATGGAGACGCTCATCGAGGACACGCTGACGCTGGCCCGGGACGGACAGACCGTCGCGGAGACCGAACCGGTCGCGGTCGACACGCTCGCCGAAAACTGCTGGGACACCGTCGCCACCGGCGACACTGCGGCCACGCTCGATGTCGGCGACCCGCTCTGTATCGAGGCCGACGCCGACCGCCTCCAGCAGGTCCTAGAGAACCTGTTTCGCAACGCCATCGAACACGGCAGAGAAGACGTGACTATCCACATTGGACGGCTCGACGACGGCTTCTACGTCGAGGACGACGGCCCAGGCATCCCCGAGGACCGCCGCGACGACGTCTTCCAGCCCGGCGAAACGTTCGACCCAGCGGGGACAGGCTTCGGGCTCGCCATCGTCCGGGAAATCGTCGAGGCCCACGGCTGGACGGTCGCAGTCACTGAGGGTACCGATGGCGGCGCTCGCTTCGAGATTACGGGCGTGAAAAACTTCTGCTCGGCGACCTCGGACTGACCGCGATACTATCTTACTTTGGGATGCCGTAGGTCTCGTCGTCGAGGTCGATCATGTAGACGTTGTCCATCCGGTCGATCCCGTCGAGCCGGTCGATATCCTCGGGGTCGAGATCCCAGTCGAACAGCGCGAGGTTTGCCCGGACGTGCTCGGGCGTGCCCGACTTCGGGAGGACGACCACCCCCTTCTCGACGGCCCACTTCAGCGCGACCTGGGCGGGCGTTACGTCGTGTTTCTCGGCGATGTCGGTCACTGGCGGGTCGTCGAAAAACTCCGCGCGGGCCAGCGGCGCGGCCGCCTCGACGACGATGTCGTGGTCCCGGCAGTACTCCAGCAGGTCCTCCCGGTAGTACCACGGGTGGAACTCGACCTGGTTGACCGCGATAGGGACGTCGGCGACCTTTCGGGCGAACCTCAGCTGGTAGGTGCTGAAGTTGCTCACGCCGACGTTGCGGACCAGTCCCTCCTCGTGGGCGCGTTCGAGCGCCGCCAGCGTCTCCCGGAGCGAGATTGTCGGATTCGGCCAGTGAATCAGATAGAGGTCCAGATACGACGTTCCAAGCCGCCCTAGTGATGCGTCCAGGGATTCGAGGACGTCCTCGTAGTGGAGGTTCGATGGCAGAACCTTCGAGGTCAAAAAGACCTCCTCCCGGTCGCGTTCGTCGAGTATCGCCCCGATTTCGGCCTCGTTCTTGTAGCCCTCGGCGGTGTCGACGTGCGTGTAGCCGGCGTCGAGCGCCGCCGTCAGTCCGTCCTCCAACGCCGCACCCTCGATGTCCCACGTCCCGAATCCGACCAGCGGGAGTTCGTCGCCGCTCGACAGTGTCCGTGTCGGTATTTCTGACATAGTAGACAGGTATCACTTCGCCTGGCCGGAAATAAAAGCCGTCGCGTCCCGAAGCACTTGCCGGTGACAGCGGTCAGGAGAGGTGCCGGGCGATGTCGGCCTCGGTGATGATGCCGACAGTCTGGCCGCCGTCGACGACGAGCACGGCGTCGTTGTGGTCGAGGTGGGCGTCGACGGCGTCGATGGTCGCGTCCGTCTCGACGGTCGTCAGCGACTCGTGCATCACCTCTGCGACGGGGAGTTCCCCGACGTTTTCCTCCGAGCGCCCGCGGATGTCGGAGGTTGCGATGAGGCCGTGCGGTGTCCCATCGCGGATGACCGGCACCTGCGAGTAGCCCTTCTCGTCCATCAGCTCCGTCGTCTCGTGGACGCTCGCGTCGGGTTCGACGCTGACGACCGGCGAGTGCATCAGGTCGGACGCACGGAGGATGCCGCCCTCGGCTTCCTGGAGGGCGTTGACGATACGCCGCAGTGTCGAGAGCCGCGGGTCGACGTCGCCGCCCTCGATGCGGGCGATAAGCGGCTGTGAGACGTCAGCCTGTTCGGCTAGCTCACTCTGGGTCAGACCCAGTTCGGTCCGGCGCTCGCGCAAGTCCTCCGGCGTCGGCAGCTCCATATCTGTAGATAACTGCAAGTAATACAAAAAGGTTCGGGCTTTCGACGGCAGTCAGGCCTCGTCGTCCTCTTCGGCGTCGGCGTCCTCGATGGTGTCGACGACTTTCAGCGGCACGTCCCGGAGCGCGCCACCGATGTCGCTTTTCGCGATGCGCTGGGCGTGTTCGGTACTCTCGGCGTTGAACACCTTCATCTCGAGCACGAGACCGACGAGGGCGGTGTCGGCGGCGATAAACGCCGAGTCAAAGGGCTCGCCACAGGCCGGACAGTCGGTGAAGCCGACCTCGACTTCGACGTACTCCATGTCCTCTTGGTTCAGTCGCTTCCCGGCTTCACTGACGGCGACACCGATGGCGTCGTTGATGTCGTCCACGTCGTGGACCAACCAGGCCGCTTCCAGCACGACACTGTAGTTCATATCCACATGGTGTGGGGGGCCCTACTCGTCTCTTTTGATTCGCCCGCGCTCGTCGGCGCCTCCCGACCCGCGCACGTAATTTCGATAATGGCTATAACTTATGCAAACCTCGTCGTTTTCCAACCGTTCGATTACGCGTCACAGCGCCGATTTTCCCCACTTCTGTCGGCCCCTGTGGGACCCAAACAAAACCGCACGACTGCAGCGCTGTCTCTGATTCAGTTGATGATAAATTGTGTATGACCTCCGCACAACACTTATACGTGTTCGAGAGTCGGCTTCAGGTGAAGTACGATGACCCGCATCTCCCGTGCAATGCTGCTCGCACTGTACCAGTTGACCCTGCTCGTCGGCATCGCGCTGATGCCACTCGCACTCGTCACCGAACGGCTCGGTATCCGGCTCCCGGTCCACCGCGCGGTCTGTCGCCTGGGGGACGCATACGAGCAGCGCACAGCGTAGTACGTCGTTCCGGAGTTGCGTTTTCGAACCCTGGCGCGGCGAAGTGGCCGCAAACGGGTACTTTATTACGTAACGCGCCAGTACGCGTGAGTAATGCACGACCCGACTCCTGACGCCGACTTTTCACGGAACCAGCAGCGACTGGCGGGCGGTATGCAGGACCCCTACGAGCCGGAACTGGGCTCGCTTCCGAGCGGTGACCGTGACGAGGAGAGCGTCAACAAGACCGGGACGACGACCATCGGCATCTCGACGGCCGAGGGCGTCGTCATCGCGACGGACATGCGCGCTTCCCTGGGCGGTCGTTTCGTCTCGAACAAGAACGTCCAGAAGGTCGAACAGATTCACCCGACCGCCGCGCTGACGCTCGTCGGCTCCGTCGGTGGCGCACAGTCCTTTATCCGGACGCTTTGTGCCGAAGTCAACCTCTACGAGGCTCGGCGTGGCACCGACATGAGCATGCAGGCGCTGTCGACGCTCGCCGGCAACTTCGCCCGCGGTGGTCCCTTCCTCGCCATCAACCCGATTCTCGGCGGCATCGACGACGAGGGCAGTCACGTCTACAGTATCGACCCCGCTGGCGGCGTGATGGAAGACGACTACACTATCACCGGTTCTGGCCTCACCGTCGCGTACGGGACCCTGGAGGACCGCTACGAGGAAGACATGACGAACGAAGAGGCAAAAGACGTCGCCGCTGCCGGTATCAAGGCTGCCGCAGAGCGCGACACCGGGTCGGGCAACGGGATCTACATCGCCGACGTGACCGAGGACGGTGTCGACATCTCTGACTACGACCTGGACGCGTTCGACGCGTAAGCGTTCCTTTTTCCCGTCTCGTCTCTCATAGCCCAGTAGATGAATCCCAATCGTGTCGACTCGCTTGTCGACCTCTCGTATGGCCTGTTGATATTTGCGGCCGTCGTCCTCATGGTCGTTGTCGGGAACAGCACCGGTATCGCGTTCGGCCTCGGCGTCTTGCTCTCGTATACGCTGCACGTCGTCTGGAAGATGGGCCGGTACGACCCCGAGTGGATGACGAAAGAAGTCGCCGAGAAAGTCGAGGCAGACCTCTCTGAAGACGTGGCAGAAAACGTCGAGAAGACCGTGACAGAGAACGTCGCCGAGGACGTGGCGGAGAACGTCGAAAAGAGTGTCGCGGAAGACGTGGCGAAAAACGTCGAGGAGACGGTGACCGAAACAGTGACCGAAGACGTCACCGAAAGCGTGGCAGAAGACGTCACGAAAAGTGTCGAGGAGACGGTGACTGAGGAAGTGACCGAGAGCGTTGCCGAGGACGTGGCGAAAAACGTTGAGGAGACGGTGACCGAAGACGTTGCGAAGGAAGTCGAGGAGACTGTCTCGAAGGAAGTCGAAGAGACGGTCTCGAAGGAAGTCGACGAGGTCAAAGAGAAACTCGACGAGGTCGAGGAGGCTGTCGAGAGCGGTGAAGCGACCGACGACAGCGACGAAACGACCGACGGCGACAAAGCCGACACCTGACGGCCGGCCGCGGCCGCCCGTATTATATATGCTGTCGGGGTAAATCCCAGATATGGACCTGTTCGGAACGGCTGGTATCAGGGGACCAGTCACCGAGGTGACGCCCGCGCTCGCACTCGCAGTGGGGCGTGCAGCGGGCGTCGATGGCGACGAGTTCGTGGTCGGCAGAGACGGCCGGGAGACCGGCCAGGCACTCGCTGCCGCGATGACCGCCGGGCTCGAATCGGCGGGCGCGAACGTCGAACGCGTCGGACCCGTCCCGACGCCGACACTCGCCTATGCATCTCGTGGTCGCCGCGGTGTCATGCTGACCGCCAGTCACAACCCGTCTGCGGACAACGGTATCAAACTCTTCGTCGACGGCCGCGAGTACGACAGCGACGCCGAAACACGAATCGAACGGCGCGTCGCCGATGACGCGGGACAGACGGCCTGGGACCGCTGGGGAACCACCGCGCGAGCCGACCCGCTCCCCGACTACCGCTCGGCTGTCGCCGACTTTGCGGCGTCTCATGGGGCAGACCCGACGGCACTCACGGTCGCAGTCGACTGTGGCAACGGGATGGCGAGTCTCGCGACGCCACAGGTGCTGACCGACTTCGGAGCCGACGTCATCGCGCTCAACGCCAACGTCGACGGCCACTTCAGTGCCCGCGACTCCAAACCGACTCCCGAGACGCTCGCGGACCTGCGCGAGTTCGTCGCCGACGGCGACGCCGATATCGGTATCGGTCACGACGGCGACGCCGACCGAATCGTCGTCGTCGACGCTGCCGGCGATGTCGTCCACGAGGACACGATTCTCGCTATCCTTGCCGAACACTACACTCGACAGAGCGACGCGGGCGACCCCGTCGTCGTGACGACACCGAACGCCTCCGCGCGCATCGACGAGCGCGTCCGTGCCGCTGGCGGCCGCACCGAACGTGTCCACCTCGGCGGACTCCACGAAGGCATCGCTCGCGTTCGCGCCGACGGCGACGACGAGACAGCAGTCGTCTTCGCGGCCGAACCGTGGAAGCACATCCACCCCGATTTCGGCGGCTGGATAGACGCCGTCGCCTCCGCGGCCGTCCTGGCCCGGCTGGTCGCCGCCGACGGACTGGCTGCCCTCCGTGAACCGATTACGGAACGGCCCTACCGAAAGGAGAGCGTCTCCTGTCCCGACGACAGCAAGGCGGCAGTGATGGACCGACTTCAGTCGACACTTCCCGAGCAGTTCCCCGAAGCGACCGTCGAAACGGAGTACGGCGTGCGCCTGACGCTCCCCGACGACTCCTGGACGCTGGTCCGCCCGAGCGGGACGGAACCGTACGTCCGGGTCTACGCCGAGAGCGACGACGTCGATGCGCTGACCGATACCGTCGTCGATGCCGTCGACCGCGCTATCGACCAGTAGCGAGTCCGAGCCTGCGGCGTCTCAGTTCGAATCGCTCCGACTGGCCTGTCGCTGGTTCCCACAGCAACTGCGCTGCACACTGGCTATTTGACCCCTCCGACCGACACTTCGGATATGCAAGAGCTAGTCGAGATGGCCCGCGAGGCACGGGCCGAAGCGTACACCCCCTACTCTGAGTACGCCGTCGGCGCGGCGATTCGCGTCGCCGACGGCACCGTTTTCACGGGCTGTAACGTCGAGAACGCAAACTACTCCAACAGCCTCCACGCCGAGGAAGTCGCCGTCGGGTCAGCCGTCGCCGCCGGCCACCGCGAATTTGCTGAACTCGCCGTCTCCTCGGGCGAACAGGACGGCGTTACCCCCTGCGGGATGTGTCGCCAGACGCTCGCGGAGTTTTGCGACGAGTCGTTTCCCATCCACTGTGATGGCGGCGAGAACGTACGGACCTACCACCTCGGAGACCTGCTTCCGGACGCTATCACCGCCGAGCATCTGGGTGTCGAACGATGAGCGACGACCGAGACGAAGACGGCGCGGCCGGCACCGCCGGTGCAGACGACCCTCGCGAGGACGAACAGTACCACCTCGAAGTCACGACTGACGAAGTCGCAGAGAGTGTCCTCTTGCCGGGTGACCCCGAGCGCGTCGAGAAGATACGGGCAGAGTGGGACGACAGCGAGGTCGTCGCGGACCATCGCGAGTACCGCACGGCGACTGGAACCGTCGAAGAGACCCCCATCTCGGTCACGTCGACGGGCATCGGGTCGCCTGGCGCGGCAATCGCCGTCGAAGAACTCGCCCGCGTCGGCGCGGACACCCTCATCAGAGTCGGGTCCTGTGGCGCGATACAGGCGGAGACGGACATCGGCGACCTCATTATCACGAGCGGGGCCGTCCGCCAGGAGGGGACGAGCAAGGAGTACATCCGAGAGGACTACCCCGCTGTCGCCGACCATGCCGTCGTCGCGGCGCTCGTTGCGGCTGCCGAGGAACTGGGCTACGACTATCACGTCGGACTGACCGCGTCGACGGATTCGTTCTACGCCGGGCAGAGCCGCGAGGGATTCGGCGGCTTTCGCGCCCGCGGCAGCGAGGGGGACATCGAGGCGCTGAAAGACGCCGGCGTCCTGAACTTCGAGATGGAAGCCAGTGCCATTCTGACGCTGGCGAACGTCTACGGCCTGCGCGCCGGTGCGGTCTGTACGGTGTACGCCGACCGAACGACCGGCGAGTTCCGCGTCGAGGGCGAGCGCCGCGCTGCCAGAACCGCGAGCAAGGCAGTCTCGATGCTCGCCGAGATGGACGAACGGGTGGCCGAGGCCGGAGCCGATGCGTGGCACGCCGGGCTGGGACTGTGACTGTCAATCGCGACTCTCCTCAAAAACCGACGTTCAGACCGTTCCGGAACTGTTCTGAATGGCCGCGGTGACGATGCCGGCGGTCTGCCCGACGCCGACGACGGCGAGGCCGGCGACTGTCGTGACTGCTGGTTCGACGCCCCCGAGGTGACCGACAGCGTACAGGACTGCTCCGGCCAGTGACGCTCCCGCCGCAGCGAGATAGATTGTGCTCGCGGGGTTGGCCCTGACCAGTCTGCCTGTGCGGATGTATGCGACCCCCGGCAGAACCATCCAGCCGTAGAGCGCAATCGCCAGCAACGCTGGCTGTTTCGGGTCGAGTGCTAGGCCGATAGTCCCAGCGAGAGTGACGAGGAAGCCGCCAGCCAGGACGCCCCGCCACGCGCGCAGGACGGGCTCGTCCATCTCAGCGTACGCGGCAACCAGGAACGCGAGCAGGAGCACGTCCATCACACCGAGTGCAATCAGGAGCGTCCGGTCGGAGACGAGCGAAGAGGTGTGTGCGCCGATGGTGACTATCCACGCTGCCGGGACGAGTCCCGCCGGTCCCACATCTGTTAGCGTTCCCATCGGGCAACGCATCGGAGAGAACCGACAAGAGCGTTTGGAATAGGACGGCTGTGGCCGAGCGCGCGTACTCGCGTAGCGAGTTGCGCGCTAACGGGGAAGGGCAGGTCTGCTGTGCGGTGCAGTTTGGTTGCGGTAGAAGCTACGATAGCATCTGCGAGCGGACTACCGTCCGCGAGCAGCCTTTTTCACTATGTTTTTTCGCCGAGTGGTCCGGTGCGCGCTCGCAGAGCGCGCCCGAGACCCGACGGCGAAAAAAGTAGTCCTCACATATCCGACCAGGCACTCAGGGCCCGGCCGGTACTGTCGACGTCCCTTATCCAGCGGGTGGCGATGGCTTTCTTCAGGAACTTCGCGGGGAAGCCACCGAACGTATCGAAGAAGGGGATGACGTACACGTCGTGGGCGACGGCCGATTCGCCGACAGAGACGACGGTCCCTTTGTCTTTGTACTGCCACTGCTGGAGTGGCTGACCGCGGATGGAGCGGGCGATGTTCTTGCCGGCGACTTCGGCGGCCTGCCAGGCGGCCTGTGCCGTCGGCGGTGCGGGGTCTTCGCCGGGCTGGTCGACGAGGGCACAGTCGCCGAGTGCGAACACGCGGTCGTCGTCCGTCTGGAAGTCTTGGGCGGCGTGCAGGCGGTGGGAGCGTTCGTCTTTCTCGATGGTGCAGTCCTCGGCGGCTTCCTGACCGGTAATTCCGCCGGTCCAGACGAGCACGTCGTAGTCCAGTTCGATGTCCTCGCCGATGTAGACAGTCTCCTCGTCGACCTCGCCGATGAACTCCCCGCACATGATGTTCACGTCGCGGGCTTCGAGTCGGTCGCGGAGCGCTCCCTGGAGGCTGGGGTCGCTGTTGGGGAGCACTTCGTCAAGTCCCTCGACGAGGTGGATGTCGATGGGGAGGTTGCGCTCGTTTCGGAGTTCCGCAACCTCGCCCGCGGTCTGGATTCCCGAGAGCCCGGCGCCGCCGATAACGACCTGGGCGGGGTCGCTGGGCGTCGCGTTCTGGCCCTGGTCGATGATGTCCTCGTGAATTCCGAGTGCGTCGTCGAGTCCTTTGAGCGTATGCGAGTACTCTTTGAGCCCGTCGATGCCGAAAAAGGCCGTCCGGGAGCCGATACCGACCAGCAGGTAGTCGTAGTTCACGTCGTCGGCGTCGGCGAGTTCGACGGTCCGCTCGTCCGTGTCTATGTCGAGGACCTCCGACTCGACGAAGCGCGTCGATGGTGACTTAATATCCTCGACAGGAATGGTAATCTTCTCCTGGACGCTCGGGTCTTTGATACAGCGGTGAGACTCGTGGAGAACCAGGTGGTAGTCGTGGTCCGAAACCCAGGTCACATCTGCTTCCCCGTCAAGTGCTGATTCGAGGCTCCTGATGGCGCCTGCCCCGGCATACCCCGAACCGAGGACGACGACGTGTTCCGTCATATCGCCTCCTCAGTGACCCGCTGATACAAAGGCTACGAAATCGCTATGACGTGCGGTCACTGTTACCAGGGGCGTTTACTGGCAAAAAATGGTGGTATGTACCGTCTAACGACAATCAGGTTCAGTGCTCGGGTTCGTCTACCGGCGCCTGCATGTCGTCGATTGTCAGAATGAGAACATTGTCGGTACCATCTTTTCCAGCCAGCGTCCCGATAATCTGGAGTTTCGAGAGCGGCGTCGGACCGACGGTGACCTTGTCGCCCTCGTGAAAGTCGGCAATCGAGCCGCGGAGCTTGATTTCGGCGCGGCAGGCTTCAGGATGCTGGACGCTCGTGAGGTCGATCTCCTCGACGTTAGCCTCTTCGACGAGGTTGCCGCTGTGAAAGAGCGGAACGTCTGCCGCATGGTCCATGTCCTGAATCTGGAGTGCGTCGTAGGCCGTCGCTGTCGGCTTGTAGCCACCTTTCGGACCGGGTACGCCCTCGACTAACTGCAGTGCCTTGAGACTCTGCATCTGGTTGCGAATCGTCCCCGGGTTTCGGTTGACCCGGTCTGCGATGTCCTCGCCCTTTACTGCTGTCTCATCTTCCCGGTAGAGGTTGACCAACTCCTGCAGGATGGTCTTCTGGCTCGGCGTGAGTTCGATTGATGACATAAGGTCCTGTTCGGTAGTCGCTTCCTTAAGTCCGACGGTGGTATTACCTTCGAACGCAACTGCGAGGGGCGACTATCGCCGCGATGAATGGCAACTCCTTTTGTCCCTCCTCTGGGTTAGTCTGATATGAACGACGCGCGCGTACTCGTCACTGGCGGTGCCGGATTCATCGGCTCGAACCTCGCAAATCACCTCGCGGCGGACAACGAGGTTATCGCCGTCGACGACTGCTATCTCGGCACGCCCGAGAATCTCGACGACGCCGTCGAGTTCGTCGAGGCGAGTGTGACCGACGACGACCTCCCGACGGACGTGGACGTGGTCTTCCATCTCGCTGCCCTCTCCTCGTATGCGATGCACGAGGACGACCCCACGCGCGGTGCGCGAGTCAACGTCGAGGGCTTTGTCAACACGGTCGACCAGGCCCGCCGCGACGGCTGTGACACCGTCGTCTACGCGTCGACGTCCTCGATTTACGGCTCTCGGACCGAGCCCTCGCCCGAAGATATGCCGGTGACGGTCAACACCGGCTACGAGGCCTCGAAGATGGCCCGCGAACGCTACGGCGAGTACTTCCGCAACCACTACGGCCTGGACGTGGCTGGCCTCCGGTTTTTCTCTGTCTATCAGGGCTACGGCGGCGCAGAGGAACACAAAGGCGAGTACGCCAACGTCATCGCGCAGTTCGCCGACGACGTGGCCAACGGCCGCGCGCCGAAACTCTACGGCGACGGCGAGCAGACCCGTGATTTCACCCACGTCTCGGACATCGTCCGTGGTATCGAACTCGCCGCCGACCACCAGCTCAACGGCATCTACAACCTCGGCACGGGCGAGGCCTACGACTTCAACACCGTCGTCGAGATGCTAAACGACGAACTCGGCACCGATGTCGACCCCGAGTACGTCGAGAACCCGATTCCAGACGACGTGTACGTCCACGACACCTGCGCAGACTACTCGAAGATGTACGAGGAAACTGGCTGGGAACCGGAGATTACCTTCGAAGAGGGTATCGAGCGCGTCTGCGCGCAGTACAAGTAGGGCCGGGCGGCCGTCGCTGGTGCCCGATGCTTTTGTAGGAGTACGAGAGACCGCTAGACGATGGACCAGACCGTCCGAGTACTGGGCGTGCCGATGGACCTGGGCGCGGACCGCCGTGGCGTCGACATGGGACCGTCTGCCATCCGCTATGCCGGGCTGGCCGACCGCCTCGAATCGATCGGGCAGCCGTGTGTCGACGGCGGCGATATCGCCGTCATGCGCCCGGAAGAGCGGGATCCTGACGCCGCCAGCGCAGACCTGGGCCACGCCAAGTACGTCTCCGAGACGCGGGAGGTCTGTGAGGACGTGGCGACTGCGGTGTCTGCCACGGTCAGCGACGGCGAGTTTCCGCTCGTCCTCGGTGGGGACCACTCTATCGCTGTCGGTACCGCCGCAGGGGTCGCCGACGACCGCAACACCGGGCTCGTCTGGTTCGACGCCCACGGCGATTTCAACACGCCAGAGACGACGCCCTCGGGAAACGTCCACGGGATGGCACTCGCGGCGATTCTCGGTGTCGGGCCGTTCGCCGACCTCGCGTGGGCCCACACGCCCCGCGTCCGGCCGGAGAACGTCGCGCTCGTCGGCCTCCGTGACGTCGACGACGGCGAGCGGACCCTCCTCGGCGAGAGTCGGGTGTCGACGTACACGATGACCGACATCGACGAACGCGGTATCACCGACGTCGTCGAGGAGGCAATCGACGTCGCCACCCGCGACGTCGAACAGCTCCACGTCAGCTTCGACATGGACTGTCTGGACCCCACCGAAGCGCCAGGCGTCGGGACGCCTGTCCGTGGTGGCATCTCCTACCGGGAGGCCCACGCGGCGATGGAACGCATCTCCAGCACCGCCGGGACGCGACTGTGTAGTTTCGAAGTCGTCGAGGTGAATCCGATTCTCGACCAGCACAACCGGACCGCAGAACTGGCAACTGAACTCGTCGCCAGCGCCCTCGGCCAGCGGATTCTCTGAGACGAACCTGATAGACCTTTGTAGGCTGGTTCCGACAGGTTCGGCATGGCCCTCCCGCTTGCAACCTCCGACCCGACACCGTGGCTCGTGGTCGTCCTGCTTGCTGGCGCAGTGCTCGTCGGCCTCGCATTTCTCGGCGCTGGTCTCCTGTTGCTCTGGCGGTGGCGTGTCCTCAGCCGGGACGACGCCAATCAGTTCCGTGCCGGCCTCGACGGACCGCTCGAAGTGACCGGTCCAGCCACGGCAGCCGCGGACTCGACGCCGTTTACCGCCGCTGTCAGTCGCACCCGGTGTCTGGTCTGTCGAATCGAGGCCCAGAAGTACGAATCCAGTCAGCACGGCGGGGGCTGGCACACAATCGAGTCCCGGACCACAGTCCGCCCGTTCGTCGTCGAGTCGCCCGTCGGCGATGTCCGCGTGGAACCCGACGGCGCGAACCTCGTCCTCGACGAGGAAGTCGTCGCCAGCGTCGGCCGGGGCGAGCAAGCCACCGGGCACACGGCGGCTTTCTTCGATGCCGTCGGCATCGAGCGGCGTTCGGGGACATTCGACGTCGGCGTCACAGAGGTTGGATACGGGAGCAAGTATCGCGTCCGCGAGGCCCGCGTTGACGTCGACGAGGACGTCTACGTCGCCGGTCACGCGACGACCGACGATGGTGCGGTTGGTGGCTACGGCGGCCCCGATGCCATCGTCCGTGAACGGACGGACCGGTCGGTGAGTCAGCGACTCTTCGGCTTTCCGTTCGTCGTCGGCGACGGCGGCGAAGCGACGATCAGGCGTCACTTCCGCCGGCGTGGTTTCGGCTTCACGCTGGCGGGCGTCCTCTGTGTCGGCGTCCCCACCGGTATCGGCGTTCTCCTTCTTTGATGGCTGGTAGTGCTGGATAGCTCCGGGGCGTGTCTGCCCGCTTGACTACACCCATTCTGGCATCGCCGAGTGATTCGCCTATGACCGCTTTGGCGGTGCGCACGAAAACGACGATATCGTCGCAAAAAGAGGCGGTACTCACTAGTGGATGCCCTTGGTAGAGACAGACAATGGGTTCTTCTCACGACACTTCGGGGGAGGCACTGACCGGTGACGGACCGGCTCCTGGGACGGACGGGCCGCGAGCAGGTGTCACCGACGAGAAGACTGTCACCGAGGATGGGACCGAACTGGAGCGGTCTATCGGACTGTCGGGTGCACTCGCAATCGGTATCGGGACGATGATCGGCGCGGGGATTTTCGTGTTCCCCGGACTCGCTGCGGGGCAGGCCGGCCCGGCCGCCGCCGGGTCGTTTGCCCTCGGCGCAGTCATCGCGCTGCTGGTCGCACTGCCGGCCTCGGAACTGGCGACTGCGATGCCCAAATCCGGCGGGGGCTATTATTTCATCTCGCGGACGCTCGGCGCGCTCCCGGGTGCTATCGTCGGTATCAGCATCTGGCTTGGCTTGGTCTTTGCCACCGCGTTTTATCTCGTCGGGTTTGGCAACTACGCCGTGGCCGTCCTCGCTGAGGCCGGCGTCCCAGTCGGCGGCATTCCCATCGTGACGCCGCTGGCACTGCTTTTCGGCGTCTTGCTCACTGCGTTGAACCTCTTTGGGACCGAGAACGCCGCGCGCCTCCAGAACTACGTCGTCGGCATCCTGTTGACGATACTGGTCCTGTTCCTTGGCTATGGGGGCCTCGACTCGCTCGGTGTCTTCGGCACCGCCTCGACCCCGGAGCGGTTCGTGCCCTTTGGCCTGACTCCGGTGTTTACTACTGCTGCCCTCGTCTTCACCTCCTATCTCGGCTTCGCGCAGGTAGCCACCGTCGCCGGCGACCTGAAAAATCCCGGCCGGAACCTCCCGCTGGCGATGGTCGGCTCTGTCGTCGTCGTCGGTATCCTCTACGTCGCGACGATTTTCGTCGCCACCAGTGCCTTCGACAGTGGCACGCTCGCAGGCTTCGGCGAGACTGCTATCGTGGAGGTTGCGCGCGCGTACGGCGGACTGGGTGGCGCAATCGCAATCTTGCTCGCGGGATTGCTGGCGACGATTTCGAGTGCGAACGCATCGATTCTCTCCACTTCTCGGGCCGTCTTCGCTATCAGCAAGGACTCGCTCGTGCCACAGTACGCGAGTCGAGTGAACCTGGCCTACGGGACGCCCCACGTCGCGCTGGCGATGGCCGGCGGTCCCGTTCTCGTTCTCGTCGCACTCGGGGAAGTCGAGGTCCTCGCAGAGGTCGCTTCGTTCCTGCATCTCGTGATGTACGGGCTGATGTGCGTCGCACTGCTTGCCGTTCGGCGTGACGAACCCGACTGGTACGACCCGGAGTTTCGCGTGCCCGCGTATCCGCTCGTCGCCGGCCTGGGGGCACTCGCCAGTTTCGGGTTGCTGGCGTTCATGCAGCTGGCCTCACAGATTATCGGCGTCGTCATCATGCTCGGGGCAGCCGGATGGTACAAGTACTACGCGAGTAATGTTTCAATCAAGGGGGTATTCTAATGTCTGGTGACACCGACCGGCCACAGATGCGGATTCGAGAGCCGCCAGTCGTCCTCGTTCCGGTGGCGGTACTGGAGGGCCAAACCGTTCCGGAGACGGTCGTGGACTTTCTCGCACCGGCCCGGGTTGTCATCCTCGGTTACCACGTCCTGCCCGACCAGACGTCGACCGAACAGGCGAGCCTGCAGTTCGAGGACCGCGCCCAGCAGGCCGTCGAGACAATCGCCGAGACGTTCCGTGCCGCTGGTGGCGACCCCGAGACCCGCGTCGTGTTCACTCACGACCGCGACCAGACTGTCGACCGCGTCGCGGCCGATATCGGCGCGACGGCGACGCTCCTCACGAACCCGACCGCCGAGATACGCGACGTTCTCGTTCCGCTCCGTGGCGCCGTCGACCAGGCCCGCCTCGCAGACCTCGTCGCGACACTGCTCGTCGACGGCGAGCACTCGGTCACGCTGTGGGGTATCGACACTGACGACCCCGACTTCGACGCCGGCGCGGCCGTCGAAAACGTCAGGAACCGACTCGACCGACGGGGTGTCCTCGCCGAGCAGGTCGACTTCGAACGCTCAAGCGAGGAGGCACCGCTCCGGGCTATCGTCGAGCGGTCTGCGGAGTTCGACGCTATCGTGATGGGTGCCGGCGAGGAGTCGCTGGTCACGGTCTTGCTGGGTGAAGACGAAGAACGCGTCGCAGACGCGGCGGTCGCTCCCGTACTCGTCGTTCATCAACGACCCGAAAACGAGTGACTTGCCGCCCTAGTCGTCGATCTCCGACTCGACTTCGGGAATCACCGTCACCGACGCCACGCCGTCGCCGGTTTCGACTTCCATCACTTTCACGCCCTTCGTGTTCCGGCCGACCGTCGAGATATCCGCGACCGGACAGCGCATAATCTGGCCGGTTTCGCTCATCACGACGATGTGGTCGCTCTCTTCGACGGTCTTGACCGTCGTGACCGGGCCGTTTCGCTGGCCGGTCTTGATGTCGATGAGTCCTTTCCCATAGCGAGACTGGGTCCGGTACTCCGAGAGGGGCGTGCGCTTGCCGTAGCCGTTTTTCGTCACGGTCAACAGCGCCCGTTCGTCGCCGTGTTCGGTGGCTACCAGGCCCGCGACGCGGTCGCCGTCCTGGAGTTTGATGCCGCCGACGCCGCGTGCGTTCCGGCCCATCTCGCGGACTTCGTCCTCGTCGAATCGGATAATCATCCCCTGCTCGGTGGCGATGACGAGGTCTTTGGTCCCGTCGGTCACCTCCACGTCGACGAGTTCGTCGCCGTCTTCGAGGCTGGCCGCGATGATACCCGTCGAGAGGATGTTCTCGAAGTCAGAGACGCAGGTCCGTTTGACGTAGCCCTGCCGGGTCGCCATCGTGATACACTCGTCTGGCTCGAACTCGTCGGTGTTGACGACGGCCGTCAGTTCCTCGCCGTCGTCGAAGTCGATGAGGTTCACGGCGGATTTGCCCCGTGCCGTCCGGCTCATCTCCGGAATCTCGTAGGTCTTCAGCCGGTAGACCTGCCCCTGGTTTGTGAAACAGAGCAGGTAGTCGTGGCTGTTCGCGCGGAACACCTTCGAGACGCGGTCGCCCTCCTTGGGGTCCGAGCCGATGATGCCTTTCCCGCCGCGGTTTTGCGGGTCGAAGGCGCTTGCCGGCATCCGCTTGATGTAGTCGTCCTCGGTGATGACGACCAGACAGTCCTCCTCGGGGATGAGGTCCTCGTGGGTGACCTCACCTTCGGCCTCCATGATGGCCGTCCGCCGGTCGTCGTCGTACTCTTCTTTGATGTCACGGAGTTCGTCTTTGATGACGCCGAGCAGTTTCTCCTCGTCGGCGAGGACGGCTTCGAGGTACTCGATGGTCTCCTGGACCTCCTCGTACTCGGTTTCGATTTCGCCGGCCTCCATCGACGTGAGCGAGCCGACCTGCATCCGGAGGATGTGAGCGGCCTGTTCCTCGGAGAACGTAAACGTCGATTGCACGTCGGGGTAGTCGAGTTCGCCTTCCAGGTCCGCGATGTCCTGTTCGCCCTGCAGGACCGCCTTGGCCTCGTCCCGGTCGCGTGACTCGGTGACGAGATTGACGATGGCTTCGGCCTTGTCGACGGCTTCGAGACGACCCTCCAGGATGTGTGCGCGGTCTTTCGCCTCTTCGAGGTCGTGTTCCGAGCGTCGCCGGATGACCTCTTTCCGGTGGTCGATGTAGTGGTCCAGCGTCTCCTTGAGCGAGAGCACCTGTGGTTGGCCGTCGACCAGCGCGAGGTTGATGACGCCGAACGTCGACTCGAGGTGGTGTTCGAGCAGCTGATTTTCGACCACGTCGACGTTCGCCCCGCGTTTCAGGTCCACGGCGATGTGGACGCCGTTACGGTCGGACTCGTCCCGGAGGTCCGCGATGCCCTCGATTTTCCCCTCGTTGACGTCGTCGGCGATGCGCTCGACGACGCGGGCCTTGTTCTCCTGGAAGGGCAGTTCCGTGATGACGATTTGGTCGCTCCCGCCCTCGTTGCGCTGTATCTCGTAGTCTGCCCGGACGCGCAGTCGGCCCCGACCCGTCGAGTACGCTGAGTAGATGGCGTCCTTGCCGACGATGTTTGCACCCGTCGGGAAATCCGGTCCCTTGACGTGCTCCATCAGGTCCTCGACGGTACAGTCGGGGTTGTCGATGAGGTGGACTGTCGCGTCGACGATCTCGCCGAGATTGTGCGGCGGGATGTTCGTCGACATGCCCACTGCGATACCGGACGAACCGTTCAGGAGGAGATTCGGGAGCTTCGAGGGCAGTACCTCCGGCTCTTCGAGTCGGTCGTCGTAGTTGGACTGGAAGTCGACGGTGTCTTTCTCGATGTCTGCGAGCAGTTCCTCGGCGATGGGAGACATCCGGGCCTCCGTGTAGCGCATCGCCGCCGCCGGGTCACCGTCCATCGACCCGAAGTTCCCCTGGCCATCGACCAGCGGATAGCGCATCGAGAAGTCCTGTGCCATCCGGACGAGCGCGTCGTAGATAGCCGAGTCGCCGTGCGGGTGGTAGTCACCCATCGTCTCGCCGATAATCGAGGACGACTTCCGGTGGCTGGTGCTCGAACTGACGCCCAGTTCCGACATCGCATACAGGATGCGCCGGTGGACGGGCTTGAGCCCGTCACGGACGTCCGGGAGCGCACGCCCCGCGATGACGCTCATCGCGTAGTCGATGTAGGATTGCTCCATCTCGTCTTCGATGCGAACGTGTTCGACGTTCGCGGCCGGTGCCTCCACGTCGTCTGTGTCGGGAACGTCCGAGCTCATATGTCGACCCACTCCGCTTCAGGCGCGTGGTCTTTGATAAACTCCTTCCGTGGCTCGACGGCATCGCCCATCAGCACGGAGAACATCTTGTCCGCCGCCGCCGCGTCCTCGATGGTAATCTGCTTGAGGTAGCGATTCTCCGGATTCATCGTCGTGTCCCAGAGTTGCTGGGGGTTCATCTCGCCCAGGCCCTTGAACCGCTGGACCTGGTCGGGGTTGCCGTTGCACTTCTCCTCGACTATCTTGTCGCGCTCGGCTTCGGTCATCGCGTCGTACGTCTCGCCTCTGTACCGGATGCGGTAGAGTGGCGGCTGGGCCGCGTAGACGTAGCCGGCATCCAGTAGCGGCTTCATGTGCCGATAGAACAGCGTCAGCAAGAGTGTGCGGATGTGTGCCCCGTCGACGTCTGCGTCGCACATGAAGATAATCTTCTCGTAGCGCACGTCGTCGATGTCGAACTCGTCGCCAATTCCTGTCCCGAGTGCGGTGATGAGGTTCCGAATCTCGTTGTTCTCGAGGATTCGGTCCAGGCGGTGTTTCTCGACGTTCAGAATCTTCCCCTTGATGGGCAAGATGGCCTGGAAATCCGGGTTGCGGCCCTGCTTTGCCGAACCGCCGGCGCTGTCGCCCTCCACGACGAACAGTTCCGCGTCGCTGGGGTCTTTCGTCTGGCAGTCGGCCAGTTTTCCCGGCAGTGCTGTCGAATCGAGCGCGGATTTTCGCCGCGTCAACTCCTCTGCTTTCTGTGCCGCCTTCCGGGCCTTTGCGGCCTCGACGGCCTTCGAGACGATTGCCTCGGCGGTGTCGGGGTGTTCCTCGAAGTACGTCCCGAGCTCTTCGTGGACGGCCGACTCGACGATACCTCTGACCTCGGAGTTGCCGAGTTTCGTCTTTGTCTGGCCTTCGAACTGCGGGTCGGGGTGTTTGACCGAGAGGACGGCCGTGAGCCCCTCGCGGATGTCGTTGCCCTTGAGCGTATCGTCCAGGTCACGGAGCAGCCCGTTCTCCTGGGCATAGTCGTTGACGATTCGGGTCAGCGCGGTCTTGAACCCAGTCAGGTGTGTCCCGCCCTCGCGGGTGTTGATGTTGTTCGCGAAGGCGTGTATCGAGCCCTGGAGTTCGTCGGTGGCCTGCATCGCCACCTCGACCTGGACGATGCCCTCGCCAATTTCCTCCTCGTCGTCGAAGTAGATGACGTCCTCGTGGAGGTGTGTCTTCGTCTCGTTGAGAAACTCCACGAACTCCCGGATGCCGCCGCTGTACTCGAATTGCTCTTCGTTGCCGTCGCGTTCGTCGACGAGCGAAATCTCGACGCCGGAGTTGAGGAAGGCAAGCTCCCGGAGACGAGAGACCAGCGTCGAGAAGACGTACTCGCTCGTCTCGAAGATTTCGTCGTCGGGCCAGAAGCGAATCTCCGTGCCCGTCTCCTCGCCCGGCTCCATCTCGCGGACCCGTTCGAGTTCGTACTCGGGTTCGCCGTGGTCGAAGCGCTGCTCCCAGACCGCACCGTCGCGTTTGATTTCGACTTCGAGCCACTTCGAGAGCGCGTTGACGACGCTCACACCGACGCCGTGGAGCCCGCCCGATACCTGATAGGACTTGCTGTCGAACTTCCCACCGGCGTGGAGAATCGTCATGATGACCTCGACGGCGGGTTTGCCGTGTTCCTCGTGCATGTCCACGGGAATCCCACGGCCGTCGTCACTGACGGAGATGGAGTCGTCCTCGTGGATGGTCACCTCGATGGTGTCACAGTGACCGGCGAGTGCCTCGTCGATGGAGTTGTCGACCACTTCGTAGACGAGATGGTGCAACCCTCGTGAGTCGGTCGAGCCGATGTACATCGCGGGCCGCTTTCGAACGGCTTGCAGCCCTTCGAGTACCTGTATCTGGCCTGCGCCGTACTCAGTATCCTCAGACATGAAAACCTTAGACAGTGCTAGTAGACCACCCCCCTTAAAACTCACGCACGCGCGAGCGCGTGGGAACGCCCCTCACTGGCAGCGGACCACTTTCACTCTGCTGGCGCACAACATTTAACCCCTGATGTGGAACGTATAGCCACATGACCTCCTATCAGTCGCACCTCGGCGACGGTGAGGGGATAGCCGAGGAGCTGGCCGAGAGCCAGCAGTCTATCTCCATCGCCGAGTTCTTCGAGAAGAACAAGCACATGCTCGGGTTCGACTCGGAAGCCCGGGCGCTGGTGACTGCCGTCAAGGAAGCCGTCGACAACGCCTTAGACGCCACCGAGGAAGCCGGTATTCTCCCCGACATCTACGTCGAAATCGAGGAAGCGGGCGACTACTACCGGCTGGTCGTCGAGGACAACGGCCCCGGGATTACGAAAGAACAGATTCCGAAAATCTTCGGGAAACTCCTCTATGGCAGCCGCTTTCACAAACGCGAGCAAAATCGTGGCCAGCAGGGAATCGGGATTTCTGCGGCGGTTCTGTACTCGCAACTTACCTCCGGCAAACCCGCAAAAATCACCTCGCGGACGCAGGGCAGCACCGAGGCCGAGTACTTCGAACTCATCATCGACACCGACACCAACGAACCCGAGATTAGCAAGGAATCGACGACCTCCTGGGAGCGCCCCCACGGGACGCGCATCGAACTGGAGATGGAGGGGAACATGCGCGCCCGCCAGCAACTCCACGACTACATCAAGCACACGGCAGTCGTCAACCCCCACGCCCGCATCGAGATGGTCGAACCCGACGAACACTTCAAATACGAGCGGGCGACCGACCAGTTGCCCGACGAGACCGAGGAGATTCGGCCCCACCCCCACGGCGTCGAACTCGGGACGCTCATCAAGATGCTCGACGCGACCGATTCGTATTCTGTCTCTGGATTCCTTCAGGGTGAGTTCACCCGCGTCGGGCAGAAGACCTCCGATTCGGTCATCGACAACTTCCGGGACCGCCACTTCGGCCGGGAGATGCGATGGCGACCACCGCAATCACACGAGGATGCCGACATCGAGTCGGCAGTCGAAGACGCCGTCGCCAACAAGGGCGCCGACGCGACTGCCGAGTTCGCCAGTGCGGTCGCCGAACGCATCCGGGACACCGAACGCATCGCCTACAGCACGGTCGCCGAGAACGTCGCCGACGTCGCCGACACAATCGAGGACGAATACGACACCACCTTCGGTGAGACAGTCCGGGAAAACGCCGTCGAGGCCGCCTGGGAGCAGGTGACTGCGGAACTCACGTCGGATATCTACACGCTCGTCGACGAGGCGACGACCAAGCGCAAGGACGACGCCCACGTCCAGGGACTCGCCGAGCGCATCGCGACGAAGTTCGAGAACCGAACCGACGACTCGCGCCACCGTGTCACGCACAAGGACCTTACTGCCTACGTGGGCAAAGCGGCCGACGACACCGAGGAGTTCGACGATGCCACCTTCGGCGACAAAGCCCGCGAGAACGTCGTCGAGGCTCTCTGGACGCGCATGGAGACGGTTCCGGGCGACGTGCCACACGTCCACGACATCGCGAGCGAGCGCGACACCGCCTCGGAACTGCTCGATGCGATGCGCGAGACGGACATCATCTCGCCGCCGACGGACTGTCTGTCTCCCATCTCTGCGGACCTCGTGGAGGCCGGCCTCACGAAGGGATACGACGCGGACTTCTACGCTGCGGCGACCAGAGACGCCTCCGTCCACGGCGGCGACCCCTTCATCGTCGAGGCCGGCATCGCCTACGGCGGCGACATCGAAGACGGCGGCAAAGCCGAAGTGATGCGCTTTGCCAACCGCGTGCCGCTGGTCTACCAGCGCGGCGCGTGTGCGACGACGGACGTGGTCAAGGGAATCAACTGGCGCAATTACGGCCTCGACCAGCCGGGCGGGAGCGGCATTCCAAACGGCCCGGTGGTTATCATGGTCCACATCGCCTCGACGAACGTTCCCTTCACGAGTGAATCGAAAGACGCCGTCGCCAACATCCCCGAAATCGAGGACGAAATCGAGCTGGCGATTCGGGAGGCCGCCCGGGACCTGAAATCGTTCCTCAACAAGCGCCGCTCGATGCAACAGCGCCGGGAGAAGGAGAACAAACTCGCGACCATCCTCCCGGAGATGGCCGAGAAAATCTCCCGGGTGACCGGCAACGAACCGCTGGACATCGACGACACGATGGCCCGCATCATGAACAACGTCCTCGTCGAGCGCCGGCGCGAGAACGGGAGCGTCGACGTCGTCGTCGAGAACAACGCTGACACCAATGCCGACATCGAGATTACGGACATCGTGACGGCCGAACCCGACGGCGTCGAGGACGGCACAGTCGTCGAGATGGACGGCGAGTGGTTCGTCAAGTGGTCCCCGACGGTCGGCGGCGGGGAGACGGCCACACTCTCGTATGACCTGCCCGGCGACGCGGAGTGTAGTATTTCCGTCGAAGGAATCGAAGACGAGAAGCTAACGGTGACTGACCAATGAGCGTAGAGACAGATTCAGAGGCGCGCGAGCAACTCATCGACCTCGCAGCACAGTTTTACGACCAGTTTGCCGAGGGTGACGTCCCCTCGATGGAAGTCCCCACACGGACCAAATCGAACATCGAGTACGACGAGGACAAGAACGTCTGGGTGTACGGCGACCGGACCTCGACGCGCTCGGCAAAGAGCGTCCGCGGGGCCGGAAAACTCCTGAAGGCGATTTACACCATCGACTTTCTCGCCCAGCAACTCGACGAGGGCCGCTCGTCGACACTGCGTGAACTCTACTACCTCAGCGAATCCTGGGACCTGAACGAGGCGCAGTTCTCGAGTCAGGACGAGTCGAACGACCTCGTCGAGGACCTGGAAATCGTCTCCGGAGCGACCCGCGAGGACTTCCACATGCGTCCGGAAGAATCGGGCGCGACCATCATGGGACCGCTTCGCCTGCGCGAGCAGACGCGCCGGGGCGAACGCGAGATTCACTGTCAGGAGGACGTCGGCGAGGGCGGCTACCAGATTCCGAACAACCCCGACACTATCGACTTCCTGGACAACGACGCCGACTTCGTCCTGGCCGTCGAGACTGGCGGGATGCGGGACCGTCTCGTCGAGAACGGCTTCGACGAGGAGTACAACGCGCTGGTCGTCCACCTCAAGGGCCAGCCGGCACGGGCGACCCGGCGCATCACCAAGCGCCTGCACGACGAACTGGACCTGCCAGTCACCGTCTTCACTGACGGTGACCCGTGGTCCTATCGCATCTATGGGTCGGTCGCCTACGGCTCTATCAAGAGCGCACACCTCTCTGAGTACCTGGCGACGCCCGAGGCCGATTTCATCGGCATCCGCCCGGAGGACATCGTCGAGTACGACCTGCCGACGGACCCGCTCTCGGACTCGGACATCAACGCCCTGGAGTCGGAACTCGAAGACCCCCGCTACCAGACGGAGTTCTGGAAAGAGCAAATCGAACTCCAACTCGACCTCGGAAAGAAATCCGAACAGCAGTCACTCGCCTCTCGCGGGCTCGACTTCGTGACCGACACCTACCTGCCCGAGCGCCTCGACGAGATGGGCGTGCTGTAGCGGGGAGTATCGGCTTCTTGGACAGGCAAGACACCGTTGCGGCCGGCTGACAGCACATCGTCACAAACCATTTATCCCTCCGGTCGCCAGCTATTCTCAGTGCATGTCTGAACCGGGGCCTGGCAACGAGGGCGACGGCGAGGCCGACTGGAGCGACCGAATCGATACCGAACCTGCCGACGCCGTCGACGAGACGGACTTGGAACCGTCAGGCCGTGAGGACGTCGAGGATGTCGCCGAGTCGGCTCCGACAATCGAGGAGCCACCGGCCGAACCGGAGGATACCGTCCTCGCTGACGTTCGCGAGTACTTCGCGGACTTCGACAGTGAGTTTGCGCCCGCGCCAGCCGAGGAGTTCATCGAGAACTCGTTTTTCGATTTCAGCTATCGCGAGGACCTGGAGGAAATCGACCGGTACTGGGTCAACGAGCCCTTTGCGTACATCGCTATCTGTCGTAACGAAGGGACCAACGACTACGAGTACCGCGTCGTCGAGCCGATGCTGACCGAGTTCGAACAGTACGTCCGCGAGGACGTCATGGCGGACCTCCGGGACGTGTTGATGCACGTCGACGCGGGGACTGTCGACCGGGAGCAGCGGCTCGAAGAGGAACTCACCACGCTGTCGAGCCGGTACATCCGTGACGCAGAGCCGGGGTCGTTACACAAGATACGCTACTACATCGTCCGGGACCTGCTGGGGTACGACCGCATCGACCCGCTGGTTCGGGACGCCAGACTGGAGGACATCTCCTGTGACGGCACCGACGTCCCGGTGTTCGTCTATCACCGCGAGTACCGCGACATGGAGACGAACATCGCGTTCGAGGAGGACCGCCTCAACTCGCTGGTGATTCGCCTGGCCCAGCGCAGTGACAAACACGTCTCTATCGCGGACCCGCTGGTCGATGCGAGCCTGCCCAACGGCTCGCGCATTCAGATGACACTCGGCACCGAAGTTAGCACCCGCGGGTCCAATTTCACCATCCGGCAGTTCTCGGACGTTCCCC
This sequence comes from Salinibaculum rarum, assembly GCF_030505615.1. Lineage (GTDB taxonomy): Archaea > Halobacteriota > Halobacteria > Halobacteriales > Haloarculaceae > Salinibaculum > Salinibaculum rarum. The sequence continues at coordinate 1,574,275 of NZ_CP129992.1, forward strand.
TGACGCCTATCGACCTCATCGACTTTGGCACCTTCTCGGTGGAGACGATGACGTACTTCTGGTTGGCCATCGAGAACAACCTTTCCTTGCTGTTTGCAGGCGGGACAGCCTCCGGGAAGACTACCTCGATGAACGCCATCTCGATGTTCATCCCGCGAAAGAACAAGGTCATCTCCATCGAGGACACCCGCGAGATTACGCTTCCCCACGACAACTGGATTCAAAGTGTCACGCGGGAATCGCGCACGTCCGGGACCGGCGAAATCGACATGTATCAACTGCTCCAGGCAGCGCTGCGCCAGCGTCCGGAGTATCTGCTCGTCGGCGAGATTCGAACCGAGACTGAAGTGGCACTCGCGTTCTTCCAGGCGATGGCGACGGGACACGCCGCCTACACGACGATGCACGCCGACTCGACGGCGACGGTCCTCTCGCGCCTGCAGAACCCGCCCCTGTCGGTTCCCGACCAGATGGTCCGCGAACTGGATGTCGTCGCCGTGCAACGCCAGATTTTCGTCGGCGACAAGCGCGTCCGACGCAACGTCAGCATCGCCGAACTCGGCCGGGCCGATGACGGGAGCCCGAGCACCAAGAAAATCTACGAGTGGAATCCGGCGACGGATGCGATGGAATCGGTCGCCCCGTCGGGCAAACTCCGCGAGATTATGTACATGAACGGCTGGGACGAGGCGCAACTTGAGGCCGAACTGGCCCGCCGTGAACGCCTGCTTCGATACCTGGTCCGTGAGGGCATCTCCGATTACGAATCGTTCCAGACTGTCGTCTGGCAGTACGCCAGCAACAGAGCGGAAGTGATGGAACTAGTCGAGGCCGGCCAGCTCGAACAGCTCCTGTGACCATGTCGGAACAACCAGGCGCCGCGGAGCGAACGTGGCTCATCAGACAGACGGCGTGGCTCTACGAGCCACTCCGGCGCTTTTTCGCCGACCGGAGCGACCGCCACGAGGGGCTTCGGAGCGACCTCAACGCCGCTCGTGTGCCGGTGACCGCCGCCGGCTACCTCGCCCGCTCGGTCGTTTTCGCATTGCTCGCCGTCGTTTTCGGTGTTGTCGCTGGCCTGCTGACTGCCATTCTGCTTTCGGAACTAGGTCACATCGCGGCCCTGACTGGCATCGGGAGCCTCGGTGCAGTCAGTGCCTTCGCCAGTGCGTATCGGTTCCCAATCGTCGCGGCCGCGCTCGCTGTCGGCTTCGGACTCGCCGCCGGTGCTGGGACCTGGTATATCAGGTATTACCTCCCCCGGTACGTGGCCGGCGTGCGGGCGAAGAAACTCAACCTCATGCTCCCCTCGGCGATTAGCTACATGTACGCGCTCTCGCGGGGCGGGCTGGACATCGTCGAGGTGTTTCGCCGTCTGGCCGCCGCCGAGGAGACGTACGAGGAGATGTCTCAGGAGGCCGGCCTCGTCCTCAACCACGTCGACTATCTCGGCCGGGATTTCATGCAGGCGCTCCGGGAAGCGAGCGAAGTGACTCCGTGTGATTACACCGCGGAGTTCTTTACGGACTTGCTGGGTGTCATCGAATCAGGCGGTGACACCGAGGCATTTCTCGCCGATCAGCGCAACGAAGCGCTCCAGGACGCCCGTGTCGTCCAAGACTCGTACATCGAGAATATCGCGCTCTTCGCCGAGGTGTACGTGACGGTCCTCATCGCCGGCCCGCTCTTCTTGCTCATCTTGCTGATGGTGATGGGCATTACCGGGCTGGGGACGCTGGAACTGGTCAACGTCGTCGTCTACGCCGGTATCCCGGTCGCGTCGGCGCTCGCCTTACTCATCCTCGACCAACTGGGCGAACCGTTCAGACAGAGCAGTTCCCGGCCGAGCGACACTGCGACCCACCGGCCCGAACTCCCTGACGACCCCGAGGCAGCGGCGTACGCACGGCGAAAGCAGCGCCTCTCGAAAGATGGGTTCGTGTCACGGTTCCTGTCGCGGTGTCGGAGCCAGCCTCCGTACGTGCTCGTGGCATCGGTTCCGCTGTCTGCCCTCGTCGTCGGTCTCACCGTCTGGTCTGGCACTGTCTCGCTGTCTCTCTCCAGTCTCTTTGCGCGGCCGCTGGTCGCCACGACGCTTTTGTTCGTCGTTCCGTTCGTGATTGCCACGCTCCCGCTCGTGGGTTTTCACGAACTCCGACAGCGCCGTCTCAATACAATATTGCGGCGGTTCCCCGACGTTCTCTCCTCGATTGCGGGCGCAACCCGGATGGGCGTTCGGCCACCTGACGCGATTGCGTCGACTGCCGAACGCTCCGAGGGACCCCTCTCGGCAGAGCTCAAACGGACCCACAACGAGATGGAGTGGTTCGACGACATGCGTGGCGCGCTGGTCAGACTCGCACGTCGTGCCCAGACACGCATCGTCACGCGGACGCTCCGCCTCGTCATCGACGCCGACGAGGCGAGTGGCAACCTCTCGGAGACCCTCTCTGTCGCTGCTGAAGACGCACGCAACCAGCGCCAGTTCCTCCAGCGACGGTCACAGGAACTGTCGTCGTACGTTGTCGCGGCGTTTATCTCCTTTTTCGTCTACCTCGGCATCATCCTGCTGATAAACGAGTTTTACTTCGAGCAGGCACTCGCCTTGGGCCAACAGAGTACTGTGTCGAGTCCGGACCTGCCGATTAGCCTGCAGGGGATAGACGCCGACGGCTTCCAAGTCGCCTTCGTTCACTCCTCGCTCGTCCAGTCGCTGTTTATCGGGCTGGTCGCGGGCAAGATGGGCGAGGGTCGCATCCTCGCGGGACTGAAGTACAGCCTGGCCATGATTGTGATAACTATCGTCGCCTTCGGGGTGGTCTGAGATGCGCCGCCCACAGACTCCCAGGGGACAGACGGCGGTCATCGGGTTCATCCTCGTCTTTGGCATCCTGATGCTGTTGCTCGTCACGCTCCAGACCACGGCCGTGCCCGCCTGGAACCAGGGCGCGGAGTTCGAACACAGCCAGCAGGTCCGCGACGACCTCGGCGAACTCCGCGAGGGCACACTCCAGGCGGCCACGACGGGGCGTATCACGTCGACGTCGGTCCAGTTGGGGACCCGGTATCCCAGACGGCCGTTCCTGTTGAATCCGGTCGACCCGTCGGGGGAGATTCAGACCACCGACACGGGTATCGTCGAAATCGAGAACCTGACCGCCAGCGGCGAGACCGGCGACTACTGGACGCCGAGCGGGAACCGGTCTTTCCAGACGCGCCATATCAGCTACCAGCCCAGCTACAACGAGTACGACAACGCCCCGACGACCGTGCTGGAACACGGCGTTCTCTACGACCGACACGGCGACCGCTCGCTTCCCCTGACTGGCACGACCATCGTCGACGGGCGTCGCATCACGCTCGTCACGGTGAACGGAACCTTCTCGGAATCGGGGACGAGAGCTGAGTCGGTGACCGTCGAACCGGTCAGCGCTCCCCAGCAAGTCACTACCCTCGAGGGGAACGGTACCGTCCGCATTCGGTTGCCGACCCGCCTCGACGAGGAGACGTGGACCGAACTGCTCGCCGATGAGTTCGTCGCCGAGGGTGGCAACGTTTACGACAACGTGACCGTCACGCCCGGTGGAACCTACGACACGGTCACCATCTCCCTGCGTGGCGACCAGACCTACGACCTCCGCCTGGCGAAGGTGAGAGTCGGAGACGGAACGGGGCAACCGGGACCACACTACATCACGACCGAATCGCCCGCCCAGGTTCGGGCCCCCGTCGGAAGTGCCGAGCGCGTGACCTTCGAGGTGCGCGACCGGTACAACAACCCCGTCAGCGGCGTCCCGGTGACCGCCGCTGCCAGCGGGCCGGGGACGCTCGAGACGTCGACCGCGACCACCGACGAGGATGGACACGCGACGTTCCGGTACACGGCATCGTCGTCGGGCGAAGGGACCGTCGAGGCGACGTTCGACCCGGACGCGACAGGGAAGCTCGAAACGGCGAGCATAACCGTCGATGGAACGACTGCCATCTCCAGTGGGGGAGACAGCATCGGGCCACAGGTCATCGACATCAAAACGAATCAGACGACAGCAGACGACCCGACGCTGCCGCAAGAGGCTGCGTTTACCCTGACTGCGAACGTCAGCGACTTCGCCCGGGGCGGACTGCCCATCCACGCCGTCGAGTGGACACGGACGGCGCCCGACGGGACCGTTAGTCAACCGCGGTATTTCGACCCTGCTGACGGAGCCTTCGACACCGTCAACGAGACCGCTATCGACACCGGCATCCAGACCGAGTCGTGGGCGGCCGGCGAGCATGTCCTTTCGGTGCGCGCTCAGGACACGAATGGCAACTGGGGACCAGTCAAGAACGTCACCGTCCGGGTCCCGGGGGTTGAGTACACGATCAATAGTGTGGACGCAAATGCAAGTGGCGGTGGCAACAATATCGATGTCACGTTCGACATCAGTACGACCGACAGTGGCGCAAAGGTGTGGGTACAGTCGTTCGAAAATGGAACTGCTACCAAAAACGAGGACACTGTCGATGCCGACATAGACCCTCCGGTAGTCACAATCAAGGGTGAAAACCAAGCCGACTCGATTCGAATCTCTCTCCTGGACAGTGACGGGGACGTTCGAGCGACCCGGACGATTCAGTACCCCACTCCATCTTAGCGGTTGACGCCGTTCGCTCCGTGAAGAGTCTCACTTCGAAAATGGGGATTCGGTTTATCGCTTGAGACTTCTTGCAGTCGACTATACGCACCTCTGAGAGCACTGTACTGACGTCTCCGACGCATCTCCGTTCACTCCTCGTCGAGTTCGACCGCCACACCACGCTCGTCGAGGTCGGCCGCAAACGCCTCCGAATCCGTCTCGATAGCCTCGAAGGTGTTGTAGTGGACCGGAACGACGAGTTCGGGGGCCATCGCGTCGGCGAGGTCGGCGGCGGCGTGGCGGTCCATCGTGTACGTGCCACCGATGGGCGGCACGAAGACGTCGACGTCGAGTTGTGCGTGTCCTTCCAGTACGTCGGTGTCGCCGGCGACGAAGACGCGAGTCCCATCTACGCTCAGCAGGTACCCACACCCGAGTCCCTCCGGGTGAACCGGCGACCCGTCCGGACGCGTGTGCGGGCCGTCGGGGTGATTGTATGCGGAAATCGTCCAGAAGGTAACGTCCCCGACGATTCCCTGCGATTCCAGTCCGACCGAGCGCACCTCGTATGGCAGGTCGGCCGGCCGCACGTCGGTACGCGCTGTCTGGTGGAAATTTATTCCGTCGAAGGTAACACACGTCGCGTCGTCGCTTGCGACCCGTTCGATGCCGTCGGGGTCGTAGTGGTGGCGGTGGGTGACGAAGAGGGCATCCCCGTCTTCCGGCCGGTAGTCGGTTGCCGGCGGATGGGCCTCTGCCGCAGTTTCGCTGTCGGCCGTCCACTCGCCGGTCAACACGCCGTAGCGGCCGGGGTCGACGTAGACGATGGTCTCCGGCCCCTCGATGCGGACGGTTGCGTAGCCGAGCCAGTCGATGGTGAGTCCGTCGACGTGTACGGTCATTATCGGGAAGATGGGCTCAGGGGAGTTAATCGTCACCGGTCTCGACCAACCGCTCGACCCGGGCCAGCGAATCGGCGTCGGCGGGGGCTTTGTCCTCGCGGATACTCAGAAATCGCGGGAAACGGAGGGCATAGCCCGACGAGTACGTCGGCGAGGACTGTATCTCCTCGTAGCCTACTTCGAAGACGACAGCCGGGTCGATGTCCACGTCAGTCCCGGACTCGGCCACGATGTATGGCTCCAACAAGTCGGTCACGTCCGCCAGTTGCTCGTCCGTGATACCGGTTGCCACCTTCCCGATTGTCTCGTAGCCGTCGCCGGCACGCACCGATAGCTCGAAGGTGCCGAGGACACTCGCCCGGCGGCCCTCGCCCCACTCGGCACCGGTCACCACGAGGTCGAGCGTCTCCACGTCCGGTTTGCGCTTGCGCCAGTTCTGGCCCCGCTTGCCCGGGGTGTAGGGGGCATCGGGCTGTTTCAACATGATGCCTTCGTGGCCACCTGCCAGCGCGTCGGTCTCGATTCCCTCGATGGTCTCGGCGTCCTCACACAGCCAGAGCTTGGAGACCTCGCTACTCTTCTCGCCGTCGAAGGCAGCTACGAGTCTGTCGTGGCGCTCGACCAGCGGCGCGCCGAGCAGGTCTTCACCGTCCGCGTGCAGGCAGTCGAACGCGTGTAATCGAAGCGCGACGTCTTCCTGGGCTTTTGCCACGTCGTGTTTGCGTCGGAAGCGACGGAGTACCTGCTGGAAGGGCAGGGGCGAGCCCTCGTCGTCGACTGCGACGACTTCGCCATCGAGGATGACCGGCACGTCGACGCGTTCCTCGACAGTCGCGACGATTTCCGGCAGCGGCTCGGTCACGTCCTCCATGTTCCGGGAGTACAGCGTGACCTCCTCGCCGTCGTAGTGGACCTGGACGCGTGCGCCGTCGTACTTGACCTCGACGCCGACCCGGTCCCAGTCGTCGAGTGCGCCGCTGACCGTCCCCGTCTGTGCGAGCATCGCCTGGACCGGCCGGCCGATTTCGAGGTGGATCTCCGCCAATCCGTCCTCACCGCCGTCCTGAGCCGTCTCGGCGACCAGTCCGTAGTCGTTCGAGAGCTGCAGTGCCCGCTGGACGCTTTCGACGGACACATCGAATGCTTCGGCGATAGCCTCGCGGACGGTCCCACCACCGACGCCGATACGCATCTCCGCGAGCACGAGCCGAGCGAGGTATCGCGCTTCGTCGTCGCTGCAGCGATTGAACAGCCCAAAGAGGACGTCGAGTTTCGTCTCCTGGCTGCCAGCGCCGTCGGCAGCGGCGAGTTCCCGCAGTCGGGACTCTACTTCGGCGACGGTCAGCGTCTCCCGACTGCCGTCTCCGAACGCGGCCAGTCCCTGCTGGCCGCCGAAATCGTAACTGGCCGCGACGGCGCCGATTTCTCCCAGTTCTGCCAGCCGCGTCTCGACGTCGTCCGCATCGACGTTCTGGCCGGCGGCCCGAGCAATCGCCTCGTAACAGAGTCGCGGACCAATATCGAGCGTTCGCGAGTCGTGGGCCGGGAAGACACGACCAAGCAGGAATCGGACGAGCGTCGCCAGGTCGTCACCGCCCTCCTGGAGCGTCTCGGCGACCAGCGACTGAATCTCTAGGTCGGCCGTCTCCTCGTCGATAGCGGCGGCGGTGGCGGCAAACTCGGCAAAGTCCATCGGCGTCAGGTAGGACAGCCGGCACAAAAAGTCGCCCTATCCGCCGACGTACTCGACGTCGATGTCGACCCCGGGCTTGGTGTTTGCCGCCTGTGACTCGTAGGGACCGTCGGCCTGCTCGGTGTTCGGGAGATACGGTGGTCCACCGTAGTCGAACACTCTGTCCTCGTCGCTGTCTTGGTACGGAACGATAGTGACGCTTCTGTCTTCTGTGATATTCTGGTCCAGTTGGATGGTGACGTCCTGGTGTTTGCCGGGTTCGAGGTACGTACTCCGGCCGATGACCGAGGAGTTGATACCGTCGTCGTGGACAACGACCCAGCCGCCGCTGGACAGCGACGCAGACTCGATTCGGATGCTGTCGCCGGTCGCCGTCGCATCGCCTGCGTTAATCGAGGCCACCGGCGACGAGATGGCGAGAAAGACGACGTACGCGACCAGCAACATGACCGCGGCGTGTTTGGTCCCGTCTTTCAGCGACCCTTCGCCTATCTGGCCGGCGATAAAGCCCGAGGAGACCGCCTGGATGAGCGCAGCGTGGAAGAACACGAGCGTATAGCCCGCTTTGTCCACGCCGCCGAGTCTCGAGAAGGTACTCGTATCGACTCCGAGCCGGTTGCCCGAATCCGGCGTGGGCACCGTATCGGGGAGACTCGGCACGAGCACCTCGTTGACCGCGAGGATGATGACCAGAAAGACTACAAACGAGATGTAGATGACGACGAGGTAGGTAAGCATCTGCCGGCGGCGCTGGTCGCGCATCTTCAGGTCCGCACGCGACTGGTTGGCCGCGATACGCAAGACCGGCCCCATGTTCCCGCTCGCTTCCATCGCGTGTGTCAGCAGGACGACCATGCGCGTGACGGCCGTCGTTCTGACACGGCGGCCGAAACGCACGAGTGCGTCAGCGAGGTTCGAGCCGTACTCCAGGTCCCGCCAGATGCGGTCGACCTCCGGCGTGAGGACCCCGAGGTCGCTCCCGCGGACGCGCTCGAACCCTTCAACGACGGACATCCCGGCCTCGTTGAGGCTGGCCAGCCGTTCGAGCAACTCAGGGGTCGCAGCCTCGATACGGTCGATACGGCGCTTGTAGAGTTCCCTGACGATGGCGTAGGTAATCAGGACGAACAGCGCCGACTGGACGAGCACGTCGTCGAGTGCCCGCTCGTTGAGGCCGACTTCGGTCAGCGTGTCCGGGAACCGGACTGCGACGACGAGCACCGCCAACGGGACGGTGATGTAAAGCAGGACCTTCGGTTTCCAGATGACCGTCTGGAGTGGGCTCCGGAGGACGCTTTTCACACGGCTGATTCTGTCGTACCAGTCCAGCGTCCGTCCGTTCTTGCCGTCTCTCGCCAGGCCACCATCGGTACGCCGCGGTTCGCTCGGCGGCGCGGAGCGTATCGGTGTGTTCAGGTCGTACCGTTCGAGGATGCTGTCACTGCCTCCGCGGGAGATGCCCAGCGTGTCCAACTTCTGGGCGAGAAAGACTGCGAAGCCGACGTTTGCCAGTGGCACGATGAGATACGTGAGTCCCTGTATCAGCCACAGCGTGTCCGTCGTCGTCAGTCCGAACACAAGCAGGATGGTGATGAGAAAGAGCACCCCGGCGACGAGCACCGTCACGTACCCCTCCGCGATGGTCGCGAGCACTTCCAGAACCTCTTCCTGGCGCTCCTCGGCGTCCTCGCGGAAGCGTTCGTACTGTTCGCTGAGGAACTCCGAGAGGTCGCTGCCACTCTGGAGGACACTCCCCAGGTTCTCGGAGAAGGTCTTGAACTGCTCGCTGGGCGTTCGCTTTGACATCTGCCGAATCGCGGTAATCATGTCCCGGCCGAACAGGTCCATCTCGCGGACGGCAATCGACATCTCGTCGGCCGTCTGGCCGTAGATTTCGCGGTTCTCGGTCAGCGTTCGCAACACTTCGGGGAACTCGAGGCCGCCACGAGAGAGTGCGTACATAAACGACGTCGTCCGGGGCAGTCCCGCCTCGATGCTCCGCCGGCGGACTTCGGCGTCGCTTGCGGGCAACTGCCAGCGGAAGACATAGGCCAGAACTGCTGAAATCACCCCGATAGCGGAGCCACCACCCAGCAGGATGGCCCACCGCTCCTCCGCGGAAAGGATGAGTTGGTAGTCCACGCGCGCGCCCAGCGGGATAGCAATCGTATTCGGCAATCCGGTCAACAGCCGCACGAAGTCCTCGAAGACCAGCAGGACGCCGGCGATGACGTACGCGCCAGCGACGGCGCCGGCCAGCAACGCGAGCAGCGTGTACAGCAGCGTCGTCGACGCGTACCCGGTGTATGTCTCGCTGATGTAGGCCGCCTGGAGTGTCCGCTGTCGGTCCGCATCCTTGGAGATGAACCGACCGAAGAGAACGCGGGCAAACCGGTAGACGACGCGATTGACCCCCGTGTGAACTTTTGCACCCAGCCACGCCCCGACTGTGAGGACGACGAACACCGGCGGGAGCAACCAGATTGGATTGACCATATCAGGGTTCGAGTTCGACGCCGGCACCGTCTATCCGTTCCATCACTTCCTCGGAGTCGGCGTAGTACTTGTTGACCATCGCGGTAAACCGCCGGTAGTCGGTGATGTCCTCGTCTTGCAGGTACTCGAGGAATCGCCGCCGGTTCTTGAGTTCGCGTAGCAACTCGGACTGGCTCCAGCCCCGCTCTTCGCGTATCTCTGCGAGCATCTCGGAGTTCGACTCGCTGAATGTGTCCGCCGTGGCGTTCCAGTTGTAGGTGTTCGAGTAGTCCAGTTCGCCCGTCCGCTGGTCGATGCCTTCGATTTCCGCAAGCGTCTTGGCACGACGCACCCGCTCGCCCTGCGAGCGCGCGAGCACCTGCACACAGAGGACGTCGAGCGAGGTGACCATCGGTCGCGGGACGTTGATGGGTTCGTTTTCGAGGCGGTTGATGACCGTCTGTACCGAGTCGGCGTGCATCGTCGAGAAGGTCGTGTGCCCGGTGTTCATCGCCTGGAAGAGCGTGATTGCCTCCTCGCCACGGACCTCGCCGACGATGATGAACTCGGGGCGGTGACGCAGTGCAGAGCGCAGCAGGTCGTACATCGTGATGTCGCCGTCGCCCATCCGCTCGCGGGTGACCGACGAGAGCCAGTTGTCGTGATACAGCGAGAGTTCCCGGGTATCTTCGATGGTCAACACCTTCGAGCGGGGCGGGATGAACATCGAGACGGCGTTCATCGAGGTGGTCTTCCCGGCCGCAGTCCCGCCGGCAAAGAGCAGCGACCTGTTTGACTCGATGGCCAGCCACAGATACGCGAGCTGTCGGACCTCGAAGGTCCCGTAGTTCAGCAGGTCTATCGGCGTGAACGGTTCCTCGGCGTACTTTCGGATGGTGAAGGCGGACCCTTTCGGCGTGACTTCCTCGCCGAGTGCGAGTTCGATACGCGACCCGTCGGGGAGCGTCGTCGAGAGGACGGGGTCAGAGACGGAGATGTGTCGGCCCGAACGCTGTGCAAGCTGAATAACGAAGTTGCTCAGCTCCTCGGTGTCGTAGACGACGTTGGTCTCGATGTCGGTGTACCCGTCGTGGTAGACGAAGACTGGCAGCCCCGGCCCGTCACAGGAGATGTCCTCGATGTGCGGGTCGTACATCAGCGGGTCGAGCTTGCCATAGCCCTGGAACGACCGGTAGAGATAGTAGAAGAGCCGGTAGAACGTTTCCTCCTCGATGGCGACACCGTACTCTTCGAGGCGCTCGCGCAACTCGTCGCGCAGAGCCGCCTCGGGGTCGTCGTCGATGTCCTCGCGGTACAGGAGTGGGTCGCGAACGTCCTCGTAGAGCCGGTCGAGCAGGCGCTGTTCGAGCTCCGAGAGCTCCGGCTCGACGACGTGGTAGCGGTGTTCCTGCGCTTCGGGGTCGAAGTTGATAGAGACGAACGCGAAGGGCGCGTCGACCCAGTACCGCTCGATTTCCTCGTAGCCGTCGAGCCCGTCGAAATCGACCAGCCGACCGTGTCGTTTCGGGTCGTAGTCGGTGACTTCGATAGCCGACCCGGTCAGGAGACGGCTCGTCCGGGCCAGCCACTCCCGGATGTCGCCCAGCGAACCTGCGCCGTCGTCGGTAGCCTCGGTGACTGTCGCGTCTGTACTGGCCTCCGTTGTCGGGACAGTCGACTCGTCGGCTTCGTCACTGGAGAGCCACTCGGACAGCGGCGAATCCCCGTCGTCTCCAGTCTCTGGTCCTGACATTGTTCCGTAGAGTGCCCAACCCTGCAATCCGCACGCGGTTAGAGGATGCTTACGCGGCCAGGTACTTAAATTCGGACTACCCCGGTCCGGTCAGGCCCGTTCTGCACGGAGCAAACTCACACCCAGTCCGAGCTGGAGGATAGTGCCGACTGGAACCGTCGTTCCTGCCTGTTCGGAAAACAGCAGGCCGCTGGCGAGGAGTAACACCGCACCGCTGGTGACGAGCAGCCCGCCCAGCGTCCGGACGGGGTCGAGCCGCCACGACTCGACGTGGGCCTCGTCGAGGTAGTAGGCGACACTCAGCACGAACGCTAACGCGAACACGGCCGTGCCGACTAGCCAGACGTAACTGGCGACGGTTTCGCCCTGCGAGGCCACGAAGCCGGGGACTTCCCAGACCCAGTTCCAGGGCGAGCCGGCGCGCTCGACTGCGCCGGAGACGTAGAGAACGCGGCCGGGCAGGAATCGGAGCCAGACTGCGGTGACCAGTCCGGCAGAGCCAAACGACTCCCGGAACACGGACACAGACCAGGGAAGCAGCGCGCACAGCCACGTCGAGAGGACCGCGACTTCCCCTGCGTACTCCGATTTGACCCACATACCTACTTCCGGACACCCCCGGTGGTAAAAGGTGTCGCCTCGCGTTGTCACTCCCTGTGTTCCGGTGGCGGCGTTACGTTCATTGCCCCGCGAGCCATATTAGGGGACACCCGATGAGGCGCGACCACTTCACCCTCTCCGCGGAACATCTCGACGGGCAGTCAGACGACGAACCGACCCTCGTCGTGAGCTACAGCGGCCCGCCAGGCACACTCACAGCGCGCCTCGAAGCCGAGACGGGCACACCGCCCAGTGGCGACGACGTCGACGCTTCGTTCAGGCTCCTCCCCGACGACGACGGCGCGGACGGGGCTGGCGTGTTCGGCATGAGCCGCCGGCTCACCGGCGATTTCGTGCTGGAAGCGAACGCAAACGCCGAGGACATCTTCGCGCTCGTCGACGCGGCCCGCGAGGCCGACGAGACGGCCTATCGGATTCGCCTCGAGCGACCCGGCGCCGAACCGCTCGTACTGGATATGGAGGCGTTGCTCGTCTACGACGATGGAGGGAGTCTGCTCCGCCAGCAGAGTCTCATTCCGAGTGGCGTCGAACTCTAGTTTCGATGGCCGGAAGCGCCGTCGTCACGTCGGCTCTGATATCGTAGTCTGCGTTTTTCGAGAGTCCGGTCTCGTCGAGATTGACGATTCCGACAGTCGCACCGCGACTGGCCGCCACACGCGGGAGCGACGCCGCAGGTTCGACCGTCAGTGACGACCCGACAGCGAGGAACACGTCCGCGTCGCGGGCGTGGTGCTGTGCCTGCTGGAGCGGTCCGTCCGGCATCGGCTGGCCGAACAGCACCACGTCCGGCTTCAACGGGCCATCGCAGTCCGCACACCGTGGCGGTAACTCACCATCGCGGGCGCGCTCGTAGACCGGTCCCGCTTCGAGGCGTCGGCCGCAGGTGTCACAGACTGCCCGCTGGGCGTTGCCGTGGAGTTCGAGGACGGCCTCGGAACCGGCGGCTTCGTGCAATCCGTCGACGTTCTGGGTAATCAGGCCATCCAGCGTCCCCCTGGCCTGGAGGTCGGCGAGCGCGTCGTGGGCGGCGTTTGGCTCGATGTCGTCGCCGTACATCCGGTCGTGGAGGTCGATGCGGTCGCGCCAGAATTCACCGGGGTCGGACTGAAAGCGGGTGTACTGGAAGTCGGCGGGGTCGAACTCGTTGCCCCAGATGCCGTCCTCGCCGCGAAACGATGGGAGTCCCGACGCCGTACTGACGCCTGCACCCGTGAGCGCGACGACGTGGTCCGCCGTCGCGATGTCCGCAGCGAGTGCGTCGATGTCGTCGGTCGGCAGCGAGGAGTCTGTCATAGTCGAGAGTGGACTACCGAGGCCGAAAAACCCCTCGCTGGACCACGGCCAGTCGTTCGTCGTCGGTTGGGTTCCGGTGTGCAGTGCCCAGCGTGTTCGTGGGTCCCCACTGCCGGGCGTGTGGGTCTCTGTTCAGCTGTGCCCTTACTGGTCGTCGGGTCCTTCGATTCGTGTCTTGAGATTCGCCAGCAGCGTGTCGACCTCGCGTTCGTTGTACCGCCGGACAAACGGTTCGGCGACGCGTGCCAGTACCGTGCCCGGAATCTCGTAGTCGCCGGTGTAGGTGACGCGACTGCCGCCGTCGTCGGGTTCGATTTCGATGTCGACTTCGCCGTTTAGCTGGCCGGACATCTCGAATGTCATCCGTCGGTCTGGGTCGTGAACGGTCTGGACGAGCTCGCCGGCGAGTTTCACGCCGGCAATCGAGTAGGTAAACTCGAGTTGCTTGCCGCCCGATTCGAGTGGTTCGACGTTCGTCGCGTCGACGAGACTCGGCGTCACCTCGACGTGGCCCTGTGGGTCGTCGAGAAACGCGAAGACGGACTCTGGGTCGGCGTCGACGTGGATGGACTTGGAGACAGCGACCATACAGGGTCTACGTCAGGTGTCGAAAAATATCTCTCGCTCGCATGCCACTACCGCCCGCTCGCGAGCGGCAAATGAACGGGTTTTAAGCGCGTGCCTGTCTCGACATTGGGACGTATGAGACTCCACGAGTATCAGGCCAAGCAGGTCTTCGCCGATGCTGGTATCCCGACACCGGCGTCGGAACTGGCGTCGACGGTCGACGAGGCCGTCGCGGCAGCCGAAGAGATTGGCTACCCCTGTGCAATCAAGGCACAGGTACACGTCGGCGGACGTGGCAAAGCTGGCGGTATCAAACTTGTCGACGACAAAGCAGAGGCTCAGGAGGCCGCCGAGAGCATCATCGGCATGGACCTCAAGGGCTACGACGTCGAGACGGTCCTCGTCGAGGAAGCCGTCGACTTCGTCAACGAGCTGTACGTCGGCGTCACGATGGACCGTGGTGAGGGCAAACCCGTCGCCATGGTCTCGACGAAAGGTGGCGTCAACATCGAGGAGGTCGCCGAGGAAGACCCCGACGCCATCGCTCGCGAGCACATCGACCCCGCCTTCGGGATGCACCCGTACCAGGCCCGCAAGGCAGTCTACGACGCTGGCGTCGACCAGTCTATCGCCAGTGACGTCGCCTCAGTTCTCACGACGCTGTACGAACTCTGGGACGACAAGGACGGCAGTGACGCCGAAATCAACCCGCTGATGGTCACGAGCGACGACGAGGTCATCGCGGCCGACGCCGTGATGAACGTCGACGGCGACGCACTCTTCCGACACCCCGACCTCGCGGAGATGGAAGACGAGGCCGCCGACGACGACCTCGAAGCCAAGGCAAACGAGTACGGCTTCGACTACGTCCGACTCGACGGCAACGTCGGCATCATCGGCAACGGTGCCGGGCTCGTGATGACGACGCTGGACCTCGTCGACTACTACGGCGGCAAGCCCGCGAACTTCCTCGACATCGGTGGCGGTGCGAAGGCCGAACGCGTCACGAACGCGCTCGATATGGTCTTCTCCGACGAGAACGTCGACGCCGTCGTCTTCAACATCTTCGGCGGTATCACCCGCGGTGACGAAGTCGCGAACGGTATCAACACGGCACTCGAACAGTTCGACGAGATTCCAAAGCCAGTGGTCGTTCGACTCGCTGGCACGAAAGCGGAAGAAGGCATGGAGATTCTGAACACCGACCTCGTCCAGGTAGAGGCAACGCTCGAAGACGCCGTGCAAGCAACTGTCACTCTCGCTGACGAGGAGGTGGAGGAATAATGTCTGTCCTCGTCGACGACGACACCCGAGTCGTCGTGCAGGGTATCACCGGTGGGGAAGGCAAGTTCCACACCGAACAGATGATGGAATACGGCACGAACGTCGTCGCCGGCGCCGTGCCGGGCAAGGGCGGCCAGGAAGTCGCTGGCGTCCCCGTCTACGACACCGTCCAGCGCGCCGCCGAGGAAGAAGACGCCGACGCGTCGGTCGTCTTCGTCCCGCCGGCGTTTGCCGGTGACGCGCTCTTCGAAGCCGTCGACGCCGACGTCGACCTCGTCGTGGCTATCACCGAGGGTATCCCAACCCAGGACGTCAGCCGCGTCTACCGCCGACTCCAGGAGACGGACACCTACATGATCGGCCCGAACTGTCCGGGTATCATCACGCCGGGTGAGGCGAAACTCGGCATCCTGCCGGGCAACATCTTCTCGTCGGGCAACGTCGGTCTCGTCTCCCGCTCGGGGACGCTGACCTATCAGGTCGTCGACAACCTCACCGACCGCGGACTGGGCCAGTCGACCGCCATCGGTATCGGCGGCGACCCCATCATCGGGACGGACTTCATCGACGCACTGGAACTGTTCGAGAACGACCCCGACACCCACGCCATCGCGATGTGTGGCGAAATCGGTGGCGAGGACGAAGAGGAGGCCGCCCGCTACATCGGCGAACACATGGACACGCCGGTCGTCGGCTTCATCGCCGGTCGGACTGCCCCGCCGGGCAAGCGCATGGGTCACGCCGGCGCAATCGTCTCCGGGTCCGGAACCGGGACTGCACAGTCCAAAATCGACGCGCTCGAAGCCAACGGCGCGCCGGTCGGTGACACCCCCGAGGAAGTCGTCGACCACCTCGAAGACCTGCTCTGAAGCGGGCCGTCAGATTTCGTCGTCCGGGTCGTGTTTTTCTGCCATTCGCGCCGCTTCGGCAGCGTACTGCTCGCGCTTTTCCGGGTCAGCGACGCTGCTGCAGTTCGTCGGCGACACGTCGAGTGCCGCTTTCGTCCCCCGCCGGTCGCCGGTGAAACTCGTCAGCGCCCGCTCTTTCCGGAAGGTCCGTTCCCCGTCCGGCGTCGCGTACGTGAGGATGATGAGATTCTGTTCGTCGTCCCCGTAGGTCCGCTCGACGAGCCAGACCCGAATCGTCTCGGCTGTCGTCATACCTGAAGGTACGTGACACACCGTTAGAACTGTCCCGCCAGTTCTCACGTACTGAGACCAGGTAGTCACCTCGTCGGCACTGCAGTCGGGTAGTTTTCAGAATTGCGGCCCGAAACTGAACGGTTCGTTGCAATCCCCGGTTGGGTCTCCAGAATCGGAACCGACCGCGGTGAACGTTCCGGTGCAGTTTTAAGATGAGACAAAGAATATTAACGATATGCCACACACTTGCCGGAACTGCAAGCGAACGTTCGGGTCCGAACTCGAACTCGAACTCCACCAGGACAACTGCTCGGCGGGACAGCTCTTCTGTGACGACTGTGGGGAGCGCTTCGCGGAGCGGGCGGCGACAGAGGACGGCTGGCACTATCGGTGTCCGAACGAGGACTGTGAGGGCAGCGGCATCGGCGAGGACATCCACAAAGTAACAGACGTTCGACTCGAAGTTCCCTGACTCTCTCCGTTCTTAGGCTCTTTCTTCGGTAAGCAACGTTTCGATGTGGCCGAGTGCGCGCGCACAGACAGGTGCGTAGCCGGCCGCGACGACCGACAGTTCGAAGCCGACGCGGCAACCTTCGGGTCGCTCGTCGACGAAGTGGCCGGTCGCCGGAATCCGTGCGACCCGCCAGGTCCAGCGCCGGTCGACACACGAGGTCACCTCGAAGGGCACCCAGAGGCCGCCGGGTACCCGCACCCGCCCGGTCGTTTCACCGTCGATGACGCGACTCGACGACTCGACGGCGCGAACGGATGGGCCCCATTCCGGCCAGCGTTCGGTGTCAGTGAGGAGTTTCCAGGCGGCGTCCGGTGACGCGTCGACCTCTCGTGCGACGACGAGGCGCCGACCGGCCGGCGTCCGTTCGAGTCCGATGTCGGTGCGACACATACTGTCAGGTAGTGGCGGCAGGGTAGTAACGGTGGGGTCTCGGTCCGCACAGCATCCGCCTCGTGGAGCCAAAGTATAGGTTTCTCCACTCGTAACGGGCGAGTAGATGATAGAGGTCAGTGACCTCCGCAAGGAATACGGCGACTTCGCCGCTGTCGAGGGAAGCACGTTCTCCGTCGACCAGGGCGAGGTGTTCGGCATAATCGGTCCGAACGGCGCCGGCAAGACGACGACGCTGAAGATGCTCTCCGGCCTGCTGGAACCGACTTCCGGCGAGGTGTCTGTCGCCGGCTTCGCCACTGACGACACCGAGATGCGAAAGCAACTCGGCTTCCTCCCCGAAGAGTCGCCCCTCTACGAAGAGATGACGCCCCTCTCCTATCTCAAGTTCTTCGCAGACCTCTACGACGTACCGAGCGACACCGCTCAGCGTCGCATCCACGACACGCTCGACGAACTCGACCTCGAACACCGCAATAGACAACTCGGCGACATGTCAAAAGGAATGAAGCGAAAGGTCGCCATCGCGCGCTCGCTCATCAACGACCCCGACGTGCTCGTCTACGACGAACCCGCGTCCGGGCTGGACCCCCTGACGACGAACTACATCATCGAGTTCACCGAGCGACTGGCCAACGAGGGCAAGACCATCGTCTTCTCTGCACACAACCTCTTTCACGTCGAGTCGATCTGTGACCGTGTGGCCATCATGAACGAGGGCGAAATCGTCGCCAAGGGCGACCTCGACCAGCTCCAGGACGAGTACGGCGAGACGGAGTATCACGTCTATACGACCGTGGAGGTCCCCGACAGCGTGCAGAAAAACGGCAATTACCGGCGCGTCGTCGCGTCGATGGACGCCGTCGAGAAAACCCGGACTGCGGCCGAGGATGCGGGCGGACAGGTCGTCGACATCCGAACCAAAGAGTCGAGTCTGGAGGAGGTGTTCCTGAACGTCGCCGAGTCCGGACGACGGGCGGGGTCGGAGGTCTGAGGCGTGCGACTACGGAAACTCCTCCGCATCGCTCGCTGGGAGGTCACGAAAAACGCCGGTGGTGTCGACAAACGCACCATCGCTATCGCTGCCCTCGCCATCGCGCTCATCGGCGTGTTCGCGCCCGTCGTCGCCGGACAGGGGGCGGTCCTCGACGAGGGGCTCTATCGGGTCAGCATCTCCGAGGACAGCCCATACTACGACGCCGTCGCGGACGACGGGACGTTCGTCATCCGGCCCGACGCCACGACGGCCGACCTCGGTAAGTCGGTCGAACTGGTCATCGACGGCAGACGGATTGTGCGCGCAGACTCTCCCAAAGGACGGGCCGCCACAGAGGAGTTGCGGGCGACAGTCCAGCGGTACAACAGCGAACAGCTCCGCAAGGAGGGCAATCAGACCGCAGCCTTCCCTGTCTCCGTCTCGCTTGAGTATCGTGACCAGGCGAACGTCGGCAGCAGCTACGGCGTCGACACCGGCGGGACAGACGGGCAAACCGACACTCCCGACGGGACCGACGGCGGGACCGACAACACCACCAGTGACGGCCCGACCGACGGGACCGACGGGACCGACGGGACCGACACGAACGACAGCGAAACCGCGGGAGCGCCAGACGGCAACGGCACGGGGAGCGGTCCCGGGGCTGTCGACGGTGACCCGGCCGACTCGGGTGGCGGCCTCGGTGGCTTTGGTTCGTCGCTGTCGGGTGATTCGACCAGCGTCGACTCGCCTTCACAGCTCTCGCCGCCGTTCCCCTTCGGGTCGCTCGTGCTCGCTTTCGTCTTTATCGTCCCGCTGAACTTCCTGATTCAGGCCTACGGGAGCACGATTCTCTCGGAGCGGCTGAACCGGCGCGGTGAACTGTTGCTGGTGTCGCCGGTGTCGCGGTTCGACATCATCGGCGGGAAGACACTGCCGTACTTCGTGGCAGCGATGGGAATCGAGGCGGTCATCGCCATCGGCGTCACCTACATCTCGACGGGAACGCTGGGCGGTATCGTCTCGATTGCAGCGGTCGTGCCCCTCGTCTTGCTCTTTCTCGCGTCGACGTTCATCGGCGCGATGTTCGCCCGGTCGTTCAAAGAGTTGACCTTCGTCACCGTCACCATCACCGTCGGACTGACAAGCTACGCCTTCGTGCCCGCAATCTTCACCGACGTGACGCCGATTGCGCTCATCTCGCCGCTGACCGTCGTCGTCCGTGACTTGCAGGGCCAGGCGGTCGGCCTCTCGCAGTTCCTCTTTTCGGTGACGCCGCCGCTCCTGTCGGCGCTCGTGTTGTTCGGCCTCGGAGCCGGGCTCTACCGGGAGGAAGACATGTTCGCCCAGCGGTCGATTCCGCTGAAAGTGCTCGACGCACTCGCCGGCCGGATTCGAAAGGCTCGCGACGTCGCCTTCGTCGTCGCTATCCTCCTGCCTTTCGTCTTCGTCCTCCAGTTGCTTGCTATCGCGATTCTGTTCGCACTGGGTGAGGTTTCGATTCCGCTCATCCTCGTCGTCGTCGCCGTCGTCGAGGAGGTGGCAAAGAGCCTGCCAATCTACGCCGCCTACGCGCATCGGCGGTTCGAAGCGACGACGGCAACGGCCCTGCTGCTCGGACTCATGAGCGGCCTCGGCTTTTTCGTCGGCGAAAAGCTCACCCACGTCGCACAACTGGTCGGCCTACCGGAACTCGAAATCGGGCAGGCTGCGCTCCAGATTACGCCGGCCGACGCCGGGATACCCATCTTGCTTGGACTGTTCTTCCTGCCGCTTGTGTTACACACGGTGACCGCGGCAATCTCGGCCGTTGGTGCGAGCCGCGGCAGACGGTCCTACGCCGTCGCGCTGGGGGCGGCGATGGTGATTCACTTCGCCTACAATTTCGTGGTGGTGATGTCCCTTGTCTGACTCCGACCGCGGCCTGTTAGGCGGCGCCAGAGCGACGATTGCACGGCGAGAGATTTCCTCGCTCTCTCGGGAGAAGACCATCGTTCTCGCCTTGCTCATCCAGTTGTTTATCGCTGCGTTTTCGTCGTTTCTCGTCGTCGGTCTCACGTCGCTGTACGACCCCAGTTCCGTCGAAGGCGAAGGCGTCCGCATCGGTGTCTCCGGCGAGTACCAGGACGAACTGGTCAGTGCCGCAGCCCAGACCGAGGGCGTCCAACCGGTGCGGTTTGACTCCCGTGAGAGCGCACTGGAAGGGTTCAACAACGGGCAGGTCAACGCCATCGTGGCCGCAGAACGCTCGCCAGAGGCAAACGGGAGTCGCATCGCTGTGACTGCAATCGCACCCGAGGAGAACATCCGGACGACGCTTATCATCGTCCAGTTGCGCGAGATGCTGACCGAACTCGAACGCACGGAGCGCCAGCAGCGACAGGTCTACCTGGACTACCGGCCCGTCGAACCGCCGGCTGATGCCGATTCGAGCCCGTACTTCGGGTTCACGTACACCGTGTTGATTCCGCTGCTCCTCTTTCTCCCGCCGTTTATCAGCGGCTCTATCTCCGTCGACGCCATCACGGAGGAAATCGAGCGGGGGACACTGGAGTTGCTGCGGGTGGCACCGGTGTCGCTGGTCGACATCGTCGACGGGAAGGCACTCGGGATGATTCTGCTCGCACCGCTCCAGGCGCTGCTCTGGATTGTGCTGTTGAGTTTCAACAACATCGCCGTCCAGAACGTCGTGCCACTCCTAGTGTTCGTGACGGCAATCGCGACAATCGTCGTTGCCGTCGGCACGTTGCTCGGACTGATTACCGCCCGCCGTCGGCAGGCCCAGTTGCTCTATTCGGTGCTGGTCATCCTGCTTTTCGGCGCGGCAATCGTCCTGCCGGAGCATCCGGCTACCACCGTCGCCAAACTGGCCGTCGACAGCGCGACGACCGGCACCTACGCCCACGTCGTCGCCTTCAGCGCCGTCGCCGTCGGCGTCTACGCACTGGCGCGCCGGTATGCCGGCAGCATCGACGCCGAATCCTTCTGACCGTTTCCGTCGACCATCGCCGACGGAAGCTTTTCGACGCTGCCGGTCGATTCCACCCCCATGGAGTATACGACGCTTGGTCAGACTGGCATGGAGGTCAGCCGCATCTGTCTTGGCTGTATGAGCTTCGGGACGCCCGACTGGCGCGAGTGGGTCCTTGAGGAAGAGGAGAGCCACCCGGTTATCGACCGTGCCATCGACCTCGGAATCAACTTCTTCGACACCGCGAACATGTACTCGAACGGCGAATCAGAGCGCATCCTCGGAAATGCCCTCGAAGGTAGGAGAGACGAGATGGTCGTCGCCTCGAAAGGCTACTTCCAGATGGACGACGACGACCCGAACTCGGGTGGGCTCTCGCGGAAGACGATAGAACAGGAACTCGACGCCAGCCTCGACCGCCTCGGGATGGACACTATCGACCTCTATCAGATTCACCGCTGGGACTACGATACGCCAATCGAGCAGACGATGCGGGCGCTCGACGACGCCGTCCGTCGCGAGAAAGTCCGGTATCTCGGCGCGAGTTCGATGTGGGCCCACCAGTTTTCGGAGGCGCTTCAGACCAGCGACCGCCTCGGTCTCGACCGGTTCCTGACGATGCAAAACCACTACAACTTGCTCTACCGAGAGGAGGAACGCGAGATGTTACCCTTGTGCGAAAAGGAAGACATCGGCGTGATTCCGTGGAGTCCGCTGGCTCGTGGCTACCTCGCGCGGCCCCACGAGGAGTTCGACGCGACAACGCGTGGAGAGTCCGACGAGTACGCGAAAGAACACCCATACTTCGAGGGCAACGGCCAGGAGATAAACGAGCGCGTGCAGGAACTGGCCGACGAGAAGGGCGCGACGATGGCACAGATTTCGCTTTCGTGGGTCCTGCACAAAGACTGGGTCGACGCTCCCATCGTCGGCACGACGAGCGTCGAACACCTGGAAGCGGCCGTCGAAGCGCTCGACATCTCACTCTCTGAGAGTGACATCGAGTGGCTGGAAGAACCGTATCAGCCGGTGAGTGTCAGCGGTCACGAGTAGTGTTGTCGGTCGGTTCGTTCTGTGATTGCGTTGCTGTGGGTTCTGTTTCGACAGTCAGCGTCGTTGCGCGGGCGACCTCCGTTTGGCCACCGTCGAGGGTAACATGTTCGAGTGTCACCGTCTCCGGACGGTTGTCGAGTCTGACGGCGCCTTCGTAGTCGATTCTGGTCCGACATTCCTCGCACTCCCGTGACCCGGGAACTGCCGCCTCGATGACGATGGTCACTGTCCCGTCGGTTGTCCCGGACCCCGTCAGGAGTTGCCCGGTCGGCTTGGCACAGATTGCGTCGCCGACGACAGTGCCCTCGAGGGAAACGTCTCGGCCGTCAAGCGTGATGCTCCCCGAGTTTGCGACATCTGCGTCGCAGGTCCGACGCGTGGCGCCGAGCTGGTCGAGGTCACCGACGCTGACGCCCGGTGTCTCGGTCGCCTGTCCCCCACAGCCAGCGAGGGCCGCCCCGCCGACCGTCGCGAGAAACGCCCGTCTGTCCATACCGGTCCGTCGGCCCCGGGTCGTAAAAACGCGTGTGGCTTCGACGCGGGTACAGTGGCTACAGACCGCCGGTGTCTTTGACCGACGTTGCAACGTCACTGATTGTCTCGAACTCCTCGTCGCTGTAGGCGATGACCCGTACGTCCGCTAGCGTGTCGGGGTCGTACTCGGCGACGGTTTCACAGATGATGCGCGCACCATCGTCGAGCGCGAACCCTGCGACGCCACAGCCGAGAGCCGGCAGGACGAGCGATTCGGCGCCGAGTTCGTCGGCTCGCTCCAGCGCGTTCTCGGTTGCATCGGCGATACTCGCTGCGGTCGCGTTCCCGTCGCCGTAGTGTGGCATCGCCGCGGCGTGGATGACCCATTCTGCGTCGAGTTCGTAGGCATCCGTCACGGCGACACCGCCAAGGTCGACCGGTCCCTTCGACATGGCTTCGTCGTTGATTGGTCCGTTGGCGCCCCGTCTGAGCGCGCCAGCGACACCGGACCCCATCCGGAGGCTCGTCCCGGCGGCGTTGACGAGGACGTCTGCGGACTGCTGTGCGATGTCACCCTGTACGACCGCGAAGTCCATACGCTCGCTTGGGCGGCCACGCTCAAAATCCCATCCCCGGATAGCGCTGTGAAATCAAACCCTAGCATACTTCGGTGAGGCGGTCCCAGAGTGGCCAATGGCAGCGCCCTCCGATGGACCGAGCGACGAACAGACCGACGAGCAACCAGTTGCTTCAGCGACCCAGCAGGGGACAGACGGACGTGAACAGTCGTCTGCTGACGTCTCGAAATACACGACTGACCGGCGGACGCTGACCCCGAGCGTGCAACTCATCTGGGCAGTGCGAACCCTCGTGGGAATCGCCATCCTGGGCGTGATCGCGGGGTTCGTGGCCACCCGGTTCGACGTCGACCGCGTGTTCGTCATCGGGGGCACTATCGTGCTGGCACTCATCGCGCTCGTGTGGGTTCACCTGCGCTATCGCATCTGGTCGTACCGGGTCCGCGAAGACGCACTCTACCTGGAGCGTGGCGTCGTTACGACCGTCAAGACCGTCGCACCACACGTCCGAATCCAGCACGTCGACACCCAGCGTGGCCCGCTCGAACGGGCGCTGGGTCTCTCGACGCTCGTCGTCTACACGGCCGGGTCGCGGGGTGCAGACGTGGCAATCCCGGGCCTCCGGACGGACGTCGCGACGGACCTCCAGCGGCGAGTCAAAGAACTGGCAATCGAGTCGGAGGGTGGTGACGCGCTGTGAAACTCGACAGGCGGACCATCCCGTACCGGATTCTCGCGAACGGGCTCCAGATTGTCGGCCTCATCATCTTCAGCGTCGTCACCTCGGCATCGAGTGGCGGCAGCATCCTGAGCAGGGTCGGCCTGGTGGCTGTCCTGGTCGTCCTCGGTATCGGTCTCGGGGTCGGATGGGAAATCGCCCGGTTTCGCCGCATCGACTACGAACTGACCGCCGACACCTTCGACCTGAACTCGGGGGTGCTCTCCCGGCGCGAGCGGGAGATTCCCTATCACCGCATCCAGAACGTCGACATCGGCCAGAACATCGTCCAGCGTGCCTTCGGTATCGCGGAAGTGAGCCTCGAAACAGCCGGCGGTGGTTCGACGGAAGCCCAGTTGCGATACGTCAGCCGCGAAGAGGCAGACCGCTTGCAGGACGAACTCAGCCGGCGCAAACGGGGGGCCGACGCGACCGCAGAGGGTGAGAGCGAAGCCACAGCAGAGGTCGGGGAGACACTGTTCGAACTCAGCGACCGCGAACACCTCGTTCTCGGGATGGTGTCTGCGGACTTCCGGTTTCTGGGTGCGCTGTCAGTTCTCGCCCCGATTCTCGCGCCCCAGTTGGCTGGCGCAATCGCGCCCGAGGCCGACCTCCTGTTGCTCTTTGGCCCGGCTATCGCGCTGGCCGGCCTCGTCGCGTTCTGGGTCCTGAGTGGCTTCCTGCAGATTCTGCGCTACTACGATTTCGAGTTGACCCGCCGCGGCGACGAACTGCGCTACGAACGCGGGTTGCTCCAGCGGTACAACGGGACTGTCCCACTCTCGAAAATCCAGACCGTCTCGGTACAGGAGAACGTCCTCGCGCGACTCCTGGGATATGCGTCGGTCGTCATCCAGACGGCCGGCTACGCCCCCGGACAGGACGGGTCGCAAGTCGAGTCCGCGGTCCCGATAGCCAAGCGCGACCGCGCGTTCTCGCTTGCTCGCGCCGTCGAACCCTTTGGCGAGGTCACCTTCGAGCGCCCTCCGACGCGAGCACGAACGCGCTACGCTGCCCGATACACCATCGGTCTCGCCGTCCTCGTCGGGGTATTGTGGCTGGTAAACGCCATCACTGGGCTGTTGCCGCTGTGGTATACACCGCTGGTCGCGCTCGTCCTCGTACCGGTCGCCGCCCACCTCAAGTGGAAACACCTGGGATACTACACCGACGGTGAGCACGTCGTCACCAGACGCGGGTTCTGGCGCCGACAGACTATCGTCGTCCCCTACGACCGCGTTCAGGTCGTGTTCAGCAGCCAGACCGTCTTCCAGCGTCGCCGTCGGCTCGGAACGCTCACCATCGACACGGCCGGCGGTGGTGGGTTCGCGAGCGGCGACGCCGTCGCACTGGACATCGACAAAACCGTCGCGGAGTCGCTCCGAGAAGATGTCGCCGGGAACCTCCAGCGAGCGCTGCGGACCCAGTAGTTCTTTTTCGGTGTCGGCGATACTGTTTTCCCGCTGTGGGGTGCCGTGGTGAGGTATGGACAGCGGTAACAGCGCACTCCGTGGGGCCGGCCTGGTCGCAGTCGTGCTGACGATGGGGACAATTCTGGTAGCGACGGTCGTCTCACCGGCGTTCGCGTGGCGTCAAAATGCGCTTTCGAATCTCGGCGTGGTTGAGACAGCGGCGGGGACAGGCCTCACCGTGGTCCTGTTCAACGGCGGGTTGATACTCGGTGGCGTTGTCGGGCTCGCCTTTGCCGTCGCGCTGACCCGCTCCGCGCAGTCTCTTGCCGGCCGCGCGACTGCGCTCAGTTTCGGTCTCACCGTCGTTTTCATGGCGCTCGTCGGGGTCTTTCCGCAGGATACGGCACCGCACTTCCCCGTCGCACTTGGCTTTTACCTGCTCGTCTCGGTGACGCTGTGGCTGGACGGGCTGACCGCACTCGGAACGCACTGGCGCCAGCGTGGCCTCGTCGCGATAACATTCGGGACGGGTAATCTCGTTGGCTGGCTGGTGTGGGGCCTGACTGGCTCGCCGACGCGTGCCGGCCTCGCGATTCCCGAACTCTGGGGTGCACTGCTCTTCTCGGTGTGGACCGGCTGGGTGTCGGTCGGTCTCGTCCGTGGACGCTGGTCGGGAACGGGCCACGCTGGGGCCGGACTATAAGACAGTGGGCGACGATACATCTCTCGAATGCCAGCAGTTGAGACGACGGGCCTGACAAAGCGGTACGGCGACGTGGTTGCGCTCTCTGACCTCTCGCTTTCTGTCGCCGATGGCGAACTGTTCGGCCTGCTCGGGCCGAACGGGTCGGGAAAGACGACCACTATCGAGATTCTGACCGGCCAGCGGGAACCGACCGCGGGGACGGCGTCGGTTCTCGGCAAGGACCCGGTAACGGACCCGCTTTCGGTCCGCGAATCTATCGGTATCCTGCCCGAGCGCGAGGACCCGCCGAGTTTCCTCACGCCCCGCGAGTACCTCCAGTTTGTCGGCGACGTCCGGGAAATCGAGGACATCGACGACTGCATCGAGCGGTGGGCACGGAAACTGGAGTTCCAGGGCATCCTCGATACCATCTCGGGAGACCTCTCGGAAGGAGAGCGCCAGCGTGTGATGCTCTCGCAGGCGTTTCTCCACGAACCGGCGCTCGTCTTCATCGACGAACCGCTCGTGAACCTGGACCCACTGATGCAAGAGGAAGTCAAGACCCACCTCAAAGAGTACTGTGCCGACGGGAACACCCTCTTTCTCTCGACGCATTTCATGGCTGTCGCCGAGCAACTGTGTACGCAGGTCGGTATCATCGCCGACGGGGAACTCGTCACACAGCAGGACCTCAGCGATTTCGAGGAGGGCGAGTTACTGGATACGTTCGTCGACGAAGTTGGAGGGAGCGCCGGAACGCCGGGCCCGCCGGTCGGGGTGACCGACGAATGACCTGCTTTTGTCCTCTTTCCTTTGAGGGAAATGGCCAGTAACACCTCGCTGTTCCGGTGGATGCTGCTCGAAGAGTATCGGCTCCATACGAAACTGTTCGGATCGACACGGTTTCTCGCCTTCCCGGTGTTCGTGGCGGCCATCGTCGGCGGTGGCGTCTACCTGCTCTCGCTGACGGGGACGTCGATGGGGGCCGTGGTCGCGGGATTGCACGCACTCGTCGTCTTCTTCGGGCTTCAGGTGGGGACGCTCGGACTCGTCGGCCGGGACGCGATGCGGGACGTGCTGGGAGACGTGACGCTGCTCGTGTTCTCCGCACGAACACTCCCCGTCTCGTGGGGGCGACTGCTCGCGACCTTCCTGGTGAAAGACCTGGTGTACTACGCCGCGTTTTTCCTGACGCCGCTGGTGGTCGGGTTCGTTCCAGTCGCGCTCGCTGGCGGACTCTCTCTCGGGCAGGTGGCGCTGCTCTGGGTGACGTTGCTGGGGACGTTCGCACTCGGTGCCGCAGGGAGTCTCGCGCTCGTCGGCCTGGGAACGCGAAACAGGGTCGCGCTCGTCGTAGTCGTCGTCGCGCTGGCACTGCTGGCGCTCTTTCGTACTGGTGACCTCGTCGCAGTGACGCCCTATGCAGTCTATCTCGACCCGTCGCCGGCGACTGCGGTGCTGGCACTCGGTCCGCTGGTGGTGGCTGCGGCGCTTGGACCACTGCTTTTCAAACCGGCGTCGGGTGGGTCGACACGGCGCGTTCGGACCGACCGCTATCGGGAACTTCAGCGGCTTCCGGGAATCGACGGGCTAACCGCGCGCCCGCTGTTGGAGGTGACGCGGTCAAGCGGGTCGGTCTGGAAAGTCGTCTTCTCGCTGGGCGTCCTCTTTGGCGTCGCTGCGCTGTTGCTCGACCGGGTGGCCGTGGCGACCGGCATCGACCCCTCCGCTGGGGTGGCGTTTGGCACGCTGCTCGGACTCGGGAGTTTCACGACGTTCAACTGGGTGACGCAGTTCGACGACCCACAGGGGTATCTCCGCTACCCGACCGGGATGGACGCCGTCTTCGGGGCGAAGTTCCGGGCACACCTCGCCTTTGCAGTCCCGACCGGACTGGCCTATCTTGCGCTCGCCGCCGTCTGGTATCCCGTGGTCGAGTTGCTGGTCGGGGTGGTCGTCTTCCCGCTGGTGTCGGTGTACGTCTTCGGGTTGACTGCGTATCTGACCGGGCTGTCTGCGAACGAACTGCTCTTCGATACGCCACTGTTTGCGGCCTTCGGTGCGGGGATGGCGCTGCTCGCTGTCCCGTTGCTCGTCGCGTCGCTTGCCGCTGGTGCCGCTCCACAGCTCGCACTCGGCGGGGCAGTCGCACTGTCAGCGGTGGCTGCCCTCGTCGGATACGCGCTCGTCGGCCGTGCAGGCCCGCGGTGGGACGAGAAAATGCGAACCGGTGAGTGAGCGGTTCAGAACTCCGGTGAGTCGACTGTTGGAATTGCCTATGTCTGGTCGCTGACTATCACCGACAGCGATTGTGGCGGAGTCTGATTCGACGTAGCAATGGGTTTACGTTGTACTATAACGCAAACGACAGCAACGACCGGCGGGATTATGTCCGTCCCGGCCGACCTGCAGGTGATGGGAATCAATGGAGCGGTCGTGGACCTCGATGGAACGGTCTATCGCGGCGGGACGGTGCTGGACGGTGCGAGCGACGGTGTCGAGCGGCTTCGCTCGGCCGGCCTGTCGCTGCTCTTTTTCTCGAACAATCCGACCAGAGACGGCAGTCGGTACGTAGACCACCTCGCCAATCTCGGCGTGGACGCAAAGCCGGGTGAAGCCTGCTCTTCGGGCGACGTCACGACCCGATACCTTCGTCGGAATCACGCCGACGAGGAGGTGTTGTTCGTCGGCTCCGACGGTCTCCGCGAGCAACTGGTTGCTGCGGACCTATCGCTGACTGAGGACCCCGGGGCCGCCGACGTGTTGCTCGGCTCGTGGACGCCGTCCTTCGGGTACCAGGACATGAACGCCGCCCTCCAGGCTGTCGACGAGGAGACGACGTTTCTCGGCACGGACCCCGACCGGACGTTTCCGCGGGAAAATGGCGGTCTCGAACCCGGGTCGGGCGCGATTATCGAGTCGCTCGCTGCGACGGTCGGCCAGGCCCCTGACGCAATACTGGGCAAGCCCTCCGACCCGGCACTGTCGTTTGCGACCGACCGCCTCGGCGTCCCCGCCGGCGAGTGTCTGATAATCGGCGACCGACTCGACACCGACCTCGCGATGGGTGCCGGTGCTGGGATGACGACGGTGCTGGTCCTGACTGGCGTGACAGACCGCGCGGACGTCGCTGACAGCGAGGGACAGCCCGACTACATCGTCGACAGCCTCGGCGACATCGACGATGTGCTGGCGGCCATCGTCGACTAGAGAGGTGCTCGCGTCCTGTCTGATTTGTGACCTGATTGTCAACGCTCATAGACACTTTTGCTTGTGTGGGTCGTTAGCTAGTTCCGCGCATACAGCGCGTGATACCCATGGGTAAGGACATCCTGATGATTGTCGGCGACTTCGGAGAGGATTTGGAGATAATGGTACCGTTTCAGGCCCTTCAGATGGTCGGCCACGACGTCGACGCGGTCTGTCCGGACCGCGAGGCCGGGGAGGTCTGCAAGACAGCGATTCACGATTTCAGAGGCGACCAGACGTACCTCGAAGAGCGCGGCCACGACTTCGAGTTGAACGCGACGATGGCGGAGATAGACCCCGAAGACTACGACGCACTGGTCGTTCCGGGCGGGCGCGCACCGGAGTATCTGCGCACCTACGACGCCGTCATCGACGCGGTCCAGCACTTCTTCGAGGCCGACAAACCGGTCGCCTCTATCTGTCACGGCCCACAGATTCTGGCTGCCGCCGGCGTCCTCGACGGATACGAGATGACGTCGTACCCTGCTGTCCAGGCCGAGTGTGAGGCCGCTGGCTGTTCGTGGGTCGACGGCGTCGTCCGCGACGGGAATCTTGTCACCGGACAGGCCTGGCCGGACCATTCCGAATGGCTCGCGGAGTTTCTCGACTTGCTTGGGACGGACATCGAACACGGCGCAGTCGCTGCGGCCGACGACTGAGATACGCCGTCGGCCAGCGAATAAACTTCAAACAACCTGCAGTGTTTCTTAATCCGGTTGGTTTTTAGTACGTTCCCGTCGACAATCCTATATGGTCGACAAAGAAGACCTGCGAGAGCAGTTCACCGATGCCTTCGAAGGAGCAGACTACCCTATCAACAGCCCGATGGACCTCGTGCCGGCCCTGCCGAGCGGTCCCTCGACGAAGTTCGAGTCGGGTGACTTTTCGATGACAGCGATGGAACTGAACACGAAACTCGGCAGTGGCGAGTTCCCCTACGAGGACGTGGAGTCGTTCGTCGACGACGTGTTGCGCCAGCTCGAAGAGCAGGACCTCGTCTGAGCGTTACGTAACGGATATAAAGGCTGATTCCAAAGTCCCGGTTGCAGTCCCGTGGTGTAGTGGCCAATCATAGTGGCCTTTGGATTGTGGTCGCCCGAACCGGCTGCGAGAAGACAGCCACTGACGGCAGTTCGAATCTGCCCGGGACTATTTTGCGACGAGCAATTCGCGAGTCGCACGTATCCCCGGTAGGTCGAACCAGGGAACGGAGTGACTGCGGTCGAATCTGCTCGGGACTCTGTTGTACCTTCATCGCCGTCTCTGGAGTGTCCCACTATCCTTTTGTCCGCACGCATGGTGCCAGGATGTATGGGGTTGTCTGAGACGGTCAAGAAGAGTCTGATTGCGGGTATCGCGCTCATCGCGCCGCTCGTGGTCACGCTCGTCGCGGTTCGACTCATCTTCGGGTGGCTACGTGGCGTTCTCAATCCGATTATCGAGGAGACGGGGCTGGTCAGCCTCTCGGGCAACATCGAGATTCTGGCCGAACTGGGTGCGCTCGCGATTTTGCTGTTCGGGATTACGCTGCTCGGATATCTCGCCCAGCGAAGCGGTGGGTCGCGACTGTTCGACCTGTTCGATAGGCTCGTCGGCATCATCCCGATGGTGAGTGTCGTCTACAGTAGCGTCCGGCAGGTCTCTGACGCGCTCGTCAACCGCGAATCGAAATACGAGAGCGTCGTCCTCATCGAGTACCCGCGGGAGGGGCTGTACGTCTTTGGCTTTGTCACCTCCGAGAGCCCGGGCGTGGTGACCGACGCGCTGGGGCGGGACGCGTACAACGTCTACATCCCGAACAGTCCCAATCCGACCCAGGGGCGATTCATGCTGGTCCCGACCGACGAGGTCATCGACATCGACATGAGCGTGAGCCGGTCGGTCAGACTGCTCGTGACGACCGGTATCGCCGAAGACCCGGAGGAACTCGAACAGTTTCGCGAGGAGGTCAACGCAAAACTCGACGAGGAAGATATTTCCCTGGACGACGTGCAATCGACTGCGCGCGAGAACCTATAGGTAGGCGGCGTCCCAGCGGGTAGGCTTGCGCGCGTTGCCACACTCGTCACACTGGATGCGCCCCGACGCGTCCATGGCGTTGGCGAGCTGGTCGCACTTGCCACACCAGTAGCCGTAGATGTCCTCGGCGTCGCGTTCGGTGTAGACGATGTAGAAGGGGGCGATAGAGCCGGTCTCCTCGTTTTCGCGGTCGATGAACACCGTCTCGCCGTCGTCGAGTTCGACCGGCTCCATCCGCTCGGCCTCGACCTCGGCGTAGACGTTCTCGACGTAGGGGGTGCCGTCGATATCGACGGTCTCCTCGCCGATTTTCACGAGCCCGCGGTTCTCGTAGAAGGCGTTCCCGCCGGCGTTGTCCGCGAGCACTCGGCCACGGAGATTCCCGGCACCGATGCTCGCGAGATGGTTGCGCGTGGCTTTGAACAGGTCGAGGCCCATGTCCTCGCCCCGGTAGTCGGGGTCGACGTGGAGCCAGAGAATCTCACCGGTGCTTTCGCCGGTGATGACGCTATCGGAGAAGGCGACGACCTGTCCTTTGTGTTCTGCGACGAGCAGCACCTTGTCGTCGTCTTCGAGCAGATTCCGCAGTCGGTTCTCGTCGTACCACTCCTCGATGGCCCCGATGATGGCCGTCGGGTCGAGCGAATAGGATGCCTGCATCGACCGCCGGGC
Source organism: Salinibaculum rarum (assembly GCF_030505615.1). Taxonomy (GTDB): domain Archaea; phylum Halobacteriota; class Halobacteria; order Halobacteriales; family Haloarculaceae; genus Salinibaculum; species Salinibaculum rarum. Next base: position 1,606,335 of record NZ_CP129992.1, read on the forward strand.
GACGTCTCGAATAGCTGGCCTATCGTTGGCACGGGCTTCTCGAATCTCCATGTCCCCCGATTCACACCGATGTGCAATAAACGTACAGCACGCAAGTCTCCTACGACGGTGGTCACACTCACCTGCTCTGGTCACCCTCGCTGTGCCTATTTGTTGTCACACTGTCTCTTGTCGTAACGCTAAAGAGTCGAACAACCTTTTCTGCCCGTAAGATGAACAACGTTTGCTTCGTGCGGAGGTGGTGCTGTGGGTGTTGAGATACGCGAGTCGCCTGTCTCGGACGAGGAGTTTGCACAGATGGAGGAGTTCGTCCGGGATTATCTCGCTGCGAGTGTCGAAAACGAGACGGAGGGCGGCCGGATGCGGTGGTACCCGTGGCACTCCGCGGAGTACCGGTTTAACCACATCCGAAACGTCGTCGAACTCTCTGCGGACATCGCTCGCGAGGAGGGCGCAAACGTCGACGTGACGCGCGTCGCCGCGCTCTTTCACGACATCGCGAAACTGGAAGTCGAGCAGGACGCCCACGCCGAGGAGGGGGCACGCATCACACGGGAGTATCTGACGACCCAGTGTGACTACCCCCAGTCGTTCGTCGACCAGGTGTGTCAGTCCGTCGCGGAACACTCCTACCAGGACGACCTCACTGACCTCGCCCTCGAGACGCAGTGTCTCGTCGAGGCGGACATCCTCGACAAGGTGGGCGCCAACGGCGCGGCGCTCATGCTGTTGCGGATGGGGTATGAGTCTCGGACCCACATGGACAGCGCGGAGATGGTTGGTCGGGTCCTCGAACGCGGTATCACCGCCAAAGAGCGGGTCAAGAGTACGACCGCACAGGACATCGCCCACCGTCGGCTCAAACGCGTCAAGTGGTTCCGCGAGTGGCTCGACGACGAAGTGGCCGCAATCGACCTAGAGTAGCACCGTCGCGGCCGACCACAGGAAGGCGACGCCGAACCCGCCCAGCACCAGCGCGCTCGCGCCAGCGACGACCGGCGTTAGCTTCTCGAACCGGTCGCCGGCAGCGACGAGTCCGGCCGGAAAGCCCGTTACCCAGCAGACAATGCCGCCGAAGAAGCCGACCACGAGCGCCGGGCTCCCGGTCTCGACGACGACCAGTCCCGCGAGCGTGTCCCCGACGTACTGCACCTCGGCGAGCAGGTCGTGTGTCCCCGGCGTCAACAGGCCGACGCCGACGGTCAGCCAGAACAGAATCTGGTAGGGGTTCGTCAGCGCCAGCACGAACGCTTTCCGGAAGCCCTTGCTCTCGCCGTCGGGGTCTCCCTTGGGAGTCAGCGTCGCCCGGACGCCTCGGGCCGCGTCCACGCCAAACCACAGCATCAGGACGCCACCGATACCGAAGAGCGCGCCCCGGAGTTGTGGCATCGACTCGACGACGGCGACGACACCGGCCAGCGACAGGACGAGAAAGCAGAGGTCCGCGACCATCGCCCCCAGGCCGGCAGTGACGCCCGCGCGCCACCCGCGGAGCACGCTCTCCTCGGCGATGATGGCGTTCATCGGGCCGGGTGGTGCCGCGAGTGCGAGGCCGAACACCGCACCTGCGAGCAGCGTCGTCAGCGTCTGGACTACCATTACTCAGGCGTGCGTGCTTCGAGCTGGTCGGCGATGTAGCCGGCGATGTCGTTGAGATGGACTGTGCCCCAGGTGGCGACGACGAGTGCGCCGACCGTGTCAAAGACCATATCCAGCATCGTGTCTTCGAGGCCGTGCTGGGTGAGCAAGGCGGTGTTGCCCTGCCAGCGGGCCAGTTCCCCGAGGCCGAACTCGATGACCTCCCAGATGACGCCAAAGGCGAGGACGAAAAGCAGGATGTAGACGAACATGAACTGGCGTGGCAGATGGATGTCGGGAGAGTGTTCGTCCAGGGCGCGGGCCGTCGAGTAGCCGACGGCGGCAACCACCGACGCAGAGAGGGCGTGCGTGACGTGGTCGAACCACGGGAGCTGGCCGTAGAGGTTCTGCTCGGCGCCGGGTAGTCCGAGCACGCCGAAGGCGTGCAGGAATACGGCGCTCGTAATCCACAGCGTCAACGCGGGGTCCATCGGGATGTCGTAGTCTCGTTCCAGAATCGGCGGTATCTGGGTGGCGACGACGCCGACGAAGGCGTTGACGACGACGGTCGTACTCCCGCCCCAGATGCCGGCGAAGATGATGCCGACCAGTCCCAGTTCCATGGCGTAGGAGAGTTGCTTCTGGCGGCGTTTACTGATGCCGAGCCAGTCGCGGACTCTCATGGGACACTACCCTCCGGGAGTCGCGATTTCACGCGGGCGACCCGACGCACGTAGAACTCGAAGACGAGTCCGGCGAGGACACCGGCGATAAAGGAGGCGACGAACTCGAGCATCATCGCACGCTCTTGAGCCGTCTCGTCGGGTCCGAGCGCGTCGATGAACCCGGTGCCAAGCCAGATGTCCGCCGTCCAGCGCGCGACGGCCCAGATGCCCGCTGTGGCCATCGTCGTGATGACGACGAAGGCGACAGCGAACCCGGCCGACATCCGGACGCTCGTGAACGTCTGTAACTCGACGGCGATGAGCAGGGCCAGTGCAGCAACCGAGAGGTAGGAGGCAATCTGGCTGCTCACGGCGAAGGTGGCAAACGCCCGTCCCAGTATCGGCAACGCGGCGAGCAACAGTACTTCCCAGGGCAACATCGTCCGGGCAGAGAGGAAGGCAAGCGGCGGGATGACAACCAGGACCAGGACTGCGGTTGCGAAGGCGCCCCAGAGCGGGTCTCCCGTCAGGAATCCGTCGACTGCGACCAGGGCGACGACGCCGGTGATGGCCCACGCCAGGGCGGCGTTGAGCCGTGCATCGCGGAGCAGTTGTCCGAACTCGACGGTGGGCATATCGGATGCATTCGCTGGGGAGTGTAAAACGTGTTTGCTATCGCCTATCCGACGAGCAGGTACGCCACCGCGTACGCGAAGCCGGCGAGTGTCACTGCGGTGAGTCCGGTCACGGCGGTGTACCAGCGATTGCCGACCTGCTCGCGGAGGCCGACCGGCACCGCGACCAGTCCGACGCCGAGGACACTGAACACGAACGGCCAGGACACCTGCAGGGTCGGCGCGGGAATCGCGAAGACGGCGGCGGCGTAGCCGACACCGAGTGCCGCCCGCGGCCGTACGCTTGGCAGGAGTTGCCAGCCCCGGAGCCGTGCGACCGTCAGCAACGCCGCCCAGATGACAGCGAGTTCGACGAAAAACGCCCCGAGGAGGTGCAGTGTCGGGTCCGGGTGGAGCAGTATCCGGTCGGCGACGATCGTCGCGTCGAGCGGGTAGAGAAACTGCGGCGGCGTCCCGGTAAAGAGGTCACCGAATGGATGGGAAAGCAGCCCGAGCAGTGCCGTCCCCAGGACGATTCGGGGGCCGAAATCGAGCACGCCGGCGACGGTGACGATGCCGAGGCCACCCAGCAGGAAGACGACGACGATGGCAGCGGCGAGTGGACCACTGGTCAGGAAGACGGCTCCGACGAGCAGCGCAAACGAGAGGCCAGCCACCGCGAGCCAGCCGTCCGCTCGCTCCGACAGTGCTGTCGTCCGGGCACGCCAGGCCGCGAATCCGACCGCCGCGACCGTCCCGAGGACAAGCGAGTGGGTGACCGCGCGGTGGACGAGCGAAGCCGCCGCCCAGAAGGCATCCGAGGCGGCAAATAGCCCCTCGGCGCCCGAGGCGAGTCCGAACACCGCGTACAGCATATCGATGTCGGGCACCGTCCCGAACAGGCCGGCGACGATGCCGACGGCAAGTGCGCGGTCGGTCGGCCAGCCACGTCGACTCGCGACGCTGGCTGCGATGGCAAACGCCAGCAGACCGTGGCCGACGAACATGAGTGTCAGGCGTAGGCCCTACCACTGTATAAACTGCTTGTCGGATTGCTACCACACCACAGCGGTCGTTCAGGAACTGAAAGCGCGGCCACTCCTCAGGCTGTACGGCCGGCGACGGTGTACTCGCCACCGTCGCGGACGCCGATTATCGCCCACTCGTAGTCGGGGTCCTCCTGTGTCAGATGCCGTTCGATGTCACCTGCACGGTCCTCCCAGGTGACAAAGCAATGCATATCCCCGGAGGAGGGGATGTCCCGTGGTTCGGACATCGGTGTGACCCGGACCGTCCGCCACTTGCGCTGTGCGTGAATTTCGCCGCCGTTCCCCGACACGTTGTATCCGAGGTCCGTGAATATCGACTGGGCTTCCTGTCTGAGAGAGGTGGTAACAGTACCCATTCGGTACCGTCTACCACGGCATGTGTAATAAACGTATCTAGCTGACACTGACACAACAGAACCTGGACCAATCGTCGCTCCAGTTACTCGTGGGCGGCGTCCCACTCTTCGGCTTTCGTGCGGTTGGAACACTCGTTGCACTGGACTCGTCCCATCGAGTCGACGGCGTTGTCCAGCGACTCGCAGTTGCTACAGTAAAACCCCCACCGCTCGTCGGCTGTTTCGCTGGCGTAGACGACGAAAAAGGGACCCTTGTGCCCGCGCCGCCCCTCGGTACGGTCGACGTACAGCGTCTCTCCGTCGGGACCACTCATCGCTTCCATGCCACCCGGTTCGCTGTCCACGCTCAAATGCGTGCTGTTCGCGGTCACAACCTTTGAAGTGGCAAGCCTGCAAGACTCAGATGATGACCCAGGTCGTCGTGCCCGTTCGCTATCCACTGAGCGGCCACTCCCGTTCGACGCTCGCGGAAGCTATCGACATCGCAGCCACAGAAGACGCCGCGCTCACCGTGCTCCACGTCAACCTCTATCAGGGTGGAACCAACGTCACCCGGCGCGAACTGAAAGCGGCTGTCGAGCGGGAGTTCGGACGACTCTCGAACGCTCGATACACCGTCAGGAAGGGGTTTCTGGTCGAGAAAACCATCCTCGAGGAGATTGCCGCCGAGGAAGCCGACATCGTCGTCATCGGCAAGAAACAGGTCAGCCGCTGGCGGCGGATGGTTCGTCGCCTCGTCGACGACCCCGACGTCGAGGACTACCTCCAGAACGAACTCGACTGTGACGTCATCACTGTCGACGGTTAATTTTCGTCTCCGGTCGCTGCTTCCCCGTCCGGCACGACGTCGTCCGGTCCGTCACCGGGCTGGTCGCTGTCCGCGCCATCGAGCGAGACTGCCAGTTCGCCGCTGGTCTCGTCGAAGTACAGGTGCGAGTGCGGGTACGCGATTTCGACGTCCGCGTCTTCGAAGGCGTTCCAGATGTTCGTCTGGAGGTCCGACTGGACTGTCTGTAGTCGGTACGGCTCTTTCACCCAGTATCGCAGGCGCAGCGTGATGCCGTGGTCGCCAAACTCCGCGATGAGGCAGTCCGGCTGTGCGGGGTAGCGAGCGCCGCCGATGCGGATGCGTGGCCCGCCGTCGATGATGTCGTCGAGCTTTCGTGCGCTTCGCTCCATGAGCGTTCTGGCCTGTGGAATGTCGCTCTCGTAGGTGACGATGACGTCGAGCGTCTGGCGCGTGCGCGGGTCCTCGGCGGAGAAGTTGAACACGTCCCGTTCGCGGATGTTCCCGTTCGGCACCACCAGGAAGGTGTTGTCGAGGGTGAATATCTTCGTGTATCGGAGTGTGATGTCCTCGACGAACCCACGTTTGCCCTGGTCGGGTAGCTCTATCAGGTCCCCGATTTCGTAGGGCTGGTCGGCGAGGAGGAAGATACCGCTGATGATACTCCCGACGATGGGTGCGAGGATGACACCCACCACTGCCGAGAACACCGTCACAGACAGCGCGATGTCGCCCAGCGCCAGTCCGTTGATACGGAGGACGAGAAGCAGCGCGAACATGAACACCCCGAGCCGAACCGCGCGGAGCGCGGTGCGGGTGAGACTCGGGCGGTCGAACTGTCGTGCGATTCGGCGGCCGAACAGTTGAATGAGGACTCGCGAGACCACCCAGGCGAGTGCGAGGACGAGCACCGATGCGACCAACGGCACTGTCCACTCGGGCACCGCGTCCGGGAGCCACGCGGGTGCCCCGATGGCCGACTGGAGTGGGACTGTCTGGCCGTTCATGCCCCAGCAAACCCCCGGGGGCGAAAAAAGCGTTGTGTCACCCGGTCCGAACGATATTTCCCCGCCGGCCGTCCACATACGGCCATGACTACATACGACGCTGGGCAGTTCACGCTCGAGAAAGTCCGTGACTGCGTCTGGGAGATTCCCAAGGAAGGGGATATGCGCGTCCCAGCGCGCGTACTCGCAAGCGAAGCACTACTTGAGGAAATCGTCGAGGACAAGACCCTCGAACAGCTGAAAAACACGACCCACCTCCCCGGCATCCAGAACTACGCCGTCTGTATGCCCGACGGCCATCAGGGGTACGGCTTCCCGGTCGGCGGTGTCGCCGGCATCGACGCCGAAGACGGCTGTATCAGCCCCGGCGCGGTCGGCTACGACATCAACTGCGGCGTCAGAATGATGCGGACGAACCTGACCTACGAGGACCTCCAGGGTCGCGAGGAGGAACTCGTCGACAAACTCTTTGCCAACATTCCGTCTGGGCTCGGCGGGGGCGGTATCCACGACGGGACCAAAGCCGACATCGAGGCCATCCTCGACCGCGGCATGGACTGGGCACTGGAGGAGGGCTACGCCGTCGAGGACGACCTGGCACACTGCGAGGATGAGGGACACAGACCCGATGCCGACCCGAGCAAGATTTCACAGAAGGCCAAAGACCGTGGGACAAATCAGATCGGGTCGCTCGGCTCGGGCAATCACTTCCTCGAAGTCCAGCGGGTGACCGACATCTACCGCGAGGACGTGGCCGCGGAGTTCGGACTCGAAGCCGACCAGGTCGTCGTCCTCATCCACTGTGGCTCGCGCGGACTGGGCCATCAGGTCTGTACCGACTATCTGCGCGACATCGAGCAGACCCACCAGGGACTGTTGAACCAGTTGCCGGACAAGGAACTGGCCGCCGCACCCGCCGGGTCGCAACTGGCCGAGGACTACTACGACGCGATGTGTGCTGCAATCAACTTCGCGTGGGTGAACAGACAGCTCATCATGCACCAGACCCGGAAGGTCTTCGAGCAGGTCTTCGACCAGTCTTGGGAGGCAATGGAGATGGACCTGCTCTACGACGTCGCCCACAACATCGCCAAGAAGGAGGTTCACACCGTCGACGGCGAGGACAAGGAGCTGTACGTCCACCGGAAAGGCGCGACGCGGGCGTTCCCGGCCGGCCGACCGGAAGTGCCGGCTGCCTATCGCGACGTGGGCCAGCCCATCATCATTCCCGGGAGCATGGGGGCGGGCAGCTACGTCCTCCGCGGTGGGGAACGCTCACTCGAGGAGACGTTCGGTTCGACGGCCCACGGTGCCGGTCGGCTGATGAGCCGTACGCAGGCGAAAAACGAGTTCTGGGGCGAGGACGTCCAGGACGACCTTCGCGAGCAAGACCACATCTACGTCAAGGCCCAGAGCGGGGCGACAGTCGCCGAAGAAGCACCGGGCGTCTACAAGGACGTCGACGAGGTGGTTCGCATCTCCGACGCGCTGGGTATCGGTGACCGGGTCGCGCGGACGTTCCCGGTGTGTAACATCAAAGGCTAGCCCAGACCGCCCGGCGCTTGGTCGCTGTTCCACTCGTCGAGTACTTTCGTGGAGTCGTTCTGGTAGACGTAGACGACTTTGATGTAGTCACTAGACCCGACCCGACTGCCGTAGGCGCTGCTCTCGCTCAGTTGGACGAGGTCACCCGTGGTCACGTCACGGGATTCGTTCCAGCTGGCGAGCTCTGCCCATGTCACGTTCGAGCTCGGTCCCACGATACGGAGACGGCCGCTCTGGAGCTCGTTACCCGATTCGTGTGTGACTAGCAGAAACTCACCCTGGCTCTGGTAGTTGAAACTGAAATTGGCCTCGATGCCGTCGCTGTCGCTCCCGTCCAGAAAGAGGACGCTGACGCCTACTGATGCAGTCACCACGATAGTCAGCAGGACGAGTGTCGCGAGACTCACACCCTCGGATATGCCGCGGGTCCCGAGGTCGTCGCTCATCTGTGCCGACGTAGCAGACCCCGGGATAAATGTCGTTCGGCCCCGGACGGGAAAGCCATTAGTTGTCCCGGGTCGACTGCTCGCGTATGATAGACGAGACAGCCGAGGAGATTGCGGATATGCAGACTCACAGTTCCTCGGTCGTTGCAGTCAAGGCCGCCCGAGCGCTCCGTGAACTCACAGACAAGGAGTTCCCGACCGTCGAGGAGTACAACCGGACACTGAAACGAAACAGTAGCGCGCTCCGCCGGGCGAACCCCTCGCATGCGTCGTTACACACCACCCAGCGTGAGATCGTCGAGACGGTCACCGACGCCGACGCCGACACCGTCGATGCGGCAAAGCAGACCACTCTCGACGCCATCGACACCGTCGTCGAGCGCATCGAGACGGCAAAACGGCGCGCCGCCGAGGCTGCCGCGCCGCTGCTCGCCGACGCGGAGACGCTGCTTGTCCACGACTACTCGACGACCGTTCTCTCGGCGATACGACAGGCAGTCGAGGACGGCGCGACGTTCTCGGTGTACGTTACCGAGTCACGACCCCGGTATCTCGGCCGGAAGATGGCCCGCCGCCTCGCCGAGTTCGAGGCCGTCGACACGACGCTGGTCGTCGACAGCGCCCACGGTCATTTCCTCCCCGAGTGTGACCGCGTCGTCATCGGGATGGACTGTGTCGTCGATGAGACCCTCTACAACCGCATCGGGACCTATCCGCTGGCGACGACTGCCGCGGACTGTGACGTGCCGGTGACGGCGCTTGGCTCGGAAGCGAAACTCGTCGATGCCGGCTTCGCGTTCGAAAACGAGTATCGCGCGGCCAGCGAAGTGATGCTCGAACCGTCCGAAGGGTTCGACATCGAAAACCCCGCGTACGATGCCACGCCGACGCGTCTGCTCGACAGTATCGTGACCGAGTCGGGCGTCGAGTCGCTCTGAATCGGGTGCCATCGAACGGTTATTTCGGTCTGAACGGTCGAGAGGATTTTTATCCCGTCCCCCGTTGACTCCAACCGTGAGCACGCTTGTCGTCTGTCTCCATCGCGGTGAGCCCCTCCCCGGTGTCGACCCGCCCGTGGTCGGTCGGGCAGCCGTCGAGTCACTCGTCACAGCAGTCGGTGTCGAAGACCCCGAAGACAGCCGTGTCAACTGCCTTCTCGAAGGGCTGCGCGTCGCCGACGACCTCTCGGATGCGACGGTCGCGGTCATCTCCGGGACCGGCGAGACGGTCTCGGCGGACCGCCAGGTCGCCCGCCAGATCGACGACCTGGTCGCAGAGTTCGACCCCGATTCGGCCGTCGTTGTCGTCGACAGCGCCGAGGACGAGCGACTGGTTCCCATCATCGAGAGTCGCCTCCCCGTCGACGCCGTCGACCGGGTCGTCGTCCGACAGGCCCGCGACATCGAGTCGACGTACTACCTTCTCAAGCAGTTTCTCGCCGACGAGCAACTCCGCAAGACCGTCCTGGTCCCGCTCGGGGCGGCCCTGATTGCGTTCCCGGCCTTGCTGTTCGTGGCCGACAGCCCGGCACTTGCCGTCGGGACTATCGCCGCGGCGTTCGGTGTCTACCTGCTCTACAAGGGGCTGGGTATCGGCACGTACCTCGCGCGCTTGCCCGGCGACATTCGCGAGGCGCTGTACTCCGGCCAGGTCTCGCTTGTCACCTACGTCGTCGCGGGTGGCCTCGCGCTGGTCGGTGCTTTTGCCGGCGTGTTGAGCGCTTCCTCGATGCGCGCCGAGGCGGTCGGTGTCGTCATCCTCGGGATGCGGTTTGCGTTCGACGCCGTCCCCTGGCTGACCGCTGCGGCCCTCGCAGCCAGCACCGGGCGGTTGCTCGACGAGCTCATCCAGGACGAGGGTATCGGCAGTGCCTACGTCAATCTCCCGTTTGTCGCCGTCGCGGTCGGCCTGGCGGTCCGTGGCTTCTCGGCGTACTTCCTCGAACGCTCCGGCGTGTTCGAGGCGATGCGGGTTCCGGCGACGGAATTCGGTCCAATCGCGTTCGACGGCCTCGTTCTCACCTCTGCAGAACGGCTCGCGGTGTTTATCATCGCGAGTATCTTCGTCAGCCTCGTCGGCGTCCGCGTCGCGGCCTACATCAGCGGCAACGACGTCGAGGTCCCTATCGAAGAAGGGAGTTCCTGACGGGAGTCGCGCCCCGACGCGAATCGTCTCCCTGAAATACCGCCGTGCGGAACGGCCGTGTATGCAAGAAGTCGTGCAGGCGCGCGGCCACGAGCACGTCTCGGCCGAGCACGCGAGTACGTTCGAGTTGACCAGCGACGACTACCTGACGCCCGCGGGCGACTGTATTCTCGGCATCGAGGCCGACCGGGTACCCGCCGATTTCGACGCCGATTTCGTCGACGCCTGTCAGTCCCACGACGCGACCATCGTCGTCACTCTCGAGGTCGGCGACCACACCGAGCGCATCGAAGGCCGTGGCCATCCCGACCTGTCCTTCGAGAACGAGCGCAGCGGGGTCGGGCGGACGAGCGACTACGTCGACGACCGGACTGTCGTCGTCGGCGCGAACAAGGCCGCCGGGGACCTCGACAGGGACCTCGTCGAGGCGCTGGCGGCAGGCGAAGCCGTGACGATGACGCTGACCGTCGAGTGAGTACCCGCATCTGTCGAGCACCTATCCGGCGGACAGACGTCGCCGTCGGCCCCGCTCTGTGTGCCAGCGGCTCTCGGGACAGCCTTTTATTCTGAACCGACCTATCAGTGTGCATGACGCTGCTTTCCTTCGACGAACACGGCGTCGATGTCGTCTACGAGGGGACCGAGTTCCGCCTCGAGAAACCGCTTATCGAGGATGCACTCCAGAAAGAGTATCCCGACGTCACCGACCACGAAGTGATGAAAATCGTCGAACCGGACCCCTCGCTGTCGGGCGAACCCCAGCGCATCGCCGATATTCTGACCTAAGGCGGCGCGCCTGGCGCGTTCGTGTTACAGTCCCCACCGGAGTGCGGTCATGGTCAGGATGATAGCTAGCATCAGAATCGTCTGAACCATCCCCCACTGCACGGTTTTGCCGAACAGTTCGTCCAGACGATTACCGTCCGGGTCGGGCATCGATAGTTCGACGCTCATCCGGGTGGTCAGGAGGTGCAGCGGGCCGAACCCGATGAGCAACATGAGGGTACCGATGCCGAGTGCGGCCCACAGCCAGAGTGACGGGTCCGCCCAGTAGCCCATCAGGTCCGCCAGCGCGATGCCGGACCCGATGACGCCGACACTCAGCGGTTCCGCGATGACGACCATCTTCGGTATCACTTGGGCGTTGACTGCGGCAGCAGCCTCGTCCCCGGCCGCATCGAGTGAGGGGCCAAGCACGAACTTGAAGAAGAAATCGAGACCGAACCAGAAGGCACCGAGCGCGACGTGGACGTAAAAGAGGCCGCGCGGGTCACCGGACAGGTACGTGACAATCGGCGCGCCCAGGAAGAGGACAACCGCGATTGCTGCAAAGCGTTTGCTCGCGGAGTCTATCAGGATGTTCAACTCCTCTCGATGAGTGGATGGGCGGTCAACAGTTGCCATATGTTTACCGCTCAAACCCCGTTGGTTCGTTACTTCCGAACTGTTCGACCGACATCGATACGTGAACGACCATGTTTCAGGCGGCGTGTTACAGTACGACTTAAAAATAACTGGTGGTTCTCACACATGTTTGTGACCGAGCAGGCTCTCGATAGCCCGCGAGACGGTCGATGGACTGGGCAGTGAACACAGTAGCCGCGAAAGTGCCTTATGAAGCCTCTTCTGGCTCGTCCTCGCAGTTCCGTCAGTGCCGATGTTTCCGCTTGTAACTCGGTCGTACAGCCTATGTTGCTATACAGAAGCAGCGATGCTTCTCACCCGCTGAGAGCAGGATAGGCGCTTATATGTCGCCCAGCCGTAGTCTCCGCATGGGCGACACAACCGTCGAGATGGACCGCGAGGAGGTCGACCAGTTCCTCGGAACCAGCGGGACCGGCGTCATCTCGCTGTCGACGACGAGTGCCGACCCGCCACACGCAGTGCCGGTTTCCTACGGGTACGACACCGAAGAGCGGGTCTTTTATTTCCGGCTGGCTGTCGGGCCGGACAGCGAGAAGGGCAAACTGGGAGGGCGACCCGTGGCGTTTGTCACACACGATACGGTCGCGGAGCGCTATCGAAGCGTCGTCGCGCGCGGGCACCTCTCTGACATCGAGGCGGAGCAACCCCAGGAGGCACTCGAAGGACTAGAGCGGGTCCACATCCCACTGTTGGATATTTTCGGACAGCAGCCCGGGACCGTCGAGTTCGAGTTCGTCCGTCTGGTCCCCGACGAGCTGACGGGGCGCAAAGAGCAGGCGACGCGGGAGCAACCCTAGAACAGACCGGACGGCACCGCCGACGGCTGGGGAGCAAGGGTCGACTGACGGCGACCGGTCTCGACTGCCCTCTCGGTCGTTTTGATTCTTTGTGAGTCAGCGCTCGGGTTCGACGTTCTTCCGGACGACATCGACGAACTCGTCGGGGTGTTCGACGTGTGGGAGCAAAAGCGAGTTGTCGAAGACCACGAGGCGTGCGTCGGCGCGCTCGGCGAGTTTGCGACCGTCTTCGAGCGGCGTGATGTCGGCCTCGCGACCCCAGACCAGCGTGACGGGGACGTCTAGCTGTTCGAGTGCCTTCTCGAGGTCCTCGTCGGGGTCGAGAAAGCCGCTGAGGAACGACGCCGGCGCGAAACGCGCCCCTGGCTGGTGGGCCGACTGCCACTCGTAGTCGACCACGTCGTCGGGGAGGTTGTCCATGTTGTAGTAGCCGTGGTCCTCGTGGAAGTGCCGAATCGAGTACTTGCTGGCGATGAGGTTGTAGATTGCCTGCCCGACGAGCGGCGAGCGAAGCAGCGCACGCAGCCAGACACGCCCGCCGCCCATCGAGGAATCTGTCGGTGTGACGAGGACGAGCTCTCGCACCTCGCTTTTTGCGGCGGCCATCGCGGCGTAAGAGCCAGTCAGCGACGACGCGACGACGACGGGCGGTTCGTCGGCCAGGTCCTCGATAGCGTCGGTGACGAAGGTGGTGTACAGCGACGCCGAGTACAGCAGCGGCGGGCGGTCCGAGTGCCCGTAGCCCGGCAGGTCCGGTGCGATGACGTGGTACTCCTCGCTCAGTTTCTCGAAGACGGGCCAGAACTCGTGGCCGGAAGCGGCGGCGTTAATGCCGTGAAAGAGCAGCAGGTCCTGGTCGTCGGGGTCCCCGGCCTCGGTGTAGCCGACGTCGAAGCCGCGCCACCGGTAGGTGTCGTGGTCCCCGTCGAGATACGGTTCGAACGTCTCGGAGCGGGCGGTCAGCAGGCGGTTGGCGAGCGCGGTCAGGCCGACGGTCCCTGCCGCGACGCCGAGGAGGTTCCGAAGTTTCATATCCGAGGGCTAGGCCGTCAGGGGTATATACGTGATGTTCGCCCGTCTCCGGCGCTATCGCCACGCCAGCAGCGACGCGACGCCGAGGGAGGCAACGAGCCACCCCGCGAGTCCGATGGTGCTGACCAGGACGGTCGGTCCCGGGGGGACGTTCACGCCGGTCGGCGCGACGCTCAGCGCGAAGACGAGACTCCGATAGGCGCTGTTCGGGCTGACCGCGAGCAGCGCGGTGACACCGTCAGCGGAGACGAAGCCGCCGGTCAGCGACCCGATGAGCGCGCTGTCGAGGCCGACGACGAGCGTCAGCACCGCGCCGGCGGCCAGTGCGAGCCCACCGCGTGTCGAGCGCGCTGCGGCCGAGACGAGGATGGCGACAGCAAGGACGACCAGCGCGAACAGCGCGGTCAACAGGACATACCGCAGATACAGCGTCGGGGAGTCGACGGTGGCATGCGAGGCGATGACAGAGAGCTGGCGCTCCTGGCTCATCGGCACGAACACGGCCGACCCGAACAGGCCGAGCAACACCACCGCGAGCACGACGACCGCACGGCCCAGATAGACGCCGAAGACGTATCCGCCGCTGTCTATCGGGTAGGTACGAATCGTCTCGAGTTCGCCGCTCTCTCGGTCTCCGAGCAGCGCCCGGTAGCCGAAGGCAAACGCGAGGACCGGCACGAGCACCTCGGCGGGGGTCAACAGGTCCAACACGAGCGCGAGGTAGGCACCGGTGGCACCCAGCCACGAGATACCGGCCATCAGCAGGACGAACCCGCCGCCGAGGAGGAGCAACATGGGCGTCCGGAGGACGGTCACGAACTCCCGCTGGGCGACGTCAAGCACGTAGCGGTAGTCAGTCATTCGCTCTCACCACCGTGGAGGCCGGCCGAGACGGTGACAGCGTCGTCACCGCGGCTGAGTGTTTCGAGTGCATCCTCGAGGGTCTCGGTGTCTGTCTCGGCCAGCAGTTCCTCTGGCCCGCCGGTTGCGACCAGTTCTCCCCGGTCGATGACAAACACCGTATCGGCGATGCGTTCGACCGAGCGCAAGTCGTGTGTCGCAAGCAGGATGGCGTCGCCCTCTGCCGCGAGGGCACCGACGATGTCGGTGATGTGGCGGGTCATCGTCGGGTCGAGACCGCTCGATGGCTCGTCGAGGACGAGCACCGACGGGTCGCCGACCGTCGTCTGGGCGATACCGAGCAGGCGCATCATCCCGCCGGAGAGGGCATCGACGCGCCGGTCGGCGACCGCCGAGAGACCGACCCGCTCGAGAATCGCCTCGCTGTCGACGTCCACGTCGACGAGCGTGCCGTAGAACTCGATGGTCTCCCTGACGGTAAACTGAGGGCGAAACGCCGGCTGCTGGGCCAGATAGCCCACGCGGCGGTCGCCGTCGTCGGCGACAGTGACCGAGCCCGTATCGGGGTCGAGCAACCCCGTAATCAGCCGGAGCAGCGTCGTCTTGCCGCTCCCGTTCGGGCCGATGATACAGGCGACGGTCCCGGCCTCGACGCTGAACGAGATGTCGCCGAGGACATCGAGGTCCCCGAACGAGTGGCCGAGGCCAGCGATGTCGACGACTGTCTCCTGCTCGCTCGTCGGTTCGTCCTGCTGTGTGGTGGGCTGTGAGCTCATGGTGTGGTCACGTTCAGCGCGTCGAGTCGGTCCGGATTGACCGGGGCCGCGAGCGGCGACGGGTCGACGATGGTCGACCCGCGCAATCCGGGGACGGACTGCTGGAACTGTCTGAGTGTCTGTACCGTCGGCGCGTGGGCGAGTGTGTAGCTGCCCGCCGAGTGGCGGGCCGTCCGGTCGACGGCGTCTGTCGGGCGGTAGGTCCGGTCGATGACGCCATCGCCGTTCCGGTCGAGGCCGGGGACTGTCCCCCAGTAGTTGCCACGACCCTCGAGTGCCCAGCTGTTGAGCGTTCCGAGGCTGGCCGAGACCGGCCGGTCGTTGGCAACGATGTCGTTCTCGAAGACGTCGTTGGTTGGTAGCATCGTCGACGACCGGACGCCGACGCTGTTCTCGACGATGGTGTTGTCACGGTAGACTGACCGGCTGGTTCCAATCGAGAGCCCGATGTCGTTGTTCACGAGGACGTTGTCGGTCGTGTAGGAGGCGCCGCCGACGGTGCTGATGCCGATGTCGCTGTCGCGGACGTCGTTGCCGACGAGGACGTTCCCGGTCGGTCGCGTCATCAGGATGATGCCGGTGTTGGTGTCCCGCATGGTGTTGTTGAGCGCCAGCGTGTTGCTGGTGTACATCTCGTGGTAGCCATAGCGGAGATTCTCCATCTCGTTGTTCCGGATGACCGTCCCGTCGGAGTAGTGGGTGTAGACGGCGTCGCGGCCCCCGTTGAAGGACGAGTCCTCGACGACCATCCGGGAGTACATCGGAAGGACGCTCATGAATCCGTTGCGCCACTCCTCGGTGCCGTCCACCTCAATATTGCGGACGACGGCATCCGTGCTGTTGAGCGCGACGATGCCGTTCGAGGGGGTGTCGATGGTGACGTTCTCGACCAGCGACCGGTGGGCGTCGCTCATCCGGATGGCCGCGTCGCCGTATCCGTAGGCCAGTCTGATGCGCTTGTCCCACGCCGAGCCGTTGTCGGGTTGCATGTTCCCGGCGTTGCTCTCCCCGACGCCGACAAACCGGAGGTCGGTGATGCCGACCCTCGGCGAGCGAACGGTCACGACGGTCCCGTTCGTGCCACCGTCGAGGACCGTCTCGGTTCCGGCCCCCCGGAGCGTGAGTGGCTTCCTGATGGTGAGATTCGTGTCGTACCGGCCCGGTGGAATCTCGACGGTGGTGTTTGCCGGGGCCTGCTCGACGGCCGCCGCGAGCGTGGCGGCGTCCTCGCCGACGACGACCGACGTGGGGCGGTCGCGTGTCTGCTGTGCCTGCTCGACGGTCTCGTTTGCCCACTGCTGGTGCTTGGCTGTCGGGGGCTGGCGGTCACGGCGGTCGCCCTGGCCGGCGAGGCGGTCTTTCAGTCCGTCCCAGTCGATGACCTCACCGTCGTACTCGTCGGCAAAGGACTGCGCCGCGGCGCGGTCATCGAACGGCACCGTCGTCGGTCCTGCCGGTGTCCGTGCCGGGGTCCCGACAACGAACCATGCGTCGGCCGTGCGTGTCCACCCTCGCGCGATGCTGTTCGAGAGTGTCACGTATCCCTCGTCGGTCAACTGTGGGTCGGTCCCCGAGAGGTCGGTGACGAACACGGCGAGTGGCTGGCCGAACTGCTCTGTGTGGCGGCTTCCAGTGACTCCCGTGACCAGCGACTCCATCCCGTAGTAGCCGACGACGTACTGGTACTGTGAGTAAAACACCTGTCCCTTCGGAACGACGTAGCCGGCCGTCTCTGCTTGCTGGACGTCGACGCCGGTCAGCCCCGTGGTGAGCGTCTCGTCGAAGGGGACAGGCGAGAGTTGGTCGCCTCCGGCTGGGCTGGCCGCAAAGCCACTCGCGGCCAGCAAGAGCGCGAGCGCGACGGCTGTGCCGGCGTAGACAACGCTTTTCATATACTGGAAAGTTCCGCAATCGTCTGTTCGGTCACGTCCTCGAAGGCGACCACCGTCCCACCGTACTCCGACTGGAACTGCTCTGCGTCCCCCTGCTCCGAGAAGCCGATGAGGTCCCGGCCCATCGCGCCTTTGACCTCCGAGCCGGCGACGAAGGTCACGGTCGTCGCGTCGACGTAGTCGTCGCTCTCGACGTGTGTCGAGATGAGGGTGTCACCGGCGTCCGTTGTCAGTTCGTAGTCGACCGACGAGTAGTCCGTGACGTAGAACACCTCCCTGTTCCAGCCCTCGTTTTGCCGCTCGAAGTCGTACTGGAAGGCTTCCCATGTGCTGCAAAACCGTGCGGGGTTCGCGTGGCCTGACGGCGTCTGCTCGGCGTAGAACACCTGTGCGGTCGGACCGGGATGGTTGGGGATTATCATCCCGCAAACCTCACACTCGTCGTCCCGTGTCAGCGACAGCGGTTCGAGTACGTCTTCGTCTCCGTCGGACCCGAGACACCCGGCCAGACTGGCGGCGACGGCGGTCCCGCCCGCCAGAACGGTTCGTCGCGTCAACAACCCACTCCACTCGCCGCTCCCCTCCCTGGCTCTCCCGTCGGTGTCGCGCTGGTCGCCGTGAGGGTGGTCACACTGGCCACCGCGTGTGTTGTGCTGGCCCCGAACACAACTGCTGTGGCGGTCACACATACCGGTACTTTCGCCTGCGGAAGAAAAAAGCGTAGAGTCGGTCATCGACTGGTGATAACCGCCGACGCTTTTATACTCTTGTCGTATTTGTTACCTCTTACGAGAGCTGTACTAGTGTGGTTTCCGTACACGACTGGCGTCGCTGCCAGTCGGTACTATCGCGAAACGCGGGGCGAAAAGGGGCTGTCGTCGGTTACCCGGTGAATCCGTTCAGTTGTACTGTGCGATGGTCTGGGCCAGCGCCTCTTCTTGCTGGACGCCGACCATCTGCTCTACCTGCTGACCGTCCGCGAACAGGACGAGCGTCGGCACGCCCTGCACGCCGTACTGGCGCGCCAGGGACTGGTTCGCGTCGACGTCGACTTTCGCGATGGCAGCGTCCGTCTCGGCGGCGAGCGATTCCACGATCGGCGTGAGCATCTTGCACGGGCCACACCAGTCTGCGTAGAAGTCTACCAGCACCACGTCGTACTGCTGGACTGCTTCGTCGAGTTCCGACTGGCTGTCGATGTGAATCGGCTCCGACGGTGCGTCGGCTCCCTCTTCCTCTTCGACGAGTTGTTCGCGTTTCTTCTTCCTGACTTCCTCCAGAGAGTTTTCGTCGCTCATCACCAGGGCATACGCACCGGCTACGTTTAATTGTTTTGCATAGTGGGTACAATACTATCGCCCGGTCACACCACACTCGAGAACGTCGGGACGGCAGCCGGCGCGATGGCGACGGCGACTTGGCCGGCGCCGGCGACGACCAGGACGACGCCCGCGGCCTGCTCCAGGTGGGTGCCGTAGTCGGTCAGCCGGCCCGTGGCGACGTCGAGTCCCAGCCCGACAGCGACGGTCACGGCCAGCAACGGGACGGCGACAGCACCCGCGTAGACGGCGACGACGGCGGCCGCCGCGGGTGTGGGGAGCGTAATCGTCTGGACCACGACGGCCAGAAAGACCGGGAGCACACAGCCCGCCGACGCACCGGCGTAGCCGACTCCAAAGAGTGCGAAGCCGGGCGTGTCCGCGCGGCGTGCCGGCAAGGGAACGCGCCAGTCGGGGGCGCGGTCGGTCACGACGAGGGCGCCAAACAGGAGGAGTGCAAGGCCGACGAGCGGTTCGACGACCGGGAGCAGTCGGGTGACTGGCCGGCCGACGGCGATGGCAAGGCCCGCGAGCGCGCCGAGTGTCACGAGCACGCCGACTGCCGCCGCGAGTCCACGCGTGAGGACGCCGGCAGCGCGCTGGCTCCCGTTTGCCGTACTCGTGTAGTAGCCGATGTACCCGGGCACGAGCGGGAGTGCACACGGCGAGAGGAAGGTCGCGACGCCGGCACCGGCGGCAAAGACGAGGTGACTCGCGAGCGCGTCGCTCACGACTGGCCACCGGCGCGTGCCGACTGAATCTCCTCGACAATCCTCGATGCCGTCGTGCGCCCGGAGTGAGACCACGTTACGGTGCCGTCGGGCGCGATGACCACGGCCGTCGGGACGCTCGTCGCATCGTATCGGCGTGCGAGCGTGGTGCCATCGTCGGCGGCGACCGGCCAGCGGCCGTCGTGGTCGGCCCACCACGACGCGACTTCCGCTTTCGAGACGCTCAACCCGACGGGTTCACTGGTCACCGAGAGAAACTGTACGTCGTCGTCGATGCGCTGGTGGGCCTGGCCGACGACCGACATCTGGGCCGCACAGATGTCACAGGTGGTCGCGAAGAACTCGACGAACGTCACGCGGCCCGATTCCGGGACGGTCGCGGTCCCTGCCTCGCTCCCGGGGGCGTCGATGGTCTCGACGGTCACCGGTCCTGTCTCCTCGTCGTCGCCGGCGCCGGTCATCGATTCACCGAGGCCGTCACAGCCAGCGGTGGCGGCCGCTGTCGCGGTCGCGAGTGTCGCGAGTAGCTCACGTCTGCGCACGCGAGTCACCCCCTGGTGTCGACTGTCGGCCTGTGTCCGTTACCATGGCTGGAAGTGCGGCAGCGGCACGGCCGGGAGCACGACGCCGAGTGCGGCGAGTCCGTGCTGGAGCGGGATGTACCCCAGCACGACGAAGGCGACCCCGAGCGCCCGGTGGAGGTGTTTGCGGCCGCTCACGTCCAGGCCGTTGAACACCGTCCCCGTCAGGAACACGGCCGGAACGGTTCCCAGACCGAGCGCCGCGAGTGCGGCCGCACCGCCGAGTGCAGAGCCCTGGACGAACGCGTACAGGTATGCGGGGTACAACAGGGGACAGGGCAGGAAGCCGTGGACGGCGCCGAGACCGGCGATGCGGTAGTCCCCGACCCACGCGTCCACGCGGGGGAGCAGGTGACCACGCACCGTGGCAGCGACGCGTTCGATGCCCGGTATCGGTATCGTCCGGCCGCCCCCGCCGGTGGCGTAGCTCGCACCGACCGCGGCGACGACCAGTCCCACGGCGATGCCCGTGACGGCGCGAACTTCGGTCGCGACGAGCGTCACGTCGCGGACGCTGACGAAGACGAGTTCGCCGGCGAGTCCGAAGAGCGCGCCCAACAGCGTGTAGCTGGCCGTCCGGCCGAGATTGAACAGCGTGTGCTGGCGAACCTCTCCGAGTGTGAGAAAGTCTCCCCGGCCGGTCTCGTCCATCCGGTCGGCGTACGTCGCGACCAGCGGGCCACACATCCCGATGCAGTGGGCACCCCCGAGCAACCCGACGAGTGCCAGCACTGGCAACCCGAGCGTCTCCGTTCCGAGCAGTGGGTTGGCTGGTGTGCATGTTGCCATCGGTCAGGTGGTGGCGTCGACGACAGCCTCCACGTCCGAGAGGACGCGCTCGTGGTCTGGACTGTCGGTCCGGTAGGCCCGCTCGACGACGCCGTCGGGGTTCCGGAGGAAGGTCAACGAGAGGTGACGGAAATCGTAGCCGGGGAGCCGCTGGGACTCGCCTGCGCCGATGCGGTCGAAGGTGATGCCAAGTTTCTCGTCGACGACTGCGCTGGCGCGCGCTTCGCTCTCCGGTCGGAGGAAGCGCCAGTTCCCAGCGTCCATGTCGACGTTCATCTGCTTGCCGTACTCCCGGAGGGTCTCGGCGTCGTCGCGTGCGGGGTCGAACGTAATCGCCAGGAAGGTCACGTCGTCGTCGATGCCCTTCTCGACGGTGCCCTGCTGGACGCCGGCCAGCTGTCCGATGAGTCGGACACACTCGACCGGACAGGTGGCGAAAAAACCGGTCACGACCAGCGTCTTGTCGATGTCGCCTGTCGAGACTGTCTCGCCGGCCAGCGGGTCCGGGACGGAGACGTCCGGGAACTGCTCCCCGTAGGCCGGGTACGGAATGTCGCCGCTGTCGTACTGCTGGTCGGCCGGCGGGTCGAGAACCGGGTCGCCCTCCCCACCACTGTCACCGAGGACCGACGTGAGACAGCCGGCGCTCGCGGCGGCAGTTGTGAGGCTGGCTGCAAGATAGGTCCGTCTGTCCATCACTCGATGCTAGCGAGCAGGCACAGGTAAGCGGTCTGGTGCACCTCTCGAAATACTTCGATGGGCGCACCAGACCGGATATATGGCTCGTCGCGGTAGCTCATGATATGCGAAGTCGAGATGGTCCATCCCTCGACCGACGGACGATGCTCGCACTGCTTGGAACCAGTTCGGCCGTTGCCCTCGCAGGCTGTGGTGGCGACGGCGGAAACGGTGACGACGACGACGGGTCTACTCCGGCAACCCTGTCAGACGAGGTCGCCGACGAGTACGAGCGAGCGACTGCGATAAATGGAGAACGGCGCGACCCGGACTCGCTGTCGACGAAAGATGCGGTGAACTATCAGGACCAGCCACAGGACGGCAAGCAGTGTTCGGGCTGTGCCTACTACATCCCGGACAAGAACGGTGACGGCATCGGTGCCTGTGCCCTTGTCGAAGGGAACATCGAGCCAAGCGGCTACTGTGTGAGCTACGTCGCCTACGAAGACGGCGACACCGCCCAGGCCGTCGACGTTCCCGCGGACGCCCGGTGTGCCGTCTGTGACATGAAGGTCGCGAACTTCCCGGAGTGGAACGCGCAGGCGGTCCACGCGGACGACACACGGGAGTTTTTCTGTACCTCGGGGTGTGCGACGACTTACTACGCCGCGACAGACGACTTCGCGGAGACGGACGCCGACATCGCCGGGCTGTGGGTCAGAGACTTCGAGACGCGGGACCTCGTCGACGGCACGAGTGCCGTCTACGCACTGGAGACCGACTCGGACCGCGTCGACGACCCGATGCGGCTGAACCCGGCGCCCTTTGCGACCCGTGCGGATGCCGTGGCGTACGTCGACGAAGTAGACTATCTCACAGAAGAGGATATCGTCGAACTGTCGGCGTTCGACCGCGACCAGGCGAGTCAGTACCGCGGGAAGTTCCTCGAGTAGGCTCAGTCGGCAAGTCCCGCATCGACCAGGCGCGTAAAGCGGTCGACGAGCCGGTCGGGAAGCGAGGGCGTGACTTCGTCTAGGAGTCGACGGGTCTCCTCGGGCCGTGTCAGTTTGATGTGGCTCCGACCGTGTTCGTCGTAGCATTTCTCTGCAACGTCGGCCTCGACGAGCGTCGAGACGTGCCAGGAGATAGTGCTGCGGGCCACGTCGAGGTCCGCTGCCAGGTCCGCTGCCGACGGCTCGGTCTCCCCGAGCGCGGTGACGATGATACTCCGGACAGTCTCCCGGCGGAGCAGGGCGATAGTCCGTTGCTCCCACGGGTCGTATCCAGTCGGGAAGTAGTGGGTCCGTCCGCGCAACTCTTCGGTGTCGAGGGTGCCAGCCTCGCACAGCCGGCGGAGGTGATACTGCGCCTGTCCGGTCGCGATGTCGAGGTTCCGGGCGAGCTCGTTGAAGTGGACGCCCGGGTGGGACTCGATGTGCTGGTGGACGCTCCGTCTCACATCGCTCATATTCACTCCCGGCTAGCTGTCTGTCGCATAAATAGGTCACACCTGTTCCCGGTCGCCGAGAACGACGCGTTTAGACCGACGGCGACGGTGGTCCGCTGCGATAGAGCGCGTACAGGACTAGCGTCGCAATCGCGAAATCGGAGCCGTGTTCGATGAGGTGGTGAACGGGCATGGGCACCATCCCCAGTGCCGTCCCGAAGCCGACGATAGAGCGAGCGACGAGCAGGCCGAGCGCGACCGTCAACAGCAGGTAGACGCTCGTCCCGCGGCGCCGGTAGCCGGCCAGCCCGACTAGAAACAGCGCTGCCGTCCCCAGCGTCGCCAGCCCGAGGACGACGAGCAGTATCGCGGCCTCGGTCCCGCTCAGCCACTCCCCGATTGCCTGGTACATCTCTCAGGGGAGCGTAGATGCTCGGCTGGCGAGTGTGTTACGACTTCCCGACGGCCGTCGCACCCGAATCTTGTGCATCCACTACACAATCTATTTCACGCTTCCGACCGAAGGTAGCGTATGGAACAGAACGTAGGCGGTCTTGACAGAACAGCACGACTCGTCGTGGGGCCGATTCTGGCGATCGTCGGAATCGCGACGCTCCTCGAAGTGCTCGACTTGGGGACCGTATTCGGCGCGGCAGCGCTCCTGTTCGGTGTCGTCTTCCTCGTCACTGGGCTGACGCGGGTGTGTTTCCTGCACCGGCTGCTCGGTATCAACACCTGTCGTCGATAGGGCAGCCAGTCGATGACCGACGCGCACGCAGTGGTGACGTCGTTTCTCGACGACCACCGCCAATCGCTGGTCGACCAGGCCGGTGACCTTCTCGCTGTCGACACGCAGAACCCGCCGGGCGAGACAGCGCCGCTCGTCGATACCCTCGAACAGACACTCTCGGAGCTCGGTCTCCGGACCGACCGGGTCGTCGCCGACCCGGCGAAGCCGAACCTGGTCGCGACACTCCCGGGACAGTCAGACCGGACGCTGCTGTACAACGGCCACCTCGATACCGTCCCGTACGACGCCGACGCGTGGACGTACGACCCGCTCGGCGAGCGCGACGGCGACCGCCTCTACGGTCGCGGCGCGACGGACATGAAAGGCGCAGTCGCAGCGATGGTTGCGGCCGCGCGCGCCTTCGCAGAGACGGGAACTCGACCACCGGTCACACTGCAGTTTGCCTTCGTCAGCGACGAGGAGACCAGTGGTGAGGCGGGGTTGCCCACGCTGCTGGCCCAGCGGGACCTGGACGCCGACGGCTGTGTCATCGGGGAGACCACTTGCGAGCAGGGTCGCCACTCGGTGACCGTCGCCGACCGCGGGAGCATCTGGCTGACACTGTCTGCGACAGGCGAGGCGGCACACGGGTCCAGACCGATGCTCGGCGAGAACGCCATCGACCGCCTCTACGACGCCGTCGAACGCATCCGGGCGGAGTTTGGCACCGAACGGTTCGACCTGGCGGCGGCACTCGACCCGATAGTCGAGGAGTCGGTCGCGTACTATGCGCCCCGACTCGGTGAGACGGCCGCCAGAGAACTGTTCACCCATCCGACGGTCAATCTCGGGACAATCGAAGGGGGCGAGAGCGTCAACTCCGTCCCGCAGTCGGCACGCGCCCGCATCGACATCCGTCTCGCGCCGGCCGTCGACACCGAGCGCGTCCTCGGCCGCATCCGGGCGTGTGCCGACGACTGTACGGGCATCACCATCGAGGACGTGAGCTGGAGCGTCGGCACCTACGAACCACTCGACAGTCCGCTGGTCGACGCTGTCGCCGAGACGGCCGAAACCGTCACCGGTGACAGAATCTATCGTCGGAGTGCGACCGGCGGTGGCGACGCGAAGACGCTTCGCAGGGCCGGCATCCCGACCGTCGAGTTCGGATTGGGGACGGACACCGCCCACGCCGTCGACGAGTACACCACCGTCGAGGCACTCGCCGGCAACGCCGCCGTCTACGCGACGCTTCCCTTTGCGTTCGCGTCAGCGTGACCCATCGCTTCCAGTCTCGGCGATGCAGGCTGTCAGTTCCCGGTTCAGGAGCTAACGCGAACGGGATTGCCTCGACCGGCCTGCAATCCTCAATGAACAATAATGTATGAAACGTGATGCTCACAGTACAAATGTCCAGGGCCAGGGGGCTTGTAGCACTGATTTTCTAAAACATTTCGAGTGACTTTTTAACCGTCATTTTCGTAGTGTGAATTACACACATGGCCGACGAGGTAAACCCATTCGAATCACTGGGTGAGCAAATCGACGACGCAGCACAGTATGTAGACGTGAGTGACGGAATGCTCGAGCGGCTGAAAAACCCCGAGCGAGTGCTCGAGACGAACCTCACCGTCGAGATGGACGACGGAACGACGGAGGTGTTTACGGCCTATCGCTCGCAGTTCAACGGTGACCGCGGGCCGTACAAGGGTGGTATCCGGTATCACCCCGAGGTCAACCGAGAGGAAGTCAAGGCGCTGTCGGGCTGGATGGCCTACAAGACTGCCGTCGTCGGCATCCCGCTCGGTGGCGGGAAGGGTGGCATCGTCATCGACCCCGAGCAGTACTCCGAGAACGAACTCGAACGTGTCACGCGCTCGTTCGCGAAGGAACTGCGCCCGCTCATCGGCGTGGACAAGGACATCCCCGCGCCCGACGTGAACACGGGCCAGCGGGAGATGAACTGGATCAAGGACACCTACGAGACGCTGGAAAACACCACCGAACCCGGCGTCATCACCGGCAAGTCCATCGCGGACGGCGGCAGCGAGGGCCGTGTCGAGGCGACCGGCCGCTCGACGGTGCTGGCCGCCCGTGAGGCCTTTGACTACCGCGACGAGGACATCGCCGACGCGACCGTCGCCATCCAGGGGTACGGCAACGCCGGCTGGATTACCGCCGACCTCGTCGACGAGATGGGCGCGACGGTCGTCGCCGTCTCCGACTCCAGCGGTGGCATCTACAGCGAGGACGGCTTCGACCCTGTCGCGGTCAAAGACCACAAAAACGAGACCGGCAGCGTCGTCGGCTACCACGGTGCCGACGAGGAGATCAGCAACGACGACCTCCTGACCCTCGACGTCGACCTGCTCGTCCCCGCCGCGCTGGGCAACGCAATCGACGCCGAGCTCGCCGAGGACGTCACGGCCGACGTCATCTCCGAGGCCGCCAACGGCCCCATCACCCCCGCGGCCGACGAGGTTCTCTCCGAGAAGGACGTGCTCGTGATTCCGGACATCCTGGCCAACGCCGGCGGTGTCACGGTCTCGTACTTCGAGTGGGTCCAGAACCGCCAGCGGTTCCACTGGACCGAAGAGCGCGTCAACAACGAACTCGAGAGCATCATCGTCGAACAGTTCTGGAACCTCGTCGACGCCTTCGAGGACCACGACCTCTCGACGTTCCGCGTCGCGGCCTACGTCGTCGCTCTCCAGCGCATCGACGACGCAGCAGAAGAGTTCGGCCCGTGGCCCTGACCTGACTGGTCCAGCACTTCACTCCCGGTTTTCTTCAAGACACTCTTCGAGCGGGGCGAGCAGTTCGTCGGAGACAGAATAGGGGTCCGTCTCGCGGTCACGGACCCGCTCGGCGTACTGGTCGAGCCCACCTCGATGTTCGATTTCGGCTTCGAGCAGCGCGCTCGTGTCCTCGCGGAGCAGTGTTCGAATCTCCTCGGCGTAGCGCATCCGCGCCTGTGTTTCGAGTTCGCCACTCGTCGCCAGATGCTCGCGATGGTCGCCCAGCGCATCGAGGACGTCCTGTACGCCCTCGCTGTCCTTGGCGACCGCTTCGACGATAGGTGGAACCCACGCGTCCTCGTCGTCCCCGTTGGCTGTGTCTTCTTCGGGCCGGTCGAACCCGCCGGCGCTCGCGCCGTGGTGGCCCACGCGGGCGGGCATCCCGCCGTCGCGGTACTGTATCATCTCTTTGAGTTCCTGGACGGTCCGGTGTGCGCCCTCGAGGTCGGCCTTGTTGACGACGAAGAGGTCGGCGATTTCGAGGATACCCGCCTTGAGCATCTGGACGTCGTCGCCGCTCCCCGGCGGCACGAGGACGGCGACGGTGTCGGCCATCTTCACGATGTCAATCTCGTTTTGCCCGGCGCCGACAGTCTCGATGATGATCTTGTCCTTGCCGAAGGCGTCGAGTGCTTTGACCGCGTCCGTCGTCGCCGTCGAGAGCCCGCCCAGCGAGCCACGGGCGGACATCGAGCGAAAGAACACGTCCATATCGCCGGTGTTCGAGGCCATCCGGATGCGGTCGCCCAGCACCGCGCCGCCGGTAAACGGCGAGGACGGGTCGATGGCGATGACGCCGACCGTGAGTCCCTGGTCGCGGTACTCGGCGGCCATCTTGTCGACGAGCGTCGACTTGCCAGCACCCGGTGAGCCGGTGATTCCGACGACGTCTGCGTGGCCGGTGTGTTCGTGCAGCTGGGAGACCAGTTCGCGATAGCCCGGCGCTCTGTTCTCGATTTTCGTGATGACGCGTGCCAGCGCGCGGTGCTCGCCGGCGAGGAGGTCGTCGATGAGCTCTGTCGTCATCGCCGTTCGGGGACGTTCTCACGGACGTACTCGACCATCTCGTCCATCGACGCACCGGGGCCGAACACCTCTGCGACGCCTTCGGCTTTCAGGTCGTCCTCGTCGTCGTCCGGGATGATACCGCCGACGAGAATGAGCGTGTCCTCGAACGCGCCGTACTCTTTGAGCCCCTCAACGATTCGGGGGACGAGGGTATCGTGTGCGCCGGAGAGAATCGAGATACCGAGGACGTCGACGTCCTCCTGGACTGTCGCCTGGACGATTTCGTCCGGCGACCGATGGAGACCGGAGTAGATAACCTCGAACCCTGCGTCACGGAACGCACGGGAGATGACGTGGGCCCCCCGGTCGTGCCCGTCCAGTCCCGCCTTGGCGACAAGGCATCGAATCGTTCGCTGCTCCTGATTTGCGCTCATACTGCGTACTTATCCCGTTTGCTCGCTTCACTGTTACGGTCACACAGTTCTACCCTGGATCTATCGCGTGCTCGCACCGTATCGAGTGGGTTCCAGCCTGTCGCGCGAACTGTCCCTGATGACTCCTGGCGGGGGAAAATCCAAACCAACTACTCTCTGCAGACCCGAACGCGGGGTATGGCAGTCGCCGATAGTGTCCGGTCAGGTCTCCGTGCTCGTCCGCGTGCCATCACCGCCGTCCTCTCGGTTATCGGGTACGTCCTGGTCGGCGGGGCACTCTACGGGTTCATCCCACTCTTTCCGGACCTCTCCCGGGAGACAGTAAACCTCTTTAGCCACATCATCGCCGGCATCAACACGCTGGCGCTGACCTCGCTTCTCGTCGGCGTGTACTTCATCAAGACAGACCAGGTGCGCAAACACCGCGCAGCGATGTTGACCGCCTTCTCGCTTATCCTCCTCTTTCTGGTCTTCTATCTGTGGAAGACCGGCGGAGGCTTCGAGAAGGCGATCGTCGCGCCGGAACTGGCGACGCTCGTCTACCTCGCGATGCTCGGCATCCACATCTTCCTCTCGGTCGTCGCCGTTCCCGTCGTGCTCTATGCCGTCATCCTCGGGCTCTCGCACACGCCGACGGAACTGCGCGAGACCAGCCACGCCCGCTACGGTCGGATTGCTGTCACGGCATGGAGCATCAGCCTCGCGCTGGGGATTATCACGTACTTCTTGCTCAACCACGTCTACGACTGGAAGGTCCGCCACGCGGCCGTGCTTCTCTTTGTCGCTGTGCCGTCGGTCCGCCGTCGTGTAGCGAATCTCCGAGGCCGGCTCGAAAGCGAGGAGTAGTTACCCGAGTTGGGCGCTGTTGAACCGCCAGAAGCCGACAGCCAGCGGCGCGACCACCCAGAAGGTGAGGATGACCAGCATGAACCACCCCTGGATGTAGAACGGGTCGGCGGTTCGACCTGCTGTCCCGACCATCTCGAGGAACTCGTCGCTCATGAACAGTTTCGTCGAGTTCAGATAGGCGCCGGTCGGGCTAATCGAGAAGACGAATTCGAGGAGGTTCTGGTAGTTGTCGGGGTCGCGACCGAGTTGTTCGAGGAGGAAGCGCAGCATCTCGGTAGGCTGGACGGGGAGGAAGTTCCAGACGAGATTAAAGAGGAAAAAGAAGCCAATCGAGCCACCGATGGCACGCGAACGGGACCCGGTGGCCGCGGAGATGCCGACGGCCACGCTGACATACGCCAGCGCGTAGAGGAGCGTCACCGCGATGAACGTCAGGTAATCGCCCCACTCGAAGGTCATATCGGGGACCAGTACCATCCCGGCGAGCGTGCCGACGACGAATGCGACGAGGATGCCGGCGACGACGATCGCGGTCCGCGAGATGAGTTTCCCGGCGATGACCGACGAGCGTTTGACCGGCGCGCTCAGGGTGAACTTGATGCTCCCCGATTCTCGCTCGCCGGCAATCGAGAGGTAGGCCGCGACGAGTGCAATCAGCGGAATGACCAGCGCGCCGCCGAGACCGAGCAGCGACCACATGATGGCATAAAAGTCCGGATTCTCCGCCGTACTCTGCCCCCAGAAAAACAGGAGCATGAACAGCGTGTACAGCACGACCGGCCCCCAGACGAGTTTCGCACGCCGCACGTCCAGGAAGTCCCGCTTTGCGATTGAGAGGGTACTCATGCCGTCACCTCCGGCGCCTCGTCGCTGGCATCACTGTCGCGTCTCGTGGCCGCGTCGCTCCCAGTGTAGCGTCTGAACACCTCTTCGAGCGAGGTGTCCTCCGAGAGAATATCGACCACGTCGGTCCGACTGTTGACGTGTTCGACCACGTCCACCTTCACGGCGGGGTCCGTACAGGTAATCGAGAGGATACGCTCGTTTACCAGCACGTCCTCGACGCCGGAGAGCGCGTCGAGTCCCAGGTTGTCGGGGACCGACGCGACTTCCAGGTCGATGGTGGCGATACCGCCCTCGTCGCGCAGCGTCTCGATGGAGTCTTCGACCATCAGCGTCCCCTCGTTGAGGATGGCGACGCGGTCACAGACCGCTTCGACTTCGCTGAGGATGTGACTGGAGAAAAAGACCGTCGTCCCCTGCTCGGCCTGGGCCTGGATTATCTCGCGCATCTCCTGCATTCCTGTCGGATCCAGTCCAGAGGAGGGCTCGTCGAGGATGAGCAGTTCGGGGTCGCCGACCAGCGCCATGCCGAGTGCGAGTCGCTGTTGCATCCCCTTCGAGAAGTCGCCGGCTTTCCGGTCGGCGGCCTCGGGGATGCCGACCGTCTCCAGAATCTCCATCGCGTCGTCGGTGGCGTCTTTCGTCTCTTTCATCCACTCGATGTGCTCGCGGGCGGTCAGCCGTTCGAACACTTCACATCCCTCGGGCAAGACGCCGGTGCGCTTGCGGACCGCCATCGACTCGGATTGGACGTCGTAGCCGAGTACCTCTGCGCTCCCCTCGGTGGGGTCGAGGAAGTTCAGGAGGATGTTTATCGTGGTAGACTTTCCAGCACCGTTGGGGCCGAGAAAGCCAAACACTTCGCCTCTGTCGACTGTGAGGTCGAGACCATCCAGGGCAGTGATGGCCGTTTCCCCAGACCCGAACCGTTTGGTCAGGTCGTCAGTCTGGATTGCGGGCATACAGGAACTACCACCGAAGTGACAGTACAAAGTATTTTTTATATCTTGTGGCCGTCACATCGCTCCGTTAGGGTTTCCAGACCTGTCAGTCAGTCTGGGGGAGCGCCCGCGCACCCAGCGTGAACGCGATGGCGGCGAGTGCGGTGACGACGAGCAGGTATCCGACGGCGCCCAGCGACGCCGGGCCGCCGAACTCGGCGAGCACACCCGGCTGCTGGGCCGCGTCGTACGTGACCGCACGCACACCGCGGGCAAAGTACGTCAGCGGTGACAGTTCCGTCGGGAGCCATCCCGGCAGCATATTCGGGTGGACGAACGTCTCCGAGAGAAAGAGCAAGGGGAGGGCGATACCGTTGCTCGCTGCGATGACGCCGTCCTGTGAGTCAGCGTAACTGCCCAGTATCGCACCGACCCCACAGAAGAGTGCGACGCCGAGTGCGACGAAGGGAACGAGCAAGACGACGAGCGGCGAGACGGCAACTGTCGCTGTCGTCGCCGCGACCAGCAATCCGAGCAAGAGCAGTCCCGCTGCACCGATGACCACGACGTTGACGAGCGTCTGTGCGACCAGCCACTCCCCGCGGGTCAGCGGTGTCGTCGCGAGTTTCTCGAAGCGGTTGCCGTCTCGGTGGCGTGCGACTTCGCTGCCCACCCGAGAGAGTGGCGTAAAGAGCACGACGACGGCGAGATAGCCGGGCAGATACCAGCCCGGCGGCTCCGCGAAGAGTCCGCCACCGGTGGGCTGGGTCTGGATGAGCACGCCGAAGATGACGACGATGATGACCGGGAAGAAGAAGGTAAAGAAGACGGCCGTTCGCCGGCGGAGAAAGGCACTCCAGGCCGCGCGAAATTCCGCGCCGATGCGCCGGAGCCGGCTCATGGGGATACCTCCCCGCCAGCCGCCAGCGAGTCCTCGCCGTCGCCCAGGGAGTCACCGCTTGCCGTGACTGCCTGTCCTGTCAGTTCGAGATACACGTCTTCGAGGTCCGGTTCCGTCCACGTCAGCGACTCGTAGGTGACGCCGGCGGCCGAGAGCGTCTCGACGACGCCGCCGATAGCTTCCGGCGGGACGTTTCTGACTGTGAGCCCGCGCGCTGTCACCTCGGCAGGATACGCCAGTTGCTCGGCGACGCCGTCCCCGATGTCGCCTTCGATGCGAAGCAGACTCTCGCCGCCGTGGGTCTCGACGAGCGCCCCTGGGGAGTCGACTGCCACGAGTTGTCCGTCGGCGAGTAGTCCCACGCGGTCGGCCAGTCGCTCGGCCTCCTCCATGTAGTGGGTCGTGAGAAAGATTGTCGTGCCGCCGGCGGCGAGCGTTTCGAGCAACCGCCAGAGGGCGCGGCGGCCAGCGGGGTCGATGCCAGTCGTCGGTTCGTCCAGCACCAGGAGGTCCGGGTCGTTGACCAGCGCCGTCGCCACGCAGGTTCGGCGTTGCTGGCCCCCCGAGAGGTTCTCGTAGTAGGTGTCGGCGTCCTCGTCCATCCCGACGTCGGCGAGGACGGCGTCTGTCCCGCGCGTGTCGTCGTAGAGGCCGCCGTAGTACTCGACGAGTTCGCGGGCAGTCAGCCGTTCGGCTGGCGTAAAGTCCTGCGGGAGCAACCCGATACGTTCCCGGTCGACCGTCTCCGGTGGCTGGCCGAACACCGCGACGGACCCCTTGGCGTCGGTCGTCCCAGTGAGTGCGCGCACGAGGGTCGTCTTCCCCGCGCCGTTGGGGCCGACGAGTGCGAACACCTCACCTTCGTCGACGCTGAGGCTGACCCCATCGAGTGCGACCGTCTCGTCGTACCGCCGAGAGACGTCTTCGGCGACGAGCGCGTCCATACCCGGGAGTTGGCTGCCGGCAAGAAATGGGGTTCGATTACTCGCCGCCTGCGAGCGTCGCCGGGACGACGGTCAGTGCCCCGACGCCGACGACGAGCGCGACGACGAGCGTTCCCACCGCTGCCACCTCTCCACCGGCTGCGAAAAGCGCCGTCACGACGCCCATCCAGACGGCGAAGGCGAGCATCATCCCGACGATAAACTGCCGGTACAACGCCATACCACGGAACTGTTCCCAAGAGAGGACCGACCAGTGCATACCAGTTCGTAGGCCGTCTGTGCGTATCAACGCTCTCCCAAACGAATAAGCACAAGCCCCGTAATGCACTGGTCGATGGCGACCCCGACTGCGATAGTCCGGTCGACGCTCGAATCGTTCGCCGACGGCATTCTCGGTGCGGCGCCGAAACTGCTCTCCGGACTGCTGTTTTTCCTGCTTGCCTTCCTGGGTATTACAGTCGTTCGGCGACTCCTCCGTGCGTCGCTGTCCCGCGCGTACCCCACCGACCAGCGACTCATCGTCGATTTCGTGGTCATCGTCGTGACGGTCTTTCTCTGGTTTGCCACCGCGCTCGTGATTCTCGACATCGTCGGGATGGGCGAAATCGCCGCGAGTCTCGGCACCGCGACTGGCTTTATCGCACTCGGCGTCTCCTATGCCCTCTCTGATATGATAGAGGACACCGTCGCCGGTATCTACCTCCTCAAAGACCCCGATTTCAACATCGGCGACCGGGTCAGCGCGGCCAGCACCACCGGGACAGTCACGGCAATCGGGCTCCGCAAGAGCCGGTTCGAACTCGACGACGGCGACGTGGTGGTGGTCGCCAATCGCGACGTGGAGGCAAAATGGACGAAACAGACCGTGGCAGGCGAGCAGTCCTAACCGTACGTTCGGCGGACGTCTCCGCAGTGTCGGCCAGCGAGTCGATACGACCGCTGGGGTTACACCTTCGGCTATCCCGCACTCGCAAAACGGACGCTCCACCCACCACTCCGTAGCTGAACACTGCGATTCTCTCCTGACGACATCTGCCTCGAGAACACGCCCGGGTCAGTGGGCCCGGGCGAGCGTATGGTATCAGCTGGCCTGATAGCAGAGGCTACCTACCAGCACGTAAGCGGTCACTATGGGCGTATAAAATTCTACGCTTCTGTGCCGATATTGCCACGCGCTCCTGGGTACCAGTCCTCTTCCAGAAATCCGGTCGTTGTCTATGTCTCCAACTCCGCGGAGAGCGAAACACAAGTGTGCATTTGAGCGTCCGCCCGTACTTTCATTGCACACGACAAACGTGTCCCTGTGAACCGACGAGACGTTCTCGCGGCTGCCGGCAGCGCCGGCGTCGCGGCCATGGCCGGCTGTGCTGGCCTCGGCTCGGAGACGATTTCGAACCCGACCGAGGACCAGGTCTCCGCTCGTGAAACGACGCTCGCCTTTCAGAGCGATGACGGCAACCAGGTCGCGGAGCTCACCGTTCGGACCGCTGAACAGCGATACAGCGGGCACGGTGGGCAACAGATTCCCGTCGACATCGCGATTACACATCCCGAAAAGACGACGGTGACAGACCTGCTGCTCTCGCTTCGAGCACCGCCCGCTGGGCGAGGCGTCACAGAAGTCGCACTCGAGACGCCGTTTGGGACTCCCCACCCGTCTCTCGACCTGTACGCAGCCCCAGATGACGCGGCGTCGGTGCTCGCCGTCGACGACATGGGCGAGTACGGGGACGGAACGGTGCTGTTCAAGTTCCTGTTGCTCGGCGCTGACGACGCGGTGTCGGAACTGGCGGTCGATGCCGAGGTCGGACTGACCGAATCGGGCATGCTTGGCACCGAGTATACGCTCGAAGGACAGACGCTCGTGCCCCTTCCTGACACGTCGTAGCAGGATTATTGGACGGCCACTCTTCGAACCGACCTGGGGTCGTCCCAGCTGTCCAGTGATTGTTGTCACCGGTAGCTTCATTGCCAGTTGAGGCGATTATACCGGCGAGGCCCTCCAATGGACTACGAGTTTACACACAAGCCGTCGTACACACACCTGATTGTGACACTGGAACCGGGCGAATCAATCATCGCTGAACCGGGCGCGATGGTCGGCCACTCCGCGAACGTCTCGATGAACACCGGGACGAGCCGAGAGGGGCTTCTCAGTTCGGCCAAGTCACTGCTGGGTGGGGAATCGGTGTTCGCAAACGAGTTCACCGCAGAAGGGACATCGGGGACGGCAACGTTCGCTCCGCCCTCTCCCGGTGATGTCATGGCCCACGAGTTGCAAGACGAGACGCTGTATTCCACCGACGGGGCGTTCCTCGCGGCGACCGAGGGCGTCGACATCGACTCGGAACTTGGCGGACTCAAGTCGATGCTGGGCGAGGCCAGCCTGACGCCGCTGGCACTGAAAGGAACCGGGACGGCCTTTATCGATGCCTACGGCGGCCTCGAGAAACTCGAACTGGCCGCCGGGGAGTCCTATGTCCTGGACAACGAACATCTGATTGCCTGGGACGACCAGATTGACTACGAGATACAGCGCGTCGGGAATCTCAAATCGACGCTCCTGGGCGGTGAAGGACTCGTCTTCGAGTTCACCGGGCCGGGCACGGCCTGGTACCAGACGCGCGATATGGACGCGCTGGTGTCGACTCTCGCCCCGCGACTGCCAAATCAGGGCTGAGAAACCGGCGCCGACTGTCCGGTGCGAGCACTTATTCACTCTCGAAACACCGGCCGTGGTGGTGTAACGCGAAGTCTCTGACTTGCGTTACGCGAGGACGGACTGTTCGCATCGCTCACCTTTCGCTCCCTGGTTCAAATCCCACATTGGCCTCTCACGGCTCACTATCGTTCGCTGAAAAACCGCTTCACGGCTCGCATCCGCTCGCCGTTCAGCCTGTCGAGGTCTCGCAGCGCTCGACCTCGCAAGCCAGGGGAGGGATTTGAACCCTCGAACTCCCGATTACAAGTCGGGTGCTTGGACCACCCAAGCTCCCCTGGCGCATCCGACTCTTATTCGTCCCCCTTTGAGTGCGTATCGCTTTCGACCGACTTCTCAAGCTCCACCCTATGGGGTTCGTACCCCTGCCGTCGGTAGAATCGCCGGGCATCCTGATTCTCGGCCATCACTTCCAGCGCAATCGTCTCTGCACCGCGCTGTGTCAGTTCCGCTTCGGCAGCCTGCAGCAGTCTTTCGCCCACGCCCCGGTCGCGGTACGACGGCTCGACGAAGATATTCTCGACGATACCACGGGCGCCGTCCTGCTGGTAGCCGCCGGTCTCCATCGTGAACATGACGAAGCCGATAACGTCGTCGTCGCGTGCGACAAGCAGCGTGTTACTGACGGCGTGGCGAACGATGGTTTCGCGTATCTGCTGTCTGTTCCCGTCCGAACGCAGGTGTGACCCGTACTCGCGCTGACTGTCGGCCAGGTGGACCCACAGCGACGCCAGT
This sequence comes from Salinibaculum rarum, assembly GCF_030505615.1. Lineage (GTDB taxonomy): Archaea > Halobacteriota > Halobacteria > Halobacteriales > Haloarculaceae > Salinibaculum > Salinibaculum rarum. The sequence goes on from NZ_CP129992.1 coordinate 1,641,757, forward strand.
TTTCCGCTTTCGTCGCTTCGCGCCGGCTCGATACTGACGTCGTCCATACACTGGTTCGAGCTATCGGTCAGCCAATGCAAAGGTCTTGCTCTCGGCGGGTCTCCGACCGGCCGTCGCGGGTCACATGTCCCGGCAGTCGTCACAGAGTAACTGTCCGTTGAACGTGGCGAGATTCCGTGTAAACGTCCCGCAGACCTCACAGATTCCCTGGTCGTCGAAGGCATCCTCGGCCTCTGTCTCGGCTTCCGCTGCGAGCGCCGTCCCTGCACCCGCGTTTATCGCTGCTGTCTCTGGTTGCTCGCGTTCGGCCGCCGGACTGTGCGTTCGCGTCGTCAGGAGGTCGTGTTCCGTGATGAGACCGAGCGGTTCGCCGCCGTTCGTGACGACGAGGCGACGGGCGGACTGTGCCGACATCTGGTCAGCCGCAGCGTCGAGGGACGTCTCGGGTTCGACCGTCGGGACGCTCTCTGTCATCGCGTCACCGACCGTCGCTGTCTCTGGGTCCGGCCCTTCCACGACGAGCGCGAGTACGTCACGCTCTGTCAGGACGCCGACCGGCTCACTCCCGCGGAGGACCACTGCCGTCTCTGCCTCTTCCCGGAGAAGCAACTCGACAGTTTCGACGAGACTGTCCGACTCGGTTGCACCCACGTACTCCCGGTCCATCACCTCCCGCACTGAAACCTCTGTTTTCATGTGCATGTTGTTATCTCACAACCGGGAAAAAGGTATCTCCAGTACGTTTAAGGCCGATTGTACCGTAGTTACGTAGTCAGCGCCGTCCCCGGGTTTTCGCCGCCGTATCTCAGAAACCCATCTCGACGTCAGTGCCGTCTATCCGGCAGGCTTCGAGGGCGTGTTTGGCGTCCATTCCGGCATCGGATGCGGTTTCACCGCGACCGACGCCCACTTTCAACTCGACGCCGACGGCATCGCTGACGTGGTCGATTGCCTCGTGATAGGCGGGTTCGTCCATGTCCGGGCAGATGGCGATGACGTTGTCCCCGCCGACGAAAAAGGAGAGTGCGTCGTGGGCCTCGCGCATGTGTCGCATCAACTCCGCGTAGCCCTGCTCGATGTGGATGAACGTATCGAACTCGTTGAGCTGGTCGGTGTACTTGCCGGTGGCGTCGTTGACGTCGAAGTGTGCAATCTGGACGTCCTCGTCTGTGCGGAACTGCTCGTCGATGGTCCGACCCCGGAGAATCTCACGACGGTGCTGGTCCTGTGCGCTGCCGGCGGCCTGGAGCTGTTCTGTGGCCGTACCGAGTGCTTCGGCCGGCGAGCGACCGGTCGCGACTGCGAGGCTCATCGTCACGGGATAGCGGTTCCCGACCGACTCCTGGATGAGCGCGTGGTCGTCCTCCGTGAGGCCGTTTGTCACCGCAATCATGTTGTCAAAGCGGGAGAAAAAGACGTAGCCGTCCCGATTACCGACCAGTTGCGAGAGGTCGGCAAAGAGCCGCGACTGCAGCGTCTGCAGGTCGACCTCGCGGCGGGGTTCCGGCGTCACTGTCCACGGGCCGTAGTTGTCTATCTGGATGTGGGTGACCTGCGTGTTCGTCACGATAGCGGTCGATTTGGCATCTACAGCTATTTGTCTTTGGATATATCACGCCCGACCCGCTCGTGACCCTGGGCGTGGCGGGACTGCCGGTTCGAAAAACGCCGGCTCCTGGACGGAGCCGACTTGCCAGTTACTCGACCGGCAGTATCAGGCGTGTTCCAGCCGGTAGGGCCAGTAGTCTTTCGCGCGCAGTTCCTTGCCGACGCGCTTGTGGAACTCGGGGAAGTCCGCGAACTCGGTGTCGTCGTCGATGTCCTCGAAGATGTCGTCGACGCTGACGACCGTCTCGTAGTCGATGCGGACGGGGTGGTCGCCGTACTGCTCGGCGTACTCCCCTGCGGAGAAGGGGAAGTCCTCACCCTCGTCTACCTTCTTCGCGAGGACCGCGTGACCGTACTTGCGGCGGCCTTCACTGCCTTCCTCGCCATCGGGGTCGTGTGGCCAGTCCATACTCGACAGTTTGGCGACCCATGCAAAAGGATTTCTCTCTGTCGCCGACTCGACCGCCCGAACACCACCGCTCGCCGCACCTGTTTGTAGAATTCACAAGAGATATTTGCGCTGTCGTGATGGTCACCACTAGCTCGATGCCAGTACGTCGTCGGTTCCTCGCCGCGTTCGCCGTCGAGACACAGCCGACAGCCGATACAGGCGACGGGCCGAAACCGACGTGCTACCACAGGACGGTGACCTGACCGATGTCGCTGCTGTCGCTTTTGCGCAAGGAAGTCCACTGGAGCAAACACAACGTCATCGCGCTGGTCTTCTTGCTCGTCCTCTTGCCGTCGTTTTTCGCCTACACGAGCGTCGCCTTCGAGACGGTCATCCCGCGGGACGCGCCGGTGGCTGTCGTCCCCCAGGACGAGGAGGTTACGGACAACGACATGCGAATCATCGAGGGGGCGCTCGTCCAGTTTTCGGACCCGACGGTCGTCGAGAGCGAGCAACGGGCTCGGGACATGCTCCGCAAAGAGTCGGTGTACGCCATCGTGACGGTCCCGCCCAACATAACCGACGAGACCGAGGACAACGCCACGTTCCGATTTATCGTCGACGGGAGCGTCGTCCCGTTCAAAGAACCTTCGAAGGCAATTCGGAACATCGCGGCCTTCCAACTGGACCGGTCGCTCCCCGCGGACGTGTCCGTCCAGCGCGAGGTGGTCGCCCCCGAGAGCTCTCTCTCCGAGTATCTGCTCTCGATTCTGGTGATGCTGTTTGTCATCCTCGTCGCGTTCACCTACGTCCCGTACAATCTCGCCCGCGAGAGTGCCGTCATCGACCGACTCCGGGCAGAGGCATCACTGGAGGCGGTCCTCGGTGCGAAACTCGTCTACTTCACTGCTGCTCTCGCGATTCCGCTCGTTGTCTTCCAGGCGGCGTCGAACTACCTGGAGTACTCCATCGACGTGCTCGCGCCGGGGAGCGTGCTCGCGCTCGCGCTTACGTTCGTCTTTCTCTCGGCGCTCAGTATGGCCGTCATGGTCCTGTTTCGATTCTCCACGATGGGGCGCTTTGTCAACGTCGTCCTCCTGCTGGGTCTCATCGGCTTTTCTGGGCTTGGCTATCCCGTTGGCTACTTCTCGACATTGCGCAAGACGCTGGTCCGACTGTTGCCGACCCACCACACGATGATTGTCGCCCGGAGTGCGATGTTGAAGGGGCTCGACCTGTCGCTTTTCGCCGACTGGCTTGCCCTGCTGGGTGGGTTCACGCTCGCGACGCTGGTCGTACTCAAACTGTCGGCCGTCTACTACCGGGTGAGCGCCTGATGGCAATCGAACTCGACAACCTCCGGAAGGTGTACGGCGACGTGACGGCCGTCGACGGCATTTCGCTGACAATCGGTGACGGACAGTTTCACTGCCTGCTCGGCCCGAACGGGTCGGGCAAGTCGACGCTGTTTCGGCTGATGCTCGGGCTGACTCGCCCCTCCGGTGGGACGCTTTCGGTGCCCAGCCAGCGGGTTGGCTGTGGCTTCCAGCGGCCGAACTTCTATCCGGACCTCACCGTCGCCGAGAACATCGACGTGTTCGCACGGATGCTCGGCGGCATCGAAGCCGACTGGCGCGAGACGCTGGTCGAGGAACTCCGCTTGCGCCGCGCGATGGGGCGGACCGCCTCGGAACTTTCGGGTGGCTTTGCGCGGAAACTCGACCTCGCGCTCGCGATGCTCGACCGGCCCGAATATCTCTTGCTCGATGAACCGCTGGGCGCGCTTGACGACGTGTCGAAGGCCCGACTGCTGGCATTTCTCGATGGCTATGCCGACGAGGGAAACACGGTGCTGGTCTCGACACACCACATCGACAACTTCGAGCAGTACGTCGACCGCGTGACCATCGTCCACCGGGGGCGTGTCGTCGTCGACCAGACCGTGAGCGACCTCGACCTTGGCGACCACGAGTCGATTCAGTCGTACTACGTGGAAACAGTACTCGCGGAGGATAGGGAGACCGAGCAGCGCGGGGTCTCCGGAAGTGGGCGGTGAGTGAAACGAACGCGAACAGGGGGTGAACGAAGTGCGGTATCCAGAGACGGATGGTGAGTGGGTTGTCTCGTCCAACTGTATCCTCGCTTCTCGCTGACCGGTCAGTGATGAGTATGCGCCCTCATGGCGGTGTTTTCCGAGGTGGTCGCAATTTGAGTCGGCTTGTCAGTGACTGATACTAGTGTCTCGAGACCGCTATCGTCTCACTGTGGCTCAGGGGCCGGTACATATCTTAGCACAGCTAAGCGATACCAGAGGAGTTTCCCCTTCCCATCGCTGAGGGTGGCATGATGAGCAGAACGCGTCGTAGTTTCCTCGCGCTTGTTGGAACTGGTGTCGTCGGCGCGAGCAGCGGCTGTCTGGGTGGGACCGACTACGAGCAACTGGCTTCTGGCCGCCTGCGGACCGACGAGTCGATACTTGACGACGAGGAGATAACTCTCACCGTGGAGGACGACCAGGTGTACACGCGAGTGATCGACTCCGCATCCGAGGCGGAACACGTCCGGTGGGACGCTGTCGCGGACGAAGACGGCTTTCTTGCCGATTCGTGTGAGGGTACCGACTACGAATCGCACTTCCTGGCGCTTTCCGGTGTCGTCCTTCCGCCGGACTGGTCGCTGACCCGCGTCGATTCCCGATTCGAGAACGGGATGCTCTACCAGCTCTACCGGATCGAGGTTGTCGACAGCGACCGCGACCGTCCGCAACTGCACAGCTATCTCAGCAAGTGGGGCGTCACGAACGGGAACGCGCCCGATGACATCTACCTCTCGCAGCGGTTTGATCGGAAGGGCAACGAGACTGCTCTGCTGAATAGCTTCTAAGTCATAGCTAGAGCGGCTCCCAAAGCAATTCTACGTTGGTAATGGCGAACAGCAGGACGACTTCGGCGAAAAGTCGGTACTGCTGGAGAGACTTCGTTTCGTGCTCAATGACCGCCCTGCTCAGTAAGCGTGCGTATCAAGCGGTAACAACCTCTTTTATTTGGATTATCCCATTCAATCAGAGTGCGAGGCAGTGTGATCTTCAACGAGAACGTGCAGCAGCGCTCAATCGTATATCAGTCCGCTGGTTCGAGGATTACTCCAGACTCCCATGGGTCAGGTGCCAGTTCATCTCGGCGGCTGGCTTCCCCCTCGTTTTGAGCACGAACTATCATCGACTCATCCACATAGTACGTGACCACAACCCGAGGGCCGTCACTGACTACTTGTGGCCGGTCCCGTCTCTTTGTTGGGTATATGTGTACTTGTACTGGCCGCGCCCGACACCAGCGTTTTCGCTGGTCCCGAGGCTAACTGTCCAGTCCCACCAGAATGTGTGGTCGGTGAGATCTCCACCCAATCGTTCAAGCGGCTCATTGCGCTGATAGGCCCGCTCATGAGAATCGACGAATTGCGTGATAGATGCCTCATCGTAGGTTGTGGGCTTGGTCGGATATTGGATGGGTGGGACCGTCTCATCTGTTGCATCCGGCGGTTCCTCTGCTGGTGGTCGGACCGCGGTATCTAGATCTTCCCGAGATGGCGGACTTCGATTCCCGAGGAGGGTGTTTTCGGCCGTTCCATCAGGGGAGTCTTCAGACGATGACAGACCTGTACACCCGGCAAACAGCGGGGTGGCAATCGTGAACGAGAGAAACTGCCGCCGATGCATTATCTCAGGGAACCGTTGCAATTGGTAAGTGCTTTCTCCTGACTGAGTGTTCTACTCTTCGTCTGTATCTTGCACGGGAATTATCAATTCATCCACTTTTTGTCAACATTGGCGTGACCGATACAGAGCTTGTAGTCAGCACAGCACGCCACTTTATTTCTGAATCAGCTAGAATAATGCAAATATTACTATTAAACAGTAGCTTGTAATGATAATTGTAATATCTGCGGAAGTAACACGCTAATTCCAATTTGAGTCCACATCGTAAATGTAGTTGGATACTCGCTGGTCGCTTGAATCTGTCCAAGACGATATTCAAGATTGTCAAGTCGGTCCTGATCGGCTATCTCAGCTTTACTAATGTCATGTGGGTTATCGATTATGTCGTGAATCTCGTGCTCTATCGTCCGCAATTGTGTCTCTCGCTCTGATTTCATTATTTTGTGTATTTTATACATCGAATGCGAAATTGTGAGTAGCCCGAATAGCCAGAGAACAGTGAACATCGTTGCCTCAGCCGCACCAGGGGGATTAGCGACACTTCCTTCAATTGGAGTGATAAATAGACCGTAATAAAACACCAGATACAGCAACAAACCGCCTGTGTAGAAGTAGTACGAATTTTTCAACAGGGAACCAATCGGTTGAAATCCGCCCATATCCTGTGGATCGAAAAAGAACAGACCGACATCTTGTTTACGTAGCCAGCGAGGAATGAGAATATGGAGTGTAGTATACTCACTAACGAAGTCGATGGCTACCGGAAGATAGCAGCCAGGTAATACTACGAGAGTAAAAGCGACTCCAGCAATACCCTGGATCTGAAGTACGGTATCAATCCCTATCACAAACACCTGATAAGAGAAAAATCCGACAAGCCCAACGGCATAGAACAGCAGTTTGGTGCGGAGTGATAGCGCATAATCATCTGCCTGCTCTGTATCGCAGATGCCTCGTTCTACCAGAACAGACATAGCATCCACGTGCCCGTCGTGCATATATTTGGCACCGACTGTTGCCAGTAGGATACTCAAATACAGCGCAATGTGAAACGGGTTCCGTACAACCGCGTGGGTTCCACCTGTCAAATGGGTATATGTATTCAGTATTACTCCATCAAGCAAAATGAAGACTGATACGTACAGATACGATGGGGTACCGACAGGTATTGGTAGAGTTTCAGCGACCCGATCAACTTGACTGGCCTGTGTAAGTTGCTCAAGGAGTGTTGGTGAAGCCTCCAATTGTGAGCCACTCATGCTTGTACCAGCACATATTTCAAAAAATTATAAAAGCATTGACTCAGACAGTTTTGTTCCGTATCTGCCAACTCGATGCTCTGTCAAATAGTGACTCTCCCGTGACTGATACGCACGTTCTATTCAGCACTCGCTGAATTACCTTCCCGAACTCTGTCAGAAATGCGGTGACCGGCTCAGAGAATGCATGCAGTACTCGGCTACCGTTGATTCCACGCTGGCGTCAGTAAGTTAACTGTTCAGTGAAACTGCGTATTGACTGTCGGGTTTTTCTACTAGTTCAGATCACATCAATCAAATTGAACGGCTTCCTCTCTGAATTCTTTCAGAATTCGGTATGAGATAGGGAGATTCTATTCAAAAGAGAATGTTATTCCACTCACACTCCCGGACGTGGATACCCGAGAGATAGCCGTGCGATATCAGACGGACAGTGATAATCAATAATTCATTTGAGAAAATGGAACAAATGCTATCTGCTGCGAAGAGTGAAGATTCTACGCATTGTACAGAGGGTCATCAGGGAGCCCTCGTTTGCTCTCAGATCCCCATTTGCACGGCCATATTGAGTGCCTGAGGCAGGAAGACACTAATGAGTATTTGCGTCCACATCGTGAATGTCGTTGGATATTCTTTGGTTGCACGGACCTGTTCAAGACGTTGACGGCTATCCTCGAGCGTATCTGGATCGGTGATTTCCGCGGATTTGATGTTATATGGATCATCAATGGCAGATAGAAGCTGCTCTTCAAATTCCCGGATATGCTGTTGTTTTTCCGAAACCATCACACGATGAATGGTGTACATTGAGTACGTCATTGATGCCAACCCAACGAGCCACGCGAACGAAAAAAATGCAGCTTCCACGAGACCAGGCTCCGGGAGTGGGGATTGGATTATTTCTGAGGCAATAGTGGACCCGTATGTAAACAGGAAGTACAATATTAAAACCGCAGTATAAACGTAGTACGTTCGCTTAAGGAGTTGCCCGATGGGTGCGAAGCCGCCCATGTTTCGTGGATCATAAAAAAACAGGCCAACTTCTGTCGAGGCAATCCGACGCGGTAACAGGACGTGGATGCTGAAGTACAGCAATACGAACTCAATCATTAGAGGCAGATACCCCAAAGGAATTACAAAAAGGCGAGCCAAAAGTGCAGGGAGAAGTCCCTCAACCTCAATAATAGTCGAAAGCCCGACATTGAATAAGTCATTGGAGAAAAACAATATCACTGTAACAGCGTACAAACTAAGTTTTACTTTCATTGGGAGCAGGCACTTAAATTGTTCAGCCTCCTTTTCATCAATTCGATCATGAACCCGGAGTTGAGCTATTGCCTCGGCGTATCTGTCTGCCATATACCGAACGCTAATAATCGCCAATATAACCCCCAGCGGAATTGCAATCCAGAACGGGTCAACAAGTATGGCGGGTTTCCTGCCGGATAGATACCTCGCGACCTGTATTACTCCAAGTTCGAATAGAATAGAAAATCCATAGAACAAGTACGGCGGATATGGGTCACGACCTGGTACTTTTTTTGCAAGATATCCAAATCCAAGCAATGTGGCAATTTTTTCTACAATCAATGTCTCACGGTACCGCTCTGGGGAGTGATTCTTCATAGTGGCATAAACGAATATTCAATTGAAGCCACTTATTCATAACCGTATTTGGTAGTACGGTTTTTTGATAGAATACAACCAGATCGATCTTCGTACAAGACTCGCGCGCTCTATTCAATACTCACTAGACAAACTACCTGATTACTGTCAGAACTACCGTGACCGATATAGAGCGTGCAGTCAGCACGAAGGCTGTATTTGTTTCACGCTGAAACTGCTGAACCAACCGCTCACTAAGTCTGCAAATTGATTGATTCGAGATGAAGATTCACCACAAAGCACTTGATATGAACCAGGGGCATCTAGAATATGTCTGATCGGTTCGCATATCGTGTTCTTTCAGTTACCTTGATTGTGATTGGGGTAGGTCTCAGCGGTGTCGGTGTCGTGCAGTTTTTCGGTGCTAGTGGTCTTGGTCCAAACGATTACGAGAGTACGCGGACCGATCTATCTGTCTACCAGTACGAATCGCTTTCCACAGGGAGCCAACAGTTCGTCCAGCGTGCCCACGAGAACCTCACAGACACACAAGCGACCAGTGCTGATTCACATTCGACCGCGACTACGGAACGAACGGAACCCTCCGGCATTGGACCAGTTACGCATGGCGGTTCCGACACCGAGGACCGTGTTAGTGACGTGACTATCTCAGTCAATCAGATTCCACCGGAATTTGCTGAGCGCTCGCTCGTTCGGTATACGGACCAGTATTATGTTGTTGTGCCACGCGATCAAGGTGACCAGACCGTGATTGGGCCACGCGATCGAGGTGACAAGACCAAGGTTGGGACACACGATGGAGGTGACAACAATACCTTCCGCCTCACAGTCTATGCAGGCACAGCCTTCGCATTTGAGTCGCTCTCTGCGGATGGACAGAAAGTCGTCACCAAGACACTCGATTCACACGGCAGTGTGGAGCTGACTCGGTCGGTCCCCCCGGAATTTGCTGTCTACCCCGGCGACCAGCCAAACCCACGCCTCGGCTACGGACTCTACTATATCATCAAAATGACACCGTCTACAGACTGACCATCCTTGGTCCAGGCGGGCTAGGGGGACTTGGCCTCGCAATCGGGTCAATACTGCTGATGATACTCGGTCCGTTGATGATTCTCGGTGGAGCGGTCTTGGGGCTGTCAGTCAGGCAGTCCAAGGGATAGGTATCCTTCCAGGTTGGTACGGTTCTTGTAGCGAACCACAACCACTCTTCTAACTGAATCGGGGTAGGTATATGCTCTGTATCGAACGATTCACTTCTCTGGAAGCGAGGAAGAATTCCGTGCAAGACTCGCGCGTTAGGTCAGGCAAGTAATCAGTAGAATTCTCGAAAGCCGCTCAGATTGCAGAGAGAAGTACCTGAACAGCTTTCGGTATGAGAACACCAACACCGAACTGAACCCACATCGTGAACGTCGCTGGATACTCCTTCGTCGCTGAGACAAGTTCCATCCGAGATCTGATGTCGTCGTATGTGTCCCGTGACTCCTCGGGAATAGCGAATTCTTCGACACTCCATGGGTGATCGATGTGGTCACGGGCAATCTCATCGAGTTTCCGGAGCCGCTCACGCTTTTCACGATGCATAAATCGGTGTATCCGATGGATCCGTACATCATCACCCCAACTGAGAGTGCCCAAACGGCAGTAAACAAGACGTTCGTCATCAGCCCAGGTTCGACGACTGAACCGCCTTCCCATGCGAAAACCCCTTGGAGAATATACGGACCGTAAAGAGCGATTGCATAGAGAACGAGTCCCACGAGGAGGTAGTAGTAAGCGTGTTTCATAAGCTCGCCAACCGGTCGCATCCCGCCGAGATTTTCCGGATCGTGATAATACAAGCCTAACTGATCGGATGAGTCGATTCGATGGGGGACGATCACCTCAATCGAGAGGTACGTCGAGAGAAACATCGCAAAAATCGGAACATACCCAAAGGGAACAATGACTAACCAGTTAAGCCGTGCCGCAATCGGCCACGACAGCAACGTAGGGAGCCCAACCACCAAGAGCGCATTACCGAGCGTGAACGTGACGCCGATGAGTATGAATCCCCACGCGAGTTTCGGCGGAACGAGTCGATCAAACCGGGTTGCATCGTCAACTCGCTCTGAGAGAGCCATCTCTTTGACCGCTAATCCGTAGCTTCGGTGCAATTGCCGCGTCACGATTGCGGCCCCGACCAAGATTAGGGGACGAAGGAGCCACAACGGGCTAGTGAGGAAAAACGGTTGATATCCCTCTAAGACACGCAATGTTTGTAAGACGCCAACTTCACAGAAGACGACGAGAAGCGCGTATGCGATGAGCGGATCGGGGGAGAGCGGCAGTCGCTGAAAGACCGACCCGAAGCGCTCGCTGAGAATACGCCCAACTGGCGTTCGGTGTGATACATCCGACATACGGACACCTATCTCAATATCGTCAATAAAAGGTGGTGTCTCGGTTGGTTTCCGAGGCCTTTGGTGAGTCTAGCTTCCCCCATTGAGCGGCGCGATGTCCCAGAATCGTCTGGTTAGATCCCGGCACGACAGGACTGGTACCGGCAACGACTCGATGGCCGATTCGCGCGTTGTATCTTGTATCCCCTCACAAAAACGACCGCACACCAACAGAAAAGCCACTGAGCAGTAGGCACATTCAATCCGAGGGATAATCCGCTGAATTTCCGATGCAAACACAGCCCATCAATCGACTCGCCATTTCCCGCACCGGCGAGAAGTACCGTGTGTCTACTCTTCTCGGTTGACGTTATCCTGCTGTGTGCTTCTGGTCACGTCGACGTGGTAGTGTTCGAGGATGTCTCGCCCAAGTAGGAGCTGGTAGTCCATGTGGCCGCGGTCTTCGACGCTCGCGCTGACGGTGTGCTGGGTGCCACCGACGCCGACGACGACGTCGACGACCGGTCGTGCCTTCCCGGATTTGACACTCCCCGAGCGGACGTGGACGATGTCCTTGATGGGGCCGGTCCCGATTTCGGCAGCCAGCTGGGAGTCGATGCTCGTCCGCGTCGCGCCGGTGTCGGATTTGGCGAGGACGTTCTGGGAGCCACGCGTACCGCTGACGACGACGTCCTCGATGAAGCCGATGACGCCGGGTTTCGACGGTGTCGTCCGCTTTTTCTGGGGCATGCACGCGGGCGTGGAGTCATCGAGTGTCCCCGCGAGTTCTTTGACCCGCTCGTCGTCGACAGTCCCGCCCGCTCGCTCGATAGCGAGTTTGGCGATGTACGGCGCCGGACTCGTCCCGGTTGCTTTGTAGAGGCCGCGAAAGCCAGCGGTCGGGTTCGCTTCGAGGACGACCCAGCCATCGTCGTTCTCGATTAGGTCGACCCCGGCGTAATCGAGGCCGATGGCCTCTGCAGCACCGATTGCCATCTCTTTTGCCGTCTCCGGCAGGTCGTCGGTGGCGTCGTGGACGTCGCTGCCAAGTGAGACGTTCGTCCGCCACTCGCCTTCGGGTGCGTGGCGGTACATCGCACCGATGATTTCGCCGTCGACGATGTAGACGCGGGCGTCACGGGCGTCGCCGGGGCTGTCGACGAACCGCTGGAGGAAGGCCTGTCGGTCGCCGACGCGGGGGTTGACGGGGTCGTCGAGGTCGACCTTCCACGCGCCGCCGCCGTGGGTACCGATGGCCGTCTTGTACACTGCCTGCTCGCCGAACTGTTTGCGGGCGTCGTTGAGTCGGTCACCCGAGAGCGCGAGCAGGGCGTCCGGGACCGGGATGTCGGCCTCGGTGAGCGCGGCCGCGGTGGCGAACTTGTGCATCGCCGTGGTGACCGCCGCCGGGCGGTTGAGCATCGGCCGGACGTGGTCGAACAGTCGTGCCAGGCCCAACTCCTCGGCGGGGTGGGTACTCGTCGACAGGAGCAGTCGGTTGGCGACGACGTCGACGTCGGGTTCGAGCGCCAGGTCGCCGTTCTGGATGTTGACCGCGGTGTTCTCGCGGCGGAGCCACTCCGTGTCGTGCCCCAGCGCCTCGGCGGCGTTGAGGATAGCTTTGCTCTCCTTGCTGCTGTGAAGGCCGAGAAGACCGACGGTGATGGAGTCTGTGTCAGCGCTCATATCAGTGGAGTCGGGCCGTCCGCGAATAACCGCTGTGGTTGGCGCGGTCAGGGTCGCCGCCAGTGCCGCCAGATGTATGTACACCGGCCACCCAGCCGGTGGTATGTCGACAGCCGAGGCGTTCACATACCAGGGTGGCAGGGTCGACCCTGGCGAGACCCAGCAGCTCCGGTACACCGTCACAGAAACGTATCTCGGCGACCCGGTTCGGATGCCGGTCACCATCGTCAACGGCGACCGGCCCGGACCGACCGTCTTCCTTTCCGCGGCCGCTCACGGCGACGAACTCAACGGTGTCGAAGTCGTCCGCGAGGTCTCTGACGAGTGGGACCTCACGGACCTCCGTGGGACGCTCGTCTGTCTCCCCGTCCTGAACGTCCCCGGGTTCATCGCCCAGCAACGGTACCTGCCGGTCTACGACCGCGACCTGAACCGCTCGTTTCCGGGCAAGGCCGACAGCACCAGCGCAAAGCGGATGGCACACAGCATCTTCGCGAACTTTATCGCACCCTGTGACTTCGGGCTGGACTTCCATACGTCGACACGCGGGCGCTCGAACATGCTCCACGTCCGCGCGGACATGACCGACGACACTGCCGCCCGCGTCGCGAACGCCTTCGCCTCCCACACCATCATCGCAAAACAGGGCTCGTCCGGAACGCTCCGCCGGGCTGCCACCGACGCCGGCGTCCCCACTATCACAGTCGAGATGGGCGAAGCCCACCGTCTGGAACGGGAGTTCATCGAGCCAGCCCTCGACGGAGTCCGGAGCGTCTTCGCCGAGTTCGGCCTCCTCGAAACCGAGACGGTCGCGTGGCCGGGCTGGCGAACCGTCGTCGAGGGCAACGCCGAGAAGACGTGGATTCGCGCCGATGCCGGTGGACTCGTCGACATGCATTCCGAGCGGGGCACACTCGTCTACGAGGGCGAGGCGATTGCGACCATCGGGGACCCCTTCGGCTCGACTAGCACTGTCGTCGAGGCCCCTTTCACCGGGCTGCTCATCGGCGTGGCACAGAACCCGCTCGTCTATCCGGGGAACCCGCTCTGTCATCTCGTCCGGGTCGACGAACGGACCCAGCGAGCAATCGAGCGAAACAGTACCTAATCCGCGTTCAGTCGAGGTCCTCGAACGAACAGCCGTCGATGGCGAGGACGAACTCCGAACCGTACGCCGAGGACGGCGTCTGGTATCCGGGGACGGCGTCGCCAGCGAGGACGCGGTCGAGTATCTCCACGACGGATTCTGCGGTGAATTGGTAGCTTTCGGGTGTCCGGACGCGCGAGCGAACAGTCTCCTCGCCAGTCGTCGCCTCGCCGTAAAACGACGTTGACCCGCTCTCGCGCTCGTTGTCGTCCGGTCCGTCGACGGTCCGTTCGATGCCCCACTGCAGGACTCGCTTGACCGGCTTTGCACTGAGAACGGGACCGAGCAGATCCATCGCACGCATGACCTGCTGGCCGCGCTCGGAGACGGGCACGTACACGCCGATGTTCGGAATCCCCGTACTGTGGTGGGCTGTCGACACGTCGCCCCACGGGAACGCAGCCATCGTCTGTGGCCCTTCTCCAGTGTCTATCGTCCGAGTATGCTCTCCGAAGGGAACCGAGGTGATTCGGCCATTCTCACGGACTGCCGACCCCTCACCGAGTCCTTCGACCATCGTCTTCATCGTCCCCGCTGAGGCCTCCATCCCGCCAACGTCGAAGGCAAGCGTTAGCTCCGTCGCGTCGGGCAGCCGCTCGTGGAGGTGTGCCGCCAGGCAGTCCGAGGGAACGACGTCGAAGCCCGCGCCGGGCAGGAACATGACACCGGCGTCGGCCGCCAGGTCGTCGTACGCTTTGATGGCCTCCAGGACGGGAATCTCGCCGGTGATGTCGAGATAGTGCGTCTCGGTCGCCAGGCAGGCATCGACCATCGGCCGATACGTGTCGACGAACGGGCCGGCACAGTGGGCCACCACGTCCACGTCAGTCAGGTGTGGCGCGACCGGGTCGTCGAGGCTGAAAGCGCGATACTCCAGCCCCAACTCCGCCGCGAGGTTCCGGAGTGGCTGCTCGCGGCGGCCGGCCAGAATCGGTTCGAGACCCGCCTCGACCGCAGTCCGGGCGACCAGCTTGCCGGTGTAGCCGTACGCGCCGTAAATGAGTGCAGTAGTGTCGTCGCTCATACTCTCTCCTGGAGCCGTGGTCGGAAAAGCCGTCCGCGCGAATCTTTTACCGGCTGGCGTCCGAAGCAGAGACCGATGTCACACACCAGTGTCAGCTACGACGACGTCGAACCGCGCGCCCCCGGGATGCATTTCCTCCGTGACGCGCTCGACTGTGACCAGCTCGGCTTCACTGTCCTCGATGCCAGTGCCGGCTGGGAAGGCAAAGAACACGACCACGAACACGACGACCAGGAGGAGATCTACTTCCTCGCTGAGGGTGCCGCGACGCTGACAGTCGATGGCGACGACGTACAACTCGACGCGGGCGATGCCGTCCGAGTCCCTGCTGACGCCACCCGAACGCTCTCCTTCGAGGCAGAGAGCCAGATGGTCATCGCCGGCGCGCCGTAGTAAAGCGACAGGACGGATACGACCACGGGCCGTTTCTGCCAGTGGAGATTGGAGCAATTGCGCGAAGCCGAATCCGGCGGACGGGTGCCTCGCTCGTTTTGAAAAGACGGTGGGGCTGGGATTTGAACCCAGGAATCCTCTCGGATACCTGCTCTCAAGGCAGGCGCAATAGGCCGCTCTGCCACCCCACCGAGCAATCTGTGGGCGTCCCCGTTACGTCATGCGATTTCAGCGCCTTCGAGGACGAAACCAATGAAATTGACACGTTCCATTGTGCCTCGATTGAATCGCGCCGAAACCGCTGAAATCGCCGTCATACAGGGACTATGAGTGGAAACAATCCCGAGAAAGTTGAAGGTATCGTTCTTATTCCCGGCCCGTCTCGTGATTACCTCAATGAGCGTCAACGGGTCGCCTACGAGAGCCATCGCCGGAAATTGCTGAAGTGGCTCACGCGACAGGGGAAGAATCCAGACGCGCTCGAAGGCTACGCACACCATACCGCAAAGAACTACGCGAGTATCATCGACAGGTTCCTTCGGGAAGTTTGGAAAGAAGACGGATACACCCTCGACGTGAGCCATGAGGACGCTGAGGAATACCTTCGCTCGTTGCTCTTGGCCGATGACGAGTATTCACACACCCATCTACACAACACGAAACTCGCCCTGCTGGCCTACTTCCGATTCCACGGCGACGAGTGGGAGCCGGACATTACCATCAGTTCGTCGTCCGGAGTCTCGCAACCTCGGGACTTTCTGTCCGACGACGAGCGTACTGCGCTCCGCGAGGCCGCGCTCGAATACGGGACTGTTCCCGCTTATGCCGCACTCGAACCCGAGGAACGAACGAAGTGGAAGCGGTTCCTCGCTCGTCGCTTCGGTAAGCCCACGTCCGAAGTATCACGCGATGATTGGGAGCGTGCGAACGGCTTCAAGTATCCAAGTATCATCCACACCGCACTCGACGCTGGTCTTCGGCCCGTGGAGGTAGGACGCGCCCGAACCTATTGGGTGGACGTAGAAAACGCCACGCTTCGTATCCCCGAAGCGGAGTCCTCGAAGAACGAGGACAATTGGACGGTCAGTTTGCGCCGAGAGACGACCGAATATCTCGCCCGCTGGCTCGAAGAGCGTGGGATGTACGAGAAGTACGAAGACACTGACCGGCTGTGGCTTACGCGACACTCGAACCCCTACAATGCGTCGTCGCTTCGATATGTCCTTGACGCCGTGTGCGACCTTGCCGACATTGAGCGGGATGTAAGTTGGTACGCTTTGCGTCACTCAACTGGCACTTATATGGCCCGAGAAGAGGGGCTTGCCGCCGCACAGTCGCAATTGAGGCACCGGAGTATCGAAACGACCGCCAAGTATGACCAAGCGCCAGTCGAAGACCGACGAGACGCACTCGATAGGATGGGGTGATACGTCCACCTGAACGTTTTATTCCGCTCGTTCGTACCCGCTTGCATGGCCTTCGGCACGACGTAGAACAACCTCTTTCAGAAAGGTGAGCAAGTATTCCGTTCGTGTTCACGAACTGCTTAGGTCAACAAGTCCAATGTCTAAATTCTCGTCCCTACTAATATCGTATGTGTGTTCGGAATCTTCTCTTGTCTCAAGAGTATAACTGGAGGCTTCTGGCGGAGTTGTGTAAAGTAATGTTGCTTCGACTGTTTCCCCAGCGCCAACACTCTCTAAACTCGAAAAATCACTTTGGTTATGAACCGAAACGTCATCACTACTCCCATCAGCAAACAGAGTTACTTCAGGAGCAGTTTGGAGGTATATAAGATTAGCCGACTCATTCATCTCATTCGTTACTTCCAGTTGAACACCAACGTATTGAGTCTCGTCATCTGATTCGAAGGAGACGCCCTCACTTTGTGACGGGAATCGCACCTCACTATATTCTTTGTAGTTCCATTGTGCGGATACATCACTCTCGCCAGAACTTCCATTACCGTCATCAGAGTTTTCGGTACTATCGCCTCCAGTACAGCCAGTAAGACCAAGCGCACTGACCGTCGCTCCGACAGTTGCGAGGTAGCGTCTTCGATTCAGCCCCATTATATTTTGACGGTGAAGTGGCAAGTACTTATATTGTTCTGTCATTCTATATATTGCTAATATCACCGCTCTTGGGTTCTATCAATGCAATATTCTGATAATGTGACCTTCGGGATAGCGAGCCGAGGGAGCGCGGTAAGCGCACGGTGGGCGCAGTCGTCGCAAAGCAAGTGGTTTTGCCACGTCCTGCGGAAACCTCTCTAACGCTTTGTGCGGGTTCGAGAGCGAGGCCATGCGCCCTCTATCTTAGGATAGAACCCGCTGACAGGTGTTTGGCTGGCTCTGCTCGGCGTCTACTCGTCGGTCGTGTCGATACCGAGTTTTTCGTTCATGCCACAGAAACACGTCGTAGCGTTGTACCCGAATCCGAGCGCCCCAACGAGAGCCAACAGGCCGGTCTTTCGCTTACCCTTCTTCAGCGTACTAATCGCCACGACAGTCAGTACAGCGGCAAGCACTGCGCGGACGAGTCGGTCGCGGCCACCAACATTCTTTTCGACCATAGCGGACTAATGAAACGCGTCGGACTTGTATCTTCCCTCACTGAACAGTCGGTATCGACCATACAACCAGACTGGAATCTATTATTGCCTACGTCACCGCCAATGTTTGCTCAATCACGACCGAGTTCGTCGGCGTGTGAACGACGCGAACAGTAATACTCTCGCCAATATTGAGTTCACATTCGGAACTGGCTAATCGGAAGGTGGCGGTTTCTCCCGCTGTCCACTCCCCGCCAGCCTCGCCAATTGGCCCACTTACTGAATTATATGAGTTGTCGAAAATATCGTCGCCACGAACGTACTCGCTCGTCGGTACGGGGTCGCCGCCACTTGCTGGTAAGTTCACTAACCGACCGGATTTCCCACAGGCGTCCTGTGCATTGACGGCAATTTCGAGGTTAGAAGCGGATAGCGTGTCACCTGCGATATGAGTTATATTCACTTTTCCACCATTGTTCCCGTCTTGTGTCACAAGTTCACCGCTTGATTGACCAACGATTGGGCCGGGTTGATTGGCGTCGTCGGTAAACCCGAGTGCAAACACCGAGATTACAGAAGCGAGTATCACTACGATAGCGACGATTAGAATGTTCGCTATAACCGGTGAAACAGCGCGTGACGACGAACTCACTATATTTTCTTGTTTAATACCTTGATACTAATTCGTTCGGATTGACTGTGAACTCAACGCGGCGGAACTCGAACCCGACGACAAAGAGTAACGCCGGTCGGCTATTCGTTCCCGATTCAGCCATGAGCGGGTGTATTGACGACTCTACCTGACTTTCGGAGATAGCCGTACCGCCAGCAAGCCGAGAGCGCGCCATGAGCGGTCGTGAGCGCGTTCGTCGTCGGAACAAGTGGTATATGCCGTCCATTGTGACGTTCGTTCTGCGGCTCTGTGCGGCAGTGTGAGCGGTCGCTAATTCTCCTGACGCATTGTCTATAGAGTTATAATTCCCCACAATTATAATCCTACAGCCCCTATTATATTGTACGGAGTCACTGTCTCTTCGGGGTAATCTCGCTTCGAGAAAGCCCGGCGCTTGGGACGCCGGACAGTGGCCTTCGTGAGAGAAGACCAATGCAAACTACGTCTGCCGAGAGGCATGAGAGTACCGACCTCGAACAACGCGATGTACGCGCCCTGACAGAGTATATGACGACGCTTCCGCTTGGGGGCGACGTGTACTCGGTGACGACGCAAAGCGGGTCAGAGTACCGTGTGGACGCTCGTGAAGGCCGGTGTACGTGTCCTGACCACCAGTACCGGGAAGTCGAGTGCAAACACATCCGCCGCACTCGCTTCGCCACTGGTCAGCGGGCTATCCCTGCGTGGGTGGACGCCGACGAGGTAGACGCCCAACTCGGAGAACACGTCGATGGAACTCCGAAGGTCGCCGCGACCGACGGTGGTGTCACCCTCGACTCGTTCGGTGCTGACGGCGACCACGACGACGACCGTCCCGAGGATTGCGACTGTGAGGAACTTTCCGGGGACTTCCCTTGTTGGCCCTGTGTGCGGGATGGTCGCCGGGAATTACCGGAAAGCGACCAATGAGCCGACCATCTCTGACGTCCAATGGTGTCTGAATAGGCCATATTTACGACCGGTGTAACGATGGTATCCGAACAGACTACGAGACTATCTATAATTTCGCTGTTATAACATCATTCACCTTTTTCAGAATCAGGTATGGATAGCGTAGCCAGTGGTTCGAGTCATGGGAGGTCACCTCGTGTCCCCGACTCTCCAATTCATCCGTTAAACCGTATAAATGGGACTGACCACAAAGCACAATCGCCTCATCATAATTCTCCCTATCAGCAATCCTGACAATTTCATTTGCCATATATTGATTGCGTTTACCCCCGGCAAAGCGGATACCCACATTGTCCACCAATCCTGTGTATAAGAGAGGGATTGTTGAAATGTACAAGACTAATACTAACCTATTCACTCCTATTATTGCAACAGGTATCAAAAGGAGCAGAATCAAACCAATCACCTGCTTCAATCGCTCGGGAACCATCTGATACATCGTCGGAATGTCAGCGTCAATCTGGTCATTATATTCAATGTCTGCATTCTCTGCTTCTTCTTGCAAATCAACTCCCGATTCAGTCTCTATAGTCGATTGAATCCAGGAACCCAACACATACCCAATAATGAATATAGAATAGCCGATAGTCAAATTTTGAATTTCAATTTCGGGTTTTCTTCCCTCGATTAGAAGACAGTCAAACGACTCCAGTCCATGAGTCAGGATTGCTTCCTTATCCTCTTCAGAGCCATGTACCTCTCCCTGAATTGTGACGTTCATTCATCAAATCCGTAGAGTTGCCGGTGCTTTTCAAGGAATACCTGATGTGGCTGTGCGTCTTCGTTGTCTGGTAGACGTAACGGCTTTCCCTCAAGTTGCTTGAGTTCGTGATACCCATTCTTGTCGGGGGCTTCGGCTACGAGGATTTCGTGGTCGTCGGTAAACGACAACCACCCGGAATCAAACGCCCAATGATGGAACTTGCACAGGGCAATGCCGTTCCGAATGTCGTCACTTCCCCCTTCTGAATGCGGATAGATGTGAGCCGCCTCTACCTCAGAGTTTCCGTCAGGCGACTCACGTTGACTCCCACAGACGGCACAGGTGTTGTTGTACGTATCCCAGACTAATTCTCGGAATGCGCTGTCGCGGGCTTTTCGGCGTGTCTCGACGTACTCTGTGTCGTCTTCGGTTAATTCTGGTTCTGACTCTACTGCTTGTGCCAACTCGGATTTCTCTTCTTCAATTTCTTCCTGTGACGGCTCCTTATCATCAGTTTCAGCGATTAGAGATTCAAGCGACCCATGCTCTTCGCGGATGTTGGATACACGGTCGTCCGCAACACGGGTGAATCCCTGAACTACTTGCCGACCTTCGTATTCGAGTATGTCCCATACTTCCTCAATCGACGGAACGCCATGCGTGAAGTTCTCGACCGTGAAGAGATGGCGACTCTCGGGATTGTTCCATAGCAGTTCCCCAACATCGGGGTTCTCGAATGTGCGACCGACAGTACCACCGGCGAAGAACTCGCCGTCATGGTAGAAGAGAAGACAATCGTCGGGACTCATTCGGTCGATTGCCGATTGTTTCTTGTCACCGTCGGTTTCAGTAGTCCCCCAAATCCGAAGCCGGTCTATTCCCTCTATCTGTGGTGGGACGTCGCCATACTGCTGTAGGTTGTGCGGTTCTTCGACGGAGTTCCTGAACCTCTCACGCCAATCGTCGTTGACCGGTATCAGATATAATCCGGGCGTCTGCTCGGGTGACGACGAACCCTGATGTTCCATATCGAAAACCAGAACTTGCCGACCACCTCGTTCCTCGGGTTGCCACCCGAGTACATCCACTTGTCCCTGATACTCCCACTCTGGTCTATCTGTTTCGGCGTAGAAGAAGTAGACCGGAAAGTCAGAAGACACAGCGTCAATGAGTGCGGAGTTCCCGGGCGAATCCTCACTTTGGTCGCCTTCGAGACCTTCACCGATATACTCGAACCGTCCTTGCCTCACAGAGTCGTCATAAGGGCCGTCCTCGTTAGCGAAGACCAAAATATATCGGTTATCCTTGTCGTCTCGACGTGGGTTAATACCGGAGATACGATAGCCAAAACCTGTATCAAACCACTCTTCGATTTCATCTTGGGTGAGACGGTCGCTCACCTGAAGACCGTCAGGTGGCCTGTGCATATCAGATGTTGTCACACACGACTGCCATGACTTTTCCCCTAAACCACGACGACGTCGAGGAACTGCTGGCCCGGCTCGAAGCATACCGCGAGTCGGTGCCCGACATAAACATTGACGACCTCTCCACTTGACCGACGTCGAGTGAGAGGTTGTCGTTGGGGCAATCTACTGACTTGCTGGCTGGTCGTCTGAAGACTGTTAACCTGACACGATTAAGATATGATATTTCTATACTTTTCGTGCCAGCCGTTTCAATTCCGTATAGGGATTAGCGTCTCGCTGTTTCCATGTCCGAAGTAGCGATAAGAACGTCTCATGTAACCTCATTCCCTTCTCGTTTTTGAGTGTCCTGATGATTCTTCGCATTGCTATTGGCTCACGCAATATAGCCTCTACCGTGTTATTCGTCGGCTTGACCTGTGGATAGACAACGAATGTAAGCCAGTGACCGATACCATTCCCGAGCATAGTCAGTACGTCTTCGGCGTCTTCAGATTCGACCTCTGTTTCTGCAATCCGTCGCAGTTCCTCACGTGATTCTCGTTGGACAATTATTCGCTGAACAGGAGACGGGTCAGTGTTCACGAACTCTTTTAGCCCGTCAAAAATCTCGAAAAGTCGATTGTAAATCTCCCATGCTTCTGCGTCATCGTCAGAAAGACTATCGGTACCACGTAGCAGATGTGTCCAACACCGTTGTAGGTGTGAGTGGTACGCAGAATATGAGCGGTGGCCGTCACAGACAATAATTCCAGTGAACTCTTCGCCAAGGACATCTTCTAAAACTTCACTCCCTCGACTGTCACGGAAAACATAGAGCGTTTCATCACCTGTCGTGAACGCCCATATCCAACTCTTTGACCCATCAACCAAGTGTGGCGTTTCGTCTGCGTAGAGAACTTCTGCTGATTGTATCCGTTCATGAAGAGCCTCATATTCAGAACGAGCGGTACGTTCCATACGCTCGCAGGCATTGAGAACTGTTGTTCGGTGAATATCACATGAATAGAGTTGTTGAATCAGATTTGCGAGTTTCTTATAGGGTATCCTATATTCATAGCGGAAGAGAACTATTTGGGCGAGTAGATTCGTTCCATAGCCGCCTTCTGTTGGACAATTCGGCTGATGGGCAATTACAGAGTCGTTGCAATTCTCGCATTCATAGTGGTGTCGAAGGTATCGAATATTCTCCGGTTGTTCTACTTCGTTTACAGGAATTACGACGCTCACATTGTCCAGCACACATCCACAACGGTCACACCTATCTTGCGTGACCCGAATCTGATTTTCGTTTCTTGGGCCTACTGAACCGTGGCTATTCGAGTCCATATGTGAACATCGGTGCAACTCTCAATAATTATGGGCCAGTGTCAGTAGAGAACGGTATCTCATTGACCGCCGACGAGCGCGAGGTTGTCGAAGAGTACCTATCGGTGTTCTAACGTCGAAGGTGAGGGCATAAGTCGAATAACCTTGATAATGTAGCCCTACGCTGTTCTCAATATGCCTGATACTGTCGAAGATATGCTTCCTGACCTGAACAGTCGTATCTTCCTTCCCGGTCTACAGCGCGAGTTCGTTTGGAACCCCTCGCAGATTGAGATGTTGTTCGACTCGCTCATGCGGGATTACCCCATTGGCGTGTTAATCAAGTGGAACGTCCGCCGAGCGCGAGAGGATTACTACGCCTACGAGTTCATTCAAAATTACATCGCTGATTCGGGCCGTGTGCCGCAAGCACTGAAGGACGAAGGGTACATCCGAAACAACGACCGGGCCGAAGACGCCAACGACGCTGACGCTCTCATTATCGACGGCCAGCAACGATTGAACTCTCTCTTTATCGGCCTCTTCGGTAGTATCGTCACCTACACTGGTGGAACAGGGAACACCAGAGACGAAGCGCAGTATTGGGACGAAAAAGAACTCTGTGTGAACCTTCTCGCCCATCCTGAACACGACGACAACGAGTTTGTTGGAAACTTCGAGTTCGAGTTCAAACAAACTGACAAACTTAGCGACAACGATAGATTTGGATACGAACGCTCACAGGGGGTTCACAAGTTCTGGTATCCAATCCCGAATCTGATTGCTGACGACGGCATGGTACGTCGTCAACAGAATAGCCGTGACCATGCACGAGAAGAAGTAGATAGCGCCAGTATCGACGTAGACGCCTCAACGCGTGAAAAATTCCGACAAGCGACGCTTCTCGTTATTGATTCATTCTATCAGAATGTCCTTAACGCAGAACTCAGCACGACCGAGGTGAAGCACAAGACAGAGGATATTAAGGAAATATTCCAACGAATCAACATCCAAGGCTCTGAGCCTCGTCCCTACCAATTAATGCTATCTCGGCTTATGAGTACATGGCCCTACGTTTCTGATGGGGCGTTCAACCCCCGTGATAAGGTCGAACAGTGGTCGGAACAGTTCAAGCATGATTATCCTGAGTATGAAACCGAGATTGACCGGGATATGTTCATGCGCTATTCTTACTATCTTATTGACGGCGACCTCGCGGGAAAGAGTTCTGTCAACGACCTTTCCGAACAGGATATAGAGGAAATGCGAAAGAAGTGGATTGGAAGTCCAGAGAGCGTCACAACGGCTAATTTCGAGTGGTTTACTACGGGCTTACGTCGGGCTTTCGAGACATTGACCGGAATCGGATTCTCGAATCGAACGATGGACTCTGTACCCTACGTAACGCTACTGGCGAAGTTCTTTTACGAGAATCCGGCGGCAGATGAACACGACCCCGAGTTGCGGAATGATGTGTTCAAATTCTTCTCGCTGTTGCTCCTGCTGAATGAGTCCCACGGACTGCTTCGACGGACGAAAGCCCGGAACATGATTCCCGTTCTCGCTGAAAACCGTGGTGAGTACGATTTGTTCCCTGCGTTGGACTTGTTCAGTACCCTCAATGTCAGTCCGGCGAGCGAGGATATTCAGCGAGTAGTCAATAACGCCCGGTACAACCCCAATGCGCCGGGTACCGTGACGTTCACCAGTGGAAACGTCGCCGCCGTCCTCGGTCTGATTGACGACGTATTCGAGCAAGAGGATATTTCGGACTACGACGTTGACCACATCTTCCCTGCCTCGCGCGACGACGAGGTTGCTGAAGCCGTCGGTGAAGATGTTGACATTCACCGAATTGGTAATCTTCAACTACTTGACTCGGTTGTGAACCGCCGACAGAAAGGGACGAAAATGCCGAAGAAGTGGATGGACGATGTACTCGGTTCAGCACAGGTAGACCACTACCGAGAAGTGAACTGCTATCCTGATGTTTCGTTAGACCCCGAGAACTACCAAGAGTTCGTAGAACAGCGTGAGCAACTACTGGTAGAGGAACTGAAAACTCGATACGTCACGTAAGCGTGACGCCCCAACGAGAGCCGTATCGCCACGTTCGATGGGCGGACACCTTCGGACACCTAACCGACCGAACTGACCAGCCTGTAGACCGTGACGACCTTCGGACTCACCTCGAACATCGGTGGTTCGCCCCGAACGACCACGAAGCCATAGACACCCTGATAGACGACGCTGTGTCGTCTGGTGTACTCACCGAGAAGGGAGACGGTTCCTTGGGGTACAACGGAGAGTTCGTTACGGTTTCGTTGGATGTGGGTGGTGAAGCACGAATAGATGTTGACTCTCGGTAGCCGGTAAACGAGGTCGTCCGGTGTTCATGGCGAAGGTAGGGGTTCTAACGACGAGGGGATAGTGCGGACTGACGAGGCGTTGGACAGACTTTCCCCCTACAAGGGTTAATAATAGAGATACGTTTCAGAGGAACATTATCCTCTGTTCTCCGCCCCCTCGTTGACGGACACCATTCGGGCTTTTGGAATTGCGTGTCTTCCTACCTCAAGCAGTATGGATTCAGGATGGAGTATGTCACCATTTAGTTTTGTATCCTGATTCGATTCATCGTCCGGCCTTGAATCGGACTCTGAAACAGAACAGCGGGTGAGTACCATCCGGATGTAGGGGCCTCTCACTTAACAGATTAGCCACCGTAACGGGCTATCGCCGCGTTGCCCTGTATGGTGAGAGAGTTTCCTTCTAACCGGCCCCATGACCTTGTAGCCGGTCACTGGTCGCCGCGATAACGGGTATCGGTAGAAACACAAGTGGCTCTTCCGCAACCCGCCCAACCTACCCCGTCGATAGGATTTACCGCGATTTTTTATTTCGTGGGGGCTGTGAGACGCCGAGTTCCAAGTACCGTCCCACAGGTCTTGCTCTTACTATTTGGTACAGGCTAAAATGGCATAAAACCACCGTTAAATCGCTCTATGCGGGCATGGAGCGGTTTGAAGAAGTGGGAAGGGGACGGTACTTGGAACCCATGTAGAACATACTATCGAACAGAAATAATACTGTCGGTAATACTCGGTTCAGGCCGATTTCGAGAGTCTGCTGATAGGGATAATAGCAGAGCGAAAGGGCTGACCACCCAAAATCAGGTCGGTGATGTGGGACTCGTATCCCGGCTTTCTCAAATCGACACCGGGGGTGTTTTCAGAAAACCCCACCGGGGCGTCTCCTTGTTCATTCCCTATATCGGAATGAGAGGGGTCGAAGAGGCTCACACAGTTCACCGGCTATCTCGATACATTCCGATATAGGGGATGGGGCCGAAACGGAGGAAACCGCCTCTTAGAGTCTCTAAAGCCGACTAAGAGCCGGGTGGAGAACTTCGAAAAGAGGGCCTACGGGCCACAGAGGCAGTCTCTCCGGTGGGGCCACCCGACTGGTACACACTCACACAGCACGCACCAGCACGAGCGCATGATACAGTATCACACACCCACCGGGGTACCGGGGGACGACCGTCGGGGTCGCCGGGACTGGCCGGGCTGGTGGGGACGGGAGTCGGGCCGGGACAGCCGGGGGCAGGGGTGGGGGTTCAAGCGATGGCGAAAAATACGAGCGGCGACACTCTCCATAGAGATATGCGTATCAGCGGGAGTGTAACAGTCCGATTTTCATAGCGCTATGAAGCGGAATAGCGGCTCATACGGCTCGCGTATCCGTTCGTGACGGTCGCCTTTGACGGCGTGGGGAATGCGTCGGCGTCGGACTTTGAGGGCGAGAGCAGTGGACTGGTGGCCGAAGACAGGCCAGTGACAGTCGTCGTCGGGGTGCGCTCGTAACGGCGTCGTCGGGGTATGGCTCTTTAGTATTTATGTGGTCGGAGCGGGCGATTCACTGCCGAGGTCGTCAAGTCTGCCGTAGGTCACTTCGTCGGCGTTCTCGTCGGCCAGCCCGTACTCCGCGAGGTACTTCCGAACGGTCGTGGGGCTACAATCGAACTCGTCACGGGCCGCTATCTCGTCCGCTGAAAGGTCTTCCTTGACGTACAGACGGCGCAGTGTCGGTTCGTGTCGCCATGGTCGGAGTATCCCCAAGCGCTCGGCGTGAACTGTCACGCGGCTCTTCGAGACGCCGAGTTCGTAAGCGATAGTTCGGAGCGACAGCCCGCGCTCATGTATCGCCCACTTCAGGAACTCGCGGTTACGGTGTGGTTGCTCGTCCGGTATTTCTTCTTCGGAGAGCCGGAATGGCATGGGCGGAACTACGGATTCGTGCCAGTAATTCGTTTGGTGGCGATGTTTTCGGAATCTGCTACCAGCCGCCTTTTGACTCAATAGCGAGGTTGCATTTGTCTGCCAGTCGTTCGATATGACGCTTCTTGTCCCGCTTATTGAAACTCGTGAACAGATAGTAGCCGTTCGTCAACTCACGATACGTTCTCATATCGCGTTCATCGTCGGGATGAACTGGCTGGTCATTGATTAGGGCGTTTTTATTTCCGGGGACATACGGCAGTGGTTCGATACGGGAAATCAGGTCATGGTTCTGAATAAGATAGTCTACAGCGTCAGCCATTACATCGCTCTGGTTGTCACCATCAAGGACAACGAGAGTACTATTGTCTCCCTGTATTTCGATAACATACTCTCCGTCTACGTCTGAACCCTCCACCTTTCCGGGCGTTTCATCGAGCGAATCAGTGATTTCACGCTCCGACTTCTTCCCGTCGGCGTCAATCTCGGACTCAATATCTGCGACGAGCCGGTCAATCATTTCCTTGGATTGGGTTTCCGCAAGCGAGGTGAGGTTATCCGAGACTTCTTCGGCCAGTACGTCTGAGAGTTTAACTGCCAAATTTTCCTTATTGTCTTTGAGTATTTGCCGGGCTTCACGGAGTTCACTAATTCGTTCAAAGAAATCTTTTGACCTACCCGTCTCAATATCTCCCTTCGTGTAGGCTTTAAGCAGTCTAATACGGTTGGGTAGGTCTTCGAGGGCTACGTCACCGACCTTCTGAACATTCACGTTAGACGCGTCCACACGGCGCTGAAAGAAGCGGTATTGTTTCCCATTCGTCAGAATCCCGTAGTTCACGTTCCGATTCATCATATAGGACGACAACTGTTCTTCGTGGTCGTCGGTCAGGGCTGTGTCCGCGCCTTTGGCTTCAAGAAACGCGACCGGTGTTCCATCGAGAATCAGGGCATAGTCCACCTTGTAGGTCTGTCCGAACGCTTCGACCGAGTATTCGAGTTGCGTATTGGTAGGAATCTCCCAATTTAGCAGTTCGAGAAAACTGATTCCGCTATGGCTCTGTAAGATGGCCGCTTTGGTATTCGCCTCGTCCATTTGCGGTGAAGAATCAAGAACGGCGTCAGATTGTTCGACATACTCCCTAACAGCGTCCCTATTCATCTTGTTCTGTCACGTCACAGCGGCGGCTTATCAAACCCTGCGAACGAATCTCGGGGGAAGAAGAGGTCAGTCGTAGTAACTCACGCGTTCAACAACTTCCGCGAAGGCAACGTTCTCTCGCACATCAGTAATCTCGACAGTGACGCGCTCTCCCTGTTCGGTGTCGGGAACAATGACGACGAATCCACGCTCGACACGCGTGATACCGTCGCCTTGGTCGCCTATGTCTTCTATCTCGACGGTGCGAGTCTCGCCCTCTTCGACCGGTGGCTTCGGCGGGCCACGCTTGCGTTCTGGTTGGGTTTCAGTGTCGCTGGCGTCGTCGGTGGACGGTGAAGGGAGAACAGCCACGCGATACGTCTCACCCTGCTGAATGTCGCCAAGCCGAATCTCTTGCTCGGGAACTTCGAGAACATAGGAATCGTCTCGCTCTTCGACAGTAGCAGAGAACAGACAGCGAAGTTGGTCGGAAATCTCCATTTGTAGACCTTACATCGGATACGCGACGAAGAATACTTGACTTTGCTGTCTCCGCTATTCCGGCGCTACAACGTCCGCACAGTCGGGACACTCCGCCCAAATGCCGGTCTCACCGTCGTCTTTCTCGTACTCGACCAGAAGCCACGCAGTAGGGATAGGCTCGCCGCAATCCGGACAGCGGCCGAGTGACGATTCGTCGGTACTCATGCAAAGGGGTGGAAGAAGCGTGTGACGTGTTCCTTCCAATCGTTGTTTTGGCGTCCCTGAACGTAAGCCTTTGGCGGGTTTGTGGGTCGAACACACCGGATTTCCGCTGAAAACGAGTTGTCTGCCACGGTTAACTCGCCGGTACCTGTAGGTTGAAGGACGATGGGTGTCCGCACAGTTCTCACTCGGCTACTGCCCGGTGGTGGGCCGAAGGTCGTAGTCGAGTGTCGCAACTGCGGAACGAGCGTGTCACCGGGAACCGAGGAATGTCCGGACTGTGGAGAAAGCGAGTTCTGTCGAATTGAGATACCGGAGTAGGTCAGCGTCGAATTACTCGGAGTCGCCGTCTATAAGTTCTTTTTGCGCCCGAATCAGATTGCGTTTCTTTTCGTCTAACTCTTCGTCTTCGTCCATATCCTCTTCGACCATTGCCACAGCGTCGTCGGCGGTTTCGGGTATGCGGACAGGTGGGTTCTTGTCGTCGCTCATGCCCATCTGTTGGTAGCACACCGACAATTATTCTTCGACGTCGGAGACGTTGGTTGCCACCGTCTTCAAGCGCAATAGCAACAGACGGCGAAAGGATTTTAGCGCTGTTATTCGGAAAACGGCGAGAGTATATAAATCAGACCGGAGAATCACCCCTAAATTACGGCTAACGAAATTAAGATAGGAACAATATCGGCCAGACTTATGAACCTATAATTTTATAAGTGCGAATCAACTATACTCGGGGTAGAAGGCGCTTATCGGGTGATTTCATGGGGGAAGACGAATCCTCTCGGATACCTGCTCTCAAGGCAGGCGCAATAGGCCGCTCTGCCACCCCACCGCAGTGGAACCTTTTTCGGCGGTGACCTAAGAACTGTCGGAAGTTCGCGCCACTGCAATCCCGCCGTCCTGTTCTTCGACGTACAGACCCAGGTCGTCGATGACGGTCGCCGTCTCGATGGGAACGTTGCGCTCTGCGCGCAGTCGGGCCCGAATCTGAGCGACTGCGTCGGCGAGGTCCGCACCGGTCTCGACGACGGGAGCCATCGGCAGGAAGTCGACGTCGAGGTCTGCATCCCGCGCGCGAGCGGTCAGCGTCTCGACGGCCGGCGACGCGTAGGCGTTCTCGAAGTCGAAGGTCTCGGACAGGCCGACGTAGTGGACTCGCCCGTCGCTTGCCGGACCGAGCACCACGTCACTGGAGCGAATCTTCATCGCCGCCGACCCAATCTGTTCCCGCCCGAGGAAGGGTGTCGAAGGCGTCACGATGGCGATGCTGTCCTCGTCTTCTTCCTCCAGCAAGTGTGTCGCCGTATTGCCGGCGCGACCGGCGAACGTCTCGCCGACCTGCACCTCGTAGCGGGCCTCGTCGGGTTCTTCGAGCGCGTCGTCGAGTACGGCACGCAGCGACGCTTCGGGGTCGACATCCGCGGGCACCTGGTCTGCGGGCCGGTAGTTCACCAGCAGGTCGCCGGCGCTTGCCTGGATTCCGCGACAGAGGTCCGTGAGCATCGCTTCGTACAGCCGCGTCGCTTCCGCAGCTGTCAGCGGTGTCGACTCCGCAATCTCCGACAGGACGACTCCTTCGACTGGGGGGTCCGCGAGCACGGCGAGTGTGGCCATACCTCCGTTCGGCCCGGTAGCGTCTTGGCCCTTTTCGTTTCCCGATGCGTGATGTTACCGGAGCAACGAGCGGGGGCGCCGTCAGTCGAGGAATGCAGCGGCGTCGCGGGCCGTCGGCACGGGTGCCTCTTCCATCGGGACGTGGCCCACGCCGGGATAGGTTCGCAGTGTCGCGTCGGGAATCTCCTCGGCGAATTGCTCGCCGAGCGACGGCGGGAGCCAGTCGTCTTCTTCGCCCCACTGGACGAGTGTGGGACAGGAAACGGCGGTGGGTTCGAACGGTGCCGGCGTCGCGTTCTGGGCCAGTTTGATGACCGCTCTCCGATTGCCAGTCCGCAAGAGAAGGTCGTGATACCGGCGGACGGTGTCGCGTGTCAGTTTGTCCGTGTCGCCGTAGGCGTCTTTGAGAATCGCTCGCGTCGTCGCCCGCGGCGTGACGTATCGTGGCACCACGTCGAAGCCGGGGGAGACGACCCACTCTGCCTCGGGCGGCAGGAGTTGCTGTCTGCCGGCATCGAGCAAGAGGAGCTTCTGGACCCGCTCTGGATGGGTAACAGCGAAGCGCCAGCCGATAGCTCCGCCCAGTGAGTTGCCCGCGAGTGTCACCTCGTCGAGGCCGAGTGTCTCGCAGAACGCGTCGAGGAAATCGACGTAATACGAGAGGCTGTACTCCCGCTTCTCGTTTGGTCCCGTCAGCCCAAAGCCGGGCAAGTCCAGGCGGACGACCCGCACGTCGTCAAGGGCGTCGACCCAGCCGTCCCAGGTGTGCAGCGAGGAGTAGACGCCGTGGAGTGCAAGCAGCGTCGGCCCGTCGCGGGGTCCCTCGTCGCGGTAGTGGACGCGGGCACCGCCAACGTCGACGAATTCTGACGCGTCGTCGGTGTAGCGCTGCTCCAGACACGACCCCGGAATGTCGGGCTGGAACAGTCCCCACTCGGCGTACTTTTCGCGGGCGATGCCGGCGACGGCCGTCGAGAACTCCAGAGGTGGGTACATCTATTCGTCGATGGTTTCGGCGCGCGTGTCTGCGTCTTCGGGGTCGTTGACGGGGTTTTCGGGGTGATACTCGGTGTCGTACTCGCCGGGCCGGTCGTCGAGTCGGTCGGGGTTGATGCGGCCGCCCAACAGCATGAAATCCAGAATCGTCAGGTTGAGCATCGCTTCCAGGACGGGGACGGCACGCGGCATCAGGACAGGGTCGTGGCGGCCGACGACCTGAATCTCTTTTCGCTCGCCGGTCTCCCAGTCGGCCGTCTCCTGGGTCTTCGGAATCGACGTGGGTGCGTGCCAGGTCACCTCGCCGTAGATTGGCTCTCCAGTGGTGATTCCACCCTGGATGCCGCCGTGGTCGTTGCCGACCGGGACGGGGTCGCCCTCTTCGCTGACTGTCTCCGGGTAGCTCTCGCCGTCGTCGAACTCCCAGTCCTCGTTGCGCTCACTGCCACGCATCGTCTTGGTCGCTTTGCCCTTCCCGAACTCGAAGGCGGAAGTCGCGGGAATCGAGAAGACTGCCTGGCCGAGACGGGACGCAAAGGAGTCAAACCGGGGGGCACCGAGCCCGCGTGGGACGCCGCGACACTCGAAGTAGACGGAGCCGCCGATGGAGTCGCCGGCTTGCTGGTATTCGTCGATTGCCTCACGCATCTCTTCGGCCGTCTCGGGGTCGGCACAGCGGACTTCGTTTTCCTCGGTGTGTTCGAGCATCTCCTCGAAACTCACCTCGGGCGCTTCGATGTCGCCGACCTGGTTGACGTGGGCTTTGACCTGGACGTCGTAGTCGGACTGGTCGAGAATCTCCTTTGCAATCGCGCCGGCAGCGACCCAGTTGACCGTCTCGCGAGCCGAGGAGCGCCCGCCGCCGCCCCAGTTGCGGGTGCCGAACTTTGCGGAGTAGGTGTAGTCGCCGTGGGAGGGACGCGGTGCGGTCACAAAGGGCTCGTACTTGCCCGAGCGGGCGTCCTTGTTCTGGATGACCATCCCGATGGGGGTGCCCGTCGTGTAGCCGTCCTGCATACCCGAGTTAATCGTCACTTCGTCGGGTTCGCCTCGTGAGGTGGTAATCATCGACTGGCCCGGCTTCCGTCGGTCGAGTTCCGCCTGAATGTCCTCTTCGGAGAGTTCGACGCCGGCGGGGACGCCGGAGACGGTACAGCCCATCGCCTCCCCGTGGGACTCACCGTAGGTCGTCACCTGAAAGAGTCTGCCAAAGCGATTCCCGTTCATTGGCAGTTTCTGGGGCGCGCTGGCATTTCAATGTTGAGAAAGGTGGCTGGTCGGGGACTCGGTCGTGTTCGCCCTATTCTCGCTGCACGCTCGCACCCAGTCCCGAAATCACGTCGAAAAAGTCGGGGAAGGATACGTCGACGTGTTCGATACCCCGAATTGTCGTCGTCCCCTCTGCGACCAGTCCGGCGACGGTCAGTGCCATGATAATGCGGTGGTCTGCGCGCCCGTCGACGGTCGCTCCCTGTAGTTCGGTGTCGCCGCCGTGGATGGTCAACGTCTCCTGCTCTTCCTCGACGTTCGCGCCCATCTTCGTCAGCGCCTCGGCCAT
The DNA here is from genome assembly GCF_030505615.1 of Salinibaculum rarum. Classification (GTDB taxonomy): domain Archaea; phylum Halobacteriota; class Halobacteria; order Halobacteriales; family Haloarculaceae; genus Salinibaculum; species Salinibaculum rarum. The sequence goes on from NZ_CP129992.1 coordinate 1,674,903, forward strand.
CGCACTCACGCGGTCTGTCTCCTTGTAGCGGACGTGTTCTGCGTTCGTGATTCTGGTCGTCCCGTCGGCGGCGGCACCCAGCACCGCAATCGTCGGCAGGAGGTCCGGCGTATCCTCGACGCCGACTTCGATACCTTCGAGGGAACTATCCTCGACCGTAATCTCGCCAGCGTCGCGGTCCCAGTCGACGGCGGCACCCATCTCTTCGAGAATGTCGACGATAGCCTGGTCGCCCTGGGCGCTCGGATAGGCCGAGGTGACCGTGACGCTGTCGTCGCCGGCGAGTGCGCCCGCTGCGAGGAGATACGACATCGAAGAGAAGTCGCCGGGGACGTTGTAGCCGTCGCCGGCGTCGTAGGTCTGGTGGCCGGCGACAGAGAAACCGCGTTTCGTCTTCCGGGCCTGGACGCCGAACGCCTCCATCACTTCGAGTGTGATGTCGACGTAGGGGGCGGACTTGAGTTCGGTCTCCAGGGCGATGTCGATGCCGGCGTCGGTGTTCGCGCCGGCCATCAACACGGCGGTGATAAACTGCGAGGAGACGTCGCCAGGAATCGCGGCGGTGCCGCCGACGATGGGGCCGCCGACGACGAGCGGTGCCTGCCCGTTGTCACGCGTACTCTCTGCCCGCGCGCCGAGTTGGTCGAGCGCACGGAGAAGTGCACCCTGTGGGCGCGAGCGAAGCGACTCGTCGCCAGTGAGGACGGTGAGACCGTCGGCGAGTCCGGCGGCCGCCGTCACGATACGCATCGTCGTCCCGCTGTTGGCACAGTCGATGACGTCGTCGGGCACGTCAGGCGTCCCGCCGAAGCCGTCGATTTCCATCGTACCGGCGTCTTCATCGTGGATGACGGTGCCGCCGAAGGCCTCAACAGCGCGTGCGGTCGCGCGGGTGTCTGCGCTCACGAGCGGGTCGTAGACTGTCGCGCCGTCGGCATAGCCCGCGGCGAGAATCGCACGGTGTGTGTAGCTCTTCGAGGGTGGGGCCTGTGCCGCCCCGCTGACTGTCGACCGGGAGATGTCCGCGTCCATACCTGCCCGTGGAACGGGCACAACATGAGGATACCGTCTCTCGGCTCGGTCGCTGCGCTCGACACTCGTTGCACTGGGGAGTGCCACGACAGCACCCATTCTACAGAGAAACCGGAAACTGTCGGCGCCGAGGAACGGCTACGGTCGGTTACGCTGTCCCGACCACGACAACGCCCTTCATTCCGATTGCCTTGTGGGGGACACAGTAGTACCTGCAGATTCCCGCCTCCTCGAAGGTGAACTCGTACGTCGTTCCCCGTTCGCTGACGATTTCGGGGGACTCGAAACGACCGTCCTCGGCGACGACGTTGTGTGCGCCGCCTTCGCCGGTCCACACCCAGACCACCGTCGTTCCGGGGTCGACGCGAACCGCGGCTGGGCCGAACCCGAGACCGTTATCTCCGGCCCCGACTTCGACTGGTACCTCGTCGTACCCCGTCATGTCAGTGACCGAGCCGTCGTAGTTGAGTGCGTTGTCGAGATACCCGCCGAAATCCGGTCCGCTCCCGCCGTTGGAGTCGTAGGTCCCGGCGTACGAATCCGGCCCGTCACCGCCGACGAGAACTGCACCTTTCATCCCGATGCCCTCGTGTGGCACACAGTGGTAGCGGGTCAGGCCAGGGTCCACAAAGGACCTCTCGAAGGTGTGGCCAGACTCACCGACGATGTTGCCGGAGCTGAAACTGTCGTCCTCGGCGACGACGTTGTGTGCGCCACCGTCGCCGAGCCACTCCCAGATGACCGTCGTCCTCGGGTCGACGTGTACAGCGGGCGGGTCGAACGCCAGCCCGGAGTTGCCTGCTCCGACGGTGACGTTCACCTCGTCGTGCCCGCGCGCGTCGACGAATCCGTCGTAGTTGTTCGCATCGCCGAGATACTCCGAGGCGACAGCAGTCGGCTCTGACCGGCCGTCCCTGGTTGGATAGCTGTTCCCGACGACGACCGAGCCCAGCATCCCGCTGGCCTCGTGAGGGACACAGTGGTAGTTGTAGATACCGTCCCTTACGAAGGTGTACTCGAAGGCGCCCGACGCTTTGGGTGTCCCGGTGTCGAAACTGCCGTCTTCGGCGACGATGTTGTGCGCGCCACCCTCGCCGGTCCACTCCCAGATGACCGTCGTCCCCGTGTCGACGTGGATTGCGGCCGGGTCGAAAGCCAGACCGCTGCCGGCACCGACAGCAACCCTCACCTCCGCGCGGCCGCGCATGTCGACCACTGTGCCGTCGTAGTTGTTCGCAGCGTCGAGATGGCCCCCGAAATCCGGCTGTGTCTCCGTCCGGAACTCCGTCGGCGACTCGCTCGCCGTCGGTTCCGCTGTCGCCTCGGAGTCCTCGTCGGAGTCTAAACTGTCGCTGACGTTCGAGAGTGTCTCGTCTTCGACGATACAGCCCGCGAGTCCGACCGTGCCCACCGTGCCGAGTCCGAGTAGATAGTGTCGCCGCGTCGCCTGACGCTCGTCCATATGACGGTGCACCGACACTACGTATATAAGAGTTCACGTCCCGGCAGCGCCTCGCGACTGTGCAGTTGGTGCTCGACCACGAGCGGCGACATGGTTATCCCTGCCTAGTGGCTATCTATAGCAATGACGCCCTCTGACTCCACTCCTGACCGACAGCCGGCCGACAAGGCGATGCTCTACTGTCCGGAGTGCAGTCACGAGAGCACTATCACTGGCGACTGGACGCTCCACGTACTCGCCCATTCGATTACCTACGAGTGTCCAAACTGTGGAACGGTGATTGAGTCCCGCCGGGACGAAACGGTACTGGGTGCAGACGGTGACGAGGTGCCGTACCTCGTGGCCGAACGCTGACGCCGGTTAATGGCGACTCTATTTATCCGTGGCCACACGAGTTCTGGTATGCACCGCGACCTCTCGGCACTCGACGCCGCGCTCGACGAGCAGGGTGTCGACGGCTATCTCATCGACGCCGCGTCCGACGACTCAGACCAGTACTATCTCTCCGGCTTCGACGCTCCCGACCCGTTTTTGACGCTGTACGACGGCGACGTTCGCCTGCTCTTTGCGCGCAGTCTCGAGTACGGCCGGGCCGTCGAGGAGAGCGCGGCGACGACCGTCCAGCGGTACGTCGACTTCGACCACGAAGCGAAAATCGAAGCGTACGGCCACCGCGAGGCCGTCGACCGGGTCCACGCCGACTTTCTCTCGGCCCACGGCGTCGACAGCGTCGCCGTCCCGCCGCGATTCCCGCTTCGGACGGCCGACGGCCTCCGCGAGCAGGGTATCGAGGTGGTCCCCGACGAGGACGGGACGATTACGGAGATTCGCGCCACGAAAACCGACACCGAAGTCGACCACATCCGGACCGCACAGCGGGCAAACGAGGCCGCGATGGAGCGGGCCGAAACGCTCATCGCCTCGGCCGAGATAGACGAGGCGGGTCGTCTCCAGTACGACGGCGACGTACTGACGAGCGAACGGGTCAAGGAAGCCATCGAGGTGACACTGCTCCGACACGGCTGTGCGCTGGACGAGACAATCGTCGCCTGTGGCCGAGACGCGGCCGACCCCCACGACCGGGGGAGTGGCCCGCTCGTCGCCGGCGAACCCATCATCGTCGACATCTTCCCCCGTGACAAAGCCACGAAGTACCACGCCGACATGACGCGCACATTCTGCCGGGGCGAGCCCACCGACACTGTCCGCGAGTGGTACGACCTGACCCAGCGAGCAAAGGAGGCGGCCCTCGAGGCCGTCGAACCGGGTGTGACCGGTGGGGCGGTCCACGACGCGGTCTGTGACGTCTACGAGGACGCCGGATTGCCGACGCTTCGCAGCGACGAACGAACCGAGACCGGCTTCATCCACAGCACCGGTCACGGCGTCGGACTGGACGTCCACGAACTCCCCCGTGTCAGCCCCGGCGGCGAGACACTCCAGCCGGGTCACGTCATCACTATCGAACCCGGTCTGTACGACCCCGAGGTCGGGGGTATCCGAATCGAGGACTTCGTCGTCGTCACCGAGGACGGCTACGAGAACCTCACCGACTACTCCGAGCAACTGGTCGTCGGAGAGTGAGGACAGTTCACACACGCCCCATCATCATGAACATTTATTATGGTCCGCTATAGAGATAGAAGTATGATGGTCGCTGTACGCGCGGTACGCTGTTCACTCTAATTGTCCGGCAGTGTCGTCTTCCGATTGTCCGTCCACCCACCCAAACCCAATGAGCACCCAACCCCACACACCCGAGATGTCACAGACGCGTACAGCGACAACGCAGTTCAGTACACGAGATGCCCCGCAGACGTTCGACCCGTACAACACGAACCCCTGTCCCGAGATGTTCTCGGACAAGTGGTCCGGAACCGAAGAGTAATCGACGTACTTCTCGGCTGTTCTCACCTGCCCGAGCGGCCGCGCCGGGTGACACAACGCATTTCCCCGCCGCTGCCGTCTCCCCGGGCATGACCGAGTACACGACCGTCTCGATACCGAAAGACCTCGGTGACCGCGTCGAAGAGACAATCGAAGGGACGAGTTTCTCCAGTACCAGCGACCTCGTTCGATTCTTGCTCCGGAGTATCGTCATCAAACACCAGCAACAGGGTGAACTGACCGAGGCGGAGTTCGACGAGATTGCCGACCAGCTCAAAGACCTCGGCTATCTCGACTGACCCTCTCAGGGCGTTCGTTCCTCCGGTGGCTCGACGTCGAGGACCGTCAGGTCCTGCTCTGTGCCCGTCCGGTCGAACGCCGCAATGGAGTCTTCGTCCCACGGCGGCACCGCGATGAAAATGACCTCGTGGAAGTCGTCGCGCTTCGTGAGCCGCAGGTCGCCGGTGGGGTGTGAGACGAACCGGCCCTGCGTCTGTCCGGCCGGGGTCCCGAGGTCGACGCCGAAGACAGCGTTGACGGAACTTCCCGCGCTCGGCAGGTAAAAGTGCGTGAAAACGGGGGTCTCCGGGTCCAAGTCTGTCTCCGGGAGTTCCCCGGCCGGTGTGACCGACAGTGAAATCGTCGTCTCGTCTGGCTCGCGTTCCCGGGCGAGGCGAAGCAACGTCTCGACCAGTCCCTGCGTCGCGTACAGCACGCCTTCGACTATGCCGCCAGGTCACTTATCATCACCGTGGCTCGGGTCACATCGGGAGCGAGCGCTTGACGATGTTGAAATAGAGGCTCGGCGTCCGGCCCCGGGACCCGGACAGTGCGTCGTCCAGCGCGCCATCGGCGTCGTTGTGGATACCCTCTCCGTGAGCGACCAACACCCGACTGGGGGCGAGTCGGTTGAGCTTCTTCGGTGGCATGAGTCTGAGCGCCGGGTGGACGCCGAGTCGTTCCCGGCCGGTCAGGAAGTAATCGGCCGTGCCGACCGCCTCGGGGACCACGAGCACGCCGGTGTCCTCGCTGTAGAGGGCGGCTTCGCTCCAGGCGACGTTGTCGAGGACCGGGTGGGCGACGTAGCCGGTATCGGCCAGTTCGCGGTGGAACGATTCGACGGGTGCCGGAATGTCGTTCCTGATGTCGGCCATGAAGTGGGGGACGTAGACCGGCACGTCGTGTCGGGTCGCGATAGCGGCCGCATCGCGCTTGTGCCGGTCCAGCAGGATGACGACGCCAGCGACCTCGCCAAACTCCGCAAAGAGGTCGTCGACACCCTCCGCGTCGACGGGGTCGATGACGTACACGTCGCCGTCGACGGCGAGTGCGTGACTGGCCCGCTGCATCCGCTCGCCGGGGTACGCAATCCAGCCGACGCCACCGGATTCTTCGTCGCCGAACCGGTCTACCTCTTGCCACTCCGTCGCACGGCCGGAGCCTTTCATTGTCATACACATCCTACAACGCGACCACGCAAAAAACGACCCCCCAAACAGGGTGGGGACAGCCGCCCGAAACCAGTTCTTTAGTGCGGGCCCGTCGAACATCCGGATATGCTCACGGGCCTGCGATGGCTGGCACTGGAGGTGAAGTACCTCGACCGCGCACAGTCGTTTTACGAGGCGTTCCTGGAACTGGACGTCCGCGAGTCCGGCGACGGCGAAGTGGCGCTTGCCGCCGGCGAGATAGACCTGATTCTCCGCGCACCCGGGTCGGCACCCCGTGGCGGCCTGCACACCCACTACGCGCTGTCGATTCCGGCAGCCGAGTACGACAGCTGGTACGACCGTCTGGACCAGCGGTTCGACCTGTCGGAACACACCTTCGGTGACAGCCGCTCGCTGTACTTTTACGACACCGAGGGCAACTGCGTGGAACTCGGCGAGTCCGACGCGGCCGGGCCGGGCGTCTCGGGGCTGTTCGAGGTCGTGCTCGAAGTCGAACGGCTGGACCGGGCAGCGCGATTCTACGAACAGCTTGGGTTCGAACCGGTCGACTGGGGCGAGGACCGCGAGCGCGTCCGTATGACTGCCGGCGACTTCGACATCGAACTCTGGGAGCCACACCTCGGTCTCGCCGACGCCCGCGGTGGCGTCCACGTCGACTTCGGCGTCGGGGTCGACGACGCTGCGGCGACGGTCGATGGTGTCCGCGACGACGCGCTGGCCGTCGAGAATATCGAGGATGGGATTCGACTAAAGGATGCCGACGGCCACTCCGTGACGCTGGTCGAGGAGTAGGCACCTTTCGCCTGTACCCGCCGCCTCGCTCACTCCAGTCGGTCGCTGTCGATGTCGACTCCGGGCGGCGTCACGACGAGAAAGCCCCGGAAGTGCATCAGCCCGCCGCCGGCCTGTTTGATGTCGCGGGCGAAGCCGGCCGCGAGTTCGTTCAGGTCGCCCTTGACGTTGAGAACGAGCGTCGCGCCCGCATCGACGGTCGAGACCCACTCCTCGGGGTCGGTCGTCCCGTCGAGAACGCCCAGGACGACGCGGCTGGACCCGCCACCGCCGTCTTCCTCGTCCAGTTCCTCCTCTACGGATTGCAGGTCGAGCCCGTCGAAGTCAGTCATACCCGAAGGTCGGCGCCAGCAGTCAAAAATCCCCCGGCGCCACTCCTGGGTGTCGCGGACCCGTCGTCTGTGGGTCACCCTCACACAGATACCGGTCCAGGGACAACTTTATATTCTGGGAGCGCTCCGTAATAGATGCCTATGACAAACACGGAGGATTCGTCGGACACCCCGGCGGATCGAGTTCTTCCAGGGCACTCTGGATAGTACGTCCGAAATTCAGGACGCACGAATTTTCGACACCACGCTCCGAGACGGCGAGCAGACGCCGCGCACCTCGTTTTCCTACGAAGACAAACGAGAGATAGCCGCGCTGCTCGACGAGATGGGGACCCACGTCATCGAGGCCGGGTTCCCGGTCAACTCCGACGCCGAGTTCGAGGCTGTCCGCGACATCGCGGCGGCCTCGACGACGGACGTCTGTGGGTTGGCTCGCGTGGTCGAACAGGATATCGAAGCCGCGCTCGATTCCGGCGTCGACATGGTCCATACGTTCGTCTCGACCAGCGACGTCCAGCTCGAAGACTCGATGCACGCGACCCGCGAACAGGCCAAACAGCGGGCCATCGAGTCGGTCGAGCGCGTGAAAGAAGCCGGTGTGGAGTGTATGTTCTCGCCGATGGACGCCACCCGGACCGACGAGGAGTTCCTGCTGGAGGTCGTGGAAGCGACCAGCCAGGCAGGGGCCGACTGGATAAACATTCCCGACACGACCGGTGTCGCGACGCCAACCCGCTTTGGGAAGATGGTCGCGAAGGTCGTCGACGCGACCGTCGAGGGAACCCACGTCGACGTGCACACTCACGACGACTTCGGGCTGGCCGCCGCGAACGCGCTGGCCGGCTTCGAGGCCGGAGCCAGCCAGGCACAGGTGTCGGTCAACGGAATCGGCGAGCGTGCCGGCAACGCCGCTTACGAGGAGGTCGTCATGGCGTTGCGGTCGCTGTACGACGTCGACACCGGCATCGACACGACGAAGATCACCGAACTCTCGCGGCTGGTCGAGGAACGCTCGGATGTCCCGACCCCGGGCAACAAGCCCGTCGTCGGCGACAACGCCTTCTCTCACGAGAGTGGCATCCACGCCGCCGGGGTCATCGAGAACACCGACACCTTCGAGCCGGGTGTCATGACCCCCGAGATGGTCGGGGCCGAGCGCGAACTGGTGCTCGGGAAACACACCGGTAACCACTCCGTCCGCCAGCGCCTCGAAGAGGTGGGCTACGAGCCGACCGAGGACGAGGTGCGGGAAGTCACCCGCCGCGTCAAGGACTTCGGCGCGGAGAAACAGCGGGTCACGATGGACGAACTCGAGAAGTTCGCCCGCGAAGTCGGTGTCGAACAGGTCGAGGAGGTCCGGGCGTAGCCACATGGCTGGCGCCTTTCCGGCCGCATCCACACGCCAGCGGCTGGTAAACTGCCGTCGTGGGGCGGTCCGACACACCCGAGTGCGGCACGCGGTCGTGTCGGCCCCCGAAACAGCCGCGTGTGTGCCCAGTCTCCCGCGGGTGTGGGCACGCGCGTCTCAGAAGCCTTATTATGCGGGCCAATTAGATATTCGTACTGATGCGACCGTCCGCGTGCGGCACCGCGCAGCCCCGTCTCGACGGGAGCGACGCCTCTCTCCTTATTGTAGGGGCGGTATAGCCCCTCACACACAGTCCCACGTCGGTCGAGTATCGCGTTCACAGCCAGACAGTATGGAGACACACATGACACAATCACAGGAGGGACGATGAGCGAACGAGCATCCGTCCCAAAGGAAGACGAACCGGACGCCGAGGCCGACGAGGCCGAGGCAGAACCAGACGACGCGGAGATACAGACAGGCGCAGACGCCGTCGCGGCGTCCCTGGAGAATGCCGGGGTCAAGTATCTCTTCGGTGTGCAGGGCGGGGCTATCATGCCCGTCTACGACGCGCTGTACGAACACGAGGAGATGACCCACGTCACGATGGCCCACGAACAGGGCGCAGTCCACGCTGCCGACGCCTACGGCATCGTGACCGGTAACCCGGGCGTCTGTATGGCCACTTCGGGGCCGGGCGCGACGAACCTCGTCACCGGTATCGCCGACGCCAACATGGACTCGGACCCGCTGATTGCCCTGACCGGACAGGTCCCGACGAACTTCGTCGGCAACGACGCCTTCCAGGAGACCGACACCATCGGCGTCACCCAGCCTATCACGAAACACAACATCTTCGCCCAGAGCCCCGACGAAGTGGGCGCGGACGTCGGTGAGGCGTGGGCGCTGGCAAACGAGGGTCGACAGGGACCGACGCTGGTCGACCTGCCGAAAGACGTGACCCAGACCGAGACGGACAGCCAGCCGACCGAACCGACGACGCCGGACACGTACAACCCACCCGAGGAGGCCGACCCGGTCATCGCCGAGGAAGCCGCAAAGGTCCTCGCCGACGCCGACCGCCCGGTCATCCTCGCCGGCGGTGGCGTCATCAAGGGCGAAGCGACCGACGAACTCCGTCAGTTCGCCCACGACTACGGGATTCCGGTCGTCCAGACGATGCCCGGGACGGGCGCGTTCCCCGACGACGACCCGCTCAGCCTGGAAATCGCCGGGATGCACGGCACGGGCTATGGCAACCTCGCCATCTCGAACTGTGACGTGTTGCTCGGCATCGGGACGCGCTTCGACGACCGCCTGACCGGCGGCATCGACACGTTCGCGCCCGACGCCGACGTCATCCACGTCGACATCGACCCCGCGGAAATCTCGAAGAACGTCCACGCCGACTACCCGCTCGTGGGCGACGCAAAGCAGGTCATCCGCCAACTCGACGACGAACTCGAGGATGCGCCGGACTGTCAGGCGTGGCGCGACCAGTGTGACCAGTGGAAAGACGAGTATCCAATGGACTACGAGATGCCGGAGGACGAACCACTGAAACCCCAGTACGTCGTCGAGAAGTACGACGAGGTGACGCCCGACGACACCATCGTCGCCGCCGGCGTCGGCCAACACCAGATGTGGGCCTGGCAGTACTGGACCTGGAAACACCCGCGGACGTGGGTGACCAGCCACGGCCTCGGCACGATGGGCTATGCCGTGCCCGCGGCCATCGGCGCGAAAATCGCAGCCCCAGACCAGGAAGTCGTCGCCTTCGACGGCGACGGTTCCTTCCTGATGACGGCACAGGAACTGTCTGTCGCAGTCAGGGAGAACCTGAACCTCACCATCGTCGTCCTGAACAACGAGGCGGTCGGGATGGTCCGCCAGTGGCAGGACGGCTTCTACGAGGGCCGCCGGATGGCCTCGGAGTATCCCTGGATTCCGCAGTTCGACAAACTCGCCGAAGCCTTCGGCGCGCAGGGGCTCCGTCTCGAGGAGGCCGACAACGTCGAAGACGTGATTCAGGAGGCCCGCGAGTACGACGGCCCCTCTGTCATCGACGCTATCATCGACCCGAGCGAGAACGTCTACCCGATGGTTCCGAGCGGGGGCGACAACGCCCGCTTTGCACTGAACGAACAGCATCTGGAGGACCTCTAAGATGACACAAGGCGAACTTCCCGGACCGCACCCCGACGAGCGGACGCTCCCGGAGGGACGACGTAACGAGCAGGGAATCCGTATCGACCCCGAGGCAGAGGCAGAACACCCGCCAGAGCGGACGGTGCTCTCGGCGCTGGTGAAAAACGAACCTGGCGTGCTCGCGGAGGCCGCTGGCCTCTTCAGCCGTCGACAGTTCAACATCGACTCGCTGACTGTCGGACGCACCATCGACGACGAACTCTCCCGGATGACCATCGTCATCGAGGAGCCACGCCCGGGCGTCGACCAGGCGAAAAAGCAACTGGAGAAACTCATTCCGGTCGTCTCGGTGCGTGAACTGGACACCGACGCCGTCCAGCGCGAACTGGTCATCGTGAAGGTCAACGGCGAAGACCCGGACAAGGTCAACGCCATCACCGAGATGTACGACGGCAACACGCTCGATGCCGGCCCGCGGACTATCACCGTCGAGATTACCGGCGCCGAACAGAAGATAGACGACGCAATCGACGCCTTCGAGCAGTTTGGCATCCGCGAACTCGTCCGGACTGGGTACGCGGCGCTGGCCCGCGGCGAGGCACCGACGGCACAGGTCAAACAGCCGAACAAGGCACCGACAGACGCGCAAGTTGCGACACAGGAGGTTTCAGATGACTGAGAACAACTTCAACACAGACGTGTACTACGACGAGGACGCAGACGAATCGAACATCGAAGACAAGACGGTCGCTGTCCTGGGCTACGGAAGCCAGGGCCACGCCCACGCGCTCAACCTCGCGGACAGCGGGGTCGACGTGGTCGTCGGTCTCCGCAGAGGTTCGGACTCGTGGGACGCCGCCGAGGCCGAAGGGCTGCGCGTAGAGACGCCCGAACAGGCTGCTGCAGAAGGTAATATCGTGAACATGCTCATCCCGGACACCGTCCAGCCCCACGTCTGGGAGAACATCGAGGCGGAACTGGATGCTGGCGATACGCTCCAGTTCGCACACGGGTTCAACATCCACTACGGGCAGATCGAACCGCCCGAGGATGTGGACGTGACGATGATCGCACCAAAATCTCCCGGGCACCTCGTGCGCCGGACCTACCAGCGCGACGAGGGAACGCCCGGCCTGCTGGCGGTCTATCAGAATGCCACGGGCGAGGCCAAAGCCGAGGCCATCGCGTACGGGAAGGCCATCGGCTGTACCCGTGCCGGCCTCATCGAGACTACCTTCCGCGAGGAGACCGAGACGGACATCTTCGGGGAGCAGGCGGTGCTCTGTGGCGGTGTGACCAGTCTGGTCAAAGCCGGTTTCGAGACGCTCGTCGACGCGGGCTACTCGCCCGAGATGGCCTACTTCGAGTGTCTGAACGAGATGAAGCTGATTGTCGACCTGATGTACGAGGGCGGCAACATGGAGATGTGGAACTCGGTGTCGGATACCGCCGAGTACGGCGGGCTGACCCGAGGTGACGACGTCATCAACCGCGAGGCGATGGACGAGATTCTGGAGGGTGTCCAGAACGGCGAGTTCGCACGCGAATGGATAAACGAGAATCAGGCCAACCGCCCGGCCTACAAACAGTACCGCCAGGCAGAGCAGGACCACCAGATAGAGGAGGTCGGCGAGCGCCTGCGCGAACTGTTCGAGTGGGGCGAACAGGAGTGACACGATGACGATGAAAGACGTGGACCACACGCATCCACACACGAACGAACCCTTCGGCGAACTGCACAACCGCGGTGCAGTCGTCGCCGCGGACGGGGGCCACCCCGGCGAAGACGACACAGAGACCGACCGAATGGAAGATGTAAGCCACGAACCTCCCTCAGAGGGCGCCAACCGCGCCTTCGAGCGGGGCACAGAAGGACGAGACGAGACTGTATGAGTCAGAACACACTGTACGACAACGTCTGGGACAGACACAAGGTAACGACGCTGCCGAACGGACAGGACCAGCTGTTTGTCGGTCTGCACCTCATCCACGAGGTCACGAGCCCGCAAGCGTTCGGGATGCTCCGTGAACGCGACATCGAGGTTGCCCGCCCGGACCTGACGCTGGCGACGGTCGACCACATCGTCCCGACGGCAGACCAGTCCCGGCCCTACAGCGACGACGCCGCCGAGGAGATGATGGCCGAACTCGAAGAGAACGTCCGCGACGCGGACATCGACTTTCTGGACCCCACGAGCGGGGACCAGGGCATCGTCCACGTCGTCGGTCCGGAGCAGGGACTGACCCAGCCCGGCAAGACCATCGTCTGTGGTGACAGCCACACCTCGACGCACGGTGCCTTCGGCGCGCTGGCTTTCGGTATCGGCACCTCCCAGATTCGGGACGTACTGGCCACCCAGACCATCGCGATGGACAAACAGAAGGTCCGCAAGATTCAGGTCGACGGCCAGCTCCAGGAGGGCGTCGAGGCCAAGGACATCATCCTCGAAATCATCCGCCGGCTGGGTACGGAGGGCGGCGTCGGCTACGTCTACGAGTACGCCGGCGAGGCCATCGAGGACCTGGGGATGGAAGGCCGGATGAGCATCTGTAACATGTCCATCGAGGGTGGCGCTCGCGCGGGCTATGTCAACCCCGACGAGACCACCTACGAGTGGCTCGAAGAGACCGACTACTTCCAGGACAACCCCGGCGAGTTCGAGCGTCTCAAGCCCTACTGGGAGTCCATCCGGAGTGACGACGACGCCGAGTACGACGACGTGGTCACCATCGACGGCAGTTCGCTGGAACCGGTCGTCACCTGGGGGACCACGCCCGGCCAGGGCGTCGGCATCACCGACCCGATTCCGGAACCCGAGTCGCTACCCGAGGACAAGGTCGAGACCGCCCGACGCGCTCAGGAGCACATGCGCGTCGACCCCGGCGACACGATGGAAGGCTACCAGATCGACGTGGCCTTCCTCGGGTCGTGTACGAACGCACGCCTGCCGGACCTGCGCCGTGGCGCGGAGATCGTCGAGGGCCGCGAGGTCCACGACGACGTGCGCGCGATGGTCGTCCCCGGCAGCCAGCGCGTCCAGCAGGCCGCCGAGGAGGAAGGCCTGAAAGACATCTTCGAGGAGGCCGGCTTCGACTGGCGCAACGCCGGCTGTTCGATGTGTCTGGGCATGAACGAAGACCAACTGGAGGGTGACGAAGCCTGTGCCTCCTCGTCGAACCGGAACTTCATCGGTCGACAGGGGAGCAAGGACGGTCGCACCGTGCTGATGAATCCCCAGATGGTCGCCGCCGCGGCCGTCGAAGGGGAAGTGACAGACGTGCGCGAACTTGAGGAGGTGGTGTCTGTATGACTGGAACCGAGGACATTCCTGAGGTGACGGAGGTCTCTGGAACTGGGATTCCCATCCGCGGGAACGACATCGACACCGACCAGATAATCCCGGCCCGCTTTATGAAGGTCGTCACCTTCGACGGACTGGGCGAGTTCGCGTTCTTCGACCTGCGCTTCGACGACGAGGACAACCAGAAAGACCACCCGATGAACGAGGAACGGTATCAGGACGCCTCCATCATGGTGGTCAACAACAACTTCGGCTGTGGCTCCTCCCGTGAGCACGCCCCGCAGGCGCTCATGCGCTGGGGCATCGACGCCATCATCGGCGAGAGCTTCGCGGAGATTTTCGCGGGCAACTGCCTCGCGCTGGGCATTCCGACGGTCACCGCCGACCACGAGACGATCAACGACCTCCAGCAGTGGGTCGAGGACAACCCCGACGGCGAAATCGACATTGACATCGCCAGCGAGACCATCACATACGGCGGCCAGGAAGTTGGCGTCGAAGTCAACGAGGGCCAGCGCAAGGCACTCGTCGACGGTATCTGGGACACGACGGCGCTGATGAAGTCCAATCAGAACGCTATCGAACAGACGGCTGCCGACCTGCCGTACACCGACCCTGCCTGAGGGTCGCTTTCGACGTTACTCCTCCAGTTCGAACGCGATTTCGGTCTCGACCTGATACTCCCGGGAGTTGAGGCCCCCGACCTGGACGCTTTGCTCGACAACTTCCACCCACTGGACGTTGTCGATGGTCATCTCGGCGCGCTGGATGGCGTCGTCGACGGCTTCCTCGAAGCTCTGGCCGCTCGTTCCCATGAGCGTGATTTTCTTGAAGACCATCTCGTCGCCAAGTACGTACCACGTCGCCGTAAAGCTACGTGTGGCCGACGGGGGCTGTCGCCCGACCGAGGTTCAGTACGCTATTGTGGGTCGGCCTGGAGTGTCTACACGAATGGCCTCGCTGCCAGCCCTGGCACTGCTCGCGGTCGTCGCTACGGCCGTCATCTGGAAAGGGAGCGAACTGCTGGAAAACGCCGCGGCGCGCCTCTCGCGACACTACGGCTTGCCCGTGGCGGTCCACGGCGCGGTCGTCATCGCCATCGGCTCCTCGTTCCCGGAACTGAGCTCTGTCGTCATCAGCACGCTCGTCCACGGCGAGTTCTCGCTGGGCGTCGGGGCTATCGTCGGCAGTGCCATCTTCAATCTGCTGGTCATCCCTGCCGTCTCCGCGCTCTCGAGTGAATCGCTCGAAGCGACGCGGGATGTCGTCCACAAGGACGCCCAGTTCTACATCATCAGCGTTCTGGTGTTGTTTATCGTCTTCGCGCTCGGTGCGACGTACGTCCCAGGCGGTACGAACGAGGCGGCAGTGCTGACACCGATGCTCGCCCTCTTGCCACTCGCGACCTACGGCGTCTACGTCTTCCTCCAGTATCAGGATACCAGAGACTACACCGCCCCACTGTCGACGGGTATCGCCCCGCGTCGCGAGTGGGCGCTCGTCCTCGCGTCGCTTGTGCTCATCGCGGTCGGCGTCGAGGGAATCGTCCGGGCTGCCCTGGGATTCGGAGCCGCCTTTGACACCCCGAGCGTGCTGTGGGGGCTGACGGTCATCGCAGCGGGGACGAGTCTCCCGGATGCGTTCGTCAGCGTGAGCGCCGCTAAGAAGGATGAAGACATCACCAGTCTCACGAACGTTCTCGGGAGCAACACGTTCAACCTTCTCGTCGCGCTCCCGGTCGGTGTCATCATCGCCGGCTCGGCCGAAATCAACTTTCTGACTCGGCTCTGCACGTTTAAGTAGGGGCGTGGTGTAGGCAGCATTGAAACCTGATGCTGCCGATTACGGATTTCCTCTCGTGCACCGACGTGCTGGATGAATTCGACTCGCTATCATATCATCAAACGACTCACGCCAAAACGTACGTGACAGGTCTTGCTGCGGGCCGCAGCAAGACTGTAACCGGAATTGCACGAGAGGTCCTTCCCGCCGGAAGTGACCGAGCACTCAACAAGTTCATCACTGAATACGATTGGGATGAGGATCAGCTCAATCACGAGCGGTTAGAGGAACTGCAAAAACACGGAGAGACACGCTGGTCACAAGACGGCTACATCGTTATTGACGATTCAGTTATCCAGCGAACCGGGAAGTCTCTTCCCGGTGCTGGAGAGTTCTACGATCACTCTGAGGGTGAGCCTGTTTGGGGACAGAACCTCGTCTACGCGTTCTATACCGATGAGAAAACGTCCTATCCACTTGCTTTTCGCCAGTACGAGAAGGCCGACGACGAGGACGAGGAAGACGAACAGGAGACAAAATACGACCTCGCACGAGAGATAATCACAGAATTAGAAGAAGAGGTAGGTGTGCCTGCGGACACCTACCTCTTCGATGCATGGTTTGCTCATGACTCCGGTCTGATCGAACACGTCGAATCACACGGCAAGGACTGGATTGGACCACTACGGGGCAACCGACAGGTGACCTACGCGAACAAAGAGAGACGCGTCGATGCGCTCGAAGAGTGCATCGACAAGGAAGAGCGAGAAGTTGACGGTGAAACGTACAAAATCTGGACTAAGACAGTCCCTATCTCGAAATTAGGTGAGGTTCGGCTGGTAATCACAGAGAAGGTTACCGATGAGGACGACGAGAATCCGGTCAAGTACCTCGCAACAAACAAGATTGACGCGCCTTCGGCACACATTATTCGGAGTTATTCGTACAGATGGCGAGTAGAGACATTCTTCGAGGACTCGAAAGAGGATCTTGGCTTAGGAGACTGCGAGGTTCGTGATTCTGACGGTGCCAGTCGTCACTGGCACCTTCAGATGCTGGCCTACAGCCTTCTTCGGCTTGGTCCGGAACCGAGCGCCTCGGAGCGACTTGTCTCGAAAGCCTCGTCGCTCCGATCACAACTCGAACACGGTCTCAAGGAGACGATCTACAACATGTTTTCGTGGGTGCGCGATCAACCAGACCGCGATCTCGATGGACTGATGGAAGACATCGACCACCTCTTTCTCCATTCTGAGGGCAGTTTATAAACGTGCAGAGTCGAGTTTCTGACTGCCGTCCCGCTCATGGGATTTCTCGCCTTCGCGACGCTGCTTTTCATCGTCTTCACTCGCACCCATCTCGAACTGTCGAACACGGAGGCGATTGCCCTGCTCGTCCTCTATGGGTTTTTCCTCGCGTGGATGATACTGGAGAGTGTCGGACTGATAGAAACGGTTCAGGGAATCTGAGCTACGCCGGGGACGGTTTCTCGACGTCCGAGAGATACGCCGTGAGGTCCGTCGTCGAGAGCATCCCGATGACGCCCTCCTGGTCGTCGACGACCGGCAGGTGGTGGATGTTGTAGGTAATCATCTTGTCCGCCGCGTCGCGGATGGGGTCCTGAGCTTCGACGGTGACGACCTGGTCGGTCATGTACCGTTCGACCGTCGTCTTTGCTTTCGGTTTGCTCTCTGAGACGATGCGGACGAAGTCCGTACTCGTCAGGATGCCTTGGAGCTGGTTGTCCTCGTCGACGACAACGAGCGAGCCGATCTGTTTGTCCAGAAGCGTGTTTGCGGCGTCCTCGACGAGCGTGTCCGGCGTGACCGTGATAATGCCTGAGGACATCAGGCGGGCAACGAAGATGTCGTCCATGTCAGTACCGTTGTAGGTGGGCCGGTAATGTTTGTCGATACGGAGCCGCCACTGCGGTGACCCGGCCAGACCGAAACCCCCATTTCCCGCGCCCGCGCACCTGCGAGCATGACCCACGAGATTGCAGTCATCCCCGGCGACGGTATCGGGCAGGAGGTAACACCGGCAGCCATCGACGTCCTCGAAGCGGCACCGGTCGACTTCGAGTTCGTCCACGGCGACGCGGGCGACGCCGTCCTCGAAGAGACCGGCGAGGCACTCCCCCAGGAGACCCGCGACATCGCCGCCGACGCCGACGCAACCCTGTTTGGCGCGGCCGGCGAGACGGCCGCCGACGTCATCCTCCCGCTGCGGTCGGTCGTCGGGTCCTTTGCCAACGTCCGGCCCGCCCACGCCTACCCCGGGCTGGACGCGGTCCAGCCCCAGACCGACCTCGTCTTCATCCGCGAGAACACCGAGGGCGTCTACGCCGGTATCGAGTCCGAAATCACCGACGGCGTGACGACGTGTACACGCGTCATCACCGAAGAAGCCTCCCGCGACATCGCCGAGTTCGGCTTCGACTATGCGAACCAGAACGGCTACGACGACGTGACAATCGCCCACAAGGCAAACGTCATGCGAACCACGGACGGACTCTTCCTGGACGTAGCAGAGTCCGTCGGCGACGAGCGCAGCGCAGACTACGACACCGCGCTGATGGACGCGCTCGCGATGCACCTCATCAAGCACCCCGAGGAGTACGGCGTCGTCATCTGTCCGAACCTCGCGGGCGATATGCTCTCTGACCTCGCGGCGGGACTCGTCGGCGGGCTGGGGCTGCTTCCGAGTGCGAACGTCGGCCCGGACAACGCGCTGTTCGAACCGGTCCACGGCTCCGCGCCGGATATCGCGGGCCAGGGCGTCGCCAACCCGTCGGCGATGATTCTCTCGGCGGCGATGATGCTCGACCATCTGGGCTACGGCGAGGAGGGCGACCGCGTGCGCGCGGCCGTCGAGGACGTCCTCGATTCGGGGCCACGGACCCCGGACCTCGGTGGCGACGCCGGGACCGAGGCCGTTACCGACGCCATCGTCGACCGTCTGTAAGAACCCGTAGACTGCTGCCCCACTCCTTAAGTCGCTGCCGGGCGTCGGTTCAACTATGCCATCTATCGACCTCGACGAGAAGACAATCGAGCGACTCGATAGCCTGCGCGTCGACGACGAGAGTTACGACGAAATCGTCGCGGAACTCATCAACATCTACGAGGCAGAAGAGCTGACCCTGTTTCACGCCGGCGAGGAGTACTAACGCTCGGCGGACGAGTGGTTCTGTTCGGCTGCGGCAGCCTGACAGATGTCCTCCCACTGTCCCCGCTCTTCGAGATACGACTGCAACTCGACCGTGTAGCCGTCGACCAGTTCCTTCGCGTCTTCGAACCGCTTTCTCGACGATTCGCCGGAACTGTTCGACTGGAGGTCGTGGATATATCGCTTGAGACGGCCGAAAATGCCGCTCGTATCCGGTCCCTTTTCGACCGGGCGCTGTGCCCCGCCCATCTCCTGTTGGATGTTTTCTAGCTCGGGGATGATGTCGGACAGTTTGCTGGTATCCGCGACGAGTGTCGCGGCGTCGGGCTGTTCGGGGTTCTCGATGTCCCAGTCGATGGCGGTCATGACGAGCCCCCACTCCTGGTTGGTAAACGACGAGGCATCCAGTGTCTCCTGAAACCGCTGGTCGACCTGCATCCGCGCCCCCGCGAGCCGGTCGGTCCACTCGTTGGTCATGTCGTCCCATAGCCGACCGGCTGACAAGAGCGTTTCCCGGATGGGTCCTAGAACGCGTCGTCGACGACGGAGATGTCGGCGCGGAGTTCCTCGCGGAGCGCGGCGTGAACGTGGCAGATGTCCTCTGCGCGCGCGACCACGTCGTCGACCGCATCGCCGAGTGCCTCCTCGACGTGGATGGTAAAGGAGATTGCAGCGAGGTCATCGTCGTCGTCCAAGTCCGCCTCGACGGCGACTTCGACGCGGCCGATGTCGTCGAACCCCTCCTTGTTCGCGCCGACGCGAAACGCCGGGATGAAACAGGAGGCGTAGTCGGCGGCCAGTACCTGATTCGGGTTCGGCCCGTCCTCGCCGGTGGCGTCGACGACCAGTTCCCACTCGCCGGTGACGCTCGTCGTCGTGTATCCCGATTCGGACGTGCTCGTGACTTCGATGTCTGTCATCTAGAATAGGTACGGCCGGCTCCCTCAAAATAGTACGTATCCGAGCGGTTGGTCGTCAGCGCCGCCCCGTTTTCCGACTCACTCCTCGCGGACGACGGTGCGTTCGCCTTCGCTGTCGTCGTTTTCGTACCTGTAGACCACGCCGTCCTCTTCGTCTTTCGTGGCCTGGTGGGACCCATCGCAGTATGGTTTGTTGTCCGAGAGTCCACACCGACAGATTGCGGCCCCGCCGCCTTGCTCGTCGAACTCCGCTTCGTCTATCATATATGGACCGTGCTCGTCGTGCGTTATGTCGCGTGCCATACGGTACCGTATTCCGGGGCCGAACAGATGAAGGTGGTAGTTACACCGGTGTTACCGACGTCGCGAACACGAGGTTGTGCCTAGAGTTCGAACGTTTCGTCGCCCTCGAGGACGACCGCTTCGACGTCAGCGCCGGTCGCACGGACCTCCCGCTCGAAGTCGTCGGTGTCGATTTCGATTGGCGGGAAGGTGTCGTAGTGCATCGGGAGGGCGTAGTCGACGTCGAGCCAGTCGGCAGCGATGGCGGCTTGCATCGGCCCCATCGTGAAGTGGTCGCCGGCAGGGAGCGCTGCCGCGTCCGGTTCGAGATACGGGCCGATGACCTCGCGCATCTCCGTCATCAGACCGGTGTCCCCGGCGTGGTAGAACGTCGTCGACTCCTCGTCGTCGACCTGCGTCGGCTTCGTATCAGAGACGACGTAGCCGGCGGGCATCCCTGCACTCGGTGCCGTGAATCCCTCACCGAGGCCGTTGGAGTGGTCGGCACGGTGCATCGTCACGAAGGCGTCGCCGGGTTCGACGGTGCCGCCGAGGTTCATGCCGACGACGTCGTCCTCCGCGAAGCCGTGTTCCTCGGCGAGATGGCCCGTCACTTCGGGACTGCCGACGAGTGTCGCGTCGGTGAACTCGCCGACATCCCCGACGTGGTCGTCGTGGCCGTGCGTCACGAGGACGAAATCCGGGTCGACGTCCGCCGGGCTCGTGTCTGTCTTCGGGTTCCCGAAGAAGGGGTCGATGAGCAGACTGGTCGCTCCGACTTCGACGTGCCACGTCGAGTGGCCGTGCCAGGTGAGTTCCATTGCGTCCGGCCGTTCGTCCGGCGTCCCCTTAATGCTACTCGAACAGTCCGTTCCGGTCTCAGTTGTTCGACCGCGAACCGGTCCGGCGGGCCCGTGCAATCCAGGCTTCCATCTGCTGGTTCAGCGACCAGAACAACACCGTCACCATCGCGACGACTGCCAGGACGATGACCAGGCCGAGATAGAAGGCGTTGGTCGTCGGCAACCCGACAACGAGGACGAGCGCACCGACGAGCAGCATCTCGAGTGCACACCGTATGGCTGGACCGATAAAGTCCGGCGGCGGGACCTCCGTCGTGTCTGTCGTATTTGCCATCGATGGCGGCCCCTACAACCCCGCCGGAGTAGTAGTTTGCCCTGTGATTTATCTGGCTGCCCGCCAAGCCTCCGATATGGGTTCTGACCAGTGGTCCCGCCGCCGACTGCTCGGTGCGGCCGGGACCAGTCTTGCCGCCGGACTGGCCGGCTGTTCGCTCGATGCGCCGACCAGTTCCGACGCCACTGACGACGGGCCGGCACGCTACGAGACCTACACTGCGCCCGAACGGGGCAGTGACGGCGACACGCCCACAGCGCAGTCGGCCTACAGTAGCGTCTACAAGCAAGTCGCCGACTCCGTCGCGGCAGTTCGCGTCGAGACGACGAACGGAACCGCAAGCGGGACGGCCTGGCTCTACGACGAGGACTTTCTCGTCACGAACGAACACGTCGTCGGCGGCTCGGAGGCAGTTTCTGTCTGGTTCGAGGGCGTCGGCTGGCAGGAGGCCACGACGCTCGCGACGGACGTCTACAGCGACCTCGCGGTCGTCGAAGCACCGAACCGGCCCGACGACATCGAACCGATTCCACTCGTCGCCAGCGAACCGCCAGTCGGTACGGAGGTCGTCGCTATCGGCAACCCGTTCGGGCTCTCTGGCTCACTCTCGGCCGGCATCATCAGCGGGCAAGACCGCACGCTCCCCGCGGCAAACGGCTTCTCGATACCCGACGCCGTCCAGACCGACGCCGCGGTCAACCCCGGCAACAGCGGCGGCCCGCTCGTCAACCTCGATGGCGAACTCGTCGGCGTCGTCAACGCCGGCGGCGGCGACAACATCGGCTTTGCCATCTCCGCGGCGATGGTCGACCGCGTCGTCCCCTCGCTCGTCCGCGATGGCTCCTACGACCACTCGTATATGGGCGTCAACATCGCGCCCGTGACGCCACCGGTCATCGAGGCAAACGACCTCGATGTCTCCTGGGGCGTCTACATCGACAACGTGGTCGACGGCAGTCCCTCGGCGGGCGTATTAGAGGGGTCGACCGGCTCCGAAACAATCGTCGTCGACAACCGGCGTATCGGGACAGGCGGCGATGTCGTCTACCGGATGGACGGCGTCGACATCCCGACCCAGCAGGCGCTGTCGACGTTTCTCGCACTCGAAACCCGTCCTGGTGACACAATCGACGTCGAAGTCATCCGCGACGGCCGCCGCGAAATTGTCGAGTTGACGCTCGGGTCGCGGCCGGCACCGCGGTAACTGCTCAGAGGCGCTCGGCCGCGTCGCGTTCGACCAGCGGCTCCGCGTTCGCTTCCGGGAGCGTCACCACGTCGTCTTCCGCGAGGTCGTACTCGCGTTCGTCGACGCCGAAGATGCCGCCAACGTCGGTGGTGATTCGGACCGTCTGTCGGGTGACGCCGGTCTGGGTGTCGGTGGCCGTGCCACCGTCCTCTCTGAGTTCTGTCTCCGCGTCTTGACCAGCGCCCGGCGTCGGTGCCGGCGGGTCGGGGTCGGCTGGTTCCTCGTCGTCGCCGCTCGGTTGCTCAGTCGGCGCCCCGCCCATCACGTCTGCCGCCGTTACGTTGTCCTCGTCATTGTCTGGGACGCCGGTCGGCGGGCCGTCCGCAAGCGTTGCCTCGGCGGGCGAGGGCGGCGTCGGTGTGTCGGCCGATTCGGACGCTGTCGATGGCTCACTCTCCTCGGCGGGCTCTGCCGGTTCGGCCGCGTCTGTGGTGTCGGCCGACTCGTCGTCCTCGCCGGCGAGGACGTCGAGGACGTGCTGGCGATTGGTCTTGATGTCGTCGACGAGTGTCTCGAAGAGCTTCGTCTCCTCCTCTGTCATCCCGTCGGATTCGGCCGGCAGGTCCGCGGCGGCAAACGAGGCGGCCTTGACGATTTTGCCGACGCGTTTCTCGTAGATTGCCTCGACGGTCTGTTCGGCGGTGTCGATTTCGTCGGAGAGCCGACTCACTTCGGGGGCGTCGAAGGGGTCGTCGGCGCGCTCGGCCGCGCGCGACCGCTGCTCGCGCAACTGCTGGATGAACCTGCCGGCGTCCGCGTAAAATGTCGGGCGCAACTGCTGGAGCTTGTCGGTCTGGCGCTCGCGGTCGCGCACGGATTGTAGTTCGTCCAAATCCATTATTCCTGCCCCTTCTCGGCGCGGCCCCGACACATCAGGAACACGCCGAGAGACTCTGGAACAGTAACCTCTCGCTCCTCCAGTGTAAAGCTATCGCCATCCAGTTCGACCCGCCCGCCGTCTGTCACTTCGACCGTTATCTCGTGGCTCCGGAACGTCTCCGGGACCGCATCGACCAGCGGGTCGAAGTCCGTGATAGCGTCGCGGTCGAGCCGTTGGACCGCCAGTCCGCTCCCACCGTGGAGGCTTCCCGGGAGTCGAATGAGGCGGTTGGTGTCGGTCGTCACCGGTTCGTCGATGGGGGCGTTCTCGGTCTCGACGACCTCGGTTACCAGCGAGTCGACCAGCGTCCTGATGCCGACCCCGCCGGCCTCGACGTTGCCGTTCTCGATTGCCTCGCGATTCTGCTGGACGGCGCCGTAGATGGTCTTTGCACGCCCGTCACCGATGCCGTCCAGTTCCTTGAGTCGGTCGAGTGCGTCCGCTTCGTCGAGAGTTTCGAGTTCGTCGACGAAGTCTATGAGCTTCCGGTGGACGCGCCGGCCCCACCCGCCGTCGGTCGGGAGCACGCGGGCGGTGACCGACCCGCGCATCTCCTTGCGGATGAGGCTGTCCGGGTCCAGCCCGATACCGCGCACGTAGTCGACGATCTCCCGGCGGGCGTCGCGTTCGAGCCCCTGGATACCCTCGTCGCGGACGTGGACGTGGTAGCCACGGCCACCCGAGAAGACGACGGTCAGGTCCTCGAACGCGAAGTCGTCCTCGAGGAAATCGAGGAGGCGAAGCAGGGCGTCCTTGCACTTTGCGAGCATCTCGGCGTAGGTGTCGTCGGGTTCGGCGGCGGGGAGGTGGTCGGCGTCCAGATCGAAGATGAGGTCCGAGGACCGCCAGGTCTTGCCGGACATCGTCGACGCGCTGGGGTTCTCGTAGCGCCCGGCCGAGAAGTAGACGTGGCGGGGCCGCTCGCGGGCCAGAAACTCCGAGATTTCACCCAAATCGAGCAGCGACTTGTGGCGGACGTACGTCTCGCCCGGCCCCTCTGTCCAGGGGACGTATCCCCACTCGCGCTCGTTGGCGTCGGGTGGTGGCGTTATCTCGCTTCGGCGGTAGTGGTCGCCAAAGCGCCCCCGGAGATAGCGCAGCGTCTGCTCTTCCATCGGTGCCCCGTTTGCCCGAGCGTGGCAAAAGAGTTTGCGTCGACGGTCGACTCACCGGCCGAGCAGACTGGCCAGTTTCTCCCGGATACCCTCTTCCTCGCCGAGTTTGAGGTAGTAGGCGTCGCCGCCGTCCTCGTAGTAGCTGTCGATTCGGCGTGCTACCTCGAATCCAAGATGGTCGTAAAAGTTCAGCGCGTCCTGATTCGTCGTCCGGGCGTGACAGGTGACGGTGCCGTAGTCCTCGGCGACACGGGCGACGAGTCGCTTGCCAAAGCCCAGCCCGCGGTAGTCCTCGTCGACGGCCAGAAACAGGATGTAGCCGTCACGGCGGACGGCGGCGAATCCGACGAGGCGTCCGTCAGACCGGTCGATGTAGAGATAGACCGTCGAGCGCTCGTACGCGTTCTGGAAGAAACGGCGACGCTGGCGCAACATCCCGTCCTCTCTGCGAATGCGCTCTTTGAGTTTCCAGGCACGGTCGACGTGTTCGTCGCTGCCCGGACTGACGACACGTCGCTGGACGTTGACGCTCACTACCGCGGAAGCAGGGTAGCGACGATTATAATTCCACCGCTCACGGCCACTCGTTTGCGTGCCGGTCCCGGACGAAACCTGCACCCATATAGACGAGTCCGCCCTAACGGGCCGTATGTTACTGCTTGGGGCCCCTCCGGCCGAGCAGATGGACAGTACTTTCGACTATCTCAAGCGCGCGCTGGTGACCGGCGCGGCAATCGTCGTCCCGGTCGTGCTCACTATCTACATCACGGTGGTCATCGTCAATTTCCTCTCGCAGTTTCTCGCCCCCGGGGTCATCCTCGTCCAGGACTCGCTGGGCTTCGATGCGGTCCCGGTCGCCGCCATCCAGTTGCTGACTGCGGCTGTGTTTCTTTTGCTCATCTTCGTCATCGGCGTGGCAGCCGAGAGCCGCCACGGGGACGGGACCGTCGAGCGCCGCTTCGAATCGACGGTCTCGCGGATTCCGGGTGTCGGGACTATCTACTCGAACCTCAACGAGATTAGCGACCTCCTCCTCGAACAGGATACGGATAGTTTCCAGGAGGTCAAACTCGTCGAGTTCCCACAGGAGGAGTCGTACATCCTCGGGTTCGTGACCGCGGAGCATCCGTCGGTGATGGAGGCGGCAACCGGCCACGACGAGATGACGACGCTGTTTGCGCCGATGGGACCGAACCCCTTCATGGGTGGATTCGTGATGCACCTCCCCGAAACCCGGGTCCACGACATCGACATGACTGTCGAGGAGGGCATCCAGACTATCGTCTCCAGCGGAGTGGTTATCAACGACCCCGACGAACTCGGCGCCAGTCCTGGTGACTCCCCGTGAGCTACGAACTCAAAGACCACACCGCCGATGTCGCTGTCGAAGCAACCGCCGACTCACTCGCCGACGTCTTCGCCGCCGTCGCCGACGGGATGGCCGCAGCGATGTGTGCGGACGTGCCGGCGGCCGGCCAGCGACGCTCGCTTACGGTGACTGCCGAGGGTCGGGAGGCACTGCTGTTCGACTATCTCGACGACCTCATCTACGAACGGGACGTGCGCGGTGTTCTCCCGGTCGACAACGAGACGACAGTGAACGAGAAGGACGGCGAGTGGCACCTCGATGGGTCGTACCGGGGGGTCCCGCTGTCGGAGGTCACTGCCCGTGACCTGAAGGCAGTCACCTACTCGGAGATGGACGTCTCGGAAACCGACGACGGCTGGCGCGCGTACGTCGTCTTCGACGTTTGAGCCGGTCGTGTCGCTGTCTGTTCTGCCGAGACCACTCTTTACATACTAGAGGTCGCAAACGCCGTTGGTTTCCATATATTGACAGCAGGCACTTACCCGTGTAGACCGTTCTCTTCTACGATGACCCGCGTGTACTCTACAAGCCGCGCTGGGTCGGTTCCCGAAACCCCGTCCCACCGCGTCCATCGGAAGTCGACACTGTTCTGTCCGCGCTGTGGGCACGACGCGCCCGTCGACGGCGACTGGGTGCTGACACTCCGGCCGGAGACGGTCGACGTGGACTGTCCGGACTGTCGGACCACACTGACTGCCCGCCCGTACGGCCTGGCAGCGAAGGAGCGAAGTGCCAGAAGCCGGTAGGGAGATGCGTGAGAGAGTTCGAGCGCAAACAACTGCTGGAGCGCATCGAGCGCGAGGGCGCAACCATCGGTGCCAACATCCCCGAGCGTATCACGGTCCAAGGCGAGGACATCGACCTCCAGGAGTTCGTCTTCGAGATTCGCCGGCGCGAGACGGTCCCCGCCGGCGAACGCGAGCGCGTCGAGCGCGCAAAGAAGAACCTTCGCCGCGAGCGACTGCAGCGCAAACAGCAGATTGAGGACGAGGAGACGCCCATTAGCTTCGAGGAGGGCGAAGAACTCGCCAAGTCGATTATCGGTATCGACCGGGCACTCAACGCGCTCGAACAGCTCGGCGGTGCCGACATCGAGAGCGAAGCACAGGCGAAAGAAGCCGCCGACCGCAAACGCTGGATGAAGTTCCTACAGAAGGCACTTGGCCACAATGACGACGACTCCGGCGTCGGCGTCGGCCGTGGCCGCAGTCGATGAGTGACTACCTATGAGTGACTACCTATGAGTGACAACGCCGAGATTGCGACACGACTCGAGGAGTTTGCCGACTTACTCGAAGCCCAGGGCGTCGAGTACAAACCGCGCGCGTACCGCCGGGCCGCCGAGAACGTCCGTGACCACCCCGACTCGGTGCGCGCGCTCGCCGCCGAGGGAGCAGACGCAGTGCAGAATATCGACCGCGTCGGCGACGCTATCGCGTCGAAAATCGTCGAGTACGCCGAGACCGGGACAATCGACGAACTCGACGAACTCCGTGCCGAACTCCCCGTCGACATGGCCGCGCTCACGAGCATCGAGGGGGTCGGCCCGAAGACCGTTGGCACGCTCTACGAGGAACTCGGCATCGAGACGCTCGACGACCTCGAAGCGGCGGCCGAGGCCGGGGAGATTCAGGAAATCAAAGGATTCGGAGCCAAGACCGAGCAGAACATCCTCGACGGCATCGACTTCGCCCGCGAGGCCCACGAGCGGTCGCTGCTGGGCGAGGCTATCCCGCGGGGCGAAGCCGTCCGGGACTTCCTCCGAGACGTCGAGGCCGTCTCGGCGTGTGACCTCGCGGGGTCGATTCGCCGCTGGAAGGAGACGGTCGGGGACGTGGACGTTCTCGCGGCCAGCGAGGACCCCCAAGCGGTCGTCGACGCCTTCGCCGACTGGGACGGTGCCGACTCGGTCATCGAGGCCGGGACCGGGAAGGCGAGCGTCCGCGCCGGCGGCGTTCGCGTCGACCTCCGCGTGGTCTCCCCCTCGGAGTTCGGGAGCGCACTCCAGTATTTCACCGGCAGCTGGGACCACAACGTCGCGCTCCGGAACCGCGCTATCGAGCGGGACCTGAAGATGAACGAGTACGGTGTCTTCGACGTGGGTTCCGTCGAGGACCCCGACGCCGACCAGCGCGTGGGCGACCGTGTCGCCGGCGACACCGAGGAGAGCATGTACGAGGTGCTCGACCTCGACTGGATACCGCCGGAACTCCGGGAGGAACGCGGCGAGATTGCGGCCGCCGCCGAGGGGACACTCCCGGACCTCCTCACCGAAGCCGACGTTCGCGGGGACCTGCACATCCACACCGACTGGTCGGACGGCACCGAGTCGATTGCCGGAATGGTCGCGGGCGCAGCCGACTTCGGCCACGATTACGTCGCGATTACCGACCACGCGACCGGTCCGGGGATGGTCGGCGGCGTCGGGCTCGACGACGACAAGCTCCGTGAACAACTCGCCGAAATCCGAACCGTCGCCGAGGATGCCGACATCGCCGTCTTCGCCGGCGTCGAGGCAAACATCGCTGCCGACGGCTCTGTGTCGGTCGCCGACGACCTGCTGGGGGAACTGGACCTGGTCGTCGCCTCGCCACACGCCGGGCTGGACGGGGATGGAACCGAGCGACTGGTCGCGGCCGCCAGCCATCCCGATGTCGACGTCATCGGTCACCCCACCGGCCGACTGCTCAACCAGCGGTCGGGGCTGACAGTCGACGTCGAGCGACTCGCGAGCGTCGCTGCCGACCACGGCACGGCCCTGGAAATCAACGCCGACCCCCGTCGGCTCGACCTGGACGGGCGGGCGGTCAAGACCGCTCTCGAGCAGGGCGCCAAGATTGTCGTCGACACCGACGCCCACCGCACGTCGAGTTACGGCCACGTCCGGTATGGCGTCCACACCGCGCGTCGGGGTTGGGCCGAACTGGCGGACGTGGTGAACACGCGCGACCCGGCGGACCTCCGGTCGTTTCTCGACTGAGCGCGGCACCTGCCGGCGGACCGTCCCCGCTGTGTACGCTTTTGTCGCTGGCTCCCCGACGGAGAGACATGAGCGACGGAGGGGCCGACTCACCACGGCGATTCCTGCTCGATACGATGCTTGGCAAACTCGCCACCTACCTCCGGATGTGCGGCTACGACGCCGCCTACACGCTCGACGAGGGCATCGAGGACGACGACGAGATTCTCGACCGCCTGCATTCGAGCGGGCGGACGCTGCTCACGCGCAGCCACGCGCTCGCCGACCGCGCGCCGGCCGTCGTCTTGCTCCAGTCGAGGGACATCGAAGACCAGCTCCGGGAACTCGCCGCGGCCGGACTCGACCTCTCGCTAGCCGAAAAGCCAGCCCGCTGTGGCGTCTGCAACGCCCCGGTCGAACGGGTCGGTATCGACGAGCGCACGCCCGAGTACGCGCCGGACCCCTCCGACGTCGACGTCTGGCGGTGTGTCGACTGCGGCCAGCACTTCTGGCAGGGGAGCCACTGGGACGACGTGGCCGAGACGCTCGCTGCCCTCTCGGACCGGCCAAGCTAACTTTCTGGAGGCTCTTTGTCGGGTAGATGCCGGACCACTCGCTGTCCGAGCGCGACCTCGTCTCGCTGTTTACCGGACGCGTCGTCGAGAGCCTCGCCGTCAAACAGGACTTCGGCAGCCGGACGATTGGCTGTCGGACGTGTGCGCGCACCCTCGGGTCGGGCGACCGTGTGACGGTCGCGCTGACTTGCTACGAGGACCACAGCTGGGAGATGGAAGGGGTCTACTGTGAGCGCGACGCCGTCGATTCCGTGGCCGAGACGATGGGCATCCGCGCCGAAAACCAGGCCGTCGTCGCGGCGACGCTCGAAGAGACGGGGTACCACCCGCCACAGGGGAACTTCCAGCCCGACGCGCTCACGCTCGGTGCGATTGAAGTACTTGATTACAGCCCCACTGCCGACGGCTACTGACCGGCAGCGGTCGGCTCTCGCCGTCGACTCGACTCCGGAACGCCATTGTACCCCGGTCGCCGTACGTAGATGAAATGACGCTCTCACCGGAGGCCCAGGAGCGACTCGAGGACATCGTCGAGTTGCAACCGACGAAAAACGGCACCCTCCAGGAGCGGTGGGGGATGGACAGCGGGAGCGAGGTCCACTCCTACCTCGAATCGGAACTCAAAGAGTACTACTACCGCAACGAGGACAGCCTCATCTGTGCGACGCCGGAGGCAGAGGCCGTCGCCGCCGGCGAGGAGACTGACTCCTCAGAGCGGGTCGTCGACGTGAGCGACATCGAGGCCGCGACGCTCGACGTACTGCCGGGTCCCGACGACGAGCCACAGAGCGTCGTCGCGACGCTGCACGCCCTGCAGGACGCAGGCGAAGGCGTCGACGTCGACGATGTCCGCTCGGTGTTACACGGGCTGGTCGACAAGGGAGCCGTCGAACGGGTCCGCAAGACTGTCCCGACCTTCCGGCTGGTACTCGACCGCGAGAACATCGTCATTCGGTAGGCGGCTGGTCGGGCCGCTGGCGTGCACGCTGGCTTGAGAGGAGTTCTTTGATTGTTCCCCCTGGACCACCGTCGAGTGGCCACTCCATCTGTCGCCACGCCGGCGGCTCGGGTTCGAAGTCCGGACACGACCCCGCACACTCGGTCTGGGTCTGGTGACATTCCTTCGCCCGGCAGTGTGGTCGTGCGACGGCCGTCGTCGGGTCCAGTTCGAAGTGCCGACAGTCCGGCCGCATCGAGTCGGCGTAGGCGCGCCAGCCACGTTCGTAGGCCCGCTCGGCGATTGCCAGCCGTTTCTGTGCTTTCCACTCGGGGTCGGCGTACTCGAAGCGGGCGGCCGAAGCGTCCCGGTCGCCGCCGGCCGGCCGCTCGACGATGCGCGTGCCGGGGTCTGTGACCGACAGCGAGCGTGGTTGCCACGTCGCGTCGACGGCACCCGCCCCGCGCTCGGCCGGGTCGACCGTCAGGATGCCGGCCTCGACGGGAATCCCCTCGAACAGCGCCGGCGTAACCCGCTCGCCGGTGTCGGCGGTGGCGACCCACACCTCGTCGGCCAGCGCAAGCGCCACGTCCCGTTCGAGCTGGGGCGCGAGGTCGCGTGCGGCACTCGCGGTGAGGTCCGGTTTGTTCTCGATGGCGACGACCCGCTCGACCCAGTCGGGGTAGGGCCACTTCCGGCGGATGTGGATGCGGTTGCCGTCGGTTCTGGTGTCGACGATGCCGCGGTCGTCGGCGCGGTGAATCGCTTCGCGGACGTAGCGCCATGGGTAGCCGGGGTCGGGGAGTGCGTCGCGGTACCATGCCCACTCGGCGGGGGCGTTTCGAACCACGTGGAGAAGGTCTGAATCGAGCCGTTCCCGTCCGAAGTTCGCGCGGGCGGCGAGGCCGTCAGGGTCACACTCGATGACGACGGTGTCCCAGCGGCGCCGCTTGACACCGAGTTGGCGCGCGACGACGACCGGGTGCTCGCGCTCGCCGTTCGGGGGCCAGTGTCGTTCGGCCCACTGACAGACGCCCAGTTCGA
Organism: Salinibaculum rarum; assembly: GCF_030505615.1. Taxonomy (GTDB): domain Archaea; phylum Halobacteriota; class Halobacteria; order Halobacteriales; family Haloarculaceae; genus Salinibaculum; species Salinibaculum rarum. Next base: position 1,706,071 of record NZ_CP129992.1, read on the forward strand.
AGGCAAACTCCGAGTTCACGTCGGCTGTTCTCAGCGGGTCGGCGGGCAAGAAGCTACCGGGTGGCTTTTATCCGCGAGACACCTTCCTCTGGATATGAGCGAGCAGGACGCCACGGAGGCCGACGGGCCAGTTGGCGAGTCGGAACCGACAGCCGACAGCGAGGACCACCTCGAGGACATCGCCGAACAGCCCGATGCCGACCCCGAGGAGACACTCGACGAGATTACCGGCAACGGTACGGCCGGTCGAGCCGACAACGGTGATGCCAGTGAGACGCCCAGCGACGACGCAGACGAACCCGACGAGCCAGACGAGGAGCTCGTCGAGCGCGTCGCCGACTCCGACCCCGAGGACATCGCCCACGAGCTCCACACGCTGCGGCGGCAACTCGACGACCGCAAGGAAGAAATCGAGGATCTCCAGTCCCGTCTGAAACGAAAGCAGGCGGACTTCCAGAACTACAAGAAACGCCAGAAGAAACTGATCGAAGACGAGAAAGAGCGCGCCACGGAGGACCTCGTCGAGCGTCTGCTGGACGTCCGTGACAACCTCCGCCGGGCGCTCGAACAGGACGAGAACGCCGACATCCGAGACGGCGTCAAGTCGACGCTCAAGCAGTTCGACGAGCAGTTCGAACGCGAGAACGTCACGCCGATCGAACCCGACCCCGGCTCGGACGTCGACCCGAAACGACACGAAGCGCTGGCGACGATTGCGGCCGAACAGCCCGAAGACACCGTCGCCGAAGTCCACCGGCCGGGCTACGAGATGGCCGGCAAAGTCATCCGCCCCGCGCAGGTGGCCATCAGCGACGGCTCGCAGGCAGACGAGTAATCGCGGCGTCGGTACAGCGTTGACTTTCGTCTGGGAAACGCCTTTTTCTCACTGTGCTGATTGTCCGGTATGGAGCCGTCGCGCTCGTTCGTCGCTGCCAGACAGGTCACTCTCTGGAGTTTGCTTGCTGTCGTCGTCCTCGCTGGCTGTCTCGGTGTCGCGTTCGTCGGCCCTGCCGACGCGGCGCCGCCGCCACGCCCGGTCTGTGCCGGTTGCGGTGACGCTATCGAGGACCGTGCGACAGACCACGGGCTTGACCTGACTGTCACAAACAGCACAGCGACCGTCACTGTCTCCGAGAACGGGAGTGCCGTCTGGGTGGTCACCAACACGATTCGCGAGCAGGCGGCAATCGACCGGCTCCGACAGAACGGGACGTTGCGGTCGTCGATTGTAGACGTCCGTTACTGGGACGTGACGTTGCTCTCGACGTCCATGACAGAGGAGGGAGTGCTGACGGCCCGGTATCGGGAGCCGGACTTTGCAGCGCCTGCGACAGGTGGGACGCTTCGCTCGGGGTCGTTCACCCACGACTACGGCTACCGGAACCTGGAGGGGCTGGGTGCCGACCGTCTGGTCGTCGTCGCGCCGGACGGTATGCGCATCGAGGCGACGGTTCCCGGCGCGACGCGTACCGATAACGGCAGTCGGATGGTCATGGCCGAGTACGACCGCGGTGGCTTCGTCACGTTCGTGCCCGACGACGCGCCGCTTGGATTCCTCTGGAGCTGGGCCGCCATCGCTGCCGTGCTGGGTCCGGTCGTCGCCGTGAATACCGTCGTCTCCGTGGTCGTTCCGACTGCCCTCGTCACTGCACTGGTGGCTGCCAGCGGTCGGTTTCTCCGGACAGTTCAGACGATGTACGAATCGCTCCATGCGGACGTCACTCAGCTACTGACGCTTGCGGGTACCACGGGCGTGACAGTGGCCATTCTCGGGAGCAGCCTCGGTCTGTTCGGCGTCGATGGGACGCTGTTGCTTGGCGTGAGCGTCGTTGCTGTCGTTTCCGGCCTCGCGTGGGCGCGCCTGTCGACACTCCAGTTGACGTATCGCACCACTCTCGCGGCCTCGATGTGCGCTCTCGGTGCCGCCGTTGTCGCGACGCTGGCGGGGTCGATACTGTTCTACGGCCGTGTGCAGTGGTACGGACTCGGACCACGCCTCCCGCTACTAGTCGCGCTCTTTGCGCTCGTTCCCGCGGGCTTTGCCACGGTCAGGGGCGCGCGTTGGACCGCTATCCTCACCGCCGGCGTGGGCGTTATTGTTGCGCTCGTCGCCACGGCTCCACTGACCAGCCAGTTCTGGATGTTTGGACTGGTCGCTCGATTGCTGTTCGCAATCGCTGGCGCGGTTTCGCTTGCGGTTCTCGGTGTCCCATTTCTGGTCGTCGGTGCACTGGCCGCGGGCGATGCCGGTGAGAGGGCGATAGACACTCACAGTTGAGTGTCCAGCGTCGAACGACCGCTCTGTTTGCGGTTGACTTATACGATGTGGTCAGAGACGCCCTGCCGTCGGAAATCGACAGGCATCGCGGGTCTACTCTCGGCACCCCTCTGGTGCATCTAGCAACTTTTAACCGACTCAGACGGGTACATACTGCCAACATGGCGAGCAACAAAATTCTGGGTATCGACCTCGGGACCACGAACAGTGCGTTCGCGGTCATGGAGGGTGGTGACCCCGAAATCATCGTCAACGGTGAAGGGGACCGCACCACGCCCTCTGTCGTCGCGTTCAACGACGGCGAGAAACTGGTCGGCAAGCCCGCGAAGAACCAGGCTGTCCAGAACCCCGACCACACGATTCAGTCCATCAAGCGCCACATGGGCGAGGACGACTACACAGTCGACCTCGAAGGCGAGGAGTACACGCCGGAGCAGGTCTCGGCGATGACACTCCAGAAAATCAAGCAGGACGCCGAGGACTACCTCGGCGAGGAAATCGAGAAGGCTGTCATCACGGTCCCCGCGTACTTCTCGGACCGACAGCGCCAGGCGACGAAAGACGCCGGCGAAATCGCCGGCTTCGAAGTCGAGCGCATCATCAACGAGCCGACGGCCGCGGCGATGGCGTACGGGCTCGACGACGAGTCCAACCAGACCGTCCTCGTGTACGACCTCGGTGGTGGGACCTTCGACGTCTCGATTCTCGAACTCGGCGGCGGCGTCTACGAAGTCGTCGCGACCAACGGTGACAACGACCTCGGTGGGGACGACTGGGACCAGGCCATCATCGACTGGCTGGCCGAGGACTTCCACGACGAGCACGGCATCGACCTCCGCGAGGACCGCCAGGCTCTCCAGCGGCTCAAGGACGCTGCAGAGGAAGCCAAAATCGAGCTCTCCAACCGAAAGGAGACGAACATCACGCTGCCCTTTATCGCCTCCGACGACGACGGGCCGAAGGACCTCGAAGCCTCGCTGACGCGAGCGAAATTCGAGTCGCTGACTTCGGACCTGGTCGAGCGGACCGTCGGCCCGACCGAGCAGGCGCTCGAAGACGCCGGCTACGACGAGAGCGACATCGACGAAGTGATTCTCGTCGGCGGGTCGACGCGGATGCCGATGATTCAGGACAACGTCGAGGAGATGACCGGCCAAGAGCCAAAGAAGAACGTCAACCCCGACGAGGCAGTCGCGCTGGGTGCAGCCATCCAGGGCGGTGTCCTCTCGGGCGACGTCGACGACATCGTGCTCGTGGACGTGACGCCGCTGTCGCTGGGTGTCGAGGTCAAGGGTGGCCTGTTCGAGCGACTCATCGAGAAGAACACGACCATCCCGACCGAGGAATCGAAGGTATTCACGACCGCCCAGGACAACCAGACGATGGTTCAGATTCGCGTCTTCCAGGGCGAGCGCGAACTCGCCGAGGAGAACGAACTGCTCGGTGAGTTCTCGCTGACCGGCATCCCGCCGTCGCCCGCGGGCGTACCACAGATCGAGGTCACGTTCGCACTCGACGAGAACGGTATCGTCGACGTCTCCGCCGAGGACAAAGGCTCGGGTAACAAGGAGAACATCACCATCGAGGGCGGTGCCGGTCTCTCGGACGACCAGATCGAGCAGATGCAGGAGGAAGCCGAGAAACACGCCGAAGAAGACGAGAAGCGCCGCGAGCGCATCGAGGCGCGCAACCAGGCCGAATCCACAATCCAGCGCGCCGAGAAGCTCCTCGACGAGAACGAAGAGCAGGTCGACGACGACCTGCGCGCCGACATCGAGGACGCTGTCGAAGAAGTCGAGGACGTCCTCGACCAGGAGGAGCCGACCAAGGAAGAACTCGAAGAGGCCACGGAGTACTTGGCCGAGGAACTCCAGGAAATCGGCAAGCAGGTCTACCAGCAACAGGCCGCTGACGGTGCCGCAGGCGCTGGTGGTCCCGGTGCAGGCGCCGCGGGCGCGGCCGGTGCTGGCCCGGGCGCTGGCGCAGGTCCCGGCGGGGCAGGTGCGGGTCCGGGCGCCGCGGGCGCAGGCGCTGACGAGGAGTACGTCGACGCAGACTTCGAAGACGTCGACGACGAGGACGAGGAAGACGACGAATAGAGTCCCGTCCGGGGACTGACCGGTTCGCGACGACTTTTCGTGTTTTTTTCGACAGTTTCGGTTCGCGTTTCTGAGCCGCTGGTACCCGCCTCGGGAGCGGTCAGTTCGTGGCGCGTGCGGACGGTCAGACTGCCAGTGATACCCACTGGGACGACTCGGAACTCTGTGGGTACGAGTGTCATACCTGCCCAATTCGCTGAAATCTCTGACCCGTTCTATTCAAGTGGCCGAACCGTTTACTGGGCTACAACTGATGACTGAGGACTTTTACGACGTACTGGGTGTGTCGCGGGACGCCTCCGAGGAGGAGATAGAGGAGGCGTACCGTGACGCCGTTCGCAAGTATCACCCGGACGTTAGCGACGACCCGGACGCCGAAGAGAAATTCAAGAAGGCAAAGAAGGCAAAGGAAGTCCTGACGGACGACGAGCAACGCCAGATGTACGACCAGATGGGCCACGAGCAGTTCGTCGAGGCCGACAAGCGCGGCGCGACGGGCGGTGGCGGCGGTGCGCGTGGCGGCCCCGGCGGGATGGGTGGCATGGGTGGTATGGGCGGCGGCGGATTCGGCGACGTCCAGGACATCTTCGACCAGTTTTTCGGCGGCGGTGCTGGCGGCCAGTCACAGAACCGCCCGCGGCAGGGCCAGGACCTCAGGACTGGGCTGGAAATCGACCTCGAAGAAGCCTATCACGGCGCAGAGAAGGAGATGGACGTGCGCCGGCCCGAGACGTGTAGCGACTGTGACGGCAAGGGCCATCCGCCGGGGACCGACTCAGAGACCTGTCCGGAGTGTAACGGACAGGGGCAGACGACGACAGTTCAGGATACCCCCTTCGGTCGGATGCAGTCCCGACAGACCTGTCGGCGCTGTGAAGGAGACGGGACGATTTACGAAGAGACCTGTTCGACGTGTGGCGGCAACGGCGTCGTCCGCGAGGACGCGACGCTCACCGTCGAAATCCCGGCAGGTATCCGCGACGGCCAGACCCTCCGGATGGAACGGGAGGGCGCACCCGGCGAGCGTGGCGGTCCCAAGGGCGACCTGCTCGTCGAAATTTCGGTGGCCGAACACCCCGACTTCGAACGCGATGGTGACGACCTCTATACGACCGCCGGCGTCTCGTTCCCGCAGGTGGTCTTTGGCGACACCGTCGAAATCGACACCTTCGACGGCCCGGTCGAACTCGACGTGCCGGCCGGCACCCAGAGCGGCGAGCGGTTCCGCCTGAAAGGGAAGGGGATGCCCCGCCTCCAGCGCCGTGGCAGCGGTGACCTCTACGTCCAGATTCAGGTCGTCACGCCGGAGTCGCTGGCCGAGGAGCAACGCGAAGCACTCGAACAGTTCGCCGAGGCCAGCGACGAGGACATCGACGTCGACCAGAGTTTCTTCGACAAGATTCGCGACTCGTTCTGAGCACGGCCGCTCGAACTGGCGTCTGGCGCGGGCAAGCGTGGCGACAGTGCGACGCCCTTTTCGCGGTCGACTCCAAGAGTCGCGTATGGAGACGCTCGCAGACCTCGTTGCGGCCGGGCGAAATCGCGAGGGGCCGGTCGTCGACGCACCCGAGCGAAACGCCCCCTATACGTACGGCGAATTCTCGACGAACGTATGGAAGGCCGGCAATTTGCTCCGCCACTACGGAGTCCGTGCCGGCGCGCGGCTGGGACTCGTCATCGGGCCGAAGCATCCCGAACCCGACGACGAACCCGGCTGGCTCGGCGCCACGCCGGACCCGCTGCTGGCACTCCTCGGTGGGGCTTGTCTCGGTGCACGGGTCGTCCTCTCACCACCGCAACCGGTCGAGGCGCGTGCCTTCGTCTGTCCGGATGCGTGGCTCGACCGCTACGACGTCGCGCCGGGGTGTTCACGACTGGCGTACGGCGGTCCGCCGGAGACGACCGGCGTCGCACATTTCGAGCGGGAACTCTGGAGCGAGAACCCCATCGAACCACCGGACCCCGTCGCGGCCGACGACCCGTTCCTCGACATCGACGGCGCGACGGAAACGCAGGGCACGCTCTTGTCGGCTGGCGAGTCACTCGCAGCGACGCACGAACTCGACGGCGGTGACCGAATCGCTCTGGACGCGCCACTGACCTCTGCGGGTGCGATTGTGGCCGGTGTGGTCGCACCGCTCGCCGTTGGCGCGACAATCGTCGTCGGCAGCGATGTCGCTGGGGACGTTTGCTACACGGTCACGGGCGACAGTCGCGACGGGGCGACCGTCGACCCTGGGTCTGTTTTCTAGCTCGCGCGGAACTCTCCGTGTTTCATCCCGAAGAAAAAGGCGACAATCGAGAAGACGATCATCGAGGGCAGGACCATCATGAAGACCGTCGAGGGGGTCATCATGGACGTGAGCGCGACCGTCGCAACGGCGACAATCGCGACGAGTGGGACCACCGAGCGCGGGAAGTCGAACTCCATACCAATATTTTGGGATTGCTACCCTAAATACGTTCAGAAAGCGGGTCTCCTCGCGCCAGTGGGCTCACTCCGGTGTCGGGCGGACGAGTTCCGCGAGTGTCACCACGAGCCCGAGCAGCCAGCCAAGCGGGACGGAGATACCGAACCACATCAGCACGTAGGCAAAGCCCTCGCGGGTGAAGTTCTCGACGAGGAACTCCTGGACGCCGAAGATACTCGGTGCATCGAAGAGGAACCACCGGGCCAGCGAGTCACTCTGGTCTAAGACGACGCCGGCGACGGCCGGCGCGTACAGTGCTGCCACGACCGGCGGGAGAAAGATGGCCGTCATGGCGAAGGGGTAGGCGAGCAACACGGTCGTGAACCGGCCGCCGAGGACCCAGAAGCCGTACGCCAGCGCCGAGGAGACGATGGCGACGCCGCTGGCGGCCGCGACAGCGGTGACACCGCCGGCATCCAGTGACGCGGAAAACTGGAACTTCGCGAGCAGACTCAGTGCGCCCCACAGGACCACAAAGAGGCCGACGACGCCGGCAAAGCCGATACTGACGGCGGTGCTGTTGATTCGCTTTGTCTGAAAGCGGATGAAATACCCGAACAGCACGAGCGGATAGGCTAAGGCGACGACAGGGACGCCGACGACCGACCACAGGCGGTAGAGAAAGAGCGTCAGCCCCCCGTCGGGGCGCCACTTGCCCAACACCGTGCCCTCGGCACTCCGTTGTCGGGGCCAGACGACCTCCATCCACGTCTCGTGCATCTGCTTGAGGTCGAATTTGAGTGCGTCGACGACACCACGCTCGTTCCCGACAGACATTACCGCCCCGTTCGATTCCCCTCCGGTTTACTGTTTCGGCCTCGGGGGACCAGCGCGGACCTGGGACCGTGGCCGCTCAGTCCCAGCTGTCGGGCGCAAAGTCCGGGTGGACCTGTCGGTCGACAGTTTCGATGTCGTCGATACGAGCTACGTCTTCGTCGTCTAGCTCCAGCGTGAGACTCTCCCAGTTGTCGCGGATATGTGCCTCGCTGGTGGCTTTCGGAATCGCGGTCACGCCCTTCTCGCGGAGCCACGCGAGACTGACCTGTGTCTCGCTGACGCCGTGTTTCTCTGCAATCTCGCCCAGTGTCGGGTCATCCAGCACTTTCCCGCGGGCGAGCGGCGAGTACGCGACGAGTTCGATGTCGTTCTCGGCTGCGTAGGCGCGCAGTTCCTCCTGGGGGAGGAACGGATGCATCTCGACCTGGTTGGCGAAGACAGGGACGTCCAGTACCTCCTGTGCCCTGTCGAGGTGTTCCGGTTCGAAGTTCGAGACGCCGATGGCCCGAATCGTGTTCTCGTTGTACAACTGTTCGAACGCGGCCAGTGTCTCCTCGGGGTCGTACTCGTTTGCCGGCCAGTGGACATAGAGGAGGTCGACGTAATCGACGCCAAGCGCGTCCAGGCTGGCGTTCGTACTCTGGATGACCTTCTCGTGGGAGAGTTTGCTCGTCCACACCTTCGTCGCCAGGAAGACCTCTTCGCGGTCGACGTCTGCGGCGGCGATACCCTCACCGACGGCATCCTCGTTGCGGTACGCCTGTGCGGTGTCGATGTGGCGATAGCCCATCTCCAGGGCGGTCTGGACCGAGTCGGCACACTGGTCGTGGTCGGTATTCTCCCACGTTCCGAGGCCGAGCATCGGCATCTCGCCTGCGGACGGCACACTCTCCGGGGACAGCTTCTGAGACATACACGACACCGTAGGAGTGGCTCCTCAAAGTGTGTTGTGTCCGCGAAGTCGGCGGCCCGACTAGATGTCGAGTCGGTCGCGGACGAAATCGGTGAGTATCGGCAGGTCGGAGACGTGGAGGAGCTTCCTGAAGGCGACGAGATCGCCGTTGTTGATAGCGACCAGCGCATCCTCGCCCAGTCGTTCCAGGTCCGCCATCAGCTGGTCGTAGCGTTCGTTCGGCGCGAGATAGAGAAGTTCGGTCATCAGCAGGCGTGTGCGTGCCTTCGGCGCGACGTTCTGGTGCCAGAGGTCGCCGTACAGCTCCATCCGGTCGGCGGAGGTGTCGCGGGCCTCGGGCGTGAGACAGGCGTCAGCGGTGACTGCGGCTGCGCGTGCGGACTTCATGCCCTTGTGGATTCCCTCGCCCCACAGCGGGTCGATGGTCGGGACGGTGTCACCGATAGCCATGAAGTTGTCCGTGCTGAGCTGGCCCGGCTTCTGGATGTGTGCCGAGCCGCGGTGCTGTTTCCCTTCGAGTCGCGTCGCGTTCTCGAAGCGAGGGTCGGTCCGCAGCCAGTAGTCGAGGTAATCGTCGATGCCCATCCCGTCTCGTGCGCGCTGCTTGTGGGAGTCGTTCTGGATGTAACAGAGGCCGACTTTGGCGGTGTCGCCGCCGGTGTGGAAAATCCAGGAGTAGCCCCCGGGTGCGAGGTCGTGGTCCAGTCGAAGCATCATCGCGTCCCGGAGGTCGCCGTAGTCCGGATGATTCACATCGATGCCCTCGAACTCCCACTCGACGCCGATTGCTTGGTGGCTCCGTTTGAGTTCGCTGACGCCGAGTTTCTTCGCGAGCGGTGCCGCTGGCCCTGTCGCGTCGATGATGATGTTTCCGTAGACCTCGTCGCCGCCGTTGTACTCGACGCCGACGATTTCGCCGCCGTCCATGATTGGGTTGGAGACGCGGGCGTCGAAGCGATACTCCGCCCCGTTTTCGCGTCCGTCGCGGACGAGAAACTGCTTGAACTCGGCAAACTCAAGCACTGCACCGGGCTGGTGGTGGGCGTAGTGGTCGTTGGGGGACTCGAGGACGACGGAGTCGGTGTAGTTCATCACCACGTCGTCCGGAATCGAGAAGGAGGCCATCATCGACGGGAAGGTGCCGGCCGTCGACTTGTTGCTCTGACGTGGGAACTCGGATTCGGACTCGGTTTCCAAGACGAGTACGTCGTAGTCCCTGCTCGCCAGGTCCCGGGCACACTGTGCCCCGGCGGGGCCCGCCCCGGCGATAACCACGTCATAGCGGTCGGTCATACCTTCAGGTACAGCGTGCGGGTAATCAGTCTTGCTGAATACGTCGACCGGGACACCGAACTGTCTGTTCTTAGTCATCTATCGCTGTTACGTTCCGCGAACCCCGGTCGACCGTCTCAGCGAGCGGCCCCAACCGATGGTATAAAGAGCGCGTCCCTCCCAGCCACGGGACACCCGAGATGTTCCAGACGAGTGCGGGATACCTCGCAGGCCGCGACCGACTCCCCACGTCGCTCCGCGCAGTGCTTGGCTATTACGCAGACAGCGGCGTCTTCGACTACCGAAGTCTCCAACTACAGCGCCGCATCGACGACGCGACTGACGCTATCGTCGCGGACGCCTTCGCCGCCGTCGAGGAGGCCATCGCCGAAGAGTTCGACCGTGAGTTCGTCGAGTTTTCCTACGACACCAAACTCGTGCTCCCGGCGGAGTTGACGCTTGGCTACCTCTACCGGCAACTCGAGGAACCGGAATACGACGACGCCGAGGCCGTGACGCAACTGGTCATCGAGGCGCTCATCGACGGCGACATGCGCGATGCCGTCAACGACGACGAGTTCGACGACTTCGAGGTGGATTTCCCCGTCGACGAGTCGGACCGGCGCCGGGTCGCCGAGGTCGCCCAGGCGACACTCGAGGCTCGCGTCACCGCACAGTTCGAGTCCTATCCCGACGCCGTCCGGGACGCCTACGACTGGGCCGTCGACATCTCCGAGCGCCACCAGGACGAGGACGACCACTTCCGGGCGCTGATGGCCGCCGCGCAGGGCGAGAACACCTCCCACACGCCCGCTGAGGCCCGCGAGCGCATCCGCGAGGAGTACAAGGACGCCGACTTTGCCGACCCGCCGGCAATCTTCGACGAGGAACTCGACCTCCCGTATTTCAAGACCCAGTACGACCGCGTGGGCGTCATCTACAGCGGGATGGTCGAGATGTATCGTGAGGCGGGACTGCCCGTCGAGGAAGCCTTCGAGAAGTCGATTGTCCTCGCTATCATCGGCGCACAGATTTGGCTCGACGACATCGACGACTTCCAGGCCGACATGGAGGGCGGCCAGCTCACGCCCGTCACCGCGGAGTATCTGCTGGCTGACGACGACGCCACTGCCGCGACGCGCGCGGTCGATATCTCGGAGCAGTATCTCGATTTGGCCAAAGCACACGCGACGACAGTCGACTCGACGCTGACTGGCATCGCGACGGAGTACATCTACCGGTCGGGCGACCCCAGTGTCCTCCCGCGGTAGTTCCCAGTACTGTCTTCAACGGGGCCGTCCAAGGGTACGTATGGGACTTCAGAACCACGTCGACGACGTCGAAGCGACGTTTTTCATCACCGTCGGATTTGTCCTGTTCGTCATTCCCGAACCAGCCACCTCGGCACTCGGTATCGCGATGATGCTGCTGGGTATCGTCTGGTGGTTCGACGAGTGGCGTTCCGCCGAGGTGTGACAACACGGCGCACGGCGAGAGGATACGCTTTTTAAATCGGCACGGAGAGTATCCCAGTATGCCGGCGCTCGTAGACATCGTGCAGAAACTGGATTCGCTCGGGACGGCCATCTCTATCGGTGGCCGGACGCTCCTCTCGGCAGACACCAACCCGGTGCCGACGAAGTGGGACCACATCACGAAGGTCGACCCGGAGGAGGAGAAACGGCTACCCCTCGCGTACCCGCTGTATCTCTCGCATACGGGTGCCGTCTCCGTGGGCGGTTCACAGGACGTGACCGAACAGAACACCCTCGAGACGTTCGACCTCGTGAACGCGGCGACGGTGCCGGCGTTTCACGAACCCAGCGACTCCACGCACGTCACGCAAGCAGTCCGTGACAAAGCGGAGTTTATGGCCATCCCGGAGGTCCTCAACGGGGACAACGAGTCGCTCGTGGGCACCCTCGGCAAGGGCGTCGAGTACATCAGAGACGAGATGGCGCCCGCTCTCATCGAGGAGAAGTTGCCGATTCCGCTGGGGAACTCCATCGAGAAGCGCCTCTCGAATTTCGCCGCCTCGTGGATGCTCAACGAGGCGGTCTTCGAGGCGTACATCATCATGAACGTCGACAGCGCGGCCGCGCGAGAGGCAAACGTCGGCGAGGAGGACCTGCTCACGCCCCGGGAGGCAAAACAGCACGCGATGGCCGCCGAACACCACCTCGAAAGCGAACTCGTCTATCTCGAATACTCCGGGACCTTCGGCGGCGACGAAGCCGTCGAACTCCTCGACGCCATCGATGAGGGCGTCTCGTGGTCGCGGGTCTGGTACGGTGGCGGCCTCGACAACCGCGAGAACGCCCAGCGGATTCTCGACGCGGGCGCTGACGCGGTCATCGTCGGGGACAGTTTCCACGACGTTGCCGAGGAGGAGGCCGACCTTATCGACGCGGCCGTCGACGAACTCGGTCCCGGCGCGAGCCGCGACGAGATTCGGGAGTGGCTCGAAGCGACGGTCGACCTCGAAGACACCGCTGCCGCCCGCTATCTCTCGACTATCGTCGACGTCCCGTCGCCGGAACAGCGCGCTGCCCGCTATCTCGCCGCCGGGGTCCAGATTGCAGTCGAACTGGAGACCGTCGCAGAGACCCTCTCTGACCCGACTGCCGACGACATCCGCGCCGCGGTCACCGACGGTCCCGTCCCCGGCGAGACGCTCTTTGCCGACGTCTTGGACGACGAGGCTGCTCACGACCTCGCAAAGCGACTCGCCGTCTCCCTGCTCGCCGAACGGTTCGGCGTGGACCTTGCGGACGGCTTTGCCTCCTACCACGTCGCCGCGGAACTCTAACGTTTCCCGAGTGCCGCTTCGAAGACCCGCTGTGCCCGTTCGTAGGCGTCGTTGCGGTCGACGATGGGGTGTGGGTAGTCGGCGGCGAGTCGGTCACGCTCGCTGTCGGTGAGGTTTGGCCACTCGACGATTTTCGCTGGTGGAACCTCGCGGAGTTCGGGGACGTACGCTTTGACGTAGGTCGCGTCGTCGTCGTATTTTGCCATCTGTGCGACCGGGTCGAAGATGCGAACGTCGACGCTGTCGGTTCCCGTCCCGGCAATCCACTGCCAGTTCCCGTAGTTGTTCGCCGGATCGTGGTCGAGGAGTTCGGCTTCGAAATACTGCGCTCCCTTCCGCCAGTCTGTCAGCAGGTGTCTGGTCAGAAACGAGGCGACGTTCTGTCGCGGGCGGTTGTGGACGTACCCCTCGGCTGCGAGCTGGCGCATTCCGGCGTCGACCAGCGGGTAGCCGGTCTCGCCCCGCGTCCACGCCGCGAACTGTTCTGGGTCGTTCTCCCAGGCGATGTCGTTGGGTATCTGCTTGTAGTTGGCCGTCAGTAGGTCGGGATTGTACCAGAGGAGGTGGTAGTTCTGTTCGCGCCAGGAGAGTTCGTAACGGAATTTCTGGATGTTCGTCTTCGCACTCTTGCTGGCGGCGTCGTGGCGCTCGGTGGCGTCGGCCCACACCTCTCGAATCCCAATCATGCCGGCGGCGATGTAGGGTGAGAGCCGCGAGACGGCGCCGACTGGTCGCTCGACTGCGGCGGTCATGTCGTCGCGGGTCTGTGAATACGTCTCGATGCCCTGGCGCAGAAACTGGTCGTAGCGTGCCCGTGCCGCCTCGTAGCCCGCCGTCGGGAGGTCGATGTCCGTCGCTCCGGTCGGTACGGTCTGGTCGCCGGTCACGTCGGCCAGCGACGACCGGGCTGGAACTGCCGCTGGCTCCGGCTTTGGCTCGTCTTGCCAGTCGTCGTAGAACCGGCCGTGGTTCGGGTACGTCTCGGCCAGCCTGTCGGGGGCAACAAGAACGTGGTCTGTCGTTGCCGTCGTGGGTAATTCATCGTCGACCCGGCGCTCCCGTTCGCGCCGTTCCGGTCGGTAGTGGCGGTTGTAGTAGACTCGGTCAGCGTCGAACTCGTCGTAGACCCGGGCGAGTGTGTCCGCGGGACTGCCCGCGCGAACGAGCAGGTCGGAGCCACGGTTGCGGTAGCGGCGCCTGAGCTCACGGACGCCGGCCAGCCAGAACGCCCGCTGGCGCTCGCCGACGCCGTCCAGCAACTCTTCGTCGACGACGAACACCGGGAGCACGGTGTCGTCGCTCGCAGCCCGCGCCAACCCGCGGTTGTCCGGGATGCGGAGGTCGCGCCGGTGCCAGAACAGATGCATACGCGATGTCAGGGCTGGACGGGCAAAACGGTGGGGCTGCTGTCGATTTCCGCCACGCTGGCCGAGAGGAAAAAGTATATCCACCAATTTTCCCTAGGCACGGCTATGGACTCCCCGTTCGAGGTGCTTTTGCTGGATACGGACGCCACCGAGGAGGAGGTGGTTCGCGCGTACCGCGAGCGGGTCAAGGAGGTCCACCCCGACCAGGGCGGGTCGATAGAGGAGTTTCGCGCGGTCAAGCAGGCCTACGACGAACTCCTCTCCCGGGACCTCGAAAACGGTGACTTCGACTTCGAGACAGAAGACGAAGACGAGGACGAAGACGACATCGTCGACGAATCGCTCGCTCGCGTCGAGTATCTCAACTACGAAGTGCTCGACGACTTCGGGTGGAACCTCGACGACGACGCCCTCTTCGAGAAAGCCGCCGATGCGAACCTCGGCCGGGCCGACTACGGCGAAGTGCTCGTCGAGTCCGACCAGTTTCTCCTCGGCAGCACCGAGAACAACGGACTGACCTGGCCCTTTTCGTGTCGTGGCGGCGCGTGTGCAAACTGTGCTGTCATGGTCAAATCCGGCGAACTCTCGATTCCCGCAAACCACATCCTCCCCGACGAGATGGTCGAACGGGACATCTATCTCTCCTGTGTCGGCGAACCCCTGACCGACGAACTCCAGATTGTCTACAACATCAAACACCTGCCGGAACTGGAGGAACTCCGATTGCCACCGGGGCCGTTCAAAGGGGCCGCCGCCGACGACTGACGGCGACGTTTTGGGTGGGTGTCCGCCGCGCCTGGCGGGCTGTGGCGGCCGCTCAGGCAATCAGCAAAAACAGCAGGTAGGCTCCGACGACCGACATCGAGGGAGTGAGCACCCAGAGCGCCACGATGCGGGCCGTCGCCGTCGGGTCAAACAGGCTTTCGGCGGCCAGTTCCTCGGGGTCTTCCTCGCCGACCCGCGGCACGCGGTCCGTCGACGCCTGCTGTGTGTCTGCAGCGGGCGTGTCGCCTTCGGCGAGCTCGCCGACCGTCGGGGCCGAGTCGACGTCTTCGCCTCCCTCGGTCGGAGGTGCCGAGAGAGCACCCGTCGTCGCATCCAGGCCCGGTTTGTCGGCGGGCGTCGGCGTCGCGATCTCCGCGAGTGTCCGCGCACGACTCGCGCGTCCCCAGCCGAGACCGATGATACAGCTGGTCGTACTCACCGCGAGGCTGGCCGGTATCCCGAGCCACGAGAGGATGGTGATGATTGTCGCACCCACGGTCGAGACGATAAGCGCCGCCAGAATCGGCAGGTCAGTGATGTCGTTTCCGACGGTCGCCAGCGTCCGCCGGGCAATCGTGAACCCGCCGAGGCTGATCGCCCCGACAGCGAGTAAAATACCGGTGCCAGGGTCGAGCGCACCGTTTCCGACGAGCGGAGCGACCGCGTTGGCGGCGTTCGAGGCGCCGGCACTGAACCCCATATAGCAGGCAATCGCCACCACGAGCAGCGAGCCGACCACGTCCCGGGGCGCCACGTTCTCGTCGACCGATAGCCGCGGAATCGTCTGCTGCGTATCGACGGCGACCAGCGGGTCGGTGAGGCGGCCGAACGCGAACTTGGCGTCGAGATAGGGGTACAGGTATCTGCCAATTACCGCCCCAATCACGACGGCAACCAACGGAGCGACAATCCACGCCGAGAGGATGGTAAACATCAGTGCGGCGTTGAGCGACCCCGTCGCCAGTCCCAGCCCCACAATCGCGCCGACCGCAGTCATCGACGTCGAGGCCGGCACGCCGTAGAGATTCGAGACCAGAAGCGACAGTCCCGTAAAGAACAGCACGCCGACGCTCGCCTCCGGCGTAAAGACCGCCGCGTCGACGATTTCGCTACTCATCGTCGTGATGACTTTCCGCCCGATAGTCCATGCCCCGAGGAGAGCGAACACGGTAAACAGCGCCCCGGCAGTGACCTTCCTGACGATGCGGCTACCGACTGCCGGCCCGAAGGCAACGCCGGTCGACGACCCGCCGATGTTGTAACCGACGAAGACTGCCACTGCCACTCCCACGAGAATCAGTAGTTCTGCCACGCGCGACTCTGCGTTCCTCTGTGCAAAAACAATTATGTCTGTGTCGAACCCGTCGCTGCTGTCTGCCCACTTATATCAGTGCGACGCCGAGAAGTGACCAGCCCCCGGCAGAAATATTACTGACTCGGGTCCCGTGCGGCCACCAGTCCCTGGGCCATGAGTCGGCGGGCAATCACGATGAGGCCGTTCCCGAATCCCTCCCCGAAGATTGCCTGTTCCTCTTTGGAGTCGGGCATGATCGAACTCACGAGAAACGCCGACCGGTCGGTAAGCAACAGCCGGCCAATCGCCGTCTCGTCCTCGGCCGAGTCCGAACCGCGCAGCCACTCCAGCCCCGAAGTAAACGTCGTCGCGTCCGGCACGGCTGTCTGAATCTCCTCTTCGAGGGACGGGGTGAGCGCTCCGATGAGCAATTCGATACCGTCATCCACGTCGTTCAGCGTGGCGACGAGACCGTCGGTCAACAGCGACTCGTCACCGATGACGAGGACCACCTCCTCGGATGCGTCCTCGATGAGGTCGTTCGTCCGGTTCTCGATGGCTGTGCGCCCGAGCATCGACCACACCTGCTGTGCGTGGGAGTCGTCGTCCTCCTCGACGACGTCGACTGTCGAGAGGGCATCCTCCAGGCGTTCGACACGGTTCTCGTACTGGTCCCGGAGTGTCTTTGTCGCTTCGTTCAGTGACACTGCCCGAAACTGCTGTGGGCTTGTATGCTGGATTTCGACCAGGCCCTGAGATTCGAGCACCCGGATAGCGTCGTAGACGCGCGTCCGTGGCACCTCCGTCATCTCGCTGAGTTGCTTTGCCGTCCCGGTCCGCAGACGGGTGAGTCCGACAAAACATCGCGCCTCGTACTCTTTCAACCCGAGTTGCTGCAGTACTTTTATCGCTTCTTCGATGTTCTCTGAATGGTCCATGTGTCCCAACCTCCCGGGAGACCCGGGAACTCGTCGGGCATTTGTCCCCAGAACGCATAGGTATTGTCACTCTTGTTGGAACACCGAACGCTGTCTGGGCGCGTGGTTCGGTGTTGTCGTTCGCGTTGCTAGGTTTGGCACTGCCGGTGGCGTTCGCCTGTCTCTCGCTGTTTTCACGAGTTTCCCGACTGGTGTCCGGTCGCCGGAAATCGTCAGTACATGGCGTACGCCTGTAACCCAGATAATTACAAAATTATATACGCAACAGTGACATAGGCTCCGCCTGCACGCATCAGTTTGTGTCCCAACCACTGCACTGTTGCGTGTCCTCTGGCCACATCCGTGGCCAGATTTGCTGCCATGAGACGGTTCTCTGGACTGTTGTCGGCCACATCTGACACTCACAGCTTCGTCTGCGAGCAGTTGAAAAGCAGACGCCACGAGAAGGTGCTGTGACGACCTTGGGAACGAAATAGTGAACGTGGGCTCTACGAAGGTTCGAAACCCGAAATCTAGTAGAACTCGCGGACGAGGTCCATCGCGTCGTCGGGTGCGCCCTCGGGAATCTCGGACATGTTCTGGTCGATGCCTTCGCGCTCCTCGTAGGGGACGGAATCTTCGTCCTGGTAGATGACGCCCATGTACTCCTTGTCGCCTTCGAGAATCTTCTCTTTGGCTGCCGCTTTGTCGTTGGGGTCGTAGTCCTCGTCCTCGCCGAGGTCGACGATGGCGTCACGGAAGTAATCGTAGGTGTCGACGTCGTTGAACGTGACACACGGCGAGTAGGTGTTGACGAAGCCAAAGCCGTCGTGCTCGATTGCCTGCTTGATGATTTCGGTGTGGCGCTGGCTGTCGGAACTAAAGGACTGTGCGATGAAGGTCGCACCCGCGGCGAGCGCGAGCGCGAGCGGGTTGACCGGCGGCATGTTGGTACCGTCCGGCGACGTCGAGGTCTCGAAGTCCTCTCGCGAGGTCGGCGAGGCCTGTCCTTTTGTCAGCCCGTAGATGCGGTTGTCCATGACGACGTAGGACATATCGACGTTTCGGCGGACTGCGTGGATGAAGTGCCCGGAGCCAATGGAGTAACCGTCACCGTCACCGCCGGCGACCATCACTTCGAGGTTGGGGTTTGCCAACTTCACACCCGTGCCTACGGGAAGCGCGCGGCCGTGGACACCGTGGAGTGCGTAGCTGTGCATGTACGTCCCGATCTTCCCGGAACAGCCGATACCGGCGACCACGAACGTGTTGTCGGGGTCGTTGCCGGTCTCGGCGAGTGCTTTCATCATCCCGTTCATCGTCCCGAAGTCACCGCAGCCGGGACACCAGGTCGGTTGCTTGTCGGATTTGAAGTCGACGAAGCGAACGTCTGAGCTCATTGGGTTGCCTCCTGTGGTTCCGCAATCGCGTCTTTGATTTCCGCTGCGAGTTCCTCTGCCTTGAAGCGAACGCCGGTGTACTTGTTGATACGCTGGACCCGTTCGAGCACGTCGTGCTCGATGATATCGGCGAACTGGCCGGTCGCGTTACACTCGACGACGACCGTCGTCTCGGCGTCCTCGATTGCATCCGAGAGGTCCGGCCGCGGGAACAGGTACGGGACCGAGAGCAGGCGAATGTCGATGCCTTCCTCGGCGAGGATGTCCATCCCTTCGCGGATGGCGCCCTCGTTTGACCCCCACGAGATGACGAGCGTGTCGGCGTCGGGGTCGCCAAACTCGCGTGGACTCCAGTCTTCTTTTTCGCGTGCGGTCTCGACTTTCCGCTGGCGCTTGTCGACCTGCTCGACGCGGATTTCCTCGTCTTCGGTCCGGCGACCGAGCGCGTCGTGTTCCAGGCCTGTCGTCATGTGGGCACCGTCTTCGGTACCGGGGAACGCGCGCGGACTGACGCCGTCTGCGGTCGCGAAGTGTGGCTGGAAGCGCCCCTTCTCGTCGAGCCAGGTGTCGATTTCGTCCTCGTCGACGACCTTCCCGCGCTCGATTTCGACCTCGTCCATGTCGAACGTGTCCGGTGAGAACGTCTGCTCGGTCACGGACATCGCGAGGTCAGAAACGAGGAACACCGGCGTCGAGTACTTCTCGGCGATGTTGAACGCCTCGACTGCCTTCCAGAAGCACTGCGAGACGGTCGTCGGTGCGAGGACGAAGCGCGGAATCTCGCCGTGACCGCCGTACAGGGCCATGTTGAGGTCGCCCTGTTCTTGCTTGGTCGGCATCCCCGTCGAGGGGCCCGACCGCTGGACGTCCGTGATGACAAGCGGCGTCTCGGACTGGGCGACCAGGCCGAACGTCTCGGTCATCAGGTCGATACCGGCACCCGAGGTGGCCGTCATCGAGCGCGCGCCGGCGCGTGCGGCACCGAGTGCCATGTTTATCGCGGAGAGTTCGTCCTCTGCCTGGACGACCTTGCCGCCGTACTCGTCGAGGCGGCCGGTCAGATATTCCATGATAGAGGTCGCCGGCGTAATCGGATAGCCAGCGTAGAACCGACAGCCGGCAGCGAGTGCACCCATACCGAGTGCTTCGTTGCCGTTCAGGAGAACGTAGTCGTTGTCCGTCGTGTCCATGTCGTACTCGAAGTCCTCGTCGAACTCCTCGGCGACGTACTCCTGGCCGGCGCGGGCTGCCTTCTTGTTGTTCTCGACGATTGCCTGGCCCTTGTTCCCGAAGCGCTTCTCCAGAGAGGCGTCCAGATTTTCGATGGGGAAGTTCGTCACCTCACAGGCCGCGCCGAGCGCGACGATGTTGGCCATGATGGCCCCGCCGGCCTCCTCGGCGAGGGTCTTGAGGGGGACGTCGAGTCCAATCATCCCCTCGGGAATCTCGAGGTCTTGCATCGTCGTCCGCTCGCCGTCGTAGATGATGACACTTCCCTCGTGCAGTTCGTCAAGATTCTCGTCGACGGTGCGCTCGGTCAGAGCGATGAGAATGTCCAGCCGGTCAACGACACTCTCTACGCGGTCGACGGACGTCCGTACCTTGTAGGCGGTGTAGCCGCCACGGATACGCGATGCGAAGTCCTTCGAGGTCAGGACGTGTCGTCCCGCCCGCGAGAGCGCCTGAGCGAAAATCTTGCCTGTAGAGTCTATCCCATCGCCGGCTTCGCCGCCGATGGCCCAGTTCAGATCGTCGGGCATACTACATCGGGCTTCCGTGGGATGGAGGAAAAACATTGTGCATGTGGGTCACCCGCCGGATTTCGCCACCTTCGTAGCCTCCGAAATTCTGCCGCTTTCTCCACTAACTGCTTTGGGACAGAGACGGTCGTCCCGGGAGCGAAAATTCCTTCCCACCAGTTCCCGACTCTGGGGTATGGACCAGACCGCTGTCACAGTCGCGGCCGTTCACAATGTCGGCCCCGACGCTATCGCCGTCGAATTCGAGACACCCGACGGGTTCGATGCCCGCCCCGGCCAGTTCGTCAAACTCGTCGTGACCGTCGACGGCGAGGAGGAACCACGGTTTTACACCATCTCCTCGCCCGACGTGGCCGAGACGTTCGAGATTACCATCGGCATCGACCCGGAGGGTGCGGTCACGCCGCGCCTCCGGACGCTGGCGGCCGGCGACGAACTGACCCTCTCGGGGCCGTACGGCGACGCTTACTACGAGGGCGAGCAGCGCGTCCTCGTGCTCGCGGGCGGACCCGGCATCGGTCCCGCCGTCGGTATCGCGGAGCGTGCCGTCGAAGATGGCGGCGCGGCCGCCCTCGTCTACCGCGACGACGAGCCAATCCACGAGGACCGCCTCGCCGACCTCGGCGCGCGCGGCGTCGACATCGAGATTCTGACGCCCGCCGAGACCCTCGACGACGCCGTCGCCGACGCGCTCTCTGCGGAGACGCAGGTGTTCGTCTACGGCTTCGCGGAGTTTCTGGACGATGCAACGAGCGCGCTCGAAGCGGTCGGAGCAGACCCCGAGGCGGCGAAAGTAGAGAACTTCGGGTAAGCGACGGCCCGGCGTCCGATTTATACCCTCTTCGTCCCGAGATACTACTGTGCTATCGTATCCCGATGGAACGTTCATCCCGCTGGCGGTCGCAACGCACGGCCTCGTCGGGCTGACACTCGGGGCCGTGCTGTTTGGCCGGCCGTGGACGGGACTCGTCGGCGGGCTCTTTGCGGATGGGGACTTTCTCTTTCCCGACGCGCTCGGGCCGGCGTTCGTCCATCGGAGCTTCACGCACAGCGCTCTTGTACTCGGCGTTGCCACGGGCGTCGCGGTCGCCGTCGCTTCTCGTGGCCCGACACGTCGGGCCACACAGACCGGCGGTGCACTCGCGGTCGCGTATCTGTCGCATCTCCTCATCGATACCACGACGCCTCAGGGGGTCCAGTGGTTCTGGCCGCTGGTCACCGAGAAAATACATGTCGACCTCGTTATCGGCGGCCACGCGCCGATTGTCACACTCTCTTTTTGGGTTGTCTGCCTCGGTCTCCTCCTGGTCTGGGGTCGCGATGTAGTGTCGGCCCCGATGCTCGACTGGGGCTGAACCGTGACCGCTGTGGGTCGTCTTCCAGTCAGTGTTCGACGAACTCGACCAGCACCCCGCCGGTGTCGCTTGGATGTAAGAAGGCGACGTCGTGGCCCCAGGCCCCGCCGCGTGGCTCCTCGTCGATGAGTCCGATGTCCATCTCCTGGGCGTTGTCGAGTGCGGCGTCGATGTCTTCGGTCGCGACGGCGACGTGGTGGATGCCTGGGCCGTTGCTGTCGAGATACGAGGCGATAGCGCCCTCCTCTGCGGTCGGTTCGAGGAGCTCGAAGTAGCCATTGCCAAGCGAGAGGAAGACGACTTCCATCCCGTCGAATGTCTCCTCGTGGGCGACGTGCGTCTCGAAGAGCTCTGTATACAGGTCGGCCAGTCCGTCGGCGTCGTCGGTGGCGATGCCGGCGTGGTCGAAGTGCATACGTCGCCTCTGGACCAGCGTGGTATTCAAACGGTCGGTCTCCCGGACCGCAGGTCCGCCACAGACAGCACTCCCATAACAATCCTTTTGCACGCTTCTGCCGGTGCACACAGTAGTGCCATGCCGAAGAGACTCACAGTCGACCACGAGGTGTGCGGACAGTGACGACTCGGGTCGGCGTCGACGTGGGCGGGACCTTTACCGACGTGACGCTCGTTCACGATGGCGAGCTCGTCACCGCTAAAGTGCCGTCGACGGCAGACCAGAGCGAGGGCGTCATGGACGGCATCAGGAAAGCCTGCACGGAGGCGGGCATCGAACCGTCCGACATCGACGAGTTCGTCCACGCGATGACCGTCTCGGTGAACGCGTTGCTCGAACGGAACGGGGCGACGACTGCGCTCGTTACGACTGAGGGTTTCCGGGACGTTCTGGAAATCGGCCGCCAGGACCGACCGAAACTCTACGACATCGAGGCCGAAAAATCCCTGCCGCTGGTGCCGCGCCGTCGCCGGTTCGAACTGCGCGAACGGACAACTGCCGACGGCGTCGAGGTCCCTGTCGAGCCCTCCGAGGTTCGCTCGCTGGCTGGCGATATCCCCTCCGATGTCGACAGCGTCGCCGTTTCGCTGTTGCACGCCTACGCCCACCCCGAAAACGAACAGCGCGTCGCGGAGGTGCTCCGGGATGAACTCGACGTTCCCGTCTCGGCGTCCCACGAAGTCCTCGCTGAGTTCCGCGAGTACGAGCGAACGGCGACGACGGCCGTCGACGCCTACGTCACGCCGAAAATCGACGACTACATCTCCCGACTCGAGGAGCGTGCCGCGGCGGCCGGCGTGCCCGAGCCGAGAATTATGCAGTCAAACGGCGGTATCGCGGACGCGAGAACGGTCCGCGAGCACGCGGTGACGACGGTCCTCTCGGGTCCGGCAGCGGGCGTCGTCGGCGCGAACCGCGCTGCTGGCTCTGTCCGCGACGAGCGCGACCTCGAAGGACTCGTCACGTTCGACATGGGCGGGACCTCGAGTGACGTCAGCCTCGTCCGGGGCGGCCGGGCCGAGCGCACGACCGACACCGACATCGACGGCATCCCGATTCGGACGCCGATGGTCGACATCCACACCATCGGCTCGGGTGGCGGAAGCGTCGCCTGGGTCGATGCTGGTGGCGCGCTCCGCGTCGGCCCCGAGTCGGCCGGCTCCGAGCCAGGTCCGGCCTGTTACGGCAAGGGTGGCGAGCGCCCGACGATTACGGACGCGAACGTCGTCCTCGGATACATCGGCGAGAGCACGGCACTGGGCGGAGAACTCGAACTCGACGTCGCGGCCGCACGCGAGGCACTCGCGAACCTGGCCGACGAAGCCGGACTCGACTCCCCGCTCGCTGCCGCACAGGGGGTCTACCGCGTGGCGAACGCGAAGATGACCCGCGCGATTCGGGAAGTGACCGTCGAACAGGGATTCGACCCGCGTGCCTACGGCCTCGTCGCGTTCGGTGGCGCCGGGCCGATGCACGCCGCCGACCTCGCCGACGCTCTCGATATGGATACCGTGGTGCTCCCGCTGCCGGGTGGTGTCCTCTCGTCGTACGGGCTGCTCGATGCCGACGAACAGCACGATGCGGTCCGGACGCACCTGACGCTGCTCGCTGCGGCCGACCCCGACGCCGTCGAAGACATCCTCGACGACCTCGTCGCTGACGTCCTCAGCGAGGTCGACACGCCCGACGCTGCGCAGGTCCGGACCGTCGCGGACCTTCGCTACGAGGGCCAGAGTTTCGAGCTCTCAGTGCCAGTCGGTGAGACCTTCGACGCGGCAACGCTCCGCGAGCGATTCCACGACGAGCACGAGCGCGCGTACGGCTACACCATCGACGAGGCCGTCGAAATCGTGAATCTCCGGGCGACCGCCAGCGTCGAACGGTCGGTCATGGATACCACCCTGTCCGGTGGCGGCGAAGCGTCGCTGGGGACCCGGACGGCGTACTTCGACGGGACCGCCTACGAGGCGACGGTCTACGACCGGCGGGCGCTCGCGCCGGGGTCGACCATCGGCGGCCCGGCGGTCCTCGAACAGAACGAGAGCACTGCAGTCGTGCCGCCGTCGTGGTGTGGCACAGTCGAAGCCGACGGAACGCTCGTCCTCACGGAGGGAGACCAATGACCGATATCGACCCGATTTCGCTCGAAATCCTGCGCAACCAGCTCGAAGGTATCGCCGAAGAGATGGGACACGTCCTCATTCGAGGCGCGTACTCCCCGAACATCAAGGAACGCCGGGACTGTTCGGCGGCGCTGTTCGACGCCGACGGCCGGATGGTCGCACAGGCAGAACACATCCCTGTCCACCTCGGCGCCATGCCCGAGGCCGTCGCGGCCGTCCAGGACCGCAACCCCGAGCCCGGCGAGGCGTACCTGCTGAACGACCCCTTCGCCGGCGGTACGCACCTGCCAGACGTCACCATCGTCTCTCCGGTCGCGCCCGACGGCGAGGTCGTCGGCTACGCGGTCACGCGTGCCCACCACGCCGACGTCGGTGGCAACACGCCCGGGAGCATGCCCGCCGGTGCGACCGAAATCTACCAGGAGGGGATTCGCCTGCCCGGCGTCCGCATCCGCGACGACGGCGACATCGTCGACGATGTCCTCGATACGTTCCTCGCGAACGTCCGGAACCCGGGCGAGCGGCGGGCAGACTTGCGTGCACAGCTGGCCGCCAACGACCGCGCGGAGAAACGCGTCGGCGAACTGCTCGCAGACCACGGCCGCGAGCGCCTGACAGATGCCTTCCACGCGGTCATCGATTACTCCCGCGAGCGCGTCGAGGCCGAACTGGACGCCGTTCCCGACGGCACCTACCGTGCGCGTGACGTGCTCGAAGGCGACGGCGTCACCGACGAGGACGTCCCCATCGAGGCGGCCGTGACCGTCGACGGAACGAGTCTGACTGTCGATCTCGCGGGCACTGCCGACCAGGTCGAAGGGAACATGAACGCCCCGCGAGCGGTCGCACACAGCGCCGTCTACTTCGTCGTCCGGGCGCTCACGGACCCGGAGATACCGCCCAACCACGGCTGTTACGAACCGGTCACCGTCGACATCCCCGAGGGGAGCCTTCTCGACCCCGAACCACCGGCCGCAGTCGTCGGCGGGAACGTCGAGACGAGCCAGCGCGTGACCGACGTGGTACTGTCGGCCTTCGGCCAGGCCGTTCCCGGGACGGTCCCGGCCCAGGGCCAGGGAACGATGAACAATCTCATCATCGGGAGCCGCGACGCCGACGGCTACACCTACTACGAGACCATCGGCGGTGGCTTCGGCGCTCGTCCCGACAAAGACGGGATGGACGGCGTGCAGGTCGGGATGACGAACACGCTGAACACCCCCGTCGAGTCCATCGAGACCGAGTACCCGCTGCGAGTCGAGCGGTACGCGCTCCGCGCTGACAGCGGCGGCAACGGCCGTCACCGTGGCGGACTGGGCATCGAGCGGACGATGACCGTCGAGACGGACTCTGTCGTCTCACTGCTGACCGAGCGGCGTCGCCACGCGCCGGCCGGCCTCGACGGCGGCGACGACGGTGCGACCGGCGAGAACCGCATCGACGGGGAGGAAGTGCCCGCAAAGTGTACCCGCGACGCGCCACAGGGCACGACAGTGACGATCCGGACGCCCGGTGGCGGTGGCTACGGTGACCCCGACGAGCGCGACGACGACGCGCGTGCTGCCGACCGCGCCGACGAGAAAACGACCGGAGAATAGGCGACTTTCAGCCGGCTCAGATGCCGGGCTGGTACTCGCCGAACACGTCCCGCATCGCGTCACAGACCTCGCCGGTCGTGGCGTAGACTTTCACCGCGTCGATGATGTAGGGCATCAGGTTCTCGTCGCCGCGCGCGGCCTCGCGGAGCGCGTCGAGTTTCGCTTCGACGGCCTCGTCGTCGCGCTCTGCTTTGACCTGTTTGAGATTCTCCTTCTGTTTGCGCTCTTCTTCTTCGCTGACTTCCTCGATGTCGACTTCATCTTCCTCGTCGACTTCGAACTCGTTGACACCGACGATGATGCGCTCGCCCTCTTCCTGTTCGCGCTGGCGCTCGAAGGCGACGTCCTGAATCTGGCGCTGGACCCACTGGTCCTCGATGGCCTGGCGCATCCCGCCGCGCTCGTCGATTTCGTCCAGAATGTCGAACGCTTCCTCTTCGAGTTCGTCGGTCAGGTTCTCGATGTAGTAACTGCCTCCCAGCGGGTCGATGGTGTCGGCCGCGCCCGATTCGTGGGCGAGAATCTGCTGGGTCCGCAGGGCGGTCCGGACGGACTGTTCGGTCGGAATCGAGAGCGCTTCGTCTTTGCCGTTGGTGTGGAGACTCTGGGTCCCACCGAGGACGGCGGCGAGCGCCTGGTAGGCGACGCGGACGACGTTGTTCTCGATTTGCTGGGCGGTCAGCGTCGACCCGGCGGTCTGGGTGTGGAACTTCAGTTGTTTGGACTTGGGGTTGTCCGTGCCAAAGCGCTCGTCCATAATCTTGGCCCACATCCGGCGGGCGGCCCGGAACTTCGCGACCTCCTCGAAGATGTTGTTGTACGACGCGAAGAAAAAGGAGAGCTGTGGCGCGAACTCGTCGACGTCCTGGCCCGCCTCGATTGCGGCCTCGACGTACTCGATGCCGTCGGCGAGGGTAAAGGCGATTTCCTGGGCGGCCGTCGACCCGGCCTCGCGGATGTGATAGCCCGAAATAGAGATGGTGTTGAAGTTCGGCGTCTCGTCGGCGCAAAACTCGAAGATGTCCGTGATGATACGCATCGACGGCTCTGGTGGGTAGATGTAGGTGTTGCGGGCGATGTACTCTTTGAGCACGTCGTTTTGGATGGTGCCACGCAGTTCCTCGCGGTCGACGCCCTGCTGGTCGCCGACGGCGATGTACATCGCCAACAGGACGCTTGCGGGCGCGTTGATGGTCATCGAGGTAGAGACTTCGTCCAGCGGGATGCCGTCGAAGACCGTCTCCATGTCGGCAAGCGAGTCGATAGCGACGCCGGTCTTTCCGACTTCGCCGGCGCTCATCGGGTCATCGGAGTCCCGCCCCATCTGCGTGGGGAGGTCGAAGGCCGTCGAGAGGCCGGTCTGACCCTCGTCGATGAGGTAGTTAAATCGCTCGTTCGTTTCGGCGGCAGTCCCCATCCCGGCGTACTGGCGCATCGTCCAGAGCCGACCCCGGTACGACGTGGGATAGACGCCGCGTGTGTACGGCTCCTCGCCGGGGAACCCGAGGTCCTCCTCGTAGTCGAAGTCCTCGATGTCGGCGGGCGTGTACAGCGGGTCGACTTCCTGCCCTTCGGTGTCTGTCGTAAAGGTATCCTTGCGCTCGCCAAAGCGCTCTACAGTGGGCTCGTAGGACTCAGACTCCCACTCCTCCTTCGCAGAGCGGATTTCGTCGAGCTCGTCCTGGTCGAACATACCCGCTACTCAGAGGCGCTGAGGACTTAACGCTTCATTGTGGCACCCGAAAAATCCGGTCAGCGGCGACGGCCTACCCGCGACGCAGTGGCTTCTGGTTCGACAGCCGTCGAACAGTCACTGTCCGGTGTCGTACTTGTATGTCGCCTCGTCCGGGTCGATACCGAAATCCTCGGGGCCCTCTTCGGGTTCGGTGTCTTCCTCGGCTGGGTGGGCGCCCTTGAACGCCTCGCGGAGGTGTTCGGACATCCGGAACCGCTCGGTCTCGATTCGCATCGGAACCGCGTCGGGGTCGAGCGACTCCTGTTTTTCGGTCAGTCGGTCCTGGAGTCTGTCTGGCAGCTGTTCGACTTCGATTCGTTCGAAGCCAAACTGGGCGAGATACCTCGGTTCGCTGCTCAGCGAGTAGACGACTTCGAAGCCGTCGTCGCGGGCTGTCGTCACCAGCCGTTCGACGACGTGCGCGCCGACGCCCTGACCGCGCCACTCCTCGAGGACGCCGATGCTCGTGAGTTCACAGATATCCTCGTCGTCGGTCTTGTGGATGCGAACGCGGCCAAAGCCGGCCCGTTCGTTCTCCCGTTCGTCGACTGCGATGACGTAGTCCCGGGAGCGAAACGCCGTTTCGTCGAGTTCCATCGCCTCGATGTAATCGAGCAACCAGGCTTCGTCTCGGTTGCGTGCATCCCGGACGTACATACACTGCTGTTGGCGAGCCGCAGACAAAAGCATACTGCCGTCTATCGCTTCTCGGGTCACATATCCCACACAAGTTCTTTGATGGGGCTTGCCGTTGAACACAACGAGATACCATGGCAGACTCACTGGAGGAACTCGACGAGGTTCTGTACGAACCGAGCGACGAGTTCGTCGATGGGAGCAACGTCTCCGCGTTCATGCAGGAACACGACATCGCGGATTTCGACGAACTTCACGAGCGAACCGTCAGCGAGGTCGACGGGGAACCGGCCTCGGGACTCGACTGGTTCTGGGACGAGGTCGTCGACTACCTTGACCTCGAATTCTACGAGGACTACGACCAGGTTCGCGACGACACAGACGGGCCACAGTTTACGGACTGGTACGTCGGCGGCGAACTCAACATCGCACACAACGTCGTCGACCGTCACGCCGCCCCCGATTCTGGGAACCGAAACAAGGTCGCGACAATCTGGGAAGGCGAGGACGGTGAGGTCCGGGAGATAACCTACCACGAACTCCACCAGCAGACGAATCGTGTAGCCAACGCTCTCGAAGAACGTGGCATCGGCACCGGCGACACCGTGGGCCTGTACATGCCGATGGTCCCCGAAATCGTGCCGCTACTCTACGGCTGTTTCAAAGTCGGTGCCATCGCAGTGCCAATCTTCTCCGGGTTCGGTGTCGACGCGACGGCGACACGCATCTCCGACGCCGAGTGTACCGTCCTGTTCACCGGTGACGGGTTCTACCGTCGGGGCAGTGCTGTCGACCTGAAATCCGCCGCAGACGAGGCCATCGAGGAGGCCGGCCACGTCGAGCACACGATTGTCTACAACCGCCTCGACTCCGAGGAGTCGGACCTCTCGTGGGACGACGACCGCGACGAGTGGTGGGCCGACGCCGTCGGCACCCAATCCGACGAGTACGAGACGAAATCGGTCCCCTCCGACCAGGAGTCGATGCTGCTGTACTCCTCTGGGACGACGGGGAAACCCAAAGGAATCGTCCACACACATGCCGGCGGGCTGGTCCAGCCGGCCAAGGAGATTTTCTTCTCCTTCGACCACAAGCCTTCGGACCGCTTTTTCTGGGTCAGCGACATCGGCTGGATGATGGGCCCGTGGACGCTCATCGGCAACCACGCCCACGGCGGCACCATCTTCATCTACGAGGGTGCGCCCGACCACCCCGAGCCCGACCGTTTTTGGGAGATGATAGACGATCACGGCCTGACGACCTTCGGTATCTCGCCGACGGCGATTCGGGCACTGCAGAAACACGGCGACGAGTGGCTGGAGGACTACGACCTCTCGACGCTTCGTCTGCTGGGGTCGACCGGCGAACCGTGGGACCCCGACTCCTGGAAGTGGTTCCTGGAGAACGTCGGACAGGGCACCGCGCCGATTATGAACATCTCCGGCGGGACCGAAATTTTCGGCTGTTTCCTCCAGCCGACGCCGCTGCACTCGCTTAAACCCGGGACGCTGGGCGGCCCCGCACTCGGAATGGACATCGACATCGTGGACGCACAGGGCAACTCCATCGCCGAGGACAACGAGAAGGGGTATCTGGTCTGCAAGTCCTCGGCCCCGTCGATGACGAAATCGCTGTGGAGCGGTGACGAGCGGTATCTCGAGGAGTACTGGTCGCGGTTCGACGACCTCTGGGACCACGGCGACTGGGCACAGAAGGACGAAGACGGCTTCTGGTTCCTCCATGGTCGCTCCGACGACGTACTCAACGTCGCGGGTCGGAAAGTCGGCCCTGCCGAGGTCGAAGGTGCACTCATCGAACACGACGCGGTCAACGCCGCCGTCGCTATCGGTGCAGACGACGAGACGAAAGGGACTGCCGTCGTCACCTACGTCATCCTCAACGAGGGCTACGAGGAGGCAGACGACCTGCGAGAGGAACTGCGCGCACAGGTCGGCGAGGAACTGGGGAAACCGTTCCGACCGCGGGAAGTGCTGTTCGTCGACGAGTTCCCGAAAACCCAATCCGGGAAAATCGTCCGGCGTATCATCCAGGGCGTCTACGAGGGCGAAGAACTGGGCGACCTCTCGAGTATCGAGAACCCCGACGCGATCGACGACATCGACGACGCGCGGTAAGGCACTCGCTGCGGTCCCACCACCGTCGGTAACGGTCGACCGTATCTGACGCCGACTGCCTTTGGCCGCTGATTCTCAGATATTGTTCCGGGAGTAACAGCCATAGCGGTTCATATCGAGAGGGACGTATGGACAGTGAACGACGGTCAGAGTCCTCGTCGGCGACTCGCTCGGAAGCGGAGGTTCCCCTCGACGTACTGCCGCTTCACTCGACCAATCTGCTTACTGTCCTCGACGAGGACGGCGTTATTCAGTACGAGAGTCCCTCTGTCGAGCGTATCTACGGGTACGACCAGGACGACCTCGTCGGCGACTCTGTCGCCGAGTACTTTCACCCGGAGGACCGTGAAAGCGTCGTCGCCGCATTTCAGGCTGTCGTGAACAGCCAGGAGGAGGCCATCGAGTCGGTCGAATATCGGCACCTGCGGGCCGACGGGACGTATCTCTGGGTCGAATCCATCGCGTCGGCAAACCCCACGCCAGACGGGCAGTACGTCGTCAACACACGCGACATCTCCGAGCAAAAAGAGCGCGAACAGCACCTCCAGACCACGAACGAGCAACTCGAGGAGTTTGCCAGTGTCGTCAGCCACGACCTTCGGAATCCGCTCAACGTCGCCCAGGCCCGGTTGGAACTGGCCCGGGCGGAGTCTGAGAGCCCCCATCTCGATGACGTGGCGACTGCCCACGACCGGATGGGCACACTCATCGAAGAGCTGCTGACACTGTCACGGGCTGGCAAGCAGGTGTCCAAGACAGAGCAGGTCGCCCTCGCGGACCTCGTCGAAACCTGCTGGCAGACGGTGTCGACGGCCGATGCGACCCTCGTGACCGACACCGACCAGCGTCTGCGGGCCGACCGGGGCCGGCTCCAGCAACTGCTCGAAAATCTCGTTCGGAACGCCGTCGAACACGGCGGGGCGGACGTGACCGTGACCGTTGGCGAGTGTGCATCGCGATTCTACGTCGAAGACGACGGGCCCGGCATCCCCGCAAGCGAACGGACGCACGTCTTCACTGCGGGTAACTCTGCCTGCGGCGGCACGGGCCTGGGGCTGAACATCGTCGAGAAGATAGTCGAGGCACACGACTGGCGAATCCGCGTGACCGACGGCACTCGGGGCGGGGCACGCTTCGAAATCACCGACGTCGGGCTCGCTCAGTGACAGACACTACCTCACTCGGACTGTAACTCCGTCCCGCAGGTCGGACAGTACGCGAAACTGGTGTCCGGGGCAAACGACTCTGCACAGGTCGGACAGCGGTATCCCGCCCCCGACGACGACTCGTCGGGACGCTCTGCTCCGCCGACGACAGCGGTCTCCTCGGCGTCGTCATCACCGGTCGTGTCTGCTGTCGAGTCAGCGTCGGGAACGCTGTCGACGTCCGGCACGTCATCGCCGAAGTTGCCGTCGTCCGGCGCGGTGAACACCTTCGTGTGGCTTACGTCGTCTGATTCGTCTGTCTTGTCTTCGCCTGTCTCGTCGGCGTTCGTGGTCGCCGCTGTCGACGTTTGTGACTGTGCTGTGGTCCCACTCGTCGGCGTGGACTGCTGGTCGGCGCCGGTGTCTGGCGACTCTCCGGAGGTGGTCGAATTGGTGTCTCCACCATCTACTCCGGTAATCGGGTGAGCAAACTCCGGGTATCGCTGTCCAGTTCGGAGTTGCGACCGCGGCACGTCGGGTTTCCGGACGCGGCTGACCAGGCCGACCGCAGACTGAAGCAGGAGGTATCCCACGGCGAAGCCGACGGGGAGAATGGCTGCCGCCCCCAGGAGCGTCGAGACTGTGACCGGACCTGCTGTGGTCGTGCCAGTGACGACGTCCACGACGCCGCCGGTCCCGAGCAGGTCGCCGACGCCAGCCCCGGCAGCCTCGACGAACGTGCGGCGGCCGGCGACGATTCCCACGCCAGCCAACAGCGCCACGGCACACACAGTCAGCGAGACGAACAGCGACGATTTGACCAGCATCGGGACCGAGAAGCTAAACACCCGGTAGCTGTAGGCAATCGTTCTGAGCAACACGAGCAGTCCCACGGCCACGAGCGCGCCCGCGAGGGCAGCGGGCACATCACCGACGGCGACGGCGGCACCCACGCCGACGGCAAAGAGTGCGAGCATCGGGACGACGAGTGTAACGGGATGCTCGACGCGGTAGTGGGTGTGGACGTTGCCGCTGACGTTCGTGACGTAGCTGTCGACGAGATAGGTGACGACGGCTGCGGGGAGCAGGACCCAGATGACAGCTACGAGTGCGAACACGGCCGTCGTCGTCGACGACCAGTTTACCACGGAGAGGTCGGCGCCAGCGAACTCGGCCCCGTAGTTCAGCGCCGCGCCGGTCGCACCGACCCAGAGGGCGTAGCCGACGAGGACAGCCACGACGCCGCTCCAGAGCCACCGCTCTCTGGTCCACAGCAACCGGACGGACCCGGCCAGTTCGCGGCGGAGTTGAGCGGTGTCCATCGTGGTCAGGGTGCCTGCACGGCCAGTGTGACGACCCCGGAGAGGTCCACCTCGTCACCGGGGGCGACTGGCTCCCGGTCGTCCTGTTCCATGCGCGTGCCGTTGAGCCGCGTCGGATTCCGGCCGAGGTCGACGAGGTAGAACTGGCCGTCCTCGCGGACGAACTGGACGTGTTCGCGGTGGATGCGAACCGCCTCGTCCTCGTCGCCGCCCGACTCAGTGACGATACGCCGGAGTTCCCGGCCCACGGTGTCTCCATCTGAGACGGTAAGCTCCTCGCCACGCGTCGCCAGCACGAGCGACTCGGGGGCGGCCTCGGCTGGTTCCTCGGCTGATTCGGCTGCCCCGGCCGATACTTCCTCGCTTTCGGCCGTCTCTGTCGTGTCGGCTGTTCCGGCTCGGTGAGCATCGAGGTCCTCGCCACAGGCGACACAGAAGCTATCCTCGGGGTCGACATCCGCGTCGCAACTGGGGCAGGTGGTCAGTTCCTCCGGCTCCCTGTGTGCGTTGAGGTCCTCACCGCAGGACGCACAGAAACTGTCTTCGGGACTCACGTCGGCGCCACACGACGGACATTCGGTCAGTTCTTCGTCGTCGTCCGCGCCGGGTTCGACGGCGGAGACGTCCTCACCACAGGACGGGCAGAAATTCGCCTCGGCCGCGAGCGTCTCGCCACAGCCCGGACACTCTATTTCGGCCGGCTCTTCGGTCGTTTCGCTGTCTTCGCTCTCATCTTCTCTCTCTTCGCCCTCACTCTCTACCTTTTCGTCAGCCGCGTCGCCGGACTCGGCCGGAGACTGCTCGGCTTCTTCAGTCACGTCTGCGCTGGCCTCGACGGCTTTTTCGACTGTTCCGTCGGTATCTGTCTCGTTGTCGACCGCCACGTCGGCGTCGGCCACTGCAGGCTCGTCGGCGGCGTCGGGCTCCTCAGACTCGTCTGCCACGCCGGTATCAGCGGGCTCGTCGGCCACGCCGGTCTCGGTGGCCTCGGTATCGTCTTCGCTTACTTTTGCATCGTCGGCTTCCGCCGTGGCGATGTCTGCACTCTCTTCGGAGTCGACGTTCTGGATTGCCGGGGTCGACTCGCTGTCGTCGTCGGTCGGGCCGTCGTCAGCGGTGTCCGGTTCCGTGTCGTCGGCCTCGATCTCTGCGTCTTCGTCCGGTGCGGGGTCCGCACCCTCGTAGCGCCACTCACCGCACTCGGAGTTTGTACACCATCCCCCCGCAGCGTTCGGGTCGAACTCCGTCTCGCAGACGGGACACTCGACCAGCGAACTCTCTGTCATACTCGGGAGAGTCGTAACCGATATTGAAAACTGTTACCCACACTTCAACAGTCACTTACCCGCCACACCGAAGGTCCGTCCGCGTCAGGCAGTCGTTGCGGACAGCTCCTCGGCGAGCTGGCGCGCTTCGCGGACGCGGCTGGGAATGCCCATCCGCGCGGTGTAGTTCGTCGCCAGGTGGACGCCCTCGGGCGTCTGGACGTCCTCGAGTCCCCACCACGTCTGGTCGTAGGCCGGGAACCATCGGTCGCGGCGCACGACGTCGACCACTGTTGCGTTTTGCCCCGTCGCCCGCTCGAACTCCGTGGTGGCAATCTCGCCGAGTCGCTCGTCGGACTCTGCCAGTATCTCGGGGTCGTGCATCCCGCCGAGAAAGGCCGTACAGAGCTCGTCGCGGTCGAACATCGCCCCGTTGAACGAGACGCCGAGCGTCCGCAGGTCTTCGTCGTAGGCGACCTGATAGCCCAGCCCCTCCGGCAGTCCGTCTGTCTCCAGATACACCAGCACCAGCGGGTTGTACGTCAACCCCTCGAGTGCATCGGTGCCGTCGGCGACGTTGTCGAGTAGCTCTGCCGCGGCGTTTGCGGGGGTCGTAACGACAACGTCGTCGACCGCGTACTCGTCGGTCGTAGTGTCGAGGGTGTAGCCGTCCGGCGTCGACTCGACGGTCTCGACTGGCTCGGCGAGGTGGACACTGTCGGCGTAGGTGTCCGCGAGCGCTTCGGGCAGTGTCTGGAGCCCGTCGGGAAAGGACGCCGCAGGCGATTTCTCGCCGCTTCCGACGCGCTGGCGGAACGCCGAGAGGAGACTCCCCGCTTCCTGCTCTCTGCGCATCAGCCCTTCCAGCGCGAACTTCGCGGGCATCTCCGAGGGGTCGGATGCGTACAGCCCGCCGTACAGCGGGCCGACGAACCGCTCGTAGGCCGCCTGTCCGAACTTCCGGGAAAATACCTCCGCGACCGTCTCCTGGGGCTGTGCGGCCTGTGTCAGTGGCTCGGCGAGAAAGCGGAGCTTCTCGGGCCAGGACAGCAGGTCCGTCCGCAGGAAGGGTCTCACGTCCGTCGGCGCTTCGCGGAGTCGGCCCCGCGAGTAGACGAACAGCGACCCTTCCGACGCGGTGACGATATCGCTCTCGACGCCAGCGGCGGCCGCCAGTTCGCGGATGCCGGGCGTGGCGCGCATCCGCTGGGGGCCGAGTTCGACGACGTGGCCGTCGCGCCGCTGTGAC
This sequence comes from Salinibaculum rarum, assembly GCF_030505615.1. Classification (GTDB taxonomy): domain Archaea; phylum Halobacteriota; class Halobacteria; order Halobacteriales; family Haloarculaceae; genus Salinibaculum; species Salinibaculum rarum. The sequence goes on from NZ_CP129992.1 coordinate 1,741,213, forward strand.
TGGATGACACCGCCGGCCGCGTCCCGAGCGTCGAACGTGACGACGTTTACGTCGCGCTCCCGGAGGTAGTGTGTCAGTGCCAGCCCGGTGATGCCGGCACCGACGACGCCGACCGTCATCAGTCGTCCGTCTGTGCCGCGTTGCCCTCGCTCTCGGTGTGGGTTGTCTCCTGGGGTGCGTTCAGACACATCGTCCCAGGTTCGTCACGGCACTGACACTGCCGGTACTGGTAGTACTCGGGGTCGAAATCCGCGAGGAACGGCTCGACGAGGTCGGCAAACACCTCGGGAATCCGGTCGTCGTCGTGGGGAATCGGCACGCGGTGGAAGTCCAGGCCGGCGCCCTCGGCTTCCTCTCTGAGTTCGTCGTCCAGTTCGGAGAGGGTCTCGCTTTGTTCGTGGAGGAAACTCACCGGTTCGACGACGACGCGCTCGGCGTCGAGTCCGGTGACGAGGTCTTCGACCTCCGGTTCGGTCCAGGGGATGTCGCGGTTCTCGTGGTTCTGGTAGCCGATGTGGTAGTCGGAGACGCCGAGCAGTGAAGCGACGACCGAGCAGTACTCCTCGACGTAGATGTCGTAGCGACTGCCCTCTTCCAGGTAGTGCTGTGGCGTGCCGTGGGCGGAGAAGACGAGCGCAGTTTCTTCGTCGTCGAGGTTGACCCCCGAGTCGTCGGCGAAGTCGCCGATGTTCTCCGCGCGGACGCGGTTGTACTTGGGGTGTTTGTGCCAGCCGGTAATCGCCTGGAAGGGCGCGTCCCAGCCGAGTTCCTCGATTTCGTCTTCGAGTTCGTCCAGCGCGATGACGTTCGTCGAGGGCCCACACAGCGGGTAGATGGGGAGGCCGATGACCCGGTCGACGTCGTCCTCGTGGGCGGCTTCGGCGGCGTCGCCGATGAACGGCTCGGTGTACTGCATCCCGAGGTAGGTGTTCACGTCGAACCCGCGGTCCCGGAGGGCGTCTTCGAGCGTGTCGACCTGTCCCTGGGCCTGCTCTTTGAGCGGCGACCCGCCGATTTCTTCGTATTCCTCGATGAGGCCGGGCGCGCGACGCTCTGCCAGCTTGCGGGAGCGCTTTTGCGCGGCCTCTCTGGAGTCGTACTCCTCCAGGTCCGCGTTGGCCATGAAGATACGCTCGAGATAGTCGACGACTACCTCGCGGTCCGGTTCGGACGGCTCACCGAAGTTCAGCAGAACAACGCCGGTTGTCATGTACGGGTATTCGACCGAATCAGGGTATACCTGTCGCTTCCAGCGAACTGGGGCCACAGCCGGGCCCACACGCGTCCGGGAGTTCGACAGATTCTTACACCAGCCCAGACAGCCAGGATACAGACGTGTTCGTACCGGCTCTTTCCGACCGACTCCCGTCGACGGTTCCCCGACCGCGCGGTGGTGAGCGGCCGTGAAACACCTGTACGTCGACTGGCGTACGAGCATTGCACTCACCGGCACGGTCATCAAGTGGCTGGCAGTCGCGATGCTCGTGCCGCTGTTGACGAGCCTGCTCTACGGGGAGGGCACTGTCGTCTTCCTCGCATCGATGGGGATTTCGGTCGCTGTCGGGTTCTCGCTGGAACAACTCTCCGACGACGTCGATCTCGGGCCGCGTGAATCGCTCTTGCTCGTTGCCCTCGCCTGGTTTGCCGTCTCTATCGTCGGTGCTGTCCCGTACGTCATCGCTGGCTACGGTACCGCGTCGACGCTCGCCCACCCGATCAACGCCCTCTTCGAGTCGATGTCCGGCTTTACGACGACTGGGGCGACAGTGATGGGCAGTATCTCGACCGAGCAACACTCCCACGCGTTGCTCATCTGGCGACAGCTCACACAGTGGCTCGGCGGGATGGGTATTATCGTTCTGATGGTCGCCATCCTGCCACAGATTGCCGTCAACGGCGCTCAGCTGATGGACTCGGAGGCGCCAGGCCCGAGCCTACAGAAGTTGACGCCGCGCATCGCCGAAACCGCACGCGTCCTGTGGGGTGTCTATCTGGGCTTTACCGTTCTGATGGCCGTGCTGTTGATGGTGTTGCATCTCGCCGGCGTTGCGCCGAACATGGACCTGTTCAACGCCATCTCGCATGCGTTCACGACGCTCCCGACAGGCGGGTTCTCGCCACAGGCGGACAGCATCGGTGCGTTCTCACCGGCCGTCCAGTGGCTCGTTATTCCCTTCATGATTGTCGCGGGGACGAACTTCGCGCTGTTCTGGTTTCTGCTCAACGGCGACACCGAGCGGTTTCTCGGTGACACGGAGCTCCGGACCTACATCGGGGCGATTCTCGCCACGACCGGCGTCCTCGCTGTCGTTCTCTATCTGGGTGCGGCACCGACGCTCCGTCTCGGCGGCACGACCCAGGGCGTCACGGAGAATGCACTCCGGCAGGCGGCCTTCCAGATTGCGTCGCTGTTGAACTCGACCGGATTCGCGACCAGCGACTTCGCCCAGTGGGACACACACGCACAGATTGTGCTCGTGTTTGCGATGTTCATCGGCGGCTCGGCTGGCTCGACCGGTGGCGGAATCAAGGTCATCCGCTGGGTCGTCGTGATGAAAGCCGCAAAGCGAGAACTTGTCACCGCCTCTCATCCCGACGAAGTCCAGACGATTCGGCTCGGGAACCAGGTCATCGACGAAGGCGCCGTGCGTGGCGTCCTCGGGTTTACCATCCTCTATCTCGTCCTCTTTGGCGTCGGGTCGGTCCTCATCTCGCTCGATGCGGCGCGAATCGGCCTCTCGATGACGGCGCTCGAAGCGCTCAGTGCCTGTCTGGCGACGCTCGGAAACATCGGGCCGGGCTTTGGCTTCCTCGGGCCCTTCGGAAGCTATCTCCAGTTCCCCTGGACGTCGAAACTGCTGATGATCGTTCTGATGTGGATTGGGCGCCTGGAGATAATCCCGGTTCTCGTGCTGTTTACCGGTGCGTTCTGGCGACGATAAAACGAGCGACTCGTCGTCTCAGAGTTTCGCCGTCGCTTCTTCGAGGATGACTGTCTCTGCGAACACGACGACGTTGTCTCCCTCTTCGATGACGGTGTCTCCGCGGGGGATGACGAAGTCACCGTTGCGCGTAATTGCACCGATAACGAGTCCCTCCGGCAGGTCCTGTATCGACTCCTGAATCGGTCGGTCGGCGAGTACGCTATCGTGGTCAACCTCGATTTCGATGACTTCTGCCCGGTCGTTCTCGATGAGCGCGACGTTCTCGGCGCGGCGTTCGCGCGTAAACCGCGTAATCTCCTCGGCGGTCGCTTCCCGGGGACTGACGGCCACGTCGACGCCGACGGCCTCGAACAGTTCCGAGTACTCCGTCTCGTCGACGATAGCCACTGCCCGGTCGACGCCCAGGCGCTTCGTGAGCAGGGAGACGAGCAGGTTCCGCTCGTTGCGCTTGAGCGCGGCCACGACCGTATCGACCTCTTCGATGTGTTCTCGCTCCAGGAACTCCCTGTCTGTCCCGTCGTGTTCCAGGATTCTCGAGTTTGGCAGTTCCTCCGCGAGTTCGCGAGCACGGTCGTGGTCGTGTTCGACGAGACGGGGGGTCAGTCCCTGTTCTTCGAGAAGACGGGCAATCTGGCAGGCCACTTCCGTCCCGCCGACGATGAGGATGTCGTCGACGTCGCCGGTGTGCTGTGAGACCTCTGCCGAGAGTTCGTGGACGCTCTCTTCGGAGCCGATGACGACGACCTCGTCGCCCGCTTCGATACCCGTCTGTCCGGTCGGGATGATGACGTCGCCGTTGCGGAAGATAGCGGCAAACGTCAGTGACTCGAAGCGGTCGGCTTCCTGGACCGTCTGGCCGGCGACGGGGCTTGCCTCCGGGATTTCGAACTCGGCCATCTGGACGCGCCCGCCGGCGAACGTATCGACGTCGTGTGCTGCCGGCAGACCGATGACGCGGACGATACTCTTTGCGGTGAGCATCGTCGTTCCGACCATGAAGTCGACACCGAGCGCGCCCTCGGCACCCTGCCACGTCTCGAGGTAGTTCGTCCCCTTGATTCGGGCGATCGTAAAGGGGTCCGCAACTGTCTTTGCGGTGCCACAGGTAATGATGTTCGTCTCGTCGTCGTCGGTACTGGCGATGAGTATGTCTGCCTTTTCGATACCGGCTTCTCTGAGTGTCGGCAGCGAAGCGCCGTCGCCCTCGATTGCCAGCGCGTCGACGTTGTAGTTCAGCGCCTCGACCTTCTCGGGGTCGACGTCCACGACGACGACATCGTGGGAATCGGCGAGACTCTTGGCAATCGAAGAGCCGACTTCGCCGGCACCGACGATGACTATGTGCACGGTCGCGCCCCCGTTGTTATCATTGCCGGGCAATTTCGACGGGTGCGATAAGTGGGTTTCTATCTCGGAAGTCCAAGCGACAGCACACATGACGCTTAAGAACCGTCCAGTGCATTATTCCGATATGAAGCCGCTTTGTCCTCCCGTTGGGGCGTTCGTACGACTTCTCGACCGACGGCTGAACTCGGCGAGGGGACGATGAACGGGCTCTTCGACCGCGTCGTCCTCCCTCTCGCGAGTCCCGAAGACGCCAGGGCGTCCTGTCTGGCGCTCAAACCGTACGTCGACGGTGAGGTTATCGCCGTCCACGTCGTCGAGAAAGCCGGCGGCGCACCCGACAAGGCTGGCATCGAGCAACGCGAGGCGTACGCAGAAGAGATATTCGACGTCGTCGACGAGTGCCTCGGAGACGACCACTACGAGACGGAAATCAGATACGGCACTGACGTCGCAGAGACGATTTTTGCCGCGGCCGCGGACCACGACGCGACGGCCATCGTCATCACGCCACGCGGCGGGAGTCGCTGGATTCGCCTGCTGACCGGCGACGTGGCACTCGACATCGTCACCGAAACCGACCGGCCCGTCGTCGTCCTGCCGGACAAACCAGAGGAGAACGACGACCAGACCGATTCGGAGTCGCCAACCGAAGGTGAGTCGTCTTGAGCGGTGAGGATGCTGAACTCGCCAAGGACCTCGGTCCGCTGGCGGCACTGACTATCGGCGTCGGGACGATGATCGGGGCGGGTATTTTCGTCCTGCCGGGGGATGCTATCCTCCGCTCGGGTTCGTTTGCGGCCATCGCATTCCTCCTGGGCGGTATCATCGCGATGTTCACCGCACTCTCCGCGAGTGAACTCGGGACAGCGATGCCCCGCTCCGGCGGCGCGTACTACTACGTCAACCACGCACTCGGACCACTCTTTGGGTCGGTCGCTGGCTGGGCCAACTGGCTCGGACTCGCCTTTGCCAGTGCCTTCTATATGGTCGGGTTCGGACGCTATATCTCGCGTATCTTCGGCATCAGCGGGACCATCGGTGTCGGTCCCATCTCGATGACGTACGTCACGCTCTCGGCGCTCATCGGCGGTGCCTTCTTCGTCCTCATCAACTACGTCGGCGCAAAGGAGACGGGCCGACTTCAGAACATCATCGTCATCATCCTCATCGCGATTCTGTTCGTCTTCACTCTCTTGGGGACACTCCGGGCTGACCCCGCGAACCTCCCGCGTACCGCGACAGTGACCGAGACGCTCGGGACGACTGGCTTCATCTTCGTCTCCTATCTCGGCTTCGTCCAGATTACGAGCGTCGCAGAGGAGATCAAAGACCCCGGGAAAAACCTCCCGCGTGCAGTCATCGGTAGCGTCGTCCTGGTGACGGTCATCTACGCGCTCGTGCTCGTCGTGATGAGCGCGGCTGTCCCGGACGGATTCATTGCGGACCTCGTGACCGATGTTGCACCCGGTGAGACACAGCCCATCGCCGTCGTCGAAGTCGGCAACCGACTGCAGGGCGCACTGATGGGTGGTGCACTGTTGTTCGGTGGCCTGTTGGCGACAGCATCCAGCGCGAACGCGTCGATTCTCGCCTCCTCGCGCATCAACTTCGCGATGGGACGAGACAGTATTGTCACCCCGAAACTAAACGAGATTCACCCACGTTTCGGGACGCCGTACCGCGCAATCGGTATCACTGGTGGGCTGATTCTGCTGTTCATCCTGCTCGGAGACATCGGTCTGCTCTCCGGGGCTGCGTCGGGACTGCACCTCATCATCTACGGCCTCCTCAACATCGCACTCGTCGCGATGCGCTACGTCAATCCGACAGAGTACCAGCCCGACTTTACCGTCCCGCTGTACCCCATCGTCCCGATACTCGGAACCGTGCTGTCGTTCGCGCTGCTTGCATACGTCGAACCCACAGCGCGACTTCTCTCCTTTGGCATCGCTGGCGCTGCTATCGTCTGGTACGTCGTGTACGCTCGCAGCCGCACCGAAAAACAGGGTATCCTCGGGGAGTACATCCTCTCGCGGACCGACGATATGCCCGACGCAGCGGTCTCGGCTGCAGAAACCGTCCAGCCCGACGGCGGCGACTACCGCGTGATGGTGCCGATTGCCAACCCGCGAAGCGAGAGCGACCTCATCGAGTTGGCCAGTGCAATCGCCAAACAGCGAAACGGCACCGTCGTCGCGACACACATCATCACCGTTCCCGACCAGATGGCACTACAGGGGGCTGCAGAGCGAGCGGAGGAACTCGACGAAACATCCGCAGACCTCATCGAAGCGGCAAAAGCCGACGCCGAGAAGTTCGACGTCCCGGTCGAGACGCACACGATTCTCTCCCACCGTGGCTTCGAGGAGATTTTCGACGCCGCGGAGACGCACGACGCCGACATGGTCGTGATGGGCTGGGGCCCGGATTCGCACGGTTCGCCGGGGCGGGCGGAGTCTGCCTTCGACGAAATGGCTGGCAACATCCCCTGTGATTTCCTCGTGATGAAAGACCGCGGGTTCGACCCATCGAGGGTGCTGGTGCCCACAGCGGGTGGGCCGGACTCGGACCTCAGCGCGACCGTTGCCGGCTACCTCCAGGACCAGTACGACAGCGAGGTGACGCTGTTGCACGTCGCTGACGACGAGGAGTCGGGACGGACGTTCATCGAGGCGTGGGCCGACGACCACGACCTCGGTGACGCGGCGATACGCATCGAGACCGGCGACACAGAGGAGTCCATCGAACGGGCCGCCGAAGACTCGACGATGGTCATCATCGGTGCGACCGAACGGGGACTGCTCTCCCGGCTAGTCCGTGGGTCGCTCGTCCTCGACGTGGTCGACAAGGTGGAGTGTTCGGTGTTGCTCGCCGAGAAACACCGGCCGCGCTCGCTTCGAGAACGCCTGTTTGGCCGGTAGCGGTCTGCCGTCCGTCTGACGGAGAATTATGTGGCGTGGCCCCCGAGTTTCGGACAAGCGCGCATGGCAGAGACAGAACACATCACGGTCGCGGAGGTCAGCGAGGGCCCCGGCGGGAACGGCGACCCCGGGACGAAAGTGTCCCTCCCGGTCGTGGAGTTGCTGACCGGCCGCGGGTTCGTGACAGGCAAAAGCGGGTCGGGCAAGTCGAACTCGGCGAGTGTCATCGCGGAGAAGTTGCTGGACAACGGTTTCGGACTCCTCATCGTCGACATCGATGGCGAGTACTACGGCCTCAAAGAGGAGTACGAAATCCTTCATGCCGGTGCCGACGAGGAGTGTGACATCCAGATTACCGCGGACCACGCCGAGAAGATGGCGTCGCTCGCGCTCGAACAGAACGTCCCGATTATTCTCGACATCTCCTCGTTTCTGGACGAAGACGAAGCAGAGGATGTTCTCACGGCCGTCTCGCGACACCTCTTTGCGAAGGCCAAAAAGCAAAAACAACCCTTCCTGATGCTCGTCGAGGAGGTCCACGAGTACATCCCCGAGGGCGGGTCGGTCGGCGAGTGCGGGAAGATGCTCATCAAAATCGGCAAGCGCGGCCGAAAACACGGGCTGGGTATCGTCGGCATCAGTCAGCGCCCGGCCGACGTGAAGAAAGATTTCATCACGCAGTGTGACTGGCTGGTTTGGCACCGCCTCACCTGGAACAACGACACGAAGGTTGTCAAACGGATTCTCGACGCGGAGTACTCCGAGGCAGTCGAAGACCTCGGGGACGGCGAGGGATTCCTGATGACAGACTGGGCCGAGACGGTCCAGCGGGTCCAGTTCCAGCGCAAGCAGACCTTCGACGCCGGTGCCACACCGGGACTGGACGATTTCGAACGGCCCGAACTGAAGTCAGTCAGCGACGACCTGGTGTCTGAACTCTCCGAAATCACCGAGGAACAACAGGCCCGCGACGACCGCATCGCGGAACTCCGCGAGGAACTCGACCGGAAAAACTCCCGTATCGCCGAACTGGAGACGGAGTTACAGGACGCCCGCGACATGAGCCGGATGGCAGACCAGTTCGTCGACGCGCTCGTCAACAACGTCGACGGCTCGAACCCGGGCAAGACCGAACAGGAGCGCCTCCGGGAGAAGCGCCAGTCGACAATCGACGATGCGACGCAGTCGCCGTCCGGAGACGACACCGGCGACAGCGCCGAGACGACTGGTGACGACGAAGCCGACGACACCTCTGCGTTCGGCGACGAGGACGCCGGAGCGGCCTTCGCCGCTGCGATGGACGCCGCTGACGAGTCAGACGACGACTCCGCGGCGAGTGCGACGACCGATACGGACACTGAGGTGAGCGCTTCCGACGAGACGGAGGACGGCGACGAATCCGGCCAGTTCAGTGCCGAAGAACTCCTCTCGCGACTCAGTTCGGTCAGTGAGACGCCGACGGGGTCGGCCACCACCGACGGCGGGGCCCGCGTCGACACCGGCCCGGACGCAGATGTCGAGACCGACGCCGAATCGAATGCGGCCGTACCGGAGGACATCGTCGACGGCGAAACGAGCCGTCCGGTCGACGATGCGGACGACGGCACAGACGAGGACGGCATCATCGACGGCGACAACAGCGCACCCACCGAGTTCCGCCAGGGAATCACCGGTCGTGGGGCAAGCGAGTACGACATCATCGACGGCGAGGACGACATCGACGAGGGCGAAGAACCGCTCGTCGTTCGCGAACTCAAAGCCGACATCGCCGGGATGGAGACGAAGGCTCGGAATATGCTCCACTTCTACCGGGAGTTCGGCCCGGGCACGCCGCTGAACGCGCACTTCGCGGCGGGTGGCGACGGCGACCGGACGAAAGCCTACGCCCACAACCGGACGCTCCGGACGCGCGGACTCATCGAACACGTCGGGCGCGGCCGCTACGACTACCGCCTCGAAGAACTGCTCGAATCGGAGTTCGACGACGACGTCGACGACGAGGTAATCAGTAAGTTCGTGGCGAACATCGAGTCGAAGACGCTGGGTGAGGCCAGCGACGGCGACGACGACGAATCCGGACAGTAACACTCAGTGGCGGACCCTCGCGTCGCCGCACTCGACGGGATTTACAGTGGGTCGACCAGGTCAGCAAGCGCGGCTTCGGGGTCATCGGCCTTGGCGACCCCGCTCGCGAGCAAGACGCCGTCGGCACCCAGGTCGCGGGCGGCGACGACATCTTCGCCGGTCGAGATACCTGCACCACAGTAGACGTCGACGCTCGGGTCGACGGCCTCGGCGGCGGCGACGGCGTCCCGGACGATGTCGGGGTCGGCTTTGCTGACGGGCGTGCCGGTCCCGATGAGTTCCGGCGGCTCGACGGCGACGGCGTCGGGACCGAGCGCCGCGGCGGCGGCAATCTGGTCTGGATTGTTCGCACAGACGACCGTCTCGAAGCCGACGCGGCCCGCCGCGTCGAGGCTGGCGTCGATGTCGGCAAGTTTCAGGCGGTTCTCGGAGTGGTTCAGCAGTGTCCCGGTTGCACCGGCGTCGCTCGTGGCTTCGGCGAGCGTACTGCCGGTATGACTGCCGTGGTTGACGGGGCTGACGTGTTGGGCCCACGTCTCGACGCCGGTCTCGGCGACGCGCTCGATGTGTGCTGCTTGGGGCGCGATAGCGACGGTTGCGGACGATTCCTCGGCGACACTCGCTGCGGCCTCGGCGACTGCGACGGGGTCACAGGGGTATGCCTTGAGGTTGACGAGAACGAACATACTGGAGGCGGGGCCGGCCGGGCAAAATAGGTTGTGAGTTGTGTCAGGTCCGAACCGTTAAGACACTCTCTGTCGATAGAGTCCAAACAAGCCGTGACTGACGAGCTACTGGGAGAGCCGACGGTGCTTGTAGTGGAAGACGAGGTGGAGCTGGCGGACCTCTACGCGGATTACCTTCGCGGGTCCTACGACGTCGACGTGGCCTACAGCGGCGAGGAAGCTATCGAGATGCTCTCCAACGAGTACGACGCGATGTTGCTCGACCGTCGGATGCCGGTCGTCTCCGGGAACGAGGTCGTCCTCGCTATGGAGGAAAAAGATGTCGAGTGCCGTGTCGCGATGGTCACGGCGGTCAATCCCGACTTCGACATCATCGACCTCAGCATCGACGACTACTTGGTCAAGCCCGTGACACGGGACGAGGTCGTCGACACCGTCGACCGGCTGCTGACGATAAGCGAATACAACGAGCGCGCCCAGGAACTCACCGCGAAAAAACTCAAGCGCAACGTGCTGGAAGTCGAAAAGACCAGGGCCGAACTGCAGGAAAGCGAGCAGTTCGAACGACTCACCGCCGAAATATCGACCCTCGAAGAGACCGTCGAGAACATCGCCGACGAACTCGACGCCGAAAACCTCGAACGCTATATCTAGGAGCGTGTCATAGAATGGTTCTCGTGGTTGCCCGCGTATTCGGAGCCAGTAGCTCCGAGACGGTCGAACCCGTTCTCACAGCAGCCGTTCGTTCTGAGCCACGCGGTGGTCGATAGACGCAAAATATCAGTAGCCATAGATAAATGAGTTTTCTCTGACTACTTCATAAAACCGTGCACCGAGTGCACGCACTTCTAAACCTGTTACGGATTAAAAAGATAAACAGTCCGATAATAGCGTGGGGATGTTTCTATGACACGCTCTCTAGTCTTTCCGCTCGACGACGTCACCGAGCGTGTACTCGCCCGTCGAGGAGCCACCGTCCCACTCGTTGTCTTCCGAGCCACCGCTTGCCGACAGCGAAATGTCGAGTTCCCCTTCGAGCTTTGCCTGGACGTCGTCGCTGGGGAGCGTATCGCCGTGTTCGAGTTTGCGCATGAGACTCGCCTTCTCGTTAAGCTTTTGTGCCAGTTCCTCCTGGGTCAGACTGGCGGACTCGCGGGCGTTGCGGATGCGCTCGTCGTAGTCCTGGGCGATTTCGTCCATGTCGTCGAACATGTCTTGGCGGCGCCCCCCTCCCGACGAGGAACTCGTACTACTGCTGGAACTGCCGCCAGACGAGGAGGACCCGGAACTCCCAGTCGAGTACTTCGTCGAGGTGGAACTGGAACTGTCCTCGGTTTTGACCTCCGTCCCGAAATCAGTGCAGTTGTCACAGACATCGAGTTCTGCACCTTCTATCTTGACGCGGTTCGGACTGGAGGTTTCCGTCCCGCACATCTCACACTGAACCATACCACTGCTTTGCCATCCCGACGTTTAAAACGTACGCCCCCTGTTCACGAGAGCGACCGCATCGAGTAATAGAAGCGCTGGATGGCTGTCAGGTGGCCGACCACTGCAAACACGACGAGCAGCCAGCCCACGACGGTGAACGGCCCCAGCGTCGCCGTGACGAAGGGTGCGACCAGCGCGACCAGTCCAACGAGGACGAGACGGTCAGCGCGGCCGAGCAAGCCACCGTACACTCTGTCGATGCCGACCGCCTGGGCCTGGGTTCCCAGATACGAGGTCATCAACACGCCGGTCACGGCGGCGATACCCAGCGCCCAGTTACCGACGCCGCCTGCGAGGCCGACGATGATGACGATATCTGCATACCGGTCCAAGACGTGGTCGAGTAAGTCCCCGGCCTTCGATGCCGTTCCGAGTTCACGTGCGAGCGCACCGTCGAGCAGGTCGAGCAGTCCGTTCTGGAACACGAGGAACGCGCCGACCAGATACAACATCGGCATCTCGCCTGCGAGATAGAAGGTACCCCCGGCGACGGCAGCGACGACGAACGCCAGCGTGCTGACGGCGTTGGGTGTCAGTCCGACTCGCGCGGCCCCCGCCACGAAGGGAACGATGACCCGGTCGGCCACGGAGCGGAATCTATCCAGCGTCATAGATACTCGACGAAAGAGACGGTCCCAGCACTCGGCTCGCGTTCGCCAGTCAGCACCGCGTCGATTGCCTCGGCCACCGACTCGGGGCTTCGGTCCGTGGTGTCGATTTCGTAGACTGCGTCCTCGCCGTGGCGATTGACGGCCTCCGAGAGGATGAGGTCGAGGGCCTCGCTCTCTGCGTTTTCCGCGGCCGAGCCGGGCGATTCGCCACGTTCGGTCAGTCGCTCCTCTAGCTCGTCGGGGCGACACCGCAAGACGACGACGCGGTCGGCGTCGAACTGGTGGGCCAGATGGGACTCGAAGAGGACGTCCTCGCGCCCGTTCAGCCACGCTTCGACGGCGTCCATGTCCGTGACCAGCGTGTCGCGCTCGTCGTCCCGGCTCGTCGTCAGGTCCTCGCGTTTGATGACCTCGTTGAGATGGACGACATTGAGGTCGGTGTCGACGGCGTCGACGGCCGTCGTCTTTCCGGTGCCGGGTGTGCCGGTCACGGCGACGCGCATCAGGTGATCACCTCGTTGAGTACGTCGACCGCCCGTTTCGTTTCCTCGCGCGTGCCGCAGGTGATGCGAACGCAGTCGTCCAGCCCGAAACTCGAACAGTCCCGGACGATGACGCCCTCGCGCTGGGCGGCGTCGGAGACTGCTGTGCCGTCACCGACTGCCGCGAGCACGAAGTTGCCGCCGCTTTCCCACGTCGGGGCATCGAGGTTGTCGTGCATGTACGAACGCGCCCACCGTGCCGTCTCGACAGTCTTCTCGACGTGCTCGTCGTCGTCCAGTGCGGCCATGCCGGCACGACAGGCAAGCGAGTTCACTGCGAAGGGCGTGTTGACCCGCTCGTAGGCGTCGGCCCACTCGGCGGGGACGAGTGCGTACCCAAGACGGAGACCGGCCAGCCCGTACGCTTTCGAGAACGTTCGCAGAATGGCGATGTCCTCGCGGTCGTCGAGCAGCGGGCGGGCGTTCGGTGCGTCCGTGAACTCGGCGTAGGCTTCGTCGACGAGAACGAGCGTCTCCTCGTCGGTCCGCTCTGCGACGGTCTCGATGTCGTCGAGTGCTATCTCCGACCCGGTCGGGTTGTGCGGCGTCGTCAGGTAGACGATGCGGTGGTCGTCGTAGTTCTCGAGGACTGTCTCGGGCGTCTGCGCGAAGTCGTCCTCGCGGGAGAGTCGGTAGGAGTCGACGGTCGCGTCGCGGTAGCGGGCGCTCATCGGGTAGTAGGCGAAGCCGGGTTCGGGTACCAGCACCGCATCGCCGGGGTCGACGAACGCGCGGGCGAGATAGTCGAGCACGCCGTCACCGCCCGGCGAGAGCCAGACCTGCTCGACGGCCACGTCCCATCGGTCGGCGAGCATCTGCGAGAGGTCGGTGTGTTCGGCTTTCGGGTACGTGTGGACCGTCGGGGCGGCGTCCCGGACGGCCTCGACGGCGGCGGGGCTGGGACCGAAGGGGTTCTCGTTCGAGGAGAGTTTCACGAGGTCGTCGGGGTCGAGCCCGAGCTCGCGTGCGACTTCTTCGACCCCGCGGCCGGCTCGGTACGGCGTGTGCATCGAGAGGTCCCGTGGTTCCATGGGCGGTGAAAGCGGACGGCGTGCCTTAAGAGTGCTCACCTGTCCCGACACAGAAACCGTTTTTTCGCCGGCTGCCGGAGGGGCGGTAGGGCGTGTGGCCTAGTGGACCAGGGCGAGGGGTTCCTAACCCCTAGAGCGCGGGTTCGACTCCCGCCGCGCCCGCTTCGTGGTTTCTCGCGTCCGCTCGAAACACACTCGCGGCCGTGGCGACCCTCGCGAAACCTGCGGTTTCGCTCAGTCCCGCCACGCCCGTGCAAGGAGGCGTAAGCTCTGAGAACGCCGACTGAACCGGCATGGCGGGAGTCGAGGTAGACCAGACGCGCGCAGCGAAGCGAGCACGTCTGGGCGTGGTTCGACTCCCGGAGCGGCAGCCGCTCCGTCGTTCGCAAACGCGAGTGACTGTCGTCTGCTCCGACGCTCGCTCACAGCGACACCGACCGATTCGGGGCGTACGTTTTCTGGCTGGACTGTGTCGGCACTCTGGCCGTGACGGTGGTTCCCGAACTGTCGACGCTGATGTCGAGCGTCCCGCCGCTCTGGAGTATCAGCCAGTTCACCAGCCACAGTCCCAGCCCGCTCCCGTGTCGCAGCGCCGATTCCTCGCCGTTTTCGAGGACTTCCCGTTCGGCCTCGGGGAGTCCCGGGCCGTCGTCGGCGATGGTGAGGACGACTTCCTCCCGGTCGCTCTCCGACGCGCTCTCGACTGTGGCATCGATTCGCAGATGCGGGTCGCTCCCGCCGTGTTCGAGCCCGTTCGACGCCAACTCCACGAGAGCCGGCTTGAGCGCCGCATCGACTGATATATCCGAGTTCTTCGGGAGTGACGTCTCGATAGTGCTCTCGGGATACTCGCTGGCCATCTTGTCGCGAAGCCCTTTCAGGAGAGTCGCCAGCCCAATGTTCTCCTCGGAGTTTTCACTCGCATCGATGAGTTGCTCTGCGGTGTGTGCCTTCTCCGAGAGTTCGATGAGTTCCGAGGCCGTGTCTCTGATTTGCGCGGCGGGCTCTGCTCCATCCGGTGTTGGTTCGTCCTCGTGTAACAGCACACTCGCGTTCCCCGCGATGACGTTCATCCGGTTTCGGAGGTTGTGCCGGACCACTCTGTTGAGGACGGTGAGTCGTTGCTGTCTGACCCGCTCGTCGGTGACGTCGACGTCGATCGCGACGACGGCCGTGACCTCGCCGGACCCGTCCGTGACGGGTGCGACAGTCCGACGCGCCCAGTAGTGGCCGCCACCCTTGCGTCTGTTGTGGACGTCGCCCTCCCAGACCGACCCGGACGTGACGTCGTCCCACACGCTGACGCAGTCGGTATCTTCGGTCAGGAAGTCCGGCGTTCGGCCGATGACCTCGCTCGTTCTGTATCCGGTACTCTCCTCGAAGGCGGGGTTGACGTACCGAATCGTTCCGTCGACGTCCGTGATAAACAGGGCGTACCCGGCCTGGTTGACCGCCGCCTGGAACTGCCTCGCTTCCTCGTGGGCTTCGATGGCCGAGATGGCGTGCTGGAGCGTCTCGCGAATCTCCGCGAACATCGCCTGTTCGGATTCGCTGAACCCTTCTTCGGCGCTCGTGTAGATGCCGAGAACGCTTCCGTTTTGCTCGCCCGGCGAGAGCGACATCGTCAGACAGGCCGTGATTCCCGCCTTCGCGGCCGCCCGTTGCCACCCTGACCCGCCCTCGTCGTCTATCGTTTCGACGAACCCGGGCGGTTGGTCGGGATTGGTGACTGCCTCGACGACGGGGTCCTGGGCAGTGTCGCCGCTTGCAGGGTCGACCAGCCCTTCCGAAAGGTATTCATCCGTCTCACCGGCGACGTATTCGGGTGCAACGTCGGTCCCGTCGCTGGTGCCAATCCACACGAGCTGGTAGGCGTCGACGGACGCGAGCTCGTCACAGACCCGCTCTTTTATCCCCTGTTGTGTCTGTTCCTCGATGATGGCCTCGTTGACCTTCGAATGGACTCTGGTTATCTCTTCGAGGTGTACCAGCCGCGTGACCCGGGTCAGCGTCACTGCCGTGGCGATAAACTGCGGGCCCGTATCGATTGCTTTCCGTGTGGCCTGATAGTTGTGGGTCACACCGTCGACGGTCGTCGTCACGATACACTGCTCGCCGACCGAGAGTGCCGCGAGGTCCGCATCGACGGCCTCGATATTCCCGGCCTGCGTAAGCTCTGAGAACGCCTCTTTGGCGTGGTCGTTGTAGCTGACGACGCCGTCGTTCTCGTCGAGGAGGACGACCCCCTCCGAGAGGATATCGACGAGCTGGGAATGGCCGGGCGAACTGAGTTCCAGAAACGAATCCTGGACGAAAAACAGCACCCCGACAGCGAAGATGGCGACCCCGAGCGGTTCGTAGTTCACCCGCAACAGGAGGTCGGGAAACAGCGCGGCCAGAAAGTACGGCACGATTGGCAACGCCGTCGCGCCGATCAGCGCATACAGCGTCACCGGCGTCTCGCGCCCTTTGAACGCGTCGTATATGAGCCAGAATCCGACCCCAGAGAGCGTGTAGGCGACGCCGGTCAACAGCCAGTGAATCGCGCTGTGGTCGACGACGATGTGAGAGAACGGCGTCGCTTTGAGCGTCGCGGTGAAGTACGCGCCGTGAATCGAGTTTGTCACCTTGATTAGTGCCGCCAGACCGAACAGCCCGGCACCGGCAGCGACAACTTTCCTGTCCCGGTGGAACTGACGCCCGGTGTACGCCGAGACGAAATACAACCACGCAAAGACCGTCCCGAACCCGAACACGAGTCCCACGGTGTACAGGAGTTTTTTCACCGCAAACGAAGATGCCAGCAGCTGGGCCACGACGGCCAGCGCCCACAGTCCGGAGAGGACGAGCAGAGCGGCTAGCCCTCGCCGCACGTCGCGTGACGCCAGCCGACGCGTCTGGAGCAACGTGCCCAGACAGGTAAATCCGGCTCCTGTAAAGAGCAGGATGTACATCGTGTGTAACGCGTTCATCGCCCGATAGAATTCTCTCTCGTCTCCCTTCTGATAAATGACCCACAGCGTTCTCAGCCGCTGGAAATTCCTCTGCGTGCTACCTCTTTTCACACTCAACTTCCCGGACGGCGGTGTGGGACGCCAACGCACACCGAGAGCGCTATAGTACCGACACTCCCCTGTCCGCGGACGGGTCGCCGAGCCGGGCCCGCACACTTTTACACGCCGGTCTCATCTTTCGGGCCAACTACCTCACGCGGGGGCTTAGAGAATGTACGGAGACACACGTAGTCAGTCGGGACTGGACAGATTGATGCTGTTTGTCGTCTTCATCGTCGCGTTCGTCGCTATCGTCCCCTTTGTGTTCGGGCTTGGCGGACTCGACGTGCGCGGTGCGGGGGCCCCGGCCGGCGCGGATACCACGCCGGTTGGGGCAGACGAGAACGGCATCGTCGTCCTCCGGACGACCGGTGAGACCGCCGGGTTCGGCACGGACTCGGTCGGCGTGGTTCGTGTCGTCATCACAAGAACCGGGCCGGAACCGCTCGATGCCGAGACGATAACCGCAACCTGGGTCGACTCCAGTGGGAGTTACGTCCTCACTCCGATTGAAAAAGGCGGCAGCGGTGCAGACGGCGCCTTCGGGGTCGAACAATCCGAAAACCGGGCGACGCTTACCTTCGACCTTGGAGCCGACGATGCAAACGGGGTCAGCGAGTTCGGCCGCCGACTCGAAGCCGGCGAGACCGTTACGCTGACGCTGTCGGCCGGTGACGGGAAGATGACGACGGTCAGGCTCGAAGTCCCCGAGTCACTCGGCGAGGACGGCACCGTCTCGCTGTGAGACCGCGAATCTATCGACCGAACAGTCGGTAATCGTGGTCGGGTTTGTAGCGCCGGAACACGAGGCTGTTCGCCAGCACGGAGACACTGGAGAGCGCCATCGCACCCGCGGCAAGCACCGGCTGGAGCAGGCCCAGCGACGCCAGCGGAATCATCGCCGTGTTGTAGCCAAGCGCCCAGAAGAGGTTCTGCTTGATTTTCGACAGCGTCCCCGCCGAGACGCGAATCGATTTTAGCACGTCGGCGGGGTCGTCGCGCATCAGCGTTACGTCCGCGGCCTCGATTGCCACGTCGGTCCCGCTCCCGAGTGCAGTTCCCACGTAGGCGGCCGCCAGCGCGGGCGCGTCGTTGACGCCGTCACCGACCATCATCGCGCGTCGGCCCTCTTCCTGGATGTCCTCGACTGCGTCGGCCTTGTCCTTCGGGAGGACACCCGCCATCACGTTCTCGGGGTCGATACCCAACTCTCCGGCGACGGCGCGCGCGGTCCGCTCGTTGTCGCCGGTAATCATCCAGACGTCCAGGCCGCGCTCCTGGAGTTGCGAGACGGCCGTTGCCGAACTCTCCTTGACGGTGTCAGCATCGGCGACGACGCCGACGACCCGGTCGTCGAGAGCGACGAGCATCGCGGTCTTGCCCTCGCGTTCGAGTTGGTCCATTGCGTCTTCGGCTGGGTCAGTGTCGATACCTTCGTCTGCCAGGAGCCGTCGGTTGCCGACGAGTACTTCGCCGTGTTCGGTTGCCGCCCGGACGCCCTGTCCGGGAACGTTCTCGAAGCTATCCGGTTCGGTCACGTCGACGCCGCGCTCGCGAGCGCCCTCGACGATGGCCTTCGCCAGCGGGTGTTCACTGTTGTACTCGGCACTTGCGGCCAGTTCGAGGACGAACTCCTCGGTAACCTCCGGGAGCGCCACGCCGCCGTCGGAACGGGGTTCGGATGTGTCCGCCGCAGTTCCTCCATCTGTGGCCGGCCCGTCGATGGGTACAACGTCGGTCAGTTCCATCTCGCCCTCAGTCAGCGTTCCCGTCTTGTCGAAGACGACGGTGTCCACGTCACGGACGCGTTCGAGGATGTCGCCGCCCTTGAACAGCACGCCGTTGCGCGCACCGATTGCAGTCCCGACCATCGTCGCGGCGGGCGTCGCCAGGCCGAGCGCGCAGGGACAGGCGATGAGGACGGCGCTGGCGAAGACGACGACGGCAAACTCCGCGATACCGACAGCCGCGGGACCGCCAGCGGCCAGTCCCCACAGCGGGAGCGCGTCGACAAAGCCAGCGAGTACGTCTGGGAAGGCATACCAGATACCGGCCCAGATGAGCGCATTGAGGATGACCGCGGGCACGAAGTACGCCGAGATGCGGTCGGCGACGTTCTGAATCTCGGGCTGGCGGCTCTGTGCCTCGCGGACCCGCTCGACGATTTGCTGGATGGCCGTCTCCTCGCCGACGTTCGTCGCCTCGATCTCGAGGACGCCGTTCTCGTTGATGGTCGAGCCGATGACCTCGTCGCCGTCGGCTTTCTCGACGGGGACGGATTCGCCGGTGACCATCGACTCGTCGACCGCGCTCTCGCCGTCGACGACGACGCCGTCGGTCGGAATCTGCTCACCGGGGCGCACGCGCAGGTGGTCGCCGACTTCGACGTCTTCGAGCGGAATCTCCTCCTCGCTGCCGTCCTCGCGGACGACCGTCGCAGTGTCGGCTTCGAGTTCCAGCAGTTGTCGGATGGCGTCGGAGGCCTGCCCTTTCGAGCGGGCTTCCAGGTAGTTCCCCAGCGTGATGAACACGAGGATAAACGCCGCAGTGTCGAAGTACAGCCCGGTGCTGGCGATGAGGTCGAGCAGTGCAACGACCGAATAGGCGTAGGCCGTCGTCGACCCCAGCGCGATGAGCACGTCCATGTTCGCGCTTCGGTTCTTCACGAGTGCGGTGTAGGAGTTCTCGTAGAACTCCCGGCCCAGGAGAATCTGGACCGGTGTGGCAAAGAGAAAGGCAACCCAGCCGATGCCGATGCCAAAGACTGCTTCGGGAACCAGCTCAGGCACAAAGAGTTCGGCAACCATCAGGCCCAACAGTGGGACGGACATCACTGCGCCAAACAGCACCAGACGCAATTGTCGACGCTGCTCGGCCGACCGCGCGAGGTCGCGCCGTTCCTGGTCTGTCTGTTCGCTCCCGTCGTCGTCTCTGATTGGCGAGTACCCCGCGGCCTCGATGGCATCGTAGAGGTCCGAAAGCGATGCCTCCCGGGGATTGTACCTGACCTGCGCTTCGTCGGTGGCGTAGTTGACTTCCGCGTCGACGACGCCGGGTGTCTCGAGGAGACGCGTCTCGTTTGTCTCCGCACAGTTTGCACACGACATATCGGTGATGCCGATAGTGACCGACTCGCTGACGGCCTCGTAGCCGGCATCCGCGATAGCGTCGTAGATATCCGCGAGCGGCGTCTCCGCCGGGTCGTACTCGACAGTCGCCTCGTCGGTGGCGTAGTTACTGTCGGCTTCACTGACGCCGTCGAGCTCGGCCACACGGTCCTCGATAGTCGCCGAGCAGTTGGCACAACTCATCCCTGTCACGTCCAGTCGCGCGGTTCGTGTGGTCATCGTACTTCTAGTACACGCCCCACGTTCAATGCAGTTCTCACTTCGAAACAAAAGGAAAACTGATGGGGAATTTCAGAATCGAAAGTGTAGCCACCCTCTCATGCGCTGTCGCTGAGGCGGTCGTATTTCTCGACGAACGACGTTCGGCAGTTCTCACAGCAGAAGTGATAGACCTCTCCGTCGAGTGTGGCCGTTTCACCCTCGGCGGTGACGGTGTTGCCACATTCGACACAGTCGGCGGCGAGTTCGGCGCCGCCAATCCGCGGTGACCAGTCGGTGTCGGCCAGCAGACTGACCTCGTAGTCTCGGATGTCGTCTTTCTGTACTGCCGCCGTGACGAGGTGGTCGACGTCGGCTCCGGCGACTGTCGCGGTGAACACCACTCTGTCGTCGACGGTCCGAAAGACGTACTCGACGGCATCAGTGTCGGCCAGTCCCTCGCGGACCCGCTGTGCAGTTCCCGGTACCGCATCGACGGACACGAGGACGGGCACACCTTCCTCGAGCATCGACCGGTCGATGTCGACGGTAAACCGCTGGAGGAGGCCGATGTCCTGGAGCCGTTCGATGCGGTCCGAGACCGCCGGCGGTGAGAGGTCGACGGCCTCGGCTATCTCACTGTACGGACGGCGCGCGTCCTCGAGCAGGAGTCTGAGAATCTCGCGGTCGATGTCGTCGAGCCCACGCATACGTCCCATCCGAGGCGCGGTCGAAACAAACCGCTTTCGACGGGTCAGGCCGGACGACTGGCGTCTTCGAGCTCGCCAGCGACGCTGACACGAATTGCGCCCGCGATGGTGTCCGGCAGGGAAACGGACGTGCCATCCTCGAGTGTGACCGTCACCATCTCGATTGGCGCCACTTCCTCGACGGTGAGTGTCGTTCCGGGCGTGATGCCCGCGTCTTCGAGGTAGGCGAGTTCGTCCGGGTCACGGTCGCGGACCCGTTCGACGACGACGGTGTCGCCCTCTGTGTGCTGGTCGAGTGTCTCGCCGATGAACTCCTCGACGGGGTCGAGCGCTGCAGTCGGAATCGGGTCGCCGTGTGGGTCCACGTCGGGGTCGTTGAGGACTTCGGCGACGCGGCGCTCGAACTCCTCGCTGATGTGGTGTTCCAGTCTGTCGGCCTCGTCGTGGACCTCCGTCCAGTTGTAACCCAGTTGGTCGGCGAGATAGGTCTCCAGCAGTCGATGGTGGCGGATAATCTCCAGGGCGACGGTTTCCCCCTCCCGCGTCAGCGTCACCCCCTTGTACTTCTCGCGCTCGACGAGCTCTCGCTTTTCGAGTTTCTCCATCATACTCGTCGCTGTCGGCGGTGTCACGTCGAGCGTCTCCGCTATCGCTGACGTGGATACCGGCCCCTCCCCCTGGCACTCCAGGTCGTAAATCGCCTTGAGATAGTCCTCCATCTCCGCGCTCTGCATACTTCGTTTAGATGGGTCTAAATCAAAAGTGTATCGTCAAAGAGAGCGAGCGGCGACACGCCTGCGGGTTACGTTCTGCGCTCCCCGACGCTTCCCATCTCAACGTCTGGCAGCGCTAGTCGTTCCTGTCGTCGTGACCCCGGCCGGGGAGCAGACCATACCGAGTCAGGGCGATGAGGATGCCGTACCCGACGACGCCGACGACGAACACTGTCGCCGGAATCAGGAAGGGACCGAACGTTTCGACGAGCGTGTCGACGACCATCAGTCGGCGGCGTCGACTTCCAGTTCGAGAAGCCCACACACGTCGTCCTCGGCGTCGAAACAGTCCGGACACTGCGGCTCGCGGTCGATAATCGTATCGAGGCGGTCGGCCACCGTCTCGTCGATGACCGGCGCGAGTTGCTCGGCTTCCGTCCGGAAGTCCTCGACTTCGAGGACCTCGACGAGGAACCGTTCGATGATACAGTAGTTCTGTAGCGCATCCCGCGCACGCCTGATTCCGTCGTCGGTCAGGTCGACGCCTTTGTATTTCTCGTGGCTGGCAAAGCCCTGGTCTTCGAGTTTCCCGACCATTTCGTTGGCGCTGGCGGGACTCACGTCCAGGCTGTCCGCGATACTCCCCGTCGAAGCCGGTCCGTCCTCCAGTTCCTGGATGAGATAGATGGCCTGGAGATACTGGTCTGCTGTGTTCACTGTCGACACCCCCGCTGTCTCCGCTCGACGTGTCCTGTCATGCTCGCTCCTCCATCAGCGCGGTCACTTCTTCGACGCCCGTTTTCTCGTCGGTCCGAATCTCGCGCAACACCGAGAGCAGGTGGTCCCGGTCGAGACCGAAGTCCGCATCGGACTCCTCGACTGCGGCGATGAGGTCGTCGTAGAACTTGTAGGCGGTCTCCTCGTTGCACAACTGGTCATAGAGGATGCCGTCGAAGTCCTGGTCGGCCTCGTATTGCTGCTCGACGAGCAACTTCACTTCGTCGAACGGAATCGTGTCCGCTTCCAGTCCGTCGACGAGCGTGTCGAGTCGCTCGCGATGGGTCGCCGACTCGGCTGCTGCTTCGCGGAGGAACGCACGGATGCTGTCGTCCAGGTCGTCCGCATCGGCGTGTTTGGCCGCGCGTGCTTCGACGACTTCCTCCAGGACGACGCCGATCTGGAGCAAGCGAACCAGCTGGTGGTCCGATGCCACCGACTGCTGGACGCTCATGCTGACCACCGTGGCTGTCCTCTCGCTACCATACACGTCCGTCAGGTAGGCGGAAACTTAAACCCGCTGTCCGGTCATTTTCGGTCCCACGCCGGAACTGCTCGCGTTGGGACTTATCAGGGCCCCGGGTGTACGAGCAAGTATGCCCACTCGCATTCTCGTTCCGATGGACGACTCCGACATGGCCCAGCACGCACTCCGCTTTGCGTTCGAACACTTTTCCGAGCCCGAAGTGACCGTCTTACACGTCGTCGGGACTCCCTCCTCGATGCTCGGCTCTGCGACCGGATTCGCGCTCGAAGACGACCTCGAAGCGGCCGCCGACGAGGCGGCCGAACAAGTCTTCGACCTTGCAGACACCATTGCTGCTGAGTACGACCAGTCTGTCGACACCAGTGCGCAGGTCGGCCACCCGGTCCGAGCAATCCTGAACGCCGCCGAGTCCGGCGACTTCGATACGCTCGTCATCGGCACGCACAGCGGGAGTCTCGCCGACCGGCTGTTTATCGGCAACGTCACCGAGAAAATCGTCCGTCAGTCCCCGATTCCTGTCACTGTTGCTCGGTAACTGGTCCGGCGGCCCACCTGTATCTTAGTTGCGAGACTATCATAGAACAGTTCGCATACCCCGACAGCCGTCGCAGAGTGAATTGTTCGATATAGGAGATCTACCTAACGCTCAAGAGCGATTTATTATCAGTTCACATTTACGATATCAAATAGATGCATTAATAGAATACAGACACTGACACGTGTACTATCGTGGTTAGCAATCACAAGAAAGCGGCTCTCAATGCCCTCATCGGTGCAGTTGTGGCACTACTCGTTAGTCTTCTGCTGGGAAGAACACCCCGGCAATCTATGGGGACGATCATCGGAATAGCAATTGGCCTGGGATTAGGTGCATATCTCATTAATGATCTCTGATGTCCGGTTCGCACGCCCATTCTATCGGCTAATTCTCTGAATTGCAGGTAAACGCAATCTCCCTGTGAACCGATGACTCCCAGTTGATGGTCGCAATAAAAAGCGCTCCCATGTCCGAGGTCGCGTGGCGACCTCGATACTCACGAAACCGCCCGCAGAACAACTGCTGACGAGCCGTTCGTTCGTGAGCCGCAGGCTCACTGTTCGCGGCAAAGGCCGCTCGCAATTCGGAGATTCCAGACGGAATCTCTCTGTCGCGGCTGACGCCGCTCACGTCTTCGAGGTCGCTGACGCGACCTCGCTACTCACGAAGACGCGCAGCGACCTGATTCTGGATGTCTTCGCGGAGTTCGTCGACAGCGACCTCTTCGAGGACGGGCACGAAGAAGCCCTCCACGAGGAGGTTCCTCGCACTTTCGGGGTCGATACTCCGGGAGGTCATGTAGAACAGGTCTTCCTCGTCGACCTGGCCGACCGTCGCGGAGTGGGACGCTTCGGTGTCGTGGTTGTTGATGATGAGTTTCGGCGATGCGTCGGCCTCGCTCTCGTCGGAGAGCATCAGCGTGTTCTCGCGCTGGTAGGAGGACGTGTTCCAGGCGTCGCGGCCGACGTCCTGCACACCTTCGTAGACCGAGCGAGCACTGTCCTTGAGAACGCCGCGCGTGACGAGGTCCGCGGTCGTGTTCTCGTTTTCGTGCCAGACCCTGCTCGCGAGGTCGAAGTGCTGGTCCTCGTGACCGAAGAACGCGCCGACAATCTGGGACTCCGAGGAGTCACCGACGAGGCGCGTCTCGACGTTCGTCTTCGTCAACCGGGAGCCGAGATTGCCCTCGATCCAGTTGAGCGTGCCGTACTTGCCGGCGTGACCGCGCTTGACCGAGAAGTTGTACGTCTCCTCGCTCAGACTCTGGAGCGCGCCGTACTGGACGTTCGCGTTCTCGCCGACGACTGCCTCGACGATGCCGCTGTAGTAGCGACCCACGTCGACTGGTTTGGCGTCGTCGCCGGTCGACTGGCGCTCGAGAATCGTGACCGAGGAAGATTCCTCGGCGACCACGAGCGTGTAGTTAAAGAGCGACCGGGAGTTCATCCGCGTCCGAATCTTCACGTCCTCGGCGTCGACGCCCTCGGGGACGTAGACGACGGTGCCGGCGCTGAACAGCGCCGTCGAGAGCGCGGTCAGATAGTCCCGTTGCGGGTCGACGACGCTGCCGAAGTGCTCTTCGAGGAGGTCGCCGTGCTGGTCGAGCGCCTCGCTCCACTCCAGCACGTCGACGCCCTCGGCCTCGACGCGGTCTTTCTCCTGTGCGTAGTCGAGTGGGTCGACGAGCGTTTCGTAGTCGAGCGCGTCGAGATTCGTCCACTCTCGGCCCGGCGTCTTGATGACGTCGGGCATCGCGAGGTCGCCGAGCGCTTCGAACGCTTCGAGACGCGTCTCGAGCAGCCATTCGGGCTCGTCGAGGTCCTCGCTGATCTGTTCGACCTGGTCCGCTGTGACTTCCGCGTGTACCTGCGTGCTCATATTATCCGAGACTACCCTCCATCTCCAGTTCGATGAGACGGTTCAGCTCGACTGCGTACTCGATTGGCAGTTCTTCCGTAATCGGCTCGATGAAGCCGGCGACGATCATCTGCTTTGCGTCGTCGTCATCGAGGCCACGGCTCTGGAGGTAGAAGACGTCCTCGTCGCCGATTTTGCCGACGGTCGCCTCGTGGGCCACGTCGACTTTCTGCTCTTGAATCTCCATGTACGGCATGGTGTCCGACGTGGACTCGTTGTCGAACATCAGCGCGTCACACTCGACGGACGTGGAGGCGTTCTCCGCGCCGTCGGCGATGTGGACGAGGCCACGGTAGTTGGTTCGGCCGCCGTCCTTGCTGATGGATTTGGACTCGATGGTCGATTTCGTGTCCGGTGCGTTGTGGTAGACCTTCGCGCCGGTGTCGATGTTCTGCCCCTCGCCCGCGAAGGCGATGGTGATGTGGTTGTCCGTCGCGCCCGGTCCCTTGAGGACCGTCGACGGGTACAGCATGGTGGCCTTCGAACCCATGGACCCGGACACCCACTCCATCGTGCCCTCTTCCTCGCAGATGGCGCGTTTGGTGTTGAGGTTGTAGGTGTTCTTCGACCAGTTCTGGACCGTGGAGTACTGAACGTGGGCGTTCTCGCCGACGAACACTTCCACGCCGCCGCTGTGGAGGTTAAACGCCGAGTACTTCGGGGCGGAACAACCCTCGATGTAGTGGACCTCGGAGTTCTCCTCGGCGATGATGAGCGTGTGTTCGAACTGGCCCATCCCTTCCGAGTTCATCCGGAAGTACGCCTGGACTGGCATCTCGACGGTGGTGTCCTCGGGGATGTAGACAAAGGACCCGCCCGACCAGACGGCACCGTGGAGTGCGGCGAACTTGTTGTCGCTCGGGGGAACACACTTCGTCATGAAGTGCTCTTTGACGAGTTCTTCGTGCTCCTGGACGGCCTTGTCCATGTCACAGAAGATGACGCCTTTCTCCTCCCACTGTTCTTGCATGTTCTGGTAGACAATCTCGGACTCGTACTGGGCGCCGACGCCCGAGAGGGCGTTTTTCTCGGCTTCCGGAATACCCAGTTTGTCGAAGGTGTCCTGAATCTCTTCGGGGAGGTCTTCCCAGTTCTCCGCGCCGCCGCGTGTCTCGATATCCGGGCGGATGTACGGGACGATGTGGTCTATGTCGACCTCTGTGAGGTCGGGCGCACCCGGCCAGCCGGTCGGCATCGGCATCTCCTGGAACTGTTCGAGTGCGCGAAGGCGTCGCTCGAGCATCCACTCGGGCTCGTCCTTGTCTTCGGAGATGACCCGGACGGTCTCCTCCGTGAGGCCTTTCTCGGTCTCGAAGGCGGAGTTCTCCTCCTTCTTGAACTCGAAGCGAGCCTCGGTGTCGGTCTCTTGTAGGTGGTCTTGGTCTGAGCTCATTGTTGTAGTGTTGGTGTTCTGGCGGTTTCCGCGTTACGCTGCCTCGTAGACTTCCTCGCGGACCCAGTCGTAGCCCTTGTCCTCGAGTTTCTCGGCCAGCTCCGCGCCGCCGCTCTTTGCGATTTCGCCGTCGAGCATGACGTGGACGTGGTCCGGTTCGACGTAGTCGAGGATGCGCTGGTAGTGGGTAATCTGGAGGATACCGGCACCCTGCTCGTCACGGAGTGCGTTGATGCCGTTGGAGACGTCCTGCAGTCGGTCGATGTCCAGCCCGGAGTCAATTTCGTCGAGCACCGCGATGGAGGGCTCGAGAATCGCTGCCTGGAGCACTTCGTTTTGCTTTTTCTCCCCACCGGAGAAGCCCGCGTTGAGATAGCGGTTGGCGAACTTCTCGTCCATGTCCAGTTGCTCCATTTTCTCCTGGAGAATCTGCTGGAACTCGGCGACGCCGATTTCGCCCTCTTCGACGTTACCCTCCATCGGGGAGGTGTCGTAGCCGGCGGCGTCTTCGTTCGTGTCTTCGCTCTCTGCTTCGGCTTCCTCCTCGTCCTCGAAGAGTTCCTCGCGTTCTTCGAGTTTGGCGTTGAGCGCCGTTCGGAGGAAGTTCACCATCGTGACGCCCTCGATTTCCGCGGGGTACTGGAATCCGAGGAAGATACCGAGTGCGGCACGCTCGTTCGGTTCGAGGTCGAGCAGGTCCCACGTTTGCAGGTCTTCGGAAATCTCCTCGTCGAACTCGTCGTCTTCGAGGTGAAGCAGGACGTCACCGCCGGTGACCTCGTAGGCAGGGTGGCCAGCGATAATCTTCGCCAGCGTGGACTTCCCACTGCCGTTCGGTCCCATCAGTGCGTGAATCTCGTCGCTGCGTACTTCGAGGTCGACGCCGCGGAGAATCTGTTCGCCGTCCTCTTCGGCAACTTTCGCTTGGAGGTTGTCGATTTCGAGTGTAGCCATGGTAGTCTTAGGTCAACCGAAAGATGGGTCCAATCACCCATAATGCTTTCGCATTCCTGGGGACTGAGTTGCGGAAACGAAAAATTACTTTCCAATGTGGAAAATCGGCGGTGTCGGCCGGACCACTACATATACTGGCCGAGACCGGTCTGTTCCTGGCCGGATTTGACCTCTTCCCAGGAGATACCGAGCGCTTCGATGATGCGCTCGATGGGGCCTTTCAGCGTCTTGTCGAGCATCTTGTCCCAGTCGACTTCGAATGCGTCGGGTACCTGGTCGTCGTACTCGAAGCAGATGACGTCCGGGTCGCGCTTGAACTCCCCGTACAGCGGGTCTTCGGAAGGGTCAAGCCCCTGCTCTGACTCGACCTGCCGGAAGAACTCGGGGTGGACCTTCTGGAGATACAGTCGCTTGGGCTTCGACCCGTTCTGGAAGTTCGTTCCCAGGAGCATGTTCGCGTACTTCGCGCCCCGCACCTGCGCGGTGTCGGTGTCGTAGTTGTCGAGTTTCTTGCCGATGCCGCCGGGGATACCCACGTCGTCGAGCGAGACGTTGCCTGCCCGGAAGTCCTCGATGACCTCGTGGAGGTATTCGGTGACTGTCTCGGTGTCTTCCCCCATCACAATCATGTCGATGACCTCCTTCTGGACTTCCTTGGTGATGGGCGCGATGTCCGAGCGCTTGTACTCGAAGCCCGTGATGTCTATCTCCGGCGGGCTCAAAAACGTCCCCGGAATCTCATCGTTCATCGGTTAGCACCTCCAGCATCCTATCACGTTCTTCCCATGGAATGTGTACATCACAGGGTATCTGGTCACCGACAACCACGTACGTGTACTCCCGGTACTCGTCGATAAAAGCAGCGGCTTTCTTGACCGACCGTTCGTTTGAGAACCCTTTGACTTCAATGACAACTTCATCAACAACGAAGTCAGCGTAGTAGGAGCCTACAGAGAGTTCGAATTCCTCCTCGTACACATATTGGAACCCATTTTCAGCCAGTAACATCGCTATTTCTTCTTCCCAACTGGAACGAACACTATGTGAGAGTTCATCGACATCATATGGAGTTGGATATGTAGGTTCACGGCCCGTTAAGGCCTCTGAGAGTGCCTCCCTATACTCTTCTGTCTGCATGTACGACGTGTCTCGTTTCGAAGATGCTTCAGATATCTTCTGCCGGTGTTGTTCAGTTATCTCGTTTCCACTGTTCTTCCGAGATATCTTTTCTTTTGTCTCCTGACTATGGGAGTATCCGGATAATGTCGCGCTTATTTTCTTACGAATATCCGGCCGTTTTGCGGGGTTTCCTTCTCCGCGGAACTGTTCTGCGACTTCTGCTCGTTTCATGGGGTTGTTATCACTGCTCACTGCGTCGTCGTGAGACCGTGTATCCACAACCTCACAGACCATATCCGGCGTCAGCCACTCGTATTCGGCTGCAATCGCATACGAACCGACGCCGGATTCATACTTCTCTTCGAGTTCCGGACCGTATTGTTCCGTTACCCACTCGCTTGGATCACATTCGTGTGACGCTCTGAAATGCATCACCTGAAGCCTAGACAGTTTCTTCTGACAGTCAGAAACGGGACAGACAAACTCATTCATCATCTCACCTCATCCAGATTTTGGAACCGGCGTACCGTTTTTTCTTTCCGGCTTGGAAGAACCGACGATATAGTTTCTCGAACTCTATCTCGAATCGATGGTTCGTAGCATTGAGTTGATTCTCTGCGAAGGAGTCGTAGGATTCGTTGATGGTCTCCTCGAGTTGGAATCCTTTTTTCACTGTCCCTACCAGTGTTTCGAGTTCTTTGTCATCCATCTCCGGGTGCGCCTCACGAAGACTGGCAGGCACAGTTATTTCACTCTCGAAATCTGCTGTCGATATCTCACCAATCTCCAACATTACTGAGTCAGTATCACCATAGACAACTTCGAAACCAGCGTCGTTGACGATATCTTCTGTATATTTTATAACTTCTCGGCCGGTTGCTGTCACGGCTGCCCCCATCTCTTTATCGTACAGACGGAACCTATCCCACCCCAAAACGCCGTATAGCGAGTTCATGATCACCTTCACTGCAGCCTGTTGGCGGTCAAATTGTTCGTATTCTTTACTATTAGGTTCGTGCTCGTTTCGTAGTGATTTTTTCTCTTCGCGTTCTGATAGGAGCTCGTCGACCATCTCCCGGATGACACCGTCCGGCTCTTTCTGGAAGTGGGTGCCGTTGGGCGCGCGGTAGGTCTCGCCGTCGTACTCCTCGGGGTCGACCTTGGTCTCCGGTGACGCGTTCGTCGTCACCATGCACATCGGGTAGAGCGACTTGAGGTCGAGGACGCTGACGTTCTCGCGCACGCCGGTGATGGGGTCGAAGACGGCACCGCCCTCGTAGTCTTCGCTTTCCTGTTGGCCCTTCGACGGGAGGGCAAACTCGCCGTGGAGTTTGTGGAGGACGTACATGTCGACGGCGTCGCCGGGTGTCGTGGCATCCTCTATCTTACAGCCGACGAACTGGCGGACCTCGTCCCAGAAGTCGACGATGTCCTGTTCGCGGTCCAGTTCGACACAGAGCTCCACGTCCCGGAGGTTGTACTCAAGCAGTCGCTCGGGGTCGTTCTCCCAGAGGTCGCCGATGTCACCGGTGTAACGCTCCTTGCCGACGCCGAGTTCCTGTTCGCCCACCGCGTCGAGTCGATACGAATCCAGTTCGGAGAACTGCGTGCGCTGGTAGGCATAGAGGAGGTCGAAGACGACGCGGCCCTTGATGTCGGGACCTTGCCAGTCTGAGCGCCAGACCTCGTCGACGCGAGAGAGGCGGTTGAAATCGAGGTCGTGGTCGGTACCGCCGTCGAGTCGGTCCAGTCGGTCGATGAAATAGGGGGCGTCGAAGTCGTCGAAGTTCCACCCGCTGAGCACGTCGGGGTCGGTCTCGTCGATGTAATCGAGAAAGGCCTCGAGCATCGCCTCCTCGGTGTCGAAGGTCCGAACGTCGATGTCCGCGTCCTCGTCGAGCGGGTCGTGTCCCGAGAGGTCTGTCGGCAGGTCAGCATCGCCATCGGGGGCGTCGAACAGCCAGACGATGTACTCGTCGCGCACGGAATCGTGCGACGTGAGACAGATGATGGGCTCTTCGCCTTCCTCGGGGAACCCGGAGCGGTCGTCGACTTCGATGTCGAAGACGTTGACGCGAAGCGGGGCCGACACCTCGACCGGTTCGAGTTCGTCGTGGTGGGCGCGAACCGTCGTGCGGTCTGTGTCGTCGTCGACGATGCGGGCCGGGACGCGCACGCCGCTGGTGATGTCCTTGTCGATGAGGAGCCGATTCGGGAAGAGGATGTCCGCCTCGTAGTGGTCGAACTCGTCACGAATCTGCCCGACATCGCGCGGTGTCTGGCCGAAAATCTTCACCAGCTCTTCGCCGCGAATCGACTCGAAGGGGTCGCCGTTCTCGTCGGTTTCCTCCCAGCCAGTGATGCGGTCGTACTCCCGGAGACGGCCTTCGGTGATGTTCTCGGCGGGCGCGTAGAAGTACGGGCGAAACTCGTGGACGCGCACGTGGACGGGCTCTCCGGCTTCGGTCCGGCCGAAGACGTGGACGACCGGCCGCTCGTCGGCGCCGTTGCCCTCGATGGTGTAATCGACCTGGGTGACGACCAGTTCGACGGTCTCGTCGGTGTCGGGGTAGAGCTGTTCCGAGGGGTCGACGTGGGTCGCGTTCGACCCACCGTTGCCCGCGACGGCCGCGGCCTCCTCGGCAGGCCGGCCGCCGTCGGCATCGTCAGCGTCGTCTCCGAAGTCCCCGAGTTCGAACTGTCCCATTGCTGGCCGTCCGTTCGGTGTGGGTGCGTAAAATCCCGACGGTCTGGGGGACCGACAGGATAGCTTCCACCTGGGTCGGACCGACAGACGCCGCCCGCGAGGCACCGTTACCGGAGCCGGAAAGTATTTGGTACGGTGTGACATACCAGTTCTGTAGATGAGCGAAGGTACGGACCGGGAGACGGCACGTGGTAGCGAGCGCGAAGGGAACGCACAGGCGGTCGGCCTCGAACCGGACGCAGTGGCGGCCGTCGGTGCCTACGAAGAAGACGACGAGACCGTATTCTACGACACGGAGAATCCACTCGCGTGGGTCCAGACCGACAAGCCAGTCGCCCTCGAAGAGATGGTCTGAGCGAGCGACAGGGCGACCGAACCGCATTTTGCACTCGGCAGTCAACGGATAGCCGTGCTTGACGGGATAGACGACGGAGACGAAGACGGGGACTCGTTCCCCGAGCACGAGGTACTCGACGAGAAGTACCAGGAACCCGACCAGCAGCAACTCCGTCCCGACATCCCGACTGTGCCGGACACGACCAGCAGGGACGTCGACCCTGTCGTGGAGGGGACTTTCTGGACGCTCGTCGTCGTGTTCAACATCGGCGTGCTCATGGTGAGCGTCGGCGCGTTGCTCGTCGTCTTCCAGGAAAATCGGAGTCTCGGCTGGCAACTTGCCGCCGCGGGCGCTGTCGTCCTCGGTTACGGTTTCTACCGGTATCGCAGTGCCAAACAACTCATCGACGAGCGGACGGCAGATGGCGACGCCGAACGGACGGCAGATGGCGACGCCGAACGGACGGCAGACGACGGCGCCGCCCAGACCGACGGTGACGACAATCACAACGGGTAACCGCGAACGGCTCGAAACAGCAGTATGCGCACGGTTCGAGACGCAGACGGGAATCGCTATCTCCTGCTCAAAGAGTCGGGCCAGGCGAGTCTCGTCCGTGACCCGGACACCGGTGACACCCGCCATCTGCCAAACGACCAGTGGGAACTCGTCGACGGCGAGTCACCGCTGGAGACGGCGGCCAGCGCGCTCCCGGAGATGATCCGGCGCGTGATGACTGCTGTACACGACGAGCGCGCGCTCGGTCTCCTGCTCGAAATCGAGACGCGGGGCCCGGTCGACATCCGAACGCTACTCTCGGCGTACGACCTCTGTGAGAGTGACCTCCACGGCCTGCTCACCGAGTTTCGTGCCGCCGGACTCCTCGAGGAGGCGACGGCCAATGGCCAGCGAGGCTACGCCACCACCGACGAAGCGAGCGCGGCGCTGGCTGTGCTCCACCGCGAGCTGGACTAGTCGTCGGCTTCCGCCAGCAGCGCGGCGTCGGCCGTCTCCGCACGCTCGACCGTCGAGCGGTTGGTCGTCGCGTTCTTCCGAACGCGTAACAGGTCGTCGGCTGCCCCCACGAGTGCTTCGTCGTGACTGACGACCAGAATCTGTTCGACGCCCAGCTCTCGCATCTTGTCGACCAGCGACACCAACTGGGAGACGTGCCCCGAGTCGAGGAAGACGGTCGGTTCGTCGAGGATGAGCGGGGGCATCGGAGCAGCGCCCTCGATACCCTCCGCGAGCAGTCGGTAGATGGCACACCGGAGGCTGAGATTGAAGAGTGCGCGCTCGCCGCCCGAGAGCTGTTCGGGGTCGAGCGTCTCGCCGTCTTTCTGGTAGACCGTGAGTTCGTACTCCCCGTCCAGTTCCAGCCGCGAGTAGGAGTCGTTCTCGTAGACCAGGTCGAACGTCTCGTTGAGCATCCGTTCGAGACTCTCGACGTTGCGCTGGCGCAGTTCCGCGCGTAGCTGGCCGTACATCTCCTGGAGTTGCGCTGCTTCCTCGTACAGCGAATCCAGTTTCTCGACGGTCGCGGCAATCTGCTCGCGACGGTCCCGGAGCGTCTCCAGGTCCTCGATTTCGTTTTTCACACCGCCGATGTCGCTCTGGAGGCGGGATTTCTCGTCTTCCAACTCCGAGAGCTTCTCCTGGACCTGTTCGAGGTACGACTCGGCGCGCTCTTTCTCGCCTCTGGCCTCCTCGATGCGGTCCTCGTCGAACGTCTCCTGGAGCTCCGTCCGGCGCTCGCGTTTGTCCGCCAGATGTTCGCGACGCTCCTCGTTGCGCTCGTCTTTCTCCGCGCGGGCCTCTCGAATCTGCTCGATTCGGTCGTCGAGGTCAGAAATACGCTCGATTTCGGCCTCCAGTTTTTCCAGTCGGTCGACCTGCTCTGTCAGCCCAGCCTTCTCCTGGTTGCACTCCGCAATTGCTTCCTGGCATTCGGCGGCCTGTTCGCGCGCCTCGGCCGCCGTCTCGCGGACCTGTTCGGCCTCGCTCTCCAGTTTTTCTGCCTCCTCGCGAAGCTCGGTCGCCTTCTCGTCTTTCTCCGAAAGCGTCGCTTCCCGTTCCTCGACCAGTTGCTCGACGTTCGACCGGTCGCTCTCCCGCTTTTCGATAGCCGCTTCGTGGTCGGCCAACTCCTCCAGTCGCTCCACCTCCTCAGTCAAATCCGACTCGCGTTCGCGGAGCGTCTGCAGGTCTTCTTCCAATTCCTCGACCTCCGCCCGGCGCTCGTCGATTGCTTCGACGTGTGGGGACCCGTCGACCGGCTGGCCACACTCCGGACACTTCCCAGCATCGAGCAGCGACTGGGCTTCCGCGAGTCGGTCCTCGGCGCTTGCCAGTTTCTCCTCGGTTCCCGCTCGTTCTTCGCGGACGTCTGCCAGCTCGGTTGCGACTGACTCGCGCTCGGTGGCGGCCTCTCCGACTTCGACAGATGCGTCCCCGAAGGCCGCACGGTGTTCGGCGATTTCCTCGTCGATAGTCTCCAGTTGCTCTCGCTTTTCCGCGAGCAGGTCCCGTGCGTCGGCTACGTCCTGTTCGAGTTCGTCTGCCTCCTCCCGCTTTGCTTCGGCCTGCGATTCCAGTTCGTCGGCACGCTGGCTGGCGTTCTCGGCGTCGCTGTCGTGTTCTTTCTTCTCGACGCTCAGCTCACGGATGCGTTCGGTCACCTCGTCGATGTCTGCTTCCAGTTCTTCGATTCGGGCTGACACTGCCTCGGCGTTCGCAGTGTCGAGGTTCGTTTCCCCAAGCAGTTCGTCGCGCTGTTCGACTGACGCCGTTTTCTCCTCGCGTACCTCGGTCAGTTCGTCGGCCAACTGCTCACGTTCGCGTTCCGTTGTCTCGATTTTCTCCCGGATATCGTCGATGTCCGCAGTCAACTCGGCGAGTTCCTGCTGTTTGTCCTCGTACTCTTCGAGCACCGATTTCGCATCCTCGAGCGTCTGTTCGGCGTTTTGTCGGTTCGAATCGAACCGTTCGATGTCACTCTCTACTTCGGCCAGTTCCGACTGGAGACCGTTGAGCCGCTCGTGGAGGTCTTTCTCCTCTTTCTCGGCAATCTGGGAGTCGATTTCCGAGAGGGCGCCCTGTTTGTCGTCGCGGACGCGCCCGACGCCCACGCGGGCCTGGCTGGCCCGCTCGCGATACTCCTCCAGCTTGCCGAGTTGGAGCAGGTCGTCGAGCATGTCCTGGCGCTCGCCCGGCGAGGCGTTGATGAGCTTGTTCACCTCGCCCTGGCGGACGTACGCGCAGTTGACGAACGCCTCGTTGTCCATCCGGAGCAGTTCTGTGACTCGCCCTCGAACGTCCCGGGCCCCTTCATAGGTCCCTTCCGGTCCCTCCAAAACGGCCTTGGTCGTCTGCGCGTTTCCGTTCCTGACGCTGAGACGCCGCTCGATGTGGTAGGAGTCGCCGTCGTGGGTGAACCACAGTTCGACCACCGAGCTATCTGCGCCGATGGTGACCACCTCGTCCAGTGTCTTCTCCAGCGCTTTCGAACCGTAGAGTGCGAAAAAGCACGCCTCCAGCAGCGAGGACTTTCCGCTGCCGTTGAGTCCGTGGATGACCGTCACGCCGAGATCGAGAGAGACGTCGAC
Organism: Salinibaculum rarum; assembly: GCF_030505615.1. GTDB lineage: Archaea > Halobacteriota > Halobacteria > Halobacteriales > Haloarculaceae > Salinibaculum > Salinibaculum rarum. The sequence continues at coordinate 1,776,505 of NZ_CP129992.1, forward strand.
CTCCTCGTAGCATTTGAACTGCTCCAGTCTGATGCGGTCGAATCTCATAGGTAGTCCTCCATCGTCACCTGTCCGTCTGTGTCGGCGCCACTCGCCGTCGCCTCGCCGTCTTCACTTGCCGACTCGTCGTCGGTGGCTCCGTCCGTGTCTCTGGCCGACTGGAAGGCGCCACTGTCGGCGTCGTCGACGAACTCCTGGACCCGGTCTTCGACAGCGTCGGCGACGTTCGAGTCGGGGACTTTGCTCGCACGAATCGTCTCGTCGAGGTCGTGGGCCGCCGGACTGAGCCCGAGGTCGTGAATCCGCTCGCGGACGGCCTCGTCGGGGTCGGCGAAGCTCACGTCGACGTCGCTCTCGTCGGCCAGTTCGCGGTGGTCGGTGACGCGGACGACGAGTGCACCACGGTCGGCGGCGAACTCCTCGATTGTCGCTGGCGCAATCGGGTCACCGTCGCCGCGAATCGAGACCACCACGACGGCATCGGCGAGGTCGTACTGGCCGACGCGTTCTCGGACACGCGACGGGCCCTCGCCCGCGCTCAGCTCGACGTCGACGAAGACGAACTCGCGTGTGTCGAGTCCGCGCCGCCGGATGTCGATGTCGTCGTCGAAGACGACTAGATTGTACCCCCGCTCGTCGCGCTCGTCGGCACTCGCTCGCTCGGTCGACCCACAGTAGGTGAGCCACGCTTCGTGGGGGTCCTCGACCTGTTTGGTCTGTGGTTTGTGGTTGTCACCGAGGAGGACGGCATCGAACTCGACGGTCGACTCGGCGAGCACTTTCTGTGCGTCCCAGTCGCCGTGGGGGAACGGCTGGAAGAGTCCGTGTGAGACCAGCACGGCGTGTTCGGCGTCGTGTGGCGCAAAGTCGTACGCCAGGTCCGGACGCTTCGCGCGGGCGACGAAATCGAGCCCGTAGAAGGCAACGTCGTCGAGTTCGACCGGATTGGGGCCGAGCCGTCTCGCGAGCCCGAGCGACTCGAAGAGGTCGAGCCACTGCGCGTCGCGCTTCGATTCGTGGTTGCCTACGACGGCAAGAAATGGGATGTCGGCGTCGTCGAGTGTCTGGAGGACGGACATCGCACCCATGATGTCTGGGAGTGTCGGCTGTCGGTCGTGAAAGAGGTCACCGGCGTGGACGACGGCGGCGACGTCGTCTTCGATGGCATCTTCCGCCACCTGTCGGAAGGCATCGAGGAAGTCCTCGCGTCGCTCGGGCCGGTGATACTGCTGATAGCCAAGATGTGTATCCCCCGTGTGGATGACCCGGGTCATTGTTCGGTGGTAGAGGACCACCCTGTTTATGCGTTGGCAGAGCGCGGTGAAAGTAGTTGGCTGTCTCGGCGTCGATTACTCGATTTCGAGCGTGTAGATACGCTTGCGCGCGTCGGCAAAGGAAAACCGTGACGAGACGACGCCGACCTCTTCGAGCCGACTCAGCGCGTATCGCACTGTTCGCGACGGCAACATCGTCTCGTCGGCGAGCTGACTTTGCGTTAGCGTGTCGTTGTACTCCAGTACCTTCGCGACCAGTTTCGCACTCGGTGGCAGGTCCGCGACGGCACTCCATCCGCCCTCGTCGCCACCAGCATCGGTGGTGGCAGTCTCGGAAGCACTCATTGTACCCGTTTGTGTGTGATACAGACTAATAATATTTGCCAATCTAAATCATTACTGCTAAGCATCTGGTTGCCGGTTCCGAAACGGTGAGTCAATCCTGGAAAGAGACATCGGCACCTATCACAGTCTCGAAACGAAGTATCAACGTCTGGAACTGACCCGAAACCTCTTATTAGGCGATGCACTAGGAGGGGTGTAATGACCGATACTGTGGACGACGTCGATATGCCGTACGACGAAGACGTCTCCCAGCAGGAGATGATTGATGCGCTCGAGGAGCGCCTCGAGGTGCTCGAAGCCCAGAACGAGGAGATGCGAGACAAGCTCCTCGATGCCAACGCCGAGAACAACAAGTACCAGCAGAAACTGGAGCGGCTCACTCACGAGAACAAGAAGCTCAAGCAGTCGCCGCTGTTCGTGGCCACAGTCCAGGAACTCACCGACGAGGGTGTCATCATCAAACAGCACGGCAACAACCAGGAAGCGTTGACCGAAGTCACCGACGAGATGCGTGACTCCCTGGAGCCCGACTCTCGGGTCGCGGTCAACAACTCCCTGTCTATCGTCAAGTCCCTCGACGACGAGACGGACGTCCGTGCTCGCGTGATGCAAGTCGAAGAGTCTCCCGGCGTCGACTACACCGACATCGGGGGTATCGAAGAGCAGGTCGAGGAAGTCCGCGAAACCGTCGAGATGCCGCTCAAGAACCCCGGGATGTTCGAAGACGTGGGTATCGACCCACCATCTGGCGTGCTCTTGCACGGGCCGCCGGGCACGGGGAAGACGATGCTCGCGAAAGCCGTCGCGAACCAGACCGACGCCACGTTCATCAAGATGGCCGGGTCGGAACTCGTCCACAAGTTCATCGGGGAGGGTGCGAAACTCGTTCGCGACCTCTTCGAACTCGCCCGCCAGCACGAGCCGGCGGTCATCTTCATCGACGAAATCGACGCTATCGCCGCCAAACGGACCGACTCGAAGACCAGCGGCGACGCCGAAGTCCAGCGGACGATGATGCAACTGCTCTCGGAGATGGACGGCTTCGAGGACCGCGGTGAAATCCGCATCATCGCTGCGACCAACCGCTTCGACATGCTCGACCGTGCCATCCTCCGCCCCGGTCGGTTTGACCGCCTCATCGAAGTGCCAAAGCCCGACGTGACGGGCCGCGAGCAGATTTTCAAAATCCACACGCGCGACATGAACGTCGCCGACGACGTGGACTTTGAAGCACTCGCTGACTTGGCAATCGATACCTCCGGTGCCGACGTGAAGGCAATCTGTACCGAGGCCGGGATGTTCGCCATCCGCGAGGACCGCACCGAGGTTCGGATGACGGACTTCGAGAGCGCCTACGAGAAAATCGAAAACGAAGAGGAAGACGAGGACATCTCTCGGACGTTCGCCTAACCGTACCCACTTTTTACTTCGTCGGGTGTCGCACACGCGCCGAAGGCGCGTGGCTCACCCTCCTCGCAAAAACTTGGGGAAAAACGCCGCTCACGCTTGGTAGAGCGTTCGCGGTTGCTGTCGTGATGGCTACCGCAACCGCAGACAGCAGTCCCGTCCTTCCCCGGAGTCGCGCGACTGAGCGCGTTCCTGGCCCCACGACTGCCACGTCTCACAACAGTGTGAACAGCAGGAATGGAACGACAAAGAACAGCACGAACATGACTCCCAGAATGAGACCGTAACTCATGGCAGTCGCGACGCCGGTGACGTACGCTGGATGGTCGAAGCGGGCGAGTGGACTGTCCATACGCGCCTCTGGTCGCCAGTTGTCAAATAAGTACGGGGGCTTTTCACGCCAGAACCCCTGAGATGAGTATGGCCGAGCAGAAGTACGTCTACACGACACACGCGACGGAAGCAGACCCACGGAAGCTGGATTCTATCGAATCGGTCGTCAACGAACACGCCCGGGAAGGCTGGCGATTCGTCGATACCCTCGAAAAGGACGGGACGACCGTCGGACTGGTCTTCGAACAGGAGCGATAGGCCGAGGTGTGCGTCCCGTCGCACACCTTCGGGGACGGGCAAGGTAGCTGTTTGCAGTGGCGGTACGGTGGCGGAAGCGGTGCGGTGGCGGTGACCATTCCGTAGCACCTCCGAGCGCTCTACCGAGCGCGAGGAGCCTTTTTCACTATGTTCGCAAGAGCGGTCTTCCATGCACATCAGAACAGCGTTCTGAGGACAGCCCGGCAGAAATCTTCGATTTCTGCGGATGTTTTTGCAAGGAGTGGTCCGCCACGCGCCGGGCGCGTGTGCGAGACCCGACGCCGCAAAAAGTAGCTTCACATCCCCATATCCGCTGCCGAGTCGGGAACCGGGATGTCGTGTGGTGAACAGCCGAGCAGTTCTGCGGCGTGGTCGAGCGCCATATCGAACCCGTAGTAGCGTTCGAGTTCGTCGCCGTCAGCCGAGGGACGGACCTTCAGCATCGCGTACCCCTCTACGTTCTGGGCGATAGCGGCCGTTTTGCCACTTTGCTCGAAGGAGAGCAATCGCTCGGTGTCGGTCTCGCGGTACGTCGCGGTGATACCGTTTGCACGCTCGGTCGCCCCGGAGTCGGAGTCGGCGTCTGCCATCGAGGGTGCTATGGACGCGAAGGCTTGAAACGTTCCGGTCGCCGCCGGCGAGTGAGGTGCCGAGCGGAGAATCCATATACTGTGGCGACAGACCACCGGACACGAATGGGTGCGACCGGTCCCGGCATCGGCCAACGACTCCGGACTGCGGTCAGGCAGTCGGTTGCCGTCGACACGCGCGCACTCGCAACGTTTCGCATCGCGCTGGGGACAATTCTGCGTCACGGACCCAATCGACGGGAGTCCCGGCGAGCGCCTCGACTACGGGACCTACGACTGCGAGTAGCCAGACCGCAACTGCAAAGCCACTCGCTCGTGCTCCTCTGGCTATGACGAAGTTCCTCCAGAGTGGCCGCCGGCGCGATATTTGTGCACTACTCTCCGGTGAGGCCCTGCAGGCCCAGGCGCTCAAATCGAAACTGGAGTCACACGACGACGAGCGCATCGAACCCAAATCCTTCTACGGTGCGCTCGATGCCCTCGAAAAAGCGGGCTTCGTCGAGACAGAGACCGACGGCATCCACGACGTGTACGTGCTCACGGACGCGGGCGAACGGCGCCTGCGCGAGCACTACGACTGGTTGGCCGAGCAACTCACCGACTAGCTGTCCCGGTCTGTCTTTTCCTGTGTCTCCGCGTCGGCGAGGTCGTTGAGATTTCGCTCTGCCTCGTAGCGGCCGTTGTACGCCGGGTCGAGATACACCTCTCCCGTGCCCTCGATGCGGTCTTCTGGGTCGTCGACGGACCACCACTCTGCGAGTCGCGTGCGGAGACGGGACAGGGCAGCGAGCACCATATTCGTATATGTCACTCCTGGGCAAAAAGAGTGCGTGACGACGCTGTTCGGACAATCTGGTGTGGCCTGCTTTTCGGACTGAACGGGGCAGAGAGCGGTTGTCGCGTGTCGTTTGCGGGCGACCCGTCGTTTGAAGTGCGTCGCTGTCCCAATCTGTGTCAATGTACGACACGATTCTCGTGCCGACCGACGGAAGCGAGGGGACGAGAAAGACGCTGGGCCACGCCGTCGAGATGGCGACACGGTACGACGCGAGCATTCACGCACTCGCGGTGGTCGACGAACGGCAGTTCACACAACTGGAGGGCGAGCACAGATTCGAGACCGAGACGACACTGGAGGAACACTGCGAGCGCGCGGTCGCCAGTGTCGCCGAGCGCGCGTCGACGTCGAACATCGACGTCACGACTGCTATCCGTTCGGGTGTCCCGTCCCAGCGTATCGTGGAGTACGCCGCCGAGACCGACATCGACGTCATCACGATGGGCACGCACGGTCGCAGCGACCACGAGCGCATCGCGACGGTCGGGAGTGTCACCCAGCGCGTCGTCGAAAACGCGGAGACGCCCGTCTTCGTGGTCCACATCGGGCGGAATACCGGCTGGGGATAGCTACCGGTCGTACTCGTAGAACCCCTCGCCGGTCTTTTTGCCGAGGTCGCCGGCCTCGACTTTGCGCTTGAGGAGATAGGCCGGTTTGTATCGGTCGCCGAGCTCTTCGGTCAGCGTCTGGCTGGCGTCGAGCACGACGTCGAGACCGATGTGGTCGGCGAGTTCGAGTGGTCCCATCGGGACGTTCGTCCCCAGTTTCAGCCCCCGGTCGATGTCGGACTTCGTGGCGACGCCCTCGTCGTAGAGGCGAATCCCCTCGTTAATCCAGGGCATGAGAACGCGGTTGACGACGAAGCCGGGCTTGTCGTCGGACTCCCAGGTCGTCTTCCCGAGGTCCTCGGCGAGCGTATGTGCGAACTCGACTGTCTTCTCGCCGGTCTTCTCCCCGGCGACGATTTCGACCCCGTCCATCAGCGCCACGGGATTCATAAAGTGGATACCGACGACGAGTTCCGGTCGCGTCGTCACCGCTGCGATGCTCGTAATCGAGAGTGTGCTGGTGTTGCTGGCCAACACTACGTTGTCGTCGGTCACGTCGTCGAGGTCCCTGAACACCTCCTTTTTCACCGCCATGTCCTCGATGACTGCCTCGACGACCACGTCGGCCCGCGCGATGTCCCCAAAGTCGGTTGTTCCGGTGATCCGTCCCTGGGCGGCCGCTGCGTCTGCGCTGTCGAGACGTCCCTCTTCGACGAACCGGTCCAGGCTCCGCTCGATAGCGTCGAGGCCGGCATCGAGGTCCGTCCGTTCGATGTCCCGCATGACGACGTCGTACCCGTTTGTCGCTGCGACCTGTGCGATGCCGCTTCCCATTCGACCGGCACCGAGGACACCGACCGTCTGTACTGTGTCGAGTGTGACCATGCCGCAACTACGTCGGCAACTGTTGAAAGCCTATTGACGATACTCGGACAGAGGTGTTCGTTGTGGGGGTTCAAAAGAACTTTACTGGCACCTGCCCCAGCCACGCATATGCAACCATTCGACGATAGTCCACTGTCACGCGATGGCAAGGTCCTCATCCTCGCGTACGACCACGGTCTGGAACACGGCCCGGTCGACTTCGAGGACGTGCCAGAGAGTGCGGACCCCGAACGGGTCTTCGACGTCGCGACCCACCCCGCGGTCACGTCGCTGGCCGTCCAGAAAGGCATCGCGGAGGCGTACTACCCCTCCTACGAGGACGACGTGAACCTGCTGGCGAAGCTCAACGGCACGTCGAACCTCTGGATGGGCGAGCCCGATTCGGCCGTGAACTGCTCGGTCGAGTACGCAGCGAACGAACTGAACGCCGACGCCGTCGGCTTCACCCTCTACGGTGGGTCGAACAACGAAATCGAGATGGCAGAGGAGTTCCGCGACGCCCAGGAGGCCGCCCGCGACCACGACCTGCCGGTCGTCATGTGGTCGTATCCGCGCGGCCAGGGGCTGAAAAACGACACCAAGCCCGGCACCATCGCCTACGCCGCCCGCCAGGCGCTGGAACTGGGCGCGGACGTGGCCAAGGTCAAATTCCCCGGCAGCCAGGAGGCCATGGAACAGGCCGTTCGGATGGCCGGCCCGACCAAGGTGGTCATGTCCGGCGGTTCGAAGACCAGCGACCGCGAGTTCCTCGAAAACGTCAAGGCCGCCATCGACGCCGGCGGCGTCGGTCTCGCGGTCGGCCGGAACGTCTTCCAGCGGGAGAACCCCCGGCACATCCTCGACGCACTGGAGAAAGTCATCTTCGAGGAGACGACCGTCGATACTGCTCTCGAAGCGGCCGGCGAGTAGTCGATGGCAGACGCTATCGAGGCCGTCTTCGAGACGGTCGTGACGACCGCCGCGGACGTTCGCGACGCACTCGCGGAGCAACGCGCCTACGCGGATGCAAAAAATCCAAGCGGTGAACAGCAACTCGCCGCGGACGTCTACGCCGACGAACTGCTCGAGGAGCGACTGCTCGCCATCGATGCTGTCGGGTCGTACGCGTCAGAAGAACGGGACAGCGTCATCGACGCCGACGACGGCGGCCAGTATCACGTCGCCTGTGACCCGCTCGATGGCTCTTCGAACCTGCAATCGAACAATGGGATGGGGACCATCGTCGGCGTCTTCGACGAGCCATTGCCCGCACCCGGGAGCGCGCTCGTCGCGTCCGGTTTCGTCCTCTATGGCCCGATTACGACGATGCTCGTCGCACACGACGGAACGGTCACCGAGTACCTGCTCGACGGCGACGAGCGCTCGGTGCTGACCGAGGACGTGACGATTCCCGACGACCCCGTCGTCTACGGGTTCGGTGGTCGCATCCCCGACTGGACCGACGCGTTTCGGGCCTACGTCGACGACATCGAGGCCGACCGGCTCAAGCTCCGCTATGGCGGTGCGATGGTCGCGGACGTGAACCAGGTCGTCACCTACGGCGGCATCTTCGGCTATCCGATGCTCGAAGACCGACCCGAGGGCAAACTCCGCCTCCAGTTCGAGGGCCATCCCATCGGCCACGTTATCGAGACGGCGGGCGGTGCCTCCTCGGACGGCGCGCAGTCGCTACTGGCTCGCGACCCCAGCGAACTCCACGAGCGGACGCCGGTGTTCGTCGGGACCGACTCGCTCGTCGACCAGCTGGAAGCGGCACTCTCCTGACGGGCGCTCGGAGCAGCCCCGTTTCGGTCAGTACCCCAGATAGATAGCCAAGCCTTTCAATAGCCCGTAGATGACCGCCGCCGGGAGGACGACGAACAGAAACACCGGCCTGAGCAGTCCCAGTGGCAGGACACCGAGCAGGCCGGCGAGTTGGCCCAGCGGGCCGTCGTCTCCACTGTCGTCCCCGGTCGGGTCGCCGACGGTGAGCGTCCCCGCCGAGGTTCCGTTGACCGAGATGGGGAACTCACCGGAGCGATTGACGAGATACTGGAGTTCGATCGGTCGCGACTCGCCGGCCGGAATCGCGCTCGTCTCGGTTACGACGACTCTGCCGTCAACCACCAGGCCGGCAGTGTAGGTCCCGGCCTCGTCACCGCGGTTCTCGACGGTTGCCGTCACCGAGAACGGTTCGTCGACATCGACCTGCTGACGCCCCAGCGATGCGTTGGTGACGACGAAGTCGGAACCGGTGTCGGCGGCCGACGACACGGTCAGCGTCCCGGCCGAGGTGCCATTGACCGAGAGGTCGAAAGTCCCCGTCTCGCTCGTCTGCGAGCGGAGCGTCATCGTCGTCGTCTCGCCAGCGCCGACCGTCGTCCTCGCCGTCGATATGACGGCCCCGTCCGTTGTCAGCCCGCCGACGAACGTCCCGGCGGTATCCCCGTTGTTCTCGACGGTGGCGGTGACCGAGAACGTCTCACCGGGCGCGACCTGCGCTGTCTCGAGTGTCGCGTCCGTGACGGCGATGTTCGAACTGGCCTGGGGATCGGTGGTGATAGCGAACCGCGAGAAGCCCGGCGTCTCCGCGCGGAACTGCTGTGTTCCGTTCGTACTGTTTCGTGGCGTCGTCGGCACGGCGTTCCAGCCGCCGTCGTGGTAACGATACAGCGAGATACTGGCCGCGGAGACGCCGAGCGTCTGGAGGTGTGTCTGTGTGACGCCAAACTGGATCGTCGCGTTCGAAATCTCCTCGTCGGGGACCGTATTGACGACGGTGAAGCCGGCCAGCGGTATCGTCCCGGTGGCTGTGGCCACGTCGCCGACGTATTCGTTGCCGCTCATCGAGAGCCCGAGGTCGAACGAGCGATTCGTCGCCAGCGTGACGGCGAGTCCGTCCAGGCTGACCGGACCGTGTGCAGCAAGCGGCGCGTCGCCGGCGAGCGTTCCGGCGGCGACCGGGCGGTCCCGTCGGGCGCTGGTGACACCGACGAACGCGTCGCTTGAATCGACACCGCCGCGGCGGTCGACCGACACTCGCGGGTCGGCACCCGCTCGGTCGCGCAGCGCCGCCTCGGAGACGTTGTTGGCGTCGCCCGACCCGCGCGTCAGGTTCAGTGTAATCGTGTCCGTGGCCGTGTTCCCGTAGGTGTCGGTGACGGTCAGTTCGACGGTGTAGTCCCCGGGCATGAAGTCGTGTGTCACCCGCGGTCCGGTCGCCGACCCGCCGTCGCCGAACGTCCAGTTGTACTGTCGGATGCCGTTCGCGTCGCTGGACTGGCTGGCGTCGAAGGCAATCGTGAGGTTCTGCGAGTTCGCCAGATCGAGTCCGGCGACGGCGCTTGGCGGAGTGAGGTCTGCGATGAATCGTCTACTCCGCCCCAGATCCCGCGTGTTCCCGGCTTCGTCTGTCATGTTGCTCAGGTACACGTCGTAGGTGCCGTCCTCTGGCGGGGTGTAGCTCATCTCCCAGGTTCTGCCACTGTCAGTCGACTCGAAGTCAGAGCGGTCGAGCCATTCGTCTTGGGGTCCCCTGACGACGAGGTAGAAGTCGCTCACTTGCTCGCGGGCGTCGAGTCGAATGGTCGCGGGCCCGCCGGTGGCGTTTGTGACCGAGAACTTGTCGACCGAGGGTGGGACGCCGTCCATCCCGGAGACGACGACGTACGGGTCGGTCGCCGAACTGTTGAGCTCGTTGCCGTTCGTATCGAGGATTGTTGCACCCGACTGGACGACGACGGTCACCTCGTCGCGGTTGAGCCGCCGCGAGAGGCGCACCGTCGCGACCGCGTCGGAGCCGGATTCCTCGACTTTCACCTCTCTGACCGAACCGTGGCTCAACAGGAAGTCCTCGGCCGAAATCGTCGACTCGTCGACGTCGTGGTTGTCGGCAATCGTCACTGCGATGGCCGTGTCGTTGATTCGGGTTCCGTTCGCCATCGTTGGCGGCGTCGTGTCAGGGCTATCGCCGTGGGCGTACTGGCCGTCGACAGCCGTTGCGCCGCCGGCGCCAGCAAACACGAGGGTACAGACCACTGCGAGTGCGGCGAGGGCTGCGAGCCGGCCGGCTGGTGAACGTACTGTCCACCGAAGAGCCGTCTTCAGACTGGAGAAGGGAGAAGACGGCTGCCGCCCGGGATTCATCAGCCCGGAGTACGTCGCGCGCACGTATAAGCGGGCGGGAAATTCCCGGCAGCCGACGGACGGGGGCGAAGGTGACACTCACCGCACACGCTGTCGGGAATGGAACGGAGCATTTACACACCCGAGTTGCCGAGAGGGGAACATGCCCACCTACGAGGTTTCGCTGCCGGACAAGATGGAGAGCAAAATCAATCGCGTCGTTCAGGAGGGTGACTTTCTGAACCGCGAACAGGCCATCGAAGAACTCCTCTCGCGTGGTATCTCCGTCTACAACACCACCGCCTCGTCGTCGGCCGACGACAGCTACGACGACCCGTTCGGCGACGAATTCGACGAGCAACACGACCCGGCGCTCCGCGACGACCAGGGCGACGAGGGCCCCACGTTCTGAATCAGGAATCGAACGCGTCGACGACGACAGCCCACGCGAGCGCGGCCAGTCCAACGTCGCGGACGAGCACGTCGAGGTAGAGCCCACCCTCGAGGACAGCGACGATGGCGAGATAGCCGACCGTCGCAGAGAGCGAGACGGCGGCGACACCGGCACCGACGACAGTCCAGCGGTCGGCGAGGATAGCCATACCGAAGCCGATTTCGAGGACGCCGTTTATCAGCATGAACACGACCGGTGAGACGACAAGCCACGGCGCCAGCCAGTCGGTGACGTAGGCCGTCCAGAGTTCGGGTGCGGCGAGTTTGTGGACGCCGGCCAAAAGGACCATCGACCCCAGACCGACGCGGGCGATTGCTGGCGGCGCGGGCACACGAGCGTCGATGTCGGCGGTATCCATCGCGCTCACGTTTGGCGTCCCTGGCAAAGCGCGTTGTGTCACGCCGCGCTGTTCGGTGGCGAACGCAATGCCGAGGGTGCCAGGACTTGCCCTGCGCCACCTCGGTCTTTGTCGACCCCCACCACTTTACCGCCGGCCCGTCCATCTCCGGCTATGCCACGGCGTAGCGTTCTCTTTACACCCGGCGACAAACCGGACAAACTCCGGACGGCCCCCGACAGCGGTGCGGACGTGGTCGTGTTCGACCTCGAAGACGGCGTCGCGCCCGCAGCGAAAGACCGCGCCCGGACGGTGGTCAACGACGTGCTGTGTGACATCGACCCCGACTGCGAGGTCTGTGTCCGGGTCAACCCGACGGGTATCGCGGCCGACGACGACCTCGGAGCGGTGCTTTCGGGTGACCCACGGCTCGACAGTGTGATGCTCCCGAAGGTCAGTGACGCCGACGACGTGGAGACGCTCGTTCGCCTACTCGCGGAACACGACGCCGACTTGCCCGTCCTCGCGCTGGTCGAATCCGCTGCCGGGGTGCTCCACGCCGAAGCCATCGCGACCGCCGACGCCACCGACGCGCTCCTGTTCGGGGCAGAGGATTACGCCGCCGACGTGGGCGCGACCCGGACAGCCGAGGGGACGGAAGTCGTCTACGCGCGCCAGCGTGTCGTCGCGGCCGCGAGCGCGGCAGGCATCGACGCCATCGATACGCTTTACACCGACTTCGAGGATGCCAAGGGACTCCGCCAGGATACCGAACGCGGCATCGAGATGGGCTACGACGGCAAGATGACGATTCATCCACAGCAGGTGACGGTCGTCAACGACGCGTTCACGCCGAGCGACGAGCGACTCGCGTGGGCCGAGCGCGTCCTCGATGCACGGGCCGACGCCGACGGCCAGGGTGTCGTCGCCGTCGACGGGGAGATGATTGATGCACCGCTCGTGGCACAGGCCGAACGCATCGTTGCCCGCGCCGAGGAAGCCGGGAAACGGTAATTCCGTTGTAGGAACCGTTCTCGTGCACGCTTGCGGTACCCTTTTGCCTCAGGTATTCTTTTGATAACACATGACAAACGAGGTGAACCCTTTCGAGAGCTTACAGGAGCAAATCGACGACGCAGCGGCGTTCCTCGACGCTCGACCCGACGAAATCGAGCGGCTCAAATATCCCGAACGGGTGCTCGAGACGAACCTTACAGTCGAACTAGACGACGGCTCGACGGAGGTGTTCCGGGCGTACCGCTCGCAGTTCAACGGCGACCGGGGGCCGTACAAGGGTGGCATTCGCTACCATCCCGGTGTCGACAGTGCGGAGGTCAAAGCACTGTCCGGGTGGATGGTGTACAAGTGCGCTGCCGTGGGGATTCCCTACGGTGGTGGCAAGGGTGGTATCGCCGTCAACCCGAACGACCTCTCTGAGTCGGAACTGGAGCGGCTGACGCGGGCGTTTGCGACGGAACTGCGGCCGTTTATCGGCGCCGACCGGGACATTCCTGCCCCCGACGTCAACACGGGCCAGCGGGAGATGAATTGGATAAAAGACACCTACGAGACCCTGGAGAACACCACCGAACCGGGCGTCATCACCGGGAAAGCAATCGAGAGCGGGGGGAGTGCCGGGCGCGTCGAGGCCACTGGCCGGTCGGTGATGCTCGTCTCCCGGGAGGCGTTTGACTATCTCGGCTGGGACATCTCCGAGGCGACAGTCGCAATCCAGGGGTACGGCAACGCCGGCTCCGTCGCCGCGGCGCTGCTCGACGACCTCGGTGCCAACATCGTCGCCGTCTCCGACTCCTCGGGTGCGATTCACAACCCCGACGGAATGGACGCCAGCGCGGTAAAGGACCACAAACTGGAGACGGGGACGGTCAGCGGGTACGAGGAAGCCACCGAGTCGATGACAAACGAGGACCTGTTGACGATGGACGTCGACTTGCTCGTCCCTGCGGCACTCGAAAACGCCATCGACGAGCGGCTGGCCCGCGAGGTCAGCGCCGATATAATTGTCGAGGCGGCCAACGGGCCACTCACCCCGAACGCAGACGAAGTCCTAGCCGACAGCGACGTCCACGTCTTCCCGGATATCCTGGCCAACGCCGGCGGTGTCACGGTCTCGTACTTCGAGTGGGTCCAGAACCGCCAGCGGTTCCACTGGACCGAACAGCGCGTCAACGACGAACTGGAGCGTATCATCACCGAGGCCTTCGAGGACCTCGTCGATGTCTACGAGTCTGCCGACGTCCCGAACTTCCGGACGGCGATGTACGTCGTCGCCATCCGGCGGGTGTTACAGTCCGCCCGCGAAAGCGGTGTCTGGGCATAGCGGACTGTCCCGGTGGAGTTTTGCCGCTCTCGTCCGTACTACGCGTATGCCCACCTACGAGCGGTCGGTTCGGGTGTTTGCACCCTTCGAGGACGTCTGGCAGTTCCACTCGACAGAGCAGGGTCTGGTCGACCTGACGCCAGGGTGGATGAACATCCGCATCGAGGACGTTCGCGGCCCCGACGGCGAACCAGAGCCCGACGTTCTCGATGCCGGTTCGGTCGTCGAGTCATCGATTCGCCCCTTCGGCGTGGGTCCCCGCCAGCAGTGGGTTTCCGACATCGTCGCCCGCGAACGGACCGGCGGGTCGGCGTACTTCCGCGACGTGATGGCCGAAGGCCCGTTCCCGGAGTGGACCCACACCCACATGTTCTACGCCGACGACGGCACGACGCTCGTCCGGGACAAGGTGGAGTACGAACTCCCGCTTGGCCCACTCGGTCGGGCCGTCGGGCCACTCGGCGTTGTCGGTCTCGACCCCATGTTCCGCTACCGCCATCGGCAGACGAAGGAACTGCTGGAGTGAGTCCCCGGTCGGTTCGTCGGGGTGCGCTCTTTTCTGTCTGGAAGCCGAATCGGAGAGTATGCCAACAGTCGCTATCGTCGGCGGCGGCCCCGCCGGTCTGAGTGCAGGCCTGTTCACAGCGAAAAACGGCCTCGATACGCTTGTCTTCGATACGGACGAGACCTGGATGCACAAGGCTCACCTGTTCAATTATCTCGGCATCGACAGCCTCGACGGAACCGAGTTCATCGAGCAGTCCCGCGAGCAGGTCGACGAGTTCGGCGTCGAGCGCCACCAGGCGGAAGTAACGGGCGTCAGCGAAGACGGCGGCGAGTTCGTGGTCACGACGGCCGACGGCGACCACACCGCAGACTACCTCGTCCTGGCGACTGGCGCAGACCGCTCGCTCGCCGAGGAACTGGGGTGTGCGCTCGACGGTGACACGGTCGACGTGGACCTCGGCATGGAGACGACTGTTACGGACGCCTACGCGACGGGCGCGATGGTCCGCGACCAGGAGTGGCAGGCTATCATCTCTGCGGGCGACGGCGGCGCGGCCGCACTGGACATTCTGAGCAAAGAGGAAGGCGAGCACTTCCACGACTTCGACACGCCGGCAGACGCCGAGTAGGACGGTTAGTTGACTATTTTCGAGATTTCGCCTTTCAGCCTGACCGTATCGAAGTCGTGGTCGGGGCGGATACTGACAAAATCGAGATAGCTGTCGGCGTTGACCAGCGTCTCGCCGTCGTAACTCTCGGCCGCCGCGTCGACGGCCGCCTTGGGTCCGATGAGCGGTTCGAGCGCGGCGAGCGCGCAGGCGATGTCGTACGCGCGCGCTTCCCTGATGCCGTCGCCGCGGACTTTCGTCGCGTCGATGAAGTACAGTTCGCCGTCGACGACGAGGACGTTCTCCGCGCGGAGGTCGCCGTGAACCAGTCCCGCCTCGTGCATCCGCGCGAGGGCATCGAAGACCGCCGGCGCGATCTCTCTGGCGGTGGCCTCGGGCACCGTATCGAGCACCTCGAAATTCGGGACGTACTCCAACACGAGCACGCCGTAACCGTCGTGTTCGAACGCACGGAGCGGTTCGGGGGCGTTGATTCCCAGTTCGCGCATCTTGCTGGTCGCATCGAGTTCGTGTTCGGCCATCTCCACCGGTGTCTCGAAGTGCTCGAAAAAGCCCTCCGACCCGCTCGAGAGAACACCGAGATTTCGACCGGTCGTCAAGAGGCCGTGGACGATGGAGTTCTGTGCGCTGATGACCTTCACGAACCACTGGTCGTTGACGACACAGGGAATCGAGAGCCAGTTGTCCGCCTCCAGCACGTCTATCGACTCGACCGACTCTCCGTACTGGGCGGCGACGTCGCTGGCGATGGCTTCAAGCGTCGACTCGTCGACACGACCACGGAGAAGACGGCGGAGGGGCATGGTGTGGCGAACGGTACCGCCGGAGTAAACGGTTTCGGCGGCCGCGTCAGTCGCCGTCCCCGGCCGCCCGCATGGTATTTGTGGCCACACGTCATAGCCGTCGTATGGACTTTCGTCTCCCCGACGAGCACCGGCTCATGCGCGACTCCATCCGGGAGTTTTGCGAGGACGAAATCGAGCCGATAGCCCAGGATATCGAGGACGAACACCGGTTTCCCGCCGAGGTGTTCGACGCGCTCGCCGACCTGGACGTGATGGGCGTTCCCGTCGACGAACAGTGGGGCGGACTGGGCGGCGACCAGTTGCTCTACGCGCTGGTGACCGAGGAACTGGGTCGGGTGTCGGGGTCGATTGGCCTCTCGTATGCCGCACACGTCTCGCTGGGGACGAAGCCAATCGAGGCCTTCGGCACCGACGAACAGAAAGAGCGTTGGCTCCGACCACTCGCCGAGGGCGCGTCACTCGGCGCGTGGGCGCTGACAGAACCCGAAAGCGGCAGTGACGCCAGCGATATGGACACCACCGCCGACCGCGACGGCGACGAGTGGGTGCTCGACGGCACCAAACAGTTCATCACGAACGCAAACGTCGCGGGGTCGATTCTGGTCAAGGCAGTCACGGACCCGACGGCGGGCTACGACGGCATCTCGACGTTCATCGTCGACCCCGACGCAGACGGCGTCGAGGTCACGACTGTCTGGGATAAGATGGGCCTGAACGCCTCGCCGACCTGCGAGTTGCAGTTCGATGACGTGCGGATTCCCGCGGACCGGCTTCTCGGTGACGAAGGGGAGGGATGGGAGCAGACGAAACAGACACTCGACGGCGGGCGCATCTCGATTGCCGCGCTCTCGGTCGGGCTGGCACAGGGCGCCTTCGAGGCGGCCCGCGACTACGCGACCGAGCGCGAACAGTTCGGCCAGCCCATCGGCAAATTCGACGCGGTCCGGGACATGATAGTCGAGATGGACCGGAAGATAGAGCGCGCGCGACTGCTGACGCACAAAGCCGCCTGCACGAAAGACCGGGGCGAAGACGTGCGCCGACTTTCCTCGCTGGCGAAACTCGACGCGAGCGAGGTTGCGCGGGAAGTCTCAGAGGACGCGGTGCAGGTGCTTGGCGGGTACGGATACACCACCGACTTCGCGCCACAGCGGTTCTACCGGGACGCCAAACTCATGGAAATCGGGGAGGGGACAAGCGAAATCCAGCGGCTCGTCCTCGGTCGCGAACTGGGACTGTAAGCGCGCTGTCGTGACGACGCCCGCTTTCCCGTTTCGGAGATTTTAATTATCTCGTCGCCCACTCCATGGTATAGCTGTTAGTATGTCCCTACAAACAAGGTGGTCACCGTGAGTCTCGCAGAGAGACTGGCGGGTCTCGTGACCGGATACTCGCGGATTGCAATCGTGGTAATGCTGCTGTTGACAGTGCTCGTCGGCGCCGGTGCGCCGATGGTCGAGAGTTCGTCGTCGCTCGACCAGTTCCAGACAGAGTCCGACGAGTCAGAGAAACTTGACTACATCCAGCAGAACTTCAGTGCCGACGACAACACCACGACAGCGCAGGTCATCGTCCGGGGCGACAACGTCCTGACGAAACAGTCGTTGCTCTCGATACTCGACTATCAGCAGCGACTCGAAGCGAACGCGACGGTAAACGAGACACTCGTCGCAAACGAGTCCTCCTCGAGTATCTCCAACGTCGTTGCGCGGACGGCAATCGTCCGCGAGGACGCAGCAGCGCTGGAACGCCGTCAGAGCGCTCTCAACGACACCTCCCAGCAGTTACGCGGTGCACTGACGACGCTGCTGCAAAACCCGAACCAGAGCGCGCAGGTCGCGTTCGACCGCGTGCAGGTGAACACGAGCGTCGAGTTCACCGAGGAGGACGCTCAGACGTTCGAGCGGGCCGCGACGGAGCTTCGACAGGCCCAGACGGAGGCGGAGCGACGCGCGGCCTACCGAACTGGGACCCGCGGTGTCCTCGCCGACCAGATTGCGGACCTCGAAGCAGAGAGTGACGACCTTCGCAGTGGACCGGCGCCGACGCTGGCCCAACAGCGGGACCAACTCGAATCGATGGACGAGAGCGAAATCGAGGAGATGGTCACCACCCTGCTGAGCGCGGACGGACAGAACGACGGCGTGCTTGGTCTGATGCCGAGTACGTACGACCCTGGCTCTGACTCTGCCTCCTCGACGATGATTCTCGTCACTCAGGAGAGCACCAGCGGGTCGACCGCGCAAGGGACCGCCGGCGACCGGATAATCGACTCCCAGCTCTCGATGCGGACCATCGGTGACGAGGCGGCGAACGGCGTGAACTTCACCGTCTTCGGTGGCGGTGTCATCTCCCACGAAATCGAATCCTCCCAGTCCGACAGCCTGACCATCGTCGGACCTCTCGCCTTGCTTTTCGTCCTTGTCGCGCTCATCGTCGCCTACCGCGACCCGGTCGACATCGTGCTGGGACTGTTCGGCATCGGCGCGGTGCTTTTGTGGACGTTTGGCTTGATGGGCTGGACGGACATCAACTTCAACCAGATTTTCGTCGCCGTGCCCGTGTTGCTCATCGGGCTGTCTATCGACTACGCGATTCACGTCTTCATGCGCCACCGCGAGGAACGACTCTCACTCTCGGGGACCGCAGCGGACGGCCGTGACCCCGATAAAGCAGGGCCCCGCGGGTCGATGAACGTCGCCCTGGCCGGCGTCGGTATCGCCCTGCTGTGGGTGACGGCGACGACGGTCATCGGCTTCCTGTCGAATCTCACCAGTCCCGTGCCGCCGATTCAGGACTTCGGTGTCGTCTCTTCGGCCGGTATCGTTGCAGCGCTGCTCATCTTCGGGATTCTCGTTCCGGCGCTGAAAATCGAGGCCGACGAACTGCTCGAATCCTACGGCTTCGACCGGAAAAAGCGCGCCTTCGGGACCGGCGGTGGCCGGTTCAGTCGCGTCCTCGCAATCGGGTCGACCGCCGCACGGAAGGCACCCTACATCGTTATCCTGCTCGTCTTGCTGGTCAGCGTCGTCGGTGCGTACGGCGGGACGCAGGTCAGCACGGCGTTCGAACAGGAGGATTTCCTCGCTGACGAACCGCCCGAGTGGATGATGGAACTGCCCGAGCCGTTCACGCCCGGCGAGTACACCGCAAAGTCAACGCTCTCCTTTGTCAACGACCGGTTCGTCCGGCAGGACTCGAACACGGAGTTACTGATAGAAGGCAACGTCACACAGGCGGACACGCTGAACAGGCTCGACTCGGCCCGGCAGAATGCGGGCGAAAAGGAGGTGACACAGACCCTCCCGAACGGCGAGCCGGCAATCGACGACCCGCTTTCTGTCATGCGGTCTGTCGCCCGGAACAACGAGTCGTTCAACGCGACGTTCAGGGCCGCAGACACCGACGGTGACGGAGTTCCCGACCAGAACATCACCACCGTCTACGACGAGCTGTTTACCGTTGCGCCCGACCAGGCCGGACGGTACATCTACCGGAGCGATGGCGAGTACCAGGCGGTGCGGATGACCGTCGCTATCACCGGTGGGTCTGCCGGGGACGACGTGACGACCCAGATGCGCGATGTCGCCTCGGGCCTGAGTGGTGACGGGCTGGAGACGACGGCGACGGGAACGGCGATTCTGAACAAAATCGTCCAGGACCAGCTGCTGGATACGGTCATCGAGAGCCTCGTCATCTCCCTTGTGGCGGTGTTCCTGTTCTTGATGGCCACCTACCGCGTCAGCGACGGCAGCGCGACACTCGGCGCGGTGACGCTGTTGCCCGTCGCCTTCTCGGTGACGTGGATTCTCGGGACCATGTACCTGCTCGATATCCCCTTCAACGTCGTCACCGGGATGATTACGAGCCTCACTATCGGGTTGGGGGTCGCCTATAGCATCCACCTCAGCGAGCGCTACACGCAGGAACTAGAGCGCACAGACAGCGTCTGGGACGCGATGGAGACGGCTGTCACCGGTACCGGTGGCGCGCTCCTTGGCAGTGCAGCGACCACCGTCGGTGGTTTCGGGGTGCTTGTCTTCGCTATCCTCCCGCCGCTCCAGCAGTTCGGCATCATCACCGGGTTGACTATCATCTACGCGTTCCTCGGGAGCGTGTTCGTCCTCCCGAGTCTGCTGGTGGTCTGGACACGGTACGTCGGGCCGGAGTGGGCCGCCGAGCAGATTGCGACCGATGGTGGCGAGTCCGCTGAGACCGTGCCGACAGCGGCCGGCGAGGACTCGACTGGCGCAATCACGAACGGTCACAGCCACGACGCCGTCGCCTCCCGGACGATAGAACATGAACACGTCAGACCCGGTCAGGCCGTCCAGGTCACGGTGACACTCGACGAGATGGACGGCCGCGTCGGACTGCGAGAGACGTTCAACGGCGCGACGGTCAGCGTCGATAGCGTCGACCCGACGCCGGCTAGCGTCACCGACTACGGCAAGTCCGTCTACGCGGTCTGGGAACTCGACGACGAGCCGGCGGAACTGACATACACCGCGACCATCCCGTCCGATGCTCCCGATGGCACGACCTACAGTTTCGGTGGCGTGCTCATGACTGGCGAGGACGATGCCGATGTCGCGGGTGAGGAACACGCGACAGTCGTCGTCGACCTCTTCGAGCGGGTCGTCGCCCGCGGGTCGGTCACCGATGACGACCTCGCCGCCGCAGAGGAACGTCTGGCGGCCGGCCAGCTCACCCAGGAGCAGTTCGAGCGCATCTATCGGACGTGGCTGGGCGAGGCGGCGACACTGGAGACACCGACGCCGGAGGACGACTGATGGACGAGGAGGAGGCTATCGACGGGCTCAAGCGACTCGGCCTGACGGCCTACGAGGCCCGGGTCTTCCTCGGGCTCCAGAAGCTCGGCAACGGGACCGCGAGCGAAGTGAGCGATGTCGCAGACGTCCCCCGGTCGCAGGTGTACGGCGCGGCCGACAGTCTGGAGGCGCGTGGACTGGTCGAGACACAGCAGTCGACGCCGACGGTGTACCGCCCGGTGTCGCTGGACCGCGCCCGGACGCGGCTGCTCGACCAGCTCGCCGAGACGGGCGCTGAGACCTTCGACTATCTCGATACCGTTCAGGGTACGAAAGTCCCCGATGACGAACGAAGCGAGGCCATCTGGCTCGTCCACGGCTCCGAGTCTATCTCCTCGCGGGCTGCAGAGCTGGTCGCGGACGGAGACAACCAGGTCTTCTATGCCCCCTCCGAGGTCGCGATGCTCGACGAGACGGCGCTCGATGCGCTGGAGGCGGCCGACGAGGCGGGCGTGTCCATCGTCGTCGCGAGCGCGAACCCGGCCGTCCGAGAGGCCGTCGCCGGTCGATTCAGCACTATCGAAATCCCACCAGAACGGGACCCGGACGTCGGGAGCGCGCGCGTCCTGCTGGTCGACGAGGATACGATGTTACTCGGTGTCTACTCGGAAGCCGGCGTCGCCGAAGACGTCGAGGAGGTCGCCTTCTGGAGTTCAGAGACGACCTTTGCGGCGGTGCTGGGTGGCTTCCTCCGCGAGTGGTTCACGGAACCGTTCGGGGCGGGCGAGAGGTAAGTCGGGCTGTCACGCGTCGACTCTCGCTCGGGCCGTCGCGCGCCGACTTTCTTCCGGGCCTGTCGGCTGTTGACTACCGAATGACTTTCTTCGCGGTGGGTTATACTATAAACCAGTCATGCAGTCGACGCTCACTCCGAGACGGTCCCAGCAGACACAGCATCGAAGTGGTGGCGACCCACCGCTGGCACGCAACATCGTCTGTGGAGCCGACCGATGAGCGGTCCAGATTCGGCGCTCGATTCCTCCAGCGTTCTTCTGGTGGGGGCGACCGATTGGCTCGCCGCCCTCGAAGCACACCTCGACGCAGAGACTAGTGGCTCTGTCCGGGCAGTTTCGACAGCGGCGGCGGGCCTGGATGTCGTCCGCGATAGCACGGTCGACTGTGTCGTCACCGAGTACACGCTTGCCGAGACGACCGGCGTCGAACTCCTTCGCGAACTTCGGACGGAGGAGTCGACGCTGCCCGTCATTCTCGCGACCGCAGACGGCGACGAACACATCGCGAGCGAGGCGGTCGCGGCTGACGTCACCGACTACATCGTGGTCGACGAGCAGAGCGACGAGACGCTCGAACGAGTCCTGCCTCGCATCGAGGACGCGCTTCGCTCTGTCCGCAGCGTCGATACCCAGCGCGAGCGAGCACGGCAGTTCGACGCGGTGTTTCACGACACACAGACCTCGATGTGGATACTCGACGCGGCTGGAACACTCGTGCGAGCGAACCAGACGGCGCGCACGATGGTCGAGGCCGACCCAACTGTCGGCGACCCGTTCTGGCAACTCTCGTGGTGGTCGCAAGCGGCGGCGACCCGGACCGACGTCCGCCAGCTCGTCGAGCAAGCGCTCGATGGCACGTTCGAGAACGCAGTCGTCTGTGACACCCTCGACCAGACCCCGCAACGCGTCATCGATTTCTCCGTTCGCCCCGTCGAAGACGAACACGGTGACCTGGAGTCGGTCGTGGTCAAAGGCGTCGACATCACGGACAGGGTCACGCTCGAACGCGACCTCCGCCAGTCCGAACGGCTCCACCGGGTCACGCTCAACAACATGACCGACACCGTCCTCATGACAGACGAGGACGGCGTGTACACCTACGTCTGTCCCAACGTCCACTTCATCTTCGGATACACTGCCGACGAGATGTACGACCAGCGGACAATCGACGAACTCCTCGGGGAGGACCTCTTCGACCGTGAGGAACTCGCGGCAAACGGCATCCTGAAAAACATCGAGTGTACGGCCACCGACAAGGCCGGCCGCGAACACACACTGTTGGTCAACGTCCGCGAGGTCGATATTCAGGACGGGACGCTCCTCTATAGCTGCCGTGACATTACGAAGCGCAAACAGCGCGAGGAGGCGCTGGCCACGCTCCAGGAACTCGCGCGTGCGTTCCTCTATGCGGGGACTCACGACGAGATTGCCCAGCAGATTGTCGACGACGCGGCGAGTGTTCTCGACCTCGATGCGAGTGCTGTCTATCTGTTCGATGCCGACACGAACGAACTCCGACCCGCCGCACACTCCCAGGCGATGCGGGACCTCCACGGACCGCTTCCGCGCGTCCACGCCGACGGGGAGACGCTTCCGGGCCATGGATTTATCTCCGGTTCGACGCTGTTTTTCGAGGATGTCCACCAGGCAGACCGACTCGACAACCGGGCGACCGACCTCAGAAGTGCGAGCTACATCCCGTTGGGGGACCACGGCGTCTTCGTTGCCGGCTCGGACCAGGTCGGGGCGTTCGACGACGTGACCAGAGAGCTTGCTGACCTGCTCGCCGCCACCGCAGAGGCGGCTCTCGACCGTGTGACGCGGGAGTCACAGCTCCGTGCCCAGGAACGGCAACTCCAGCAGCAAAACGAGCAACTCACCACGCTCAACCGCATCAACGAAACGATTCGGTCCATCGACCAGGCCATCGTCCAGGCCGAAACGCGCGACGAAATCGACCACACGGTCTGTGAACTGCTAACCAGCGACGACCGATTCAGCTTCGCCTGGATTGGGACCGTGGACCCGACGACCGAGACGCTCGACCCGCGTGCGTGGGCCGGCAAAGAGCAAGGTTATCTGGATAGCCAGCAGTTTGCCGTCGACGTGTCTGGCACCGAGCCAGCAGGCGCGACGGCGGCGACGGGCGAGGTGACGATTGTCACAAACGTCGCGGCCGACCTCCGGGAGGACTCGTGGCGGGCGGACGCGCTCACTCGTGACTTCATGTCAGTGCTGAGTATTCCGCTCGTGTACAACGACCTCACCTACGGTGTCCTGACGGTCTATGCCGACACCCGTGATGCGTTCGACGACACGGCGCGTGCCGTCCTGGCCGAACTCGGTGAGACGATTGCCGCTGCACTCAGCGCCATCGAGCGGAAGAACGCGCTTCTCACCACGTCGATGACGCGTATCGAGTTCGAGATAGACGACCCGACGTTCGTCCTCTCCCGGCTCGCGCGCGACGCCGAGTGTACGCTCTCGTATCAGGGCGGTGTGCAACAGACGACCGACGGCCGATACGTCTTCGTCACTGTCGAGGACGCGTCGGTCGAGGCCGTCGAGACAGTGGCAGGTGGACTCGCCGGTATCGACGATGTGCGACAGATTAGCGTCGACGGTGACGGCGGCGTCTTGCGGCTGGGACTGACTCAGCCGTTTCTCGCGCTGGAGCTTGCCGATCACGGTGCAATCTTCCGTGAGGCGACCGCCGACCCGACGACGACGCGGCTCACCATCGACGTCCCGGACAGCATCGACGTGCGCACCATCACCCAACTGGTGGGGGAAACGTTCGCCGATGCAAAACTCCAGAGCAAGCAGACGCTCGACCAGACCGCGGAACACGACATCTACGCGGAGTTTCTCGCAGACCTCACCGACCGACAACTCGAAGTCGTGCAGACGGCCTACTACGGCGGTTTCTTCGAGTCGCCACGTGACAGCACGGGCGAAGACATCGCGACGATGCTGGACATCTCTCCGCCGGCGTTTTACCAGCATATCCGGACGGTTCAGCGAAAGCTGTTCACGGCGCTGTTCGAGGAACGAATCACGTCGACTGCCGACTCGCCGTAGTAGGGTTCAATAATAAACGATACACTCTCTGGACGCCTTGATGATAAACGTCTAGATACTCCCTTGTACATCCGGTAGTAACGGCCGAGTGCCCTGCCTCGCCGTCGGGCACTTGTGAGTCCTCATGAGAGATGTCACGCAAACCCCGGACGAGGAAACGCCATACGAGTGCTTCGATTGCGGGAACGTCGTCTTCGCAGAGGACAATCCCGAGCCCTGCTCCAACTGTGGGAGCGAGATGCGAAACCGACAAACACCGATCGAGTGACGATGACACCCGATTCATCGGTCACGCTCGACGAGCAGACAGCGGCGGATACACAGTCGTCGGGTCCGGAGTCGGCGGTCGAAACGGCCCGCCGTCAGCTAGTGGACGCCGCTGCGTATCTCGACATCGACCCCAATATCGTCGAGCGACTCAAGCATCCCACGAAAGTCCAGGAGGTCACGGTCCCCGTCGAACTCGACGACGGGACCGTCAAGGTGTTCACCGGCTACCGCGCTCAACACGACAGCGTCCGCGGCCCGTACAAGGGCGGACTCCGCTACCAACCCGAGGTGACGCGCGACGAGTGTGTCGGGTTGAGTATGTGGATGACCTGGAAGTGCGCGGTCATGGACCTCCCCTTCGGCGGTGCAAAAGGCGGCATCGCCGCCGACCCCAAGCGTCTCAGCGAGGGCGAACGGGAGCGACTCACGCGGCGGTTCGCCGAGGAGATTCGCCACGTCATCGGCCCGACCAGGGACATTCCGGCCCCCGACATGGGGACCGACCCGCAGACGATGGCCTGGCTCATGGACGCCTACTCGATGCAGGAAGGCGAAACCATTCCCGGCGTCGTGACCGGGAAACCACCAATCGTCGGTGGGAGCGAAGGACGCGAAGCCGCCCCCGGACGCAGCGTGGCCATCATCGCCCGCGAGGTCGTCGACTACTATTCGCGTGACCTCACGGACACGACCGTCGCTATCCAGGGATACGGCAGCGTCGGTGCGAACGCGGCCCGACTGCTCGACGACTGGGGCGCGACCGTCGTCGCAGTCAGTGACGTCACTGGTGCCATCTACGACCCCGCTGGCCTCGACCCTCATTCGATTCCATCACACGACGAAGAGCCCCAAGCAGTGATGAGCCAGGACGTCCCCGAGACGTACACCAACGACGAACTGCTCGAACTCGACGTCGACGTCCTCATCCCGGCCGCAATCGGGAACGTCCTCACAGAAGACAATGCTGGTCCTGTCGCGGCTGACATCATCATCGAGGGCGCGAACGGACCGGTAACGTCTGCTGCCGACGAGATTTTCGCCGACCGCGGGATTCCCGTCATCCCGGACATCCTCGCAAACGCCGGGGGTGTCACGGTTTCGTACTTCGAGTGGCTGCAGGACATCAACCGCCGGTCCTGGTCGCTCGAACGCGTCAACGACGAACTCGAAACCGAGATGCTGACCGCCTGGGGCGACGTTTGCGACGAGTACGAAACCCGCGACGTGACGTGGCGGGACGCGGCGTACATCGTCGCACTCTCCCGGATTACCGAGGCTCACGAAGCACGGGGGTTGTGGCCATGAGCGACCAGCCGCCCCTCCAATATGAGCTCTCCGGGAAACGGAGTCCTGTCAGACACATCAGGGACCCAGACCCGTCGGTCTGTTTCCGGTCTGTCACCCGAATCTGGCACTTCCCGGACGGGGCCGTCCTTCTGGAACTGGCCGACCGGCGCGACTGCCTGCTCTCCAACATCGACCGGGTCGACGTTCAGGCGGCGGAAACCCATGACGTTTCGGGGGCGCTGGTGCTCGATACGCAGACGACAGTCCGGGTGACCGACGAGCAGGACACTCGAACCATCTCCGAAGTCGACCACCGACTCGTCCTCTAGTTCTACTGGCGAAACGCCGGTCCCGACGACCGGACGCGACCTGTCCCCGCTGGTGGCTGACCGGCCCGAAGCGAACACCTGAAACCCACTCCGGCATACGGTGTCGTATGGGCACGCCGCTGCCGTCGCGTGAGGAACAGACCGTCGAAGTCATCGAGCGACTCCACGAGGAGTACCCCGACACCACGATATCGCTGAACTTCTCGACGCGACTCGAACTGCTGGTCGCCGTCATTCTGTCCGCCCAGTGTACCGACGAGCGGGTCAACAAGGAGACTGCGGACCTCTTCGAGAAGTACCAGTCCGTCGAAGACTTCGCCGAGGCCGACCAGGACGAACTCGCCGAGGACCTCAACTCGATTACCTACTACAACAACAAGGCCGGCTACATCCGGGAGGCGGCCCAGAAAATCCGCGACGAACACGACGGCGACGTGCCGGATACGATGAGCGAGTTGACCGACTTGCCCGGCGTCGGCCGAAAGACCGCAAACGTCGTCCTCCAGCACGGCCACGACGTCGTCGAGGGCATCGTCGTCGACACGCACGTCCAGCGACTCACGCGACGGCTCGGTATCACCGAGGAACAACGGCCCGAAGCCATCGAGAGCGATCTGATGGGGCTTGTCCCCGACGCCGAGTGGCAGGCGATTACCCACCTCTTTATCAGTCACGGGCGCGCGGACTGCTCGGCCCGCAACCCCGACTGTGAGGCGTGTGTGTTGGCAGACATCTGTCCGTCAGAGAAAGGCGACAGCGACGTGGACCTGGCCAGTGGCGAGGCGTGGGACTAGATGACGTAGATAGAGACGTACCGGGCGACGCCCACCAGATACGCGAGAATCCAGAAGAAGACGTAGCCGAAGACGCCGATGCGGAGGCGACTCCGCCAGTGGTCGAAGTTCTCCGAGCCGATTTCGTCGAGAATCACGTCCTCGTCGTACTCGTTGTAGAGGTCGTGGCGACGCTTCGCGCGGAAGATGCGGACGATACCCGTCCCGGCGAAAACGAGCATGGCGTACGCCTGTAATCCGAGAAAGGCGTGGACGAGCGCTGCGCCGGTGTACTGCTCGAACAGGCGTGGGAGCATCCAGAACAGCAGCGGTACCGTCGTCAGCGCCAGCCCCGTGATGATGAATTTGAGGTGGTGCATCAGGACGTCCCACGTCACGGGGTCCTGTTCGATGATGTAGTACGCTCCGTAGAGAAAGCAGGGGAAACTGAGGGTGACAGCGACGAAGACGACGGTCGCTATCGCTCCGTCCGACAGGAAAGCCATTGGCGGTTGTTAGGGGCGAACCCGCTTTAGCGTGCCGGACTGGCGCCGTTGTGTGGCTGCCCTACTCTTCTGTCTCCTCTAATTTCTCGTCTAGGAACTCGTGGGCGTCTTCGAGTATCTCACGCGGCCCGTCCTGTGTGACGGTGTTTATCGCCTGGTCGTAGTCGCGCCACTGCATGTCCCGGTGCTCGTCGGAGAGTTGTGCCGACGCCTCGTAGGACTTGGCGACGAACAGGTGGACGGTTTTGTGGATTGTGTTGCCGTTCGCTTCGAACACGTAGTCGTAGTCTTTGCGAAAGCCATCTAGCAGCCGGAAATCGCTGATTCCGGCTTCCTCTTTCACTTCACGGATTGCGGTCTGCTGGAGTTCCTCCTCGCCTTCGACCCCGCCTTTGGGAAATTCCCAGTCGCCGGGGCGGCTCTTGAGGAGCAGGTACTCCCGCCGACCACGAGTATCCCGAAAGAGGATGGCTCCCGCGCTCGTGGCCTCTATCATTACCCGTATGTATTTGGCCCGGCGTTAAGTGCATATCGGAGAGCAGATTGGTGACAACCTACCCGGCAGCGAAGCGAATGGGTTTTGAGCACCGGCAGTCCACATGTGTGTATGCCCTTCGTGACGAAACTGCGACTCCAGAGCGGCGACGTGAACGCGCTCGACCGCGTCGTCACCGACATCAAGGAGACCGCAGAGCGAAAGGGGGCCGAGCTCAAGGGGCCACACCCGAAGCCGCCCGACCACTATCGCGTCCCCCAGCACAAACGCGTCGACGGCGGCGACACCTTTGCACCGTGGGACTACACTGTCTACACTCGCACCATCGAAATCGTCGGTCACGACGAGTTCGCCCGTGACGTGACTGAGCGCTCCTACCCCGACAGCGTCTACGTCTCCGCGGAGATAGAACAGCTCCGCCAGGCCGGCAACAACTGATTTCGGCGGCCGACGGCGCCGCCATCGTGAGCCTTCTTTACGCCTCGTCGCTACGACTCCAGTATGAGCGTTGGCACCCGGTATCACGACTGGCTGGTCGAGTTGCGTCGCGACCTCCACCAGCGACCCGAACCCGCCTGGCGGGAGTTTTACACCACCGCACGTATCGTCGACGAAATCGAGGCCATCGGCGTCGACGAGCTGTACGTCGGGCCGGAGATGCTGGCCAGCGACGCCCGACTCGCCGTGCCCGACGACGCGGCCCTCGAAGACTGGGCCGACCGGGCGCGCGCGGCCGGTGTAGACGACGACCTGCTCGACCGGATGGCCGGCGGTCACACCGGCGCGATTGCGGTCCTCGACCGCGGAGAGGGGCCGACGGTCGCACTCCGAGTCGACATCGACGGGCTGGTACGCGAAGAGAGTACGAGCGACACTCACCACCCGGCCGCGGAGGGCTTTCGCTCGCGAAACGAGGGCGCCATGCACGCGTGTGGACACGACGCCCACGCCGCAATCGGGTTGGGCGTGTTGCGCGCGCTCGCGGAAAGTGACTTTTCGGGGACGTTCAAGCTCATCGCCCAGCCGGCTGAGGAACAGATTGGGGGCGGGAAAGCAATCGCTGAAAGTGGTCATCTCGACGATGTCGACACGCTGCTCGCAGTCCACGTCGGGCTGGACCACCCGACCGGCGAAGTCGTCGCCGGCGTCGACGGCTTCCTCGCGGTGCGTCACCTCGACGCGACGTTTTCCGGGGAGGGCGCCCACGCCGGCGGGCATCCAGGGCAGGGGCGCAACGCGGTCCAGGCGATGGCGACTGCCGTCCAGAACCTCTACGCGATTCCACGCCACGGAGACGGTTCGACCCGGGTCAACGCGGGCCGTGTCGGCGGCGGGACGGCGTCGAACATCGTCCCGGAATCGGCCTTCATCGAGGGGGAAGTCCGCGGCGAGACCACCGAACTGATGGAGTATATGTGGGACGAAGCGAACCGCGTCATCGAACACGCTGCCGAGATGCACGACTGTGCGTACACGATTACACGCGGGGGCGAGGCACCCAGTGCGACCAGCGACGTGGCCGTCGTCGACCGGGTCGCGACGGCCGCGCGCGACGTTGCGGGCGTCGACACCGTCCGGCGACGCGACGACCTGGGTGGCAGCGAGGACGCGACGTTTCTCATGCGGCGGGTCCAGGAGCGGGGCGGCGAGGCCGGCTACGTCTGTATCGGGACCGACCACCCCGGCGGCCACCACACCGCGACCTTCGACGTGGACGAGCGCTCGCTCCCGATTGGTGTCGACGTGCTCTCGAACGCGGTGCTGTCGGCGTTTGCAGACGGTCGTACAAACGGGAAATAAACGGGGTCAGTACTTCGGCTCTGCGCCGGTGACGTCGTAGACGTCTTCCATGAGGTCATCGCGCTGGCGCCGCCAGCGGTCGAACCCGTCGGGACTGGAGGGGTACTGCTCGTAGTGTTCGAGGAGGTCGTCGGCGGCGGCTTTGGTCTGATAGAGGTCGTAGATGGTCTCCCAGTGGCCGAAGCTTTTCGCCGCGGTCTTGAGTTTCAGCCACGGGCCGACGCTGGTCGACCCCTCGTAGAGCGCCTCCGAGAGTTTCTTCACTGGGAGTGCTGCGAGCAGGCCCATCAGGTCGTCGACGTCGGTCGCCGTCGCGAAGATGTTGTACACGTCGAGTGCCGCGTATCGGCCGCCGAAGTGGTCCATCACGCGCTCGTTGTACTCCCAGAGACGCTGTTCGCTCACGTCGTCGTGTGCGAGCGCATCGATGATTGCCTCGCCGGCGTACTGACCGGCGTAGGCCGCGCCCGCGATGCCACCGCCCGTCGTCGGATTGACGTGGCCGGCGGCGTCGCCGATGGCCACATAGCCCGGCGCGACCGCGGAGTCGTAGGGACGGCGAGTGGGGAGGGCAGCACCGAGTTTGTCGTCGACGGTCGCACCCTCGAACTCGGGGCGTTCCTGGAGGTCCTCTTTCAGGTCTTCGACCAGTTGCATCGGCTCTTCGGTCATCTGGAAGCCGAGGCCGACGTTGATTTCGGTCTCCGTGCGCGGGAAGTACCACAGATAGCCCGCCGCACGCTCGGTCGGCTTGAACACCAGCGCGTCAGACCAGTCGACCGGTTCGTCGACGGTGACAATCTCTCGATAGGCCGAGCAGAACTGCGAGTAAGTGACGTTCGTGTCGAACGTCGCATCGTCGAAATCGACCTTGTCCTGAAGCAGTGAGAGCGCGCCCGCAGCGTCGATGACGAGGTCGGCATCGTACTCGACGGGGTCGCCCTTTCGAATTGCCTCCAGGCCCTCCACTTTGCCGTTCTGGATGACGTCTTTGACGACCGTATCGTAGTGGATGGTCGCACCGGCCGACTCGGCGCCGTCGATGAGACGGCGGCCGTACTCCCAGCGGTCGATGACCGCGAGTTCACCGGGGACTGGAATGTCGACCTCGGTGTCGAGCTGGGGAATTTCGAACCGGCCGTGGTCTACGTCGGTGTTCGTGAAGGCGGGTTCAATCTGGGATTTCGGAATCGCATCCGGGAACTCGCTGGCTCCCTTCAGCGCGTCACCGCAGGCGATGTGTCCGGCTTCTTCCTCGTCCTTTCGCTCGGCGATGACGACGTCGTAGCCGGCGTCGGCGATGGTCGCCGCCGCGTAACAGCCGGACGTTCCGGCACCGACAATGGCGACGTCGACCTCGTGGGTTGTCATGCACGCTCGTCCACGCCGGAGCGCAAAAACTCTTTACTCTGGTCACGACAGAGAGTCGATACCGCCCTCGCTGTCACGACGAACGGTATAAAGAACTT
This sequence comes from Salinibaculum rarum, assembly GCF_030505615.1. Lineage (GTDB taxonomy): Archaea > Halobacteriota > Halobacteria > Halobacteriales > Haloarculaceae > Salinibaculum > Salinibaculum rarum. The sequence goes on from NZ_CP129992.1 coordinate 1,807,738, forward strand.
TGTCGGGTGTGCTCGTACCGGTGGCTATGACCGACTACACCGTCGAGTTCGTGGGGACGGGTGAGACCATTGCTGTCTCCGATACGGAGACTATCCTCAGTCGCTGCATCGAGGAGGGCATCGCACAGGAGTACTCCTGTCGCGTGGGGATGTGTCTGGCCTGTTCTGCGAAGATTGTCGAAGGCGAGGTCACCCAGCCCGCCGCCCGCGGGCTCACCGACGAGGAACGCGAATCCTACGCGTTGACTTGTATGGCCCGCCCACAATCGGACCTGCAACTCGACCGCGGCAAGTACCCGCCGAGCATCGAAGCCGACGCGACAGTCGAGGGAAGCGACACCGCTACTGCGGACGACTAGGACTGTCCCGCGTCAGTCGTCGGCCGTTTCTGGCTGTTTCGTGCTGACGTTCGACTCGTGTGCACGGGCGCGCTCGCGTTGGCGCTGTGAGATTGCTGGGACCTCGTCGGGCGAAATCTCGCCGTGGTCGTCCAGTTCTTCGAGGGACATCGGATACGTGCGCAGTCCGTAGTGGACGTCGATGCCCGCACGGGCACCCTGACCCATCGCGACGGGGACCTGGTTGTGGCCGGGGACCACGTCGCCGACGGCCCAGACACCGTCGACGCTGGTCGCGCCGTGGTCGTCGACGGCGATGGTCCCGTCGTCGTTGATGTCACAGTCCAGTTGCTCGGCGAGATTCGTGTTGTACTTCGAGCCGTACATCGCGAAGCCGCCGCGGTACTCGCGGCGAGTCCCGTCTTCGAACGTCATGGCCTCGAGCCAGCCGTCCTCGCCGTTCTCGACGCCAGTGACCTCTTCCTCGACGATGTCGACCGGGTGTGCCCGGACCTGCGTGTCTGTCTCCTCGTCCCAGGTTGGCTCGTCGCCGTTCAACAGGATGTCCACCTCGTCGGTGAAGTTCAGCATAATCATCGCGACGTGGGCGGCGCTGGCGTCGTGTCCCATCACGTACACCGACGCGTCGACGAACATGTAGGCATCACAGTGCAGACAGTAATGGAGTCCGCGGGCAGTTCGGGGGGCCGGCGGGTCGGGGCGCCCGTCGGAGAAGCCCGTCGCCAGGACGACGCTGTCGGCGAGGATGGTGACATCGCCACCCTCGAGTCGGAACTGGCCATCGTCGGTCCGTGCTGCGTCGGTGACGAAATCACGGTAGTGGTCGGCGCCGTAGCTTTTGACCTGCTCGAGTCCGGCCTGGAGGAATTCCTTCCCCGAGGTGTCCTCGGTGACACCGATGACGTTGTGGGTGTCTGCCATCATCGCCGCCCGTCCACCGCCGCGGTCGACGAGTGCCGTCTCGTGTCCGAGCCGAGTCGTGTACAGCGCTGCAGTCAACCCGGCCGGACCACCACCGACAACCGCTACTTCGTAGGTTTCGACCTCGCTCATTCTGGTTTATCGTATGGGTCCCGTCGTATTTCAATGCCTGGTACCGGGCGCGTGACTGGACGTGCTGGCGTCGCAGCCGGGAATCCTCCCGCGGAGAAATCCCGCTTTCGGCCCGGAGAGACGCGCGCCGTCCGTCGGACAGTCCTGGAGGCGAAGGATAGCCCATATATGCGTGGGTCCCCTATCTTCGCCTGACACTGGCGTCAGCGGACGGCCGTCAACCACCATTACACATGACCAGTCGCGTATACAGACTCCATTCGACACTGGAACTGCCCCTCGAAGACGTCTACGACTACTTTGAGGACCCGGAGCTGCCGCCGGAAATCGAGGACGTCGACATCACGCGCCGGAACAACACGCTGATTATCAGCGCCGTTTCAGGCGACGACTCGATTAGCAAGTACACACCGACGGCACAGCTCAAAGCAAGCGTCACGGAAAATCGCGTCTACGAGGAAGACCCCGACGCCGAACCCGGCGGCCCACCGTCGGGCCGATCGAACGGCGGCGGGTCCCCACAGTGGGGTGCGTTCGAAGACGAAGAAGAAGAAATCGAATCGGAACTCGTCGAATACGCCTGTTTCAAGGGCGACCGCGAAACCGTTCTCCAGAACACCGCGCTCCAGTACCCGATGTTCGAAGTCCTCTGTCAGGTCGCCGGCGAGGCCGAAAAGGGGACGCTCACTGCGATTGCGGTCGTCGACGAGGACCTCGAAGCGATTCGCATCGTCGACGGTGAGCCAAAGCCCGCCTCGATTACGGTCACCGAAGACCCCAACGAAGAGGACGGCGCAAACAGCGTCAACTGGCGCGACAACGAGTTCATCTCGTAATCACTGTCGTTTCTCCCCGTCGTGTGACCGTCTCGGTCAGCCGCTGTGCCCGTCGAGCCATCCGAACAGCAGCTCCCGGAGTCGCTGTTCGGCTTCCTCGCTGAACAGATGGCCCTCGTCAGCGAACGCTTCCAGCAACACGTCCCCCGAGAGCGCGCTGGCGGCGTCGAAACTGTCGTCGATTGGCACGGAGTCGTCGGCCCGGCCGTGGAAGATGGCGACGGGCACGTCGAGGCGGTCCGTGACTGTCTCGAAGTCGTACGTCTCGAAATCCGCAAAGAAGGTCGAATCGATCGCGCGCCCGTCGTCGAATCTGACGACGCCGTCCCGGTCGACAGTGGCCCGGTAGTCGTCGAACGCGCGATTGTACGTCACGGGTGCGCGCGTGGCGACGACACTCACTCGGTCGTCGGTCGCCGCTGTGTGGAAGGCGACTTTCCCGCCGAAGGAAGAGCCAAAGAGGGCGTACCGGTCGGGGCCGACGTGCTCGACGACTGCCTGGAGGTCCGCGATCTTATCCGAGAGTGTCTGGTCGACGAACGCGCCATCGGAGTCTCCACACCCGCGAAAATCGAATCGGACAGCGTTGTACCCCTCGGCGACGGCACGGCGACAGCGCCCCTCGTAGCTGCCGGACTTGTCACTCAGGAAGCCGTGACAGAAGAGTAGCCATCGGTCGCCCGGTGCCGGGTGGTAGACGCCGGCGACTGACTCCCCGTCGACGGTCACATTGAAGCGCTCTGGCATCCGATTTCAGGACCGATTCCGGAAGGAGACGACCGTCTGGACGGCGTCCTGTCCCTCGACGTTTTCGGTGGTCACGTTGAGTCCCATGACGCCGTCGCCAATTGTCTCGTGGACGATGTCTCGGAGCTGGTCGGCCTCCGCGCCCTCGACGAGCAGTGCAACACGGACCCGGTCGCGGTTCGTACTGACCTCGCCAACTTCGTAGCCATCCGCCTCGAACGCCGTCCGGAGTTCGTCTTCTAGGTCGCTCATACCTCAACCCACATCCCGCGGGGACGTAAAACCCACAGCCGTCGGCTCCTCCTCCATCGCCCCGACTACCAGATGTCGAAACCCATTTTAGCGAGGCTAATTATATGTAATTACACTATGACAGAGACAGAGACGTTTCCGGAGTATCTCGACGTAGATTACGCTGCGGGCGAAGGCGAAGAGCCGGCCGATTACCCCGGCATCGAGGACAAACTGGAGAAGGCAGTCGAGGTCACCCGCGAGGGCCTCGAACAGTACGAGAACCCGGTCGTGATGTGGACCGGCGGCAAGGACTCGACGCTCACGCTGTATTTCATCAAGGAAGTCGCCGAGCGCTTCGACCTCGAAGTCCCGCCAGCGGTGTTTATCGACCACTTCCAGCACTTCGACGACATCCACGACTTCGTCGACAAGTGGGCCGAGGAGTGGGACCTCGACGTCATCTACGCCAAAAACGACGACATCGGCAACTACGTCGACGAACACGGCCTCGAACCCGGCGACGACATCGCCGTCGAGGACCTCTCGGACCACAACCAGCACCACATCCGGAACATTCTGGAATACGAGGAGGACACGTTCCCGTTCCTGCTCGATACCTACGTGGGCAACCACCTGCTGAAGACCGTCGCACTGAACGACACGCTCGAAGAGTACGACGTCGACGGTGTCATCTCCGGCATTCGCTGGGACGAGCAGGAAGCCCGTGCCGACGAGACGTTCTTCTCGCCGCGTCACGACCCGGACATCTACCCGCCCCACGACCGCGTCCAGCCGATTCTCCAGTTTGCCGAACCCGACGTGTGGGAGGCCTTCTGGGGCTTCGTCGTGCCCGAGACCGTCGACGGCTACCCGGACGACGGCTACATCCCCGAGGGTGCCGACGACCTGCCAAACGACATCACGCAGGACGACATCCCCGTGAGCCCGAAGTACTTCGCCGGCTTCCGCTCGCTGGGCAGTGAGATTTCGACCGACAAATCCGCCGAGGAGCCTGCCTGGCTGCAGGACATGGCGAACACGACCGAGCGCGCGGGCCGCGCCCAGGACAAAGAAGACCTGATGGAGCGCCTGCGCGACCTCGGCTATATGTAACCTCTTTTTACTGCGTCGGGTCTCGCACGCGGGCCTGCGGCCCGCGGCGGACTACTCCTTGTAAAAGCTAGGTGAAAAAGGCTCCTCGCGCTCGGTAGAGCGCTCGGAGATGCTATCGTAGCTTCTTCCGCAACCGCACAGCACCGCAACCGCACAGCAAAATGCGGTGTTTTGGAGGGGAGAACAGTCCGATACTGCAACGTGGGGCAAAAATACATGGGGGACGGGCAACAGGTGACGGATATGACAGCAGAGATACGGACCGACGTCAACCGACCCAATGTCCCGACGAGCGGGACGACCATCACCGCGGAGGTCGACGTCGAACCGGGAGAAAAGCAGGCGGCGGTCCAGCGCCACATCGCGCTGTGTATCGACACCAGCGGCTCCATGGGCGGGCGCAAAATCGACCGCGCTCGCGACGGCGCGTCGTGGGTGTTCGGACTGCTCGACGAGGACGACTACGTCAGCATCGTCGCCTTCGACAGCGAGGCCGAACTCGTGATGCGGCCGACCCGGTGGGGCGACATCTCCCGCGACGAAGCGATGGCTGCCGTCGAGGAACTTTCGGCCGGCGGGGGCACCAACATGTTCGACGGGCTCCGGACCGCCCAGAAAGCGCTCGAAACGATGGACGTGCGCGATGGCGCAACCACGGGCACGGCTGTCCGGCGGATTCTCCTGCTCTCGGATGGCAAAGACAAGCACAACGACCCACCTGACTTCGAGCGGCTGGCTGGCGAAATCGACGAATCGGGCATCCGCGTCGAGTCGGCCGGCATCGGCGAAGACTACAACGAGGAGACGATTCGGACCCTGGGGACGACCGCTCGCGGGGAGTGGACCCATCTGGAAGCCGCTGGCGACATCGAGGACTTCTTCGGCGAGGCCGTCGAGCAAGCGAAAAACGTCGTCGCACCCGACGCCCAGCTCGAACTCGATGTCGCGCCCGGCGTCGAAGTCAGCGACGTGTACCGTGCGCTCCCACAGGCACAGGACGTGCGCCCCGACTGGACGGACAACACGGCAGTCGTCAAACTGCCGGACCTCACCGAGCGGGAACACCAGCGCGTCGTGATGAAGATTCACGTCCCCGAACGGCGCGGCGAGGGAGGGTCGGTCGACCTCGTCGACGTGACACTCACCGCCCGCGGTGGGGAAGCCAGCGACACCATCGCCGTCGACTACACCGAGGACAACACGGAACTGGCCGAACACAACGAGGAGGTCCAACTCGACCACCAGCAGACCGTCATCCAGACCGAACTGGGGAAAGGCAACGTCGAACAGGCAGAGACGCAGGTCGAGCGGATGACGAAGATTCACGGCGAGGAGACCGAAATCGTCCAGGAGGTCGAACGCCAGACGGAACTCGTCAAGGAGGGCGGACGCGCCGAGCGCAATCGCGCGACGAAGATTGTTAGCGACGACGAGGACGGGATTCAGAAGTGACTCGCTGGACCCCTGCGGGTGAGCCTCGATGACCGCGCTCCCGGAACTCGGCCACCGTATCGGCGGCCGCTACGAACTCACTGGCGAGGCCGGGGAGGGTGGCTTCGCCAAAGCCTACGAGGCCATCGACACCACGACTGGCGAGACAGTCGCGGTGAAGATTCCCAACTACGAGGGGTCGAGCAACGACCCGTCAGTCATCGACGAGTACTTCCAGAAGGAGGCGACGACGCTCCAGCAGATTCACGACGCCGGCGGCCACCCCAACGTGATGACACTCTACGACCAGGGGACGGAGGGCGACCTCGACTTTCTGGTCGTGGAGTTCATCGACGGCTACGAGCTCGACGAGGCAATCGAACAGACCGGGCCGCTGACCGACACCGAGGAGGTCCGGCAGGCCGGCATCGACCTCTGTGACGCGATGAGTTTCCTCCACGAGAACGAAATCGTCTACCGGGACCTGAAACCGGACAACGTGATGATTTCCCAGCGGAACGGCCGCCCGACGCCGGTCCTCATCGATTTCAACACCGCGACCGGGTTCGACGCGTCCGGCTCTGCGGCCGATTCGGGAACGACGATTCTTGGCCCCTACAAACCACGAGAGGTCGCAGACGCCGGCCGCTCGGACGTTCGCCAGGGGCCGTGGTCTGACGTGTACTCTATCGGGAAAATCCTTCTTTTCTTGCTGAAAGGGACCGTTCCGAAGATGGACGGTATCAACCCTCGCGATTTCGGCGTCGATTGCGAGCCGTATCTGGCGGACATCGTCGAGCGGGCGACGCAGGGGGACTACGAGGACCGCTATGCCAACGCCACGTCGATGAAACACGTCCTGACGAACAAAGACGCCAGTCCGCCGCCGAAAGCGACCATCACCTACCTCCAGGAGGACGAACAGTTCTCCGTTTACCCCGGCGACACCATCGGCCGACGCTTCGCGAAGGGGCCGACGCCCTCTATCGCTATCGAGGACGACGAGGAGTACATCTCGACCGTGCAGGTGCAGTTCGACATCGACAGCGAGGGGAAAAGAGACCGCTGGCTCCTGCGGGACCGCAGTCTCAACGGCACCTACGTCCAGACGGGCGATGGCTGGCAGCGCGTACTCAGCGAGGCCGGCCGGAAGCGTCTGCGCGAGAAAGGAGAGGACCCGACCGACAACCGCGGGAACGTGCCGCCGACTACCCATCCGCTGTCGGACGGTGACCTCGTCGCCCTGGTCCACCCCAGCTACGGCGTGACCTTCCAGTTCGAGGGATGACCATGCGCTATGCAACCAACTACGACATCGGCGACCGGAAACGCCCGACGGGTATCAACGAGGACAGCGTCGCTCTCTCCGTCTTCGAACAGGGCCACCGCGAGGGCTATCGCGGCCAGACCCGACCCGTCGAGACGGGCGAGGACCACCGGACGATACCGGCAAACCGCAGTGCCGCCGTCTTCGCTCTCGCGGACGGCGCGGGCGGACACGAAGCAGGTGACGTGGCCTCGTATATCGCGACCACAATCGTCTGCGAGCAACTCGCGCAGGTGGCCGTCCGGGCCGCCCGCGCCGACCCGACGGACTTCGACGTGGACATCGAACGCACACCGTCGGTTCCCGACGCCGCTGCCCTGCGCGGGGCAATCGAGGATGCAATCAACGCCGCCCACCGCGCCATTATCGCCAACGCCGCCGAAAGCGGCGTCGGTGCGTACACCACGGTCGTCGCAGGTATCGTGGCTGACGGGCAGGTCCACTACGGGTGGGTCGGTGACAGTCGCGCGTACGTGCTCAATCGCGACCACGAGACCATCGCCCGCTTGACGAAAGACCACGCTTTCGTCGAGGAGCTACACGAGATGGGCGAGATTGACGCTGTCGAGGCGCACGTCCACCCGCGGGGCAACGAGATTACGCGCGCGCTCGGGGGCACGCCCGAGGAGGACCCCGAAACGGCCGCAATCAGCGTCGAGACCAGCAGTGTTCCGCTGTATGCAGCGGACAGGCTACTGGTGACAAGCGACGGGCTCATCGACGCCCAGACCGACGCGCCCGACCTGTACGACCGCTATGTCGACAGCGACAGGGCCGAGGAGGTGGCCACAGAGATACGCGATGCAGTCGTCACCGACGAGGAGATTCGGGACGTGGTGCTGGATGCTGACTCACTCGAGACGGCGGCGGCGGCGCTCGGTGCGTTGACCAACGACCGGGGCGGGAAAGACAACTTCTCGGCGCTGCTGGTCGCAGACGAGACGCTCCCGGAGACGCCCGACGAACTCCCCGTCCGTGACATCGACGAGAAATCGGTTGAGGACAGAGAGACGCAGATTGTGCCAGAAGAGTGAGCGGGTACTCTCTTGCTGGTTAGACGTCGCGGTCGATTTCTTTTGCCGTTTCGACGAACGCGCGGACCGACTCGACCGGCGTATCCTTGTTGACGCCGTGACCGAGATTGAGGATGTGGCCCTCCGGTCCGGCGGCGTCGATAACTTCTCTGGTTTTCTCGCGGACGAAATCGGGGTCGCCAAAGAGATACGACGGGTCGAGGTTGCCCTGGACGGGCATCCCGTCGAGTTGGTCCCTGGCGTCGCTCATCTCGACGGTCCAGTCGAGTGCGACCGCGTCGGCGCCGCTGTTGGCCAGCAGGTCGAGGCGTCCGCCCATCCGCCTGACGAAGACGATAGTCGGGGCGTTCAAATCCGAGAGAATCTCGCGGTGCAGTGGCAACACGAACTCCCGATAGTCCTCTGGGGTGAGTGCCCCGGCGTAGGTGTCGAACAGCTGTACCACGTCCGCGCCGTTGCCAATCTGGAACTCCAGGTAGTCTTTGACCACGTCGGCAAACGACGAGAGGAGCGTCCGGAACGCGCCGGGGTGCTGGGCGCGGAGCTGTCGGAGCGGCATGTTGGTCCGCGAGGGGCCACCGGCAGCGGCGTAGGAGGCCAGCGTGAACGGGCCGCCGGCGAAGCCGATGATAGCGGTCTCGTCGCCCACGCGGTTGTTGAGACGGACGAGGAGTTTGCCGACGTAGTCGAGTTCGCGGGCCACGTCCGTGTGCGAGCGGTCCACGTCGTCGGGGCCGGCGACGGGGTTGTCGACGACGGGGCCGACGCCGCTCTCGATGTGGTAGTCGAATCCCAGCGGTTCGAGGACCGTCAGGATGTCCGAGAACATCACGAGGCCGTCGGGTTCGTAGTACTCCCAGGGGAGGAGGGTGATTTCCTCGGCGACCTCGGGTGTTTTGATGGCTTCCAGGAAGCTGTAGTCCTCTCGAATCTCGCGGTACTCGGGGATGTGCCGGCCAGCCTGGCGCATCAGCCAGACGGGCGGGCGTTCCGTGCGTTCCCCACGGGCAGCGCGCACGAGCAGGTGGTCCATTGTCTCCTCCTTGGCGGGTCGGGGGCTAAGGGTTTCGGATACGCACCTGCGGGCGACTCTGTGAAATAGCAACGTTTAGGGACCGACCCGCGGGTACCTCTGGACATGAGTCAGACAGGTTCGATGGACCATGCAAAGCGTGCCAAACAGGGATTCTTCCTCGGTGCGGGACTTTTTGCCGTGGGCGCGCTCGGTGAAATCGTCGGGCACTCGCTGTACACTGAACTCCCCGGATGGGAGCAGACGCTGCTGTTCAACGCCGAAGTCGTCGGTATCTTGCTTGCGTTGTTCGCACCGCTCGTGTTCGGTATCGTCCTCCCGCTGGTCGAGTAACAGTCTTTCAGAGCGTGGTCGGTTCCCAGACCGTGAACCGCTCGCATTTGGACAATCATTTAACCCCCGGCGGGGTACGCTGGACTATGAGTGCACCACAAATTCTGATTATCGGACCGCCAGGCGCAGGCAAAGGAACCCAGAGTGCAAACATCGCAGAGACGTACGGCGTCGACCACATCACGACCGGCGACGCGCTCCGTGGGAACAAGGACATGGACATCTCGGATATGGACACCGAGTACGACACGCCCCGCGAGTACATGGAAGCGGGCGACCTCGTCCCGGACGAAGTGGTCAACGCTATCGTCGACGAGGCGCTCTCGCAGGCCGACGGGTTCGTCCTCGACGGCTACCCGCGAAACCTCGACCAGGCCGAGGAACTCGAAGACATGACATCCCTCGATGTCATCCTCTCGCTGGATGTTTCCCGGGAGGAACTCATCGACCGGCTGACCGGCCGCCGGGTCTGTGACGAGTGTGGCACGAACTTCCACGTCGAGTTCGACCAGCCCGAACAAGAGGGTGTCTGTGACGAGTGTGGCGGTGACCTCATCCAGCGCGACGACGACAACCGCGAGTCCGTCGAGAATCGCCTGGACGTCTTCGAGGAGAACACGAAACCGGTCATCGAACACTACGAGGACGACGACGCCTTCGTCGCTATCGATGGTGAACAGACTCCCGACGGTGTCTGGACAGACATTCAGGACGCCATCGACGCCCAGACGGAGTAAAAATTGATTAACGCTCGCCACCAGTCATAGAGTAATGGCACGTACCGCACAGAAAGTAGACGACCTCGCTGCCGAGGGGGAGTCGATGGTAGACGCCCTGAAGGAGGTCCTCGCCGTCGCCGAAGAGGAGGGCACCGTCACCTGGAGTGACGTCAGCGACGACATCACGAGCGGCGAGTGGGGTCGCCTCATCGAGACGGGGCTACTCGTCGACGCCGGTGGCGACGGATTCGTCATCGACGACCCGGAGGGTATCCACGACGCACTGGACGACACAGACCCCGATTCCGACAGCGACGGTGACGGGAGCTGGACGAAATACGACAAGGCGGCCGCTGTCGGTGTGCTTGCGCTCTTTGCCGGCTACTCGCTCTCGTCGGTTCGCGCGGAAGTCGCCACCGTCATCGACCTGTTCATGGGACCGCTCTACGATGCGTTGCCGTTCTACGTCGTGGTCCTGATTCTCGCGTTGCTGACTGGTCTGTTTACGACCATCCTGCAGGACAATCTGATGGACAGCAACGTGATGGGTGACTACCAGGAGCAAAACAAGCGGCTCAAAGAGAAACGCGAGCGGGCCAAAGAGCAGGACGACGACGAACTGATGGAGGAGGTTCGCGAGGAGCAGATGGAACTGATGTCCGAGAACATGGGGATGTTCAAAGCCCAGTTCCGGCCGATGGTCTGGATTATGCTCCTGACGATTCCCGTCTTCCTCTGGCTGTACTGGATGGTGCTGGACGTGGGCGTGACCGTGACTGGCTCGGCGATGGTCTTGCCCATCTTCGGGGACGTCGGAACCTGGCAGACGAAGGTGCTCGGACCGATTCAGCTCTGGCTCATCTGGTATTTCCTCTGCTCGATGGGGTTCAACCAGATTCTCCGCAAGGCGCTGAACGTCCAGACGTCCCCGACCTAATCGCGGCAACTCGCAACCTCTTTTAGTCCCACCAACAGAGGAGGGATATGTTGATTACCGTCTCCGGTCCAGGCGGCAGTGGCAAGAGCACGCTCGCGACGACGCTGGCGGACCGACTGGGATACGACCATCTCTCCGGTGGGGACATCTTCAGAGAGATTGCGGACGACCGCGACCTCTCGCCGCTGGAACTGAACAAACTCGCGGAGGAAGACGACCAGATCGACCGAGATCTCGACCGCCGGTTGCGCTCGACTGCCCGTGACAGCGACGACCTCGTCCTCGAATCACGTCTCGCAGGATGGATGGCCGGCGAGTACGCGGACCTCCGGCTCTGGCTCGACGCCCCGCTTGACGTTCGTGCGGCCCGCATCGCCGAGCGCGAGGACAAGACAGTCGACCAGGCCCGCGAGGAGACGCAGGCCCGCGCCGACAGCGAAGCACTCCGCTACCAGGAGTACTACGGCATCGATATCCACGACCACTCGATTTACGACCTCGTCATCAACACCGCACGGTGGGGGCCCGACGGCGTCCTCGCACTCGCTGGCGATGCCGTCGAGAACTACAACGGGGACGCTGACGAGGGGAAATTCCCGGTTACTGGCGTCACATACGACTTTTGAGCATGCTCCGTGGTCCCCCAGAGGCGCGCTCGCCGGCTGCCCTTCTCTCTTTTGGTGTCGTCAACCTGGACAAGCCGCCAGGCCCGTCCGCCCATCAGGTCGCGGGCTGGGTGCGGGACATGGTCGACGACCGCCTCGAGGCGGCTGGCGCCGACGAGCGACTCGGCCGGGTGGCCCACGGCGGAACGCTCGACCCCAAAGTCACCGGCTGTCTCCCGATTTTGCTCGGTGATGCTGCCCGATGTGCGCGGGTCTTCGACGACAGCGTCAAAGAGTACGTGACTGTCCTGGAACTCCACGGCAAACCTCCGGCCGACTTCGAGGCTGTCCTCTCGGAGTTTGTCGCGCCACTCTATCAGAAACCGCCGCGAAAGAGCGCCGTCCGCCGCGACCTGCGCGTGCGCGAGATTCACGACCTCGACGTCCTCGAACGGGACGGCAGACAAGTTCTCTTGCGCGTGCGCTGTGCGTCGGGAACATACATCCGGAAACTGTGTCACGACATCGGGCTGGCGCTCGGGACGGGCGCGCACATGGGTGCGCTCCGCCGGACGGCGACTGGTACGTTCGACGATAGCACGCTCGTGACGATGGAAGACCTGGCCGACGCGCTCGCGTTCTGGACCGAGGACGGCGATGCGTCCCCGCTCAGGTCGGTGGTCGACCCCGCCGAGCGTGCGCTTGTCGAACTCCCGCGCGTGACTATCGCGCCCAGTGCAGCCCGCGAAGTCGCAGAGGGCGCGCAAGTGTACGCGCCGGGTGTCATCGATGCCGCCCCGGCGGAGATGGGCGGTGCTGCCCCGACGGTGGGTGAGCCAGTGGTCTGTGAGACGCCAGACGGTGCCGCAGTCTGTCTGGGGACGCTCGTCGACGACCTCGATGCAGAGCACGACATCGTCGTCAGACTCGAACGGGTCCTGGTCTGAGCGGCGGGCGAATCGAAGGGCTTAATCCCGGGACAGTACTCCTCCCGAGTGCGGGACCGTGGGGTAGCGGTATCCTCGGCGGATGGGGTCCGTCGGACCTGAGTTCGAATCTCGGCGGTCCCACTTTTTGCAGAGCGAAAATAGATGCACGAAGACGAGCAACGCGACTTCTCGGCAGTCTCACTTCCTTACCAACGCACGCCCGTGAGCGACGCGTGAAACACTGAGACGAGAGAGTCGTGTCGTCCTCTTGCACCGTGCAACTGCCGAAAACTACTGGCAGAACGCGCTCTCGAAAGTCTCCACCCTCCATGCTCCGGTAGAGACTGCACAGACCTGGTCGAGTGTCTTCGATAATCGAGCAGTAGTGATTGAGCTGGTGCAGCACCGTTGGTGTGAACTCCCCTTACTCACCCGCCCTCTACCGCGGTCGCCGTCGACACCCCCTCACCGGGACAACGACTCACATAGTATCAACTTCCATTATATATTTAGAATATGTAAAGAGCCGTTACGTATCGTGGTCTCGTCTCTCACGGGGCATCTCTATCGACGCATATTTATATATCACCCTCCTCGGATGGAATGCACACGAAAGATGGCGCATGGCGGGGTCGCCCGCTACGCCATCACGCTCTAGACGGACATTCTCCGTCGATGATGGCGATGTGACAGAGAGGCTGCGTCGCAGTCTCTCTGGCTCCCACGAGCGATAGTGGGGCTCGACGAAAGATGAGGATTCCACCCCTGCGGTGACCCCGTATAGATGGTATCTGATGTAAGCCTTGACAGTTTGGTGATGTATTATCGAACCATTCGATGTACTGTCACCAACTGACGGACAGAGACATAGCGTGTCTCCGCCAGCCCCCTGATTATCAGGGAACATTCCGGTTGATCCTGCCGGAGGCCATTGCTATCGGAGTCCGATTTAGCCATGCTAGTCGCACGAGTTCATACTCGTGGCATATAGCTCAGTAACACGTGGCCAAACTACCCTACAGACCAGTATAACCTCGGGAAACTGAGGCCAATCCTGGATACTGCTCTCACGCTGGAACAGCAGAGAGCGGGAAATGCCCCGGCGCTGTAGGATGTGGCTGCGGTCGATTAGGTAGACGGTGGGGTAACGGCCCACCGTGCCTATAATCGATACAGGTCGTGAGAGCGAGAGCCTGGAGACGGTATCTGAGACAAGATACCGGGCCCTACGGGGCGCAGCAGGCGCGAAACCTTTACACTGCACGACAGTGCGATAGGGGGACTCCGAGTGCGAGGGCATACAGTCCTCGCTTTTGTACACCCTAAGGTGGTGTACGAATAAGAACTGGGCAAGACCGGTGCCAGCCGCCGCGGTAATACCGGCAGTTCGAGTGATGGCCGATATTATTGGGCCTAAAGCGTCCGTAGCTTGCTAGTCAAGTCTGTCGGGAAATCGACGTGCCTAACACGTCGGCGTCCGGCAGAAACTGACCAGCTTGGGACCGGAAGACTCGAGGGGTACGTCCGGGGTAGGAGTGAAATCCTGTAATCCTGGACGGACCACCGATGGCGAAAGCACCTCGAGAGCACGGATCCGACAGTGAGGGACGAAAGCTGGGGTCTCGAACCGGATTAGATACCCGGGTAGTCCCAGCCGTAAACGATGCCCGCCAGGTATGGCGCAGGCTACGAGCCTGCGCTGTGCCGCAGTGAAGACGGAAGCGGGCCGCCTGGGAAGTACGTTCGCAAGAATGAAACTTAAAGGAATTGGCGGGGGAGCACTACAACCGGAGGAGCCTGCGGTTTAATTGGACTCAACGCCGGACATCTCACCAGCACCGACAATGTGCAGTGAATATCAGGTTGATGACCTTATTGGAGCCATTGAGAGGAGGTGCATGGCCGCCGTCAGCTCGTACCGTGAGGCATCCTGTTAAGTCAGGCAACGAGCGAGACCCGCACTTCTAGTTGCCAGCAACACGTTCATCGTGGTTGGGTACACTAGGAGGACCGCCGCTGCTAAAGCGGAGGAAGGCGCGGGCAACGGTAGGTCAGCATGCCCCGAATGTGCTGGGCAACACGCGGGCTACAATGGCCGTGACAAAGGGTTGCAATTCCGAGAGGAAGTGCTAATCCCCTAAACGCGGTCGTAGTTCGGATTGAGGGCTGAAACCCGCCCTCATGAAGCTGGATTCGGTAGTAATCGCGTGTCATAAGCGCGCGGTGAATACGTCCCTGCTCCTTGCACACACCGCCCGTCAAAGCACCCGAGTGAGGTCCGGATGAAGCCATCATGCGATGGTTGAATCTGGGCTTCGCAAGGGGGCTTAAGTCGTAACAAGGTAGGTCTAGAGGAATCTGGACCTGGATCACCTCCTAACGACCGGGACTGGGGCTCTGCCCCAGCCCACAAGTCCTGCCACGTTCCGTGGCAGGCAACTGGTGACGACCAGCCATCCGGCTGGACACCGAACTGTCAAGGCTTACGTCCCTCTTCGGAGGGATGGCCGGTAGCTCAGTGGTAGAGCACTGTCACGAGACAGTGGCCTCGGTTCGATTCCGAGCTGGTCACTCTCGCGGACGGACGCTCCGTCCGCACTCACCAATGCACCATCCCGCGAAAGCGAGGTTGGGAAGGGTCTGATGTCGCCGCAGTTACCCCTGCGTGTGAACGATGACGACCGTGTGTACGTGCAATCCAGACGTCAACTGGACCCGTTTCATCGTGGAACGTGTGTCCGACTATTAGGAACTGAGTTCTGCTCAGTTCCGCATCGAATGGCTACTATGCCATTTGGTGGATGGCTCGGCTCGAGCGCCGACGAAGGACGTGCCAAGCTGCGATAAGCCCAGGGGAGCCGCACGGAGGCGAAGAACCTGGGATCTCCGAATAGGAATCCTCATCGCAATTGCTTCGCGCAATGGGGAACGCCGGGAATTGAAACATCTCAGTACCGGCAGGAAGAGAAAACGCAATGTGATGTCGTCAGTAACCGCGAGTGAACGCGACACAGCCCAAACCGAAGCCTTCGGGCAATGTGGTGTGTGGGCTGATGTTCATCGCCGGAACCGTCTCAAGAAGTCTCCTGGAATGGAGCGCGAAACAGGGTGAAAGCCCCGTACTGAGGCCTACTATGGCGTGAGTCAGTACCCGAGTATCGGGGGTTGGAAATCCCTCGTGAATATGGCAGGCATCGACTGCCAAGGCTAAATACGACTCGAGACCGATAGCGAACAAGTAGCGTGAGCGAACGCTGAAAAGTACCCTCAGAAGGGAGGCGAAATAGGGCCTGAAATCAAATGGCGATGGAGCGGCGGGGCATACAAGGTCCTGTGATAAACGACCGAGGGGCGACTCTCCAGTAGGACTCACAGGAAGCCGATGTTCCGTCGTACGTTTTGAAAAACGAACCAGGGAGTGTGTCTGCAAGACGAGTCTAACCCGTGTATCGGGGAAGGCGCAGGGAAACCAATATGGCCGCAGTGCTTTGCACCAGGGCCACCGTGTTCAAGCGCGGGGAGTCTTGCTGACACGACCCGAAACCGGACGATCTACGCGTGGGCAAGGTGAAGCGTGCCGAAAGGTGCGTGGAAGCCTGTTAGGGCTGGTGTCTTACAATACCCTCCCGTGACCTACGTGTAGGGGTGAAAGGCCCATCGAGTCCGGCAACAGCTGGTTCCGACCGAAACATGTCGAAGCATGACCTCCGTTGAGGTAGTTCGTGAGGTAGAGAGACTGATTGCCGTGTCCGCCCTCGAGAGAGGTCGGCGCGGCTGTCAAACTCCGAACTCACGGACGCTGTCGACGCGGGGAGTCCGGTGCGCGGGGTAAGCCTGTGTACCGTAAGGGAGACAACCCAGTGCTAGGTTAAGGTCCTCAAGTGTGGACTAAGTGTAATCCTCTGAAGGTGGTCTCGAGCCCTAAACAGCCGGGAGGTGAGCTTAGAAGCAGCTACCCTCTAAGAAAAGCGTAACAGCTTACCGGCCGAGGTTCGAGGCGCCCAAAATGATCAGGACTCAAGTCCACCACCAAGACCTGGCCGCAGGAATGACATTCCTGACCGAGTAGGTCGGCGTTCGGCGCGGATGGAAGCACGGGTGAGAACTCGCGTGGACCGCGTCGAAACGAAAATCCTGGTCACAGTAGCAGCGATAGTCGGGTGCGAATCCCGACGACCTTACGAGCAAGGGTTCCTCGGCACTGTTCGTCAGCCGAGGGTTAGTCGGTCCTAAGTCACACCGCAATTCGAATGTGACAAAAGGGAAACTGGTTAATATTCCAGTACCATCATACAGTGAAAGTCGACGCTTTGGGGAAGTCCGGACCGGGTTTTCGCCCGGTCGAATCGCCGAACTCCGTGGAAGCCGTAATGGCACGAAGCGGACGAATGGTGAGATAGCGCAAGCCGGCCGTACCTGGAGCCCGTGAAAAGACGAGTATGATGTCCGTACCGAGATCCGACACAGGTGCTCAGGCAGCGAAAGCCAAGGTCTGTCGGGAACAATCGACGTTAGGGAATTCGGCAATCTAGTCCCGTACCTTCGGAAGAAGGGATGCCTGCTCGGGAAACGAGCAGGTCGCAGTGACTCGGGGACTCGGACTGTCTAGTAACAACATAGGTGACCGCAAATCCGCAAGGACTCGTACGGTCACTGAATCCTGCCCAGTGCGGGTATCTGAACACCTAGTACAATAGGACGAAGGACCCGTCAACGGCGGGGGTAACTATGACCCTCTTAAGGTAGCGTAGTACCTTGCCGCTTCAGTAGCGGCTTGCATGAATGGATCAACCAGAGTCCCGCTGTCCCAACGTCGAGCCCGGTGAACTGTACGTTCCAGTGCGGAGTCTGGAGACCCCCAAGGGGAAGCGAAGACCCTATAGAGCTTTACTGCAGGCTGTCGCTGGGACGTGGTCGCTAATGTGCAGAGTAGGTAGGAGCCGTTACACAGGTACCCGCGCTAGCGGGCCACCGAGGCAGACATGAAACACTACCCGTTAGTGACTGCGACCCTCACTCCGGGAGGAGGACACCGATAGCCGGGCAGTTTGACTGGGGCGGTACGCGCTTGAAAAGATATCGAGCGCGCCCCAAGGCCATCTCATCCGGGACGGAGACCCGGAGAAGAGCGCAAGAGCAAAAGATGGCTTGACAGTGTTCTTCCCAACGAGGAACGCTGACGCGAAAGCGTGGTCTAGCGAACTTTTGCGCCTGCTTGATGCGGGCCAAAAATGACAGAAAAGCTACCTTAGGGATAACAGAGTCGTCACTCGCAAGAGCACATATCGACCGAGTGGCTTGCTACCTCGATGTCGGTTCCCTCCATCCTGCCCGTGCAGAAGCGGGCAAGGGTGAGGTTGTTCGCCTATTAAAGGAGGTCGTGAGCTGGGTTTAGACCGTCGTGAGACAGGTCGGCTGCTATCTATTGGGGGTGTTTTGGTACCTGACGGGAACGACCGTATAGTACGAGAGGAACTACGGTTGGTTGCCACTGGTGTACCGGTTGTCCGAGAGGGCACTGCCGGGTAGCTACGCGACACGGGGTAAGAGCTGAACGCATCTAAGCTCGAAACCCACCTGGAAAAGAGGTACCGTTGAGGTCGCTCGTAGAAGACGAGTTCGATAGACTCGGGGTGTACGCACCGAGGTAACGAGGTGTTTAGCCCGCGAGAACTAACTGACCGAAGCCACCATTCATACGCATAGGACGCACGGGCCCGTTGATTCGGGTCCAGGCGTAAACTGGATTGCACGTACATTTTGGTTTGACCGACACATGGTATTCCGGACAAGCGTCCGGAGCCCGGGAGACTCCTTCTCCCGGTGCAGCATTGTGGTTCGAGTCCACAAGTCGGCGTTAAGGCGGCCATAGCGGCGGGGCAACACCCGTACCCATCCCGAACACGGAAGTTAAGCCCGCCTGCGTTCCGGCGAGTACTGGAGTGCGTGAGCCTCTGGGAAATCCGGTTCGCCGCCTCCATTCATATCGCGGTGGGATTTTCCACCGCAGTCATTCACCCTCGAACAGTGCCAACGCTGTTCGGGGGTTTTTGTCGTTGCAGACCACACTTATCCGGCCCCAGGCGCAAGAGAACAGCAATGGGACTGTTCAACGACCTCGGCAAGAAATTCGAGCAACTGAAACAGGAAGCCGAGTCGTCGGCCAGCGACGAGGCGACACACGGATGCCGGGAGTGTGAGACGCTGCTGTACACCGACTACGCGGAGTGTCCCGAGTGTGGCAGCGATAGCGTCGTGCCGGTCCGGCGGGACTAACATATGACGACCGGGATGCGACTGGTCGCTGTTCTCGCAGTTGTCGTCCTCGCTGGCTGTTCTATCGGCGTTTCCGACTCGCCAGCAGACGGTGGGCCACAGACACCGACTCTCCCAGCCGACAACGGCACGAACCTGACGCTCCCGTCCGCAGAGCGGGTCCCCGTCGAGGTGACAACCGTCGTTGACGGCGACACGATCGACGTACGACTGCCCGACGGCAGCGAAGACACCGTTCGACTGCTCGGTGTCGACACGCCGGAGGTGTACGCCGACAACGACCCGGCGGAGTTCGAAGGTGTCCCCGACACCGAGGCAGGAGCGGCGTGTCTCCGCGAGGCTGGGGGGAACGCGACAGACTACGCCGCCGGGCGACTGCAGTCGGGGAACGTCACACTCGTGTTCGACCCGAACGCCGACCGCCGTGGCGGATACGGGCGGCTGCTTGCGTACGTGACCATCGACGACCGAAACCTCAACTACGAGTTGGTGGCGACGGGTCACGCGCGGGTGTACGACAGCGACTTCGCGTTTCGGGAGAGTTTCGACGCCGCAGAACAGCAAGCTCGCGACAACCAGCGCGGGCTCTGGCGGTGTCAGCGCGCCGGGTAATCACTCCAGAAACAGGAAGTACGCCGCGACGACGACACCGGCGAGGACCACCAGCGCACCGAGTGTAACGAGCATATTTTTGACGAGCAACGCGGTAAGAATCGCGGTCAAAAGTGCAACACCACCGAGTGCGAGGACGGGAAGTGCTGGCCGTGAAGGGCTCGACTCGGAGTTGTCGTCTGTCTTGCGGGGCTGTGGTTTCGAGAGCGATTCGTCGACCTCAACGCTGGTCCGCTCGTTGGCCGGCGGTTTGAGTTCGATGTCTATCCAGCGCGTCTCGGCGCCGTAGGCCGAGGCGACTTTGAGCCGCCCAAAGAGGCCATCATCGGGGAGGCGGTCGGTATCGACGGTGATGCGGACGGCCCGCTGGGAGTTGCCCTCGACGAAATGGTTCGAGGCGTCTATACTGGCGACTTCCGAGAGCGTGTCGTCGAGGTGAAGGTGTACGTGCAACGATTCGCCGTGGTTGACGAGCATGACGTCGAATGAGCGCCCGGTCTCGAACGACGCGGGAACCTCTATGGCGTGGAGCTGCTGGCGGCTCACATGGACGGGAAGCTCGTCTGGCACAGTTTGGCGTTGCGTTGGTACCGTCTCAGGCAGGCGCTTCGTCGCGCATGTCCGGCGGCAGCAGGTTCGGAATCCCGTCTTCGACGGGGTATGCTTCTCCACACTCCGTACAGACGAGGCGGCCGCTGAGAATCTCGCCGTCGTCGCGCTCGTCGGCCTCCAGTTCGAGTTCGTGCTTGTCGACCGGACAGCACAGGATGTCCATAAGCTCCTCTTTCATACTCAAGCCCAGGGATGGGCGATAGAAAAGCGTTTGCAGTTTATTGCTCGAACGGCCGTTCGAGTACGATAGATTCGCTGCGGTCGGGACCGATGCCGATGGCGTAGATTGGCGTCTCCAACTCCTCGCTGAGATAGTCGAGATACGCCTGCGCGCCCTCCGGCAGGCCGTCGTACCCTTCGTCGGCGACGGCTTCCCAGTCTTCCTCGGGCCAGCCGTCGAAGGTTCGGAAGACGGGTTCGCACTCGCCCCACTTCTCGGTCGTCGGGGGCATCGAGTAGATGGTCTCGCCGTCCAGTTCGTAGGCGTGACCGACTTTCACTTCGTCGAGGCCGGCCAGGACGTCGAGGTGGTTGATAGCGAGCCCAGTAAAGCCACTCGCGCGCGCGGCGTGGCGCAGCATCGGCATATCGAGCCAGCCAACCCGGCGCGGTCGGCCGGTGACGGTGCCGTACTCGCCACCCTCCTCGCGGATGTACTCCGCGAGTTCTTCCTGCGTATCGTCACCTTTCAGCTCTGTCGGGAGCGGACCGGTGCCGACCCGCGAGAGGTAGGCTTTGATGATGCCGACGATTTCGCCCTGGCCGATAGTGGTCGGACCGAGGCCGGTTCCGGTACAGGCACCGCCGGCGGTCGGGTTCGAGGAGGTGACGTAGGGGTAGATACCGTGGTCGATGTCGATAGAGGTCCCCTGTGCGCCTTCGAGAACGACGTTGTCGCCGCCGTCGATGGAGTCGGCGAGGAACTCGCCGGCGTTGACGGTCATGTTCTCCTCCCGGAGGCGGCGGCCGTACTCGCTGAACTCCTCGTGGAGCGTGTCGATGTCGAACTCCTCGCCGGCTTCCATGCCGAAGACGTCTTCGACGAGGGCACGTTTCTGTGGGACGACGTACTCGAGTCGCTCCCGGAAGACGTCGGGGTCGAGCAGGTCGCCGATGCGGATGCCCCGGCGACCGACCTTGTCCTCGTAGGTGGGACCGATACCGCGGCCGGTCGTCCCGGCTTCGAGGTCGTCGTCGCTCTTTGCTTCCTCTTCGATACCGTCGAGGACGCGGTGGTACGGCATGATAGCGTGTGCACGCTCGGCGACACGCACGTCCGGGTCCAGCCCGCGCTCACGGAGCGTATCGAGCTCGTCGAACAGCGTCCGCAGATTGACGACACAGCCGTTGCCGAGGATACCAACCTTGCCTCGGATAGCGCCACTCGGCACGAGCGAGAGTTTGTACTCCTCGCCCTGGTGGACGACGGTGTGGCCGGCGTTGTCGCCGCCCTGATAGCGCGCGACGACGTCTGCCGCGTCGCCGAACAGGTCGACGATACCGCCCTTCCCTTCGTCTCCCAGCTGTGCGCCGACGATTGTAACGGTCATCAAAGCGTTGTTCCGCTTATGGTGGTAAACAGATTACGGTCCTACCCGGACAGCCCCGGACCACACGGTTTAAGTCCGGGCTGTGTGAACTGCAATGGTGTTAGCAGTAAACATGGTAGAGACTCTGGCCGAAGCAGCCCTGCAAGACAGAGTTTGCCACGCCAGACCAAACCAAACCATTAATTACCGCTGGAAGACAACCGCCGGAGTGGAAGACCCGGAAAACGGCTACACCGACAACAACCTTTAAATCCGGGCAATACAAGTTAACAATTGCCATGATAGACAGACTGGAGAAGGAAGTCGACATGCTGGAACGCCATCTGCAGGTTCTGCGGATGGTAATCGAGAGTGAACCGATCGGAATCGTCAAAATGTCCAACGAGACTGGCTACCCGCACCACAAGGTCCGATACTCCCTCCGCGTGCTCGAAGAGGAGAACCTCATCGAGCCATCGAGCCAGGGCGCAATCACGACCGAGGAAACCGAAGCGTTCGTCGAGGACCTCGACGAGAAGGTCGACCACATCATCGAGAAACTCGACGGGATGAAAATCGAGAACGTCGCGGAAATCGAAGGCTAGAGTTCCGGTACTTCGAGGTGGAAGTTCTGGTTCCGAGCCTCGACCAGACAGAGGTGGTAGCCCCGTTTTCTAGAGAGGTTCACGAAGCTCTTTCGCTTGTCCCGGCTCAACAGCCCGCCGCGAGTCGCTTCTGCGACCGTTTCGAGCGCTTCCGGTTCGAAGAAACTCTCCGTGACGAGAAACGCCGAAGCGAACTCGTCGGTCGTCTGACCCACCCGCTCTGCGGCCGTAATCAGTCCCTCCATCATCGCCTCGGACGCGCCCTGTCGTGAGTCGTTGATGTTTGCCACCAACAGCGGGTCGCCCATCCGCTCGCGGAAGACCACGTCGAACGTCTCCGTCGATTCGGTCTCCTGGCCGTTCTCGGTGTCGGTCACGGTGACTGCGCCGTTGAGCTCGACGCGGTTCACTTTCGGCAAGGCGTCGTAGAGGTCGCTCAACGTCTCCGTGTGGCCAGTGTCCTGAATCTCAAAGAGAAGTTGTTCGACCGCCCAGCGGACGAACTTGTACGCGACGGTCTCCTCGAGGAACTCCTCGTACTCGCGGCCGCCGACGGCCGAGATGCTCGCGTCGAACTGGGTGTGCTTCTCGAGGCGGAGGTTCTCGACGACTTCGTCTCTGCTCGCCTTGCCGCTGTGAGCCTTCTCGAGAGTTCCTTTCCCCTTCGAGCGGTACCGGACGAAGAGGTCTGTGCCCGCGAGCGCTTCCTGGGGCGTCATCCGCTGTTGGGCGTCCGTCGCCGCACCGAGTTCTTCCTCTAGCTGTTTGAGGTCCCGCTCTCGCTTCTCGACTTGCTCTTCTAGCTCGTCGCGCTCTGCTCTGACCTGCTGGAGCTTTTCCCGGAGTGACTCGCGCTCTGACTCTGCGCTCTCTAAGTCGGCCTCCAGTCGCTTGATCTCCGTTTCACGCTCCGTGAGCAACTCCTGGAGCTCCGCGACCTGATCGTCGACGGACTCGTCTGGTTCTGTCTCTTCGACAGCAGGCTCTGCGCTCGACTCCGGGGACGGGTCCGCCGGCTCCTGTGTCGATTGGTCCGGTTCCGTCGCCGTGGTGGCCGAGTGTTGATCTGCCTCCGTTTTGGTGGGCGTTGGCTGGGTCGGCTGTGGCTCTTCCTCGCCCGACTCTCCGTTCGTCGTCGCACGCTCGTCGTCAGTCGTCGGCTCTTGCTCAGTCGAGTGGGGTTGGCTCGCGGTGGCCTCGGCGGCTGCTCCCGTCTCGCGGCCCGGCGTGTCCCGGCGTGGCTCCGCTGCCTGACTGCCCGTGCTGGTTCGTTCGGGGTCGAGCGAGGGGACTGCGTGCGTTTCCAGCGAACTAGGGTCGTCGACCGGTGTCGATGCGTCGAGCCCACCCTCCGCCTGCCCGCTGGCCGCGTGCGCGTCAACTGTTGGTGTCGGCGGAACGTCCTGCTGTGATTCGACTGCTCCGCCGGGCTCTGTGTCGGGCTCTGGCGAGTCGCTGGTGGTCGTCGTCTGCTCCGGTGTCGGCTCTGGGTCGCGCTCGACCGTCTCACTGGCTGTCACTGTCTCGGGCGCGGTGCTTTGCTCGGTGTCTTCCTCGCCCGCGTCCGCGGGTCGGCCCTTTCCGGTCGGTTCGGTTCCCCCAGCGTCGGAATCCACCGCTTGTTCCCGGTTCGGACCGGTGGACGGCTCGTCTGCACCACTGTCTGTTTCCGACTGGTCGAGTGCCGGCTCTGGGTCGTCATCGGGTTCTGTATCGTCTTCGTCGGACGAACTGTCGGGTCCATCGGCGGCTTCCGTCTCCATGGCCGCAGAAACAGTATCCGTGTCAGCCGCTGGCTCGGTGTTGGAGGATGTGGTCTGTTCGTCGGCCCGCTGGTCGTCGGGTATCGGGTCCGGGTCGATGGCGGTGTCTGCCGTCTCGGTCGGTGACGGGTCGGCGACTGACTCCCCGTCCTGGATGTCTTCGTCGGTCTCGGAGTC
This sequence comes from Salinibaculum rarum, assembly GCF_030505615.1. Taxonomy (GTDB): domain Archaea; phylum Halobacteriota; class Halobacteria; order Halobacteriales; family Haloarculaceae; genus Salinibaculum; species Salinibaculum rarum. The sequence goes on from NZ_CP129992.1 coordinate 1,832,002, forward strand.
GTCCGTGACGGCTGTGGCAGGTTCGGGTTCGTCCGGTTCGGCGGGCTCTGGAATCTCGATTGGCTCGATGTCGACCGGGCGAACCTCGAAGATACCCACCTCGTCGTCGGCCCGCTCGAAGGCCTCATCGTCGGTCAGCAGTTGCTCTGCGTTCCCGACGTAGGCGACGCTCATCGAGTGTCCCTGGTGGTAGACGAGATAGTAGTCGCCGCTGAGGACGTTCTCCGAGAGTTCGACGTAGCCGGTGAACTTCCCGTCTTCGAGCGTCTTGTCGACCTCGGAGATGCCAGTGTCTTCGCTGTAGTACTTCGCGCGCACCTCGTCGCTTCGCTCTTGCATGACCGCAAGCAGCGGGAGAGCATCGGTTGGAGCGTTGTAGATTGTCCCCGAGGCGTCCTCGAAGTCCGAAATCGAGCCACGGAGAATGCCTACGACAGTCCCTTTCGTCATATACAGTTCCGCGCCGCCGGCCCGAACGACACCCGAAAACTCCGATTCGGCGAGGTCCTGTAGTTCACGATACCCCCCGCCGAACGGTCGGTCGGTCCAGTCGTCGACGCGTTCTGTCACGGGAGTACTCATTGGTTCACACCAAGCCGATGCGCGACTAATACTTTGTGGGCCGTCAGACGCGCGCGGTGTCGTCTGAACGACGGACCTTTGCTTCTCCATTCCGTATCCATGCCCATGCCAGACGAGTACGACGACGCCGGCGACGTCCAGCCGGGACTCAGCGACCAGTACCGGAAGGCCAGCCCGTGGCCGATGCTGGTGGCGTTTGGCTTCGTCATCTCGGAAGTCGGAGTCGTCCTCGGACTCTTTCCCATCACGGTCGGCGGACTGCTCCTTTTCGGTGGCACAGTGTCGGGCATCCTCAGCGAGTCGGGCTACGCCGCACAGACCTGGCGCTCGCTCGTCGCCTTCGGGGTCGTCTTGCTCGCGTTCGGTGCCCTGACGGTCGGGCTCAACATCAGTGTCGGTGCGCTCTCTCTCGAGGCGCTGCTCGATACGGCCCGGCCGTTCGTCTACCGTGGCAGCGCAATCACGGCCGCCGGCCTCATCCTCGTTGCCGTCGGCGTGACGCTCCATCTCGTCGAACCGTCACCTCCGTCGCCGTGAACCAACACGCTATTTACGCTCTCCGTGCAATGACCCGGTATGTCCGAGAAAGTCTTCGACCGTGAAACGCTGCTCGACCTCACGGTCAACGTCATTCCGTTTGGCATCCTGGTCATCTTTTTCGGGGGCTTCATTCTGTTCAACCCCTTCGGCTTCGACAGCGTCATCACCGGTGTGCAACTCGCGATTATCGGCGTGTCCGCTGCCGGGCTGATGATTTTGACCTACTACTCGGGTGCTGCCGTCTCGAAGGCAGAATCCGAGGCTGAAGCCGCACTCGAAGCCGAGGAAGCCGGCCAACTCGAATCGAGTGAATCGGTCGCCGACGAAGCCTAACGGTCTCTTCTCACTGTTCGAGACGTATTTTCACGTTCCGAGATTAGGTTTTTGGCTCCCGATACCAGCGGACCGGCGCTGTTAAATTCCCGGGCGGGCGGAACCTAAGCTTTGATAATCCTGTGGTCCCGAGTGATGTCCATGGCTGCAGAACAACTGCTGTTGACGGGGCTGATGGGCGTCTTGCTCCTCGTCGTTATCGCCCTTCTCGGGCGCGTCGAGGACTGGCGCTCGTACACGCCACTGGCCGGTGGTGGCGGGTACGGCGGCGAGTCGTCCCACGTCCACGAGGAGAAGCCAGCCGGTATCATCCGCTGGCTGACCACAGTCGACCACAAGGACATCGGAATGCTGTACGGGACCTACGCCATCATCGCCTTCGCGGTCGGTGGGCTGATGGCTGTCGGCATCCGACTCCAGCTCATCACCCCCGAGGGTACTGCATTCGGAAACCAGTTCTACAACGCCATCCTGACCAGTCACGGCATCACGATGCTGTTCCTGTTCGGGACGCCGATTATCGCGGCGTTTGCCAACTACTTCGTCCCGCTGCTCATCGGCGCGGACGACATGGCCTTCCCGCGTATCAACGCCATCGCGTTCTGGCTGCTCCCGCCGGGCGCGATTCTCATCTGGGCGGGCTTTTTCCTCGAACCGCTCACTGGTGGCACAGTCCAGGCCGCACAGACCTCCTGGACGATGTACACGCCGCTGTCGGCCGAACAGGTCAACCCCGGCGTGGACCTCATGCTCCTGGGGCTGCACCTCACCGGTGTCTCGGCGACGATGGGTGCAATCAACTTCATCGCGACTATCTTCACCGAGCGCGGTGACGACGTCAACTGGGCGAACCTCGATATTTTCTCGTGGACCATTCTCACCCAGTCGGCGCTCATCCTGTTTGCCTTCCCGCTGCTGGGCAGTGCGCTCGTCATGCTGTTGATGGACCGGAACCTCGGCACTCTCTTCTTCGCACAGGAGGGCGGTGGCGCCATGCTCTGGCAGCACCTGTTCTGGTTCTTCGGTCACCCCGAAGTGTACATCCTCGTGCTCCCGCCGATGGGAATCGTGAGCCTCGTCTTGCCGAAGTTCGCCGGTCGGAAGCTCTTCGGATTCAAGTTCGTCGTCTACTCGACGCTCGCTATCGGTGTCCTCTCCTTTGGTGTGTGGGCCCACCACATGTTCTCGACGGGGATGGACCCGCGCCTGCAAGCCTCGTTCATGGCAGTCTCGTTAGCAATCGCGGTGCCGAGTGCAGTCAAGACGTTCAACTGGATTACGACGATGTGGAACGGCTCTATCCGACTGACGACGCCGATGCTGTTCTGTATCGGCTTCATCTCTAATTTCATCATCGGCGGTATCACCGGCGTCTTCCTGGCGTCGGTTCCCGTCGACCTGCTCCTCCACGACACGTACTACGTCGTGGGGCACTTCCACTACATCGTCATGGGAGCCATTGGCTTTGCCGTCTTCGCTGCCATCTACTACTGGTTCCCCATCTTCACCGGACGGATGTACCAGAAGAAACTCGGCAAGTGGCACTTCTGGCTGTCGATGGTCGGGACGAACGTGACTTTCTTCGCGATGCTCCTGCTGGGCTATCTCGGGATGCCCCGCCGGTACGCGACCTACGAGATCGCAGGGAGCGTCGCACCGCTCGACCTGATTACGCTGTCCCACCAGGCGGCCAGCGTCGGTGCGCTCATCCTGCTCATCGGCCAGATAATCTTCGTCTGGAACTTCGTCCAGTCCTGGCTCGAAGGCCCGGAAGTCGACGACGGCGACCCGTGGGACCTCGAAGAGACCGGCCAGAAGACAAAGGAGTTCGAGTGGCACGAAGACCGGATTTCGACGGCGCTGACCGACGGCGGCGAAGAAGAAGACGAAACGGTTGCCACTGACGGCGGTTCCGTGAACGAAGCGCGCGACACCTCGTCAGAACGCCGTTCTGACGGTGACGACAACGCAGTCGAGAACTGAACGCAGTCGACTTTTTGTGCGGGCCGTTTTACGCGTTGAAGATAAGGACGATACCGGTCAGGAACATCATCAGCGCGATACCCCCAAGGACGAGCATTAGCAGGTCTTTCTCGGACATACTCGCGATTAGGGCCAAACGTGTAAAGCCTATTCGTCTGCGAGCCTAACCGGTGTGTGTGACAGAGACATCCGAGTGGCAGGGGCCGCGGTTCGTGCTGGTGCTATACGGGCTGTTGGTCACGGTCGCAGGCGTGTTCGGCTACGTTATCGGGCTGGCACGACCCGAAGACCTGGACCCGCGGCTGTATATGCTCATCGACCTTCCACCGACTCCTGCCGGGATGGCGCTGTACGGGTCGCTGACGATAGCGACGATACTCGGTGTGATGCTCATCGGTGTTCGCTACATCGCAAACGAATACGATACCGTCGAAAATAGGGGTTAGAGTGCCGTTATCCCTGTCCGACCATCCGGTCTTCGTCGTCCCACTCCTGTTCGCGTAGCTCGTATTTCTGGACCTTGCCGGTGGCCGTCGTCGGCAACTCTTCGACGAACTCGAACCGGCGGACGACCTTGTAGCTGGCGAGGTGTTCTGCGGTGAACTCTTTGAGGTCGTCGCTGGTGATACCCGGGTTCTCGGGGTCGCCGTTCTCGGGGACGATAAACGCCTTCGGCGTCTCGCCCCACTCCTCGCTCGGGGCCGGGATGATGGCCACATCGGCCACATCGGAGTGTTCGAACAGCGTATCCTCCAGTTCGATACTGGAGATGTTCTCCCCACCGGAGATGATGATGTCCTTCTTGCGGTCCTGGATGGAAATCATGCCGTTCTCGTCGACGGTGGCGAGGTCGCCCATGTGGTAGTAGCCTTCGACGCGGTCGTTGAAGGCCTCCTCGGTGGCCTCGGGTTTGTTCCAGTAGTGGTCCATGACCTGGTTGCCACGGACGACGATTTCGCCGATTTCCGCGTCGTTCCAGGCGACGTCGTTGCCGTCCTCGTCGACGACGCGCACGTCCGTCCCGTGGACGCCCATCCCCTGGCGTTTCTTGATGTCGAAGCGGGTCTCGTCGTTGATGCGACGCTTGTTGTCCGAAATCGTCACGAGCGGACCGGTTTCGGTCGCGCCGTAGAGGTGTTTGAGATACCAGCCAAACTCGTCTTCCACGTCACGGATCGTCGCCTCGGGCGGAGCAGAGCCGGCCGTGGTGACACGGACGTCGTTCTCGCCGGACATCGCCGGCTCGTCGTGTCTGTTGTAGTAGTCGATGAGCTGGTTCAGAACCGTCGGTGCCGCACAGAGGAAGGACACGTCCTCTGTCGTGACTGTGTCGACGATGGTCTCCGGGTCGACACCGCGCGTACAGACGTGTTTGGCGCCGACGCCGGTGACGGCGTAGATGTGACCCCAGCCGTTGACGTGGAACATCGGCAGCGTCCACAGGTAGACGTCGTCGTCGGTGAGTTCGTGGTACATCGTGACGACGTAGGCGTGAAGCGTCTCCGTGCGGTGGGTTCGGCAGACGCCTTTCGGGTCGCCCGTCGTCCCGGAGGTGTAGTTGATGGTGATGACCTCGTCTTCTTCCATCTCTGGCCGGTCGAAGTCCGTGCCGGCCTCGTCGAGGATGTCGTCGAACTCCTCCCAGTCGCCGTCGACGGCGTCGGCGTCGTTCGTGATGAACGTCTCCGTGGAGACCTCGTCGCGGATGGCCTCGATTTTGTGTGCGAAGTCGTAGTCGGCATAGATTGCGTCGACGCCGGCATCCTCGAGGATGTACTCGTAGTCGTCGGGGATGAGTCGGTAGTTCAGCGGCGTGTGGACCGCACCCACCTGCATTGCGCCGTACGCGGCCTCGAGATGATAGTGTGTGTTCGGGTCGAGGATAGCGACGCGGTCGCCTTTCTCGATACCGCGTTCCTGGAGTGCCGCAGCGAACCGGTCGGACCGCTCGCCCAGTTCGTCGTACGTGTACCGTTCGCCCGTCGTTGCGATGACTGCCTCTTGGTCACCGTAGTATTTCCGTGCCCGATCGAGGAAATCCGTTACTAGTAGTGGCTTCTCCATGGCAGAATCATTTTCACCCCTGTAAAAAAGCCCACCGGTTAATCGTTCGGAATTGAGAATCCGGTCGCCGGTCGGGCCGGGTCCCGCTGGCGAATCTGCCCTGTACTCGCCGGGCTGGAACCCGGTCAGTCACCGCCTTCCTGCAATCGCTGTGTCGTCTCGATGAGTGGGTGGTGGGCGTAGTCGACGGCGTCGATGTCCGAAATCGATTCGAGGTTTTCCTTCTCGGCAGTCTTGGCCATCCCGAGCTCGACCGGTTCGTCGATGACGATGACGTAGGCGTCCATCTCATCAATACCGAGCCGGCTCGCTGCCTTCACGCGGTGGTGGCCGTCGGCAAGCAGGAAGTCCTGGCCGGTGTCGATGACGACGAGCGGTTCGGCCAGGCCGTGTTCGAGTTCGTACCGCCTACCCTCGAGTTCGTCGGCGTACACCTTGCTCTGGGTCGGCGTGAGTTCGGCGAGTGGCACGTCGCGTCGCTCCTCGCGGGCGGCGACGCCGTGGATGTTCTCCAGTGTGCGCATCAACTTGTCGACCTTCCCGGGCGTCGCCCGCTCGATTTGACTCCGGATGACGTCCGCATTCGAGATGATGCCGACGAGGTTCCCGGCGTCGTCGACGACGGGGAGGCGACGGATGCCCGACCGGAGGATGACGCGGGCGGCGTCGTTGAGCTCCATCTCCGGGTGGGCGACCAGCAAGTCCGTCGTCATCACCTTGAAAATCGGTTCGTGGTCGTCTTCCAGCAGGAGGTCGGTCGCACTGACAAAGCCTTCGACGTGTCGGCCGTCACAGACGGGAAATCCGCTGTGTTCGTCGCTCTCGGCGATGCGCTCGGCGACGCCTCTGACGGTGTCGTCGGGTGAGATAGTCGTTACGTCTTGGGTCATGTAGTCCTGGACGCTCGGCTTCCCCTCGTCTGCCATTGTCCCCACTGACGGGGCCGGACTGCAAAAGACTCCCGGCTACGCACAATTACTCCTCAGTCTCGTCCGGGAGCTCTTCGTCCGGCACGAGGTACTCGTCGGCGTCGTGGCGGTGTGCGTAGACGCCGGCGACGGTCTGTTCGGTCCGGTTGTCCAGTGCTTCGAGAAAACGACCGTTGACGACTGCTTCGACGATTTCACTGAGTGACTCCTCTCGTTCTTCGACGGCTTCGAGAACCCCCAGTGCAAGCTGTGCGCCCGCCATATCGGCGTGGCCACCGGCGCTCCCGATGCGGCCGAATGCGTCCCGCAGTACCTCTCCGAGGTCGATGTCGGTTCCCTGCGACCGGGCGGAGACGAAGATGGTCCCGTCCTGATACCCATAGACGACCGTCGTCGACACGCCTTCGAGTGCCAGCAGTCGGTCCGCTGCCTGTGCCAGTGCGTCCCGTTTGGAGAGTTGACCCGCGCAACTCAGGAGCACCGACCCCTCCTGCTTGCGGTTGGCGATGGCACTGGCGATAATCTCGAAGGTGTCCGCGCCGATACTCGGCGACTCGATGCGTTCGAGCATCCCCAGGTCCGCTGCCGGGAGGAGTCTCGCGGCTGCCTCGAAATCCGCCTGGACTGCCTCGCGGGTGAACTCCCTGGTGTCGATGCGGATGCCAAAGAGCAACGCCGTCGCGACGTGCTCGGTCAGTTCGATACCGAAAAACTCCAGATAGTCGACCAGGAGCGTACTCGTCGCACCGACGTCGCTTTGCAGGTCGACGTACCGCGCTTCCACGGGTGCTCGTGGTGGATGATGGTCGATGACGATGTCGACCGACAGGTCTTCCGGGAGCTGGTCGTTGACGCCCGGCCGCGAGTGGTCGACGAGCGCGAACCCGTCGAACTCGTCGAGATTCTCTTCCGGTGAGAGGTTCCGGAGTTCGAACTCAAGGAGGTTGACGAACGCCCGATTTTCCTGGTGCGTAATGTCGCCGTAGTAGCAGATGTCGACGGTACAGTCACTGTGTTCGGCCAGTCGGCCGAGCGCGACGGCACTGGCGATGGCGTCGGGGTCGGGGTTGTCGTGCATGACGACCGCCAACCGGTCGATACTCCGAAGCACGCCACGCAGCAGCCGTTTTTGCAGTCCGGTGTCGTCGACACGCCCGAGCAGTTGGTCGGCGACGGCCGCCGCCGGGTCGACGACTTTGTCTGCCAACTGTCTCAGTTCCGTGGTATGGCTGTCGTCGTCACCGGTGGCGTACGCGAGTACCATCGCGTCGGGCGCGACCGCGCGGACCGCCCGCGCCGCTGCCACGTTCGTTTCGGGGTTGTCGTCCGCGACGATGGCGGTGTCGACGGGCAGTGCCTCCCGGAGAACTGCTTCGTCCGTCGGGTCGGCCACAGTCGCCGAGACGCCGTTGTCGACGAACGTCTCTGCCCTGCTCTCGTCGTCAGTAATCACTTCGAGCGTGCCCGGCCGGTCGGACAGCGTCTCGATGAGCCCCTGCCCGAGAGACCCACTTCCCAGTACCAGCCGGTTGAGCATGTAGACTCCTTCCGGAGTGTGTCCCCTAAAAGGTCCGGCTTTGCCGTGCCCACTGCCGTTGTCACTTGAGCCGTTCTTGCAGGAACGAAGGGTGTGCCGCGGCAACACCGTCGATGGACTTGATGTCCTCGTTGATGACGTCGCCGAGTTCGTCGCCGTCGCCGGCGCGGACTTCCGCCATCAGTGTGTGGTCGCCACTGGAGGTGTACAGCGCCTCGATGGCATCAAGGGTCTGGAGTTCGCGTGTCACCTCGACGTAGTGTTCGCTCTCCACGTCGACGCCGACGATGGCGATCGACTGGCCGGAGAGTTTCTTGGGGTCGATGTCCGCCGAGTAGCCGACGATGACCCCCTCCTCTTCCAGTTTCTGGATGTACTTTCGAACGGTCGGCTTGGAAACGCCGGCTCGCTCCGCAATCTCGGCGTAGGACGCCTGTGCGTCGTCTTCTAAGACCGACAGAATTTGCTCTTCGGTGGGCTCGGCGCTCATACCACTTTGTTTTGCTCCGATGAAAAAATATCTTCCGAACCGCAAAACATCATCCAGACCGGACGAATTCGGCCTGTTTCGATGTCGCAGGCGAGTCACGCGGGGACTGCCCGCGGGACGCGAATCGCCTCAGGTGTGTCGTTCGATGAGTTTGTCGGCGGTGCGTTCCCACTCGGCGTCCTCGTCGAAGTACCGCTCTGCGAGCGGGTCGTCGGGCATCTCGCCGATGTCGCGTTTCTCCTGGTCGTAGGAGAGGCGGTTTTCGTCGTGGTAGAAGCGGCCGGTCAGGACCTCACCCTCCCAGAGACGCGATTCGGCCTCGTACATCATGTCGGCCGCCTCGCGACGGTCGTGGATGTCGAAGTCGAACTCGTCGTCGTCCTGGATGTCGGTGTAGGGGACGTACTCCTTGGCGTCCTTGTTCCAGGTGGGACACTGGGTGAGGAAATCGACGTGCGCGAAGCCGTCGTGCTCGATGGCTTCGACGAGAATCTCCTTTGCCTGTTTGGGGTTGACTGCTGCCGTCCGGGCGATGTAGGACGCCCCGGAGGCAAGCGAGAGCGTGAGCGGCCGGACGGGGTCTTTCGCGCTCCCGTGGGGCTGGGTCTTGGACTTGTGGCCCTTCGGACTGGTCGGGGACGTCTGCCCTTTCGTCAGCCCGAAAATCTCGTTGTTGAACACGATATACGTCATATCGTGGTTCTCGCGGGCGGTGTGCATGAAGTGGTTCCCGCCGATGCCGTAGCCGTCGCCGTCACCGCCGGCTGCGATGACTTCCAGGCCGGGATTGGCGAGTTTCGCCGCCCGCGCGATGGGTAGCGAACGCCCGTGAATCGAGTGGAAGCCGTAGCTCTCGAAGTACGAGGAGAGTTTCCCCGAACAGCCGATACCGGTCACGAGCAGCGTCTCGTCCGGGCTCCGGCCGACTTCCGGCATGGCCTGTTTCAGTGCCTTGAGCACGCCGAAGTCGCCACAGCCCGGGCACCACGTCGCCTGTGGTTCGATGCCGGGTGTGAAGTCGTCCTGGTCGGTTTCGTTGTCGTCGTCGATTGCTGAGAATGTACTCATAGCTTAGTCACCTGCCGCTGGGACGTATTTGACGTTCTGTCCCGCTGGCTGGTCGCCGTCGAGTGTCGATTCGAACCCGTCGACGATTTCGCCGGGTTCGAACGGTTCGCCGTCGTACTTGAGGAGGTTGGACAGTTTGGGTCCGAAGCGACCGAGTTCCTTCTGTGTCAGCCCGCGGAACTGCCCGCTGGCGTTCATCTCGACGACGAGACACTCTTCGACGCTCTCTAAGAACGCTGTCACCTCTGTCTCTGGGTACGGCATCAGGTCACTGACGCCCAGTGCCTTCACCGAGTGGCCGAGTTCGTTCAGCCGGTCGACGGCCTCGAAGACGGTGTCCTGCTGACTGCCCCAGGTCAGGATACCGTATTCTGCGTCCGCCGGGCCGTGGGCGGTCTGGTTGGACTCCTCGCGCTCGTCCAGACTCTCCCGAATCCGGTCGAGTTTGCCAAGTCGTCGGTCGACCTGTGCGACGCGGTTGTCCGGGTCCTCGCTGATGTGACCGGTCGGTTCCGACTCGTTGCCGGTCGCCAGGAAACGGCCGTCCTTCTGACCCGGAACCGTCCGGGGATTGACGCCGTCCTCCGGGTCGTGGGCGAACCGCTGGAACTTGCCGGACTTGTGGTGGGCTGCCTCGCGAATCTCCTCTTCGGTGAGCGTCTTGCCCGTCGAGGGCTCGGGCTCACGGTCGAAGAGGCTCGTCGGGACGTTCCGGACTTCGCCCTGTATCTTCTGGTCGTAGGCGACGATGGCCGGCAACTGGTAGTCGTAGGCGAGTTCGAACGCCAGCCGGGTCTGCTTGTAGGCTTCCCGGATGTTCGCCGGTGCGAAGACGATGCGGTTCGAGTCACCCTGACTGGTATAGAGGATGTGTTCCAGGTCCGATTGCTCGGTCTTGGTCGGCATCCCCGTCGAGGGACCGGCCCGCATCGCTTCGACGAGTACGACCGGTGTCTCGGTCATCTCTGCGAGTCCGAGCGGTTCGCTCATCAGCGCAAAGCCACCACCAGAGGAGCCACTCATCGCCTTGACGCCGGCGTGAGAGGCCCCGAGTGCGAGTGCCGCGGCAGCGATTTCGTCTTCGACCTGCTCGGAGATACCCCCAAACTCCGGGAGGTTCTTGGTCATGATGGTGAACACGTCCGTCCACGGTGTCATCGGATACCCCGAGATGAACCGACAACCGGCGTCGAGCGCGCCGTACGCGATGGCGTTGCTGCCGGTCAGCATCGCCTGTTCCTCGTCGTGACTGCCCGTGGGGACACGGAGGTCGTGGTCATCGTCCGAGAGTTCCTGTGCGCGCTCGTAGGCGGCGTCCAGAATCTCGATGTTTGCCTCCATCACCTCGCCGGACATGGCCTCGCGAATGAGTTCCTCGAAGTGCGTGGGGTCCATGCCGATGAGGGCTGCTGTTGCGCCGACGCCTGCGGTGTTGCGCATCACGTCGCGGCCGTGTTCGCGCGCAATCTCCCGCAGGTCCATCGGGTAGACGTGCCAGTTGTTTTCCTCGGCCCGTTCTTCCAGTTCGGTCTGTGCGACTTCTTCTTCGTCGAGCTGGCCGGTATCGTAGACGATGATACCGCCCTCGTTCAGGTCGTCGAAGTTCTCCGTCAGCGGCTTGAGCTCCTCGTTGCCGTAGTAGGCCCCATCCTGTGGGTTCCGGGCGAAACTGTCGCCCAGACAGAGCAGGAAGTTGAAGCCGTCGCCGCGCGAGCGGACGGGTTTGCCGGCCGCCCGTACCTCGACGTACGTGTGGCCGCCACGAATCCGTGATGGATAGTGGCGGTGGGTGAAAATGTCCAGTCCTGCGCGCATCAGCGCCTTGGCGAAGTTCTGGCTCGTCGAGTCGATGCCGTCGCCGGAGCCACCGGCGATTCGCCACATTAGTGTGTCTTCTGTCATGTGTAGGTCCTTGGCCCCGCCTATGCTGGCATCTGTCGGCCGCAGGCCACCGGAATGGGGACTCGATGGCGACGACGACAGACGCCGGCGTGGGTGCCGTAATTATACTGAGGACCGGTTGGGACTAAAGACTTATCACGGTGAATAATGATTATCGTTACCAATCATCGATGAGGGACGGATAGCGACGGGATTTTTGCTGCTATCTGGGAGAGACCTCATCGGAGCCGATTCTCTCCTCTCTAAATATATGCTACCTGTCATAGGCGGCCGGCAACTGCGTGACGCGGTGGTCACTTTTCGGTGGCCGCTCGACCATCGAGACCGGACTGTAGGCCCGTGGCCCACAGATTTCGTTCCTTCGCGGTTAGCTTCGAGTACTGGGAAAAAAGTTGCCGAGTCGACCGTGCCGGTACCAGGGAGCATCGGTTTGATTAGGGTGGCTGGTCAGTATTCGGTATGCATATCGTACCTTCTCAGTGTTTTGCGATGCCCTCCGGACGGTGTTTCGCATGGACCTGAAGCGACTCCTCGCCGGCGGAATCGTCGTGTTGACTGGACTCGGTGTGGTCGCGCCGAACGCAGCGACGTTCACCGTCGATGGCATCTACGAGTTTGCGGCGACGGCACTCGGCATCGTTCTCGGCCTCGCTATCGTCGGTGCGGCCGTCGTCCTCTACCAGAGTGATGTCTCGACTGCCCACGCCCTCCGGGTTGCCGGCTGGAACACGCTCGGTGTCGTCGTCCTCGGCCTGGTAATTTTGCTTGCCATGGAGTACCCCGGTGTCTCCCTGCCCACTCCGATTGCCGCCTCGATTCTCGGGGTGAGTGCTGTCGCGCACATCCTCATCGGGTTCAACGACGTGCGCCGCATCCGCGCAAGCGAACTCGCCCGCGAACGGGAGAAACTGGCTGTGCTCAATCGGCTGGCCCGTCACAACCTCCGCAATCAGGCACAGGTACTGACCAGCGCCGGCGAACTCGTCGCCGGCCACGCCGCCGACGAGACTGGTCGCGATGCCGCAGAACGCGTCCAGACTGCCGCTGCACGAATTGCGACGATCAACACCAAGCTCAAACGCTTCCAGGAAGCGACAGAGCGGGACGATTCACGCTCGGAATTCGACGTCGCCACCATCGTCGACAGCGCTGTCGCTCCCTACCGGGAGTCGTATCCGGACGCGGACATCACGGTCGACGTTCCGGACGACCTCGCCATCGAGGCGTCCCAGGACCTCGAAACGGCGCTGGACGAACTCCTCGAAAACGCCTTCGACCACGGTAACGCCGCCGAGAGTGGCGTCCGAATCAGCGCGACAGCCGACGGCGCGACCGTCGCACTCACGGTCGCCGACGACGGGCCGGGTATCCCCGACCACGAGTGGGAGGCGGTCTCCGGCGAGACGACACAGACGCAACTGGAACACGCCAGCGGACTCGGGCTCTGGGTCGTCAAAGCCGTTATCGAGAGCGTCGACGGCGAGTTCCGACGCGAGGACGGCACCGGCGGAGTTACGCTGTCTGTCCCGCGTGCCTGACCACCTTTGGTCGCGCGTGGGTTATCGCGGGGCCTGATTGTAGATAAGGTTTCGCTGGACGGCGTTTGCACCCTCGTAGATGACCGGAATCCGCACGTCGCGGTACACCCGGGCGATGCGGTTCTCGGTCAGCACGGACCGGCCGCCGTGCAGTTGCATCCCCCGTTCGGCACACTCGACGGCCGTCTCGGTGGCGTCGGCTTTCGCCAGTGCCGCCCAGTATCCAGCGTGGTCCTGATTGGCGACCTTGTTTGCGGCCCGCCAGACGAGCGCTCGCGACCCTTCGAACTCCATGCGCATCTCCGCGAGGTCGTGCTGGACGGCCTGGAACTCGTCGACCGAGCGACCGAAGGCTTCGCGGTCGTGGACGAACTCCGATGCTTCCTCGATGGCTGCCGCCGCGAGACCGAGGCCGTGACCGCCGACGATGACGCGGCCGTGGTTGAAAAACTCCGCGAGCATGTAGAATCCCGCGCCCTCGGCACCGACGAGGTTCTCTTCGGGAACCCGGCAGTCGTCGAAGATGATGTGGGCCTGTTTGGACGCCCGAAAGCCCATCTTCTCGGGGATGTGCTCGGCCTCGTAGCCGTCGGTGTCGGTCGGCACGATGAACATCGAGTAGTTTCCGTACCGGTTGTTCTCGTCGTCGCCCGTCTTGGCGTAGACGGTCACCCAGTCGGCTTCGACGCCGTTGCCGATCCAGTATTTCTCGCCGTTGAGGACGTACCCGTCCCCGTCTTTCTCGGCCGTCGTCGACATGCCGGCGAGGTCACTCCCGGTCTCGGGTTCTGAGACTGCCAGCCCGGTGAGCTGGTCGTTCTCGGCGACCGGCCGGACGTACTCCTCTTTCTGTTCTTCGTTCCCGTGGTCGACGACGATTTCGGCACCGAAACTCGCAAGCTGGAGCGTCAGCGCGATGCCGGCGTCGGCCCGGTAGAACTCCTCTGCGATAGCAAGCACCTGCTCTAGGGACAGGCCACGGCCGCCGTACTCCTCGGGGATGTCCTGTGCGACGAGGTCCGCGTCCATCCCCGCCTCCAGAATCTCCCAGGGGTACTCACCGGATTCGAAGTACTCCGCTGCGTTCGGCGCGATGTGTTCCTGGGCGAATTCCCTGGCCTGTGCCTTGACCTCGCGTGCCTCCTCGGGCACGATGCTGTCTTCGAGTAGCTCCATACCCATCTATTGGGAGCCACTTACATATAGAATCGGAAACCGCGATAAATTCTCAACGGGTTTCGTATTTCAGACCTCGATTTGCTGCATCAGGCTGACCAACTCCTCGAGTTCGGGGAAGGTGTAGACTTTGACGTTGATGTCGGATTCGAGTGCGTGGACGCGAGAGTCGAACATCAGCGCCATCTCGTCGGTGCGGTTGCCCACGAGGTCGTCGACCATGCCGCTACCGGGACCGTAGGTGAAGGTTGGCGTAGACATGTCGATAGTCGTGTTGAGGACGTTCGCCCATCCGTCGATAAAGCCAGAGGTCATGATGTTGCCAATCTCCTGAATCGCCGACCGCTCCATGCTCGAGAAGCCGCTCTCGGAGGGTTCGGCGCCCGCCATATCGCCCATCATCCCGTGGGCGAGTTCCTTGGCGCTCTGGGCGTTGAACAGGAAGAGGATGTGGCCGTGTGGGGGTTCGAGCATCTCGATGCTGATTCCGATTTGCTTCTGGTCGCCGATGTGGGTCTTGATGTCGGGGATGTCGATGAAGTTGATCTTCGTAATCTCCATCTCCGTTTCCATCCCGGTCATCTGGCTGAGGTGACTCGCCACCGTGTTGCCACCCTCTTTTGCCATCTTGTTGAACAACCCAAGCTTCCGTATATCTATCATCAAACTCATGGATGCAAAGTGCGCGTTGCCCGTGGTTTCCCGTCGGACGCATATAATACATCGCCCTCGATTCTCGGGAGCGAGAACGGCGACTCCCCGGCTGGTGCCCTACAGCCGAACGCTGACCGCCACTCCCTCGCCGAGCGGCAGGAGACTGGTCTCGAACGCTTCGGCCGCCCGGACCTGAGAGAGATACTCTGCGATACCCGAACTCGCCGCTGTAGCCGCCGGTCGGGAGTCACCCGCGAGCAATCCCTGAACGTCGTCCGCGTCGATGGACCCCGCTGTCACGGCGTTGTCCGCCAGTACGAGACTCCCCTCTCGAAGTTTGCCGCGGACGGCGTCGAAGGCCTCGACGTACCGGTCTTTCTCGTTGTCCAGCAAGACGACATCGAAGGGGCCCTCGTAGCGGTCGACGACCTCGATAGCGTCGCCGTGTTCGAAAGTCGCCCGGTCGGCGAGGCCGCCCCGCTCGAAGTACTCGCGAGCGTCGTTGAGGTTCCTGGCATCGGTTTCGGTGAGGACGACGTTGCCGTCGGTGTCGAGTGCGCGCGCAAACCAGTACGCCGAGTACCCAAAGCCCGACCCGAACTCGAAGATACGCTCGGCTTCGACTGCTCGGGCCAGCAACGAGAGCCACCCGCCCACGTCGGGACCGACAGTCGGGAACTTTTCGCGCTCGGCGCGCTCGTCCATCTCGCGGAGAATCTCGTCGCGCTCCGGGCCGATTGCCCCTGCAATCGCTCCGGCAGTCTCGGAGAGCAGTTCGTCGCTCATACCTGCCGTTCGGCCGGGCGCTCCATAACAGTGGTCCGTCCCTCACTCGCTCCGTGCGGCTTCGACAAAGGCCTCCACGCGGTCGGGGTCGACGGGCGCCGTCGTCTCGCCGCCCTTTTTGAGTGCGGTCCCGACGATGACACCGTCGGCGATGTCGAGCAGCGCGGAGACGTTCTCGGCGGTGACTCCGCTCCCGACGAAGACGGGAACGGACGCGTCGACGTCGTCGCGGCGGTCGAGTACCGTCTTCAGGTCATCGGCGTTTGCCGGTTCGCCCGTCGCCGGGCCGGAGACGACCAGTCCGTCTGCCAGGCCCCGTGTGATGGTCTCCTCGGCGACGGCCGCGATGTCGCGCTCGCCGACCGGCGCGGAGTGTTTGACCGCCACGTCTGCGAGTATCGAGACATCTGTGCCCAGGCGCTCGCGCACTCGGAGCGTCTCGTGGGCTGTCCCTTCCAGTATGCCCTGGTCGGTGACGCGTGAGCCGGTATGGACGTTGACGCGAACAAAGGAGCCACCGCCGGCCGCCGCCACCGAGAGTGCGGCTTCGGCGTCGTTTCGCAACACGTTGACGCCGTAGGGACAGTCCACGCCGATGCCGAGTTCCCGGACGATAGCCGTCATCTCGGCGACCGTCGATTTGGGGACGTCCTCGGGGTAGTAGGGGGCGTCGCCGAAGTTCTCGACCAGCAGGCCGTCGAACCCGCCCTCGACGAGTGCGAACGCGTCGGCGAGTGCCCGGCCCCGGAGACGCTCCCGGTCGCCCGCAAACCGTGGCGACCCCGGCAGCGGCGGCAGGTGGACCATCCCGACGAGTGGTGAATCGCTCTCGAAGCGCTCGACGACGTTCATACCCGCCGTTCTCGTTGGGCCATCAAAACAAGTGTGTTCCCGGCAGCCTCGTGGCCGTCGCCCCCTCCAGTCGCTCGGTTAGTTCCAGTACTCCGGCTCGTTGCCCGCTTTCCACTTGATAGAGCAGCCACGCGAGGGCTGGAACTCCTCGTCGACGCCTTTGCCGGCGAGCAGACTGTCGATGTGTGCTTTCATCTCCCGCTCGGTCGGTTCGTCGTCAGGGTTCAGCGCGTCGTCCAGCCGGCCGTGATACACCAGTTCGAACCTGTCGCCGCGCCGGTCGAACAGGAACGGGTCCGGCGTACACGTCGCGCCGTACGCGGCTGCGACCTCCTGGGTCTCGTCGAAGAGATAGGCGTCGTACTGGATGGTCCCGTCCGCGACGAGTTCCTGCATCTGCCTGAAGGAGTCGTCGGGGTACTCCTCCGGGTCGTTCGAACTAATACCTACGACGGCAACGTCGTCGTACTCGTCTGCGAGTGCGTTCAGTTCGTCGAACTTCGCCTGCGCGTACGGGCAGTGATTACAGGTGAACACGACCAACAGTGCCTCGTTGTCGGCGAAATCGGCGAGCGAGTAGGTCTCCTCGTCGGTGCCAGTCAGTTCGAAGTCCGGTGCCTCGTCTCCCCGTTCGAGTACCTCGATGGAATCTGCGGCAACCATACCGACAGTTCCGTCTCGACGGCCTAAGCCGTTCGGCCAGCGGCAACCCGACGAGACTGTCTCAATCATCCGCGAGCGTGCTTATCGGGCTCTAGTCCCGAGAGACAGTATGCCGACTGTCCAGATCAACGACATCGAGACCTATTACGAACGCTGGGGGAGCGGCCCACCGGTCGTGTTCGTCCACGGCGCAGTCGTCGATTACACTCAGTGGGAGCCACAGCTCGACGCGCTCAGCGACGCGTACACCACAATTGCGTACGACGTGCGTGGTCATGGCCGGACCGGCGGCTCGGATAGAGAGACGTACTCGATAGACCGCTTTGCCGACGACCTGGCCGCGCTCGTTGCGGCGCTGGAACTCGACCGACCGGTCGTCTGTGGTCTCTCGCTGGGTGGCTGTATCGCGCAGGTCTACGCAGAGCGCTACCCAGACGGACTCTCTGGACTCGTTCTCGCAGACACGTTCGGTCCGACGCCACTCTCGCCTACCGAGCACGTCCAGCGTCAACTCCTGGGCGCGACTGTTCCACTGGTTCGGCTGTTCGGATACGAACGCGTCGAGCGGGCGATGATGTGGTTCCAGGAGCGACTTTCGAAGGGCGTCAGCGGCGAGTACGAAAACATCGAGGCGATTCGAGCGTCCGGGCCGACGATGGCGACCGAGGAGTTCGCCAAGGTAATCCGTGCGCTCGCTCGGTTCGACGAGATACCCGTCGGTACCGGTCGATTTCGGTCCCGACGCTGGTCCTCTATGGCGAACACGACGCGGGATTCATCCGAGAGCAGTCGTCGGCACTGGCGGATGCAATCCGGGGGGCCGAGATTCGGGAAATACCCGGCGCCGGTCACGCTTCGAATCTCGACAACCCGAACTTCGTGACGGACGTCATACGGTTACTTCTCGGCACTGTCGACTGGCAGGATGCCGTGGCCGAACAGGCTACAGAAATCGCTGACGTTTCTTGACCTGACGCTCCTACTCACCCCATAAAGATAAAATTTACAGAATATATCTATATCTTACTATTAGTCAACTTTACAATTAGCAACCTTTTCTCTCTAGACTGATAATAGTGGACTATAGTGCAAAAAGTTCTATAATCTATTGAATAGCAGATGTATAAATTATATTTTCAATATATTCTCGTTGAATATATATCCCTAGATTAGCCGTAATCACGAAGTGCGCCATCCTATAGATAACATAGAAATTTCAAGACTCTCTAATCATAATATCTATTACTATTATCTGCGGTCAAATCTTTCAGTGACACGTGTCTGTGGCTGCTCATACTAGCCGGCCGTGAGATACCGTCCCAAACACCTTTATTGAGTTCCTTCGAACATGTCGGCGTATGTTTGAGTACGACGCGTATAAGACCATCTCGGTTAGTGTCTCGGATGGCATCGCGGAGATACGGTTCCAACGTCCGGACAAGTACAACGCGTTGAATACGGAAACGATGCTCGACCTTCAACGGGTATTCAGTGAGATTCAACTCGACAGGTCGGTGGACGTCGTCGTCATCGAGGGAGCGGGCGACGACGCGTTTTCGGCGGGTGCCGACATCGAACAGTACGCCGGCCCGTCGGAAGACCACGACCCGATGCAAAAAGACAGACAAGACATATTCTTCGACATCTACAGTGGTCCCTACGACCTTCACGCACCGGTCATCGCCAAAATAGACGGCTATTGCGTCGGCGGCGGACTCATCCTCGCGATGTACTGTGACCTCCGCATCGCTGACGACACCTCGAAGTTCGCGGTTCCCGTCACTGACATCGGACAGATTCCAACCGGTGGTTCGACGTATCGTGCCGCACAGCTCGTCGGCGAGGCCAAGGCAAAGGAACTCGTCTACACTGCCGGGACGATAGACGCTGAGGAGGCCCACCGCATCGGTCTTGTCAACGACGTGGTCGCTCCAGAGAAACTCGACGAGACCGTCGACGATGTCGTTACGGCCATTCAGAATACCGGCCGAACGGCAGTCAAAACCTCGAAGCAGTCAATCAATGAGGCGATGGGCAGTCCGCACCTCGAAACCGCCCGCGAGCGCGAGGCAGAACTCTGGTGGGAGCAGTTCGCCACCGAGGAACGTCGCACCCTCGTCGACGAGTTCATCGAAGATGACCAGTGAGAACGCCGGTCCGCTCTCGGATCTCACTGTCGTCGAGATGACTGTCCACCGTGCCGGTCCGTTCTGTGGTGCCCTGCTCGCAGACCTCGGTGCTGACGTCGTCAAGATAGAGCGGCCGGGAGTCGGTGATCCTGCTCGAACGCAGGGTCCCGGCCCGGAGGGTAAATCGGGCTACTTCATGGCGAACAATCGGAACAAGAAGTCAGTCGAACTCGACATGAAGTCCGAATCCGGCCGCGAGGCGGCCCTGGAACTGCTCGCCAAGGCGGATGTCTTCGTCGAGAACTTCGGCTACGGCGTCACGGAGAAACTCGGGCTTGGCTACGACGCCGTCTCGGCGGTCAACGAGGAGATCGTCTACGCGTCTGTGAAAGGATACGGCGAGACTGGCCCCGCACGAAAAAAGAAGGGTCTCGATATGATTCTCCAGGCCGAAGGCGGCATCATGTCCGTGACTGGCCCCGCGGACGGCGACCCGGTCAAAGTCGGGCAGGCCATCGGCGACCTCACTGCTGGCATGCTGGCTACCGTCGGTGTCCTCGCTCGTCTCCACGAACGCGAACGGGCCTCCACTGACCCCGATTCGTTCACAGGGAAGTTTGATATCGGGCTATTCGACGCCATTGTCTCGGTGATGAACGAGTATATCACGTTCCACTCGATAACTGACGAGGTACCCGGACCACAGGGGACGGTTCACCAGTCAATCTGTCCGTACCAGGTGTTCGAGACGGCAGACGGCCACATCGTTACAGGCGTTCCCAGCGACGAGCGGTGGGACGATTTCGTTGACCTCGTCGGACGGGATGAACTCCGGGAGTACGAGACCAACGACGAGCGGATGGCACACAGAGAGGCAGTCACCGATATCATTCAGGAAGAGTTCCACAAAGAGTCGACCGAGTACTGGCTGGCGCAACTCACCGAGCGTGGCTTCCCGAACGGACCGCTCAACGACCTCGCGGACGTCGTCGACCACGACCAGGCCCACGCGCGAAACCTGGTTGTCGACCACGAGGACCCGGACGCCGGCACCGTACAGTTGCCCGGTCACCCGATTCACTTCCCGGACTTCTCGGCAGACATCCGGAGTCCGGCTCCGAGACTTGGTGAACACACCGAGGCGGTGTTCGAAGCGGTCGCTGACGACCAGACGACGCTCGCCGAGTGGGAGGCAGACGGTGCGTTCGGCGGCGAGTGATAAATGTCTAGCATAGGGACGTTCAGTCGGGCAGTTCGTGCGCCGTTGCTGGTCGCCGCGGCAGTTCTCCTTGGCTGGCGGTTCCCTGCCCCCGACTCTCTGGCTGTGGTGACGACACCGCTCGTCGCCTTTCTGGTGTTTGCGGCGGTGGACGGCGTTAACTGGCGCTCGTTTCTGGCCGGCGACCGTTTGTCCGTCGGCGTCGTTGCGGTCGGTCTCGTCTACTTGCTCCCGATTGCCTTCGCGCCGGTCCCGATATTCCTCCTCGACGGCCCGATGCGGGTCGGCACACTCGTCGTGCTGACCGGGCCGCCGACCGCAGGGAGCGCAATTGTCTGGTCGCGCATGGGTGGCGGTGACGCGGCCACGACGGTTCTGGTGACGACTGCAGCACTCGTACTCGCGCCGCTCGTGACTCCGGCGATTCTCGGTGTTGTTCTCGGTCAGGGCGTTTCTGTCGACCCTGTTCCAGTGGTGCGGACGCTCCTGCTCGTGGTCACTGGCGGCGTCAGTCTGGCGTGGCTCGTCCCTGCCGGCGCAATCGAAGAGACGACGCTCGATACACTCTCGCTTGCGGCGGTCGTGGTACTGGTCTACGTCGGGACCGCAACAGCCACAGTCGAGGGCGTTTCCCTCTCGTCGCTCGCTACTGTTGGACTGGTTGCCGTCGGATTCTTGGCGTTTGCAGCCCTGCTCGCATCTGGGGGTGCCCTGATTGTCGGTCCCGAGCGTGCAATCTCGATTTTCTTCGCGACGGGCCTGCGAAACCTCGGCATCGGTGTTGCCATCGCAACGACGCTGCCCGTCGAAGGGACCGTTGTGGCAGTGGTCGGGTTCTACGTGGTCCAGCAACTCGCTGCCGCTGTGACTGCCGAAAGTCTTCGTCTGTCCGTGCTTCCCGCCGTCGGAGGGGGGCTGCCGTCGACCGAGGAGTAGGGTCGGTGATGCGCGACTTCGATTACGAGAGCGGTTCGAAGCGGTAGCCGTCCCACTCCTGGCTGTCAGGGTGACGGATGCCGGCATCGGGGTCGCGTAACTCCTCGACGTAGACCGGTCTCACCTCGTCACCGATTTCCACCGCTTCGGTGGCTCCACCGAGCGCGCGGACGGACTCACCGTCGATTTCGAACTCGACGATTGTGATGAGGTTCGGACTGCGCATGCCCGGCGGCGTTGCGGTACTCTCTGTCCACGTGAGGACTTTACCGGTTCGCTCCGAGAGGTCGATAGTTTCCGTCTGCTCTTCGCCGCACTCGGGACAGAGCTGGTGGCCCGGATACGTCACGTGACCGTTCGGACACCGGTGGGCGTCGAGTGTCATCGTCCCACCTCCAGGACCGAGGTGATAACACAGTTGCCGAAGCCACCGACGTTACAGGTGAGACCGACCTCCGAGTCGACCTGCCGTTTCCCGGCCTCGCCGAGCAACTGCTTGTAAATCTCGTAGACCTGCGCGACGCCACTTGCCCCCAGTGGGTGCCCTTTCGATTTCAGCCCGCCGGAGGGGTTGACCGGCAGGTCGCCGTCCATCGTCGTGACGCCGTCCTCGATGGCGTGCCAGCCCTCGCCCTGGTCGAAAAAGCCAAGCGCCTCGCTTTGCAGGAACTCGAGTATGGTGAACATGTCGTGGAGCTCCGCCACGTCGATGTCGTCCGGACCGACGCCGGCCATCTCGTAGGCCTCCTGCCCCGAGATG
The DNA here is from genome assembly GCF_030505615.1 of Salinibaculum rarum. Lineage (GTDB taxonomy): Archaea > Halobacteriota > Halobacteria > Halobacteriales > Haloarculaceae > Salinibaculum > Salinibaculum rarum. Next base: position 1,854,143 of record NZ_CP129992.1, read on the forward strand.
GCGGCCCCGGCCATGTGAGTCGGGTCCTCACGCTCGTGGACGACGTGCGTGTCAGTCGCGCCGCCGATGCCGGAGACGAGGACGTAGTCGTCGGTGTACTGCCGTGCGACCTCCTCGGGACAGAACATCAGTGCGGCGCTGCCGTCAGTGACCGGGCAGAAGTCGTACAGCCGGAGCGGGTCCGCGATGATCGGCGACTCCATGGCCGTTTCTACGTCGATCTCCTTCTGAAACTGTGCGTGTGGGTTGTTGACGCCGTTCGCGTGGTTCTTGACTGCGACCTTCGCGAGACTCTCGCGTGGCGCGTCGTACTCGTCGAGGTACAGACGCGCGGTCAGGCCCGCGAAGGAGGGCAGCGTGATGCCGTGTTTGTACTCGACTGGGTGGGTGATCGACGCGATGATGTCGGTCGAGCGCTCGGTCGTGGTGTGTGTCATCTTCTCGCCACCGACGAGCAGCGTCATGTCGCTGGCTCCCGAGGCGACCGACTGCCAGGCCTCGTAGACGCCGGCCGCGCCCGAGGCGGAGGTCTGGTCGACCCGCTCGGCGTAGGCCGGTAACACGCCAAGGTCGTGTGCCACGGCGTTCATGATGCCGGTCTGGCCCTCGAACTCCCCGCTGGACATGTTCGACACGTAGAGATGCTCTACGTCGTCGGGAGCGACCCCGGCGTCGTCCAGACAGTCCTCGCCGGCTTCGTTCAAGAGCGCGCGCAACCACTCCTCGCGCTCGCCGAACTCACTCATGGCTGCACCGATGATTGCTACGTCTCCCATACGCGGAGTGCAACCCGGAGCCTATTTTTATTTTCGGTGAGTGGCCTCGATCCTCCTCGTCGAACGGACCGAAACGTGTCTCCGGTCACCGTCCCACCCACGGCAGAGTTACGTTTTTGTGTGACCGGTTTGAACAGCGCGTATGGCAATTGTGACAGCCATCGACGCCGAACAGCGACCAGCACAGACTATCGAAGTCGGCTACGACCTCGCCAGTCGGTACGACGACGAACTGATCGTCCTCCACGTGATGCCCCAGGACCTGTTCGACCGGCGCAGGCGAGCCATGGGCGACAGCGAGGACATCGAAGGCGGCTCGCCGACGCCTGTCTCGTACGGTACCTCCAGAGGAGGGGTCAGCGAGACTTCGAGCAGCGTGACGGCCTACTCCGTCGACGACGCGGAGGACGACGCCGCCGATGTCGCACGCGAGATTCTCGACGAGACGCTGGACGAGTACGACGATGTCACCGTCCGGGGGCGCGTCGGCGACTCCACTGAAGAGGTTCTCGCCGAGGCCGAGCGGACCGACGCGCGGTATCTCGTCATCGGCGGCCGGAAACGGACTCCAGTCGGCAAGGCCGTCTTCGGGAGCACAACCCAGTCGATACTGCTCGACGTGGACCGGCCGGTCGTGACCGTGATGCGCGACAACGAGTGATTTGGGCCGCGGTCACCGGTCGTTTTATATTCTCGTTCGACGACATCTCCCGTATGTCGACGCCCGACCTCGACCAGTTCACGTCCAGACGTTCGACCGTGTACGCACCGAACGGCATCGTCGCGACCAGTCAGCCACTCGCCGCCGAGGCGGGGACGCGGATACTCCGGGCGGGCGGGAACGCCTTCGACGCCGCGGTTGCGACCGCCGCCGCCCTCAACGTCGTCGAGCCGACGAGCACCGGGCTCGGCGGCGACGCGTTCGCGCTGTACCGGACCGCCGACGGCGACGTGGGCGCGATGCGCAGTTGCGGCTGGGCGCCCGAGGGGGCGACCATCGACGCCGTCAGCGCGGCGGTCGCCGAGGACGCGGACACCGACCCCGAGTCGGTGACGATGCCGACGACCGGCCCCCATCCGGTGACGATTCCCGGCACCGCCCGCGGCTGGGAGGCGACGGTCGAGCGGTTCGGCGACCTGGCGTTCGCCGACGTGCTCGAACCCGCAATCAGCTACGCCACGGAGGGGTACCCGGTGACGGAGGTCATCGCACACCAGTGGAAGCAAGCCGAGACGCTGTTTACCGACTCACACGCGCGCGAGGCCTATCTGGTCGACGGCCGGGCGCCGCGGGTCGGCGAGACCGTCCGGCTGGAGAACCTCGGCGAGTCCCTACAGAAGGTCGCCGACCGCGGGGCCGACGTGGTCTACGAGGGCGAGATCGCGGAGGCCATCGCCTCGGAGGTCCAGGACAACGGCGGATTCCTCACCGTCGATGACCTGGCGGAATTCGAACCGGAGTTTCCCGACCCCGTCTCGACGACGTACAACGGCGTGGAAATCTACGAACTCCCGCCGAACAATCAGGGACTCATCGTGCTGGAGGCGCTCAACATCGCTCAGGAACTCGGCGTCGACGGCTCGCTCGACGAGCCGACCTACCGTCACCGCCTGATCGAGGCCATCAAGCTCGCCTTCCATGACGGCCACCACTACATCACCGACCCCGAGTACGAGGACGTTCCGCCGCTACAGGACGAGGCCTACGCCGTCGAACGCGCGGCCGCGGTCGGCGAGGCGGCGCTGTCAGACGTCGAGGTCGGGATGCCCAACGCCGGCGCGGCCGAGGACGCCGACACGGTGTTACTGACCGTCGCCGATGACGAAGGGAATGTCGTCTCCTTCATCAACTCCCGGTTCGAAGGCTTCGGGAGCGGACTCGTCGCTGGCGATACTGGCATCGCACTCCAGAACCGTGGCGCGTCGTTCTCGCTCAATCCCGACCACCCGAACCACCTCGAACCCGGTAAGCGTCCGTTCCACACGCTCATCCCGGCCCTGGCCCGCTTCGGTCCCGACGACTGGGCGGCCTTCGGCGTGATGGGCGGATTCATGCAACCCCAGGGACAGGTGCAGGTCATCTCGAACATCGTCGATAAGGGCCTTCCCCTACAGGCCGCTCTGGACCGCCCCCGGTGTCGGTACCGGGAGGACGGAACCTTGGCGGTCGAGGGGACGCTGGACGGACACACGGCGACGAAACTCGCGCGCCGGGGCCACGACGTTCGCGTCGAACCGCCGGACGTCTTCGGCGGCGCACAGATTGTCCGCAACGATGGCGGCACCCTCTCGGGCGCGACCGAACCGCGAAAGGACGGAACCGTCGCTGGCTTCTGACCGCTACCCTTCGGTCTCGGCGCGGCTGTCCCCGGTAGCCACTCGGTCGTTCGTTCGAACGAGCAGGTAGACGCTTATCAGGCCCGCCAGGGCGGCGATGCCGGCGAGCACGAGAAAGAGCACGGTCGTGTTCGCGTACGACAGCGCCGCGCCGGCGATGGGCGCGCCGAGCGCGCCGACGCCGAACATCCCCAGGTAATTGTATCCGTACGAGAGCCCGTGTGAGTCGTCGGAGACGTACTCCGCGATGATCGCCTGGTAGACCGGCGCGGTGACGTAGATGGCGAACCCGAGCAGGACACAGACGGCAAGCAGCGGCACGACGCCGGCCGCGGCGGCGGGAACGAACGCGAGCGCGCCGACGACCAGCAGCGCGAACGCGCCGATGAGTGCGTACTCCGTTTCGACGAGGTCGGTCAGCCGCCCGCCGACGTACTGTCCGCCGACGCCGACGGTGAGCAGGCCGGCGTAGACGTACTGGCTCGGACTGACTGTGCGGTCGAACACCGTGATCGGTTCGAGCACTGGGACGCCCGAGAGTATCTTGGGGAGGAACGTCAGTATGCCCCGGTAGTACAGTCCGTAGAGCAACACTGCACCGAAGATGACGAGAAAGCCGCTCGCAAACAGCGCCCGCGTGTTGGTCCAGAAACCGGACAGCGACGTGTTCCCCGCCGCGCCCGGGTCGTCCTCGACCTCCGCGGCGTCGCCCAGCGGGAGCCGGACGGCGGCGGCCGCGCCCGCGAGCGCGGGCACGACGAAGATGGCTGCGGCCACCCGCCAGGGCAGAAAGATGAGGAGGACCGACGCGAGCAACGGACCCAGGACGGTGCCGACGTTCCCGGCGGCCCCGTGGTATGCGAAGGCGGTCCCCCGCTGGTCGACGCCGCGGCTCAGCAGCGAGAGCCCGGCCGGGTGATAGAGGCTGGCGGCCGTGCCCCAGACGCCCAGCGCCAGCGCCAGCACGACGACGTTCGGCGAGACGCTCATGAGGCCGAAGCCGACCCCCATCCCGAGCAGCGCCACGAGAACGACCCGGTCGGAGCCGTACTCGTCGGAGAGGATTCCGCTCGGGACGGCCCCGAGGCCGATGGCAGCGTACCCGACGCCCACGACAATCCCGAGTATCGCCGACGTCACCGAAAAGGCCTCGAGCCAGACCACGACAAAGATGGGAATGGACAGCTCGTAGGCGTGAAACAGGGCGTGGGCGATCATCGTGAATCCGACCACTGGCCGGTCGTCACTGTTCACGGTGCTCACTTGACATTGATTAGCTGGTGATACACGGTGGGGGGACTTCAATATATGGCACTGCGGTGGGGACAACGGCGACAACTTGTCCCGTTACGGTACCGTGTCCCGGTGCTCCGGCGATGTCGTCTGTGGCCGTGGCGGCGACGCCTGCTATGTCACCTCCAAGACAATCTTCCCGAGCGTGCCGCCCGAGAGCACGTCCCGCTGGGCCGCCGGGGCCTCGGACAGGGGGTACGTCTTAGCGATTCGGGCCTCGAAGGTCCCGTCCCCGAGCAGGGGCGCCACCGACCGCAGAATCGGTCCCTGGTCGTCCGTCGAGGCCATAATGGACATAAACCGGAGGTCCGCGTCGGCGATCTTGCCGGTCATCGCCGCTCCCGGCGGAATGCGTATCTCCTCGTCCTCGCCGATGAGTGTGATACGCCCGCTGCGGACGAGCACGTCGAGGTCGTCGACGAGGTTGCTCGCGGCGTGGGGTTCGAGCACCACGTCCACGGGGTCGCCGCCGGTCGCCTCGCGTATCTCGGTCGGAAGGTCATCAGCCCGGTAGTCGACGACTGCGTCCGCACCGAGTTCGCGGACCATCTCCGCGGGCTCGCCTTCCCGGGCCGTCGCAACGACCGTCGCACCGGCGTGGCGAGCGATCTGGACGCCCGCGTGACCCACGCCGCCGGAGCCGCCCTGGACGAGACAGACGTCGCCGACCGACAGGTCCCCGCGCGTAACGAGCCCGCGCCAGGCCGTCGCAAACGCCATGGCTGCGGCCGCGCCCTCTTCGAAGGACACTGACTCGGGAAGCGGGGCGAGCTTCGACTCCGAGACCGAGACGTACTCTGCGTACGTCCCCGGTTCGAAGAGACCGAGCCCCGTTGCGAACACCCGATCGCCGGGCTCGAAGGCGTCGGCGCCCTCGCCGGCCTCTTCGACCACGCCGGCGACGTCCGCGCCGCCGATGTGCGGGAGACCATCCTCCGGCGAGACGTTCCCCTCCCGGACGTACGTGTCGATGGGGTTGACGCCCGCAGCGTGGACCCGGACCGTCACCTCCTCAGGTCCCGGCGTCGGTTCGAGAACGTCGTCCATCGTCAGTACGTCTGCGTCACCGTGTTCGTGGTAGCGAATCGCTTTCATGATTTACTCTCGTTGACTGGATCCGGTGTGGCCGACCCGTACCGCTCTTGCAGTAGCGTCTCGGCTGGTTCGACCTGCTCGACGGGGTACCGTCCGTCGGGCGGGCTCCCGATCGCGACGATTTTCGTCGGCTCGTCGAACGGGTTGTGCAGCAGGTGTTCGACCCGCTTTTCGAAGAGGACGACCTCGTCCTCGCGCAGACGAAAGGAGCCGTCCTCAACTTCGACTTGACACTGCCCGTCGACGAGGTAGAAGAACTCCCGCTGGTTCTCGTGGTAGTGATAGCCGTTCTCGGACAGCGACTCGCCCCGCTCCAGGACGGCGACGTTGAAGTTGTAGTCGTCGATGCCGAGCTGTGGCGAGAGTTCCCACCGGCGACCCGGTTTGTCCGGGTTGGTCTCGAACTCGTCGAGGGGGTAGTGTTCGTAGTCCATGCGGTCAGTCCATCTCGGTCTCGGTTTTCGTCTTCTCGCCGAAGACGCCCTTCGATTCGAGCTCGTCAATAGCCTCCTCGGAGTAGCCCAGCTTCCGGAACACGTCGCGGTTGTCCTCGCCGAGCTCCGGCGGCGCGTCCTCGAAGCCGCTCTCCGCGTGTCGGAACTTCAGCGGGTGCTCGATGACCGGAATCTCCCCGTACTTTGGGTGGTCGACGTACTGGACGGTTTCTCGCGCCTCCGTCTGCTCGTTGGTGAGCGCGTCTTCGACGTCCATCACCGGTCCGGCGGGGACGCCCGCCTGCTCGACGAGCGTGGTCATCCACTCGTCGGTCGTCCGCTCGCGAAGCGTCTGCTCGAGTTCTGTCTCCAGTTCCTCGGTGTGAGCGACCCGGTCGGCATTCGTCTCGAACCGGTCGTCTTCGAGCAGGTCTTCGCGGTCGAGAGCGGTACAGAGGTCGCGCCAGAGCCCCTGGTTCAGACAGGCGATGTTTATGTACCCGTCTTCCGTCTCGAAGGTCTGGTATGGGGCCAGCACGGGATCTTTCGTCCCCATCCGCGACGGGGACTCGTCGGCGAACACCTTGCCTGCCTGTTTCGTCAGCCACGGGAGCGTCGCATCGAGCATCCCGAGGTCGATGTACTCGCCCTCGCCGGTCCGTTCCCGCCGGTAGAGCGCGTTCATCACGCCGAAGGCGGCCCACATCCCGGTGATGAGATCCGTCATCGGCAGCCCGACTTTCACCGGCTGTCGGTCCGGTTCGCCCGTGACGCTCATGATGCCGGACATACCCTGGATCAACAGGTCGTAGCCCGGCCGTTCGCGCCACGGGCCGGTTTGTCCGAACGCGGAGATGGCACAGTAGACGAGGTCGTCCCGGTGTTCGCGGAGACTCTCGTAGTCAATATCTAGGCGCTCGGCCGTTCCGGGCCGGAAGTTCTGGATGACCACGTCGGCCTCGCTGACGAGGTCGTAGAAGGCCTCCTTGCCGGCCTCCGATTTCAGGTTCAGTTCCACACTTTGCTTGTCGTAGTTGACAGACCAGAAGTACGGGGACGCCCCGTCGATGAAGGGAGGCCCCGAGTGTCTGATGTCGTCGCCGGCTTCCGGCCGTTCGACTTTGACGACGTCCGCTCCTTGGTTCGCCAGCATCAGCGAGCAGAACCCGCCGGTGACGAACGTCGACAGGTCGAGGACGTTGATTCCTTCCAGCGTTTTACCGCCGTCTATCGTTCGTTCGGTACTATCGCGTGTCATACTCTACAGTTCTCGAAGGATTCATAGTCGTTGGGTGGCGTTCCGTGTTGATCGGTGTGATGTCAGATTTCGCTTTGGTTCCCTTGCGGACACGTCGTTGCGGCGCCGGTGAGGGCCGAACAGCGTGGCAAATCGGGACTGACCCGGTGTCAGTCGTCAGTCGCGGCGTGTCCGGACGTGCTCTCGACGGCTTCGACTGTCGGGCTGTCACCGGTTCGAGCGATGGTCGACCCAGTCTGACCGTCGAAGACGTACCCGTGAGAGCGGTTGATATCTATCCCAACGGTCGTTTGCTCGTCGAAGTCGGTGACATCCTCTTCGACCACGCGGATTTCCTGGTCATCGACCTCGAGGTAACAGAGGTTGTTTTCACCCATCGGCTCGATGATTTTTAGATCGGCGGTTACGTCGCCGTCTCCCTCCGGCACGATCGACAGTGCCTGGGGACGGAACCCGACCTCGACCCCGTCGCCGGTCCGGTCGGCCCAGCTGTTGTTGTCCTTCCGCTTGGCTCTCGTGGCGTCGTCGCGGGGTTTGAATTCGACTAGCTGTCCGTCTTCTAGCTCGACCTCGATGGTTTCGCCGCTGACATGTCCGCTCCAGATGTTCATCTCGGGCATCCCGACGAACGTCGCGACGAACTTGTTGTTCGGTTCGCCGTAGACTTCGTTGGGCGAGCCAACCTGCTCTATCTGGCCGTCGTTCATCACCGCGATGTGGTCTGACAGCATCATCGCTTCCTCCTGGCTGTGCGTGACGTAGACGACCGTCTGGTTGGTCTCCTCGACGACCCGCTTGAGCTCCTTGCGCATGATGACTTTCAGCTTCTCGTCAAGTCCGGTCATCGGCTCATCCATCAGGAACGCACGAGGTTCGCGGACGATTGCCCGTGCGATGGCGATCCGCTGGCGCTGTCCGCCGGAGAGTTCGGCAGGGTGTTTCTCGACGAGGTCGCCGACTTCGAGGACTTCGGCAACTTCGCGTGCGCGTTCGTAACGCTCCTCTTTGGGTACACCGCGGACCTTCAGCGGGTACGCAATGTTGTCGATACATTTCATGTGCGGGTAGAGCGCGATCTCCTGGAAGACCATGCTGATGTCGCGCTCCTGTGCCGGCTTGGGCGTCACGTCCTCGTCGTCGTAGTACACGGTACCGTCGGTCGGCGTCTCCAGACCGGCGATACAGCGCAGTGTCGTCGTCTTGCCACAGCCGGACGGGCCCAGCAGCGTCAGGAAGTCGGTATCGGGGATGTCGAGGTTGACGCCGTTGACGGCGACCTCCTGTCCACCGGGTACGTCGTACACTTTCCGCAGTTCGTCGACTCGAATTCTAGACATGGTTTTTGATACGTTTGGCAGTGTTGTTTGCTTGTCGGTTATTGGTGTTTCGGTTCCGGTACTCGTCGCTGGTCGGCCGCCGTACGTGGGATGGCCCGGCGGGAGCGTAAACGAGACTCATCAGCCGAGCCCTCCCACGCTGAAGCCTCGCAGCAGGTAGCTCTGCAGGAAGTACACCAGCAGGAACGCCGGGACGGCCATCATGAACGATGCGGTCATGATGAGGCCCCAGTTGACGGCCTGTTGCTCGATGAAGCCGAGCATCCCGATGGGCAGGGTCTTCATCGCCTCCTGGGTCATCAGGAGGTTCGCGAGCGTGAAGTCGCTCCACGAAATCGCGAACGAGAAGATGGACACGGCGATGATACCGGGCAGGGCCATCGGGATGGCGACGTCTCGCATGGCGCGCAGCCGGCCGGCGCCGTAGATCCACGCGCTCTCCTCGTAGGAGATGGGCACGGTCTGGAAGAACTTCCACATCAGCCAGATGTCGAAGGGGAGCGACCGAGCCGAGTGCGCGAGGATGATTCCCGGGAAGCTGTTGATCAGGTTCAGGTCCTGCCAGATCATGAACATCGGCAGCGCGAGCAACAGTGGCGGGAACATGTACGAGAACAGCACCGACTGTGCCATGCGTTTCTTCCCGGGGAACGAGAACCGCGTCAGCGAGTACCCGGCCAGCGTGGCGCCCGTGACGCTGATGACCATCGTTCCGAGCGCGGCGATGATGCTGTTCATGTAGAACGTCCAGAAGTTCGTCCCGCCGAACAGCTCGCGGAAGTTATCAAGGGTGAGAGCCGGCGGAATCCAGTTGAAAGAGTTCGAGAACAGCGTCAGCTCCGGCTGGAACGACGACTTGACCATCACGTACGTCGGGAAGCCGATAGCGAGGACGGTCACCCCGACGAAAAAGCGGAACGTCCACTTCCAGGCCCGCTCTTGGTTCTCTCGTGAGACGTTTCTGACCCAGTAGTCGATGACTCGTTCGATTATCGTCTTGTTCTGTGAATATTCTGTCATTCGACCCGCACCTCCTCAGCGGGGTTGAACTTGGTGAAGTACACGATCGCGGCGATAACCAGCGTCGCGAACAGCGTCGACGCGATCGCGAGCGACTCGCCGAGTTGCCACTGGCTGAACGCGACGCGGTAGGCGTACACTGGCAGGGTCGTCGTCGACTGGCTGGGGCCGCCGCGGGTCATGATCCAGATGATGTCGAACTTGTTGAACATCCAGATGCCCCGCAGCAGGACGACGAGAACTATCATCCCTTTCAGGTTCGGGAGCGTGATGTCACGGAAGCGCTGCCAAGCGTTAGCGCCGTTGGCGCGCGCCGCGTCGTAGTACCCGTCGGGAATCGCCTCGCGACGTGCAAGCGTCATCATCACGACGAAGATGGACCACTTCCAGCTCGCCGCGACGATGATTGCGTACATCGCGATGTCAGTACTCCCGAGGAAGTTGATCGACGAATCAATGAGTCCCCATTGCATGGGGATCAGGTTCAACGCCCCGTACTCGGGGTTGAACATCCACGTGAATACCAGCCCGACGACGATGACGGGAATCAGGTACGGGAGCAACACGATGGCGCGTACGGCCGCGTTCCCCCTGAACTGCTTTTGCAAGAGGAGCGCAACCGGAATCCCGACAGCCACCTGAAACAGGACGGACCCGAACCCGAAGATGACGCTTTTGGTGACCGCGTTCCAGTAGAACGGGTCTTCGAAAAACAGATGCTGGTAGTTGGCGATGCCGTTCCATATCCAGACTGGGTCGAACGCGTTGATGGAGTAGAAACTCCCGGCGAGTGCCCACACGATCGGGATCACGGCGATGAACAGGAACAGGATCATGACCGGCGAGAGGCTCCCGTAGCCGAGGACCACCTCGTTTTCGAGCAGCTCGCCGAGTCGGTCCCGTAGCCGGTTGTACTCCTGTTCCATTCCGATCCCGCTCATAACGCGTGACGGAACACTCATGTCGGTGTCCTCCTCCCTATTCGCGTGCGTACAGTTGATATCATGCTTGTCTTAGTGGGGGCAACTGCATAACCCATCCCGTCGTGAACCGACTGTCGGCGAGGGTCATGCAGTTTCATATCCGTCTATTTATCTTAGTTCTCGAACTGGTCCAGAATCGAACGGGACTGACTCGCAGCGTTGTTGATCGACTCTTCGAGCCCCATGTCTCCGTGCAGGTAGTTGAAGATCATGTTCCCGAAGGCGCCACTGGAGAAGACCGGCGACGCCAACGCGTTGTTGGGGTCGGTCTCGCCGACGAGCGTCGACGCATTGTTGACCATCTCGACGACGTTGTCGATTTGGATGTTCTCGTTGGGTTCGACCCACTTGTTGATGAACTCGTTGTCGAGGAACTCCTCGTCGTCGACTGCGTCCGGGAACGGCGGTAGGTTGTGCAGCGGCGCAATGTGGAGCAGTTCGATGAGCGGTTCTTTCCGGGACATGAATTTCACGAACTCGCGAGCGCCCTCTTTGTTGTCCGCGCCCTGGAACATGACCCACCCCTCCGAGAACGCCTGGTGGGTCTTCTCTTCCTTGTACGGTGGCTGCATCAGTCCGGTGTCCTCCGCGACGGCCTTGTTGTTGGAGACTGCCTGCTGGAGCGGCCGAGCACCGAAGTACTTGACCTCGTTGACCTGTTCGCTCCAGTACGACTCGATCTGCTGGCTGTATCCGTACCCGCTTCCGTCGAGGGAGTACTGCTGGGTGTCCTCGAAGAACTGGAGTACTTCCTTGGTCTTCTCTAAGTTCTCACCTTTGTCCATGACGAGCTCGATCTCCTCGCCGTTGCGCTCGAAGATCTGCCCGTCGTTGCCGAACATGTAGTCGATGTAGAACTCCGTACTCATCAGCGACGACCCGGCGGGGATGACGTGGCCCGCTCGCTCTCCGACGCCGTTTGTGTCCGACAGGGCCTGCCTGAATTCTTCCCACTCCATCTCTCGGGGGGTCATCCCGGTGTTTTCCTCCCACGTGCTCACGCGGTACCAGTCCATCGTCATGTTGACCCAGATGGGGACGACGTACTGTTTACCCTGGAGTTGGAACAGGAAGTTGTCGTTGAAGTCGTAGCCCCACTCGTCTTCCATCCACTCCGCCTCGTCGCTGAGGTCGGCGAGCACGCCCTGCAATGCGAGGCCGCCACCTTTCTCCGGTGCCGTCGTCGTCAGTTCCGGCGGGTTACCGGACTGGAGCAACTTCGAAATGCGCGATGACTGGCTCGTCCCGACACCGACGAACTCGAGTTTCACTTCGTGGTCGTGTTCCTCTTCGAACCGGCCGGCCCACTTCTTGTAGTAGTCTTTGAACGCCTGACTGTTCTCGGCCGAGAGGAAGTGGACGGTGTTGCTGCTGCTGCCGCCACCGCCGCCGCCAAGACAGCCGGCAAAGCTAGTTGTCGCCGCGGTTGCTATCCCTGCTTTTTTGATGAAATTTCGTCTGCTATCTGTCATTGTATACCGTGGATCACACGTCCACGAGAACAACAACTCCGCGACTTTGGATAAATCTTTTGCCGCCACCGTCGCCTCAGAGTGAGGTTCCGACTGGGTTCGACGTCTGATGTTCGATGTGCAACTCCAGTTCGTTCGACGCTGCCCGGACGACGTCTGGCAACTCTGACTCGAGCCGGTCGTCTTTCAGCCGGGTGGCTGGTCCGGAGACGCTCAATGCACCGATGATTTCGTCGCCGCTCTGTACAGCTGTTCCGATCGCGTGGACGCCCCTCGTACTTTCTTGGCGGTTAATCGCGTACCCCTGCTCGCGAATCTCCATTAGTTCCTCCTTGAGTTCGCTCCGCTCCGTGATGGTATTGGGCCCTGTTGCTTCGAGGGTGAGCTGTTCGACGACCGACTCTCGCTTGGACTCCGGAAGGCCTGCCAGTATCGCCTTCCCTGCAGCACTTGCATATATTGGACCTCTCGTACCGACGTGTGCACCCGTTTGAACCGGGTTTTCACCCGTTTCAGTCTGTATATACACGCGATCTCCTTGTTCCCGCAACATGAATTGCGCCCGCTCACCAGTCTTCTCGGCTAGGTCGTCTATCTTGGTCTTTATCATGGGATAGGCAGGAATCTGTCGACGCAACTGCCCACCGATAGTGAGGAATTTCAGACTGAGTCTGTACACTTCGCCTTCCTTGATCACGTATCCGTTCTCACTGAGCGTCGTCAGATGGCGATAGACTGTGCTCTTGGTCAGGTCCAACTCGTCGGTGAGGTCGTTGATTCGCATGCCGTCGTTCGCCAGCAGAACGTCGATAATTGCAAACGTCTTCTCGGATGTTCGCACCACCGATTTTGGCTTTTCTGTCATGTGTGTCAATAGCACCCTGTCGACATATAAAACTCCCGCATATTGAAATTTCATCTGGTATTCTGAGTGACTAGTATCGCATCGCTGGTGAACGGGATCTCTCTACGGCAGAGAATGCAACTCCAGAATCCGTCTATCGGCCTATTCCGACGATGCGGCCACTGGACCTGTCCCTCAAACTACTGAGTCTCCATACAACTTCAGGACGCGGTTTTCGACCGATTCGCATCGAGCCAGAAGATTACAATCATATGAGTGTAATTATTGGTGCCAGTATCGTCGTCACAGCGTCCATGTCGAGTGTCTTTTCGTTTCCGCCGGCTGTGAACCGGTCCCGCTCGTTTGCATCGGCGGTCCCTCGGTTCGCCTTTCCTCACCGCTGACAGCCTTGGTAGCAGTCGCGATACGTCGATTTGGGGTGCACCTTTAATTAAAAGAAATATTATCTAATTACCGAACTACTATATTTAAAACATATAGGAAGTCAGTTTGGGTCCCAGATCTGACTGGCGGCGAAAAAGCGTCAATCCGAGTGTTTATCGAATCGTATGTTGTATAAATCCACTATAAAATATAAAAATTACATTATTTCGGCACTATATGCGGAAATAGAATATACATTTGGAAAATAGGTGTGAATAACAATTCTTGTGGCTGTCTGACTGAACTTACGGTCTCAATTTCCGTAGTAAAGAATCCGGGCTTTAGCCTATAGTACCGACGAAATACGCGTATTTATCCGAATAATCTGTTGTATCTTGGCCGGAATCTCTGGTTGTAATCGCCGTCTGTGTGATTGACCGTGTGGAGCGATCATATCGGGTACTGTCGTCGACTGCCTCGATACAAATCAATATTCAATATAAGACAGGATTATTATATATTGTCTCTGTGTTCGAACAGCCGACGCTGTAGCGGGGCGGTTCCAAGCAAATCTCGTACTGAGTTTCGAGAAAATTCACCTCGGTCGATGAACTGAACGACCGATTCGAAAATGTGGGAACGGTGTTACTCCGCCGTATCGAGTTGGGCGGCGACGGCGTCGTCGAACTGGCGGGCGGCCCGCACCACGTCGCTGTCCTCGTTGACGACGAACGTGGCTTCGGCGTCTGCCTCTTCGGTGTGGTCTAGCGCACCGATGTCGACGAGGTCTTCGAGTGCATCTGCCAGATACAGTGTCTTCAGTGGAATGTCTGCCGCGTCCGCGATGTCGGACCGCGTGTACTCCGTTCCCGGGTCGAGTTCGACGACCGCGCCGATGAGTGAGGCAGCTTCGTCTCGCTGTGCGACGAGTTCCCAGCCGGTTTCGGTGAGTTGGGGGCGCATCAGTCAGCGATACGGCGGGCAACACTATAAAAACTGCAACTGCGACGGCAGCGGCGTCTCTTCCTCGGTCGCGTGTAGCAAGCCTTTATACGGTCGCCCGGTGGTCTATCGGTATGAGCAGTCGCGACGAGGTCCTAGAGCTACTCCGCGAGAACGCCCGCTACACGATCGAGGACATCGCCCGCCAGACCGGTGCAGACGCCGAGGCAGTCGAAGAGATAATCGAAGACCTCGAAGAGGAAGGTGTCCTGATGGGATACCGTGCCGTCGTCGACTGGGACAAACTCGATCAGGAGGTCGTGCGCGCGGCGGTCGAACTCAACGTCACGCTCGACCGCGAGACGAGCTACAACGACGTGGCCGAGCGCATCGCCAAGTTCCCGATGGTCGAGTCGCTGCACCTCCTCAGCGGTGACTACGATTTCATGATGGAAGTCGAAGGTGACTCGATGCGCGAGGTGTCGCATTTCATCAGCGAGAAAGTCGCGCCCGTCCCCGAAATCACCCAGACCGTGACCCACTACGTCATGGAGTCGTACAAGGAACACGGCATCGAGTTCGACGACGGTGACGACGACGACAGGCTCTCGGTCTCACCATGAGCTTCGACATCGCAGATCGGGTCGAGGCGGTGCCGCCGTCGGGTATCCGGCGGTTTTTCGAACTTGCAGAGGAGATGGACGACATCATCTCGCTTGGGGTCGGGGAGCCGGACTTCTCGGCGCCCTGGGCGGCACGCGATGCCGCAATCGCCTCGCTCGAACAGGGCAAGACCTCCTACACCGCCAACCGCGGCCGGCGGGAACTCCGAGAGCGAATCTCGGCTCACGTCGACGAGCGCTACGACCTCGACTACAGCGCCGACGAGGAGATTCTCGTCACCGCCGGCGCGAGCGAGGGGATCGACCTCGCGTATCGGGCGCTGGTCGACCCTGGCGACACCGTCGCGGTCGTCCAGCCGTGTTACGTCTCCTACGTTCCCGGCGTCATCTTCACCGGCGGCGACGTCCTCCCCGTCGAGACACGTCGGGAAGACGAGTTCAAACTGACCCGCGAGGTCCTCGAGGAGTCCGGTGCGGCCGATGCCGACGTGCTCGTCCTCTGTTACCCGAACAACCCGACAGGCGCGACGATGACCGGCGAGGAACTCCGGCCGGTCGCCGACTTCGCCCGCGAGCACGACCTGATGGTGTTTTCCGACGAGATTTACGCCGATTTGACCTACGAGCACGACCACACTTCCATCGCGACGCTGCCGGGGATGCGCGAGCGGACCGTCGTGTTCAACGGCTTCTCGAAAGCCTACGCCATGACGGGACTGCGGCTGGGCTACGTGATGGCGCCACCGGAGGCGACGACGGCGATGAACCGCATCCACCAGTACACGATGCTGTCGGCGCCGACGACCGCACAGTATGCCGCAATCGAGGCGCTCGAATCGTGTGACGACGCCGTCGCCGAGATGAAAGCTCAGTACGACCGCCGCCGGAAGTACGTCCTCTCGCGGTTCGACGACATGGGCATCGACTGCTTCCGGGCCAGCGGCGCGTTCTACGCGTTCCCGGAGTGTCCCTGGGACGACGCCGGCGAGTTCGCCGAGGAACTCCTCCACGAGGAGGGGGTCGCCGTCGTGCCCGGCACGGCCTTCGGTGAGGGCGGTGAAGGGCAACTTCGCGTTTCGTACGCGACCGGGCTCGACGAACTCAAAGAGGCGATGGCCCGAATCGAGCGGTTCGTGGCCTGAACCTGGAGACCTCGCACACAGTGTCGGCAAAATCGGCACTGATGGACAGCAGACTCTGTTCCTGGCGTAAAGTTTTTTCACCCCAAGGAGTAGAGTCTTTATAATGGCAATCGATGACACAGGGGGCGGCGAGGAACAGGCCGCGTCTGGGGTCGACGTCGGGGAGGACTCGACGGTTGCGGTGGGGAGATACTCCTGGAGTGATTTTCGGCGGGAGGAGCACGACGAGGGGCAGTTCGACCGGGCAGCATATCTGGGATTCGACCCGCGAGACCTCACCCGGAAACTCGAATCCGGCGCGAGTGCCGGCAAGACGCTCGACGAGTACTTCGAGGAGTTCTGTGACCCCGAGCGGACGCCGGTAGTCAAGGGGACCTACTCCTGGGAGCACTTCAAACGGGAGTACTACTACGACGAGAGCGGGCGCGCGCCCCGGCGGAGTGACGGCGAAAAAGAGCCCTTCGAGGCCGAGCAGTATCTGGGCTTTGACCCCGAGGAAACCGAACAGCGGCTGAGCCACGCTGAGTCGCTGGCGTCCGACCTCGATAGTCTCGTCCAGGACCGGACGGTCAACGTCGCCGAGGAACTCGACGAAGACGCGTTCTTTTCCGACCGGAACGGCAAAACGACGGTCGTCAACCGCTACGACTTAGAGAAGGTCGTCCCACTGGAGAAAAAGACCCACTTCGCCGAAGAGAACCGCTACTGGGTGAACAAACCCTACGCGTGTGTCGTCATCTTTCACTCTCGCAAGGAAAACGAGCGCAAGTACTACGTCATCGAACCACACCTCAACGCCATCGAAGACGAACTCAAGGAATTTCTCTCGCGGAAGCTCAAGACGGCCATCAAGTATTCCGAGGACGACGTCATCGTCCAGGGCGACGAGACCGACCGCGCGGCGGTCATCCAGCGCGAAGCCGAACAGCTCCTCCAGCGGTACGGCCTCTACGAGGGGCAGATAACGGACGATACCGGCTCGTCAGACGGTGGTGTGATGGGGTCGCTGAAGGGAATGCTCGGGATGGACGAAGCCGAGGATATCGTCGAGGCAGAGGGCATCGACGGCATATCGGTCAGGCCCGAACCCATCATCCTCGAAGAGGACTCCGATACGCTCACCGAGTATCAGGTCGAGAAACTCCTCTATGTCCTGAAACGGAACTTCATCGGGTACGCCAAAATCGACCCCGTCAAACACGACATCAACGTCGAGGACATCTCCTGTGACGGGTACAACAGCCGCGTGTTCGTCTACCACACGGACTACGAACAGATCATCTCGAATGTCACCCACGGGGAGAAGGACCTCGACGATTTCGTGGTCAAACTCGCCCAGCGCTCCGGCAAGGGCATCTCCAAACGACAGCCCCAGGTCGACGCGACGCTCCCGGACGGCTCGCGTGCCCAGCTGACGCTCGGCCGGGAAGTCTCGGACCACGGAACCAACTACACCATCCGACAGTTCAAAGACGTCCCCTTTACTCCAGTCGACCTCATCAACTGGAACACGTTCAACTTAGACGAGATGGCTTTCCTCTGGCTGTGTATCGAGAATCACAAATCGCTCATCTTCGCCGGCGGGACGGCATCAGGGAAGACGACGAGCCTGAACGCGATTTCGCTGTTTATCCCCTCGAACGCGAAAATCGTCTCCATCGAGGACACCCGAGAGGTCGAACTGCCACAGCGAAACTGGGTGGCGAGTGTCACCCGCCCCTCGTTCGGGCAGGACGACACCGGCGACGTCGACGAGTTCGACCTGCTCGAGGCCGCACTCCGACAGCGCCCCGACTACATCGTCATGGGTGAGATTCGTGGTGAAGAGGGTCGGACGCTCTTCCAGGTCATGTCGACCGGACACACGACCTACACCACGTTCCACGCCGACTCCGTGGGCGAGGTCATCAAGCGATTCACGACCGAACCTATCAACGTCTCGAAGACGCTGTTTACGGCACTCGATCTGGTCTCGATTCAGACCCAGACCAGGGTCGGCGGTCACAAGGTGCGCCGGAACAAGTCGCTGACCGAAATCAACGAGTACTCCCCGGAAAACGACGAAATCAACGTCCGGGACGTCTACGAGTGGCGCGCCGAGACGGACAACTACATCCAGATGGGGTCGTCCTCGACGCTCGAGGAAATCAAGTTCGACCGCGGGTGGACCCAGGAGCGACTGGACGAGGAACTGTTCAAGCGGAAAGTGGTACTGGCCTACCTCATCGAGAACGGGCTGAACACCTACACGCAGGTGGCGGCGACGGTGCAGGCTTTCATCAACGACCCCGAGACGATTCTGACGATTATCGCAAACGACTCGCTGGAACGGTCCCTGGAGGACCTTCGGGAGATGGAGTCGGTCCAGATCGAAATCCAACCCGAGAAGGAAGAACTCGTCCCGCGCCCGGAACCGCCGGAGGACCTGCTCGAAGAGACCGACGAGATTCTGGAGAATGCCAATCCACTGCTCCAGCGCTATCGCGAGCGGGACTCCTCGGACATCGTCTCCGCACTGTCGGGGCTGGAAGTCGACGACGGGGGCGGCACTGAAGAGGAAGCAATCGACTTCGGGCAGTTCGTGCCGAAGGCAGGCTCTGCGGAGGAGGAGGAATGAGTCTCGACACGCGTGGCGACAAGCAGGTCGGTGGGATGGGCGAGTCGGCGCTCGGCGACGCGTTTTATCCGCTCTTCGAGTGGCTGTTCGACCCGGATGGGGATTTCGTCAGCGGCGTCGAATCGAAACTGGCCGAGGCACGGATGGCCGACAACGTGGAGATGTTCCTCTCGCGTGCGCTGGCAGTGGGGTCCATCGCCGGCCTCGCACTCTGGTTGCTCGGGATGTTCGTCGGCTATCTGTTCGTCCAGCTGGTGGGTGTCCCCGAGGGAATCCTCACGTTCAACCTTCCCGACTACATCACCGCGCTGAAGACGCCGGCAATCATCATCTTCTCCGGGTTAATCTTTGGCTCGATTGGCTTTCTCATCGGGTTTGGCTCGCTCGTCTCGATACCGTACTTCCGGTCGGGTGCGCGCGAGCGCGAAATCAACGTCTTGCTCTCGGATTCGATTTCCTTTATGTACGCGCTGTCGGTCGGTGGGATGAATCAACTCGAAATCCTGGAGGCGATGGCCAAAGCCGACGACACCTACGGCGAGGTCGCAAAGGAGTTCCAGTCGATTGTCCTGGAGACCGACTATTTCGATACCGACTACCGGACGGCAATCCGGAACCAGGCCCTCGAGACCCCCAGTGACGAGCTCTCGCAGTTCCTGACGGACATGCTCTCTATCGTCAACTCCGGGGGTGACATGACGGACTTCCTCGAAGACCAGAAGGACAAGCACATGCGGACGGCAAAGCAGGAACAGCAGAAACTGCTCGACACCCTGGAGCTGTTCGGCGAGATGTACATGACACTCTCGCTGTTCCCGCTGCTCCTTATCATCATCCTGGTCATTATGGACCTGATGCAGGGTGGCAATCAGGAACAACTCCTCTTGGGGACCGTCTACGGGCTGATCCCGCTCATCGGGGTCGGCTTCTTGGTGCTGGTCTCGACGGTCACGCAGGACTCGATCGGTGACGGGTACCTGCGACCGGACAGCGAAGAGGAGGAGTTCCAGGTCGACGAGGGGATTGGCGTGTTCAACCCCGGACTCGTCGAGCAGTACACCGGCGAGCGAACCATCTTCGACCGCATCAAACGCCGCGAGGGGACCTACGAACTGATGGAGATTCTGCGGGCTCCACATCTCTTCTTCCGTGACCACCCGCTGATGGTCCTCATTGTCACGGTTCCGCTGACGGTGCTCGTCCTCGTCGGGGCCGTCGCGACCGGTAACGCGCCGCTGTCGGTCGAAGCGATGGAGAACAACGTCATCTACGGGACGGTCGTCTGGGTCTACGTGCCGCTGTATCTGAACTTACTCCCGCTCGGCGTGTTCTACGAGTGGAACGTGCGCTCCCGACGTGGCGTGCTCGGGAACTTCTCGGAGAACCTGCGAAAGCTTGCGAGCGCCAACGACACCGGGATGACGCTGCTCGAGTCTATCAAAGTCGTCTCCGAGACGTCCTCCGGGAAACTGGCAGACGAGTTCGAGGCGATGCACGCGAAGGTCAACTACGGGACGAACCTGAAAGACGCGCTTCGGGAGTTCAACAACAAGTACCACATCCCGCGGTTGGCACGGACGGTCAAACTCATCAGCGAAGCCCAGGAGACGTCCAGCCAGATTCAGGACGTGCTCTCGACGGCCGCCCAGTCCTCGGAAAACCAGGACGACATCGACCGTGAACGCAAGTCCCGTACCCGGATGCAGACGGTCATCATCATCATGACCTACCTGACGCTGTTGGGCGTGATGGCACTCTTGCGCGTGCAGTTTATCGACGTCATCGGCGGACTGGACTTGAGTTCCGGCGGTGGCGCTCCGGGTGGGCCCGGCGGCGGTGGCGGGTCCATCTCACCCGAGCGGATGTCGATGCTGTTTTTCCACGCAGTGACGCTGCAGGCGATTATCTCGTCGTTTATCGCCGGCTACATCCGGAACGTCGAACTCATCTCCGGCGTGAAATACGCCGTCATCCTCTCGACTATCGCACTCATCGTGTGGGTCACCGTCGAGCAGATGACCAGCGGCGGTGGCGACGAGGCGGCGCTCCTGTTGCTCGTCGGGTCGGTCGGGCGGCCACTGTGGGACCGTCTGGAACGCGGTTCTGTCAGTGACTCCGGGAATGGTTTGGCTTCGACCGAACCGGACGGGTGAACCGACAGCAGAGCTGACTAACAGAGTTGTGTAGAACAGAGGCACAATTCGTCTCGCGCAGACTCGCCGGGACTGAGCAAACGCTTCGCGTTTGCGAAGGTCGGAGAGGGAACGAGACGAACGAAGTGAGTCGAGTGGACTCGCCGGGATTTGAACCCGGGGCCTTCCCCGTGCCAGGGGGATGATCTACCACTGATCTACGAGCCCGCGTCGGCATCCTTCGCTTGCCAGTGTTCTTTCTTAAACCCATCGAACCCAGGCGCTGAGCGCAGCCGCAGTGGAGGGGTCGTTGGGTGAACAGCCACAAGTGATATTATTCTCCAGTGCGTCGGACCGGCAAGTAACGTGGTGCCATCCGTTTGCTCGACTGCGGGCCGTGGGATTGGACTGCTCGCTGGCACGAGCGTCGCGCCAGAGTAACAGACGATGCGAGCGGTTTCGACAGGGTTCACCAATGAGGGGACAGACGACACTCGATTTCGCGCTGGGCATCAGTATCTTCCTTGTCGTCATCTTCTTCGTGTTCACGTTCGTCCCTGGCCTGCTGGATCCGTTCGCGCTCAACGAGGAGGAGGACACAGTACTGGTCGGTCAGATTGCCGACCGCCTGTCACAGGATACACTCGGTGACCCCGCAGAGCCGTACATTCTCGACCGCTCCTGTACGGTGAAGTTTTTCAACAACTCGACGAGCAACTCCGGGTGTGGATTCAGCGGCAATTCAACTCACGAACTGCTGAATATACCCCAGACGAAAGACGCCAACGTCACCATCGAGCGAAATAGTACTGTCGGGAGTGCGGGAACCGACATCCTCTGTTGGAACGCCACCTCGGAGAAATTGACTTCTGATGATAGTTGCGATGGTACGAAACTCAGTCTCGGTGATTCACCGACTGCGAACAACCGGAATCCCTCGACGATAACGGCACGGCGGGTCGTTTCGCTCAACGGCGAGGACGTGACGCTGAAGGTGGTGGTCTGGTGATGAGACCAGACAGGCCGCTCCCGCGCTCGGACCGCGCTCAGGCACACACCCTCGAGGCTGCTATTGCCGCGCTACTCCTGTTGACGAGTGTCGGAATTGCACTCCAGATGACTGCGGTGACGCCGCTCTCTGCCAGCACGTCGAGCCAGCACCTCGAAAACCAACTCGAAAAGACATCGAAAGGCATCCTGGCCAGCAACGCCGAAACGGGGGGACTGAAGGAGGCAGTGCTCTACTGGAACGACACGGCGGATTCATTCTACAACACTACCGGTGAAAAGTATTACACCGAGGACCCACCAAAGAACATCTCATTGGGTGAGTCACTCAATCGCACATTGGACAAGCGCAATGTTGCATACAACGTCAACATCGTTTATCAGAACGAACGGGGATTTCAGAGACGACAGCGGATGATATACCGTGGTGAACCGAGTGAGCATGCTGTTCGGGCTTCTCACTCAGTAACAATTGTTGACACCGATAAACTCAGAAATTCCGATGGGACACTCAGCGCAACGACGGTCACGGATGCCGCGAATGACCCGGACAAATCGCTTTATCTTCTGGACAGTACCAACTCGACGACCGGCGTCTACAACCACGTCCGTGTGGAGGTGATTGCATGGCGCATCTGACTGACTCTGATAGAGGCCAGATTATCATCGTCGCAGCGTTTGCGCTGGGAGTGATTTTCATCGCGCTTGCCGTTGTGGTCAACACGGCGATTTTCACTGGAAATCTTGCAACCCGCGGACAGGGAACTAGCGACGACGATGCACTCCAGTACCGTCACGAGATCGAACAGAGTGTTGGGACGGTCATCACGGAAATAAACAGACAGCATGACGGAAACGACTCTACGCACCTGAAGAATTGGGCGAAAGAAAACGTTACAGAGATTAACATCCAAGGCGGCAGGCAGAAGGCGACTAATGGACGTGTTGCTACCATCGATTACGCCTCGATGAAAAATGGGACCCGGTTCGTCAACGAATCTGGGGACTTTACTGGTGATACTACTGATCCGACAACCTGGCAGGTCGCATCCGATGTTTCCAACACCAGAGCGTTGAAATTCACTATTACGGATAGGACAGCACTCGCGGGGAGCTCTAACGCGTTTACCCTCTCACTGAACGGGTCCAATGATAACTACTGGAACATGACCCTGTTTAACCCCTCAGGGAATCGTGTGAACGTCACCGTCTCGAATGGAGATGGAGAAGTTGCGTCCTGCACACGTTCGGGTTCAGGGTCGCTTGAGGTCGCCGTTACGAGCGGCCTCGTGGATGGGAGGCCATGTTCTGCGTTGACAGTTAGCGGTGACCGCGACATGTGGTTCGGATCTGGAATCTCGGCGCCGTACAATATTACCTACGACAACGCGGACGAAATTGAGGGCGACTATGAGGGCGTCGTTGACAACGGACTAAATGAGGCGAATCTCCCCTCTATCTCTGGACCATCTTCGAAGTCCAACGCGGCAATTTACAGTCTGAACGTCAGCTACTCGTACGAAACTGTCTCGATGCGGTACGAAACGAACGTCCGAGTCGCACCGGGGGAGCCAGAATAATGACTGACCGTGCTGTCTCGACGACACTGGGCTACGTGCTAACGCTCTCGATAGCCGCGCTTCTGGTCGGGGGACTGCTCTCCGCAGGCGCTGGATTCGTGACGACCCAGCGCGACGTCGTTATCAGAGAGGAGATGTCGGTCGTCGGTCAGCAACTCTCCGCGAACGTCGAACAGGCCGACCGACTGGTCAACGCCAGTAACGCAAGCGTCGGCGGGAGTCCAGTCGTGCAGGTCAACCAGACGTTCCCAGAGACGGTGGCACGTTCGCAGTACGACATCAGATTAAACAACCAAACTGACCAGCTGATTTTGAGCAGTACGGATCCCGAACAGACAATCGTCGTGAACGTCACGACGAGTACGAAACTCGGAAACTCGACCGCCAGAGGCGGCGAGATAACGGTCCGGTACGCCGGCAACAAACTGGTGATCGACAATGTGTGACGACCGTGCAGTCAGCGAAATACTGGGCTACTCGCTCGTCTTCACACTCGTCATAACGTCGGTCGCCTTCATCTCTGTCGGCGGTCTCGCCGGGTATCAGAGCGCCGAGAACTTCGAACGCCAGACTAACTCCCAGAAGGCCTTCGACGTGATGCACAACAATCTGGAGGACATCTACTACCAGGGAGCGCCGAGTCGGGGCACGGAGATTGACCTCGGTGAAACCTCGCTCACACTCGCGGACCCCATCTCTCTCAACGTCACACTCAATGGTACTAACAACGAGGAAAACTTCACTATCACGTCACGCCCGCTCGTTCAAAGTCTGGGTGATGGCAACAAACTTGTCTACGAAGCAGGCGCTGTGTTTCAGACGACTCGGGACGGTGGTGTTGTCCGACAGCAACCACCGATGCTTCTGCGCAACAATACGGCACACATCATCGCAGCGAATATCAGTGAACCAGCCGCTCGAAGCGTCAGCAGTGGAACCGTACTGATACGCGCTCAATCGCAGGACCGATTCTTACGCTACCAGAACACGTCACGGCAAAAGAATGTCTCCCTCACTCTCAACATCACATCCCCACGAAGCGAACTCTGGTACGAGTATCTTGACAACACGGCTACGTTCCGCGGGGACTGTACCTTGTCCGGGGATTTCGTTAGCTGTGGCCCCGTCAACCTAGAGCAAGGCTACCTCGTTGAGGTGCGTCTCGCTTTCATCTTCGATCGGTAACTCACTCGTCGCTTACGGTTATTATGTTGGTCGTTACGTGTAGGTACTGTAGTCGGGTTATCTCGTCAGACTGGACGTCCAGACGGATGTCGTTTACGTCTGAGCTGTAATTGAAATCTGTTGCTGGTTTTCCATTGTCAGTGTACGTCTGACAGACAAGCCCGCCAGTGATATTCGGGCTTCCATTGATCGTACAATCTGACCGTGGTGCGTAAATGAGCCCGGTAAACGACGAACTCCCGCTGATAGTAAACTCTCCGTCGGAGTGGATAATAACGCTCGCTTCTGATGGGTTACCGTTTACGTCGTTGTACGCTTGGGGTTCGAAATTTTCGCGTGCGTAGGCTGTGACCGTGTGCGGGTCGTCGACATCCTCGATAGTGACCGTCCCCGGTTCGTAGTCGCCGTTCACGACGATACTCACGTTGCCATCCGGATCATCAACGGTGATGTCGCTGCTGTAATCTCCGTCTATCCAGAATGTTCCCGAGCTTGTGATCGAACTACTGAGTGAATTACACGCTGACGCGTTGTTTTTACACTTGTCGATGCGGTCCTCGATTCGGTCATCCAGAGAGGGATAGCTTACACCTTCTGTATTTGGCGTCGGTTCGTCCCCAGCACCGTTGGTTTCGATACCATCTGGGTCTGTCGTTGCGACAGCGTTCTCGTACTCTTCTTCGAACGGCGGGACGAGCGAAATTGTCACCGTCTGCTCCTCGTGATTGTAGGTCACGTCGCCTTCGGTTCGTTCGACGAAGTAACTACCCCAGCCTCTGTAGTACTTACTCTTGACCGTTACGTTGACCTTTGTTCCGTTAACCGGATTTATGAATTCTTTCTGTGACTGGTCCGGGAAATGCTGAGCAGTCTCGTTGTGTGTGATTACCGCTTCGTCGTTCAGCGATCCATCACCACGAACCGTTATCAGAGGAAGTGTCAGTGTCCGGTCGCGGTAGTGGAATTCTGGCGGAGACACCATTATCGAATTACCGCCTTCGCTGGCCCGCCAAACGCCACCGCCCTGATACGCGATTGTCCGTTCTCCGCTCGTATAGATGAGTGCACCCATCGTCTCGTTGAAAATCAACTTGGAACCTCCAGAAGCGTTGACGTACGAGACGTTCATCCACCCCGTGTCCTTTTTCAGCGTATATGCTCCGCCGGTGCTCCCAGGGATAGCAACTCTTTGTGTGTCGGTATTTCCAAGTGCAACCAACGCTGCCTTCGAGTCAAACTGTGTCAGTACTTTTTCGGCACGGTCGTTATTGAGATTCTCCTGTGCGTCACCGAGTGCTGTTGCACCGAGAGCAACGATGAGTACTGAACCAACGATGACGAAACCGAAGACAAGGGCGACACCTATCACGCTTGACTGGGCGCGCACACGCTGACGGCGTGACTGCTTCCCGATTCGGCCCCCCTCTTCTTGGTCACTTTGCCCTCGGTCAGACGCCACCATCTCACGGAGAGTTGGGTGCCCGCACTAATAAACAGTCTGGCCAACCCCAAATTCTGTGACTGAGCCGTCGTCGCGAAAGAGAAACCGTTAACACCGCGGATAGACTCCACACAGACGGGAACGCACGGCCGCAAATCTGACTCGCCGTCCGCTTGGGCGGCTTGGGATTGCGGCAGTGTTCGCGTCACACGACGCAAACACACGGCGACAACTATCGCCAGTCACCAAGCGGTCTGTGCAGTTCCAATCTACACATGGCACGAATGCACTCACGCCGCCGTGGCTCGTCCGACTCGGACAAGCCGGTGGCAGACGACCCCCCGGAGTGGAGTGACGTAGCGGAAAATGCAATCGAAGAACGCGTCGTCGAACTGGCCGAACAGGGCCACAGCCCCAGTCAAATCGGGCTGAAGCTCCGTGACGAAGGTGTCGAGGGGACCTCGATACCCGACGTCAAGCTCGCGACAGGTAAGAAAGTCACCGAGATTCTCGAGGAAAACGAGGCAACGCCGGAGTTCCCCGAGGACCTCCGGAACCTCATGGAGCAGGCAATCGGCCTGCGCGAACACATGGACGAGAATCAGACGGACTACCAGAACAAGCGCGCGCTCCAGAACACGGAGGCGAAGATTCGCCGCCTCGTCGGCTACTACCAGGGTGACGAACTCGACGAGGACTTCACCTACAGCTACGACAAGGCCAAGGAACTGCTCGAATAGATGTCCACGACCGGTCGTCCCGACGCGAACGCCCCTGCCGCGAGCGACGTCGCCGCGCGCCTCGCCGACGCGGAGTTTGTCCGCCTCGTCGCTGCCGCCGACGGCGACGCCGTCGCCGCCACGGGACTGTTCGCACGCACGCTCGACGCACGCGACACGCCGTATCAGGCGACAGTCGCACCGCTCCCCGAGCGTGCCGACCGGGCGACCGACGCCGACCTGACCGTCTCCATCGGCCGCGCGGCCGCGACTGCCGACCTCACGCTGGGTGTCGAGACAGTCGCCAGCGCGACAGCCTTCGAGGCCGCAAGCGAGATCGGGTCACCGGACCCGCTGCTCGCACTCGCCGGCATCGTCGCCGCGGGCGAAGTCCCCAGTGGCACACCGCTCGAAGCGGCCCAGGCGATGGGTCTCGAACGCAGACCCGGTGTCGCGATTCCGACGGCGGACCTCGTCGATGGACTCGCACACTCGACGCTCGTGGCCGCACCGTTTTCCGGAAGCGAGGACGCCACAGCCGACCTCCTCGCGGAGTTCGACACCGACCAGCGCGACGAGGAAACCCGGCGACGAATCGCGTCGCTGGTCGCACTCGCCGTCGCTGGCGACGAACACGGCACCGAGCAGGGCACGCGCGCTGTCGAACGGATGCTCCGGCCCTACGTCGGCGGTCCCTTCGAGACCATCGGCGGGTACGCCGACGTCCTCGATGCCGTCGCGCGCGAGCGTCCCGGGCTTGCCGTTGCGCTCGCTGTCGGTAGTCTCGACACCGAGACTGCCCTCGATAGCTGGCGAACCCACGGCAAGCGCGCCCACGCTGCACTCTCGACTGCAAGAACTGGCCGCTACGACGGGCTGTTCGTCGTCCGCTGTGACGACCCGGCCCCGGTCGGTACCGTCGCCCGCCTCGCGCGGGACTTTCGCTCACCGGAACCGGTCGTTCTCGTCGTCGCAGACGACGAGGCGGCAGCTCTCGGGCCGGCAGAGGCGGCAATCGGCGACGCGATGGAAACGGCCATCCAGACAGTCGACGGCGAGGCTGCGGGTACCCCGACGCGGGGGCGCGCACGCTTTGCTGCCGACGAGACCGAGTTCGTCCTCGCGTTCAGGGAGGCACAATGAGACGGGCGACCATCCGGACGACCCACGGTGACGGGGAGACAGCGCGTGCTCTCGCGCGCGCCGTCGAACCGGACAACACCGACGAGATGGACACGCAGGTCATCGACGAGACAGTCGAGACGACAATCGCCCGGGAGACGACCGGCGGACTCCATTCGACAGTCGACGACTACGTCGTCAACCTCACAGTCGCAGCACAGCTTACCGACCAACAGACACCAGACAACAATCATGAGTGAACGCTCAGTATCCCGACAGAAGCAAGAGAAGCGGTGGTACGACGTGCTCGCCCCGGAGCAGTTCGGCCGGGAAGAGCTCGGCGAAACACCGGCAGACGAATCGGAGAAGGTCCTCGGACGGACCATCCAAACCACGCTTGGCGACCTTCGGAACGAAGCCAGCGAGAACAACACGAAACTGACCTTCAAGATCAACGAGGTTGCCTCGGACACGGCCTACACCGAGTTCGTCAAACACGAACTCACCCGTGACTACCTGCGCAGCCTCGTTCGCCGTGGCTCCTCGAAAGTCGGCGCCTACATCACGGTGCTGACCACCGACGACTACCGCGTCCAGATTCAGCCCGTCGCGCTGACCACGAAAGACGCCGACGAGAGCCAGGAGAAGGCAATCCGTCGCCAGATGATCGACATCGTCGAAGAGGCCGCAGCCGAGCGGACCTTCGAGGACCTCATCGACAGCATCGTCGAGGGGCGTCTCTCCTCGGCAATCTACAACGAGGCAAAGACCATCTACCCGCTTCGCCGCGTCGAAATCCAGAAGACGACGCTCGAAGCCCACCCCGAAGAAGTCGCTGCCGAAGAAGAGACCAGCGTCGACGTGGACGAAGAAGACGTCGAAGTCGACGTCGACGACGAGTAGCGGCCGCGTTTTTCGCCCGCGACTATTGCGTTTCGGGCGTCGCCGTCACGGTACCCGAAGACTCAGCATCGCCAGTGACCGTCACAGAGCCGGCCATGCCGCTGGGTTCGTGCGGGATACAGACGTACGCGTGGGTGCCCGGGACGGTAAACTCCCGCTCGTAGGTTTCACCCTGGCCGAGCCGGCCGCCGGCCGACGAGCGCCATGCCTCGCGCGCCGCTGACTCGGAGTCGAAGTCGCCAGTCGCCCAGTAGTCGGCCTCTGACGGAATTTCCTCTTCGTAAGCGGTCACCGTGTGTCCCTGTTTGCTGGTGTTTTTCCAGACGACGGTCGTGCCGGGCTCGACTTCGAGGGCCATCGGCCTGAACGCTCGTGTGCTCATCCCGATG
Source organism: Salinibaculum rarum (assembly GCF_030505615.1). Lineage (GTDB taxonomy): Archaea > Halobacteriota > Halobacteria > Halobacteriales > Haloarculaceae > Salinibaculum > Salinibaculum rarum. The sequence continues at coordinate 1,883,179 of NZ_CP129992.1, forward strand.
TCGTAGTCGCCCCGGTCGGCACTGCCGCCGATACAGCCAGCGACGGTCACTGTGGCGCCGATTCCGGCCGCGCTCTGGAGGAACGTCCGGCGGTCCATACTCTTTCTCGGGCCTGGCGAGACAAAGACTACTCGATTTCAAAGGGAAACGCTCTTGGCCCGAACCGACGCACGTTCGGATATGAGCAACGGCGAGGACGACACTGACGACGCCGAACCCGCCGGCGCACTCGACCCGGACGACCTCGAAACCCGGCTCGACGACGCCGCCGAGGCACTCGAAAACGCCGAGACAGAGGCCGACCTCGACACTATCGAGACGACCCTCGACGCCATCGAGGAGGACCTCGAGGCCGCGGACCTCCCAGAACCGGAGGACGACGACGAGGAAGACCCACAGGAGGCCATGGAGAGTCGCCTCTCGGACCTCCGGAACGACTTAGAAGAGCAACGCGGCCCCTACGTTTCGGACGTGACCGACATCGTCGACGACGAGGTCGCGACCATCCGTGACACGCGCTGGACCGAAGACGGCGAGTCCGAGGTCGCCGAGGCCGCCAGTGCGTTTGGCGAGTCAATCAGCGAGACACTCGATGCCCCGCTGTCGGTCGACACCGACGACATCGAGGAAATCGCCGACGAACTCGAAACCACGAGCGAGACTATCGGCGACACCGACTTCGACCCAGACGAGGACGCAGAGATTATTAGCGAACTCCTCGATGCCGCCCAGCAACTCTCGGACGACATCGACGCGGCCGAGGAGTGGGACGACCTGACCGTCCGCGAGCAACTCCAGGCCCAGGGCTTTTACGACGTTCTCGACTCCGAGAACCGCAAGGATTACCCTGCCGAGTGGAACGCGGTCAAACTCTACACGCAGGAGAAGGACATCGAGCCGATTCTCACCGCACTCGACCGGTTCGAGTCGGACTTCATGGAGGAGAATATCCTCTCGGCGCTCGAACAAATCGCCCCCGAAGAGGCGTTCGAGCCGATTCACGAACTCGCCCAGAAGCGCAACATCCAGCCCATCCGCATTCTCGGTCGCATCGGTGACGACCGCGCCTGCGAGACGCTGCATGACTTCCTCGGCGGCGGCGACGTGAAACTGGAGAAGACGACGCTTCGCGCACTCGGCACCATCGGCAGCGAGGAGTCGACACAGGCCGTCGCGAACCGTCTCGTGGCCGACAACGCCGAAATCCGCTCGCTGGCTGCGCGCGCGCTGGGTCTCATCGGTGACACACGTGCCATCGATCCACTCGCACGCGTCCTCGACGAGGACGACGCCGACGAGGTCCGCGCCAGCGCGGCGTGGGCACTCAACCAGATTGGCACCGAAGCCGCCCTCGACTCCGCCGCAGAGTACGCTGACGACCGGTCCTACATCGTGCAGGTCGAAGCCGAGAAGGCGACCGGCGCCTGATACGTTCCGGCCGAGATTTTATAGTCCAGTCCGCGACCAGCCCTGCCCGTGTCCGGACTGGACCCCGTCCGTCTCGTACTCGCCTGTTCGGTAGCGGCGGCGCTGCTCGTCGTCGGCACTCTGCCGGTCGCCGGGGCTGACGGACCTGTTGCTTCCGTCGCTGACGAGCAGTCCTCGACTGGGCCGCGTCTCGTGGCGGCCTATCCCAATCCCGTCATTGACGGCGACGCTGGTGAGTACGTCGTCGTCTCGGTCCCGCCGGCGACCGACCTCGGGTCGTATTCGCTGGCTGACGACGACTCCGCCGTCTCTCTGCCGAATCGGACCGCGAGCGGGCGAGTCGTGCTGTCGACGGCACCGAACGCCACGGCATCACTCGTCGATGCGGACCCACTTCCCGTCTCCGACCACCTCGAACTCGCAAACGGTGGGGAATCTCTCACGCTCTCTCACAACGGTACCGTGGTCGACCGCCTGAACTACACCGACGCACCGTCGGGGGAGCTCCGGGTGGTTGCTGGGACACGACGGTGGCGTCCGCTGGGTGCGACCGACCGCCCTGTCGTAACCGGAGATTCAGGGACCGTAACGGCATTTGCGCTTCCTGACGCACCAGCGGTTGCGACGGAGACGCTTGCGGGCGCGGACAGCCGAATTCTCCTCGCCGGATACACGCTGGGAGACGATGCAGTCGCCGACGAGCTTCTGGCGGCCGCCGCCCGGAACGTCACCGTTCGCGTGCTGGTCGATGGCGACCCCGTCGGCGGGACAGCACGCCGGCAGGCGAGGCTTCTCGACCGGCTCGCCGATGCCGGTATCGAGGTCCGGGTGCTGGGTGGGGAACGTGCCCGATACAATTTCCACCACGCCAAGTACGCCGTCGTCGACGACCGCGCGCTCGTCGCCACGGAAAACTGGAAACACGCCGGCCTCGGTGGCAACGGGAGCCGCGGCTGGGGAGTCGTCACCAGCCAACCACGCATCGTGCAGGGCCTCGCTGCAACCTTTCGTGCAGACGCCGGCTGGCACGACGCGCGACCCTGGACGGCATACCGCGCCGACGAATCTTTCCAAGAGGCGCCCCCGGCAAACGAGACGTACCCGACGAGATTTCAGCCCCGCTCGGTCCGAGTTGAGGAGACACGCCTGCTCGTCGCACCAGACAACGCCGAGACGACGGTCCTGAATCTCATCGACAACGCCACGGAGACGCTCGCCATCCAGCAGGTGTCGATTGGTGGCCGCGGCCAGCCGTTCGTCCAGGCGGCGCTCGCGGCCGCCCGTCGCGGGGTGACGGTCCGTATTCTGCTCAGCAGCGCGTGGTACGTCGAAGACGAGAACCGCAAACTCGTCGACTGGCTCGACGAGCGGGCGAGCCGGGAGAACCTCCCGCTCGAGGCCCGGCTCGCCAAACCACGGGGTCAGTTCGAGAAAGTCCACACGAAGGGGCTGATTGTTGACGGCGACCAGGTCGTCTTTGGGAGTATGAACTGGAACAACAATTCCGCGCACGAGAACCGCGAGGTCGTCCTCGTGCTGGAGGGCAAAGAGGCTGGGACCTACTACGGGCGCGTGTTCGACGCCGACTGGCCAGTCGCGCCCCCGCTCTCTCTCGGGGTGGTCGCTGCCGTCCTCGCTGTCACCCTGGTCGCCTGTCGGGCCGGCAGCCGATTAGAATTTAACTCTCACTGATGGTTGTCTGACGGACACTTTTGTGTGGTGGTGTCTGTCACTCGAGTATGGGAGTACCACGCGTGTGGCTGGACGTCAACCGCGGTCGCCAGTCGCGAGACGACGCGTCCGGGACTGGAGACTCACCACCAGAAGCGAGTGAGAACACCGACGCGAACGGAACAGCGTCGAAAACGAATCCGTGGGACGACGTGGAAGCCGCGCGGCGACCGAGTCAGACCGACGTCGACTTGCCGACACCGAAGACCGACCAGCCAGCGGACGATTAGGCGTCGTCGGGCAGTGCGGCCGAACTCTGGAGGTCTTCGTCGATTTCTGCCTCGGACATCTTCTCGACGAGTGCGTCCAGTACTTCTTCGCGGCGTCCTTTGACGAACTTGATAGAGCCGACGACGAGGTGACCGCCGCCGCTGACGCCCGCGCCCGGGAGTTCGTCGGTCAGTTCCGTGACCATCTGCGGGATGTCCAGGCGGACACCGTCAGAACGGAGCACGGCAAAGTCCGGCCCGTAGCCGATGGTGATGACTGGGTCGCCGGTCTCGGCGACTTTCCGGTCGTGGACTTTTCCCGTCGTCTTTCCGGGTGCGGGGTAGGTAAAGCGCTTGGCGTGATTTTCGACGTCCAGCCGGTAGAGGTGGGCGCCGTTGTCGAGGTCCTCGGTTTCGACGTGGGCGAGCGCGCCGTCGAGTTGGTCTTCGACGTCCGATTCTGCGCCTTCGACGAGCAGGTCGACCAGCTGTTCGTGCCGGTCTCGGTCGTCGCAGTTGACGTTGAGGACGTCGTTGATGAACTCCCGCCCGTCGTTGTATCGCAGCCAGAAGGTGGCATAGTCCAGCGCTTCGCCGATGTCACGCAGCCGGGACTCCTCGTAGCCGGCTTCTTTTGCGAGGTCGATGTACTCGGGCATCGCTTCGCCCTCCGAGCGGTCTGAGAGACCAGCGACCGCGGGGACGTGTTCGAGTTCCGACGTGAGGTCGGGGGCAATCATCCGCGCGATTTCGACGCTCATCATCCCGGTCGTGATGCGGTAGTCCTCGTCGTGGAGGTAGGGGTTGACGTGGGCGTCCACGAGCGGTTCGACGACCTCGGGGTCGGGGTGGTGGTGGTCGACCACGAGAATCGGCACGTCGTAGTGGGCCAGATTCTGGTAGGCCGGCGTGTCCTCCTCGGTCGACCCGTTGTCGAGCATCAGGAGGAGCGGAAGCTTCTGGCCGTGGCGCTTGCGGTCTTCCAGTGCGTAGTTCAGGTCGCGAGTGACGTCTTCCATCTCGTAGAACGGCGCCTTGCTCGGGAGTCGCTTGAGCAGGTGCCGCGCTGCGTCGGGGTCCTCGTAGACCTCTTCGATGAACTCTTCGAGCGCGTACTGGAGGGGAACGCTCGCACAGAGTCCGTCACCGTCGGCGTGGTGGCGCATCCGGATGGGTCGCCCCTCCAGGATTGTCGTCCGGAGTCGGCGAGCGATGTCCTGCAAGTCCCCGCGGAGTTTCTCGAAGGCGGGCCAGTCGGCCAGCGGGTCGACCTCGGCGGGAGACGCGAGGTCCTCGGTGGCTGCGTCGAGGCGGGCGCTGACGTCCGTTGCATCCTCGTCGTCGAGGACGCGGATGTCATCGACTTCGATCTGGGCGGCACCCTCGCGTGACTCGACGGTCCCGGTCACGCGAACGATGTCGTCGAGTTCGATGTCGGGGTGGGCTCGGACGCCAGCCTCCTCGAAGGCGGCACAGGGGACGATAGCCCGTTCGCCACGGACCTGGAAGATGGTCGGGCCGCCGGTCTGTTTTATCTGGACGACCTGGCCGTCGAGGTGGACCGTCTGGCCGGTCGCCTCGGCGACTGCCGCGGCGTCGACCTTGGCCCCGTGACCGACCGGTTCGGTCTCGGCGTCGGCGAGTTGCACTTCGGAGAAGCTCACGTCGCCGTCGGGAAGAATCTCGGTGAGTTCCACGATGAGGTCCTCGCCCACCTCGTAGTTGTCGATGAGGTTCGAACTGTGGACGAGTCCGGAGACGCGGTCAGAGACGTCGACGAAGACGCCGTAGTCCATGACGCCGTTGACTGTTGCGTGATACCGTGCGCCTTCTTCGAGGTCTTCGAGCGTGCAATCTGCAGCGAGGTCGTAGACAGTGGCCCGCTGTTCCGGGGCCGTGGTACCGGCATTTCCGGTACCGTTCGGTGGAGACATGGACACCTCTTCGGCGTTCGAGCGTTTTTAAGCTTCGATACGTGCCGGCACGGGAGCGGAACGCTTAGAAAGTCACGGGACCGAGCGACGGGTATGGGATTGTTCCGCTCGGGCGAGATTCTCGGCATCGCCGAATCCGCACTCGAGTTCGCCCTGGCGGCCTCCGAAGAGGCCCACCCCAACGAGTACATGGGGTTGCTCCGCGGTGAACAGGCGAGCAACGTCGGACTCGACGAGCACGGCACCGTCCTCACCGAGGTGCTCGTCGTTCCCGGAACCGAGAGCAACCCGGTCAGTGCCTCGTTCAACACGAACATGGTGCCAAACGATTTGAGCGCGACCGGCTCGATTCACTCACACCCCAACGGCGTCCTCCGTCCGAGCGACGCGGACCTGGCCACCTTCGGTCGGAACAAGGTCCACATCATCGTCGGTGCGCCGTACGGCCGCACTGACTGGGAGGCCTTCGACCGGGAGGGCGAGGTCATCGACCTGCCGGTCCTCGACGTCGACCCGCCCGAAGAGGAGTTTTTCGACATCACGCAGGAAGATATCGACCGCGAGCACCGCGGCGAGACTGAGGGGGACCGGTGGTCGTGATGGAGCGGGTCGTCGCACAGGGGACGTTCGACATTCTCCACCCCGGCCACGTCCACTACCTCCGGGACGCCGCGTCGATGGGGGATGAACTGCACGTCATCGTCGCCCGGTCGGGAAACGTCACGCACAAACCGTCGCCGGTTGTCCCTGGCCCACAGCGCGTCGAGATGGTCGAAGCGCTGGAACCGGTCGACCACGCCCGACTCGGCCACCCCGAGGACATCTTCGTTCCAATCGAGGAAATCGACCCGTCGGTCATCGCGCTGGGCCACGACCAGCACCACGACGTGGCTGGTATCGAGGCGGCACTCGCCGAACGCGGTATCGACTGTGAGGTGGCTCGCGCCTCCGGTCGCGAGGCGGGGCCTGACGAGATTCTCTCGACCGGGCAGATTATCGAAAAGATTCTGGACGAACGGGCCTAGAGCAGGTCTTCGTCGTCGAGCCGTTCGACGGCCTCTTCGAGTCGCGCTTTGCTGTTCGCGTAGGAGATACGCGCGTAGCCGGGCGTCCCGAAGGCGCTGCCGGGCACCGTCGCGACGTGGGCGTTCTCGATGGCGTCCTCACACCAGGCCTGGTCGTCGTCGTCGACGGGCAACATCATGTAGAAGGCACCCTGTGGCGTGGCAATCTGTTTGCCTCGCTGTTCGAACTCCTCGACGAGCAGGTCGCGTCGCTCCTCGAACGCGGCGACCATCTCGTCGATGGCCTCGTCGGTGTTTTCGAGTGCTTCGATGCCTGCGTGCTGGACGAAGTTGACCGCACAGGAGACGGAGTGGCCGTGGACCTTCCCGGCCTGGCCGACCAGTTCCTCGGGACCGGCGAAGTAGCCGAGCCGCCAGCCGGTCATCGCGTAGGACTTCGAGAAGCCGTTGACCGTGATGGTACGGTCGCGCATCCCCTCCAGCGTGCCGAGATTGGTAAAGGACACGTCGTCGTAGAGAATCTGGTCGTAGATTTCGTCGGCGATGACCGTCACGTCGTGGTTGACAGCCATGTCGCGGACGCCCTTGAGAGCAGTCTCGGAGTAGACTGCACCGTGGGGGTTGCCCGGCGTGTTCAACACGAGGAGCTTGGTGTCGTCGGTGACGGCACCACGGAGGTCGCCGAGCGCATCTTCCAGACGGAAGTCGTACTGGGACGTGTCGACGCGGTTGAGGTCGGCCCCAGCAATCTTGGCCATCGCCTCGTAGGAGACCCAGGCGGGGTCGAGCAAGACGACTTCGTCGCCGTCCTCGATGAGCGTCTGGAACACCTCGAAGAGGGCCTGCTTTGCACCCGGGGTGACCATGATGTTCTCGGGGCCGTACTGGTTGAGGCCGCGCTCGTGGAGGTCGTCGGCGATAGCCTCTCGGAGTTCCGGAATGCCCTGCGAGGGTGTGTAGCCGGTCTTGCCCGCTTCGAGGGCTTCTTCGGCGGCGTCTTTGATGTTCTGTGGGGTGTCGAAGTCCGGTTCGCCGACGCTGAGGTCGACGACGTCCGTTCCGTCGGCTTCGAGTTCCGATGCTTTGTTGCTGATTGCGAGCGTTGCGCTCGGTTCGACGCGTGTGACGCGGTCTGCGAAATTGAGTGTCATGATTCGAGTTCGTGTACCATATCGACTGCACTGTTGACGGCTGTCGCGCCGTGGTCGATGCGCGCTGCGGCTTCGTCTTGGCTCATACCCGGACCGATGATACCCAGCGTCACCGGTGTGTCCCGGTCGAGGCTCACATCGGTCAGCGCCTGCGCGGCGGCGTCTCCGATGACCTGGTCGTGGTCGGTATCGCCGGTTACGATAGCACCGATGACGGCCACGGCCTCGATGTCGTCGCGCCGCGCCAGCCGGTCCGCTGCCAGCGGCGTGTCGTACGACCCCGGTACGTTCAGGGTCTCGACGATGTCTGCACCGCGCTCGCTGGCTGCCTCGCGGGCGCGTTCGGCCATCTCGTGGGTGATTGGCCGGTCTTTGTTGAACTGGGCGACGACCAGTCCGAGCTGTACCATATTGTCTCCGGGGTGACCTGCGGTAAAAGAAGTACCGTTCTCTGTACGCCTGGCACGCTCTCGCCGGTAACCGTAACCATTCTAACGGTCCCACTCGGCTGTCTGCGTATGTCGGAGCGTCGCCCTGACGACGCCGGCCAGACGCCGGCTGGTGGTCGGTCCCCCGCCTTGCCCGCTATCCGAGAGCTGTTTGCCACTGTCTCACTCCGCCAGGCGGTGGCCGCGATCACTGCTCTCGCGCTCGCGATTCGCTTCGTCGGACTCGGTGCGCGCCCGTTCCACTTCGACGAAGCACGGGTCGCCTACTGGTCGCTGTACTACGTCGACAGCGGCCACTTCGCGTACCGCCCTATCGTTCACGGCCCGTTCATCCAACTCGTCAACGCCTGGCTCGTCGGCCTCTTCGGGGCGAGCGACTTCCTCGCGCGCGCTCCCGTTGCAGTCGTCGGTGGCCTCCTCCCCGCCGCCACGTATCTCTACCGGGAACACCTCGAAAAGAGTGAAGTTGTCGTCCTCTCTCTTTTCCTTGCGTTCAACGCCATCTTCGTCTACTACTCGCGGTTTCTCCGCAGCGATATTTTGCTCGCCGGGTTCATGTTCGCCGGCTTCGGCTTCGTCGTCCGGTACTACGACACGCGGCGCGTTCGCTATCTCTACGCCGCTGGCGCGCTCGTCGCGCTCGGGCTGACGACGAAAGAAAACGGGCTGGTCTACCTGCTGACGTGGGGCGGGGCGACGGCGCTGCTCGTCGACCACGCGCTTTTCCCGCCCCGTGGGTTCCGAAATGGAATCGACCGCATCAGACAGTCCCGTGTCGGTCGGTTCCTGGGTGACTTGCGCGCCGTCGCGCTCGTCCCGTTCAGGGGGACGGCTGTTCTCGAAGAGCGCTGGGAAAATCCCAGAGCTGTTCGCCGGAGCGTCGCTCTGCTGGCTGTCCACGTCGTCGGTGCTGTCGCCGTCGCGTTCCTGATTCTCGTGTTCTTCTATGCGGACCGCGGGGCGGGCATCGATGGTCTCACCAATCCCCCCGCCGCTGTCGCCGCTGGCGAGACGGGACTGTGGCAGGCACTCGGACGACCGCTCCAGTTTCCGGGCTACGCGTTCGGTACCGTCGAACACGCCTTCTCGGAGGCTATCAACCAGTGGGGGAGTGTCAGTGGAAACGGGGATACACCGTTTCTCGACCGATACGCATACACGCTGGGCCAGGAGCTCACGGCAATCCGGCGCGGTGCGCTGGCCGTCGCCGTTCTGGGTGTTCTGGGCTTCGTCTGGGAGCGGTACGGGTCCGAGACACCGCGGAATCTGGTGATGTTCATGTCCTACTGCGGGCTGGCGTCGGTCGTCGGCTACTCGCTGAAAAACGACCCGGGGACGGGCAAGTGGCTGACGATACATCTCATCCTCCCGATGATGATACCCGCTGCGGTCGGTGCGGGTCGACTCTACCGATGGGGCAGGCGGGCCGCCTCGAATCGCGACACCGTCGGGGTGTTTCTCGTCGTCGCCGTCGCGCTCTTGCTCGGTGCGCAGATGGCGACCGCGACCATCTCGACGTCGTATCTCGATACGACTTCCGAGGACAACGGCTTCGTCCAGTACGCCCAGCCCGAAGCCGACGCTCGCGACGCCTTCACTGCAATCGGCGCCGTCAGCGACGGGCAAGGGACAGACGCCGTCATCTATCTCGACGAGAACCACTCGACGCAGTACGAACTCCTCGGCGACGAGTCGTACTGGTACAGGGAACCGGCGTGTGTCGGGAACTCCTGGACAAACACGTTGCCGCTCCCGTGGTACTTCGGGACGGCAGACACGAACGTCAGCTGTGTCGAGCAATCCGAGACTCTCACCGAGCAGGTCCAGACTGATGCGCCGCCGATGATAATCACCCACCCCGACGACCCGACGGTGCCGACCGAACTGCTCGCTGGGAACTACACCGCGCGCACGTTCAACCTCTACCGGGGCGCACACCCGGTCCGGTTCTACGTTCACGAGGACTACGTCGACGAGGCGCCGGGCTGGCCAACGCCCTGAGTGGCGGAGCGTCCGGTCGCCACCCACCGGATGAAACAACCCTTATAGCCTTCGGTGGGGAACGCCGCGGTATGCAACTGACCTCGCCAGGGACGACACTCGGCGTCGTCGGCGGTGGACAGCTCGGTCGGATGCTCGGGGAGGCTGCCACGCCGCTCGGCATCGACCTGGTCGTCTCCGACCCGACACCCGACGCGCCGGCCGCACCCGTCGCCAGCGAGCAGGTCGTCGGTGACTTCGACGACGAAGCGACCATCCGCGCCGTCGCCGAGCAGTCCGACTACCTCACCTTCGAGATCGAACTCGCAGACCCCGACGCGCTCGAACGGGTCAGCGAGGAGACGGGGACGCCAGTCCATCCCCACCCGGAGACGCTGCGGACGATTCAGGACAAACTCGTCCAGAAAGACCGCCTCAGCGACGCTGGCGTCCCGGTCCCGGCGTACCGCCGCGTCGAATCTGCCGAGGACCTCCAGTCGGCACTGGACGAACTGGGCTACCCTGCAATGTTGAAGGCCAGAGAGGGCGGGTACGACGGGCGCGGGAACGTCCCCGTCGAGTCACCGGACGACGTGGAAGCGGCGTTCGAGGCAATCGACGGCCCGGCGATGGTTGAGGAGTTCGTCGACTTCGAGCGGGAACTCGCCGTGATGGGCTGTCGCGGCGACGGCGAACGTGACACCTTCCCCGTCACCGAGACGATTCACCGCGAGGAGATCCTCCGCGAGACGGTGACGCCTGCACGGACGGATGAAGTGACTCGCGAGCGCGCACGCGAAGTCGTCACCGACGTCCTCGACGTGATGGACGGCCGCGGGGTCTTCGGCATCGAACTGTTCGAGACCACAGACGGAGAGATTCTGCTGAACGAAATCGCGCCACGGCCACACAACTCCGGCCACTGGACCATCGAGGGCTGTCACACCTCCCAGTTCGAGCAGCACGCGCGCGCGGTCACGGGACTCCCGCTTGGAACGACCGAACAGCGTGCCCCGACCGTCTCGGCGAACATTCTGGGTGATGTCGAGGAGCGCCAGACAGCATCGCTGTCCGGCGTCGACGAGGCACTCGCTACCGACAGACTTGGCTTCCACTGGTATGGTAAACACGAGGTCTACAACCTCCGCAAGATGGGACACCTTGCACTGGTCGCTGACGGCGACAGCGTCAACCGCGATGCGCTGCTCGACAGCGTTCGCTCGGTCCGTGACGGGTTGACCTTCGAATCCTGACCGGCGGAACTGTTGTTTTTGGGTGCGTGTCTCCGTCTCGGCAGTCGGGACCAGCAACGCTTACGACTCCGCCGGGAGGATTGTGGGATATGACACATTCAGACCGCGTCCAGTCACTCATCGACGACCTCGAAGCGGAAGCCGAGCGCGACCGGCCGGCCGAGGACACTCCCGAAATCGGCATCATCATGGGGTCCGATTCTGACCTCGACGTGATGGCCGGTTCCAAAGAGGGGCGGCCTGGGGCCTACGACGTGTTGACCGAGAAACTGGGCTTTGCAGAGCAGACCAGCTACGAGGACCCGCCCGAGGCGCGCTTTACCTTCGAGACGTTCGTGGTCTCGGCACATCGGACACCGGACCTGATGTACGCCTACGCGGCCACGGCGGCCGACCGCGGACTCGACGTAATCATCGCGGGCGCGGGCGGGAAGTCGGCGGATTTGCCGAACATGACCGCGTCTATCGCGTATCCGCTGCCGGTCATCGGCGTGCCGGTCCAGGAAAAATCACTCCAATCGGTCATCGGCATGCCACAGGGTGCGCCGCTGGTCGCCGTCGACGCGGGCAAGTCGTTCAACGCGGCGCTGTCGGCCGTCCAGATGCTCGCTCGTCAGCACGACCAGCTCCACGACCGCCTCGTCGATTATCACAACGACCTCCAGGATGGCGTCGGCGAGGTGTCCCGAGACCTCCACGAACTCGGGACGCCGGGGTTCCGGGGGGAGTAACCGCTCCAGCCGCCGTCCTCGGTGGTGAACTGGCGCGCACCGAAACCACAACAATCAACCCTTATATGGGACCGCTCCAAACCGTCAAATGATAGGAGCCAATATGGTCAATCCATGGATAGCCATCGGAGCGCTGGCACTCGTGGCAATCGTCATCCCATTGAGTATGATGATGGTATCGGCGTTGCTGCGGCCGAGCGTCCCCGAAACGAGCAAACGCGCCACCTACGAGAGTGGCGAGGTGCCGACTGGCAGCAGCCGTTCGATTCGGTTCAATATCCAGTACTACATGGTCGCGCTGCTGTTTGTCGTCTTCGACATCGAAACCGTTCTCATCTTCCCCTGGACGGTTGTCTATCGCAGTGCCATCGAGAACGTCGGTCTCCTCCGTGCACTGGGACCGATGGTGCTGTTTATCGGTATCCTCGTCGTCGGCCTCGCGTGGGCCTGGCGCAATGGTGCAGTCGAGTGGGTCCGCAGCCCACGGGCTGACAGACAGCGGACAGAACACAAATCATGAGCAACGACACAGAACTCCACGATACACTGGAACAGGCACAGTCGACCCAGGCCGCCCGGATGGGCGAGGGTGTCGACGACCGGTTCAACTCCAAACTCCGGCAGGCATTCGGACACACCCCCTTCATTCTCACCAAATTCGACCAGTTCATGAACTGGGTCCGGGGGTCCTCGATGTTCATGCTGCTGTTCGGGATTGCCTGCTGTTCCATCGAGATGATGCACACCTACGCGGCCAAACACGACCTTGACCGCTTCGGTACGGGCGTCCCCCGTGCCTCTCCCCGGCAGGCAGACGTCATCATCGTCCCGGGGACCATCGTCTCGAAGTTCGCACCCCGTCTCAAGCGGGTCTACGACCAGATGCCCGAGCCCAAGTTCGTCGTCTCGATGGGGTCGTGTACCATCTCTGGCGGTCCGTTCCAGGAAGGGTACAACGTCATCAAGGGCGCAGAGGAGATTATCCCGGTCGACATTCACGTTCCGGGGTGTCCGCCTCGCCCCGAGGCGCTCGTCTACGGCATCGCCAAACTCCAGGAGCGGACCTCGAACGGCGAGACGTCCCCGGTCACAGTCAAGCCGTACGAACTCGAAGAGTTCGGCGACCTCGAACAGGACGAAATCGTTCAGAGTCTCGCATCGGACATCGACGAGGAAGATCTCGTCATGCGGCTCAACTGGGCTGATTCGCCATGACTGGAGGTGACCACGAATGAGTCTCGAAGACCCACGCGAACCGGCCGAGACGGACGCCGGCGTCACCGACGACGGCACCCTCGACTACGACGAACTGGCCGAACTGCTCGGTGACCACGTCATCGACCGCGAGGACCACGTCAACGCCGAGGGATTCGTCATCCGCCCCGACGAAGTCGAGGAGACCCTGTCGACGCTCAAAGAGGACGCCGGCTTCGACCACCTCGCCAGCGTGACCGCACAGGATTACCAGGACCGTGCCGAGTCCATCTATCACCTCCGGAAGTACGCCGACCCGACACAGGAACTCTCGGTCGTCGTTCCGACAGAGCGTGACAACCCGGTCAGCCAGAGCGCGTCGGGCGTCTTCGACACTGCAGAGTGGCACGAGCGAGAGGCCTACGACCTCGTCGGCATCGAGTACGAGGGCAACCCGGACCTCCGCCGGATTCTCCTGCCGGAAACGTGGCAGGGCCACCCACTCTCCCAGGACTACAATCAGGACAAACCTCAGATTGTGCCCCTGCGCGAGCACGCCAACCCGATGGAGGAGAAGACGAAGATTCCGGACGACCCGGACACGATGTTCGTCAACATCGGGCCACACCACCCCGCAACGCACGGCGTCCTCCACGTCAAGACGACGCTGGACGGCGAGCAGATTGTGGACCTCGACCCCGACATGGGGTATCTCCACCGGTGTGAGGAGCAGATGTGCCAGCAGTCGACCTACCGGCACCAGATTATGCCCTATCCCGACCGCTGGGACTACCTCTCCTCGGGCATCCTCAACGAGTGGGCGTACGCCCGGACGGCCGAAGACCTCGCGGACATCGAGGTTCCGGAGTACGCACAGGTCATCCGGACGATGTCTGCCGAACTGTGTCGGATTGCCTCGCACCTGCTGGCAATCGCCACGTTCGCACTGGACATCTACGGTGACTTTACGGCTATCTTCATGTACGGCATCCGCGACCGGGAGGTTATCCAGAACATTCTGGAGGAGCTGACCGGTCAGCGGCTGATGTTCAACTACCTGCGCCTCGGTGGCGTCGCGTGGGACCTGCCGGAACCGCGCGAGGACTTCTTCGAGATGATTCGGGACTTCCTCGACGAGCTTCCGGACCGGCTGGAGGAGTACCACAACCTCCTCACGTCGAACGAAATCTTCCAGACGCGAGTCATCGACACGGGCGTCCTGCCGTACGAGGAGGCCAAGTCCTTCGGCGCGACCGGACCAGTCGCCCGTGGCTCCGGCGTCGACTACGACCTGCGTCGTGACGACCCCTACGGCTACTACGACGAACTGGACTGGGATGTCATCACCGAGGACGGTGGCGACAACTTCTCGCGGGCACTCGTCCGTCTCAAAGAGATGGAACAGTCCGGTCGTATCATCGAGCAATGTCTCGACCTGCTCGAAGACTGGCCCGAAGACGAACGCGAGATTCAGGCCAACGTCCCACGGACCCTCAAGCCGGAGCCGGACACGGAGATTTACCGGGCGGTCGAGGGTGCGAAAGGCGAACTCGGCATCTACATCCGCTCGGACGGCACGGACAAGCCGGCGCGGTTCAAGATTCGGAGTCCGTGCTTCTGTAACCTGCAGACGCTGCCGACCATGTCGGAGGGTGAGTACATCCCTGACATGATTGCATCGCTTGGGAGTCTTGACGTCGTGCTCGGGGAGGTGGACCGCTAATGCAGATGCTCCCCGACCAGATTGCCGGTGTCCTGCCGATCGGCGGGATGGCTGGCGAAGTCATCGCCGCTATCATCGGTGCCGCTATTATCGGGACCATCATGCTCACGAACACGGCACTCGCTGGACCGTGGGCGAAGCGAAAGATTACCGCGGCGTTTACCGACCGGATTGCGGTCAACCGTATCGGTCCGTTCGGTCTCCTGATTATCGTCGCCGACGCCGTCCGACTGCTCTCGAAGGAACTCATCGTTCCCGAGGGCGTCGACCGACCGGCCTGGGACCTCGCGCCGCTTATCATCGCCTCGACTGCGTTGCTCGGTTTCTCGGTCATCCCGATGGGGTCGATTCTCGGTATCAACATGCAACTGGCCGACCCCGATGCCGGGCTGGCAATCGTCTTTGCGTTCGCGTCGATGGCCTCGATTGGCCTCGTGATGGCCGGCTACGCGTCGAACAACAAATTCTCGTTCCTCGGCGGACTGCGTGCGGTCGCACAGAATCTCGCCTACGAGATTCCGCTCATCCTGACCGGTGTCTCCGTCGTGCTGTTCGCGGAGACGCTCCAACTGGGCGGCATCGTCGCCGCACAGCAGGAGACGCTGTTCTCGCTGGGTCCGATTGCGATTCCGGCGTGGTTCGCGTTCGTGAATCCCTTCGCGTTCGTGCTGTTCGTCATCGCGAATCTCGCTGAAATCGGTCGGAACCCCTTCGACATCCCCGAGGCACCGACCGAGATTGTCGCCGGGTATCAGACCGAGTACTCCTCGGTGTACTTCGTGCTCATCTACCTCGGTGAGTTTATTCACATCTTCCTCGGCGGCGCAATCATCGCCACGCTGTTCCTCGGTGGCCCGGCCGGCCCGATTTTGCCTGGCTTCATCTGGTTCATGGTCAAAATCTGGGCCGTCTTCCTGTTCACGCAGTGGGCCCGGTCGGCGGTTCCTCGGGTCCGTATCGACCAACTCATCCAGATTGGCTGGAAGGGCATGCTCGTGCTCGCGTTCGCGAACCTGTTCCTGACGGCCGTCATCGTCGGGGTGATTGCCTGATGTCGCCGTCGACGACTACTGGAGGTGTCACAACATGCTAGGAATCCTCAAAGGTATGGCAACGACGATGAAGCACGCACTCGACGGCAACACGTTCACCGTCCAGTATCCCGAAGAGACGCCGGAAGTGTCACCCCGGTTCCGCGGTGTCCACAAGTTCAGTCAGGAGCGGTGTATCTGGTGTCGGCAGTGTGAGAACGTCTGTCCGAACGACACAATCCAGATTGTCACCAACGACCAGCGGGAAGGCGAGCAGTACAACCTCCACATCGGGCAGTGTATCTACTGCCGGCTCTGTGAGGAAGTCTGCCCCGTCGACGCGATTCTCCTGACGCAGAACTTCGAGTTCGTCGCGGACACGAAAGACGAGTTCGCCCTCAACAAGGAGGAACTCAAGAACGTGCCGTGGTACAAGGACATCGACCCACTCGAGTCCCGCGAACCGGACCGCGGTGCGTGGATTGGCGAAGGCGACGGCGAAGTCGACTATCAGTAGATAGGCATCCGGCGACGAAGTCGCCGGTTCACCGGAGCCGAACGGAGCGAGGGTCCGGTATTTTTTGGTCCAGATTTTTGCCGGGAGTGGTGCGCGAGCAACGCGAGCGCACCCGACCGGGAAAAAGGTAGTGTGGTGAGGATTTTTAACCTCGGGGTGTGTCACCGACTAGCGCGATGGTATTCAAGAAAATCACACTGATCGGGACGAGCTCGGAGAGTTTCGAGCAAGCGACCGAGAACGCAGTCGACCGTGCCGAAGCGACACTGGACAACGTCCACTGGGTGGAAGTAGTCGAACAGGGCGTCGAGATAGCCGGCGCTGATGGCAGAGAGTACCAGGCAGAAGTAGAGGTTGCGTTCGAACTCGAAGGTTAGGTGCGGAAACTCTCACCGCACCCACACTCGCTGACGACGTTGGGGTTCTCGACGTGAAAGCCCGCGCCTTGCAGTCCGCCCTCGTAATCGAGCACGGAGTCTTCGATGTAGTTGAGGCTCGACGGGTCGACGAACACGCGCAGACCGTGGTGTTCGGTGATTGCGTCGTCTCCCTCCGGTTCGTGCTCGAAGCGCATGCCATAGGAGAGGCCGGCACAGCCACCCTGCTGGACGTACAGCCGCAGGCCACTCACGTCGGTGTCCATCCCTTGCTCGTCGAGCAGGGAGAGGGCTTCTTCGGCGGCTTGTTCTGTTACCTGCACGGGATTTCCGCTCCCGCCTGGGTCCTCGGCAGTACTACTCATATTTCTGTGAAGCGTCCGAACGCTGTTAACTGTTTGCACCGGACGAGCGTCGCCGGTCAGGCGAAGGCGGAGCCGCTCTCGCTATCTGTCATGTAGCCGCCACCACCCACACTCCGTCCGGACAGGCCCATCATGAACGAGGCGACGATTTTGCTGACGACGGGCGTAATCGTCTCCATGGCGACTTCGTTTCGGACCGTCACGGTCGTTCCGGACCGGGAGATTTCGGTGTTCCTGACGAACTCCTCGGTCTGGGGGTCTTCGGCATCCTCCTCTGCGAGTGCGAGCCAGCCGTCGAGGGACGTCTCGATGTCCTCGGCGTCCTGCTCGGACCCGCCCTCCATCTGAAGTTCGACGCCGCGGTTGTCGCCGCTGGCGTACACCGACCCGGAGATGTATTTGATCTCTTCGACTGTCTGCTCGGCAGCCTGAGCTTCGCCTTCGGGGAGGTCCTCGGGTTCGATGTCCATGGCGAATTTCATGTACTCCCCGCTGGCTGCGTCCCAGGCCGAGAGCACATCGCCGGAAATCGCGTCGCCGTCGCCGGCCCGCGCGTCGATGACGTCGTTGGTGGCACCTGCTCGGCCAAGGACGATGGTGCCGTCGTCGAGGACTGCAACGCGTTCGGTCTCGCTATCGCCGTCGTCGCTGACGTACACCGTCGTGCCGTTGTACTCCTCGGTTTCGACGTCACTGTCGTCACCGCTGTACTCTTCGATGAGCTGTGTCACCTCCTCGGCGCTCCAGTCGGTGTAGGTCAGCCAGCCGACGTAGTCTGTCTCTTCGGTTTCCTCCGTCTCACCAAAGAGGACGACTTCGTTGACCTTTCGCGGGTCGACGCCGCCTTCCTCTTCGACTCTGTCGAGTGCGCCGGTCACGGTGGTCGGCATCATCGAATCGTCGGGTGACTGTTCGGCCAGCGCATCGTTGACAGCGTCGCGAAGCGCCTGGTCATCGAGCAGTGCGGTCACGCTCATGGACATCACCATGTTCGCCCGTTCGGGGACGTCAGTCGTGACGCCGCTGCTGTCGCCGTCGGACTCGTCGTCGCTGTTCTGGTCGTTGACCAGCTCAGAACAGCCACTCAGCCCGCCGACGACGCCGACGCTGGCGAGTGTCGCTCCACTTTTCAGTACTCCTCGTCGTGTTATCTTGCGGGAACCCATTTGCTAAACGAAGGTTCTGTGGGCCAATAGTTATTGCGATAAACTCAACTACCGTCGGTTTCCGGCGGTCCCTGTGCGTTTCCGGCCGGTATCAGTCGTCGTCTCCGAAGCGTTTCTCTACACTTTCGGCGTGTGCCTCTAGCCCCTCCGCTGTCGCGAGGGTCGTAATCGTCTCCCGGAGGGCACCGAGTGAGTCCTCGTCGAGCCGCTGAACGGTCGTCGACCGGAGGAACGTATCCACGGAGAGTCCGCCGACGAGTCGGGCCTTCCCGCCGGTCGGGAGAACGTGGTTCGGGCCACTCGCGTAGTCGCCAGCGGCCACTGGACTGAACCCACCAAGAAAGACCGACCCGGCGCTGTCGATGCGATCCAACAGTGCCTCTTCGTCCTCGGCCTGAATCGCCAGGTGCTCGGCCGCGTACTCCTCTGCGAAGAGTGTCGCCTCGCTCATCGAGCGGGCGACGAACACGCCGCTTGCGTCGTTGTCCAGCGCGCCCTGAATGACGTCTTTCCGTTCGCGCTGGGCCGCCTGCTGTTCGACGGCATCGGCGACAGCGGCGGCGAGTGCGTCGTCGTCGGTCACCGCGACGACAGAGGCGTCGGTGTCGTGTTCGGCCTGTGCGACGAGGTCCGCCGCGACCAGTTCCGGGTCTGCGGTCTCGTCGGCGACGACGAGCAGTTCGCTCGGGCCCGCCAGGAAGTCGATTTCCACGTCCCCGCGGACCGCTGCTTTCGCCGCAGTCACCCACCGGTTGCCCGGGCCGACGATTGTGTCGACGGCCGTGACCGTCTCCGTGCCGTAGGCGAGCGCGCCGATGGCCTGTGCCCCACCGACCTGGTAGACCGCGTCCGCGCCAGCCACGTCGATAGCAGCCAGCGTCGCCGGGTTCAGCTGGTCCGCTGGCGGCGTGGCGACGGCGACGTGTTCGACGCCGGCGACCTTCGCGGGGATGATGCCCATCAGTGCGCTGGAGGGGTAGGCCGCGGTCCCGCCGGGTGCGTAGACGCCGGCGCTCTCTATCGGCCGGTATCGGCGGCCGAGTTCGCGCCCGTCGAAATCGTCCTGCCAGTCCTCGGGGTGCTGGCGCTCGTGAAACGCCCGGATGTTCTCGGCGGCCGTCTCGATGGCCGCGAGCAGGTCGTCGTCGACGCGGTCGCGTGCGCGCTCGACCTCGTCGGTAATCTCGATGTTTCCCACGTCGACGCCGTCGAACTCCGTGCTGAACTCCCGGAGTGCAACGTCGCCGTCCTCGCGAACGCGGTCGATGATGTCACGGACGTCTTCACGCACCGCCTCGACACCGGCGTCGCGCTCGAACAGCGCGGCCCGTTCCCCTGGGTCGAGGTCGGCAACCTCGCGTACTTGCATACACACACGTATCGCTGGCGCGTACAAACGGTTTGTCCTTACGGGAAATCGAGGAGAAAGCCCCGTGCTTTAGCGGGAGGATGTCAAGCGTAAATCTGTGAAATGACGTGCAACACGGAGGCAAAGACTGTCATCGCAATCAGAACGACGCCGACCACAAGCGGCGGCCACGACACGGCGACCTGGGTCGACAACTGCGAGAACGCAAGCCAGGTGGTCGCAGCCGCGCTCCCAAGGAAGATGACGTGGACGAGTAGCCACGGCCCGACCGACCGCAGCGCAGCGAGGAGATTCCGGAGCGACGAGTGGGTCTCTCCCGTGTCGGTCTCGGCTCGCCGGTACGTCTGTGACGCGTGTTGCCACTCCTTGGCCGTTGCCGTCGGGCCGACCGTGTAGCTCTGCTGTCGGTTCTGTCGCCGCCGTGTGCGCTGTTTTCCCGGAGTGCCTTCGCCAAGCCAGGCGGTCCGGTCGTAGCCGGGGTCTGTCTGCTCGGTCGCTGTCGTACTCGTACTCGTCGGCTCCGTTTTGGTGTCGCTCGTCGCCGACTCGTGCCAGGCAGTCGAGTCGACGTACTGGCTGACGTACTCACCGTGGCCCAGTCGGTCGTATCGCTGCCGTTCGTCGGCGTCGACGAGGACGTCCCGGGCGGTCGTCAGCCGCCTGAACTGCTCGGGCGCGTCGGGGTCGTCACTGACGTCCGGGTGGTGTTCTTTGACTCGCTCGCGGTAGGCCCGGCGTATCGTCTCCGTATCGGCGTCTCCCTCTATCCCGAGCACGCTGTAGAACGTCTCACCCATGCGACCAGTGTTGGATGCTATGGCGCTGACGGCCAAGAATCTGTGGTCGAACCAAGATTCAGGGGGCTGGCGCCCGTACCCGCTGGTGATGTCCTCCGGTGAGGGTCCCCAGCAGCCGTTGTTCACCCTCCGTCGCAACCGCCACATGACGCGCAGTCATGCCCTGCTCTGGGCGCTCATCCTCGTTGCGACTGTCGCCGACATCCTCCTGACGATGACCGGTACCGCCGTCGGCCTCCAGGAGGGGAACGTCCTCGTCCGTGTGCTGCTCGGGTCCTTTGGACCCGCTGGACTCTGGCTGGTCAAGTTCGCGGCGATGGTGTGGCTCGTCGGCGGGTGGGCGCTCCTTTCGGACCGGAACGCGACGATTTTCTTGGCACTGTTTGCGACCGTGACCGTGTCCGTCACCGTCTACAACACTGCCCTGTTGCTCGCGACCGGCGCGGTTGCACTACCGTGATCGGTGTCGACTATTCGGTCTGTCGCCGCGCCGATTCCGGCCCGATGGAACTGCCCTCCGCGAGCAGATTCGTGAGAGCGACGACGATAGCCAGTACGATCGGACCGATGACGACCCCGACGAGACCGACCGTCAGCCCGCCACCGACGAATCCCACGAAATACAGCGTCTGTGAGAGACGTTCCGGGTCGCCGAGTCGAAATCGGACGGCGTCGACGATGAGGTTCGGGAGTGCAACGAGAAAGATGATTCCGAGCGTCGCGACGGCGAAAAGCGCCAGCAACTCGCCCTCGAGAAAGTGAAACACCGCCAGGCCGAAGACGAGCGGGGCGGCGCTGATAAACGGCAGCGCCCAGAGCACGGCACCGATGAGTGCGAGAATAAAGGGCAACTGGTAATCCAAGAGCAAGAATACGCCAAGCCCCGTCACGTAGGTCACGACCCCGCCCGCCAACACGAGGACGTAGTGACCGAACAGCACCTCACGAACGCGAACGTGGACCCGGTCGGCGATGTCGTGATACCCAGTCGGGACGGGCCCGAAGGCCAGCGAGCGGAGTTTGGTGTGATAGTACAACAGCGCGAAGACGACAAAGGCGTAGACGATGAACTTCGCCGAGTACACCGACGCCTGCTGTGCAGCGGCGACGGCGACACGCGAGACGTTCGGGGTGAGTGCCTCCTGGAGCGGCGTCAGATTGAGCGTGAGTGTTTCACTGCCGACAGTCACGGGAATCGAGGTATCGAGCGCCGCGATACCATCGAGGAGTGCATCCCGCCGCGCGTACAGGACGAACACGAACGGCACTATCAGCGCCAGGCTCACGACGACGCCGGCGAGGGTCACGAGTATCGCACTCCAGTAAGGGGGGACGCCGTGACGAATCGTCCACTTGTGAGCCGGCAACAGCATGTAACTGGCGGCGACTGCCACCAAGATGGTCATGATGACTCCGGAGAGGACAAAGGCGGCTATCGCCGCGATGACAAATCCAAGCCCCACGAGGACGGTTCGGCGTTGACTGGCCACAGGGACAAATCGGCACAGTCCCGCTAAAAGCTTCCCATCAGGTCAGAGAATCGGCTGTTCGACGCCCCGCTCGAACAGTGTGGCGACGGTCCGTGTCGTCTCGTCGGTTTCGGAGGTGTTCTCCAGGAGGACCGTCTCGCTGGGGAACAGTTGCTCGCCGAGCACGAGGCCGTTGTCCCGGGCGGTCGACCCCGTCACCGTCAGGTACACCCCGATACCCGTCTGTGCAATCGACGCCTCCTCTTCGATTCCCTCTTCGGGGTAGGTGAAGTCGATGCCGTCGAGGACTTTCGTGCCCAGCACCGCCTCGACGAGTCGCTCGTATCGCGGCGAGATGCAGAACGGTCCCTCGTAGTCCGCGACGAAAGCGCGGTCGAGGTCGCTCCCGCTGCCTTCGAGCAGTTCCGGTGTCGCCAGCAGCGTGTGATACACCGTATCGCCGAGGCCGTCGACGATTCGGACGTCGGTATCCAGCGGGTCGATGCGCTCGTTCGCGGCGTCAAGGCCGTCGATGGGCTCGTCACTGAGCTGGACGACCTCTTCGAGCACAAGGTCGGCACTGTCGAACCCCAGCGCGAACTCGTGGGTTCGAAGCGCCCTGAACGGCTCTTCACGGCCCACCAACTGGATGTCCGTCTCGCCGGCCGGGACGGTCACGCTGTCGAAGACGAGACGCCGGGGCATCCCCTCCCGGTCGTCGCGCAAGAGCGTGTACTCTGGCTCGGTCGGGTCCGAGAGGTCACTGTATCGGGCCAGTCGGTCGTAGACGTCGCTGTCGGCCTGCTGGTTGTCTTTCGTGACTGCCTTCTCGTAGCGAAGCGTCGAGATGATGTCGTCGGCGGTCTCCTCGAACGGGACGCTCTCGGCGAGTCGCTCGAGAACACTCTCCAGTGGTCGCCCCTTCCTCGGAACGGCCACCCGCACGGTCGTCATTGGGAGAGACGAAGATATCGTGCGACAAAACAAGACCGGTTTCGAGACGCTAGCCGCCGAAGGTCGACTTGATCTGCTCTTGCCAGTCCCGAATATCTTCGATTTCCGATTCGATGTCTTCGAGTCGGCCGGCCACGTCGCCGTTGGTGACTTTCTCCTCTATCTCCGCGACGTTTTCCTCGACAGTGGCGAGGGACTGTTCGAGGTCGTCGACTGTCTCGCCCATACTCTCGACGTCGTCGTTGACGTCGTCCATCTCGGTGCGGACCTCGGAGACTGTCGTGTTCGTCTCGGAAAGCTCCGACTGGACGTCGTCGAGGGTCTGGTCGAACGATTCAAGCTGTGATTCGAAGTCCTGGATGAGCTGGTCGCCAGTCCCGCTCTCCTCCAGGAACTCCTCGAGTGCGTCCGTGTAGGCACGCAGGTCCGCAACGTCGCTCTGGAGCTTTTCGACCCGGGCGTCGTGGACGCCGTCGGTGTCGTCGCGGTCGGCGAGTTTGTCGATGGCCCGCTGGACGAGCTTGAGGTCGTCGAGTGGGACGTCGTTTTGCCGAATCTCCGCCGCCATCGCGCTGACTACCGACTCGCCGTCGATGGTGGCCGCTGCCGTCTCGGCGCTGTCGTCCGTCGAATCACTGCTGTCTTCGGTGGCGCTTTCTTCCGGTTCGTCGTCACTGCTGTCGTCAGTGACTCTCGTTTCACCCTGGGCTTCGTTGGGGTCTTTGAGGTCCAGGGTTCCGATGTCTTCGTCGGTCGATTCGTCTTCGTCTTCGAGTCCCGGTACTTCCCCCTCACCCGAGATAGCGTCTTTGACGACGTCGCTGTCGCTCTCTGGGATGATATCGTCGGTATCCATGTCGTCTGCTGTCTCCCCGTCCAGTGGCGGTTCGACCGTCTCGATGGTGGGTTCTGTCAGGAACTTCTCGACGTTGTCGGCCCCCGTCGCTCGAATCCCGTAGACTGTCGTGTACTCCGCCTCGGCCTCTAGCTCCCGTTCGAACGTAATCTGTTTCTCGTCGATAGTCCAGTGTTCGCTGCCGTACTCGGGATGGAAACCGAGGTCCTCGACGGCCACGCTCTCTGGTACCTGGTCGGTGAGCGTGACGGTGACGGCCTCGTCGCGCTCGGAGACGAACTCGAAGGCAATCGCGGGGACGGGAAACTCGTCTTCCTCGAACCGCTTTGTCACGGTCACCCCATCCGAAGACGTCCGCACCTCCTCGTACGCCTGTGAATCGCTCATGGTATACTGTCCGTTCAGCGACGGTCTTAAAGCTACTTACTGTTATGGAGTCAAGAGAATCCGTTTCGAATCGCGATTTTGCCTCTCGAGGCCCTTACAGGTCGATTCTGTCCCCGATCTCGATGACGTTCAGCTGACGGGGATACTCGAAGCTCCGGACGTGCTCGTGGAGTGCCGTCGGGTCAGCAGTCAGCCCTTTCCACATGTCCCAGTGGGTCGGCACGAGCGTCTCGACTTGGAGTTCGTTGGCCGCCTCGACGAGCATGTTCTCGTCGTTGTACCACTGTGTGTACTTCGGCTCACGCGTCTGCTTGTCCGGAATCATCCCCGCGCTGCCGAAGGCGAGGACGCCGACGTCGATGTCGTAGTCGTCGCCCACTTCCTCGAAGGCACCGGGCCGGGCGTCGCCACCGTGGAAGAAGGTTCCCGACTGGTGTTCGACGACGTAGGAGACGGGGTGGTCTGCGTCGGGGTCGTTGGCGGGTTCGACGTGAACCGTGAGGTCACCGATGCGGATGCCGTCGCCCTCGTCGACGCGTTCGAGCTGGCCCGGTTCGATGTCCCACTCGTCGAGCCACCCCTCCTCGCGAACGACGTCGATGCTGGCGTCGGGCCCGTAGAAGTTCGCTCCCGTCTCCTCGAGGAGCGGTCCCTGGCTCGCCCCGTCGACGTGGTCCGAGTGTTCGTGGGTCGCGAGGACGGCGTCGGCTTCTGCGACGTCTGTCGGGTCGAACGGAACCGGAATCATCCGCACCGTTCGCGGCGGGTCGCCAGTGTTGAGGTAGGGGTCGATAAAGAGTGTCGTCCCGCTTGAGCTTTTCAGCACGAAGCCGTTGCAGCCGAGATACCAGACGGCAATCCCGTCGGGGTCGGCGTCTTCGACGGCGCGGGGCAGCCAGTCGCCCCAGTCTGAGTGGATGGTGTCCATGTGTCCCGGTGCGCGCGGCCGGGGCTAAGGGGTTTCGGACGGTCGCGAAAAGGCAAGTGTGGGTCAGTCGTTACAGCAACCGCCGGCCTTCTCGCCGAAGTCGACGGCAAGGGGGTCGCTAACGTGCTCGTTTAGTGCCTGCAATCGAAGTTCGAGGTCGTTCTGTGCCTGCAGAAACTCGCTCATCACGGGAATCGAGTGGAGCTTTTCCTGGGCTTCCTGGAGTTGCCGCAGGTCCTCCTGGTCGGCCTGTCCGGTCTGGCGGGCCATCATATACTCCTCGCGAATCTGTTCGAACTCCTCGATTTGTTCCTGGGCCGTCTCGTCGGCCTCGACAGCCTCCTTTTTCTCCTGGAAGGTCTGGTAGGCGGGCATCTCGGTGATGGCCTCGCCGAGTTTTTGGGCCAGTTCCTCGGCTGTCTGGTCGCTGTCGGCGGGCGAATCGGTCTCGACGCTCATCGGCGGATTTTGGTCACGAACGCCTAAAGTCCTGCCGATGGGAGCGACCGAGGTATCCAGAAACACCGTCGTTATACGCCCCCAGCGACTAAGCGTGTCCAATGAGCCAGGACACGACGGACCGACCCGAGGGTGACCTCCGAAACACCGGGATGAGTCTCCGTCACGACCGCGAGTGGGACTACGAACTCGACCGCATCGCAGCGGCTGTCGACGAGCGCGACGCCGAGACGGTCGGCCTGCAGTTCCCCGAAGGACTCAAACGACGCGGGCCGGGCGTGGCAGACGATCTCCGAGAACTCCTGCCGGACGGCGTCTCGGTGATGATTTCGGGTCAGCCCTGTTATGGCGCCTGTGACCTCGACACCTATCTGATGCGCCGGACAGACGTGTTCGTCCACTTTGGCCACTCGCCGATGAAAGAGTCGGACAACATCATCTACGTCCCGCTGTTCTCGAATGTCGACGTCTTCCCAATCTTGGAGCGGGCACTCGACGAGGAACTCACTCCAGCCGAGGACGACCCCGACGTCGGACTGGTCACGACCGCCCAGCACATGAACAAATTCGAGGCGATGCGCGAACACCTCGAAGACCGCGGCTACGAGGTCCACACCCGTCGCGGCGACGACCGACTGACCCACGAAGGGCAGGTGCTTGGCTGTAACTACGCCTCGGCGGAGGTCGACGCCGACCAGATTCTGTACATCGGCGGCGGCAAGTTCCACCCGCTCGGACTGGCGATGGAACACCCGGACAAGAAGGTCGTCATCGGCGACCCGGTCAACAACGTCGTCAAGATAGCGGACAACGAGAAGTTCATGAAACAGCGCTACGCCTCGGTCCACAAGGCGATGGACGCCGACACCTGGGGGGTTATCTTCTGTACGAAAATCGGGCAGGGACGCTGGGACAAGGCCGAGGAAATCGTCGAGAACAACGACGACGCTTACCTCATCACGATGGACGAGATAACGCCCGACCGGCTGACGAACTTCGGGATGGACGCCTACGTCAACACCGGCTGTCCGCGAATCACCACCGACGACGGCCCACAGTTCAAGAAGCCGATGCTCACGCCCGGCGAGTACGAGATTGCTATCGGGGAGAAACCGCTTGATGAACTCTCCTTCGACACCTTCCACGGAACCTGGTGACTTCAGACATGGGATTTCACACCTTCGACCACACACGCGCACAGAGTCTCGAAGACGCCACGCGATTTCGCTTTTGCTCCCGTGAGGAACTGCTCGGCCCGCTCCCCCGCGGCCCGGACGCGACTGTCCTCGACGTGGGCAGTGGCACTGGCTTCTACACCGACGAAATCGCGCCCTCTGTCGGCCGCGTCGCCGCACTCGACGTCCAGTCGGAGATGCACGAACTGTACCGCGAGAAGGGAATCCCGGAGAACGTCTCGCCGGTGACTGCGAATGCAGAATCGCTCCCGCTGGTCGCCGACGCCGTCGACGGCGCGTTCTCGACGATGACGTTCCACGAGTCGACGACACCCGAGTCGCTGGCCGACCTCCAGCGCGTGCTGGCGGCCGACGCTCCCTTCGTCGTCGTCGACTGGTCCCGAGAGGGGTCCGGTGACGATGGCCCGCCGGTCGATGAACGCTTCTCCGCGACGCGGGCACGGGAACTGCTCGTCGAGGCCGGCTTTACCGTCGAAAGCGCCCAGGAGCGCTCCGAGACGTTCAGAGCCGTCGCCCACGCATAGCATGATTACTACCGGGCATGGCCGAAGATTTTTGTATTAATTGGGGGTATTGTGACCGATGGCAACGAAGAGCGCGCTGACCCAGCAACTCGGCGTGGTCGTCGGGTTCGACGACCCGCGGGCGGACTTAGAACAGTACCGGACACCGCCCGACCTGGCCGCGCACCTCGTTCACACTGCCGACCTCCAGGGTGACGTTGAGGGCAAGACGGTCGTAGACCTCGGCTGTGGGACGGGTATGCTGGCACTCGGAGCAGCCCTCCGGGGGCCGGAAGCGGTCGTCGGCATCGACATCGACCCGGCCCCGCTGGCGACCGCCCGCGAGAACGAACGCCGGATTGGGACTGCCAGTGTCGTCTCCTGGGTGCGTGGCGACGCAACGGCGGCGCCCTTCTGGCCCGGCACCGAGACGACGGTCATCATGAACCCGCCCTTTGGCGCCCAGCAGGGTAACGAACACGCCGACCGGGCGTTTCTCGCGACCGCCGCGGACATCGCAGACGTGTCCTACTCGATTCACAACGCAGACAGCGCGGACTTCGTCGAAGCGTTTGCCGAGGACAACGGCGGCGAGGTCACCCACGCCTTCCGGGCGGAGTTCGACCTCCCGAAGGCCTTCGATTTCCACACCGACGACCGGCGCAACATCGACGTCGAAGTGTTCCGCATCGACTGGTGACTACCGCTGGCGCGTCGCGATTCGAATCTTCGTCTCTCCGACGGAGGCGTTGAGGTCCCTTCCGTTCCTGCTGAAGGTGATGCCGCCGATGGTCTCCTTCGTGTCTACCTCCGGGACCTGTCCGGTCGCGACTGTCGTGTCGTTTCGCGAGACTGCAAGCTCGTAGCCCTCCTCGGCCGGCGCGAGCGTGACTCGCTTCCCGTTGAGGACCGCGGGGACCCGGACCGGGTCGGCCTCGAACACCTGCGTTGCAGTTCTGTCGGGTGGCTCGACGAAGACCTTGTACGTCTTCTCGCCGTCGACGACCGACCAGCCCGACCGGGAGACGACGACCGTCTCCCGCCAGCCGACGCCGCCGACGGGGACGCGGACGCTTCCCCGTGTCGCGAGTCGTCCGGCGGGGACGACGGCCTCCCAGGCGTGACGTTGCTCGCTGGTCACGATAACGCCACTCGTGTTGACTGTCAGCGAGTCGCGGAGATACGGCACGTCGACACCGGCGATGTACTGGTTTGGCACCTGCTCGGCGTAGGTTACGGTGTAGTCTCGCACCTCGACGCCGGCGTCTGCCTCCGGCCCCGAACCGACGGAGACGAGATTGTACGGCACTGCGACGATACCGATAGCGAGGACGACACACAGCAGGAGGCCAACGGCCACCTCGCGTCGCGAGAGGTCGATGCTGGACACCAGCGTTCGGTCTCGTGAGGCCAACGCGACCGCGACCACGCCAGCGAGGACGAACAGCGCGGCTATCCCGAGTCCCCGAAAGAGGACGTACTCGGTGTTGCTGAGATACCAATAGAAGGCATACAGTGACTTGGCGACTGCAAAGACCAGCGTCGCAAAGTAGACCCGCCGGTAGCCGGGCCAGGCGCCACGCGAGCGGACCAGCCAGAGGCCAGCCAGCACCCCGATAAGCAGGCCGAGCGCGTGTCCCTGGATGGCAACGTCGGCCCAGCCTGGGGTGACAAACTGGGTGCGCCCGCGGGCGAGGACCAGTGGATTCTGGACCGCATAGTAGCTCACACTGACGACCCGTTCGACGACGAGCGCGTACACCGCAGTCAGCGGGCGGGTGACGACTGCAAAGCCTCCGAAGGCGAAGACGACACCGGAGAAACCGATGAGCGCCCCCGGCGTGAAGATGCTGGTCGCCAGTCCGACGAGAACGACGCCGGCGACGAACAGGAGGATGCGGACGAAGGGGTTCGTCAGCCAGCCGCCAAAGGAGTGGCTGCCCCGTCTGGTCGGATAGTGACTCCAGGCGTACTCGGCGACGGGAGCGAAGACGACAGTTCCGAGGAGGTTGCCGGTGACGTGGGCCTCGCCCGCGTGGGCAAAGGCCGCTGTGACCATCCCCAGTGGATAGCCAAACGACCACGACCGGAACCCGACGACGACCGGACCGCCCTGCTGGCCGCCACCCTGGAGGAAAACGTAGACAGCCAGTACCCCGAGGACGCTGAGGGCCGTTCCCCATGGGACGCCGAGCACGAATCGCGCCCGGAGTGTATCGAGTGGCCTGGATTCTCCGTCTCGCCCGCGGAGAAGGAACACGGAGACAGAGAGCGCCGCGACGATGGCGAGCACGCTCAGACCTTCGATTGTCTCGACGGGAACCGACTGTGCCATGGACGGAGGCTGTACCCGGAGTGGATTATGTCTGTCGCCAACCCGATGGCTTTTCGGGACTGACGCTCCTTGCCCCGGACGATGGGAGTACGGCCACCGTCCGACGACATGGACGACGAACCGGACGTCATCGAGTTCGGCATCGCCGCACTGGACGCGCGCCTCGAAGAACTCGGCGTCACCTTCCCGGCGACTGCCGACGAACTGGTCGCCGAGTACGGTGACGTGCGCGTCCCGGTCGACGCCGCTGGGACAGAGATTACGCTGGAGACGGCACTCGAGCAGACCACGAGACGCGAGTTCGAGACTGAACGCGAACTCCTCGACGTGCTCCACCCCGTCTTCGAGGAGCGCCGCCAGGGCTCGTCGCGCGGGTATCTGGCCCAGCTGCGGGCGCTCTTGCCTTTCTAACCGTCCGGCGGCGACTGTTCGCCGGTAGTCCCGGCGTCGGCGGCCTGTTCTGTTTCCTCGCCCGTCTCGGCCCGTGGGTCGTCCCGATCGAGTTCCTTGGCGAGTTCGCGCATCTGGTGGGTCTGTTCGCGGTTGAGCGTCACGACCAGGTCAGAGAGGACGCCGAACATCAGCAACTGGACGCCGAAGAGAACTGCGACACCGGCGACGACGGCGATAACCTCGTGTGAAATGCTCCGAGTAATCCACTCGACGGCGACGTATCCGGCGAGGACCAGCCCAACGATGGTGCTGACGGTGCCGACACTCCCAAAGTAAAACAGCGGGTTGTTGGTCTTTGCCATCTGGTACAGCGTCAGGAGGATGACGCCGCCGTCGCGGAACGGGCGGAGGTTCGTCTGGGACTCGTCGGGGCGTGGCTGGTAGGTAATCGGGACGACACTCGTCCGGACGTTGTGTTTGACACACTCGACTGCCATCTCCGTCTCGATGCCGAAGCCGTCGGCAGTCAGGCTCAGCCGCTGGAACGACTGGTGGGTAAACGCCCGGTAGCCACTCAGAATATCTCGCAGGTCCCGGCCGTGGATGTAACTGAACGCACGATTGATGATGCCGTTGCCAATCTGGTTGAGACGCGACATCGCGCCCGGCTTCATGTTCGCAAACCGGTTTCCGATGACGTGCTCGGCCTCGCCGGTAAACAGCGGTTCGAGCATCTGCGCTGCCTCGTCGGCACGGTAGGTTGCGTCACCGTCGGCCATCAGGACGTACGGGCTGTCGATGTAGTCCATCGCCTCCCGGACGGCCTGGCCCTTGCCGGAGCCGGACTGGACGACGACCCTGGCACCGTGGTCGCTGGCTATCTCGCGGGTGCCGTCGGTCGACCCGCCGTCGATGACCAGCACGTTTTCGAACCCCTCGGCTACGAATCCGTCCACAACCTGCCCGATAGTTTCGGCTTCCTCGTAGGTCGGCACGAGTACACACACGTCGTCGGGGTCGCCCATCGGCGCAACCTACGCCATTACCCCGGAAAAAGCTAGCTGATTAGTCGCCGTCACGCTGTTCGCTGAGATGCTCCCAGATTTCCGTACAGCCACAGCCGTCTTCGACACCATCCAGGTGGTCGTCCGAGGGACTCTGTTTCGTCGCCATAGTTACTCTCTTTCTGAGTAAATAACTTGGCTCGATAAATACTTTTCCCAGACCGACGACCGTCTGGTGACTGTCTCCACCGTGCCGGGAGTTGCCAGCCCGGCGGTCGGACGCAAACTGTTACTGTCCAGCCCACCAACGGACGAGCGTGACAGCGGAGGAGTCCCCACCCCGAGACGGCGACCGGACGGACGCGTTCTACGACGCCCTGGACGCGGTCGGTCGGCCGTTGGTGACTGCGACACAGTACGCCCGTCAGCACGACGTCACGCAGGCAGCGGCGTCCGAACGACTGCAACGGCTCGTCGACGACGGTGTCGCCGAGCGCGTCGACCTCTCGGCGGACCCGACGGTCTGGTATCCCGGGAGCTGGCAGCAGATGGCCGCTCGCGAACGCGTCATCCTGTTCCCCGAGCGCCGCCAGCTGGTCGTCGACCAGCCCGAGCAGTTCACGCGCGCACAGCTCTCGCAGTTTGCCCATCTCGTCGATACCACCGGAAGCGGCGGCTATCTCTACGAAATCCGTCGAGAAGACGTGTGGCAGGCCCCATACGAAACCTTCGAGGACCTGCTCGCGACGGTCCGTGACGTCCTTCCCGAGCGGTCAGAACCGCTCGAATCGTGGCTCGAAGAGCAGTGGAAGCGCGCAAACCAGTTCACACTCACGACGCACGAGGACGGGTACACGGTGCTGGAGGCGGCCTCGGAGGACCTGATGGGGAACGTCGCCCGACAGAAACTCGACGACGACCAGCTCCGGGCACCCATCTCGGAGACGGAAAGCTGGGTCTCCGAGGATGCCGTCGCCGAGGTCAAGCGTATCCTCTACGAGGCGAGCTATCCAGTTCGTGACGAGCGCGACCTCGACAGCGGCGACGAGTTGCCGGTCGACCTCGACTTGGAGCTTCGCTCCTACCAGCACGAGTGGGTCTCGCAGTTCATGGAGACCAAATCGGGCGTCCTCGTCGGGCCGCCGGGCAGTGGGAAGACCGTCGCCACGATGGGGATTCTCTCGGCGGTCGAAGGCGAGACGCTAATCCTAGTTCCCGGTCGCGAACTGGCCGGCCAGTGGCGCGAGGAACTGCTCGCACATACCTCGCTGACTGCCGACCAGATCGGCGAGTACCACGGCGGCGAGAAGAACGTCCGACCGGTCACCATCGCTACCTACCAGACTGCCGGGATGGACCGCCACAGACAGCTCTTCGACAGCCGGGAGTGGGGGCTCATCGTCTACGACGAAGTCCATCACATCCCGGCCGACGTTCACCGCCGGAGCGCAGACCTGCAGACGCGCCACCGCCTCGGTCTCTCTTCGACGCCGGTCCGGGAGGACGACCGGGAGACGGAAATCTACACGCTCATCGGCCCGCCCATCGGGACAGACTGGGATGCCCTCTTCGACGAGGGCTTCGTCGCCGAGCCGGAAGTCGACATCCTCTACGTGCCCTGGGGCACCGAGGACGCACAGAACCAGTACGTCAGTGCCGAGGGGCACGACCGTCGACAGCTCGCGGCGACCAACCCCGCGAAAGCCGAGGAAATCGAGCGCCTCCTCTCGACACATCCCGACGACAAGGCGCTGGTGTTCGTGGAGTACCTCGACCAGGGTCGGGAACTCGCGGCGCGGCTCGATGCGCCCTTCATCAGCGGTGAGATGCCACACCACCGCCGCGAGAAACTGTTCGAGCAGTTCCGGGGTGGGAGTCTCCAGACACTCGTCGTCTCACGGGTCGGTGACGAAGGTATCGACCTACCCAACGCGGAGCTCGCTATCGTCGCCTCGGGCCTTGGCGGCTCGCGACGGCAGGGCGCCCAGCGTGCCGGCCGGACGATGCGCCCGACTGGACGCGCACGGATGTACGTCCTCGCGACTCGCGGGACGCGCGAAGAAGAGTTCGCGCGCCGACGGATGCGGCACCTCGCCGAAAAGGGGGTTCGGGTCACCGAGCGCGACGCAGAGACTGTCGAGTCACTGGCCGACCGGAAGGAAAAGACGGAGGAACCGGATGACGAGGTATCGGACGAGCCCACAGCGGCCGACGAATCAGGGTAGCTGCTGTGTCGGCAGTGGCCCGTCGTACTCCGGGGGGACGTACGGACAGAGCGGGTCGCTCTCAAGCGGGTCACCTGTGTAGGCGTACGCTCGCGACCGACTGCCACCGCAGACGGCACGGAACGGACAGGCGCCACATTTTCCTTTGAGGGAATCCGCCTCACGGAGTGACTCGAACAGCTCTGACTCGCGATACAGCGACACCACGTCCGTCTCGCGGACGTCGCCGGCCGATTTCGGCAGAAAGCCCGACGGGTACATCTCGCCGACGTGGCTGACGAACGCGAAGCCGTCGCCGGCGGTGATACCGCCGCGCCGTCCCGAGTCGATGTCGTCGCGTTGCTGCAAGACGCGACGGTAGTGGGGTGCCTCGGTCGTCTTGACGGCGAAGTCTTCGTTCTCGACGACGTCGCCCAGCCAGTGCATCACGTCTTCGGCCCGGTCTGGCGTGACTGGGTCGAGGACGCGACCGCGACCCACCGGAACGAGGAAGAACACGCTCCAGAGCACCGCATCGAGGTCTGCAACGAGGTCCCGCAGGTCCGGCAGGTCGCCGACTGTCCGCTGACAGACGGTCGTGTTTATCTGGAGGGGGAGCCCCGCCTCCCGTGCGGTCCGTGCGGCCTCGATAGTCTGCTCGAAGGAGCCAGACTCGCCGCGGAAGTCGTCGTGGGACGCTGCTGTCGCACCGTCGACGCTGAGTGCCAGTCGCTTCAGTCCGGTGTCGGCCAGTCGCTCGATAGTGTCGGGTGTCAGCGAGTCGGTCCCGCTGGGGGTCAGCGTGATGGTCAGGCCGATATCCGTGCCGTACTCGATGAGTTCTTCGAGGTCGTCGCGCTTGCAGGGGTCGCCACCGGAGAAGACTACCAGTTGGCCCTCGCCGAACTCGCGGACACTGTCCAGCAGCGCCTTGCCCTCCGCCGTGGTGAGTTCGTCGGGATGGCGGGTCTCTTGGGCGTCGGCACGGCAGTGGTCACAGGTGAGTCCGCAGGCCTGGGTGAGCTCCCAGACGAGGACGAACGGCCGTTCGTCGGTGTCGACCCCGTGCATTATCTTATTCGACGATGACTGCGCCTTTCATCCCGGCGCCTTTGTGTGGTTGACAGTAGTAGTTGTAGTTCCCTGTCTCCTCGAAGGTGTAATTGTAGGTGTACCCTTCCTCGCTGACGTACTCGTCACCGCTGGTGAACGTCTCGTCCTCGGCGACGACGTTGTGGCCGCCGCCGTTGCCGGTCCATTCCCACGTGACAGTGGTCCCGGTGCTGATACGGATAGCCGCTGGGTCGAACGCGAAGTTGTTCGACCCGGCGCCGACCATGACGGTCACCGAATCGGCGTCAGTTTCGTCGGTGGCCGACCCGTCGTAGTTGTTCGCACCGTCGAGGTAGTCCCCAACCTCGCTCGGGACGTCGCCACCACTGTTGTCACTGCCGCCACCACACCCGGCGAGGACGCCGCTTACTGCGAGCGCACCGGCGCCGCGAAGGACTGTCCGCCTGTCAACATCCACAGATTCTATGGTCTTTTTCATCGACAACTAGCTCCTTAGGACCGTTCGCATAAAAGCCTTCTATTCGATTTATGGGGCCTGAGACAACCGATAACGGTATTTTGGACGCACCCATACACGTTCGGCACCCAGTATAAACACGGTCCGCAAAATCATGTCTGTAATGATATGGTTCCGGCGAGCAGATAGGCGTAACCGGCCGCGCCAGCGAGAACGAGTGCGTGTCCTGCCGGGCGCGCCCAGGGAACAGAGACCGACGTGGCAGCCACGACGAGCAACCCGGCCGCGACGAGGGCGATGGTGCCCAGCGCGGTCCGGTCGTTGCCACCGGGCCAGGGACAGACGCCCGGCGGATAAAACTGGTAGACTGCGCCGACGATGCTCAGCCCCAGCAGGCCGTAGACGTTGACCCGTCGGTGAACCGTCGTCAGTGCCGGGTCCAGGCCGACGACAGCGAAGTGAACACCGAGCGCGACACCGAGACAGCCAAAGACCACGGCGACGGCAACGCTGTATAGCCCGACACGGTCACGCTCGCTCCGGAAGACCATCCGGAGATAGGCGACTGCAAACCCGACAACTGCGACAGACTGGACGACAGCACCGACGACAAAGAATTGGCCGGCAGGATACCCCCACGCGAGCAGCGCCGGGCCGACTGCACCGGAGGGCAACACGACGGCAGCGAGCCGACGGCTGGGGTAGGTCCCCAGAAAGCGGGGGAGGAGTCGGTAGCCGACGCTGAAAAGCAAGAGAAGCGCCACGCCGGCCGCAAAGAGGTGCGAAGTACGGACGGCCACCCCGCCAAAGGGCGAGGAAAATCCGAGCGTGCCGGCAAGCAGTTCGACACACCCGACAGTCAGGTAGCCAAACACCACCGGGACGAAGGCGTTGGCCAGTCGGTCGAGTCCGCGCCGGTCCGCGTTCGCGTCGCCGGTCCCAGTCTCGCCGCCAGTGAGGTTGTCCGCGACGGTGACCAGCATCGTCCCCAGAAAGACCACGACTCCCGCGACCCAGGAGAGCGCACCGACAGTCGACAGCCACGGCGGGGCGACGGCAGTCTCACCGACTGCGAGTCCAGTGACACCCACAATAAGGAGGGGTAACTGCACTGCCGGCGCGGACGGCCACGCGAGCGTCCGGTCGAAGTACGACGGGACCAGCGAGTAGGCCTTCCCGAAGACAGTCGTCAGGACGAACCCGTAGAGTCCGAGGACGATTGCGACGCGCCGGGGCACGTCTGCGAGGATTGCGACCTGCGAGAGAACGAAGCACGCGGCGCTCACGAGCAAGAATCGTCTCGTCCAGCGGGAGATGCGTGCACTCGACACAGTGGTTCTCCGTCGCGGCGCCCCCTCACCACCGTCCCGAACCAGTTCGGGGGCAGGCGGGCGTCGCTCGTCCGTGGTATCACACGTCTGCGTTTTCACTTTTCGGGAATCGGCACCCCAGTTATTGCGGGACTTTGCCAAAAGAAGGGTATGCCAGGCGTCAGAACAGAACTCGTCTTCGAACGGGCCGAGGGGTGCCCGGTCGCCGTCGCATCGGCGGATGTGCCGGGGCCGGTGACCGACATCAACTGGACCGGCGGCGACGAGACAGTGACAGAGCAGGTGACTGTCGATTCCGGCGGGGAACTCGACGGCGACACAGACGACATGCCGGCGTTCGAACCGGTCTTCGACTACGGCACCCAGGAGGTCTACGAGTTCGACCGCGACCAGACAGAGCCCTGCATCTGCGAGCACATCCAGCAGACACTCGGACCTGTCACCGACGTCCACGCCCGCGACGGGGACCTGCACGTGACGTTACACGCCAGCGACATCTCGGGGCTGCGTGACCTCATCACCGACATGAGCGAGCAGTTTGGTGACGTGAGCGTCGAGTATCTGGTTCGCAGCGTCGACAACGACGAGCGCTCCGAGCTCGTGCCGGTCGACGTGCGGAAACTGACGGACCGCCAGCGTGAGGTCCTGTCGACGGCCCACGAGATGGGCTACTTCGAGTACCCGCGCGAGGCGAATGCGGAGGCTGTTGCCGAGGAACTGGGCATCCAGTCCTCGACCTTTGCCGAGCATCTCGCGGCCGCCCAGCAGAAGCTCATGGGCGAATTACTCGACGCGTAAGGTCCCAGGACCGCGACTCGCGTCGTAGATGCCGGGGATTTTCGACGTTTATGCATCGTTTATACGGGCCGGCCGTCTGTGATTGCACGTATGACAGACGACGACATCTACACAGACAGTCTGCACGCTGGACAGGAACCCGATGCGGAAACGCGGGCACGCGCACCGCCGCTCTACCAGACGACTTCCTACGTCTTCGAGGACGCCGACGACGCGGCCTCGCAGTTCGCGCTCGAAGAGCCGGGGTACATCTACTCGCGGCTGATGAATCCCACCGTCGAGACGCTCCAGGAACGACTCGCGGCGCTGGAACACGGTGTCGGTGCGGTCGCCACCTCGTCCGGCATGGCCGCGCTCAACCTCGTGACCTTCCTGCTGGCTGATGCCGGCGACAACGTCGTCACCGCCTCTTCGCTGTACGGCGGGACCTACACCTACTTTACCCACTCGGCACCGCGACAGGGCGTGGAGGCACGCTTCGTCGACACGCTCGATTACGAGGCCTACGAGGAAGCCATCGACGAGGACACCGCCTACGTCCACTACGAGACCATCGGCAACCCCGCGCTCGTCACGCCGGACATGCAGCGTATCGCCGACATCGCGCACGACCACGGCGTCCCCGTCTTCGTGGACAACACCTTCGCGACGCCCTACCTCTGCAATCCGCTCGACCACGGCGCGGACCTGGTCTGGAACTCCACGACCAAGTGGATTCACGGCTCCGGCACCACCGTCGGCGGTGTCGTCGTCGATGGCGGGTCCTTCCCCTGGGCCGACCACGCCGAGAAGTTCCCCGAAATCGCTGGCGACAACCCTGCCTACCACGGCGTCAACTTCGCCGACACCTTCGGCGACGCCGCCTTCACCTACGCCGGTATCGCCCGCGGCCTGCGTGACATGGGCAACCAGCAGTCGCCGTTCGATGCCTGGCAGACTATCCAGGGCGTCGAATCCCTGCCGATGCGGATGGAACGCCACTGCGAGAACGCGATGGCCGTCGCCGAACACCTCCAGGACCACGATGACGTGGCGTGGGTCACCTACCCCGGACTGGAGGACCACGAGACTCACGACGCTGCCAGCGAGTACCTCGATGGCGGCTACGGCGGCATGATTACGTTCGGCCTCGAGGGCGGATACGACGCCGCCCAGTCGACCGTCGAGAACACCGAACTCGCGAGTCTGCTGGCAAACGTCGGTGACGCAAAGACGCTCATCATCCACCCCGCGAGTACGACTCACCAGCAGCTCACCGAACAAGAGCAGGAAGCCTCTGGTGTGACCCCGGACCTCATCCGCCTCTCGGTGGGTCTGGAGTCGACCGAGGCCATCATCGCGGACCTCGACCAGGCCATCGAGAGCGCGGCCTGACGCCACACCGGATTCGAACGGTCGCGTTTCGTCTGACCGTCGTCAGTTGCGTTATTCGTCGTCGTCGATGTCGATAGTCACGGGACCGCCGTCGTCATCGTCTGACTCGTCGGTGTCGGCGTCGCTGTCGTGCTCAGATGCGGATTCGCCGGCGGCCATCTGGGCCTTTGACCGCTCTTTCTCTGCGTTTTCGGCGCTTGTGACGAGCAGGCCAGTCAGGCCGCCAGCGAGCATGCCGACGCCGGCGATTTTCGTCACCTCGACGTACCACTCCCGCGGTTCGAGTTCGTCGACGTTCTCAAAGCCGACCCGCCAGCCGGCAGTCGCGAGTTTGAGTGCTTTCTTCGGAAGGAAGACGCTCAACAGTCCCTGGACGACCATCATCAGATAGCCGACTCGGAGGAGTGATTTCATTCCCATGCACTGACTTCGGTCCCCAGTCACCTCAAAGTAGCCCTTCTTCACTCAGTCCAGCGAGCGTCCGCCAGCGTTCGCTGGACGGCACTCTCACCGACGGCTTCTGCAAGTGTCTCGTAGCCGGCTCGCTCGGCGTGGTCGCCCGCGTTCGCGACCAACCGCGAGACGATAAACTCCGGCGTCGACCGGCCGACCGTCTCGAAGCGTGGCTGATAGTCGACCTCCAGTTCCAGGTCCGTCGTCAGTCCCTCCGCGAAGATGCCGTCGGTCCGTGCTTGCTCCGGGAGCGGTTCCAGGTCGTCGGCGAGGTGGGTGACAAAGACACCGAGTGCTCCCTTATCGACGGTCAGCGAGACCAGGCCATGCAGGAGGTCCGCAGCGCTCCCCGGTTCGGTAATCGCCTCGAACTCGTCGACGAGCATCAGCGCCCGTCCCTCGTCGGTCACCGGTGGCACCACAGAGCGCAGCGTCGACTCAAGGACCCCGGCGTTGAAACTCGCGTGCCGGCGATGGAAGACGATGGTGTCGACGACGCTCACCTCGGCATCGTCGGCCGGCACCGGGAGTCCCATCTGGGCGAGCAACTGGACCTGACAGAGCGTCTCCAGCAGCGTCGTCTTCCCGCCGCTGTTCGCACCGGTCAAGACCGCAACGCGGTCCCCGCTGGGCGGTGCCGTCGCACTCGCGACCGTCAGGTCGTGCTCGCCGACGGCGTAGGTAATCGGCTGGACCGAATCGCCAGCGTCTTCGAGAAATACGTTGCGTGCTTCCACGACGCCGGCGACCTGGTGGTCGACAAACCGTGGCCGCGTGAGGTCGAACGCGAGCGCAAAGCGAGCAAGCGACAGCGCAAAGGCGAGGTTGTCGACCGTCTCGACTGCGGCGTCGATTTCGGGTTCGGCCTCCTCGAGTACGCCCGCCAGTCGCTCGCTGACGTCTTGCTCGCGCTCTTCGACGGCCGTCCGCAAGTCGTCGGCAAGCGCCCGCAGTGTCTCGCCGACGAAAGCCGACGCGTCCGCCGCTTCCCCCGGCATCGCCTCCCGGACGCGGCCGATGTCGACAGCAGTCTCGCCGGCGACGTGTCGGGCAAACGAATCCCGGAGTTCGTCCGTTCCGCGCGCGCCCGACCGGACAGCCTCCAGTACGTCGCCGGGGGTCGCAGAGAGGTCTTCGACACTAGCAAGCTGTGTGCGGAGTTCGTCCAGCCGGTCGTCGGCGCCCTCGCCGACGCGG
This sequence comes from Salinibaculum rarum, assembly GCF_030505615.1. Lineage (GTDB taxonomy): Archaea > Halobacteriota > Halobacteria > Halobacteriales > Haloarculaceae > Salinibaculum > Salinibaculum rarum. The sequence continues at coordinate 1,922,981 of NZ_CP129992.1, forward strand.
TCGCCGCCGGATTCGAGGCCTGCGAGTGCAGCCTCGGCGTCTTCGAGTGCCCCGGCATCGAAATCCGAGACTGGTGCAAAAATACCCTCGTCGACACCGGTCTCCTGGAGTGCAAGTGCGGTCCTGACCGCGGAGATGCGCCCGCCAGCGACGCTCTCGTAGGCGTCGAACGCGTCCATAACTGCCGACCGACTCGCCTCGTCCAGCCCGGCCCAGGTGTCGCGGGCCTCGAGAACGCTGTCCAGTCGGGCACGCATCGCGTCGGCACTGTCGAGCGGCGTGAGAATTCGGATACGGTCGCCCGCGCTCTCGGTGACCGCGTAGTCACCGACGATGCCCAGAAGGTCCTTGTAGACGTTTCGCGCGTCGCGGGTCGCTAGGAGGTCCATCGCCTCGCCGCCGTGGGCGTGCCGGAGAATCCGGGTCGCGCGGCCACGCGGGATGCCAGCGTCTACGAGCGTCCGCACGTCGCCCGTCTCGACTGCCTCGATTGCGGCGTCGACACCGAGTTCCGCGGCCAGCAGGTCCCGGGTCTTCGGCCCGATTCCCCAGTAATCCTCCAGTCGCATTGGCAGGGTGGTGGCGACCCTGGCTCTTAGTCTTTCCCGAGCGGGCCTGTCACTGCATGCTGGTAGCCAGAGACGGACAGATTCAGGAATCTGGCCCCCGAATGCGGATACCGTACGGCGATGCTCAGTATCGACGGCGCTGCCGGCGGGGGACAACTGCTCCGAACAGCGCTCTCGCTGTCGACGATTACCGACAGGTCGTTTCGTATCGACGACATCCGCGGAGACCGGCCGAACCCGGGGCTTCGCCCGCAGCACCTGTCGACGGTCGACCTCGTTGCCGATTTCTGTGACGCCGACGTGGAGGGTGCCAAGGCCGGCGCCGAATCGCTGGTCTTCGAACCAGGCTCGACCTGTCACACGGACCTCTCGGTAGACGTCGGGACGGCGGGCAGTCTCATGCTCCTGTTCGACACGATTTTGCCAATCGGGGTGACCTGCGACGAGCCAATCTGTGTGACTGCGACCGGCGGCACCAACGTGAAGTGGTCGCCGACGGTCGAGTACCACCAGCACGTCAAGTTGCCGCTACTTGCCAGATACGGTCTCGAAGCCACGCTCGAACTCGAACGGACGGGATTCTATCCTGCGGGCGGTGGCAGAGCAACACTCGAAACAACGCCGTGGACCCGCCAGCCACTGGAACTAGACGAGCGAGGCAGTCTGGAACGGGTCGAGATATACTCCAAAGCGTCTGCGGACCTCGAAGACAGCGATGTCGCCGACCGGCAGGCGAGACACGCAGCAAAGCTACTCGATGATGATGGCTTCCCCGTCAGTGTCGAAGATGTCGCGTACGTGCCGAGTGACTCCCCCGGCTCGTCGATTCTTCTGCGTGCCGTCTACGACCGAACGCTCGCCGGCTTCGAAGAACTCGGCGAACGCGGACGTCCCTCCGAGGAAGTCGCTGAGGCCGCTGTCGCACAGTTCCAGTCCGTTCACTCCTCGGGTGCGACAGTCGACGTTCACATGGCCGACCAGCTGATGGTCCTGCTCGCGCTGGCTGGCGGCCGGCTCGCGATTCCGGAAGTGACCGACCACGTTCGGACGAACCTTGAACTCATTACCACCTTCGGCAGCGACATGCACCTCGCTGGTGAGTCCACGGACACGCCGACGCTGGTCGCCTCACCACTGCTCGACGAACAGTGAGTACCGCCGCCGCTACTCCCAGAACGACCGCGTGCGAGCGTACTCGCGCTCACGGGAGAGAATATCCCGGTAGAAGTCGTCCTCGTCTTCCCGCAGTTTGTTGATGATTCGTGCGGCGTTCTGTGGGCCGACACCACGCGCAGCGAGCGCGACGACGGCTCGCTTGCCGTGGCTCTGGACGAGACTCGCCGTTCGATAGGCCCGTTCAGTGGCTTTCTCCTCTTCGTCGTCCTTCTCGTCGGTCTTGACCGCTGCCACAGTGTCGTCGTCCCATGGGTTTAGCGCGGCAATCTGTGTCGAGCCACACTGTGGACATTCGGGCTGGTCGCGGACGCGCCCGACCTCTCGTTTCGTCTGCCAGTCCCGACAGTGCAGACAAAAGAGGATGACGCGGTCGTTCTGGATGCGGTCTTTGACCGTCTGGATGACGCTCGCATCGGCGTTCTCCGGTGTGAGCAATTCCGTACCCGAGCCCCGCCCACTGGTTCCCAGTGGCGTGTGGTCTCCGACCGTCTCGACGGCCAGTTCGCCGGACTGGATGCGTCCGAGGAGCGTCGCCGTCTCCTCGACTGCCAGTTCTTCGTGGAGTATCTCCCGAACTGCTTCGTCGTAGACTGGCGTATCTTCGAGGGCGTCGAGCAGTCGACTCCGACCGAAGCGAGCCTGGCCGGTCCCTCGCCAGCGCTTGAGCGCGCCGAACTTCGCGGCGACCTGTGCGAGTTTGAACTTCAGCGCGTCGGCGTTTTTCAGACTGAGTTCGATGATGTGCTCGACGTGGTCGGGGTCCGTCTCCTTGAGAATCCGGACGACATCGCCGGCCGTGATTCCACGCGGGACATCGAGTTCGATGCGATACGGGTCGACGTCCATCCCCACCGAAGAGCCACTCTGCTGGCCGAGCAACGCCGAGAGCAGTCGGCCCAGCGTCTCGTTGACCTTGTGGCCGAAACAGACGTTGACGACGATTGCGCGGCCGCTGAACTCGACGAGGAGTCGGTCGTCCGTGGGGACGGGCGCGTCGGTGTCGGCGTGGTCCGCGAGTGGACCGAGCCCCGCTTCGATGGTCGCCGTCTCCGCGTCGTAGCGCCGTTGCACGTCACGGGCGACCGCCGCTTTCGGCGCGTCACGGAGCTGGTCGCCGGCGACGCCGCGCAACTCCCCGACTTCCTGCGCGACCTGGCTAGGGACGGGAATCTCCTGTCCGGTCCAGGAGGGAACCTCCCCGGCAGGGTCCTCGATTGGCGACACCGTCACGATCTCTTCTTCCTCGTCGATGTTGGTGATGCGCCACATCTCGCCGCGCTGGATGAAGATTTCGCCGGGCGCGGCGAAGTTGACGACGAAGCGCTCGTCGAGTGTTCCGACCTGCTTCCCGCTGGCCACGTCCTCCACGTCGTAGGTGGCTTCGTCGGGAATCATCGAGAGGTTCTGGTAGAAGTACTGCCAGGTCCCCTGGCGTTTCTCCAGCCGGTCTTCGTCTTCTTCCAGCCAGACGACGCGATTGCCCGCGAGCTCTCGGATCACCTGCTTGAACGCGGATTTCGAGAGGCTCTTGAACGGGTACGCGCGGGTCACGATGTCGTAGGCTTTCATCGCACCGATTTCGCCAAAGTCCATCACTAATCCCGCAATCTGGTTTGCGACAGTGTCGAGACTGCCGTAGTGGATGTCGGCGCGCTCGACTTCGCCGGCGTGGGCCTGGCGCGTGATGACCAGCGACTCCATCACGTCGTCGGGATGGCTGGTGACGATAGTTCCCGAGGAGACGGCATCGCGGCGGTGACCCGCGCGGCCGACACGCTGGAGGAGTCGACAGACTTGCCGGGGACTGTTGTACTGGACGACGTGGTCGACGTGACCCACGTCGATGCCGAGTTCCATTGAGGACGTACACAGCAATCCGTCGAGTTCGCCGGACTTGAACTGCGACTCGACCTCGATTCGGGTTTCCTTGGCGAGTGAGCCATGGTGGATGCCGATGTCGGTACCGAGTTTCTTCAGCCGCGACCCGAGCGCCTCGGCCGTCTGTCGGGTGTTGACGAACACGAGCGTCGACTCGTGGTCAGTCACGACTTCGTCGATGACGCGGACGTGACTGGCGACGTCAGCCTGCGTGACGAGTTCGCTCGCGAGCTGCTCGTCCTCGTCGGTGATTGTCGGACAGCGAACGTCCACGTCGAAGGCTTTGCCCTCGTCCACTTCGACGATTTCACAGCCACGATTACCGGTGAGAAAGCGCCCGACTTCGTCGGGGTCACCCACCGTCGCGGAGAGGCCGACGCGCTGGAACGGCCCGGAGAGTTCTCGGAGCCGCTCCAACCCGATTGTGAGTTGGGCGCCGCGCTTGGAGGTGGCGAGTTCGTGGACCTCGTCGACGACGACGTGGTCGACATCTTCCAACGCTCGCCGGAGTTTCTTTCCGGTCAGCATCGCCTGGAGTGTCTCGGGCGTCGTGACGAGGACGTCCGGCGGGTCGTTTGCCTGCTTTTGGCGCTGGTAGTCAGTGGTGTCGCCGTGGCGAACGTCCACGTCTAAGTCGAGCGTCTCGGCCCACCAGTCCAGTCGGTCGCGCATGTCGCGGTTCAGCGCACGGAGCGGCGTGATGTAGAGCGAGCCGATGCCGAACCGCTCCTCGTCTGTGAGTGCGTCGAAGACCGGTAACATCGCCGTCTCAGTCTTGCCACTGCCAGTCGGTGCGACGACGAGAGCGTTCTCGCCGTCCGCGAGTGGCGGTATTGCCACTCGCTGGGGTGCAGTCGGCGTGTCGAATCCGCGCTCGGAGAGGGCAGCCCGGACAGTCGACCCGAGCGCGGCGAAGGCCGCCGGTCCCGATGCGGCCTCACCGTCTGTCATCACCCGCTGTAGGTGGCTGAGCCGATTAAGCCCGTCGGGAGAGAGCGAACAGGTGACACTGCTTGCGCGCGGCTCTCGGATGGCGTGTCACGCTATCGCGGACCACCCGAGCGCTTGCTGTCAGTGCATGGGTCGGGCTGGCCGCGTACTGACATTTAAATCTCCGGGGTGGGCCACCAACTCAGACCGTGTCGTATCGGCCGAGGCGAGTCCCATCGAGCAGATACGCTTGCCCGTCGGCGAGCCCGTCGGGGAGAAACGGCGAGAGGAACTCCTGGCTGGCGACGTTGACCCAGGTTCCGCCCGAGAGGTCGTTGAACGCGGGGAAGACGACGAGTTCGTCCGGGGTGGCGGTGTCACGGTCGTGAAACGCTTCGAACGGTTCGGGATTGCAGTCCCCGCGAAGCCAGACACGCTCGACGCGGCCGCCACCGACCTCGTCTTCGAGTTTGACGACCGGGTGTTCGTGGGCAGTACAGAGAATCTCTGCGTCCAGTACGTCGGGGCTGGGCCAGGTGTGGCCGTGCGCGAAGCCGACCGACCCGATTCGCATCCCATGGCCCGGCACGAGTCTGGCGTCGTCGGCGTGCTCGATTTGTGTCTCGATGTCCCCGTCGTGGTTGCCCCGCACGAGTGTGACCGGGACGTGCTCAGTGACTGCGGCGAGCAAATCGGCGATTTCATCGCGTTCGTCGTCCCAGGGGGTGCCGATTGCGTGGCCGAGGTCACCGAGCACGACAAGCTGGTCGGGTGTCGTCCGGTCGACGAGTGCGAGCAACTGCTCGCGGCGCTCGTCGGCACGGCTGTCGAGTTCGACACCCTCCCGCCGAAGTCCGACCTCGATTCCGGCGTGAAAGTCGGCTACTACGAGCGCCCGCTCGTCCCCACAGTCGACGACGGCGGCGGGCAAATCAGGGACCGGCTCGACCACCATCAGATGGGTTTGACAGTCGTGTCGTCGGGCTCGTAACACCGGCCGTCCATCAGCGCGTCTTGGATAGCTTCCTCCACCTCGTCGGCACTGACGCCGTGGCGCTCGACGAGCGTCTCGACGACCGTCTCCCGCTCGGCACCGGTACCGTCGTCGAGTTCCTCCATGACGTCGATAGTCGCCTCTTCGAGGTCGATGTCCTCGGCCGATTCCGACGTGTCCGCCGCGTCGTCTGTTTCGCCGTCGCTGGTGTCTGCAACTTCAGACTCGGATTTCGGTTCGTTCTCGCTCTCTATTTCGGCTGGCTCGGCCGCTCCGGCGGGGGCTGGCGACTCCTCGCCGGATTCATTGTTGGGCTCGGCTTCGGCCAGCTCTTCCGGGTCGGGCGTTTCGATGTCTGCCTCGCCGGGGTCTGGTACGTCTGTCCCGCTCTGGAACTCGGTGCCGTACTCCTCCTCGATTTCCTCGCGTTCGTCCTCGTCGAGTTCGAACTCGCCGGGTTCGAAGTCGCCGATGTCGTCTTCGGCGTCTGCACCGGCGTCAGTGTCCTCGGCCGCGGCTGTCGGCTGCGCTTCCGCATCGTCGGCACCGGTCTCTTCGACGCCGGTTTCGGACCCACCGGGAGTCCCGGCTGCCGCTGGCTCTCCGGTGTCCGTCTCGACACCCTCCGAGCCGGTAGCCTCGGTCGACGTTCCCGTCGCTGACTCGGTGGCCGCTGTTTCAGTGGGTGTGTCTGTCGTTTCTGTCGTCGTCTCCGCTGTCGTCGTCTCCGCTTCCAGTGCCGTCTCTGACGCGTCCGGCTCGGTTGTCTCCGATGCGGTATCTGTCGTCGTTTGTGACACTTCAGCCGTCGAGTCGGTCGCGTCGGTGCCGCTCTCGATGTCGGATGTCTCGGCCGCTGCCGTCTCGGTCGAGGTGTCGACTGTTTCTGGCTCTGTTTCAGTCGAAGGTTCGTCTCCGCCACTCGATTCGGCTGGTGAACTGGCGGCGATTCCGGCGGTTGCGGACACGTCTATATCGGTGTCAGCAAGCGAGTGCAGGTCGTCGTCGTCACCCTGTCCGGGGTCGAGCGAGAGTCCTTCCACTTCGTCGATTTCGTCGGCGACGAGACGCGCGGCGTCGACCGCGAGCTCTCGCAGTGCCGACAGGTACGCGCCTGTCGTCCCGTAGTGCTCGATAGCCAGCGGGATACCGGCGGCCAGTCCGTCGTCGACGCCGTTGTCTTCGAGGGTCGTTCGGAGGTCCCCACCGCGAACGGCCAGTGAGAGCGCCGTCGCCATGTGACCGACGCGGTCGATGGTTTGCTCTGCGGTCTGGACCGTCCAGCGGTCCCGCGTCGTGGCGTCGACTTCGCTGATACTCTCCGGTCGGACGGAGGTAAACACCTGCTCGGAGTCGTCCGGCTGGAAGGTGCGGGCCTTCCCGGTCAGCGCGACGAACATCGGCGTATCGGCGCTGTCGAGAAACGCCTGCTCGTCGGGCTGGTACTGGCCGGCATAGAGGACGAACGCGCCCGTCGGGTCGACCACGCGAGCGCGCAGCACGTCCTCGCTGACCTGTTCGACTTCGGTGAGAACACCGACCACAAAGAGTCGGTTTACACGCGCGCCCGTCGGCGTGATGACGTAGTTGGGCGCGCGTTCCTCGTCGCTTTCGGAGTACGAAAAGTCCGCGTCGTCGAACTCCGCGGCGAACAGACGGTACGCGACCTCGCGGCGGCCGGCACCGCTTTGCTCGCTTTCGCTCATGTCGTCACCTCCTGGAGCAGCGCCTCGGCACGCGCTGCGGGGTCGTCTTCGGCCTCGGTGAACTCGGCGGCTTCGAGGTTCGCGCCGTACTCGTCGACGCTGAGTGAGCCGCGGATGCGAAACTCCCGGCCGACGATTCGGTCGGCGATGGTGTCCGCGACGACTTCCTTGTCCATCTCCTCGCGGGCGTGTTCTTTCGCGTCTTCGATGTCTCCGCCGTAGACGGCTTCGGTAATCTCCTCGTCCAGGATGGCCGTGACCGTCCCGGTTCCGTCGTCGAGGATAGCTTTCGTCCGCAGGTCGTCTTCGCCGTCGACCTCGCCGTGACTGCGACACTGCCCGTTCTGGACGACGCGACTGCACTGCGGGCACCGCTCGATGAGCCCGGAACCGTCCCGCAGCGAGATGATGTTGCCGACCAGTTCCACGTCGAAGAGCCCGCCCGACTCGACGGCGTCCCGAATCGAGAGTTGCTGTGCCGTCTCGGGCGCTTCGATAGCCCGGTCGAGTCGCTGCACCGTCGAGAACTCCGAGACGTTCACCGACGGGACGCCGCGGAACTCCCGGACGAACGTATCCTCAATGCGGACGGATTCGCCCTCCGCGAGTTCGGCGTGTGGGTCCCAGTCGGTGAAGGGGAGCCGTGTCGACTCGTCGGCCAGCACGCCGCTGAGAATCTCCGTCTCGCCGTCGCGGCCGTCGATGACCTTCGACTCGGACTCGAGGACGGTCACCTCGACGTTGATGCCACGGTCACCCGGGTGGAGTTCGGTGAGTGTGGCATCGCCGCCGATGTCGTAGGGCACGTCGAGCGATTCGTCGGCGGTCTCGACGCTCGTGCTTTCGCCGAGATTGAGTTCGGGGTGGCCGTCCCACTCCCGGACCCCGGCGTTGCCGATGCTGACGGTGTCGCCGGGCTGGATGTCGAACTCCTCCCAGGACGTGTAGGAGATTTGCCCGCTCTCGTCGGCGAGTTTCCCCTCCAGAATCACCTGGTCGTCGCCCTGGTAGCGAATCGAGCGCTTGCCGACCGTGAGCACGACGGCGGTCACCGAGACGCTGCTGTCGTCGGTCGTCACGTCGGCGATGTCTTTGCTCGGTGGGGCACCGCCGCCACCGGAATCGCTACCGGAACCGTACTTCCGGCGGAGACTCTGCTTTGCCTCGTCCATCGGCACGCTGTAGGAGACGAGGTTCTCCAGATCGTCTTTGACCTCCGCTTTGTCAACACCGAGGTCGGAGGCGAGTTCCTCGGCATGGTCTTCGAGATTCATCAGGTCATACTTGCTCGGCCACCATTATAATCGTCCGGTCCGCTCGGTGCCGCCGGCCACCGCCGCCCGACGGGACTGTCAATGCGGCGGCAATTACGCTTATCAACGCGGCCAGTCGAAGTTGGGATGTGACGAACGGCTCGTTTCGCGGGAAACCCTCGAAATCGCACATCATCTGGACGCGCCAGACGCGGGATGGTGCGACCAACAAACAGTTCGACCACAGTCACTTCGAGAAGTGGGCCAGCCACTGTGGGTTCGACTTCGAGGAGGCGACGCGCGTCGACCACGACCGGAGCGACGAGCCGCGGACGCAGTATCGGTGTGTCTTCACCTGGGGCCAAATCGAGGGTGAGACGATGGAATTTGGCGACGAAGAGTGGTCGTTTGGCAACCAGAAGACGCCCCGAACCTTCATTGAACTCGACAGCGAAGGCGTGGCGCGGGTGAAAGGCTGGACCTTCGAGACGGTCCTGAACATCGTCGAGATGCGCCACAAGGGGCCAGAACTGCTCATCAAAACCGCAAGCGGCGACAAGAAACGCCTGAACGGCCGGAAGTTCGTCGAAGACCCGCGCGAACGCCAGCGCGACGGGGGCTGAGACTGTCGGCGAGGGGTCGGCAGGCTGGTCGCCCCGGAGGTTTTAGCTCGTGGGCGCCATCCCCTGAGACATGTACGACCACGTTCTTGTTGCCACCGACGGGAGCGACCACGCCACCACAGCGGCGACCCACGCCATCGACGTCGCGGCTCGCTACGGGGCAACGCTGCACGCACTCTACGTCATCGAGACGCGAACGGCCTACGACAACGCCATCGTCAACCCAGACCAGGTTCGAGAGAACTTCCGGGAAGCCGGCGAGGAGGCCATCACAGCCATTGAATCGCGCGCTCGCGATGCAGACGTACAGGTCCAGACCGCTATCGAAGAAGGCGTTCCCGGCGAGGAGATTCTCGCGTACATCGAGACACACGACATCGACTGTGTCTACGTCGGCGAGCGGGGCCACTCGTCGTTCAAGACGATTCTGCTGGGGAGTACGACCGAGCGCGTGCTCCACGGCATTGACATCCCAGTCACTATCGTCTGACATCGAGTGCAGCGGCGCCACTCGCGGACAGTCGCGCTCCGAAAGCACCTAACCGACCGCTCCCGAGAAGGCGTGTATGCAGGACACACCGGAGGTCGTCGTCCTCCGTCTCGGGCACCGCCCCGGCCGAGACGAGCGGATGACGACCCACGTCGGGCTGACGGCACGCGCACTCGGTGCCGACCGCGTGATTTTGGCCCAGGAGGGAGCCAGCCGCGCGGACACGATAGTCGACATCACCGACCGCTTTGGCGGGCCCTTCGCTGTGGAGACGACCGACGAACCGATGGCCCGTCTCAACAACTGGGACGGTCCAATCGTCCACCTGACGATGTACGGGCTCCCCGTCCAGGAGGTCGAAGGCGAGATACGCGACCGTCACCGTGGCGGCGAGCCACTACTCGTCGTCGTCGGCGCGGAGAAGGTCGCGTGGGACGTCTACGACGCCGCAGACTGGAACGTGGGCGTGACCAACCAGCCCCACTCGGAGGTGGCCTCTCTCGCCGTGTTTCTGGACAGACTGTTCGAGGGGACGGAACTGGACCGCGAGTGGGACGACGCCGAGCGGGAAGTCGTTCCCCAGGCTGAGGGAAAGCGCGTCGAAGAGCGCGAGTAACTCGCAGGATAACAAATCGACCGCGGGGCCATCCCGATGGTTTTAACCACGTTACACCCGGTTGTTACCGTAATGGCTTTTGAGGAACTCCTGGAGGACCCTGTGATACAGAAGTACCTCCACGAACTCGTCGGCCCGAAGGGTATGCCAGTCGCGGCAGCGCCCCCGGACGGGGAAGTGACCGACGAGGAACTCGCCGAGGAACTCGGACTCGAACTCAACGACGTTCGCCGGGCACTTTTCATTCTCTACGAGAACGACCTGGCGACGTACCGACGACTCCGCGACGAGGACTCGGGGTGGCTCACCTACCTCTGGACCTTCGAGTACGACGCGATTCCCGAGCAACTCGAATCCGAGATGCACCGCCTGCTCACCGCACTGGAGAACCGCCGCGAGTACGAGCGAAACCACGAGTTCTACCTCTGTGAGGAGTGTGGTATCCGCTTCGAGTTCGGCGAAGCGATGGACTTTGGCTTCCAGTGTCCCGACTGTGGAAGCGAACTCCAGTCACTCGAGAACACCCGCCTCGTGGATGCGATGGAGACGCGCATCGACGAACTGCGTGACGAACTCAACGTGGAGACGGCAAACGCCGAAATCTGATGGTCGTACTTGCTACAAAAGTGTACGTCGCTGGCGACGCCCGCGACCGCGCACTCGACGGTCTGGAATCGATGGTGGCCAACACGCTCGACGGACTCGACGTTACCTTCGAGGTCGGGCACCGCGACGACGACTTCCCGACGGTCACCGTCGAGGGTGACGACGCGGTCGTCGCACGCAACCTCCTCCGCGAGGAGTGGGGCGAGATTACGCCGCACCTGGAAGACGGTGAGGTCCACGTCGGCACCCTCGAGTCGTGGGACGACGACGGACTCGTTCTCGATGCCGGCCAGCGCGTGCGGATTCCCACAGACCAGTTGGGACTCGGCCAGGGGTCGCCCGAGCAGATTCGAACCCGCTTTGGACTCGTCCAGCACATGCCGCTCAGATTCGTCGTCGGCGACCCGCCACGACTCGCCGACGAGGAGCAGGACCGCCTCTACGAGTGGACCCGTGGAACCGGTCGTCTGAACATAAACAGCGCGACGCGCTCGGAAGTCCGGGCGACGGTCAATCGCGCCGGCCACGCTCAGGACATCGTGACCGTCGAGCGGCTGGGGCTGCTCGAACAGAGTGTCGTCTGCCGTGAGGGGACCGACCCACCGGGACTGCTCGCCAGCGTCGGCGAGTATCTCCCCGCAGAGCTGCTCTGTGTCGTGCCATGAGACGTAAACGCCTGCTCGCGCTCGGTGCGCTCGTGCTCGCCGCGACCGTAGCCGGGTGTGGGTTTGGCTCCTCGGACATTCCGGAGGACCAGCTCACCGAGAACGCGACCTACGAGTGGGACACGTCGGCGAACGTGACCTTCGACATCTCCCGGTCGTCGTACGCGACAGTCGTCAACGTGACCAACGAGACCGTCGAGGTCTGGCAACGCGATGCGATAGAGGGCGACAACCCGGTCAATCTGCGCTCGCTCCAGTACCAATACGAGAATGGGACCGTCGTCAACGCGACCCACGGGAACCTCTCTGCGACGCGAAGCGGCGACCGGACCCAGATTACGGTCCCGGAGCCACGCGGGAAAGTCGCCTACACTGCATCCCGGAGTGGCAAGCAGTTCCGGTCACCGGTGTTCACACAGGGGTCACACGAGGTCATCCTCCCACCCGGCGCACGCGTCGGGATTCCGCTGCTCTCGCAGGCCAACCCGGGCAACTGGAACAGTACGGTCGAGGACGACCGGATGACCGTTCGGTGGGGGAACCTCTCGGACGGCCGGGTAAACACCCGGTACTACCTCGAACGTGACCTGCTGCTCTTTGCGGGGCTTGCCATCATCGCGCTCCTGGTCGGGCTTGTCGGCGGGCTCTACTACTTCCGACAGATTCGGGGGCTGGAAGCCCAGCGCGAAGAGATAGACATCGACATCGATTACGACGACGACGAGTTCGACAACGACGGTCCGCCACCGGGAATGTGAATCGTCGGTGGCGGAGCCGGTGGTGATTTTACGCTCCGGTCCGAGGTACCGGTATGCGCGTCGCGCTGGTCACCGTCGGTGATGAGATTCTCGCCGGCGACACCGTCAACACGAACGCTGCCTGGCTCGGTCGACAGCTCGCCGAGCGCGGCGTCGACGTCGACCGCGTCACGGTCGTCCCGGACCGCGTCGGCGAGATTGCCCGGCTGGTCAACGAACAGCGTGCCGAGTTCGACGCCGTTATCGTCACTGGCGGCGTCGGGCCTACGCACGACGACGTCACCATGGACGGCGTCGCTGCTGCCTTCGGTCGCGAACTCGAAGAGAGCGAGGCGGCGCTCCAGTGGCTCGCCGAAGAAGGGGGGTACGTCCGGGAGGAACTTGCCGATGGCACCGCAGCACTCCCAGCAGGCGGGGAGTTCATCCGGAACCCTAACGGGGTCGCACCGGGGTGTAATATCGGCAACGTCTACGTGTTACCCGGCGTTCCCGACGAGATGAAAGGGATGTTCGAGGTGATTGCCGAGGACTTCACCGGTGTCGACCGCTTTACGGCAACCGTCGAAGCCGACGAACCGGAGAGTGCCCTCATCGACCGACTCATCGAGGTCCAAGAGCAATTTGGCGTGACCGTCGGCAGTTACCCCGGCGAGACCGTCCGTCTGAAGATACAGGGCGAAGACGAAGGGGCCGTCGCGGATGCAAAGCAGTGGCTCGCCGAGCAGGTCGAAATACCGGAGTGAGCGCAGTTATCGCCCGAGAGAGCGCAGCCAGAACGCGGTCAGAAGGACGCCACCGAGGAGGACGACCCACCCGGCAGCATCGATGACGGAACCCTGCACAGCCACTTCGTTCGCTTGCGTCAGTAGCACACTCATACTCGGCAGTTCGAAGTGCGGACGGTTAAGACGTTCCGGTTTGCTTTTCATCGTACTCGCTGTATCGTGCGTATGCGCCGCATAGGGGTCGTCGTGAATCCGATCGCGGGAATGGGCGGCCGCGTCGGGCTGAAAGGGACCGACGGGAAAGTCGAACAGGCCCGCGCTCGCGGGGCCACGCCACGCGCACCCGACCGCGCTCGTGACGCCCTCCAAGCTATCTCGGAGACTGACACGCCAGTCGAGATAGTCGCCGCACCCGCACAGATGGGCGAAGACGCTGCCCGGGACACCGGTTTCAACCCGGATACTGTCGACGTCCCCAGTGGCGGGACAGGAACGACCAGCGCCGCCGACACCAGGGCCGCGGTCCGGGCGTTCGTCGAGTGCGACGTCGACATCGTCCTCTTTACCGGCGGTGACGGGACGGCCGTTGACGTGGCCGAGACACTTTCGGAACTGGATGATGACACCCCGATTCTCGGCGTCCCGGCGGGCGTCAAAGTCTACTCGGCGGTGTTTGCCGTCTCGCCCCGGGCGGCCGGCGTCGTGGCAGCGACCTTCGAGCAGACTACCCGGGCCGAAGTCAACGACATCGACGAAGACGACTATCGGGAGGGGGAGGTTCGGACCGAACTGCGTGCGATAGCCACGGTGCCCGTTGCAGAGCAACGCCAGTCGAGCAAGCAACTCGCCAGCGGGAGTGTCGGTGGCATCGCCGACGGGTTCGTCGACGAAATCGAACGTGGCGTGACCTACGTCCTCGGGCCGGGCAGCACCGTCGGCGAAATCAAATCGGAGCTGGACATCGATGGGACGCCACTCGGCGTCGACGTCTGGCGGGACGGCGAACTACTGGCACACGACGCGGCCGAATCGGATATTCTCGACGCGCTCGGCGACGAGAACGTCATCGTCGTCTCACCGATTGGCGGACAGGGCTTTGTCTTTGGCCGTGGGAACCAACAGATTTCCCCCGCCGTCATCGAGCAGTCGTCGGTCGAAATCGTCGCGTCCCGCCGCAAACTCGACGACATCGGTGTTCTCATGGCGGATACGGGCGACGAGGAACTCGACGAGCAACTCCGCGGGTGGCATCAGGTCCGCGTCGGCCGGTTCGAGCGCCGCCTGGTGGAACTGGTCTGAGACCGGTTGTCGCGGTGTATAATCTCTACCCCTGTATGATGCATGAACGACCGTGACACTAAGGTAATAATGACAAGATTAAGGTTTGATGCACGCTTTCCACCGGTATGGAAACGAGGAAAGTCCAGCGGCTCGGTCCATCGACGCTGGCGATGACGTTGCCTGCGGAGTGGGCACAGGCCCAGAACGTAGACAAGGGCGACGAGGTTTCGCTCCGCATCGGTGGGAAGGGGACGCTGACGGTGATGCCGGAATCTGTCACCGCCGAGGAGTCGGAGGCGGTCATCAAGGCGACGGGGCTCGACGCCGACGCTGTCGAGCGCGCAATCGTCGCACAGTACGTTCTCGGGCGGCGTATCATCCACGTCGACGCCGCGGAGGGCGAGTCTCTCGAGAGCACGCACATCAACGCTGTCTACAACGCGGAGACCCAGTTGATGGGGCTGGGTGTCATCGAGGAGACGCCGGAGAGCATCGCGATTCGGTGCTCGGTCGACCCCGAGGACTTCACGCTCGACAACCTCATGGAGCGGCTGGAATCGACCGGGAGTACGATGCGAAACGAGGCGGTCAAAGCGCTTGCACACAACAACCCGGACCTGGCCCAGCGCGCGCTCAACCGGGAACGCCAGGCGAACAAGATTTTCGTCCTCCTCCTGCGGCTCATCTTTACGGCCTACCAGAACCCGAACCTCGCTCGCTCCGTCGGACTCGACGACGGGTTCCCGCTTATCGGCTATCGGTCGATGGCGAAGAACCTCGAACTGACCGCCGACAACGCCGAGGACATCGCGGAGATTGCACTGGAGGCGGAAAACAACGCACTCAACGTAGAATCGGGAACGATGCGGCGAATCCGGGAGTTTACCGACCAGGTCAACGAGATTACCGAACTCGCCGTCGAGGCCGTCGTCGAGCGCAGTTACGATACGGCAATCGAGGTCCGCGAGAAGTTCGCCGAAATCAGCGACCGCGAGAAGGAGATTCTCTCCGACCTCCCGGAGATGGACAACGAACAACTGCTCCAGGTCCGTGAGGTACTCGTGAGCCTCCAGCAGACCGCCCAGTACGCCGTGCGCAATGCCGAAATCGCGACCAACCTCGCACTCGACGAGGAGTCAGACCACATCACCATCACGTAGGCAGGTGTTCTCGGGTACTGCTGGACCGTTCAGACACTGTGACCGGTCGGACGCCACGGAGTCGCATGACATAAGTACCGAACGGAAAAACGAGTTCGTATGGCAGAGACAACGCAGGCCTCAGACAAGAGTCTCGGGCTGTCTATCACGTTCGGCGTCATCGCACTGCTTGGCACACTCGGGATGCTCGCCACGTCGTACCTCTATGCACTGAACGGCGACCACCAGATGCAACTGTACTCCGGTGTCGCCTTTGCCGTCGCGGTCGTCGGTGGCGGGCTTGCCATCGCCGTGCTGCACATGTTCGACAACTAGGCGCAAATAAACCGTTAAGAGTCTGAAGCACCAACGAGTTACCGATGACTGACCTGAGCGAGGAGGACCGCCGCATTCTGGAGTATCTCCGCAAGAGCGTGTCCCGTGGTGAGAGTTACTTCCGCTCGAAGAACATCGCCAAACAGCTCGGGCTCACGTCGAAGCAGGTCGGTGCCCGCCTCCCCAAACTCGCCGAAGAGACAGAGGAGGTCGAAATCGAGAAGTGGGGCCGCGCCCGGTCGACGACCTGGCGGGTCACGCAGGGCTAACGCGAGTTTTTTCACTCCTGTCCCGAAACCCATATCCATGACAGTCCGGGTCGAGCGAGTCGTCGAGGTGCAGGCACCCATCGAAGACGTCTGGGCGTTTATCGCCGACCCGGAGAAACGGGCCCGACCGATCAGCGTCGTCGACGACTTCGAACTGGACGACGAGGACCGCGCCATCTGGCACATCAAGCTCCCGATTCCGGTCATCGACCGCACCATCCGCGTCGAAACTGAAGAACAGGTCCGGGAGCCACCCACCTACGTCGAATTCGTCGGGAAGTCGAAAGTGATGCACGTCGTCGGGGAACACGAACTGGTCGAAATCGACGGCGGGACCCGGCTGACAAACACCTTCATCGTCGACGGGAAGGTCCCCGGCGTGGAGCGATTTTTCAAGCGGAACATGGAGACGGAGTTCGACAACCTCGAAACCGCCCTCAACGACGAACTGGGGCTGTGAGATGCAGGTGACCCTCGCCCAGTTGGCCGTCGACGCCGCTCGGCCGACCCGCAACGTCGAGCGTGCATGCGACGCTATCGAGCGGGCGGCGGCCGACGGCGCGGACCTCGTCGTCCTTCCCGAGCTGTTCACCGTCGGCTATTTCGCGTTCGATACGTACGCCCGCAGCGCCGAACCACTCGATGGCGAGACACTGACGCGTATCGCCGAGACGGCCACAGCCCAGAACGTGGCCGTGCTGGCCGGGAGTATCGTCGAGGACCTCGCTGCGTCGACGGCGGCCGGCTTCGAGACGCCGGCCGACGACGGGCTGGCCAATACCGCCGTCTTCTTCGACAGAACCGGCACGCGACGGGCGGTCTACCGCAAACACCATCTCTTTGGCTACGACTCGGCCGAACAGGAGTTGCTGACGCCTGGGAAGACAATCGAGACCGTCGAGTTCGAGGGGTTCACCATCGGGACCACGACCTGCTACGACCTGCGATTCCCAGAACTCTACCGGCGGCTGGTCGATGCGGGCGTCACGCTCACCCTCGTCCCGAGCGCGTGGCCGTATCCGCGCGTCGAACACTGGAAGCTCTTCCCGCGGACGCGAGCCGTCGAGAACCTGATGTACGTCGTCGCGGCAAACGGCGTCGGTACGTTCGAGGACGCAAGCTTGCTCGGCCGGTCGGCGGTCTACGACCCGTGGGGGACGACGCTGGCGAGTGCCGGCGACGAGGCGACGCTCGTCTCGGCCGAGTTGGACCCATCTCGGGTGGCCGAGCGACGCGAGGAGTTTCCGGCGCTGGCAGACCGGCGATAGCGACGGCAACGGGACATTTATTTACGGGCAGAACCCACAGTCTGCTGCCGGCAAACGCGCTTTTCACGTCGATGCCGGCGAACACTCGCTGCACGGCCTCGCGGGCTCCCGGCCACCTCGACGGCGTCGGTCGACCGGCGGTCGTCCGGACGGCCGTTCGGTCGACTCCTCGTCTCGGTCACGCTCTCGGCGCGTCTCGACCTCACTTCGGTCTCCGTTTTCAGTTCTCTCGCCGTTCGATGTCCGCCGATAGCACCTGCGCCATCTCGATATCCGTGCTGTTGTTGGGTGTCCAGGCCGTCCGGTCGGCGGTCTCGATAGTCTCGTTGGCGTGTGGTGTGCCCTGGCCGGCGTTCTCGATGTCGTTGACGGGGAGCTGTGACCGGCCGTCCAGTCCTCGTCGATGTAGTGGTGGGACGTCATGAACTCGAACACCCATCGAAAGTGGATGTCAGACGACAAAACTGTGCGACGTACGGTAGCCCATCCCAATCACTCCGCTGACTCCGGCCGGTCCAGCGTCGAAAGCAGGAGACTGCCAACGGCGAGTCCGTGTCCGATGCCGGCGCCGGCACCGATAGCCGCGCCCATCGTGAGACTGGCATCGACAGCCCACGCGCCGACGCTTCCGACGCCGGCCCCGACGAACAGCCCGACGGTCGCACAGCCCCCGGCTACCCGGACAGCGAAGTCGTCCTCGCCGCGGTTCGCACGGACCAGTCGCCCGGCGAGTGCACCCACGATGATACCGCCCCCGGTCCCGTAGCTAAGCGGTGACACGAGGTCGGTCCCGACCACGAGACCGACCAGCATCCCGATTGCGCCTCCGAACACGAGGCCGAGGCCGGTGCCGAGGTTCGATGCCCTGCGGTCGTCCATACTGGACACCGCGGGTAACGCGGCTAAAAATGTTTCAGCACAGTTCCAACGACGCCTGTCTCGAGAGAGACCAGCCAGCCGCCAGTTCTATCGGATTACTGGGCTGTTTCGGTGGTGTCGGGCGTTCCCGTTTCGGCCTCGACGTCGCTGTCGACCTCTTCGACGTCGACGTCTTCGCCTGCGACACCGCTTTTCCCGATGACGGGCAGGAGATTGTAGTCCCCTCGCGGCCCCTTCTGGACGACGTTGATGTCGAAGACGAAACTCAGCTCCTCGTCTGCGGTGACCTCGAACGGCTTGACGATGCGAAGGCGGTTGCTCGGCACCTTCACGCCGACGGTCTCGCCGTCGACGACGCCCTCGGCGCTGGCCACGCGGAGTTCGATTCCCGAGTACCGCCCCGCCTCGAGTTCGCCTTCCAGCACGGGGATAGCCCGGTCGCCGACGACCTGCGTGAGGTCTATCGTCGGACTGTCGAGGTCGAATTCGACGAACCCCTCCGTCTCGCCGTCTTCGTCGTCTTCGTCAGTCTCCGCTGTTCCGTCTTCGGTGCTTTCGGTCGTTGGCTCGGGACTCTCTGCTGGCGTCTCGGTCGGTGTACCGGAAGTGTCGTCTTCGTCGGCCCGGAAGACGCGGGCAGACGAGAGGGTGACCTCGAGCGAGTCGAAGTCTCCGATGGCTGCTGGCTGGTCGCTAATCAGCAGCCGGAAGGTGCCGCTCCCGCTGCCGTCACCAGTGTCACTGTCGCCGGAACAGCCGGCAAGCAGTGCTGTTCCGAGTCCAGCCGTGGTCGCGACGAAGGTTCGACGCTTCATGCGCGGTCACCGTCCGGCAGTGTTTCAATCGAGTCCGTTCGCTGACGCTCTCGGCGTATCAATCTCATATCATATCACTCGGTGACTGCCAGGGATACGTCTGATGGCCGAACATGTCCGCTGGCATCCTCGACCGTGTCCTCGCCCAGAATATTCTGCTGAGGTCCCTTCATTGTCGAACAGCGGTACCTGGACTCGTGTCGCTGGCGAGGTCAGCGACTTTCGCCGAGTTCGCTCATTGCCTGGTCGATGTGTTCGGCAGTGATGGTCACGTCGCCAGCCCGCGCCGCGGCGTCGGCGGGGTCGATGTCGGCTGCCACGTCCCGAATCGCACGCATGGATGCGAGTCTGAGCACCGACGCCAGGTCAGCGCCGGAAAAGCCAGCCGTCTCTTCCGCGAGAGCCTCTATATCGACATCCGCCGCGAGGGGCCGGTCGGCGGTGTGGACGTCCAGAATCTCCCGCCGAGCGCGCTCGTCTGGGGCAGGCACCTCGATGTGTTGCTCCAGTCGGCCCGGGCGAAGCAGTGCCGGGTCGAGCGCGTCTTTGCGGTTGGTCGCCGCGAGCACGATCAGCGACGGGTGGTCGGCGACGGCATCGAGTTCGGCGAGCAGTTGCGAGACGACCCGCTCGGTCACCTCGTGTGTGTCACCGCGTGCCGTGGCGATAGCGTCGATTTCGTCGAAGAAGACGATTGTCGGGGCCGTTTGCCGTGCGCGCTCGAACAGGTCCCGAATCGCGCCCTCGCTCTCGCCGACGTAGCGGTCCAGAATCTCCGGGCCGGCGACGCTGATGAAGTTGACACCGCTCTCACCTGCGATAGCCCGCGCCAGCAACGTCTTCCCCGTTCCTGGCGGGCCGTGGAGTAGCACGCCCGCGGGCGGGTCCGTCGCGGCCGCCTCGAACAGCGGTCCGTACGCGAGTGGCCACTCGACGGCCTCCCGGAGGCGTTCTTTCACGTCGTCGAGCCCGCCGACGTCGTCGAACGTTTCGGTGGGCGACTCGGCGACGTACTCCCGCATCGCCGACGGTTCGACACCGGCCATCGCCGTCTCGAAGTCGGCTCTGGTGACGGTGAGGTCCTCGGGGTCACGCCGGAGTGCGGACATGCCGGCTTCCCGTGCCAGCGAGGCCACGTCCGCGCCGACGAAACCGTGGGTCCGGGCGGCGATGCGGTCTAAGTCCACGTCGTCGCCGAGTGGCATCTCGCGGGTGTGGACGTCCAGGATTTCGCGGCGGCCGCCCTCGTCCGGCACGCCGATTTCGATTTCGCGGTCGAACCGTCCACCGCGGCGAAGCGCAGGGTCGACGGCGTCGACGCGGTTGGTCGCACCGATGACGACGACCTCGTCCCGGCTTTCGAGGCCGTCCATCAGCGTGAGCAGTTGCGCTACCACGCGATTTTCCATGTCGGCGTCGTCGTCGCGTGCCCCGGCGATGGAGTCGATTTCGTCGACGAACAGGATAGCCGGGGCGTTTGCCTCCGCTTCTTCGAAGGCCTCTCGCAGTCGTTCCTCGCTCTCGCCTTTGTACTTCGAGACGATTTCCGGCCCGGAGATGGTATCGAAGTAGGCGTCGACCTCGTTGGCGACGGCGCGGGCGATGAGCGTCTTGCCGGTGCCCGGCGGGCCGTACAGCAGAACCCCCTTCGGCGGGTCGATGCCGAGGCGGGTGAACAGTTCCGGCTCCGACAGCGGCAGTTCTATCATCTCCCGGACCTGGTCGAGTTCGTCGTCCAGGCCGCCGATGTCCTCGTAGGTGATGCCCGTCTCGCTCTCGGCCGCTGGCTGTGTGCCGTCTTCGCTGTCTGGCGTCGCGCTCGCTACGTCGGCGATTTCCGGCCGGAGCGTGACGGTCGTGTTCTGTGTCACCCGGACGGAGTTGGTCGGACTCGTCTCGGTGACGACGTACGCGCCGTAGCCCTGGATGCGGATGCGTTTGCCCGGCCGGACGAGTCTGTCGACCAGCCGGCGGCGCAGTCCCTCTGTCGAGGCTGTCTCGTTTGCGTGTTCGTCGGCCGGCTGGAGGACGAGGCTGGTCGCGTCTTCGACGGACGCCCGCCGAACGTCGACGGTGTCACCGATGGTGACGCCAGCGCTGGCGCGGGTGTCCGCGTCGATGCGGATAACGTCACCGTCGTCGTCGCCCGGCCAGACCTTGGTGACGGTGAGAGTTTCACCCTCGATGAGTACCGGGTCGCCACTGAGGATGCCGAGGGTACTCTGGACGTGACCGGGGAGTCTCGCGATTCCCCGTCCAGCGTCGCGTTTGCGCGCGCCCTCGACGCGCAGTTCCCGCACGTCGTCAGTCATGCTGGGTAGTAGGGGTCGGACGCGCATAAAACGGGGGCGTCCGCCCCACCGGAAGGCGGACCGCTGGCAGGGAGTGCCAGCGGAGTAACACATATACAGCCCGGTAGCGCAGTATGTGTTATGGTGTCTCAGACCACGCGCGACGAGATGACGTGGTACGAGTGTGAGTACTGTGGCCTGCTCTTCGATTCACAGGAAGACGCCCGACAACACGAACAGAACTGCGACGCGGAAGGACCGTCCTACATCCAGTGAGACTGGGCTGCGCTACTCCTCGGTCGAATCGTCGTCGGTTGTTCCAGGAGGGACAATTTCGAACGAGCGCTCGCCGAGTTCGTTCTCCTCGAAGACGAAGACGCGGCCGTCGACGGCGTCGGTATCGGCATCGATCTGGATGCGCATCGCGCTCTCGCTGACCGCGACGCCGGGGAACACCGTCGTCTCTTCATCGTCGTCGAGGACGACGCGACCGACCCCCGTCTCTTCGAGAATCTCGTCCTCGGTGTTCCGTTCGTTGACGTAGACGAGCACACCCTGTGTCTCGCTTTTGTCGGTCACGAGGACGTGTGTGTCCTTGCCTGGCGCCGTCTTGACCGACCCTTCGACGGGCGTTGGGACACCACGGTAGAACACTTCACGGCCGTCGAGATACTCGACTTCGATGCCGTCCTCGGTGAGTTCGATGGGAAGTGTATCGGGCGAAACGTCGGAACGAGAGTGCATATCCACCGGTTACACGCGCCGAGTGAAAACGCCGTCCCTTTCTGTCACTCGGACGCGCTGGCGAACATACTGGCGACGAGCAGTCCAAAGAGCAGCGTCGTCGTCGCCATGCCAAAGAGGAGATAGACGAGCAGCGAAAAGCCGGGGAACTGCTGGATACCGGCGACGACGACGGCGACGCCGGCGAGTGCCGAGACGCCGGTCCCGACGTACAACTGCTGGCGGCGCAGTGCCTCTGTCTGGGGTGTCGGCTCGGGTTCCGGAGGCTCGCTGCTGGTGGAGTCTGGTTCGGTGTCTCCGGTGGCCTCGTCTGGAGTGTCTGCCGTCTCGTCGGCTGGCGCGCTGGTTGCTGGTGGGGACTCGTCGGTCGCCGCGTCCTCGCTCATCGCTCCTGGGTTGGCAACGCGAGCGAAAGTGGGTTGCGGTCGCCGGCAATCGGAATCACCACAGGTAAATACGGCCGTGTGAGACAGTCGGACACGATGGAGGGTCAGGCACGCGCGCCGGCAGCCGGGACGGTTCTGAACGCGCTCGCCAACCAGACCGGGTCGGCGTTCGCTATCGACGAGTACACGACTGCCACGGTCGAACTCGACGACTCCGCAACCGTCTCCGGGACCGTCGCCGAGGACCCCGACGCGGACACCCGACTCGTCGAAGCCTGCGTCGAGGCAGTCGTCGAGCGATACGGCGACGGCCAGGGCGGGTCGGTCCGCACTGAGAGCGAAGTGCCGATGGCCTCGGGACTCAAATCGTCCAGCGCGGCCGCCAACGCGACGATTATGGCGACACTCGACGCACTCGGTGTGGCCGACGAACTTTCCCGCGAGGACGCTTGTCGCCTCGGCGTCGACGTGGCCCGCGATGTCGGAGTCACTGTCACCGGCGCCTTCGACGACGCCAGCGCCAGCATGCTCGGTGGGGTGACCGTCACCGACAATACGGCCGACGAGTTGCTGGCCAGAGACGAACTGGACTGGGACGTACTCGTGTACACGCCGCCAGAGCGTGCCTACAGTGCTGACGCCGACGTAGAGCGCTGTCGGAACGTCACCTCGATGGCCGACCTCGTCGCAGAGCTGGCACTCGATGGCGAGTTCGCACGCGCGATGACGGTCAACGGACTGGCCTTCTGTGCCGCGCTTGGCTTCTCGGCGGACCCGATGGTCGAGGTGATGGACGACGTCGCCGGCGTTTCACTGTCCGGCACTGGCCCGAGTTTCACTGCCGTCGGCGAGCGCGAGACACTCGAACGCGTCCACGAGCGCTGGGACGCCCGCGACGGCGAAACGTGGCTGACCACGACACAGACGGAGGGAACACAGATTCTATGACAGACGAGACGCTCGATGAGGGGGCGAACCCCGAAGACATGACTCTGGACGAACTGCGCGACGAAATCCGCGGTATCGACCGCGAACTCGTCGAACTCATCGCGCGACGGACCTACGTCGCAGACACCATCGCACAGGTCAAAGACCAGCAGGGTCTGCCGACCACCGACGAACAGCAAGAACAGGCCGTCATGGACCGCGCCGGCGAAAACGCCGAGCAGTTCGACGTCGACGCGAATCTGGTCAAGGCTATCTTCCGCCTGCTTATCGAACTGAACAAGGTCGAACAGCGGGAGAACAGGTAAGCGAACGGACGCCTGCTACAGCGATTCTAACCGCAGATTTTCACAGCGGTAATTCATCACCTCTCAGGACTGCCGGTCGGACAAAAACGAGAGTTGAAGCGAGTCGAGTTCGGCCCTGACTGCTTTCCGTTTCAGTAGCAGGAACCCTACCAGTATCAATAGGAATCCAACGACAGTGTCCGCCGTCGGAGTCTCATTAAGGAAGAGCAGTCCCGTAGCCGCCGCCACCACCGGGGCAGCATAGGACACGAGATTGATCTCTATCGGGCCGAGGCGGTTCAGAAGGTCGAAATAAATCAGGAATCCCAGTGCGCTCGCGACGACGACGAGATACAGCAGCGAGATGATTGCCCCGCCGGTCCATTGCACGTCGCTTACAGACTCAGCGAGGGCCAGACTCGCGCCGTGCATCAACACCGCTCCGACGAGCATCGACCACGCCTCCATCGTTTCAATCGGGAGTTCCCCGTCGACGCGGCGTGTGAGGACGCTTCCGAGAGCGAACGAAGCGGCGGCTAAGAACACCAGGAACAAGGAAACTGTCCTGGTCTCGAAGAGATTGTTCGGGTCGGGATTACTCAGGATTCCGACGCCGACGAACCCGACGAGAAGCCCGACAATTCCAAGCGCCGTGAGCCGTTCGTCCGGCAGAAAAACTCGCGCAAACCCCGTGGTGAGAATCGGTGAGAGACTGACGATAATCGCGGCGGCAGCGCTCGTCGTCCCCTGTTCTCCGATAAAGAGGAGCGCGTGGTAGGCGGCTATCATGAGCGTCCCGCCGATACCTACCAGCACCCACTCGTCTTGACCGTGAGGTATCCACTGGTCGGTCGCATACACCGCGTATCCGAGCATCAACACACCTGCGAGGTCGTACCTGAACGCGGCAAAGAGAACAGGTGGGAAAAACTCTAATCCGGCCTTGATAGCGGTGAAGGCACTCCCCCACGCGACGGCCAATCCGACAAACAGTATCGCGTTTCTGAATCTCATATCTCGCTCAAGTGTCCACCCATCTGCTCTCCGTCGAACGGAACAGTCGCAACGAGTCGGTCGGGTTTGAAAGTGATTCGGATAGCAATCTGGAAGTCTCGGAGACGGATACGAGCGGGTTCGACTGTGTCGCCCTGTCGACCGGGAACGCGGTGCAGTCAGTACTCCCAGAGCCGCTCGATTCGCGATCCGATGTCGGGATACTCCTCTCGAAGCGTCTCCACGTTCGTCTCGCCGGCGACGTTGACGACGTGGACTTCGCCCCGTGTGCCGCTGTAGACATCCTGAAAGTCGTAGACGACCCCGACGATAGTGGTGTCGGCCGGTACGTCGTCACTGTCGAGTAGTGCCTCGACCTGTCTGTCGACGTTGTACTCGACGAGGCGGTTGATGGCGTCTGCCCGGTCGATGCCCTCTGGCAGTTCCGACAGAGCGGGTTCGAGATGTGGCTTCAGCAAGGAGAGACAGTGCTCGATACCCGCCGGTTCGGAGACGCCGCCGGTCAGTGCGTCGTAGGTCGCCGTCACCGCTCCACAGCCGGTATGGCCCATCACGATAGCAGTGTCCGTCTCCGTGTGTGCAATCGGATAGAGAACGTCGCCGGAAACCGCGCGGCCGTCAGCTGTCTGCTGGACGACGCGGTTTCCGATGTTCCCACAGGTAAACAGGTGCCCCGGTTCGTCGTTACCCCAGACGTGGTCCTGGAGAACCCGGGAGTCCGAACAACAGACAGTCACGGCATCGGGGTACTGGGCGCTCTGGACGTCGTCGAACCGGGACTGGAACTGTTCGGCGTGGTCGGCATTGCGGTCGAGCAAGTCGGCGACAGTCTCCATACTCTTCAGGAAACTCACCCGGCCCAAATGCGTTGCTGATTGGCAAATCGAGACTGCCACACAAGACGGCGATCGCCGTTCGTGGCGTGGGTGCCAGTGTCACTCCACTCCGGTGTTGGGATAGGTTTCGGCGAGTCCGTCGAGCGCTTCGTGGTGTTCGGTGGTGTGGGGGGCCGTCAATGGGGAGACGCTGACGTGGCCGTCGACGATGGCACGGCGGTCTGTCCCCTCCGGGTCCGGAATCTCGCCGTTTGCCATCAGCTCCCAGATACCGTCTTGGAGTTGGACTTGCTTGCCGTCACGGGCCGCGTCCATCCGGTGGACGTGGGACGGTCGGGTGACGACCATCTCGCCGGTCGCCTGTTCGGGGACCGGGACGTTGACGTTGAGATAATCTGCCTGCTCGAAGACGCCAGCGTCGATTGCGTGGTCGGCGAGAAACGTCGCCGAGCGGGTCGCCTGTTCGTATGCCCCTTTGTCGACGTCGATGTCGTCGTAGGTCGTATCACCTGCGACGGGAACGTACAGGGACATCGCGATAGCGGGCGTGTCGAAAAACGTCGCCTCGACGGCGGCACTGACGGTGCCGGAGCGACCGAGGTTGTGGGCACCGAGATTCGCACCCTGGTTGCACCCGGCGACGACGAGGTCGGTCTCGGGGGCGAGAACTTCCAGCCCGGCGATGACACAGTCGGCCGGTGTCCCCTCGATTGCGTAGCCAAACTCGCGTTCATCGACAGTGACAGAGTGAGAGAGCGCGCGCCCGACGGCGCTCTGGTCCTCTGCCGGCGCGACGACAGTCACCGACCCGATTTCCGAGAGCGCGTCCGCGAGTGCTCGCAACCCGGTGGCGTCGATACCGTCGTCGTTTGTCAACAGGATGTCCGGCCCAGCCATACCCGCTGTCAGGCCGGCGTCAGCAAAAGGATGGTGTTCTTGACAGTCTACCGACCGGCGTCACCCAACCCGGTCGACGACCGTCTCGGCGTCGACGACGACGTTGTACGCCCCTTCGTCGTCGTTCCAGAGGACGAGCGCGTTCTCGAAGCGGAGCGCTTCGCCGTAGCCGGCGCGGGTCAGCGAGCGGTTCAGTGCCGATTTGCCGGTGTGGACCGCGTAGTGGGCCTCTCGCTGGCTCCCGTCGCCAATCAGATACAGCGGGTTCGCGTCCTCGTCGGCGAGGTTGTTACTGAGCTTGATGGCTGCGAGGTTGACGCGGTCGGTGACGTAGTCGTCGGCGTCGGCCATCTTCGCCGCCTGGTTTTGGTCCGGCCGGTAGCCGACGCGCGTCTCGTCGGCGTGTCGCCAGACGCCGTAGGCGTACTGGACGTCGACGTTGACGAACTCGCCGTCCCCGCGCTTGCGCTCCTCGCTCTCGATTTGGCTGGAACGTTCATCCCCGTCGAGTCGGCGCTGGAAGGGAGGCACGGCGAGGTCCGGTCTGGTGGTAAAGGACCACGATTCACTCGACGGTGTCTCGCCGGGCCAGAGCCGGACGGTCGGTTCGTAGACGGTCAGTCCCGCCTCCCGTTCGACAGTTCGCTCTATCTCGCGGAGCCCCGTCGCCGTGTTTCTGTCTGCGGGTTCGATAGCGACAATCGAGCCATCTTCGGCGACGGCATCGGCGTAGCGTTCGACGACCGCAGCGGGCTCTGCGAGTTCCGAGAGGACGTTCGAGAAGAGCACGAGGTCGTAGGTCCGCTCGGGTTCGAACGCCTCGGCAGTAGTCTGGTGGACGGTATCGTGGAAGTTTCGCCCAGTCTCGTCGAGAAACCGGTCGAGTACGTCGGTCGCAGCGCTCGGCTCGACCGCGTCGTAAGTGACGAGGGCGTCTTCGCCAAAGAGGTCGGCAATCCCGAGTGCGGGACCGCCGACGCCGGCTCCGACCTCGAGAATCGTCGGACTCGCGGGGACGAGCCCGTCGGTAATCAGGTCCGCGAGGACGTACTGGACCGTCGCGTAGTAGGCCGGGAGGTGATAGAGCGCGTAACACAGCGCCGTCTGGTCGTCGTACTCGACTGACTCGCGCTGGAGATAGCTGTCTTTCAGGTCGCGAATCCGCGCTCGCAGTCGGTCGCCGGATTCACCGTCGGGCCAGCCGGCGCCGTACTCCGCGACGACCATGTCTTCGAGGACGTGTCCGTACTCCTCGGGGAACCGCTCGACGCCGTCGAAGGCAACCTCGGCAGTGCCCTCGGGCGCTGGCACAAACGTACCGTCGTCGCGTTCGAGCAAAGAGAGGTTGGGCGCCTCCTCCCGGAGCGTCTGTCGCACGACCGCCGGGTGTGGGTGCCCCTCGACGTACTCACAGATTTCCTCGGGGTCGATGGGGCGGACGTTCTGGAGGTATCTCGCGTTGTCTAGAATCCCCTGGCGCTGTGGGTCTGTCATCGCTCACCGGCATCGTCGTAGAGTCGTTCGAAGGTCTCTGCGTCGGCGTCGGCAATCTGCCGTGCAGCAGCGGCCACATCCTCGGCCCCGTCGAAGGCCATCTGGATGTCCGTGTAGACGCGCGCCTCGCCGTCGGTGACTTGTCCGGCGAGTGCGTCGAGTTCGCTCGAAATCGGCGTGTGGAATCGCTCGTCTACCTCTTTGGCCGCGAGCGCGTACGCGAGGACTGCGGCGTGTGTGCGTGCCTGGACGGTTTCCATCGCCTCGTCGTGTTCGGCCGCCGTCGTCTCGAAGAGGTCGTTGCCGCGGGCGTCGAGCGCGGCGCGAACGGAATCGGTGACGGGACCAGTCGCATCGGGAACGAGCGGGACATTGCCCGGTTCGTTCGCCGGTGCAAAGAGTGGGTGGAGGCTGACCCGTTCGCGGTCGGGGGCAACCTCGCACATCACCTCGATTGGGGTGGTCATCGTTCCCGAGACGTCGAAGAGTGCACCGTCGGCACGGTCGGCGTAGCGTCGAATCGCGTCGCCGACAGCGGGCATCGGAACGGCGAGACAGACGCCGTCGAACTGTTCGTCGGTGTCGGTCGCGACTGCTCGACCACCGACGCTGTCTGCGGCGGCAGTCGCGGCCGCAGGGTCAGCGTCGGCAAAGGCGAGGTCGACCGGCTCGGGGGCATCTTCACGGAGAGCAGTCCCCAGCCAGCGACCCATCGCACCCGCACCGACGACGAGAATCTCCATCGGCGTCTGCTTATCTGTCCCCCGGCAAAAGCAGTTCGGTCGGTCATCGCAGGCGCTCGCGGTGGCCCGCTCGGGTTGGCTTACTGCCGTTCGAAGCGGTGCATCACGATGTCGGAGTCGTCGTCCCACTCGAAGTTGTCGTGGGCGCGTTCGAGAATCTGTTTGTAGTGGTCCAGGTCCTTTGCGCCCTCTGCGCGGGCGTCCTCGTCGGTCATGTCGCCCAGCGTTCGCTCGCTGACTTCGACGATTTCGAACGTCGTGCCCTCGATGTCGAAGGTGTCGCCCTCGTCGGCGTACTGCTGGCCGCGGTGAATCTGTGTCACGTCGCCCTCGAGTGCCTGTGACTGCATCCGGTCGTTCGGGAGCAACGTTTCCGGGTCGATAGTGGGCATACACCACTCTGTTGGGCTGAACGGGCAAAAGTCACCCGCCACGACCCGTTCCCAGAACGCTTAGGCCGGTCACGTCCTGACGGACGACCATGGAGCCGGACCTCTGGACCGCCTTCGTCTTCTTCGGCATTCCGCTGGTCGTCGGTCTGCTGGGTGTACACACTGGTGGCAAACTCTGCTATCGGGCGTACGTCCAGTACACGACGGGCGCTGCGACTCAGTGGGAGCCAACCCAGCGCAGTCGGGACGACGCCGATGCGGAGCGAACCTGGCGTGGGAACGTGCTCCGTGGTGGCCCCGTCCTCGTGGGCGCCACCCTGCTGACGCTACACTCTGCGCGGTGGGTCCTGCGTATCTTCGGGCTCCCGTAGCTCAGGCGTCGAGTTCGTCCGCGATGTCGTGAATCGTCTCCACGGTCAGCGACGGCTCGCCGTCGAACGGTTCCCAGGGCGTGTCCTTCCTGTCCATCCAGATGCCCTGCATCCCGGCGTGTTGTGCGCCCTGGACGTCGAACCACAGCGCCGCGGCGTGGGCCATCTCCTCGATTGGCGTTCCGGTCCGGGCCGCGGCGTGGCGGTAGATTTCTGCGTCGGGTTTGAACGTCTCCACCTCGTCGGCGCTGATGGTGTCTTCCAGTAGCCCACCGATATCGGCGTGGTCGACCATCGACTCGAGCATCTCCGGGTTGCCGTTGGAGACGACGTAGAGGTCGTAGCCGGCGTCGCGGAGTCGCTCCATCCCCTCGCGAACGTCGTCGAACACGTCGAGTTCGTGGTAGACAGAGAGAATCTCCTCGCGCTCCTCGTCGGGCAGGTCGACGCTGTGGGCGTCGAGGGCGTACGTGAGCGCGTCGCGATTCATCTGGTAGAACGTCTGGTAAGCGTCGATGTGGTTGCTGACGAGCGTGTACTCGATAGACCGGGAGCGCCAGAGTTTCGACACCGGTTCGGGGTCGTCAACGCGGGCCGCGAGAGCCTTCTCGGCGGCGTCGACGTCGACCAGTGTGCTATACGAGTCGAAGGTCAGCGTCGTGACGGCATCGGAGTCAAACGGCATACCAGACGTATCACCGCGGCGGCCCAAAACCCCACTGTCCAAGCATTTCACAAATGCTTATTTTGCGGCGGGCGAACGTCGGCGCATGAAACAGGTCCGATTTCGTGACCCGGCAGGCAGCGTTCGAACCGGAGAGTGGGTCGACGCTGACGGTGACCCGGCAGACACCGAGACGGCAGGAACAGGCGGTCAGATTCGCTTCGGCGGGCAGACCTACGACCCGGCGGAGGTCGACGTATTGCCGCCGTGTGATCCGTCGAAAATCGTCTGTATCGGGCTGAACTACGCCTACCACGCCGACGAGCGCGACTCGGAGTTGCCCGACCGGCCACTGCTCTTTCTCAAACCGCCAAACGCCGTCGCCAGCCACGGCGGTGACGTGACCCTCCCTGCGGGCAAGGAGCGGGTCGACTACGAGGCAGAGATGGGCGTCGTCATCGGCGAGCAGTGTCGCAACGTCGACGAGAGCGACGCGATGGACGTCGTCGAGGGCTTTACCTGCATGGTCGACGTGTCAAACCGCGACGACCAGGACCGCGAACAGAACTGGGTCCGCGGGAAGGCCTTCGACAACGCCGCGCCGCTCGGTCCGGTCCTTGCTACGCCCGAACACGTCCCGGACGATGCACGCATCGAACTCCGTCTGAACGGCGAGACGCGCCAGTCTTCCTCGCGGGACACGCTCATCTTCCCGGTGCCGGAACTCATCGCGGAGATTACGACCTACATGACACTCGAACCCGGCGACGTCATCGCGACGGGGACGCCGGAGGGCGTCGGCCCACTCTCGGACGGCGACGAAGTGACCGTCGAAATAGAGGGTGTCGGCCAGCTCACCCACACCGCGTCGCGGAAGTGAGCGAGGGCGACAACGAAGAGACAGTCCCGGTCACTTACAACCGACAGAGCGAGCGACATCGACGAGTTGTGGCTGCGGGACGTTGCGGCCGCCGACCTTGTACTGGACGCTGTCGCACGACCAGGTGACGACCTGTTTTGGGCCGAGATTGCGGTAGGTCGCTTGCTGACCAGCGACGGTGAGATTCTCACCGTCAGTTCTCGGCTCGATGCTCGGTGACAGTTTCGCGACGGTGAGGACCCGACTCGAGTTCGCGTATCGCAGTCCGATACTGTCGATACGTCCGGTCGTCCGGGTCGCACGCACGAGTGTGAAACTCTCCGGGACCGTCGGTGTCGGGACCGACAGTCTCGCGTCTTCGCGAAGTGCTCCAATCGAGTCGTACTGCTGTTGGTCCGGTGTCTCGGGGGTTTCGATGGTCGCGTTTGCCGGCGGCTCGAAGACGAACGTTCCCGTCTCGAGGCCCGGGTTGAACGTCACGTTTCTGTACGTCGTCGTGATGACTCGCCGCTTCCCGCCCTGGGTCCAGCCCGTTTGCTGTTTGAGTGGATAGTACCGGTCGGAATCGAGCCACAGCGTCTGCGTGAAGTTCGACACCGGCTCGGAGACGGGGCTCGACTGGACGAGTTCGATGACGATAGCCGAGCGGCCGTCGACGGCGTCGGTGCCCTGGTACGAGACGGTGTAGCTCCCCTGGGCCCCTGCTGGCCCGACCGCATCCTGGCTGTGACCGCCGTCGGGAACGACGGGCAGCGGCGAGACACCGACCGCCTCCCCCGAGGTGTCTGCAGTCTCTCCGACCGATGCGTTCAGCTGTGCGACCAGACTGGGGATTCGGTCGAGGCGACTGCCCGTCGCGCCACTCTCACGGGAAAACCGTTGCACCGTGTCGGTATCCCGGTCGTACAGCCACAGCACCGACCCGTTCGAGACACGTACGTCATCAAGTCCGGGGCCGGACAGCCGCTCTGTACGAATCTTTCCGGAACCCGGCTTGAGCGCGACACGCTCGACAGTTCGGCTCGTCTCGGTTCCGCGTGTGATAGTGACCTCCCGCGTCGCTGTTAGCCCGTCGACACTGTCCAGTCGCGTCGAGACGTTCGCCCCGAGGCCGTCCTCCGCTGGGCCGTCGCCGCCAAAGAGCGCTTCCAGGCCGACGACGACGCCGAC
Organism: Salinibaculum rarum; assembly: GCF_030505615.1. Classification (GTDB taxonomy): domain Archaea; phylum Halobacteriota; class Halobacteria; order Halobacteriales; family Haloarculaceae; genus Salinibaculum; species Salinibaculum rarum. The sequence goes on from NZ_CP129992.1 coordinate 1,955,071, forward strand.
GCTGGTGGCGACGACAGCGAGTGCGAACAGCAGAAAGAAAAGCGCAGAATTACGACTGACGGCCATTAGTACAACGTTTCTGGCAGTCTGAAAAAAACTTGTGGATGGAAGGAGTTCGGACCCGAGAGGCGACGACAGACAGCAGTCGTCGTTCTGTTGGGTCACTTATTAGACGGGGCGTACAAGTGCGACGTGGTGCCCGCAATGTCACAGAAACGCCGCGCCCTCGCCGGACTCGGAATCGTCCTGCTGAGCGCCCTCACATCGGTCCTCGCCTATCCGGACCTGCCCGGCCAGACGGCGATTCATTTCACAGCCGACGGAACCCCCGACGACTACATGCGCAAACCGCTCGCAGTGGCACTCCTTCCCGCACTCGAACTCGGGATTATCGGGCTGTACGCCGTCATTCCGCGCATCGACCCGCTCGGTGAGAACATCGCGGAGTTCGAGACCTACTACGACCTCGTCGCCATCGTCACTGTCGCAATCCTCGCGTACGTCCACGGGGCGGTACTGGGATACAATCTCGGCTACCGCTTCGAGATGGCCCAGGTCATCGCGCCGATGCTTGCCGTCGTCGGCATCGTCTTCGGATTCGTCGTCGAGAACGCCAAACAGAACTGGTTCGTCGGTATCCGAACGCCGTGGACCCTCAGCAACGAGGAAGTCTGGACCCGAACGCACGAACGCAGTGGTGTCCTGTTCAAGATTGCCGGCCTCGTCGCCCTGCTCGCGATTCCGTTCCCCCAGTACTTCGAGATTCTAGCCATCGCGCCGCTGGCACTTGCAGCCTTCCTCCCGACGGTGTACTCGTATATCCTTTACCGTCGGATTTCGGGCGCCTGAACCGCCGGGTTTCGTCGGAGTTCTTTCAGGCGGTCAGGAACGCCTCGACATCGGAGAGCAGTCGCTCGGGGTCGTCGACGGTTGGCGCGTGTCCACACCCCTCCAGTTCGACGTACCGAGCGTCCTCGATGTCCCGTGTCACGCGCTCGGACATCTCGCGGCTGACGACCAGGTCGTCTTCGCCACGGAGTACGAGCGTCGGCGAATCGATGTTCGTCACCTCGCCGGTGCCGGGTTCGATGCCGTTGTCCTCCGTGGAGATGTTGAAGTGGACGAGCGCGTAGTCGATATCGAGCAGACAGCGCTGCTGTAGCGTCTCCTCGATGTACCGATCGAAACGGTCCTGGTCGGGCACTTCGTTGACGAAGATAGCTTGCGACCAGATTTCTTTCATCGTCTCGGCGTCACTTGTCTCCAGTGCGGAAAGGACTGGCGCGACCGAAACGGGGTCGTTCGCGAGTTCCTCCCGGGAGGTCAGGACGGTCTCGGTCGGCTGGAGGTTCTCGTCTTTCTCGAAGACGGGCAGACCCTGTGTGCTGGGTGGGGCCATGAGGACGAGTCGCCGGACGCGGTCGGGTACGTCGGCGGCAACCTGCATCGCGATGGCACTCCCGGCAGACCACCCCCAGAGGTGGAAGTCGTCGAGTCCGACTGCGTCGGCAAACAGCGGGACATCTTCGGCAAACTCCGCTATCGAGTCGGCCGGATTCTCGTAGGAGGAGTCACCGAATCCCCGGATGTCCATCGCGTAGAGGGCAAACCGGTCGTCCATCCGCTCGAAGACGACATCCCAGTGGGCCGAGGAACTCATGTTGCCGTGGAGGAGCACGAGTGGAATCTCCCCGCCCTCGCGCTCGCGGTAGGCGATGCGTTCACCGTTTGGAAGGTCCACTGGTTTCGTGTCGGGGACTGACATGGACTGTCTGTCTCCCGGCCCGGGGAAAAGGATTGCTCCGGGAGCAAAAGCCAAGCCATAAGTTTAGGCTCGCCTAATCGACACCGAACAGGAGCGATGGCGACAGACAGAACCCCGGAGTCGCGCGTCGACGTCTGTATCGTCGGCGCGGGGCCGGCGGGTGCGCTGATGGCGGCGAAACTGGCCGGCCAGGGTCACGAGGTGGTCGTCCTCGAAGCGGGGCCGAGATTCGAGAGCGACCAGCGCCTCGAGCGTATGGAGCGGGCGATTCGGCCCGGCATCGAGGCGGACGTCTGGGATATGGGCGGGGACCGCGACGCCTACACCAGCGACGGCGACAGACACTATCCTCTCAACGTCGCCCGCGTGAAGGGTGTCGGCGGGTCGACGCTCCACTGGCAGGGGATGGTGATGCGCCTCCACGAGTCGGATTTTGCGGGCACTGTCGCCACCGGCGAAGACCCCGCCTGGCCTCTCACCTACGACGACCTCCGGCCACACTACAGCGAGGTCGAACGGGCCTTCGGCGTCTCGGGGGCGGCCGACAACCCCTTCGCGCCGCCGCGAGACGGTCCCTTTCCGATGCCGGCGTTTCCGCCCAGTTACAGCGATTCGCTGTTTGCGCCCGCCTGCGAGGAACTCGGAATTTCGATGCACTCGGTGCCAAACGCCCGCAACTCCGAAAGCTACGACGGCCGGAGCGAATGCGTCGGCTATGGCACCTGCCAGCCGGTCTGTCCCTCGGGCGCGAAATACAGCGCCGATGTACACATTGAGACGGCCGAAGAGCGTGGCGCTCGCGTCATCGACCGGGCCCCGGTCCAGCGTCTCGAAACGGCAGACAGTGGTGAACGCGTCACGGCTGCTGTCTACGCCACGCCCGATGGCGAAACGCACCGACAGGAGGCCCGCCAGTTCGTCCTCGCCGCCGGCGGCGTCGAGATTCCACGCCTCCTCTTGCTCTCCAGGAACGAAGCCCACCCCGATGGACTCGCCAACAGCAGCGGCCTCGTCGGTCGCTTCTTCATGGACCACCTGTTTGCCGGTGCTGGGGGGACCATTGACGAGCCCACCCGCCAGAACCACGTCGGCTTCCTGACCAGCGAGACCCACCAGTTCTACGACGACCCGGGACAGGCCGTCCGCGACCGGGACGGAAACGTCGTCGTGCCGGCGACCGACGAGCCACTCGCGCCGATGAAACTCGAATTTTTCAACTACGCCGGTCCATCGCCGGTCGAACTTGCCCTGTCGGGCGACTCTTTCGGCGACGAACTACTCGATGACCTCCGCGACGCCTACGGCAACAGTATCGCTATGGGTGGGTTGGTCGGCCAGCGGCCGGACCGGTCGAACCGCATCACGCTCGACGCCTCGACCACTGACGACCACGGCAATCCCGTGCCGAGCATCGAGTGGTCGCTCGACGCCCGGACCGAGCGCACGCTCGAACGGGCAAACGCCATTCAGACGGCGATTCTCGACGAACTCGGCGTCGACATCTCGTGGACGGTCGGTCCGGCCGACACCGGTCCCGGCTACCACCACATGGGGACGACGCGGATGGGGACCGACCCCGCCGAAAGTGTCGTCGACGCACGGTTGCGCACCCACGACGTCGCCAATCTCACGGTCGCATCGAGCAGTGTCTTCCCGTCGTCCGGTGCGATGAACCCGACGCTGACGATTGGCGCACTCGCGTTGAAAGCCGCCGACCACGTCGATGCCGACTTATAGGACGTAGATACCCATCCCGCTGACGACGAGCAGTCCCGCGTCGACGAGCAAGAGGAGTGCGACGACGGCCCCGCCCTGGAGGAACGGGCTGGCGTTGCGCGCCGGCTCGCGGACCTTGTCCTGTTCGGTCCCCTCGGTCAATTTGCTCGCACCGACTTCGACCAGTCCGGCGAGGACAAACCAGAGGACGAGCATCCCGAGGACGAGATGGCCACGCGGATTCCCGGTCAGCGACTCGACCGTGTAGGCGTAGGCGGCCATGTGCCCGCCGGTCAGAAAGAGCAGGAGTGCGCTGGCCCGGGAGACGGTCGTTAGCTTCCCGGCAATCGCTTCGAGTGGTGCTGCGTTGAGGTCACCATTTTTGCCGAGCGGGAGGATGGCGTATGCGACGAACAGTACACTTCCGGTCCACAGTGCTGCGACCAGCAGGTGGACGACGTAGACGGCTGCGTTCACGAGCGACATATCCGGGTGTTCGGCGCGAGCACCTTCAAAATGCGCTTTCTCTGTCGTGCACGTCAGAGAGGCTATCTTTCTCGCGTATCTCCTCGATATCGAGTTTGTCGATGATGTTGACGAACGACCCCGGGTCGGGAATCAGAAAGATGTGGAGTTTGAACTCGGTGTCCTCGTCTGCCAGGTCCACGAGCGAATCGAGCACGATAGACAGCGAGTCCATCTGGACGTGCGAGACGGTCTCTTCTGCTATCGTTTCGGTGCTGTCCCGTTCCAGGGTCGGCGTTTGCATGTCGATGGTCGTCTCCAGCGTGTTCGCGATGCCATCGATGAACCCGGACGTGAGGATGTTACAGATCTCCTGAAGGGCACTCTCGTGCATCTGGTTCAGCTCGCCCTCGACTGGCTGTCCGGTCATCTCCTCGGCGATTGTCGCTGCCGTCTGGTCGTCGAAGGTCATCACGAAGACGCCGTACGGCGGTTCGGTGAGTCGGATACTTGCGTGGTACATCTCACCGTCGCCCATCTCCGTCGCGATGTCACTGGGCTGGACGAAAGAGAGGCTCTTGATTTTTACGTCGGCTTCGATGCCGGCCATCGTCGACAGTGACGAGGCGACGTTTTTCGCCCCGTGCTGGATGAGTTTCCCGATGATTGTGAGCTTCCGGATGTCGACGAGTATGGGCATTGGTCGGTGGTATCGGACAGAGTGGGTTAGTGCTTTCGGCTACCGTGAGCTCGAGAGCGCGCGTCGACGCGCCCGCTCCGATTCGTCACCCTGGAATTTCGCTCATTGACTCCTGTTCGAACGCGTCAAGGTCGATGTTGTCGAGCAGGTTGACGAACGCGCCGGGGGCCGGCACGAGATAGACGTGCAGTTCGAGTTCCCTGTTGCGCTCGGGGACACACACCGTCGAGTCGAGGACGATAGCGATACTCTCATCACGGACGTGCGAGAGCTGGTCGTCGACGATGGCCTGTCCGGCGGTGTGTTCGAGCGCTGGCGTCCCCATGTTGATGGTCGTATCCAGGGTGTTGGCAAAGCCGTCGATGAACCCGGAGGTACAGATGTTACACATCTCTTGGAGGGCACTCTCCTGCATCGATGTGAGTTCCCCCTCGACGGGTGCGCCCGCGACCAGTTCGGCGACGGCTGCTGCCGTATCGTCGGAGAAGGTCAGCATAAACGAGCCATACGGCGGCTCCGTCAGGTCGATTGTCGCGGCATAGACCTCTTCGGCGCCGATTTCGTCCGAGAGGTCGCCCGGGTCGACGAAAGCCAGCGACTGGATGTCGATGGTCGTCTCGACGCCGGCGAGGGTTCCAAACGACGACGCGACGTTGCTCGCTCCGTCCTTGATGAGCTCGTTGATGACGGCCAACTGGCGTACGTCTACGAGTAGTGGCATGTATCTCTATCCCGCAGTTAGCGGTGCTATGTTCGAGTGGACACGGAGAGAGTATAACAGTTCGGCCACCGGTATCAGCGGTGATAGCGCAGTCGCTGCCGGGCGGTGAACGACCGGCCTCAGTTGTCAGTCGTTTCCGAGTCGATGGAGTCGGTGTCCATGTACTCGATGTCCTCGTCACTCGCACTGTCCGCGGTGGATTCCTCACTCGACCCTTCGGCTTCGCTCTCCTGGAGGTCTTCCAGTTCCTGCTCGACTTCCTGGCGCCCCTTTTTGAACTCGCCCATCGCCTCGCCCGTCGACCGCGCGAGCTTGGGAATCTTGTTCGCCCCGAACAGCAACACCGCTATCAGCAGGATGACGACCATCTCCATCCCCCCCGGAACCGGTCCGAACAGGGGAACCATTGTTTCTACCATTGCTACTCTCTTCTTGCCAACTGCCGATTATAGTCTTTTTGGACCGACCAGTCTCCCGAACCGGACTCGAACGGTGTCTGACGGCGGGTCTGTTCCGCATCGACTCGAAGGGCCGTGTTCGTGGTGGTAGCCCTCGCCCCCGGCCGCCAGTAGACTCACCTTGAGTCGGAAACATCTTTATCCAGCCAGTCGTATCAGGGGTATGGTATCCGAAGGCGACAGCGCACCCGACTTCACGGCACCGCTTGCAAACGGCGACGTTGGCGAATTTTCACTCTCGGAGGCACTGGACGACGGTCCGGTCGTCCTTGCCTTCTTCCCCGGCGCGTTCACGAGTGTGTGCAGCCACGAGATGAACGAGTTCCAGCATCGACTGGAGAACTTCGCGGACCTCGGCGCTTCCGTGTACGGCGTCAGCGTCGACTCCCCGTTTGCCCAAAACGAGTTCCGCGACCAGTTGGGTCTGCAGTTCGACCTCGTCAGCGACTCCGACAAGCAGGTCATCGACGAGTACGGCATCTCGATGAACTTCGACGACCTCGGTGTCAACGGCGTCGCAAAGCGCTCGGTCTTCGTCGTCGACAGTGACGGCACAATCTCGTACTCCTGGGTCAGCGACGACCCCGGCGTCGAACCGGACTACGACGAAGTCGAGGCCGCAGTCGAAGCCGCAGCCTGAGCGGGGAGTCCTTTTCACGGCCCGTCCCGTGGGTAGCAACTATGAGCGACGACTCGACCGTCCCGGGCGAGGAGGGCGACTGGCGGGTCTACGACCCCGATGACGACCACTCGTTTCCAGACGAGCGTTTAAACAGCGTCCTTGCCGTCGTCGACGACGACGAGGAGATAACGGCGTATCTGGAGGCACAGAACGTCAACCCGGTCGCGCGCAAGAAGTACAACGACCACGGGACCAAACACATCAGCATCGTCCGCAACCGGGCGCTGTGTCTCTACGACCTCCTCAAAGCCGGTAGCGCTGAGTTCAATGGGGCAACCGACCAGGGACTGAGCGAGGCCGACGAGCCGGTCATCATCGGACTGGCGGCCATCCTCCATGACATCGGTCACGTCGTCCACCGGGACGACCATCCGTACTACTCGATTCCACTCGCAGCGGACGTACTCGACCGACTCCTCCCCGAGTTTTACGACACTGCCGACCAGGTCCGGGTCAAAGGCGAGATTCTGCACGCCATCCTCTGTCACCACACTGAGGAGGTCCCGCTCACGCTCGAAGCCGGCGTCGTTCGGGTCGCAGACGCGCTGGACATGGAGCGCGGGCGCTCGCGGATTCCGTACGAACGCGGCGGCCGCGGCATCAACACCGTCTCCAGTCAGGCAATCGAACGGGTGTCACTCGGCCCCGGCGACGACGTTCCCGTCCAGGTGGAAATCGAGATGAACAACGCCGCCGGTGTCTACCAGGTGGACAACCTCCTCCAGGCGAAACTCCGCGACTCGGGCCTCGAAGACCTCGTCCGCATCGTCGCGCTCAACACGAACGAACCCGGCGACCGGATTGTCGAGCGCATCGAACTGTAGAGCAAGCGGTCAGGTGCCGTCAGGCGGAGACTTCGACTCGAATTTCTTCCAGGTACGTCGGTCCGGCGAAGCGACGAAACGGTTCGAACGACGCTACCGGTCACAACGATTTAGTGGACGCAGTCTCAATTGTGGGTATGAGTCTCACACCCGTGGAAGGGGGCCGAGACGGGGACCGTGAGAGCGCGGAGCCGTCACGGTCCCGGCGCTCGGGTGTGCAAGCGCGCCTGCGGTCGTGGGTCGAGTCGGTCGGGCAACGACTCCTGGCTCTCCGCAAACGGTTCAGTGGCACTGGCGAGGAATCGTCGACCCAAGACCGGCCGCCAGATCGTCAGAACGGCGCAATCCGCGTCGCCGGCCAGCGCCGACTGGAGAAACCACAGTCGTCGACAGACCGGACGGACACGCCGGGCGAGTCGTCGGTCGGCCAGTATCTGCCCGCAACCGTCGGCGCCGATGCCAAACGGGACGGGAACCGGCTCTACAATCCCGACCGCCCCGACGTGTACATCACGTCCGATACCTGGGAAGACATCGAACCGTAGGCCGCGCTCGACGTGTTCACTCGCCGAACTCGACGCCGGTAAACTCGAAGCGAGCGCCGCCAGCAGCACTGTCGGTGACACGGCTGTGCCACCCGTGAGCGGTCGCTATCGTCTTGACGATGTTCAGTCCGAACCCGGTCCCGCCGTCTGCGGTCGAGTACCCTGTCTCGAACACGTCGTCGCGCTCACCTTCGGGGATTCCCGGGCCATCGTCTGCGACGTAAAAGCCGTCGTCGGTCGTCCCGACTGTCACAGTCACGTCCTCGCCGCCGTGGTCGATTGCGTTTCTGAGCAGATTCGCCAGCAACTGCCGCAATCGCCCCTGGTTTGCCTGCAGTGTCTGGTCGGTCTCGATTCGCAACTCCCCGTCTGCGGTCTCGACGTTCTGCCAGCAGTCGGTGACTGTCTCGGCGAGTGAGACGGCCGTGGTTTGTCGCACTTCCCGCCCTTCTCGGGCCAGCGTGAGCAGGTCGTCGATGAGCGTTTCCATCCGGTCGAGTGCATTCGAGATGTGTTCGAGGTGTTCATTTTCGCACTCGTCGCTGGCAAGCTCTAACCTGGAACTGGCGACGTTCAGCGGATTCCGGAGGTCGTGGGAGACGACGCTGGTGAACTCTTCGAGGCGCTCGTTCTGTCGCTCCAGTGCCTGCTTTCGCTGCTTGCGGTCGGTGATGTCTCGGGCCTCTGCGACCAGCGAGACGACTTCTCCCGCCTCGTCGGTCACCGGACGGATGACACCATCCGCGGTGACTCTCTCCCCGTCCGGTGCGTAGTGGAACGCCTCGTACCGGATGTGGTCACCGTTGGCTGCCTGGTCGATCCACTCGCGCAACTCCGCCTGGAGCGACTCCGAATGGGTCCACCACGGCGTCGTCCAGAACGGCTCTCCGGCGACCGTCTCGAGGTCGACCTCGACAAACTCCAGTGCCGTCTCGTTGACCGACTGCACCCGGCCGTCGGTGTCCAGCACAGCCAGGAACGACTCCGGACTCTCGAAGACAGCCTCGAACCGGCGGTGATTCTGCCGTCTCTTTTGCTCGCGGGCTCTCTGGGCTGTCACGTCCCGATACAGCCAGAGGTTCGCAGGCCCGTCTGGAAGCGTGTAGGGGATGTAGTCGCGTTCGAGCGTCCGTCCATCAGCCAGTTCGAGTTCCTCCTCGTAGACTGGCTCTCTGTCGTTGATTCGCTGTTCGATGCCTGCGACGAACGCGTCGGGGTCGGCAAACAGGTCGGTCATCTCAGTCGCGGCGGTGGCACAGTCGCGCTCGACGAGGTCATCTCCGGAGGCGGGAATCTCGAGTATCTCACACAGTCTGTCGTTGGCGTGGCGGATAGTCCGGTCGGCGTCCTCACAGAGGACACCCATTGGCAGGTGCTCGACAACTGTCTCTAATACTGTGGCCGTCGCATCGCGTTCCTGTTCGTATGCCCGGTGCTCGCTCAGGTCACGAACCGTACAGACGAACTCGTCGGCGGCCGTCGTCGCAAGCGAGTACTTTATCGGGACGGTCCCGCCGTCCGCCCGTTCTCCGGTGGCCTCTTCTTCGATACACCCCTGTTCGCGCACCTTAGGGAGTATGTCCTCGCGAATAGCGACATCGTCGTGGTAGGTGATCGCCTTGGACTCGCCGACCAGTTCGTCGGGCTCGTAGTCGAAAATATCCGCATACGCCTCGTTCACGTAGATGTAGTTGCCCTCTGGGTCGAGAATGCTGATGCCGTCGCTTGCTGTTTCGATGGCATCGAGTCGCCGTTGCTGCTCACGCTCGGCGCGGGCGTGTGTGACCGCGTTCTCGATCCGGTGTGCGAGTAGTTCGTACTTTTCCGTGCCGCCGCCCTTCTGGAGATAGTCGGTCGCCCCCGCAGAGATTGCCCTACTGGCGACCCGCTCGCTCCCCTCGCCAGTAAAGAGAATAAATGGGACCTCCGCTCCCCGCTCGCGAAGCGTCTCGAGAAACTCGATGCCGTTTTTCCCCGGCATCTGGTAGTCGCTCACGATGCAGTCGACCGACTCCTCGGCAACCACGTCGAGTCCGTCGCTGGCAGTCGGTGCTGTCTCGACGCTGCACTGCTCGATTTCCCGCTCCAGCATCTCGACGGTCAGCTCCGCGATTGCCGGTTCGTCCTCGACGTGGAGAACCTGAATCGTCTTGTCGTCCCTACACATTCTTTCCTCTCTATTGACAGACCTGGGTAAAAACGTTCCCGGCTACAGCATCAAATCTGAAAACGTCAATCCCGGACCGGGACCTGTCGGTCATTTCGTGGCCCTCTCTCGAATTCGGAGACAATAATGCGCCGGCCGGGACTGAGCAAACGCGTCGCGTTTGCGAGGGTCGGCCGGCAAACGACCGAAGGAAGTGCGCCGGCCGGGATTTTGAACCGAAACCAGACGTGCTCACTTCGTTGCGCGCGACTGGTAGGGTTCAAATCCCTCTGGCGATTTCGTTGCTCACTTCGTTCGCAACAGAAATGCGCCGGCCGGGATTTGAACCCGGGCCATGAGCTTGGAAGGCTCAGGTCCTACCACTAGACCACCGGCGCGCATCGCTCACTTCGTTCGCTCGCGCGCCGAGCCTCACCTCACTTCGTTCGGTGAGACACCGGCGCTCACTGCGTTCGCGCCGAGGCTCGCAATCACTCCGTGATTGCTCACCACCGGCGCGCTTACCTCACAGTTGCAGAGGGGTCATTAAGACCGTTTTCCTTTCAGGCGCGGACATCGGCATAACAGTTGCCGCTCGAAATCCGGACGCTCGCGACGGTGAGGGCACTCGATTCGAGGTCTGCCTCGAATTCAGCTGGCGCGTAGATATGATAGAACCGCGGCACCGTCTCGCCGCCCGGCAGCGTCCAGTCGACGGTGGTGTCGAACCCGGTCTCCGCATCCGCCGGCGCGTCGAAGCGGTCGTGGGCCGTACTCCACGCGCTCACGAGTGCGCGACCGCCATCGCAGAGCACACGCGCGAGTTCGTCTAAACTCCGCCGGCGACGCTCCCGAGTCGGGAGGTGATGGAGCGTGGCAACGTAGATGCCCACGTCGAAGGTGTCGGTAGCGAACGGCAGCGCGGCGGCGTCTCCCTGCACCAGTGCACCGCGCCAGTCGCGGTCTTCCATCCGGTCGCGTGCGCTGGTGAGGAGTCCGCGACTCACGTCGGCGCCGACGGCACGGTCGACGTGCGCTGCGAGCAGTTCCGTGTGGCGGCCGTTACCACAGCCCACGTCGAGACCACGCTCGCCGCTGGCGTCGGCGAGAAACTCCTCGACTTCGGGCCAGGCGTACTCGCGAGTCTTCGAGAAGTGGTCGGCGATGTCGTCGTACACCTCGCGGATACGGGTCGGCGAGCGATGGTCGCCGGCTCCATCGTCGCCGTCGGTCATCTACTCGTCCCCGTACTTCTCGGGGTAGGCTTCTGCGAGCAGGTCCGGCTGGTCGTTCAGCCGCTCGCGAATCGGGTCGATGACCTCGGAGACGTACTCGCCGGCGGCGCCTTTGAGGTCCGCAGGGTGGAGGTCCTCACTGACGAAATCAGCTTCGAGTTCGTCGTAGGACTCGTAGACGAGGTCGCCACCGTACTCGTCGGGCCGTTCGACGACGAAGTCTTCGCCGCGCTCGTCGAGAATCGGGAAGACGAGATACTCCATGTACTCGAGGACGCCGTTGTCCTCGGCCTCGCCCATCGGACAGTACGCGTCGTTGATTTTGTCCGCGACTTCGTCAGGCGAGTCGGTGAGGTTGACCTTCGAGGACTCCTCGGAGGCGCTCATCTTGCCACCCGAGAGTCCTGCTAGTAGTGGGGCGAACAGACAGACCGGGGACTCGCCGCCGTGGTTCGGGAGCATCTCGCGCCCGAGCATGTAGATGCCGCGCTGGTCGATGCCGCCGTAGGCGATGTCCGCGTCCAGCGATTTGACGTCGAGGTTCTGCATCAGCGGGTAGATGAGTCCGCCGAGGTTGGGACTTTCGCTCTCGCGGACGACCTCGCTTGCCGCGCGCTGGGTCCGCGAGATGGTCGTCTCGGCGGCCATGCGGTACATCTCCAGCGTGTACTCCTCGCCGAGCTGGAAGTCCGTCCCGCGGACGAAGTCGATGTCGTCGGGGTCCGCGCCGGCGGCCTCTATCATCCCCTCGATGGCCTCTTCGTAGTACGCCGAGCGGGCATCGAGCAGGTCGAAGGGACTCTTTTCGTCGTCGAGGTGGGCGTGCAGGTCTGCGATGAGAACGGTCACGTCGACGCCGGCCTGGAGGAAGTCCGCCAGTTTGCGCATCGTCGTGAAGTGGCCGATGTGCATCTCGCCGGTCGGGGCATAGCCGATGTAGGCCGACGGCGAGTCCTCTTCGAGCAGTTCTGCGAGTTCTTCGTCCGTGACGACCTCCTGTGTGTGGCGTGTGACGAGGTCGAGCCGGTCGGCCGTGTTCATACACCCGACTCCCGCACGCTGGCGAATAAATCGTTTGTTTGTCGCCCCGGTCGGCGACGGAGTTACCGGGCTGGGCGTCGATGGGGCTGGTAGGGACGATCGACCCGCCAGACATCTATGACCGACCACACGCAGGACAACGACGTCGGGCCGCCAGTGTCGGGGAACCCGACCGGGTGGCAAGCAGACCGCCCGGAGTCAAATGGCTGGGCGCACGGGACACTCCGGCAGGCCGTCGTGCACGGTGTCCGACTGTACAACGCCGGGGACTTTCACGAATCCCACGACTGTTTCGAGGACGAGTGGTACAACTACGGCCGGGGCACCACGGAAAGTGCGTTCCTGCACGGGATGGTCCAGGTCGCGGCAGGCGCGTACAAGCACTTCGATTTCGAGAACGACGACGGCATGCGGAGTCTGTTCCGCACCGCCTTGCAGTATCTCAGCGACACGCCATCAGACTACTACGGCGTCGACGTGCTCGACGTGCGGACCACGCTCACGAACGCTCTTTCGGACCCCGCGGTACTGGATGGGTGGCACATCGAACTCGACGGGGAGCGACCGGACGCGATCCCAGCGGACTACGAATACGCTGACAGCCTCGAGTGACCGCAAGCGAGTGGTCGCACGGCTCTGTGCCCGTGACCGACGCCAGCGCCTGGCGGACCGAAGTCTTCATCGGACGTGGAGCCGGTAGAGAGGATAAGAGATGAGTCACGTTTCGACGGCGGACTTGATAGCACAGCTCGAACAGGACGACGAAAACTACACCGAAGTACTCAGCGAGGACTCGATGAGTGTCGAACTCGGGCGCTACCCCAACCCCGAACCCAAACACCCCCACAAAGAGGACGAACTCTACTTTGTCATCTCTGGGTCCGGGATGGCTGCGGTCGGTGACGAGACGTACCCCATCGAGGAAGGCGATGTCGTCTACGTCGAGCAGGGCGTCGAACACGACTTCTTCGACATCGACGAGGAGCTGACGGCCCTGATTGTCTTTACCGATTCCGAGGATTCCGTCCTCGACCAGAGCCCGTGACCTGTTTTGTCGGTCCGTCCACGCTCGACCGCTGGTCACCTGTGCGGGAGAACGTGACCGCCCGAACGACCGGAACACGAGCGAGATGCACCCAATCTCGCGGAAACCGCAATGCACACATAGCCACGAGCGTGGTAGGTAACAGATAGATGCGCGTCGAGCAGCTTGGAACGGGCGAGCCAGAGCTAGCAATAATCGGCGGGATTCACGGCGACGAACCCTGTGGGGTCCAAGCCGTCGACGAACTCGCAGCAGAAGCGCCGCCGGTCGAGCGACCGGTTGCACTCGTCGTGGCAAACGAGCGCGCGCTCGAAGCGGGCACCCGCTACGTCGACGAGGACCTGAATCGTGTGTTTCCGGGCGACCCCGACGGGGAGACCCACGAGAGCCGGCTCGCCGCCGAGATTGCGTCCCGGTTTGGCGACCTGACGACACTCTCCTTGCACTCGACGCAGTCGTATCGCGGCATGTTCGCTATCGTCGAGAACCTGACCGACTACGCGCGCAACGTCTGTCCGCGTCTGAGCGTCGATGCGGTGGTCGATGCTGGCGAACACACCGAGGGCCGGCTCTTCGAGGCGATTCCACAGACTATCGAAGTCGAGTGTGGCTACCAGCAATCCGACCAGGCCGCGGCGAACGCGGCGCTGGTTGCCCACGAGTTTCTCGGTGCCGTCGGCGCACTCCCCGACGCAGAGCGCCCGGCCAAAGACGGCCTGCCGGTGTTCGAACTCCGCGAGCAGGTCCCGAAAGACGTCGCCACGGAGTACGAGGTGTACGCCTCGAACTTCGAGCCGGTGGCCGCCGGGACCCCCTTTGCCGCCGCCGACGGCGTCGACATCGTCGCCGAGCAGGACTTCTACCCGGTGTTGATGTCCCCCGAAGGGTACGAACACGTCTTCGGCTACGCAGCAGACCACGTTGGGACACTGCCCTGAATCGGACGCGACGGGTCAACGCGGGTCTGTGAGTCGGCCGGTACTGTTCTTTTCGTCAGGCGTCCTCTGGCGGTTCGAACTCGACAAGCGTCAGGTCCCGGTCGAGCATACAGTAGTCGTGAGGCGGGTCGCCGACGACACTCTCGATGCGATACTCCTCGTCGAAGTCGGCGCCGGCCGGCTCGCAGTACTCGTGGCTCGGGCAGTCAGTGTGTGGACAGGACCCTTCCAGGGAGACGACACTGCCCGAGAAGGCACTGTTCGAGGCGACGTTGGCGGCTATCGGTGCGGGCTGGACCTCCACTGCAGTGACGCCGGTGTCGTGAACTGCACACTCGAGCGTGCTCGCGCCCTCGCGGACCGCTGTGACTTCGTATTTGCGACCTTCGGTGAGATTGAGACACTGGTCGCGGTAGGGACAGCCCTCGCAGGCGCTCGATTCGCCCTGGTAGACGAATTCGGTCCCAGGGTCGGCCAGGCGCGTCCCGATGAGCGTGACGGTGGTCATTACAGTGACGTTGTCCCGCTGATGGATTAAGTCCCGCGCCGTGGCCCCGAGAAAGAGTGGGGCGGTCGTTACTCGCCGGTGAGTTCGTCCAGTTTCTCCAAATAGTCGGGCCGGGGGACCTGATAGAGGTCGCGATAGTCTATCTCGCCGTCGGCGAACTGTCTGCTCACGTCGGCGACGTAGTCGTGAGCGGCCGGTTTGCTGTCGAAGGACTCCTTGCCCGCGTCGATTTCCGGCTCGAGATAGAGCGTGACGTACCAGGCGTCGTCGGAACTTGGCCGGTCACGGCCGGGCCGGCGGCTCTGTTTGCCCTTGGTCAGATAGATAGTCGGGAGGCAGGCCGCCGGGAAGTCCGTAGTGTTGAACACATCCGGCCGGTAAGCGACGACCACTTTCGTCTGTTCGTCGCTCCAGACGTCCCACCCATCGGCGAGTCCGTCGAGTGCCATACCCGCGGTACGATTCCGACTGCTATCAGTCTCCCGATGCCAGACAGAGTTGGATGCTACCACACACCGCACTTATATAAACACCACATACGCCCAGTTTTCGGCATCGTCTGGTTCCCGTTGCCCTGGTGTGTTCTCGTTACTGGCAGTTGGGCTCCCAAACCAGAACCGAAGCAAGATTTATGAGTATGTAGAACTCTTATAATAAATAGTATCGGTGATTGCTCCGACAAGACGGCAGACGATGAAGTCGTCGTACGGCGCCGCTATTGGTATGTGTTCACATACCTCGATGCGGTGCGCGCGCGCGGCCCACCCGGAGCACGCCGGTGTCTCACTGCCGGGCGCCATCCGAGCAACGTCCCGTGATAGTATGACAGGTAACAAGCAGACTCTCGAGGAGTTGAGCCAGGAGTACCGTGACACGATACCGGGCGATTTGCGCCAGACCCACTCCTTCGACTGGTATCTGGACACGCTGTACGAGGACCCGAAAGTTGCCAGAAACGCCCACCAGCGGGTCGCGGATATGTTCGACTACTACGGTACCGAGTACGACGAGGCCGACGGTGTCGTCGAGTACGAACTCGCCGCCGGAGACCCGATAGAAGACGGCGAAAACACGTTCTACGGCCGTGTCGTCCACCGGGCAATCCACGAGTTCGTCAACAAGGTCAAGTCCGGCGCACGCGGGCTTGGGCCACAGAAACGCATCAAACTCCTGCTTGGCCCTGTCGGGTCGGGCAAGTCCGACTTCGACCGTCAGGTCCGGCGCTACTTCGAGGATTACACCGCCCGCGACGACGGCCGAATGTACACCTTCCGCTGGACGAACCTCTGTGACATCATCCCCGACCAGGACCCCGCCGACGACGTGGTCCGTTCGCCGATGAACCAGGACCCGATTGTCCTCTTGCCACAGGACCAGCGCGAGCAGGTCATCGCCGACATCAACGAACGCCTCGATGCACCGTACACGATTCGCAACGAGCAGGCCCTGGACCCGGCCAGCGAGTTCTACATGGACCGCCTGCTGGCCCACTACGACGACGACCTGGAAGCGGTGCTTGAGAACCACATCGAAATCATCCGCCTCATCGCCGACGAGAACAAACGCCAAGGAATCGAGACCTTCGAGCCAAAGGACAAGAAAAACCAGGACGAGACGGAACTGACCGGTGACGTCAACTACTCGAAGATTGCCGTCTACGGTGAGTCAGACCCGCGCGCGTTCGACTACTCCGGTGCGTTCTGTAACGCAAACCGGGGTATCTTCTCTGGCGAGGAACTGCTGAAACTCCAGCGGGAGTTCCTCTATGACTTCCTACACGCCACCCAGGAGCAGACGATAAAACCGAAGAACAACCCCCGAATCGACATCGACCAGGTCATCGTCGGCCGGACGAACATGCCCGAATACCGGGACAAGAAGGGCGACGAGAAGATGGAGGCGTTTAACGACCGGACCAAACGCATCGACTTCCCCTACGTCCTCCAGTACTCAGAGGAGGCCCGCATCTACGAGAAGATGCTCCGGAATGCGGACCTCCCAGACATCATCGTCGAACCCCACACCCTGGAGATGGCCGGGCTCTTCGGCGTCCTCACGCGCATCGAGGAACCCGACGCCACCAAAGTCGACATGGTCCAGAAGGCAAAGGCCTACAACGGCGAAATCGACGAGTCCGAGGACGTCGACGTGAAGAAACTCCGCGACGAGGCCGCCGAAAAGGCCGACATCGGAGAGGGGATGGACGGGGTCTCCCCGCGCTTTATCGGCGACGAAATCGCCGAGGCCATCATGGATTCGATGCACCGCGATAGGCAGTTCCTCTCGCCGTTGACGACGTTCAACCACCTAGAGGAGAACATCGAGAACCACGGCTCCATCGACGCCGACGACTTCGAGCGGTACTACCGCTACCTGGAGATGGTCCGCGAAGAGTACAAAGAACGAGCCATCGAGGACGTGCGCCACGCGCTGGCCTACGACATCGATGAGATTCAGCGCCAGGGCGAGAAGTACATGGACCACGTCATGGCCTACATCGACGACGACACCGTCGAAGACGAGATTACCGGCCGCGAACAGGAACCGGACGAACAGTTCCTCCGCTCCGTCGAGGAGAAACTCCAGCTCCCGGAAGACCGGAAAGACGACTTCCGCCAGGAAGTGGCAAACTGGGTGTCACGCCGCGCCCGCGAGGGCGAGACGTTCGACCCGCAGGACAACGACCGCCTTCGCCGCGCCCTGGAACGCAAACTCTGGGAAGACAAGAAACACAACATCAACTTCTCGGCGCTGGTCTCCAGTGGCGATATGGACGACGACGAGCGCAACCAGTGGATAGACGCGCTCATCGAGCAGGGCTACTCCGAGGAAGGCGCAAAGGAGGTGCTCGAGTTCGCGGGTGCGGAGGTCGCAAAGAGCGAGATGGAGGAGTAGACCCGTGAGCGGCGAGGACTTCATCGAGGCGGCCGACCGGACGCTCGACGAGACCTACGAGGCACCGTTGAGCCTCGCGGAGTACGTCGAGACGCTGTTCGAACACCCCGGACGGGCCGCGCACGCATCGAAGTACCTGCTCTCGGCCATCGAGGATGCCGGGACGCGGACCGTCGTCGAGGAAGGCGAGGAGAAACAGCGGTATCGCTTCTTCGACGACCCGTGGAACGACGGCGAACACGCCATCCTCGGCAACACTGAGGTACTCAACCGATTCGTCGACGACCTCCGATCGATTGCGGCGGGCCGTGGCAAAGAAGAGAAAATTCTCTGGCTGGACGGCCCGACGGCGACCGGCAAATCGGAGCTGAAACGCTGTCTGATAAACGGCCTCCGGGAGTACTCGAAGACCGACCAGGGGCGGCGCTACACCGTGGAGTGGAACGTCGCCGGCGCCGGCAGTTCGGGCGGGATGACGTACGGCTCTGCGACGGTCCCCGATGAGGACGACTGGTACGAGAGCCCCGTCCAGTCGCACCCGCTGACGGTGTTCCCGCCGGACGTGCGCGCAGACCTCGTCGCGGAACTGAACGAGCGCCTGAACGACCACATCCCGGTCCGTGTCGAGGGGGCTCTCGACCCGTTCTGCCGGGAGGCCTACGACCACCTCGAAGAGCAGTATCGCAGACAGGGCGAGGAGGACCTGTTCTCGGCGGTCACCTCGCCACAGCACCTCCGGGTGAAAAACTACGTCGTCGACATCGGTCGCGGCATCGGCGTGTTACACTCCGAGGACGACGGCCAGCCCAAAGAGCGGCTGGTCGGCTCCTGGATGGCCGGGATGCTCCGGGAACTGGATTCGCGGGGGCGAAAGAACCCGCAGGCCTTTTCTTACGACGGCGTCCTCTCGCAGGGCAACGGTCTCTTGACCATCGTCGAGGACGCCGCCCAGCACGCCGACCTCTTGCAGAAACTGCTGAACGTCCCCGACGAGGGCCACGTGAAACTGGACAAGGGCATCGGGATGGACATCGATACCCAGCTCATCATCATCTCGAACCCGGACCTGGAGGCCCAGCTCAACCAGCACGCAGACCGGGAGGGACAGGACCCGCTGAAGGCCCTCAAGCGACGCCTGGACAAGCGGGAGTTTAGGTATCTCACAAATCTCTCGCTCGAGACCCAGTTGTTGCGACGCGAGTTGACAACCGAGACGGCCGTCTGGGACGGCTCGACGTGGGACCAGATAGAGGACCGGATACGCGAGTCCCTCTCGGTCCGCGTCCGGGACAGCGCCGGCACGGTCAACGAGCGCGAACTCGCTCCGCACACAATCGAGGCGGCGGCACTGTACAACGTCGTCACGCGACTGGACAAAAGCGACGTACCCGGTGGGCTTGACCTCGTCGACAAGGCACTGCTGTTCGACCGTGGATACCTGCAGGAGGGCGACGAGCGCGTCGACATCGAGGAGTTCGACTTCGCCGAGGACGCCGCCGACGGCGACCACGGCATCCCGGTGACGTTCACCCGGGACGCCATCGCGGACCTCCTGCACGTCGAGTCAGACCGCTTTCACGAATCGCTGCCCGTCGAGCGCGTCATCATGCCACAGGACGTCCTCGATGCGATGGCCGACGACCTGGCCGACGCGCCGGTGTTCTCGAACACCGAAGCCGCAGAGTTCGAAGAACGGGTCGTCGCAGTCAAAAACCACGTCTTCGCCAGACAGGAGGAGGACGTCCTCGACGCGATAATGCGGGACAAGCGCGTCGACGAGGCGACAGTCGAGGAGTACATCGAACACGTCTACGCGTGGGCCGAGGGCGAGAAAATCGAAAACGAGCGCGGCGAGTACGAAGAGCCGGACCTGCTGGCGATGAAGGTGTTCGAGATCGAACACCTGGGGCGGTTCACCGAGGACGACTACGAGGGCGACAAACCCCACGAGCAGGTTCGCAACTTCCGGACGGACAAGATAATCACCGCACTCAACCGCCACGCGTGGCACAACCGCGACGAGGCGTTCCGCGTCGAGGACGTCAACCCCAAGGAGATTCCCGTCATCAAGACGGTGCTTGGTAGCCACGACTGGGAGGACGTGCGACGCACCTACGAGGACTTCGACCCCGCACAGTGGGACAACCCACCGAGCGGCACGGAGACGGCGTCGCTGAAAGCAGCAACCCTCGAGAACATGCAAGAGATGTACGAGTACAGCGCGGCGTCTGCCGAACTCACGAGTCGGCACGTCATGAGTCAGGTGAGCTACAAATGGGACTGAAAGACGACCTCGACCGGTACCGCGAAGTCGGCGAGCAGCGCCGACAGGACCTCTCTGCGTTCATCCAGTACGGCGACCTGGGCCAGTCCCGTCCGGACTCGGTCCGAATCCCCATCAAAATCGTTGACCTGCCTGCCTTCGAGTACGCCCAGCAGGACATGGGCGGTGTCGGGCAGGGTGAGGGTGCCGAAGAGGGCGACCAGGTCGATGCCGGACAGCCAGAGCAGGGCGAGGGTGACGACGACGGCGACCCCGGAGAAGAAGGCGAGGAACACGAGTACTACGAGATGGACCCCGAAGAGTTCGCACAGGAACTCGACGAGGAACTCGGTCTGGACCTGGAGCCCAAGGGGAAGAAAGTCATCGAGGAAGTCGAGGGCGATTTCACCGACATCACCCGGTCGGGACCGTCGTCGACGCTGGATTTCGAGCGGCTGTTCAAGGAGGGGCTCAAGCGAAAGCTGGCGATGGACTTCGATGGCGAGTACATCCGCGAGGCGCTGAAAGTCGACGGCTGGGGGCCGGCGAAAGTATACGAGTGGGCTCGCGGCGAGAACGTCCCGGTCTCCCGGGCGTGGATAGAAGACGCCTACGAGGAGATTCCACGCGACGAGCGCGGGACGTGGGACAGCATCGAGAAGATGGAAGAAAACGTCGACCGCGAGTCGACGGCCCAGCGCATCCGTCGGGAGGGCGTCGACAAGATTCCCTTCCGCCAGGAGGACGAGCGCTACCGCTACCCCGAAATCGAGAAAGAACGCGAGAAGAACGTCGTGGTGGTCAACATCCGCGACGTCTCGGGGAGTATGCGCCAGAAGAAACGCGAGCTCGTCGAGCGGACGTTCACGCCGCTCGACTGGTACCTGCAAGGCAAGTACGACAACGCCGAGTTCGTCTACATCGCGCACGACGCCGACGCCTGGGAAGTCGAACGCGAGGACTTCTTCGGCATCCGCTCGGGTGGCGGGACGCGCATCTCCTCGGCGTACGAACTGGCGATGGAGCGTTTAGAGGAGGCGTACCCCTGGGCGGAGTGGAACCGGTATGTCTTCGCCGCCGGGGACAGCGAGAACTCCAGTAACGACACCGAGGAGAACGTGGTCCCGCTGATGGAGCAGATTCCGGCGAACCTCCACGCGTACGTGGAGACCCAGCCGTCGGGCAACGCCATCAACGCGACCCACGCCGAGGAGGTGGAGCGACACTTCCGGGACAGCGACAACGTCGCCGTCGCCTACGTCACCAGCCCGGAGGACGTGACCGACGCAATCTACGAGATACTCAGCACGGAGGACGAAGCATGACCACAACAGACGAATTCGAAATGCAGCGTGTGGCAGACAGCCTCGAAGACGTCGTCACCGAGGCGAACGCGCTTGCACGCAAACTCGGCTTGAACCCGTACCCGGTCAACTACTGGATTGTCGACTACGCCGAGATGAACGAACTCATCGCCTACGGCGGGTTCCAACAGCGGTATCCCCACTGGCGCTGGGGAATGCAGTACGACCGCCAGCAAAAGCAAGGGCAGTTCCTCGGCGGGAAAGCTTTCGAAATCGTCAACAACGATAACCCTGCCCACGCCTTCTTGCAGGTGTCGAACTCGCTCGCCGACCAGAAGGCCGTCATCACGCACGTCGAAGCCCACGCCGACTTCTTCAACAACAACGAGTGGTTCGGCCTCTTTGCCGACAACCCGAACGCGGCGTCGATGCTGGCTCGCCACGCCGAGGCCATCGACGAGTTCATGCGGGACCCGGAAATCGGGCGCAGCGAGGTCGAACGCTGGATCGACCACATCCTGTGTCTGGAGGACAACATCGACCAGCACAGTCCGTACGAATCCGTCGCGCCCGACGCGGACGGCCCCGATATCGACCCGGACGACCTCGACGCTGACCTCGGTGACCTCGACCTCTCGGAGGAGGTCCGCAAACAGGTGTTCGACGACGAGTGGCTCGAAGCACAGGCCGACGACGACGAGGCGCCAACCTTCCCGGAGCAGCCGGACCCGGACGTTCTCGGCTTCCTCCGAAAACACGGCAAGCAGTACGACGACGACGCCGAGAAGGCAGCCGAGATGGCCGACTGGCAGAAGGACGTCCTGGAGATGCTGCGCCGCGAAGCGTACTACTTCGCGCCGCAGAAGATGACAAAAATAATGAATGAGGGGTGGGCCTCATACTGGGAGTCGCTGATGATGGCCGGCGAGAACTTCGCCGGCACAGACGAGTTCATCACCTACGCCGACCATATGAGTCAGGTGCTTGGCTCGCCCGGGCTCAATCCCTACAGTCTCGGCCTGGAACTGTGGGAGTACGTCGAGAACACCGAGAACCGCCGCCACGTCGCCGAAAAACTGCTCCGTGTCGACGGCGTGACCTGGCGGAACTTCCACGACACCGTCGACTTCCAGACGGTCATGGAACACCTCGAACCCGACGCGGCCATCGCGAGTATCCGCCCTGACAGCCTGGCGAGCCTCGATGCCTCCGACTCACGCATCGACGCGGACGCCCTCGAACGCGCTCGCGACGGCGAGGTCGATGTCGAGACGTACCCCTGGAAAATTCTTACCTACGAGGGAATGGCAGAACGGCACTACTCGCTGGTGAAACCACAGTATCGGGGCTTTCTCTCGCGGATTGGGCAGAGTGAACTCGAGCGGACCGCCCGGTACATGTTCGACGACGCGAAGTACGACTCCATCGAGGCGGCGCTGGCAGACGTCGAGTACACCGTCGGCTGGGACCGGATGCGCGAAATCCGGGAGAGTCACAACGACGTGACCTTCCTCGATGAATTTCTCACCCAGGAGTTCGTCGACGACAACGACTACTTCACCTACGAGTACATGCGCGCTTCCGACGACTATCGGGTCACCTCGACCGACCACGAGGACGTCAAAAAGAAGTTGATGTTGCAGTTTACGAACTTCGGGAAGCCGACCATCGTCGTCGTCGACGGGAACTACCAGAACCGCAACGAACTCCTGCTCGACCACCGGTACAACGGCGTCATGCTCGACATCGAGCAGGCGAAAGACACCCTCGAACGCGTCTTCGAACTCTGGGGGCGACCGGTCCACCTCCGGACCATCGTCAAGGAGTTCGACGACCACGATATCGAAGTCGCACGGCGCCGCGATAGAGAGCCCGAACCGACCGAGCGTGGGCGACGCATCAGCTACGACGGCATGGAGTTTAGCGAGTCCGACCTCGACTGGGAGACGGTCGAACATCTCGCGGCGACGGACATCGACTACGACACGAAACCCGAGGAGTGGCTCGCCTGATCGGCCACAACCTGTTAGGCATCGAAGCTTGGTAGCGGGAGCCGCTACGTATCGTATGCACTCACTCCGCTCGGACACCGACTCGAATACGATGTATATGACCTTCTCCGGGGACGTGACTGTCGCCAATCTGGCGCGACTGGAGCGGACGGCAGTCGTGGCCGCGCGCGTCCTCGACCGGGAGTTCGTTCTCGTGACGGACGTGACAGACTGTGACCGCGTCACCACCTCGGCAATCGAGCGCATCGACGACGTGGTCGGCCAGCTCGACCAGTTCGGGCTCAGCAGAGAGGTCCGTGTCGTCTCCGAGTCGACCCCCGAGCGGGTCCGCAGAACGTTCGACCGCGTACGGACAGACCGGGCGGTCGCCGTCGATGTCGTCGATGCCGAGGACGAACTGTCGCCCGTGTCTCCCGAGAAGGCAACCAGTTGATAGGGGCGCCGGCCAAAGTCGACGTATGGTCGAGTTTTCCGTCTCGACGGACGACCGACGCTCCGTCGTCGATGTCACTGACCGCGTGAATCACGTGCTGCCCGACGACGCCAGCGGGACAGCCACGGTGTTCGTCGAACACACGACGGCCGCAATCGCCATCAACGAAGCCGAGTCCCGTCTGCTGGCGGACTTCGAAGATGCACTCGGGACACTCGTCTCTGACGAGGGCTGGAAACACGACGACCTCGACGGCAACGCCGACTCGCACGTCCGGGCGCTCCTGTTGGGCCCTGGGGAGACGTTCCCCGTCGAAGACGGGCAGGCCGCCCTTGGCACCTGGCAGTCGATTCTGCTCGTCGAGTGTGATGGCCCCCGGGAACGGACCGTCCGGGTCGTCGTTTGAGTTCTCGCCGGCCAAACGGGATGTCTCAGGCGTCGGCCAGTTGGATGCCTCGGGCGATGACGTACATCAGGACGATACCAGTTCCGACGGCGAGGACGAACTGGGCGACGATGACAAAGAGCGTCCCGAGCAGTGAATTCATCGCAAACAGCACTGCCAGCAAGAACGGGATGAGTGCGAGCCCGGCAAACAACGCGATGAGTCCGGTGAGTGGGTACGCTTCTGACAGAATCTGATCGGTATCGAGGGCGCCTGTCTCACGGTCGATGAAGGGAACGGATGGCGGCATCGTTCGCATCTCTCAACACTCCAGTAAGAATCTTCTGCTGGCGGTTCAATCTACCTAACGAGTTAGCACGAACCTCCAGAAAACTGGCTCCCGTCGCTTCAGGTATGGCCTACGAGATAGAAGCGGACGCCCTTGCGAACCGACTGTACATCGACCTGAGCGGGCGGATGGACGCCGAGGAAATCGACGAGGCCGCTGACGTAACACTCGAAAAAGCCAAGACGCTCGACGAAGGGTTCGACATCGTCACCGACCTCTCGGGATTCAAGCCATCCTCTCCGGAGGCGGCGAAACCCATCGAGCGCGCGCAGGCGACTCTCGAGGAGATGGGTATCGACCGCGTCGTTTGGGTCACGGACGCAGAGACGAGCCAGGTCGTCGTCAACGCGTTCGAGCGACGGTCCCGTGACGTCGGCTACAGCGGTGAAACTGCAGATTCCGTCGACGATGCGGACCGCCTGCTCGACGAACACGAGATAACCGGCTACGCCTGACGCGGCGTTGCGTTCAGTCGTCGGCGTCGACTTTCTCGGGTTCGGCCTCGTACATCTCGTCGATGCGGTCGGCGTAGACGTCGAGGATGTTGCGTCGCTTTTTCTTCATCGACGGCGTCAACAGGTCGTTTTCCGCAGTCCACTCGTGGGGAGACAGTTCGAACTGCTTGACCGACTCGGTCTTGCTGAGTTCTTCGTTGACCTCGTCGACGGCTTCCTGGACCCAGCCACGAACACGGTCGTCTTCACAGAGTGCCTCGCGGTCGTCGGGCAGGTCGATTCCTTCCGTGTCGGCCCACCGGCGGAGTCGCTCGAAGTTCGGGACCAGGAGTGCGCTGATGAACTTCCGGCCGTCGCCGATAACCATCACCTGGTCGATACGGTCGTTAGTCGCAAAGCGGTCCTCGATATACGCCGGGGCGACGTTTTTGCCCGTGCTGAGGACGAGCAACTGCTTCAGGCGCTCACGGAAGACGAGAAAGTCGTCGTGGGTGCGTTCGACGATGTCGCCGGTCCGGAACCAGCGGGCGGGACCCTCCTCGTCCGGGTCGGTCTCTGACAGTGCACTCTCTGGCACGTCGGTCGTAAAGGCCCGGTCGGTCTCCTCGGGTTTCTCCCAGTAGCCCTCGGAGACGTTGTCACCGCGGACGAGCAGTTCGCCGACGGTACCCGTCGCGCCTGTAAACTCCTTGTCCGCGACTGTCGACTCGTCGATGTACACGTCGACGCCGACGAGCGGAACGCCCATCGTCCCCGGGCGGATGTCGTCGGGTGGGTTGACGCTGATGACCGGCGACGTCTCTGTCAGGCCGTACCCCTCGATGACTGTCAGTCCCATCCCGTTGAACACCCGACAGAGGTCTTCGCTGAGACTGCCTCCACCAGAGACCATAAACTGCATTCGGCCGCCGATGTTCTCCTTGACGGTGCTGTAGACCAGGCGGTCGGCGAGGCCGTGTTTGGCACGGAGCACCGGCCCGGGGTCAGTGGCCTGCTGGAACTCGCGGGCGACGTCGAGCGACCAGTCGAAGATGCGCCGTTTGATTCCTTCTTCGCCGGCCTGTTCGCGCATCGTATCGAAGATGCGTTCGTACACGCGCGGGACGCTCGCGCCGGTCGTCGGTCGGATGAGCTGGAGGTCTTCGCTCAGCGTGTCGGGGTGTTCGGCGTAACCGACGGCGGCACCGGAACTCAACATCAGGAAGTGGCCGACGAGTCGTTCGAAGACGTGGGCCAGCGGGAGGAACGCGATGGAGACGGTGTCTGTGCCGATTGAGATGTCTTCGCGGTCGGTACTGTTGATGCGGCGGCGCGTCTGGTGGACGTTCGACCGGAAGTTCCAGTGTGTCAGCTCGACCCCTTTCGGTTCGCCGGTCGTCCCCGAAGTGTAGATGAGGCTGGCGAGGTCGTCCGGACCGCGCTCGTCGAGCCACGACTGGTAGGTCTCCTGGTCGAAGGTTTCCTGGCCTCGCTCGTAGATGTCCGCGAGCGTCTGGACGTCTGGGCGGTCCCCGTGGGTCTGTGGTTTGTCGATGAGAACGATGTCGGAGACGTCGAGTTTGTCTTCGACTTCGAGCAGTCGTTCGAGCAGCTCCTCGTTTTCGACGACGACCACGTCGGCGCCCGGGTCGTTGAGCAGATACTCGATTTGCGAAGGCGAGGATTCGGTGTAGATGGTCGTGACGACACACCCGGCCGCCAGCAACGCGAAGTCGGTCTGTGCCCACTCCATCCGGGTGTTGGCGTAGATACCGACTCTGTCGCCGGCCTCCAGCCCGAGGTCCCGGAAGCCAGCCGCGAGCGTTCGGACGATATCGCGCATCTCACCGTAACTCAGCGTCTCGTAGGTACCCGGGTCTGCCGGGGGAATCACACCCGAAAGTGACCGATTGTAGATGCCGCCTTTGTACAGTTGCGCATCGTCGTGGAGATGTCGCTCGGCACTGGTTTCGAACAGTTCCGGAATCGTTCCCCGCCGCTCTAACTCGTCTGCGTACTCTCGCTCCGCCTGCAACCACCCGGGTACCTTCTCTCGCTGTGCCATACTGTTGGTGTACGCTACCATGGTACAAAAATTGCACCTAGAAAAACGCTTTTCACTACGAGCGGGAGTTAAACTACACACGAGTTTTCTATGTATTGTGGCGAGCGAGAGCATACATTTTTCGCGCCGGGAGCGGTACGGCAGGTATGACCGAAGGCTGGTTCGCCGGTATCCCGGCCGGTGACGAGGAGGCGGCGGCGACGGCAATCCGGGAGGGGGCCGCGAGTGAGCCTGCCGACTGGCCAGGCGAGGCCGTTGACAGCGGGTTCGCGTCCGATACCGACGCCTACTACGAACGGCTCCAGGAAGCGACGGTGACCGCCGCACGAGCGGCCGTCCGCGAGGCGGAGTTGAGCGACGACCAGCAGTTGATTCACGCAGTCCGTGCGATGGACGACTGCGAGTCGACTGCCAACGAACTCGCCGAACGGGTCACCGAGTGGGCCGGGACACACTTCGAGGACGCCCAGGCCGGTATCGAGGGCGCCCGGAGCGTGGCCGACCGGGAACCGACGACTCCGCTCGAAGAACGCGTGGTCGACCTTGCGGGTCGGGTCAGGGAACTTGCAGACGAGACAGCCCAACTGCGCCGGTACGTCGAACAGACCACCCCAAGCGTCGCACCGAATCTCGCCGCGCTGGCCGGGCCAGTGCTGGCAGCGCGACTCGTCGCACTCGCCGGCGGCCTCGAGGACCTTGCCAAACAACCGAGCGGGACGGTGCAGGTACTCGGTGCCGAGGATGCGCTGTTTGCCCACCTCCAGGGTGGGGCACCCTCACCGAAACACGGCGTCATCTACACCCACGAGTACGTCCGCAACACCGCACCGGACAATCGTGGCTCCGCGGCGCGTGCCCTCGCCGGGAAGTTGACGATTGCGGCCCGAATCGACCATTACAGCGGCGACTTGCGACCGGAACTGGAGGCGGAGCTCCGGGACCGAATCGAGACTATCCGTGCTCGTGATACGCAATGACACTTCCAGACGGCGTCCAGCGACGCGGTATCGACGGCGAAACGGGCCTGGCGACGCGGGGCGACCCGGTCTATGGCGAGCCAACAGACGACGAGTGGCGGCGCTGGGACCCACACCGGTCGAAAGTCGGCGCGATGCTCGAACTCGGGATGGAGACTGGGCTAACCGGTGACGAAACGGTGCTGTATCTCGGGGCCGCGTCGGGGACGACCGTCAGTCACGTCGCCGACTTCGCCGGGCCGACCTACGCAGTGGAGTTTGCACCACGGCCGGTGCGTGACCTGCTGTCGGTAACCGAGACGCGTCCGAACCTCTTTCCGCTGCTCAAGGACGCCCGCGAGCCAGAGACCTACGCCCACGTCGTCGAGCCAGTCGATGTCCTGATTCAGGACGTTGCCACGCGCGGTCAGGCCCGCGTGGCCGCCCGGAACGAATCGTTCCTCCGCGACGACGGCCGACTGCTCATGGCGGTCAAGGCCCGCAGCGAGGACGTGACCGCAGACCCAGAACGGGTCTTCGAGATAGTCACGGACGAACTATCAGAGACGTACGAACTGCTCGAGACGACGCCGCTGGCGCCGTTCCACGACGACCACCTCGGAGTCGTCGCTCGGCCGAAGTGACGCGGTTCCGTGCCGCTCGCAAAACTGTTTGTCACCGTGGGGCTTATTAATTAGACGCGTCTAAAAAAGTCAAATGCGTCGTCTGTCTCGAAGGGTGGTCCGGTGATGGCCGGATTTCTAGAGATTATGCTCATCGCGGCCGGGGCACAACTTGCGGTGCTCCCCGGAGAAAAGGTTCAGTTTATCATCGCCGGTCTGTCGACACGGTACAATCCGTACGTGGTCGTCGCAGCCGCCGGGAGTGCCTTCGCTGGCTGGACCGCACTGGAGATTCTGTTCGGCAGCGCCGTCCAGAACGCCTTGCCGGCTGTCTACCTCGACGGTATCACTATCGTCCTGTTCCTGCTGTTTGGCGTGATGCTGTACCGGTCGGCACCGGCTGACGGGAACGTCCCCACGACGACTGACGGGGGATTCACCGAACTCGCCGACGGTGGTGAACTCTCCGTTTTCGGTGTCGACCTGCCGAAGCCGGTCGCTACCTTCGTGGGCATTTTCTCGATGATGGCTGTCGGTGAGTTCGGGGACAAGACTCAACTCATCACGATTAGTCTCGCGATTCAGTACGGCGCGTCGCCTGCAATCTGGGTCGGTGAGATGATCGCCATCGTGCCGGTGAGTCTGGCAAACGCGCTCTTTTTCCACCGGTTTGCCCACAAGTTCAACCTGCGGAAGGCCCACTTCGCCGGCGCGATAATCTTCGTGTTCTTCGCACTGGACACGCTGCTCGCGGTGACGACCGGCTTTTCGGTCTGGGGGACCGTCGTCGAGGGCGTCGCGGCGTTGCTTCTGGCAGCGGTCTGACCTCCGCCATTTTCGACTAAAAAGAACGTTCTGATTGACATGTATATGCCGTGTGACAATAACCCGGGGGATAACTTTTTATCCCCTAGTTTCTGCTATCTAGCAAACGAAGATGCAGCGCCCTGGGTCCCGTGATGAGTCGCCCGATATCGGATCAGAGTGGCCACTCGCCGACAGCACGCAGATTCGACTGCTCTACGTCGGTACTGACGAGGACGAACTCGGTGCCGTCGCGTCGTATGCCGCGCGAGAGTACGACGAACTCACGCTCGTCACGAACACCGACCCCACCGCCGCCGTCGAGACGGTCCAGGACTGGCCGTTCGACTGTGTGGTCGTCGAGAGCGACCAGCCAGAAGACGACTGGCTGACGCTGCTCAGGGAGAGCGCCACGCCGACAATCCTCTACACCAGCGCCCACTCGGCAGACATCGACGACGAAATTCTGGAGTCCGTCGAGACAGTGGTCGGTAAGGAATCTGAGGGAAGACGCTCGCTGTTCGCGAAGGTTCTCGGCATCGTCGGGGGCAGCCAACCAAAGCAAGCGACGGGGCGAGCCGGCAGTATCTGCTCGCTCGAAGCCGACAGACAACACCAGACTGGCTGTTTTCTCGTCAATCGCGACGGCCGCGTTCACTGGTCGAACGTCTCGCTTCGCGCGCTTTTCGGGACACAGACGCCGGGGCGAGACAGCCCGAAACCGACACACTTCTATCGCAGACTCGCGGCCATCTTCGAAGGCGGGCCGGAGACGGCACTCGATTTGACGACGCTGCTCGCCAGCAACAGAGTTCGCCACGGGAAAGTCATCCGGGCACCAGTCGGTGACCGGGTCGAGTATTTCGTCCACTCGAGTTACCCAGTCCTCGACGACGGTGACGTTCGCTTCGAGATACTCGAACCCGTCTCGTCACAGATCGAGAGTTACGACAGTGTCCAACTGTTCGAGGAACTGGCCGCTAATGCCGTCGACGGTCTGTTCGCCCTCGACGCCGACGGGTACATCGAGTACTGCAATCACTCCTACGCCGAGATGGCCGGGTACGACCGCGCCGAACTCCTCGGTGACCACGTCTCGAAGACGATGGCCGAAGGGGAACTCGAACGTGCCCAGCAGGTCCTCACAGATATTCTCAGCTCCGACCGCGAGAGCGGGACGATAGACATGACAATCGCGACTGGGGATGGCGACCACGTCGAGGTCTCCTATCACTTCAAGCCACGACAGACGGTCGACGGGGAGTACGGCGGTCTCATCGGTGTCGTCCGCGACATCACCGAGCGCAAGGCCCGAGAGCAGGAACTCGAACAGTACCGAACCCTTGTCGAGAGCGCGGGCGACCCGATGTACGTCTTCGACGAGAGCGGACACATCAAAGTCTGCAACGAGGCGATGGTCGAGTTCACCGGACTGTCACGGACGACTCTCAGAGGGCTCCATCTGGTCGAACTGCTCCCCAGAGAGAGCATCAAACAGGGCAACGAAGCGCTCGAACGCATCCTGACCGACCGGACTAACCGCTGGGAGTCGTTCGAGGTGTGGCTCACCGACAGCGACGGCTACGAGCGACTCTTCGAGGTGACCGTCGGTCCCATCCAGGAACACGGCGACGTCAGCGAGTGGGTCGCGACGCTTCGGGACGTCACTGACCGCCATCGCAAACAACAGCAAATCCAGCGCATCAAACAGGTGTTTGCCCGCTCGCTCCGCCACAACATCCGCAACAAGACTGCCGTCATCAACGGATTCGCGGCGGCAATCGAGGACAGCGTGTCCGGCGAGAACAAAGAATCTGTCGAGCGAATCCGGGCCGCGAGTGAGGCCCTTGCGACGACCAGCGAGAAGGTCAGTAACCTCGAGTGGATTGTCGGGGGCGACTTCGAACAGGTCGACCACGAACTCGCGACGCTGGTGTCGGACTCAATCAGGGCCGCTCGGGACACCGAACCCGCTGCTACTATCGAGACCGACTTGCCCGAGTGTGTCCGCGTCACGGGTATCCGTGACCTCGACTTTGCTTTCCGAAACCTCATCGAGAACGCGCTCGAACACGGCCACGACGGAACCCCACCGACGGTGACTGTCGAGGTGACCGAGGCCGACGACGAGTGGGTAACAGTCAGTGTCACGGACGACGGGCCGGGCATCCCGGACCACGAGGTCCGCGTCATCGAGCGCGGCGAGGAGACGGCGCTCGAACACGCAAGCGGGTTGGGGCTGTGGCTCGTCGACCAGGTCATCGAACAGTCCGGCGGGGACCTCCAGTTCGAGGTCGAAGACGGCACTCGCGCCTCCGTCAAGCTCCGGCGAGCCCACTCCGAGTGAACGACTGACGGCCACCGGGGACGGCAGGGACCGTCACCCACAAACGCGGCCACCGCCTACGGCAGGTCGATGTCCGAGGAGGCAGACGACCCGCTTGCCGACGTGCCCACAGACGACGTTCGCGAGGCGCTGATTTCGTGGTACGAGCAGGACCACCGCTCGTTTCCCTGGCGCGAGACGACAGAGCCCTACGAGATTCTCGTCTCGGAAGTGATGAGCCAGCAGACACAGCTCGGCCGGGTCGTCGATGCCTGGCGGGCCTTTCTCGACCGCTGGCCGACGGCTGCCGACCTCGCCGCCGCGGACCGCGCCGACGTGGTCGGGTTCTGGACCGACCACTCGCTGGGGTACAACAATCGTGCGAAGTACCTCCACGAGGCGGCCCAGCAGGTCCAGACGGAATTCGACGGACAGTTTCCCGACGACCCCGACGGCCTCTCGGAACTGATGGGCGTGGGTCCATACACCGCAAACGCCGTCGCCAGTTTCGCGTTCAACAACGGCGACGCTGTCGTCGACACGAACGTCAAACGCGTCCTCTATCGGGCCTTCGACGTACCCGACGACGATGCGGCCTTCGAGCGGGCGGCGACAGCACTCCTGCCACCGGGCGAGTCGCGGGTCTGGAACAACGCCATCATGGAACTCGGTGGGGTCGCCTGCGAACAGACTCCCAGCTGTGACGAGGCGGACTGTCCCTGGCGGGAGTGGTGTTCGGCGTACGCCTCCGGTGATTTCACTGCGCCGGACGTGCCGACCCAGCCAGAGTTCGAGGGGAGCCGACGACAGATGCGCGGCCGGGTCGTCTCGGTACTCAAAGAGTACGACGAGCTCCCGCTGGACAAACTCGGCCCACGCGTGCGCGTCGATTACGTTCCCGAGGGAGAATACGGTCGCGAGTGGCTTCGAGGGCTCCTCTCTGACCTTGAATCGGACGGGCTGGTGACCGTCGCTGATGGGAGTGCGAGCCTCCAGCGGTAACTCGTGGACGGAACCGCCGAGCACTGCATCTAAGGCTTTACCCGTCCACCTGTGAGTATGACACCACCAACAGTCGTCGCGCTCTGTGGCAGTCTCAGAGACGGCAGTTACACGCGTATCGCAGCACGACACGCACTCGCGGCCGCCGCAGACCGCGGCGCACAGACAGAACTGCTCGATTTGCGCGACTTTGACCTTCCACTGTTTGACCCCAATGACGAAGACGCCGGCGACGCCCCGGAGCTTCGGCGGCGCATTCGCAATGCTGACGCCATCGTCCTCGGGACGCCGATGTACCATGGCTCGTACAGCGCACCGCTGAAAAACGCCATCGACTACTGTGGCTTCGACGAGTTCGAGGACAAGACGGTCGGGCTGCTTGGCATCGCCGGTGGGAACTTCCCGCTCTCTGCGCTCGAACACCTGCGGACCGTCTGTCGCGCACTCGATGCGTGGGTCCTGCCCTATCAGGCCGCAGTGCCCCGCGCGAGCGGGAAATTCGAGGATGGCGCGTTCACCGACCAGGGCCACGCCGACCGCGTCGCAGTGCTCGGCGAACGCGCCACCGAGTACGCGGACATCAGTCCGGACCCGGCGTGCTTCCAGAGCGAGGAAAACGTCGGCGCTGACGACTGAGCCCGCCGGTGGGGCGACAACTGGGCCGATTGCACAACGGTAAAGCCGGCCGGTCCCTAACTATCGGCTGTGACTCAGTGGGTCGAGAATCCGGAACTGGGCCGCGAGCGCGGCCCCATCGCGCTTGCACGCGCGTGGGTCGAGATACTGCTGCGCCCAAGTTCGTTTTTCAGGGCGAAGATTGCGCCCGGTGACCAGGCGCCGGGGCTGACCTTCGCCGCGACTGTCGTTTTCTTCGCCGAAGCGATACGACTGGCGACGACGGCAGACGCCTATCCGGTCGTCGCCGACCAGCCCGCGGCGTCGGCGATTCTGTGGCTGCTGGTCGTGATGGTCCTGGTCACTCCCGCGGGTATCCACCTGACTGCGGCACTGCAGACCGTGATTTTGATCGGCGGCGCCGGCGACAGAGCAGGGGTCAGCAAGACGGTCCAGGTCATCTGTTACTCGCTTGCCCCACTCGCGTTTCTGGGCGTCCCCAGCGTCTGGGTGAAGGCGGCCGTCGTCCTGTGGGCTGGCGCCCTGTTCGTCTACGGAATCGCGACCGTCCACAACGTCTGGCTGCCGAAAGCGGTGGGGCTGGCCGCGCTCCCGGCTATCCTCCTTGTCGGCTACGGCTTTGGCGGGAACGCACACGTCCTCGCGGCCGGCGAACGACTCCTCGAAGCCATCGAGCAGGCGATTGGGTAATTCCGGCGCGACGACGGCGCGAGGGGTGACTTTTTGAAGCCACCACACCGAGGGTCTGCTATGCTGACCTTCGACTTCAAGCAGTTCATGTTCGAACTCAAAGAGGGCGCAATCAAACACGTCGGGGCATCCAACAACGCCGCGACGGTGAAACTCTACGACATCGATTCTATCGACGTCCGGGAGTTCGGCGACGAACGCGTCAAAGTCGCCTTCGAGGACGCCGAGGACAACGAGGTCGAGGTGGCACTGGACCCACCAGAAGCGCGGGAGGTCGCGCGTGGAATCGAGATGCTCGAAGAGGAAAGCGACCTCTTCGAGTGAGTGGCGCACGGACGGGCGCGTTTCGACAACCGTTTTAGGGCGGAACCGCTTTCACCTGCCAATGGGTTCGTGTATCATCTGCGGTACGTCTGTTGACGGCCGTATCTGTGACCTTCACCAGGAAGACGTTGTGTTCGAGTTTCGGGGCCGCCGGCCCGACGAATTGACGCCCGGTCGCTACTACCGAGGTTCAGTCGACGGGTTCGCCGAGTTCGGTGTCTTCATCGACATCGGGGACAGCGTGACCGGTCTGCTCCACAAGAGCGAACTGGACCAGCGCCTCGACAGCCTCGACTGGGACTCGGGTGAAACCGTGTTCGTCCAGGTCAAGAGCGTCCGAGACAACGGGAACATCGACCTCGGCTGGTCGATCCGCCAGGGCGAATCGGAGTTCCGCGGCACGCTCGTCGATGACCCGGACAACGACGGCGCCATCCTGAAAGAGGACGCGGACGAGACAGACGAAAGCGACAGTACGGACGAATCGAGCGACAGCAGTGTCGGCCAACCGGAGCCACGCGAGACGGAACCCGACACCGACGACGAGCAAGCAGCGAGTGCAGAGACGGAAGCGAGAGACGAAACCGAAGAGAGCGACGAGACGGCGGACGCCGAAGAAGCGCCTGAGACCGAGCAGTCCACGGAGACGGACGCGCAAGCGGGTCAGACACAGGCGGAAGCCGTCGAAGCGACCATCAGCGAACTCGGCGACAAGGTCGGCAGTCTCGTCCGCATCGAGGGCGAAATCGCCGACGCGCGCCAGACGAGCGGGCCGACGGTGTTCGAACTGCGCGACGAGACCGGCACCGTCGACTGTGCCGCCTTCGAGGAGGCGGGCGTTCGCGCCTACCCGGAAGTCGACGAAGGCGACGTCGTCCGCATCGAGGGCGAAGTCGAAAAGCGACGCGGCGAACTCCAGGTCGAGACGGAAGCGCTGGTCGTCCTCGAAGACGAGGAGCGCGATGCTGTCACCCAGCGGATGGAAGACGCCATGCTCCAGCGGGCCCGACCGGACGCGCTGGCGCCGCTCGCGGAAGACCCCGCCGTTGAATCGGTCACCGATTCGCTGCTCGACGCCGCGACGGCGATTCGCCGCGCCGTGCTCGAAAGTCGACCAATCGTCGTCCGACACAGCGCGACGGCCGACGGCTACGTCGCCGGTGTCGCAATCGAGCGGGCGACGCTCCCGCTGATTCGCGAGGAACACCAGAGCAGCGACGCCGAGTACCACTACTTCGACCGGCGACCCCTCGAAGAGTCCGTCTACGACATGGACGACGCGACGGGCGACGTGACCCAGATGCTCTCGAACCGGGAGCGTCACGGCGAGAAGTACCCGCTGTTCGTCTTCGTCGCCGCTGCCGGCACCGCCGAGTCGCTGGACGGGCTGGAACTGCTCGACGTGTACGGCGCCCGCCGCGTCGTCGTCGACGAGCGAGCAATCGACGACGAGATTGTCGAGGAAGTCGACACGCTGGTCGCACCGTCCCAGGAGGGTGCACCGGAGACGACGGCGACGGCACTCGCCGCGACCATCGCCAGTGGCGTCAACAGCGACGTCCAGCAGGACCTCGAACACCTTCCGGCGGTCAGTTTCTGGGAGGACGCCCCCGAGGCCTACGTCGACCTCGCGACCGACGCGGGCTACGATACCGAGACCATCTCGGACATCCGGGAGGCCATCGCACTGGAGGCATATTACCAGTCCTACGAGGACAAGCGCGAACTCATCATCGACCTCCTCTTTGCCGAACAGACCGAGGACGTGACCGGGCTGGCCGGGCACGTCAGCGAGCAGTTCCGGACGAAGATGGACACCGAAGTCGAGACCGCAGAGGAGAACCTCGAGGAGCAAACCGTCGACGGCGAGTCGATTCTCGTCCTCGACACGGAGGCGTACACCCACCGCTACGAGTTCCCGCCGACGGAACTTCTCCTGGACGAACTCTTCCGGCGACACCGCGAGGACGCGGTCGCGCTGGTTGGGTTCGACACCGACGAAGCCTACGTCCGGAGTGACGCTGACATCGACGTGCGCGCCGTCGTCGACCAGGCGAGCGAGGAGGCGTCCGAAGCCGGCCTCGACGCTCGCGGCGCACGCGAGGGACGCATCGAGTTCCTCGCTGGCGAGCGCGACGCCGTTCAAGACGCAGTGCTCGCGGCGCTGGCTGTCGAACTCTCGACGGCACCGGCTGCCTGAGCCTGCTCGTTGTCGGCATCGACGCTGACCGACAATCAAAGGCCGTATATTCTCGCTTTGGTTTATCCACGACAAGAATGACTACTATCAGCGTCATCGGCTGCGGTAACATGGGTAGTGCCCTCGTCAAGGGGCTCTCACGGACCGGCAAGTACGACATCATCGCGTGTGATCTCGATCCGGACGCGCTCGACGGCGTCGAGGCCGACGCGACGACAACGACCACGGACGCGACGGAGGCAGCGACGGCGGACGTCGTCTTCGTCGCGGTCAAACCGGAATACGTCGGTGACGCACTCGACTCGTTCGAACTCACACCGGACCAGACGCTGGTCACGATTGCCGCTGGCATCACGACAGAGTTCGTCGAGGAACGGACCGACGCGACGGTCGTTCGCATCATGCCGAACCTGGCTGCCGAGACGGGCGATATGGCCGCGGCTGTCACGTGGGACGAGGTCGACGAGGACGTCCGCGAGATACTCACGGACCTTGGCGAATTCGTCGAAATCGACGAGGACCTGATGGACGCGGCCACCGCACTGAACGGTAGCAGCCCGGCGTTCGTCTTCTATCTTCTACAGGCGATGAAGGAGGGCGCGGTCGACGAAGGACTGTCTCCCGACAAGGCCGAGACGCTTGCAGCCCAGACGTTCAAGGGTGCTGCCGAGACCGTCCTCAACTCCGAGAAGACCGCTGACGAACTCATCGACGCGGTCTGTTCGCCAAACGGGACGACAATCGAGGGCATGAAAGTACTGCGGAACAGCGAGGTCGACACGACGGTCGCCGAGGCACTGGCAGCGGCGGCTGAACGCTCGGAGGAACTTGCACAGGACAATGAGTGACGCAGCCGAAGCCGACGTGGTCGAGCAGACCCGACAGCTCGCGGCCGGCGCAGAGCGGGTCGTCGTCAAGGCCGGGACCAACTCGCTGACCGACGAGGAGTCGAACCTCGACGACGAGAAGGTCGACAAGCTAGTCGACGACGTCGTCTCCTTGCTCGACCGCGGGAAAGAGGTCATACTCGTCTCCTCGGGTGCAGTCGGGGCCGGGAAAGGCAGAATCGACTACGGAAGCGATACCGTCGAAAAGTCCCAGGCGCTGTCGACGATCGGGCAGAGTCACCTCATGCGGCGATACACCGAGAGCTTCGAGCGCTACGACCGGAAAATCGCCCAGGCGCTGGTCACCCAACACGACCTCGAGAACCCCGAGCGGTTCACGAACTTCAAGAACACAATCGAGACACTCCTCGAGTGGGATGTCGTCCCGATCATCAACGAAAACGACGCTATCGCGACCGAGGAGATCCGAATCGGGGACAACGACATGCTGTCGGCGTCGGTCGCTATCGGCGTCGACGCCGATCTGCTGGTCACTCTGACCGACGTCGGCGGCGTCTACACGGCAAATCCCAAACACGACGACTCGGCACGTCTCATCGAGGCCGTCGGCCGCAACTACGACGAGATCGAGGAGATAGTCGACGGGAGTTCGACAGAGGAGTTTGGCGGTATCCAGACGAAAGTCCGCGGCGCCCGTGATGCCAGCGAGCACGGCATCCCGGCGGTTATCGCGAAGTCGACGGAGCCCGACGTGCTGGAAAAAATCGCTACTGCCAAACCTGTCGGGACGCTATTTGTCCCCGTGAACGGAGTCATCGATGACTGAAACAGACACGAAAACGAAAGTCGCGGAGGCAGAGTCTGCGGCGCTGGAACTGGCGACACTCGCCGACGAAAAGCGAAGCGCGGCGCTGCACGATATTGCCGATGCCATCGACGCCAACCGGGAGACGATTCTGGACGCAAACGAGAAAGACGTCGCCGAAGCCGAGGAGATGCTGGCAAACGGCGAGTACAGTCAGGCACTCGTCGACCGGCTCAAGCTCTCGGACTCGAAACTCGATAGCATCATCGAGATGGTGCGCAGCGTCGCCGGGCAGGACGACCCGCTCGAGAAGACGCTGTCGGCACGGGAACTCGACGACGGGCTGGAACTGTACAAAGTGAGCGTCCCAATCGGCGTCATCGGGACCGTCTTCGAGTCTCGCCCGGACGCGCTGGTCCAGATTGCCGCACTCTCGATGAAATCGGGCAATGCGGTCATCCTGAAAGGCGGCAGTGAGGCGAGTTACTCGAATCGCGCGCTGTTCGACGTCATCCGCGAGGCGACGGCCGACAAACCGGACGGGTGGGCACAGCTCATCGAGGCCCGCGAGGACGTCGATACGCTCCTGGAGATGGACGATTCGGTCGACCTGCTGATGCCCCGTGGCAGTTCGGAGTTCGTCCGGTACATCCAGGACAACACGAGCATCCCCGTCCTCGGCCACACGGAAGGTATCTGCCACGTTTACGTCGACAGCGAGGCGGACCTCTCGATGGCCGAAGACATCGCCTACGACGCGAAAGTCCAGTATCCTGCGGTCTGTAACGCCGTGGAGACACTGCTGGTCCACGAGGACGTCGCCGAGGAGTTCCTGCCGGCCGTCACGGCGCGCTACGATGAGGCAGATGTCGAACTCCGCGGCGACGAGCGTGCGCGCGACATCGTCGACATGAAGGAGGCGAGTGAGGCGGACTGGTCGACCGAGTACGGCGACCTCATCCTGTCGGTGAAAGTCGTCGACTCGCTGACGGACGCCACCAGCCACATCACCGCCTACGGGTCGAAACACACCGAGTCAATCGTGACCACCGACGCGGACCGTGCCAGCCGATTCATGCGCGGGCTCGACTCGGCGAGCGTGTTCCACAACGCGTCGACCCGATTCAGCGACGGCTACCGGTACGGCCTCGGTGCCGAAGTCGGCATCAGCACTGGGAAGACCCACGCCCGCGGTCCGGTCGGGCTGGAGGGGCTGACCACCTACAAGTACTACCTCGAAGGGAGCGGTCAGCTCGTCGGGACGTACGCCGGCGAGGACGCGGTCCCGTTCACCCACGAAGACTTCGAGGGCGAGTGGACTCCCGGCCATCTCTCGGGGGAGTAACCCGCCTCACCCAAGCGACAGCCTTAATCGGTCAAAGCGGGGATATAGACCAACACGCCGAGCAATGAGTACGGACACGAAACGCGAGTCGAGCACGTTCGAACAGGTCTGTCAGGAGCTGGTCGAACGGATTCTCGACGGCGATGTCGACCGGGACAACCTCGAAGCCGCAAAGAAAGACGTCTGTGGCACCTATTCTGCGTCGAAAGTCCCGAAAAACTCTGACTTGCTCGATTTCGCCCCCGACGAACACCGCGACGACTTGGAGGAGGTGCTGCGG
This sequence comes from Salinibaculum rarum, assembly GCF_030505615.1. GTDB lineage: Archaea > Halobacteriota > Halobacteria > Halobacteriales > Haloarculaceae > Salinibaculum > Salinibaculum rarum. The sequence continues at coordinate 1,994,839 of NZ_CP129992.1, forward strand.
CGCAAGCCCGTCCGGACCGCGTCGGGCGTCTCGCCGATTGCGATTATGACCTCGCCCGAGCGGTGTCCACACGGGAAGTGTCTGTACTGTCCCGGCGGCCCCGATTCTGACTTTTCGAGTTCACAGAGCTACACCGGCCACGAGCCGGCGGCCGCCCGGGGGAAGCAAAACGACTACGACCCATACGGACAGGTGACACTCCGGCTGGAGCAACTGCGCGAGATTGGCCACCCCATCGACAAAGCGGAACTCATCCTGATGGGTGGCACGATGACCGCCCGCAGTCACGACTACCAGGAGTGGTTCGTCAAGCGGGCACTGCAAGCGATGAACGACTACGACGTGAACAAGGAACCGGAACCCGCGCAGGGCGAGAGTTTCGCCCAGGACCCCGAAGAGTACGACTTTCGCTACGTCGAGGACGTCATCGCGGAAAACGAGACCGCAGACGTGCGCAACGTCGCCACGACCTTCGAGACCAAACCCGACTGGTGTGACCCCGAACAGATAGACCGGATGCTCGCACTCGGCGGGACAAAAGTCGAGGTTGGTGTCCAGACCACCTACGAGCGCATCAACCGCGAGATGCACCGCGGACACGGGGTCCAGGAGTCAATCGACGCCAACCGCCGCCTGCGCGACGCGGGGTTCAAGGTCGGTTTCCACATGATGCCCGGCCAGCCCGGCATGTCACAGGAGATGTGTCTGGAGGATTTCCGCCGCATCTTCGAGCGCCCGGAGTGGCGCCCGGATTTCCTGAAGATCTACCCGACGCTGGTCGTCGAGGGAACGGCGGTCTACGACTGGTGGCACACCGACGAGTTCGAGCCGCTCGGCAACGAGGAAGCCGCGGAACTCGTCGCGGAAATCAAATCCATCATCCCCGAGTACACCCGCCTCCAGCGCGTCCAGCGGGACATCCCCGCGGACTTCATCGAGGGCGGCGTCTGGAAGTCGAACCTCCGACAACTCGCCCGCAAGCGGATGGACGAACACGGCTGGACCTGTGACTGCATCCGCTGTCGCGAGGTGGGCCACAACGACGAGACGCCGGAAACTGTCACCCTCGACGTGACCGAGTACGAGGTGTCCGGCGGGACGGAATATTTCATCAGTTTCGAGGACCGCGAGAAGGACTTGCTCGTGGGCTTTTGCCGGCTTCGCTTCCCCAACGACCCTGTTCGGCACGAACTGGACGGGGCGGCTATCGTCCGGGAACTGCACGTCTACGGGAGCCAGGTCGGTGTCGGGAACAGCGAGGCTGCAAGCGCCGGTGTCGAACAGCGACAACACCAGGGCTATGGTCGCCAGTTGCTGGCCGAGGCCGAACGACTGGCGACAGAGGCCGGATTCGAGAAACTGGCCGTCCTCAGCGGTATCGGCGTCCGCCAGTACTACCGCGAGAAACTCGGCTACAAGCAGGACGGGCCGTACGTCTCGAAACGTCTCTGAATCCGCCGAAGACGGTTCTCGTCTTACTTACAGTCACCAGTCGGGACCATCGTCGACACCCTCGCTGTCGGCGAGTTCCTCCCGGTCGGGAAACGCAATCCACACGAGGACGACGCCGACGAGTCCACCGGCGACACTGGCTCCGACAAACGCGACGGGGCCAGCGTCGGCCTGTAACGTGATGAGGCCCGCCGAGAGTGCCACCAGCAGGACAAATCCCAGTTTGAGCTTCGCTGCGAAACTGTTCCGTTCTTCGTCGGAGACGGGGCCGACCATCAGCGGTCACCTGCTGTCCGGCGGGGGCGCTCGGCGGTGGCGTTGCCGGCGACTGGCGGGAGCGGCACCATCTCAGTAGAACCCTCGGTCGACATCCTCGTCGACGACGTCTTCGAACTCGCTGTCGAGCAACTCCTCGGCCTCCTCGAAGGTGTCGGTCAACTCGCCCATCTGGTCGGGCCGGTCGTAGTCGTCGAACTCCATCGGGCCGTACGCAGGACTGTCGAGTGCGTCCATGATGTCGTCGAACAGCGCTTCCGGTGAGGTCGGCGCGTCGGCGTGGGTTTCGACGACGGTCTGGAGGTTCTTGACTTTCGACTCGGCTTCGTCTTCGTCTTCGGCGGGTTGCTGGACGCCGAACAGCCCCGTCGCGTCGTCTTTCTCCGGGAAGAGTGGGTTGAGTTCGTCGTCGAGCGAGCGGGCAATCCGTGCGCCGACCCCCTGCACCTCGTAGGGGTTTTTCGCGTACGTCTTCAGCTGAAAGACGCCGACACCGGGGTGGCCGACGTAGAGGTCTTCGCCGATGCCGTTCGCGCGGTCGCCACCGACACCGCGCCAGCCGTCGGGGTCTGCGTTGCTCTCGACTACATCCTCCATGATATCGTCCCAGTCGCGAACACGCATCGTTACCACTCGAAAGGAGTTCTGTGGGAAAATAGGCATCGAAACGCGCGACCCACTCTCATACCGACCAGAAGCGTTAATCCGGGGCCACCCGTGCCCTGTTCCGTGAACGTTCGCGGCGTCGTCACCGAAGTCCCAGAGCCCAAAACCGTCAGCACGCAGTACGGCGAGCGCGACCTCGTCGAGATTTCGGTCCGGCCTGACCGGGGCCGCGCCGAGGCGACGACAGTGACGCTGTGGGGCAAGTGGACCGAGACGGCCGACTACCTCGACGTGGGGATGGAACTGGCCGTCTACGATGCAGACGAACGCGAGTATCGCGGCGAGACGCAGTACACGACCGGCGAGGAGACGATGGTCGTCGTCGAACCGGACTTTCTGGTCGACGTGACCGACGTGCGCCAGTGGGTGCAGTGTCCTCGGATGTACTACCTGAACAAGATTGGCGGGACACCCTTGGCGGAACCGGTCGTCAAAGGGACCATCGTCCACGAGGTGTTCGGCGACCTCTTGCGGGGCCGTGACCTTGACCAGGCAGTCGACGCCCGCATCGAGGAGGCTGGGCTGGACCTCGGTTTGCTCGGTGCCGACCGGGACTCGATGGCCGAGACGGTACGCCAGCACGCGAGTGCCATCCAGGGGTGGCTCAACCAGGGGACTCTGACGGGCGGCGACGACTGGCGCTCCGAGCAGACGCTCGTCAGCGAGCGCTACGGGCTGAAGGGGCGAGCCGACGCTGTCCGGCGTGGGATGCCGGTCGAACTCAAGACGGGCAAGAACACCCGTCGGGACCCCCGATTCCACGACAAGGTGCAGGCGGCCTGCTACGCGCTCATCCTCGGCGAGCGTCGGGGCGAACACCCCGATACCGGGACCTTGCTGTACACGAAAAACGCCGCCGTCGAGCGGACCGAAGAGAGCGGTGACCTCTCGCCGGCAAAGGAGTTTTCCATCGGGTCGGGACTGCTGGAGTTCGTCCTCAGGGAGCGAAACGCCGTGGCGGCGATGGAACACGACAGCAGCGTGCCGACGGGGTACGAGGCCGACGCCAAGTGCGAATACTGCTTCGAACAGGACACCTGCATGGCGATTTCCGGCCGACTCGACCAGGAATCGAAGGCCGGCCAGGTCGGGACCGCGATGCCCAAGGAGGAGCGCGCATACTTCGACCAGTTCTACCGTGCAATTGAGATGGAGCGGCGTGCCGTCCACCGTGAGTACGCCAAACTCTGGGAACAGTCACCCGAGGAACGCGCAAACGCCGACCGGGCGCTGGTGGACCTCGAACCCGCTGGCCGGCGGGAACTCGACGGTGGCCGGTGGGAACTGCGCGCGACGGGGACCGGTGCTGTCTCGAAGATTCGGGAGGGCGACCTGGTGCTCGCGAGCGACGGCGACCCGGTCGGCGGTGACGCGGAACTGGCACGCGTCGAGCGAATCGCCGACGAAATCGTCGTCAGCGTGGACGAACCGTTCGACCTCCGCCGACTCGACGTGTACCCTTCCGAAATCGGGGCCGACCGGATGTTGACAGCGCTGCACGACGCACTGCTCACCCAGTCGGCCGAACGCAAGGACGTCCTCTTTGGCCGGCGCGACCCCGAATTCCGGGACGTTTCGGAGACGTTCGTCGACAACAACGCGGCCCAGAACGAAGCCGTGCAGTTGGCCGTCGGTGCCGAGGACGTGGCGCTGGTCCACGGCCCGCCCGGCACTGGGAAGACCTACACGCTGGCCCAAATCGTCCGGGCGCTCGTCGAGCGGGGCGACCGCGTGCTCCTCTCAGCATTTACCAACCGCGCCGTCGACAACGCCATCGAGGCACTGGAAGATCAGGGCTTTACCGACATCGTCCGCGTCGGCACGGAGAGTGGCGTCCGCGAGGACATGCAGTCCTACCGGCTCCAGACCGCGGGTGACCCCGGTGAGTGTGTCCGCGAACTGCGGGAGGCGAGCGTCGTCGCGGCGACGACGGCCTCCTGTGGCTCGCGCGTGATGCGCGACCAGCAGTTCGACGCTGCCGTCGTCGACGAGGCCGGACAGCTCACCGAACCGGGGACGCTCGCCGCAACGGCGCTGGCCGACCGCTCGGTGCTGGTCGGCGACCACCACCAGCTCCCGCCGGTCGTGCAAGCCGAAGACGAGATTGCCGGCGACGAGCGCTGTGCTGACCTCGGCGAGAGCCTGTTCCAGCGACTCATCGAGCGCTATCCAGCGGCCAGCGTCATGCTCGACAAGCAGTACCGGATGGCCCAGCACATCCAGGCGTTTGCCTCTCGGGAGTTCTACGACGGCCAACTCCGGCCCGCAAACGGCGAGGTGGCCGGACAGCACGTCCGCGATTTGGCGGGCGTCGACGTGAACGCACTTCCCGACCATCTCCAGGACAGAGTCGCGTTCGTCGACCCCGACGGCGCGACAGTCGGGAACACGAACCCGACGGAGGCGACGGCGGTGGCCGAAACCGTCCAGTCGTATCTCGACGCCGGCGTCTCGCTGTCGGACATCGGCGTCATCGCGCCCTACCGGGCGCAGGTGGCCGAAATCAACAAGCACGTCCCCGACGGCTTGGCAGTCGACACCGTCGACCGGTTCCAGGGCTCTAGCAAGGAGGTCATCGTCATCTCCTTTGTCGCGACGGGTGACCTCGACAGCCCCATCTTCGAGGACTACCGGCGTGTGAACGTCGCGCTCACGCGGGCGAAGAAGGCGCTCGTGCTGGTCGGTGACGCGGCCGCGCTGGAGACCGACGATACCTACGGCCGGATGGTCGAGTGGGCGCAGTGACCAACACGGATTAGTAGGTCGACACGAAATCCAGTCCCGTGTACCGGTTCCAGGCCGTGAGCGAGGTAATTCGTGAAGGGGTTCCGCCAGCCCTCACCGACCTGTTTGTCCTGATTACGGAACTTGGCGGGCTCCCCTTCCTGCTCGTTGCACTCTCGGTACTGTACTGGGTCGACGACCGGCCGTCGACGGCGACGGTCATCAGCTACACGCTGGTCGCGCTGGTCGCGACGCTGGCGCTCAAGCAACTGTTCATGTTCCCCCGGCCGCCAGTGAGCGTCCAGGCCGTCGCCGAACAGCCCGAGACCTCTGGCTTTCCCAGCGGCCACGCCATCTCCGCGACAGTCGTCTACGGCGGCCTCGTGCTCGCACGCGAGCGCCTGCGGGACGCCCGGTTCGTCGGGGGTGCTGTGGCTGTCATCGGACTCGTGGGCCTCTCTCGAATCGTCATCGGCGTCCACTATCTCGGTGACGTGCTGGCTGGCTACGCGGTCGGTGGCGCCATCCTCGCTGGCCTGTGGCTCACCGTCGGCAAGCGTCCGGCGTACGCCTGTCTCGTCGCGACAGTGGCCGCGGCGCTGACGTTCCCGCTGACTGCTGGCAGTGGCTACGCACTCATTGGCCTCGGCGGGAGCATCGGTGCCACGGCGACGTTCTGGACGAGTGATACTGCCCGACTCCCTCACCCGGAAACCATCGGCCAGACGGCGGTGCTCGTCATCGCCGGCCTCGCCTTCGCTGGCGGGATGTTCTGGCTTGCGGAGACAGTACCCTTTGCACCTGCTGCCGTTCTCGCCAGTGCCGTCCTTGTCGCGGGAATCCTGCTGTTTCCGCGACTGCTGGAGACTGCCCCGTTCGAAGCCCTAGCTGTGTGACGCTCGGTCGTCGACACACGCGCCGTTTTTGTCGTTTGGCGCAGTGCTCTCCGTATGGACCTTCCACTCGGCTCCGACACTGTGGCAGTCGATTTCCCGGACTGTGCGGTAACCGTTGCGACGCCGGCCGGTGGCGATGCCGTCGACGTTCGCGAGGCCGCCGGCGCGGCAGTCTCGAACCCACACGGGCCACCGCTCTCGGCGCGAGTCGACCCCGGCGACGCCGTCGCTATCGTCGTGACAGACGTCACTCGTGCGACGCCAGACGATGTCCTGCTGGACGTACTCCTTGAGCAACTCCAGCAGGCCGGCGTCGCCCGCGAACAGGTGTCGGTAATTCTGGGTCTCGGCCTCCATCGGCCGATGACCGACGCAGAAATTGAGGACGCACTCGGGGAGCATGCGGACCTCGCAGCGAATCACGACTCCGACGTGACGGTCGAGGCCGGAACTGTCGACGGCTGTGCTATCGAACTCAACGAGACCGTCGCGGCCGCCGACACTGTCCTGGCGACGGGGATGGTCGAACCCCACCAGTACGCTGGCTTTTCCGGCGGCGCCAAGACCGTCGTCATCGGCGCTGGCGGCGAGTCACAGATTCGCTACTCCCACGGCCCGGAGATGCTCGGCCGCGACGGTGTCCGACTTGGCCGCATCGAGGACAACCCCTTCCGCGAGTTCGTCGACGAGGCCGGCGATATTGTGGGCCTGGACTTTTCGCTGAACGTCACCCACGGGCCGGCGGGCATCATGGACGCGAGTGCGGGCGACCCGCGAGCGGTTGTCGCGGACCTCGCCGGGACCGCCAGAGACGCCCTCTCCGTCCAGGTGACTGAGGAGTACGACGCCGTCGTCGCGGGCGTCGGCGCGCCGAAAGACGCCAACCTCTACCAGGCGACGCGGGCGGCGACGTACGTTGCCCTCGGCGCGAACAACCCACTCCGAGCGGGTGGCAGAATGGTCGTTCCTGCGAAACTACCCGAAGGCGCTGGCGAAGGTACTGGCGAACAGCGCTTCTACGAGTGGCTCTCGGAGGCTGATTCGGCGGCCGCCCTGTACGACGAGATGGCACAGGGGTACGAGCCGGGCGCCCAGCGGGCCTTCGTCGTGGCTCGGGTGCTCCGCGAGCACGACGTGTGGGTCACCAACAGCGACAGTGCCGAGATAGTCGAGGACTGCCTGATGTACGCCGCAAACACAGTCGAAGATGCAGTCGAACCCGGCAGCGACGTGCTGGTCGTCCCGGACGCGCTGAATACGCTGCTCGTGTAGGATTACCAGAGGATGTGGGGCCAGACGAACTGGAAGAGCACCCAGATGAGCGCCGTCAGCACACCGGTCATGATGAGATTGAGGATGACACCCGCTCGCATCATGTCCTTCTGTTCGAGATAGCCTGACCCGAAGACGATGGCGTTGGGTGGCGTTGCGACCGGGAGCGCGAAGGCGAAACTCGCCGCGATGGCGCCCGACACGGCGAGGAAGACGGACGCGGCGACGTCGGGCAGTCCGAGTGTCGAAGAGAAGACGCCCCCGATGCCGATGAGGATGGGGATGATAATCGTCGATGTCGCCGTGTTCGAGGTCATCTCGGTCAGGAAGATGACGAGCAGGACGACGACGGCGACGACGAGGACAATCGGCGACCCGGTGAGTGACGTAAAGACAACGTCTGCAATCCACTCGGTTGCGCCGGTGTCCGCGAGCGCGTCGGCAAGCGAGATACCACCACCGAACAGCAGGATAGTCCCCCAGTCGATGTCGACGAGGTCGTCCCAGTCGGCGGTATCGGCGAGGACGAGTGCGGGAATCGAGAGCATCCCGACCATCACGTAGTAGAGCGCGCCCTGGTGGCCGCGCACGCCGAATATCGTCATGCCGTCACTGGTGCCATAGAGGGTGTTGAACCAGGTCTGGGGCAGCGGCAGGAAGCCGCTGTCGATGAGATACTGGACACCTTCGGCGAGTCCGCCGACGACCCAGAGGACGGCCGTCGCGGTGAAGATGTACGCGACGCGTTTGCCTCGCGGACCGAGCGGGCCCTCGTCGCGGAGTTCCTGGCGGGCCTGCGCGCGGGCATCGCTCACGTCGTCGATGCGGGGCGGATACAGCACCATCGTCAGCAGTATCCAGACCAGCGGTAGCGTGACGAAGACGACCGGGAGTCCGATGAGCAGCCAGTCGGCGAAGCTAATCTCGTAGCCCAGAATCGAGTTGAGCTGGCCGGCCAGAATCGCGTTTGGCGGCGTCCCGATGAGCGTGCCGACGCCACCGACGCTCGCGGCGTATGCGGTCCCGAGCAACAGCGACCGCTGGAAGTTCGTCGTTCCGCTGTCCCCAAGCGAGGCGGTGCCGTCAGTGGTATCGACCTCGTCGATGTCCTCAGTGGGGTCTGCATCGGGCGCGGTAATCCGGTCGCGGCCGACGACCTGCGCGAGCACACCCAGGGCGATGGGGAGCATCATCGCAGCGGTCGCGGTGTTCGAGACCCACATCGAGAGAAACGCAGTCGCGAGCATCACCGCGAGGATGAGGCGCCGCGGTGAGGACCCCATCGAGACCATCATCCGCAGGGCGATGCGGCGGTCAATATCGTACTTTTGCAATGCGTTAGCCAGCATGAACCCGGCGATAAACAGGAAGATGATGTGGTCGGCAAAGCCACGCAAGGCAGCGTCCATGTCGGCGTACACGCCAAAGCCAGTCAGCAAGATGGGAATCGAGAGCGCGGTGACCGCAAGCGGGAGTGACCCGGTGACCCACAGGAACCCCGCGAAGAACATCGTCGCGAACGCGTACTGTCCCCGGAGGGAGAGTCCCTCGGGCGTTGGCGCAAACGCGATGAGTGCTGTCCCGACCACCGCAACGGCAAACGCCAGTAATCGCTTTTGAGCCTCCGATTTTCCGAGTTGTATCATCTATACACGGCTGTTTGCTGGAATGTACTGATTAATACTTCGGATAGAATCCATATCGGCTCGTGTTACCGCGACACACGTCGCCGACCGTCGCTCAGAAGTGCTCGACCAGCGCCCGCACCTGGTCGTCGGTCAGTTCTGCGACGTACAAATCGAGCAGTTCCGCCCGACGAGACGGGGACAGCGCCCGGGCACCCGACTCCAGCATGGAGACGTGGGCCTGCTGGATGTCGTCGAGTTCCGTCTCGACGTCGCGTTGGCCGTAGTCCGCGGCAACCCGGAGGAGTCGCCAGGCTTGCGGTGACACGTCGTCGACGTCCAGCGACTCGGGCGACGCCATTACTCGAAGTCGTGGTCCGTCGTGGTAAAAAACCACCCGGGTCTCCGTCCGCTGGTGGTTCTCCGCCGGCCCCCCCTGTTAATCTGTCACGGCCGCTTCGTCATCGATCGTCTCGCCGTCGATCTCCGCGAGCACGCGCTCGTGGAACTCCTGGAGCACCGCAGACTCGTCTTCGGCCAGCACGACGTCACTCGCCATCAGCGTCGCCAGCCCGAACGCTCGCGGCGTCGGTGAGTCGACCCGCTTCAGGACCACTTCGAGGCGGTCGCAAACGATGTCAGACAGCACCGACTCGATGCCCGCGACGTTGAGTTTGTCCTCGAGAATCTCCCGGTATGTCTCTTCGATGACTGCAAAGTCCTCCAGGTCCGCTGCAAACCCCAGCAGCATGTCGCTGCTGACCTGTTGTTGACTGGCCGACTTCTCGTGGCCCTTGTACCGTTTGAGAATCATCAGCGCCCGCGTGGCGTTGATGCGAAAGTACCTGTCGAGTAGGTCGGTCCCGTCGAGACTCGCCCGGAGGTCTGCGCGTACGTCCTCGGGGTCGAGGTCCGTGACGATGCCGGCGATGTCGACTTTCCGGTTGAGCGGGAGCGAGAGCGTGAAGCCGTGGTCTGCGACAGCGACTTTCACGTTGGCGTTTGCCTGCTGGGCGCAGTGGTAGGCAAGCAGCCGGGAGATACCGTCGTTAAACCGGCGGCCGTAGTTCGAGTGGACGTAGTAGTGGCGCTCGTACTCGTCGTGGTCCAGCTCTTCCTCGATGACCAGTCGCTCGTCTGTCGCGACACTCTCCGTGCCAGCGTACCGGACCTGCTGGTCGAACATCCGCGTAATGGCCTGGACGCTGTTCTCGTCGAGCGGGAACTGCCGGAGCCAGACCCGCACCTCCGAGCGACCGCCGTTAGCGAGTCGCTCGCAGAGTTCCCCCTGGAACTGGAGAATCTCCCGCCCGAGGTCATACGAGAGCGGAAGCCGCTCGGAGAACCACGACGGGACGGTCGGGCGCGCGTTCGTCCGGTCGACGTAGACCTTCGAGCCGCGCCGGTACTGGAACTCGAAGTTATCACCACCCAGAACGAACACGTCGCCGCTGTCGAGCGTGTCGAGATACGACTCGTCGAGCTGGCCGACCCACTCCTTGCTGTTGCGGGTGTACACGTCACAGGTAAACGAATCCGGAATCGTACCGATGTTCGTCATGTAGATGACGCGGGCCAGGCGGCCACGCTTTCCGATGAGTTGCGCGCCGACCGGGTACTCCTCGTAGTGGTGTTCCCCGTCGGGTGGGTCGTTGGTGTCGCGCCAGATTTTCGCGTAGACGTTCTTGTCCTCCATCCCGTCGTAGTCGGCCGTGAGATAGCGAAACAGCTGTTCCAGTTTGTCGTCGCCGTAGTTCCGGTAGGGGTAGGCACGCCGGAGAATGTCGACGATTTCCTGCTCCGGTCGTGGGCCGTTGATTGCCATTCCGTAGACGTGCTGGGTGGCCACGTCCTGGGCGTTCTCCGGGACAAAGACCCGGTCGACGAATCCCTCCTGGGCTTTCTTGAGCATGACCGCACACTCGACGAGTTCGTCGCGGTCCAGCGCGACGACACGACCAGTGACCGTCTCGCCGAGTTGGTGGCCCGCCCGGCCGACCCGCTGGAGCAGTGACGCGACGGATTTCGGCGAGCCGACCTGGACCACGAGGTCGATATGGGGCATGTCGATACCGAGTTCCAGCGACGTGGAGGTGGTCACGACGTCCAGCGTCCCGGCTTTGAGTTGCTCTTCGATGTCCTGGCGGCGGTCTTTCGAGAGGCTGCCGTGGTGACACCCCGAGTTGTCCTCGTCGTAGTCGTCGTATCGCTCCCGGAGGTTGTGGAGGACGCGCTCGGCGCCAGAACGTGTATTCGTGAAGACGAGCGTGTTCGTGTGCTCGGCAATCAAATCGTGGAGTTGCTGGTAGAACCGGTCGTTGACGACGTTCGACGGCGTGTGAATCAGGTCGTCTGTCGGGCAGGTCAGTTCCATATCGAAGTCGCGAACGAATCGGGTGTCGACGAGTTCGTACTCGCGCGGGTCGCCGCCGGGGGTCGCCCGCCCGACCAGGAACTCGGCCATCGTCGAGAGCGGTTCGACCGTTGCCGAACAACCGATGCGGGTCGGCGACTGCTCGGCCATCGCCTCGAGTCGTTCCAGCGACACCGAGAGATGTGTGCCTCGTTTGTTCTCCGCGAGGCTGTGTATCTCGTCGACGACGACGTACTCGACGGTCTCTAGCTTCTGCTTGAACTTCGGGGAGTTCAGCAGGATAGCTAGCGTCTCCGGCGTCGTGTTCAGGATATGCGGCGTCTCCTCGAGCATCGCCTGTCGCTCGCTGTCGCTGGTGTCGCCGTGACGGATTGCGTGGCGCAGTTCCACGTCCTCGCCCCTGTCGTCTAGGTTTTCGGTGATGCCGTCGAGGGGCACCTCCAGATTCCGGTGGATGTCGTTTGCCAGCGACTTCAGCGGGGAGATGTACAGACAGTAGACGCTGTTTTCCAGTCCCTGCTCGCGGTCGCGGCGAAACAGTTCGTTGATGATACCGGTAAACGAGGCGAGCGTCTTCCCGCTGCCCGTCGGCGCGCAGATGAGTGCGTTCTCGCGCTCGTGGATGAGCGGAATCGCCTCCTTCTGTGGCGGGGTGAAGAACCCCTCGTTGTCGGGGACGAACGCGCCAAACTCCTCGACCCACCACTCGCGGACCGCAGGTTCGAGCAAATCGAGGACGTCGCCGTCGTCGATGTCGACGCTCGCTGGGTCAAAGCCTACGTCCCGCTGGGCGAGCAGGTCACGTTCTCCCATCTCGCTTCTCTCTGAGGACTGTATCCCCTTGTGGGTTTGGAGCGGGCGCTGAAAGTAAAACTCCTGACGAGCTCTCTAAAACTCGACTGCGCCGACCCAGAGCTCGTCACTGCACCTTGGACACTCGTAGTTGGTTTCGAAGGTCTCACACTCGGAATGCAAGTGATTTCCGCAGGTTTCACACTTGACCTGGTCTGTCGTTGTGACCCTCTCCCTGCACGTTGTACACCGCTGGTTGAGTAGCATTGTCTGTCCCCCTCGTATTGGGGTATGATACCAGTTGTCAAAGTCTTTTCGAAGTTTCAACAAAAAGAGTACAGTTTGGCGCGGCCCGGCCGACAATCAGCGAAACTGGTGTCCGTGTCGCAGCCACGCCTGGAGGTTAGGGGTCGACAGCGCGTCCATCACTCCGAGAGTGCCTGCCGTGTCGCCTCGATACCGCTCGCGGGGTTGACAGCCGCGCCCTCGTCGGCAAGCACCTCGGCGAAGGCGGTGACGAAGTACAGTGCATTCTCTGGCCGGGCGGAGTGGCCCATACAGCCAACGCGGAAGATGTCTCCCTCCAGTGCGCCGAGGCCGCTGACGATTTCGATGCCATACTCGTCCATCAGCCGCTGTGTGACGGTACTGTCGTCGACGCCGTCGGGGACGGTGACGGCGTTGAGCGAGGGCAGCCAGTGGTCCTCGGCGACGGCCAGTGGCGCACCTAGCGCTGTCACACCGGCTTTGATTGCCCCGGCGACGCGCTCGTGGCGGTCCCAGACGTTCTCGATGCCCTCCTCGCCGGCGAGTCGCAACGCTTCACGCAGCGCGTAGTTCGTCGAGATGGGGCCGGTGTGGTGGTAGTTTCGTTCCTCTCCCCAGTACTCCCAGACGCCTTCGAGGTCGAGATACCACGACCGGGGCCTGGTGTCTCGATTACGCACCTTCTCGACGGCGCGGTCGCTGAACGTAATCGGGCTGACGCCCGGCGGCGCGGAGAGACACTTCTGTGAGCCGGTGTACACCACGTCCAGCCCCCACTCGTCGGTGTAAAACTCGTTGCCGCCAAGCGATGCGACGGTGTCGGCGACGACGTACGCGTCGTGCTCGTGGGCGATGTCGGCCAGTTCCGAGACGGCTGGCTGACGGACGCCCGTGCTGGTCTCCCCGTGGACAAAGCCAAAGACAGTCGGCTGGTGGCGCTCGAACGCGGCTCGAACGTCCGCCGGGTCGAGCGGTTCGCCCCACGGCGCGTCGACAGTGACGAGTTCTGCGCCAGCACGCTCTGCGACCTGCCCCATCCGATTGCCAAAGTAGCCGTTCGACGGCACCAGTACCGTCTCGCCGGGTTCGACGAGGTTGGTAAATGCCGTCTCCATCCCCGCGGTACCGGTTCCGCTGACCGCGAAGGTGTGCTCGTTGTCGGTCTGGAAGACGTACTGCAAAAGCGCTTGGACGTCGTCCATCACGTCGACGTAGTAGTCGTCGAGATAGCCGACCAGCGGCGTCGCCATCGCGCGCAGGACTCGCGGATGGACGTTACTGGGTCCGGGACCGAGCAGTGTGCGCTCTGGCGGCACGAGTTCGCCGACGTCTGGTATCTCGTCCATATCGGACGTGTTCGTCGTGGCAGGGCAAAAAGACTGACCACGGTTTCTCCCTACAACTCACCCCAGTCTCCGGCTCCGGGTTGCTTAGCGGATGTGGACCGCCGGCTTGCCGGGGCGGGCTTTGCTGGCACGCTCGTCGTCGTCCGTCGCCTTTCTGACTGATACCGTGGCTCCGAACTCGTCGCGCAACAGCCACGACGCGCGGTCGAGGAGTTCGAACTCCTCGTCGCGTGCGAGCGTCGGCTCCAGTTGGTTTCGCTGGTCTTGCAGGGCTTCCGCGTACGACTGGGCCTCGCTACCGTGGGGCTGAATCGTTTCGTCGGTCATAATCTTGCCCACGAGCGCCTCGCTCTCGTCGGCCGCACGCGCGATATCGTACGCGCGGTACTTCCACTCGGGGGCGACGACGACTTCGATTTCCTCGGCGTCGTCGATGTTGGCCACGTCGAAGATGTCGCGGACGTCTGCGCGGAGATTGCGCACCAGTCTGCGCTCGGTGTCGTAAGCCTCCACTGGGTGTTCGGGCTCGGGCCAGTCGGCATGGGCGACGAGTTCGTCACCGCGGAGCATGTTCCACAGTTCCTCCCCGAGATACGGCGTCAGCGGGGCGACGAGGCGTGTCAGCACGCGCAGGCCGCGGCGATACACCGCCTCGTTTGGCGCGTCGAACTCTCGGTACTGCCGGAGCAGTTGCGCGAGCGCTCGAATCTCCGTGACGACCTGGTGGAACCGGAAGCGGTCGTAGTCGTCGGCCGCGGCGGCGACAGTGCGGTCGATTTCGCGGGCGACGTACTCGTCGTGTGACTCTCGGTCCTCGCGCGTCTCGGCATCGTTCGTGAAAGACTGGACCATCTCGAACAGCGTCTGCTGGAGGTCGTAGGAACTGCTGACCTCGCGGGCGGTCCACTCGAAGTCCTGTTCGGGGTGGGCCGCCGAGAGGACGAACAGGCGAGTCGTCTCCGCACCGTACTCGTGGGGATTGACGACGTTGCCTTTCGTCTTGGACATCTTCTCGCCCTCGTACAGTACCGTCCCCTGGTTGATGAGTTGCTGGACGGGTTCGCGCTCGTCCAGGAGCCCGATGTCCGAAAGCGCGCGGGCGAAAAAGCGGATATACAGCAGATGCAACACGGCGTGTTCCTCGCCGCCGACGTAAGCGTCGACCGGTAGCCAGTCATTGGCCCGCTCGGTGTCGAACGGGGCAGTGTCCAGATTCGGCGAGAGATAGCGCAGGAAGTACCACGAGGAGTCGACGAACGTGTCCATCGTGTCCGTCTCTCGCTTTGCGGGTGCTCCACACTCCGGACACTCGGTCTCGACGAACGACTCGATTTGCGAAAGCGGATTCCCCGTCGTCTGGACGAACTCCGGGAGTTCGACGGGTAGGTCCTCCTCGGGCACCAGCACCGGGCCACAGTCGTCGCAGTGGACGACCGGAATCGGCGTTCCCCAGTAGCGCTGCCGGGAGATGAGCCAGTCCCGGAGGCGGTAGGTCACGTCCGACTCGACGGCGTCGATGTCCTCGAGCATCCGCTCGCGTGCGGCCGAACTGGCCAGTCCGTTGTACTCGCCGCTGTTTGTCACCATGCCGGCATCGGTGTAGGGACTGTCCGGCAATTCGTCTGCGGAGCCGTCGACCGGTTCGACGACCTGTTCGACGGGCAGGTCGTGTTCCTTGGCGAACGCGTGGTCGCGCTCGTTGTGTGCGGGCACGCCCATCACCGCGCCCGTTCCCACGTCGTCAAGGACGTACTCGGCGACGTAGACTGGGAGTTTCTCGCCGGTGACCGGATGGACCGCGACGGCGTCGGTCTTGACACCCGACATGCTGCCGTAGTCGTGGTCGCCCCGGATGGCGTCGACGTACTCGGCGACCACACCGCCGTCTCTACTGTCCTCGACGAGGTCGTGGCCGGGCGAGAGCGCGATATAGGTGGCGCCACAGATAGTGTCGAGTCGCGTCGTGAACGCGTCGATGCTCCCATAGCCCGGAATCTCGAAGGTTACCGACGTCCCTTCGCGTTTGCCAATCCAGTTGCGCTGAATCTCTTTGACGCTCTCGGGCCAGTCGTCGAGGTCGTCCAGCCCGTCGAGCAACTCTTCTGCGTAGTCGGTAATCGAGAAGAACCACTGGTCGAGTTCCCGCTGTGTGACCGCAGTTTCACACCGCCAGCAGACGTCTGTGTTGCCGTCGTGGCCGCCTTCGACGACCTGTGCGTCCGCCAGCACTGTCTCGCAGTCCGGACACCAGTTGACCGTCGCGGCCTCGTACTCGACGAGTCCCTCCTCGTAGAACTCCCGGAAGAAGTACTGATTCCAGCGGTAGTACTCGGGCTTGTAGGTCGTTATCTCGCGGGACCAGTCGTAGCCAAAGCCCATATCCTCCATCTCCTCGCGCATCTGTGCGATACAGGCTTCCGTCCAGGATTCAGGGTCCGTATACCGCTCGTAGGCGGCGTTTTCGGCAGGGAGTCCGAAGGAATCCCACCCCATCGGGTGGAGTACGTCGTCGCCGTGCATCCGCCGATACCGGGCGTAGGCGTCCGTAATCGCGTAGTTGCGGACGTGCCCCATGTGAAGGTTGCCCGACGTGTAGGGGAACATCCCCAGCACGTATGTCGGGTCCGTGGCATCGTCGGCCAACTCGTAGGCGTCTTCCCGGTCCCACACATATTGCCAATACTCTTGAACACGCGCGTGGTTGTAGCTCCGCTGTGACATAGACGGCTGTTACTGGTGCTCCGGCGCCCGAGCATATCATTGTTCGGACGGGCGCCCCGACACTCGCGAGGAGTGCCCAGAAGACAGTCATTTCAGGTAGACCCGCCTGTGGCCAGATATGCGACTCACGTTTCTCGGGACCGGTAGCGCCATGCCGACGGGTGAGCGGTTCCAGACCGGATTGTTGCTTGAGACGGCCGAGAGCACGCTCATGGTCGACTGCGGGAGCGGCGCTCTCCACGCCCTCGCGCGGACGCAGACGGGCTACGAGGGCGCCGACACCGTCCTCCTGACACATCACCACCTCGACCACGTCTCGGACTTGCTCCCGCTGATGAAGGCGCGCTGGCTGGCCGGCGAGGAGGAACTGACCGTCCTCGGCCCAGAGGGAACCGAATCGCTGGTCGAAGGCTTACTCGACACCCACGAGTACATGCAAGACCGGCTTGCCCTCACCGTCCGTGACATCGACCCTACACCGCAGTCGGACCCACACGAGATTGCGGGGTTCGACGTCGGGGCCATGGAGACGCGTCACTCGATGGACTGTCTGGCCTATCGCTTCGAGTCGCCGGACGAGGCCGGCCCAATCACCTTCAGCGCCGACAGCGAGGCGTTTACCGACCTCGTCGAGTTCGCTGACGGCTCTGCGGTGTTCGTCCACGACTGCTCGTTCCCAGACGAGGTCGACGTCTCGAATCACCCGACACCCACGAGTCTTGGACAGACGCTCGCGGAAGCCGACGCTACACTCGGCCGCGTCTATCTGACACACCTGTACCCACACACCGACGGCAAACACGAGGAGATGCTCTCCTCGCTTGGCACCCACTACGATGGCGACGTTCGCATCGCTCGCGACGAACTCTCCATCGACGTCTCCGAAAAGTGAGCGTCAGGCGCGGTCGAGCGTGACACGGAAGTCCGCACCGCCGCGGTCGCTGTCCCGGACCTCGACGGTTCCGCCGTAGGATTCGGTCAGGGCGCGAGCCAGCCCCATCCCGAGTCCGGTGCCGTCGCTCTCGGGCCCTTTCTTCCCCATCTGGAATATCTCGTCGCGGATTTCGTCGGCGACGCCTGCCCCGTCGTCGGCGAATCCGACGACGACGGTATCCGGGGTCGGCTCTTCGGCGTACACGTCGACGGCAATCTCGCCGTCGTTGTGGACCGCGGCGTTCGAGAGGATGTTCGTGAAAATCGAGTCGAGCAAATCGCCCGCGAAGACCTGATAGTCGAAGTCGGCGGGGTCGTACTCGACCGTGAGTCGGTCGAACTTGAGGCCAACGTTCTCGACGACGTCCGTGAGAATTGGTTCGAGGGCGCGCGATTCCAGGTTGCCGTCCCGTTCGAGCGTCTTGACGAGGTCGCCGACGCGGTCGATGAGGTCCGCCGCGTCGGTCGCCGTCTGGTTTATTTTCCCGGCGTACTCCGTGAGTTGCTCGTCGTCTTCGACGAGTCCCAGTATCGCGTCGGAGAACCCGGCGATGACCTGCAGGTCGTTGCCCAGGTCGTGTCGAAGCAGGCGGTCGTAGACCTCTATCAACTCTTTTCGTTTCTCCAGGTCGTTGCGAGCGCGTTCGAGTCGCTCGCGCGCCCGAATGTTGTTGACGGCAGTCGCGACGTGGTCGGCCAGGTACTCCAGTGGCTTGACGTGGTGTTCCTCGACGCGCCCGAGCGCGTCCCAACGGGCGGTCATGATGACGCCGACCTCGCCTATCTCCTGGCTGTAGACACTCGGTGCGGCGATGGTGAGCCCACTTTCCGGCTCCTCGATACCGAGGTCGGCTGCGCTGACGACGACGGTATCTTCTGTCGTGTACTCGACGTTGGTCGCGGCATCCGGCAGGATGACTGTCTTGCCCGTCTCGTATGCGTGCTGTGCAATCGCAGACGCCTCGTCCCCGGCCGAAAGTCCGGGAGACATACTCTCGAGAACGCGAAGCTCTCCCTGATAGACTTCCGTGACTGTGGGTGATGGGTGTCCATCCATGACGTGGACGGACGCCTCCAGTGCGTACGTTCCGACTTCCTCGACCGTGTCACTCTGGTTCAGTTCACGGCTGTACTTCACGAGTTGCCCGACCGTTCGTGCAGTTTTACTATCGTCACGACGCGATTTAGAGTGTTCGTCAGATGCCATTATAGTCCACTGGAGAGGTAAGTAGCGTAAAAAACGGCATCCGTATAAAAAACCGTTTCGCCGATTTCGGCTGTCGATACTCGAAGTGTCGGGCTACAATGCGCTGCCGATATCATTCCAGTCTGTACCGCAACAGCGCCGCGATGCCACCGAGGTTACGCAGTTGTTGGCCGGGCGCAAACTCCCCGGAGAAGACGGTGACCTCACCGCCTTTCTGTTCGACAGTCTCGATGACGGTGTCGGCGTCGATGTCCCAGTCGCCCTCGCCGCCACGCTCTGCACGCAGTCGGTCGTCGAGAACGAGCAACTGCTCGACGGCGCCGTAGTCGGCCGCTTTCGCCACCTGCTCGGGACCGTAGGCGACTTTCGTGCCCTCGGCGATGCGACCGGTGAGTTCGTCGATGAGTTCCGACTCCTCGGCGATGCGGGTCTCTTTCTGGACTTCGTCGACGGCACCGCGCTTGAGGACTTCGTGGACGCCGCGGTCACCGACGCTGCTTGTGTCGACGGTGGTGATTTTCTCGGTCAGGCCCTGGGTGTTCTCCTCGATGTAATCGAGCGCGTCCTGTTTCGTGAAGCCGGGGCCGGCGAGGATAATCGCCTCCACGTCGAGACGCTTTAGCACGGCAGTGAGGTCCGCGAACAGTTCCGAACGCGGTTGGGCGTAGTCGCCTTTGCCGGTCGGCGCGGTGATGGTCGCCCGTTCCTCGACGCCGTACTGGGCGACGGTGTGGACGTGTGCTTCGCCTTCTTCGACGGTGGCGATTGCCACGTCGGGGTTTTCCGTCGCCTCGACGGCGTCCTCGATGCGGTCGAGTTGGTCCGGTTTCCAGCGCTTCTCGACTGTCAGTTCTTCCCGTTCTTCGACGTTGATAGTGTGGTGGAGGCCGAGCTGGTCCTCGCGTGAACAGTCGGTGATGGTCCCGCCAACGCGGAGTCGGTTTGCGAACTTCGCGAACTCGACGTCTTCGACATCGAGTGCGAGCCAGAGGTGCTCGCGCTCGCCGCCGGTGTCACGGAGTTGCTCGTCGTTGCGCTGGATGCGTCGCGTGGTGTCGCCCGCGACGCGGTCACCCGGCTCGATGACGTGTGAGAGATGCCAGAGGTCGTCGAGGCTCTCGGGCACGAGCGTCAATCGCTCACGCCCACCTTCGACGGTCTGCCGGTCGGCAATGCGCATGCGCCGGTCTCCGCGCTTTTCGGATAAGTGGCTACTGGTCGCGGCCGCAGGTCGGACCGTCGTATAAATACCTTTCCCAGAGTTGTCGTTCCAGAAACTCCTCATCGGGACTCTTTATATCCGATGTTGTACGAGAGGATGCGATGGATGGACTCCCCTGCGGATGGTTGGTCGCCATCGCACCGAGCATGGCAGTCTCATCGTCGCCCAGTCTACCCCGCTGACGCGACGAGGGCTGGTCCCTCTCCGAGGGACCCGACCCGCCTCGTGTGGGGACGTGCGACAGCACCCGCCGCTCTGGTGGCCACAACGCCTGCCCCCCGCTGACTGTCTCTGACAGCCTGCACCTGCCGGCCACTGCGGCCCTCCATCGCGATTCAGACAGGCGCCGACCATCGTTCTCAAATCCCTCGCGCTGCTATTCACGGCTGTGTCTCGCGAGGCTGCCGACTACCTGCGAACGGACCCTGTACTTGCACCGCTCGTCGAGGAACACGGCCCCCTGGAGCTGGCGCCGGCCGAAGACATCTTCGAGCGGTTCGTCGTCTCCATCGTCCGCCAGCAGGTGTCGATGGACGCCGCGGCGGCCATCCGGGAGCGACTGTTCGATCGGGTGGAAGTGACACCGGCCGGGATTCTGGCCACAGACGCCGAGATGCTCCGGGACGCTGGACTCTCGGCAGCGAAAGTCGAGTACGTGAACGCAGTGGCCGAACGCTTTGCCGACCGGGGATACGACCGTGCGTACTTTGCCGACCACTCCGACGAGGACGTTCTCGCCGAACTCACCGAGATTCACGGGGTCGGCCCCTGGACCGCGAAGATGTTCCTGCTCTTCTGTCTGGGTCGCCCGGACGTCTTCCCCGTCGAGGACCTCGGCGTTCGCCAGGGGATGAGCGCCGTCGTGGACTCGGAGCTAACCCGTGCACAGATGCGCGAGCGGGCGACTGACTGGCAGCCCTACCGGTCGTACGCTTCGCTGTATCTCTGGCGGGCCGCTGACGGGTGACCGACCGCGGAGCACGGCCCGTGAACGACCCACCCAGTTTAGTCCCTCGCCGCCGAACAGTCACGCACAACGCGGTCTGCTCTGATGGCTCGCTACGAAACTACCGTCGAGGACGGCACGATTTACGTCGGGACGGCCGACGGTCCACTGGAGGTCGGCACCGTCGAGGACGCCGTCGACACTGTCGGCGGGCCGTCCTGGACGATTGTCTACTCCGAGGAGGAACGGGACCGACACCCCGAACTTGACACCTCCGACGAGGGATTGACTGTCGACGTAGTGGACATGCTGCGGGCGATGACCCACTCCGAGCGGTTCGTCGAGACGCTGGCCGCACAGCCCGCGGACCCGCCGGCCGACGACGACATCTCCCCGCGATTGGGACTGCTCGTCGGCAAACTGCTGAACAATCTCGAAAGCGGACTGGACTGAGACCTAACTGGGGCGGCGCCGCTGGCAGGAGAGTACGTTCTGGCACTCCGATAGCTGTGGCTCGTGAGTATTGAACAGACGGGGTAGGTCGGCCAGCAGTAACCACACGCCGAAACGCGGGCCGAAAGGTACTGACTGACCGTGCCGTCTACACTTACTTCTCTTCCGTTGCTACAAGACACCTCCGATACACGCGGGTCCCGGATACCGGACTGTGACGGCTCATTCGAAGTCCCACAGCGACTGCTGACCCTCGATTTCCCCCGACCGCTGGCTCTCAGGAGCGTCCACAGAGTCTGCTTCGTTGGCCATCCCATTGTTCTCGGAACCGCCGTCCCCGTCTACATCCGCGCTGGTTTCCCAGCCGTCGAGACTCGCCTGGTCTTCCTCGGTAAATTGCAGGTTCGAGACGCGGACGCCCAGTTTGCGGACCCGGTCGTCGGCAAACTCTGTCAGCAGGTCCAGCGCGACCGACTCCACCAGGTCGGCGTCTTCGATTGGTCCTGGTAGCGAGCGCGCTCGCGTGTGTACGTCGAACGGCGGTGTCACCACCTTGATACCGATGGTCTGGTACAGCGCCCCCTCCCGCTGTGCACGCTCTGCCACGTCGGCTGCGAGGGCGCGCACGCGGTCGCGTTTGGCCTCCGTCGATGCGGTCGGTTCCGTGAACGCCGACTCGCGGTTGAGGCTCTTTGGCTGGCCCTTCGGCTCGACGGGCCGGGTGTCCTCGCCGCGGGCGAAGCGATAGACCTCAAGGCCGCGTTCGCCAAAGCGCTCCTCGATGCGTGTCGCATCCGCTGTGGCGAGGTCGCCTGCCGTCTCGATACCCATCTCGCGAAACTCGCTTGCCGTGACCGGACCGACGCCGTGGACGCGCTCAACGGAGAGGGGAGCCAGAAACGACCGAACGTCGCCCGGTTCGACGACGACCAGCCCGTCCGGTTTGTCGTGGTCGCTGGCGACTTTGGCCGCGCTCATCGCGGGTGCGATACCGATGCTTGCGGTGACGCCCACCTCGTCGTCGATGCGCGATTTGAGCCTGCGACCGAACGAGCGAACGTCCCCGTCCCAGTCTATCCGGTCGGTCACGTCCAGATACGCCTCGTCGATGCTGACCTCTCTGACCCTGTCGGCCTCGTCGTGGAGAATCGCCTTCACGTCTGCGGCGATCGATTCGTAGAAGTCCAGGTCGACCGGCCGATAGAAGCCGGCCTCGTCGACGCTCAGCGACGGGTCTTTCGCGGCGTCGACTTTCCGCGGGAGCGCGTCGAGTGCCTCGGAGATTGCCTGTGCCGACTCGACGCCGAACTCGCGGGCCTCGTAGCTCGCTGTGGCGACTGCCCCGTGTGACTCGTCGGCTTCGTACCCCATGCCGACAACGACCGGTTCGCCCCGGAGCGGCGGCTCACGGAGGCGTTCGCACGCGGCGTAGAAACAGTCCATATCGACGTGACACACGACCCGCTCGCTGTCGTCGCTCACTCCCGGCAACGTCTCGTGCCGGCCCATACCGACGGCACGGGCTGGGTGGTGTTAAGCGGTTCTCTCCGAGGAATCGAACGCAAAAGTGCCACGGTGTAGCCGGCCGGGCCTACACCGGGCGCGTTGCCTGGACTGCGGTGCCAATTGACTGTAACGGCCGACGGTCGTTCCCGCCGGAAGCCCCGCTCACCAGGGCTTCACCCGTATGTTAACGCCTATCACACTTAACCGTTACGGGTGTTTTGACAGTATGACATCGCCGCCGCTCACTCGAAGTTCCCGACCTGCTCCATCTGTCGGACGAAACAGCTCGGACTACAGTAGCGCTCGGTTCGGGCCTCGCGGCCGCCACCGGCCGGCAGAACGTGTTCGACCCGTTCGCCGCCTCCTTCTTCCGCGAGCGTGCCCCCGCAGAAACAACAGGTCGGCTGGTTCGGTGTCGATTCGGTCTGGCGCTGGCTGGCCAGCAACTGGCCCCGGTGTGTCGGGTCGTGAACTCCCATCTGTGTACCTCCCAGCACGCACTGTGGCGTGTTACCATCCGATTGTCAGCCCCTGCTCTTAGTTGTTCGTCAGACACGGGACACCGAAACCGAAGGCGACACTTTCGAGACAGTGGCCGCCGTCGAGTCGACAACGACCCGCCAATGACTATCGAGCAAAGCGACAGGCCGTGTCCGGACTGCGACCATCCGATGCAAGTCATCTACGTAACCGAACTCAAACAGGTCGTCTCCGGGTGGGCCTGTCCGGAGTGTGGGTACCTCGCCTCGGAAAAGAACGGCGTCGAAGACAGCGTCGAGAAACCCGTCTCACGGGAGTACCTGCTTCGTATCGAACGGCCCCTCTCCGACGACGACGTGCGTAACCCGCTGGCGAGCGTCGAAGACGAATTTCGCGCCCGGGCACGCGCCGAGATGGCCGACGACGAGGTGTGGCTTCTCATCGACCCCGATGAGGACCGTATCGTCGACGCGCGACTGGGCGACGACGTCGAAGAATCCGACTCCTGACCTGCGTTCCTACACCTGCTCGCAGACTCGGTCGTGGAATCGCTCGCGGAACCGGTGACTCTCCTCGCCGTCCGTCTGGAGTTCGATGACGGTCGTGGTCCCGTCGCCGACGGACGACTCGAAAGCGTCGAGGAACGCAGCACGGCCATCGACGCGCTCGAACGAGAGGTCATACAGGTCTTCAGTCGCCTCGAAATCGAGGCCGTGGGGCGTCTCGAAGTGCTCGGTAAAGGGCGGGTCGAAGTCCTCGATGGGGAGGATATGGAAGATGCCGCCGCCGTCGTTGTTGACGAGGACGATAGTAGCGTCGACGTCACAGCGCGCGAGCGCGAGCAGGCCGTTCATGTCGTGGTAGTACGCGATGTCACCGGTGACGAGCACCAGCGGGTCGTCGGTGGCACTCCCGGCGCCCAGCGCCGTCGACGTGATGCCGTCGATGCCGCTGACTCCGCGATTGCCGTACGCCGACAGCGCCGCCGGCCGTGGCCGGCCGAAGCGGTCCAGGTCACGGACGGGCATGCTGTTCGAGACGAACAACGTCGTCGGGTCCGGACAGTGCGTGGCCACGTCGTGGAGGATCGCCCCTTCGAAGTACGATTCCTCGCAGGCGTCCTCGACTACGTCCCAGTAGCGCGATTCCGCTCGCTCGAAGCGCTTGCGCCACGCTGGGTTGCCGGTCGTATCGACGACGTCCGCCAGGTCCGAGAGGACCGCAGAGGGGTCTGCGACGACGTGGTCGGTCGCGGTAAACTCCGCTTCCGGCCAGTCACCGGCAGGGTCGACGACCAGTTGTCGCGCGTCCGAATCGCGGAGGTACTGTCGGAGTACTTTCGAAGTCGGCGAGAACCCGGTCCGGACGACGACGTCCGGGTCGGGCCAGTCGACGCCGTCGAGATACGAGTCGTACCCGCCACAGACCGTCGCCGAGTCGACGTGTGCGCCAAAGCGATGTCCCGAAAGCGGGTCCGCCAGCACGGGAACGCCCGTCGCCTCGGTGAACGCACGGAGTGCGTCCCGGGAGGGAGTCGGGCCGTCCGAGGGGCCACAGACGAGCAGGCCCCGGTCGGCAGTCTCGAGGAGCGCGCCAAATCGCCGCAGGTCGGCCTCCTCTAGTCTCGCGGTGCCGGTCGTCGTGGTGACGAACGGCCCGTCGCGCCCCGTCGCTGCCAGCGGCGCGTCCGTCGCGAAGGAGTCTGGCACGTCGCCGGGTACTTCGGTCGGCTCCAGCGGTTTGCGGAAGGGAACGTTCAGGTGGACCGGTCCCGCCGGGGTTTCGGTCGCGTCACGGACCGCGCGGGCGGCAGTCACCCGGAGCGAGCGGAGTTTCCGCGCGTCGGCTTCCGGCTCCGGGAGTGTGCGGTACGCCCGGACGGCGTCGCCGTAGAGGTGTTCCTGTCTGGTCGTCTGGTTCGCGCCGCTGTCCTGCAACTCGGGCGGGCGGTCCGCGGTCAAAAGCAAGAGTGGGACGCGACTCTCGCTGGCTTCCAGCACCGCGGGGTGGAAGTTCGCCGCCGCAGTCCCGGAGGTACAGACGACGGCCGTCACGTCACCGGTCCGACGGGCACGCCCAAGCGCGAAGAAGGCACTCGACCGCTCGTCGAGATGGGAGAACACGTCGATGTCGGGGTGGTCGGCGAAGGCGACGGTCAGCGGCGTCGAACGACTGCCCGGGGAGAGACAGACCGCGTCGACGCCTGCGGCGGCGAGTTCGTCGGCGAGTGTCTGTCCCCACAGCGTGTTGCGGTTGGGCGCGGTCATGCGAGTTCGTCGAGCATCGGTCCGTACTTCAGTTGTAGTTCGTCCCACTCCTCGTCGGGGTCGCTGTCGGCGACGATGCCCGCGCCGGCAAACAGCGTCGCAGAGTGGTCGCCTGCCAGTGCCGACCGGATGGCGACCGCGAAGGTCCCGTCACCGTCGGCGTCGAGCCAGCCGATGGGTGCCGCGTACCAGCCCCGGTCGAACGCCTCCGTCTCCCGAATCGTCCGCAGTGCCTCGTCCGGCGGTAGTCCGCCGACGGCCGGCGTCGGGTGCAGTGCCTCGACCAGCGAGAGGATGTGCGTGTCGGAAGCCAGTTCCGCCTGAATCGGCGTCTGGAGGTGCTGGACGGTGTCGAGCTGGCGAATCGTCCGACTCCCCGTCGTGATGTCCTCGGCGAGAGGCGCGAGTTGCTCGCGAATCGCGTCGGCGACAATCTCGTGTTCGTGGACGTCTTTCTCGCTTTCGCGAAGCTGTGTGGCCAGCCACTCGTCTTCGTCGGTGGTCTCGCCCCGGCCGGTCGAGCCGGCGAGTGCTTCCGTCCGGACGGTCCGCCCATCGAGAGTCACCAGCCGCTCCGGCGTCGCACCGAAGAAGGTACTCCCGACGGCCGGTTCGAACAGGAACCGGAAACAGCCGGGATAGGTTCGGCTCAGTCGACTGAGCGCGTCCGGCACGTCGACGTCCCGTTCGAGCGAGAGCGTCAGCGACTGTGCCAGCACGACCTTCTGGAGCGTGCCGCGGTCGACCTGGTCGATAGCCGAGCGCACCTGGTCGCGCCAGCCGTCTTTCGACGGCGTCGGCTTTCGATGCGTGATACCTGGCGGCCCTGTCGGGGCGAGGTCCGGCACGGAGGTCAGCCGGTCTTGCCACTTGTCGAGGGTCTCGGCGGCGCGGTCGGCCGCGTCGACACCGGTCGCAGCAGCCGTCAGCCAGGCCCCGTCGGTAGTCATCGTCAGCTGTATCGCGGGGAGCACGAACTGGGCGCCGGGATAGCCACTCCAGATGTCCTCACCGCCGGGGTCGGCGTGGTTTTCGTGAAACGCAAAGCCGCCGAACAGCCGGGGCCGTGCGTGGTCGTGGAGCGTGTCCGGCGTCTGGAGTCCGTCGAACAGTCCGTCTGCGGCCTCTCTGACGGCCGCGAAACGCTCTCTGCCGTCAGCGGCAATCACCGCGGCGGCTCCACCGGCGACGAATGTCGTGGTGGCGTCCCCCCACGCCAGACGGGGCCGCTCTGCGGCCTGGAGCATGGGCCGCACGGACGGACGCTCGACCGGACACGACTGGACGACACCGGTGACCTCCGACACTGGCACCGCCTGTCCGTCGGCTCGCACTGATTCCATCTACCACCTGTAGGGTTTCCCGACGTTTGAGCCTAACTATACGCCCGGCCGTTAGCGCCGACAGGGAGCCCGGTGGCGCGATATACTATCGAAACGCCGAGAGATATACGATATTCGGGAAGAAAATATTTACTCAGACCAACTTCCCTTCTGCCAAGCAGGTGTTGTTTTTGTGCGAGACTGAACAACCCCCGTCAGGTTTAAATACCCCTCAGTCGAAGCGTCCACCGTTGAGATGCCAAAGGTAGAGATCACGATTCCGGAACATCTCGAGATGCAAATCGCCCAGCTGGTCGAACAGGGCGAGTTCCTCAACCGCGAGGAAGCTATCGAGGACCTCCTCTCGACCGGTCTGAAAGCGTACAAGACGAGTGGCCCAAGCGACGACGACGACGAACCCGGCGGGCTCGAAGACGACGGGATGATGGGCCACGACGACGAGTACGTCTTCTGACCTCGCAGGCGGCGCGAGACACTGGTCCCCGAATTCTGGTAGCGACTCCCAAACAACCCTTAAATCGGAACCGCACCATTACTAGTAGTATGCACAAAGACGAACTGCTCGAGCTCCACGAACAGATGGTGACCATCATGGAGTACTTCAGCGACCTCGAACAGGTCGACAGCACGCTGTTTGACCCCTACGAGGAACTCGACGTGACCCCCTCGGACGTCCACATGTCCAAAAGCGAGCACAAACACGCCGTGTTCGTCCTCGGGAACGCACTCGCAAACGCGATGAGCGAAGACGAGTTCTCGGACGCCGGCCGTGTCGGCAAGCGCATGAAGGAACTCGCCGAGGACGCCGAGCGCAAACTGTAGGGTCACCACCTGTTCGTCGCGGTACACGCGTGCGCTGAGCAGTCGTTGCTGCCTTACTCCGTTTTTAACGTGTCTAACAGCCCCGGGTCCGTCCGGAACTTCAACACGTTGTGCAGGGCGTGGTTGCGGAGATTGTCGATTGCGTCGCCGTGTTCCTTGTAGAACTCGTGGACCCACCGCGACTCTGCCTCCCGCCCGGGGAACATCATGATGGTCTTCCACTGGTACGTGCCCGTCGACAGCGAGTAAAACAGTGTGTGCTCGTCGTCGCGGATGTACTCCATCGCTTCCCGCCACCGGTCGGCGTACTCGCTCGTGTCGAATTTGAACTCCATGAGGGTGAAGTTGAAGTACGCCTCGTTTATGAGAATGGCATCCCGAAAGACGCCTTCTTCGCGCATCTTTCGGACGGACTCGCTGACGGTGACGTGTGAGACGTCGATGTCGTACTCTTCGGCCAACCTATCGGCTAGCTTTCGCGAAGATAGTTGCGGGTCACGCGAGAGTTCCTTGAGGATGCAGATGTCCCGCTCGCTGAACTCCCAGTCTGGCGCATCGTCCATGGTCTACCACCTGTTCACTACCTGGTGAAATGTGGTTTACGGTGAAATGTAAATTAAGAACAAGGTAGAACGCTCCTAATTCCCACGAAGGTACGCCGTCTGCCTCACTGTCCCTCGAACTCCGGGTCGCGCTGTTCGACGAACGACTGTGCCCCTTCCGCGTGGTCTGCCGTCGCGAGCGTGGTCCGCAAGGCGTCGGCCTCAGCGTCGACGGCCTCCGCGAAGGTACGGCTCGGCCCTGCTTCGATGAGCCGTTTCGACTCTTCGAGGGCGACGGTCGGCCCAGTCGCGACCGTGTCGACGAGTTCCTGGGCCCGCTCCTGGAACTCGTCGTCGGGGTAGACGTGATTGAACAGGCCGAGACGGTTCGCGCGGTCGCTGTCGACTAGTTCGCCGGTGTAGACCAGTTCTTTCGCGACGTTCTCTCCGACCTGGCGCGGGAGGAGATACGACGTCCCGGAATCGACTGACAACCCGACTTGCCGAAAGCCGAAGCTAATCCGTGCGCGCTCGCTTGCCAACACAACGTCACACGCGATTGCAAGAGCCCCGCCGGCACCGAACGCGGGGCCGTCGACTTTCGCTATCGTCGGGAGTGGACACTCGTAGACTGCCTGGACGGCGTGGTTGATGGGCAGTCCGAACCGGTCGACGCGCTCGTCAATATCGACGTCGGCCGAGACGCCTTCGACCATCGCCTTGATGTCTCCGCCCGCACAGAAGTAGCCACCCGCCCCTTCCACGACCAGACAGCGCGCATCGGTGTTCTCGACCTCTGCGACGGCATCGATGAGTTGCGTTGCCAACTCTACAGAGAGTGCGTTACGGGCATCGGGATTGTCCAGGGTAATCGTCGCCGTCTCGTCGGTAACGTCGGTTCGAACGAGTTCGGTCATACTGTCGCTGGACGGGGGACAATGGAATAAGTGCTGGGTGGCTAGCTATCGAGTCTCACTCGCCCGTCAGGAACGGCGCCAGTTCGTCGAGGATTGCAGTCCCGCTCGTCTCCCCTGTCAGGTCGGGCAGGTCGACGATGTCCAACTGCTCGAACGTCGCCTCGATGTCCTCGAGGACGCGCTTTTGCTCGGCGCGCTGGGCAGTACACCGGGCACAGTCCTCGTCGATGTCGTCGAGAACGCGATTGACGACGAGGCGGCCGACCGGGACGTCGGCGTCCCGGAGTTGTTCGACCAGTCGCTCCGTCTCGGCGAGGACCAGCCGTTCTGGGAGACAGACGACCCGAAACTCGGTTTGGGCCGGGTCCCGGAGCAGTGTCGCGACCCGCTCCATCTCCCCGAGCAGGTCGGTAAAGGCCCGGTCGTCGTCGTCATCGCCCATCGCGGCGTAGGGACCAAACAGCATCGTCTTCGCGGCATCGGTCTTCCGGGAGACCTGTTCGCGAACCGAGAGTGCAGTCTCGACGCCAGTCCCCACGGCCTCCGGAAGGTCGAGCAGTCTGAGCGTGTGTCCCGTGGGTGCCGTATCGAAGATGACGCGGTCGTATCGGTCGTCGTCGTCGCTGTACGTATCCAGTGTCGAGAGTGCGGCCAGCTGGTCGCTCCCTGGGACGAGTCCGGAGCGAAAGAGGTCCCTGAGTCCGGCATCGTCCAGGTCGATGCCCGCGCCGCCGAGGTCGTCGGCGAGCGCCTCGAACAGCGCCTCGTACTGTGCTGTTCCCTCTCCCGGGTCGACTTCCACCGCATCGAGGCCGGACCTGACCGTTGTCGGTGTACTCGTAACCGTCGTCTCGAAGACGTCTCCAAGCGAGTGAGCGGGGTCCGTCGAGACGACCAGCGTCTCGTGGCCCGCCTCGGCACTCCCCCAGCCGGTCGCACCAGCACACGTCGTCTTGCCGACGCCGCCTTTCCCACCGTAGAGGATAACCGATGGCATACGCAGACGTCGGCCAGCAGCGACAAAAACGCACCGCAGGAACAGTCAGTACGCGCGCTCGATGAGGTAGTCTGCGATGCCTTCGAGCAGGTCGCGTGCTTCGTTGTCGGGGAGTGTCTGTAGGTTCTCCTTTCCGCTCTGGACGAGGGTCTGGGCCTTCTCGCGGGCAAACTGGATGCTGCCTGCCTCTTCGAGGCGCTCGACTGCGGCGTCGATTTCCGCCTCGGTCACCGCTTCGACGCTGTCGGCTTCGACGAGGTTGTCCACGTCGACGCCGTTCCGGCGGGCGTGGACGGTGACGAGCGTCTGTTTGTCCTCCACGAGGTCGCTCCCGCGCTGCTTTCCGAGTTTCTCGGTCGGCGTCGTCAGGTCGAGCAGGTCGTCCTGAATCTGGAACGCCCGGCCGATGTCGAGCCCGTAGCCGTACAGCGGGTCGACTGCGTCCTCGTAGCCCAACAGCATCGCCGGAATCGCCGCCGATGCTGCGTACAGCACGGCAGTTTTCAGCTCGATCATCTCCAGGTACTCGTCGGGCGTGACGGCACCGCGTCGCTCGAAGCTGATGTCGAGTGACTGCCCCTCGCAAATCCGGGTGCAGGCCGTCGCAAGCTCTGAGAGGGCCTGCACGGACCGCTCGGAGCGAGCGCCGGTTTCGAGCATCCGCTCGAAGGCCTTCGAGTAGAGCGTGTCGCCGGCCAGAATCGCCGTCGAGAGCCCGTACTCCTGGTGGACGGCGGGGACGCCACGCCGGACGTCGTCGTCGTCCATGATGTCGTCGTGGATGAGGGTAAACGACTGGATAATCTCAACGCTGATTGCGGCCTCCATCACGTCGATGGGGTCGTCGTCCGCGGTGGGAAAGGAACTGTAGTCCGCGGCCTCGGGGTCGATGTCAGCGAGTGACTCTGCGACCAGCAGGAGAATCGTCGGGCGGAGTCGCTTGCCGCCAGCCTCCAGCAGGTAGCGAGATGCCTCGTAGAGCTCCTCGGGTTCCTGCAGTGGGAGTCCCTCGTCGAGGGCATCGTTGATGTCTCCGCGTCGCGTCGTGATTGCCGCTTCGACCGCCTGCTGTCCAGACATTGCTTACTCGACCAGGGAAATCATGTTCCCGTTCCGTGTGACGTGCAGGTCTCGACCCATCTTGTATCCCATGCCCTCGGCGAGGTTCACGTAGTCCGAGAACCCGCTCATGTCCTGGTGGGCCGGGATAACGTGTTCGGGCTGGAGCGCATTCAGCATCTCGTAGTGCCCTTCCTTGTTGAGGTGGCCCGAGACGTGGATGTCGTCGTAGATACGGGCGCCCTGCATGCCGAGCAGTTTCTCGGACTGGTAGCGCTGTCCCTCGTTGGTCGGCTCCGGAATGACTCGGGCCGAGAAGATGACCTTGTCGCCGGCTTCCAGTTCGTACGGCGTCTCGCCACGGCCCATGCGTGTGAGCATCGCGCGCGGTTCGCCCTGGTGGCCGGTGACGATAGGCAGGAAGTTCTCCTTGCCCTCGTTCATGATTCGCTTGAACGTGCGGTCGACGGACTTCCGGTGGCCGTACATCCCGAGGTCGTCGGGGAACTCGACGAAGTCCAGCCGTTCGGCGGTGCCGGAGTACTTCTCCATCGACCGACCGAGCAACACCGGCTGGCGGCCGATGTCGTCTGCGAACTCGACGAGACTCTTGACACGCGCGATGTGACTGGAGAACGTCGTCGCGACAATGCCGCCGTCGTAATCCTCGAGACTGTACATTACGTCCTTGAGATGGCGACGGGCGACCGACTCGGAGGGGGTCCGGCCTTTCTTGCCCGCGTTCGTACAGTCCTCGATGTAACAGAGGACGCCCTCGCCCTCGCGCCCAATCTCGCGGAACCGCTCCATGTCGATGGGGTCGCCGATGACCGGGTCGTGGTCCATCCGCTTGTCCAGTCCGTAGACGACCGACCCCTCTGGCGTGTGCAGAACGGGGTTGATGGCGTCGATGATGGAGTGGGTGACGTTGACGAACTCGAGTTCGTTGTGGTCACCGATGGACATCGTCTCGCCGGGGTCCATCTTGATGAGGTCGTTCTGGACGCCGAACTTCTCCTCGCTTTGAATCTGCTGTTTGACCAGCTCGATGGTAAACGGCGTCGCCACGATGGGTGCATCGTAGCGGTGGGCCAGTTTCGAGATGGCGCCGATGTGGTCGAGGTGACCGTGGGTCGGCACGATGGCCTTCACGTCGCCTTCGAGGTCAGACATGACGCGGTCGTCCGGAATCGCGCCCATATCGATGAGGTCCAGCGAGTGCATCCGCTCGGTTTCGACGTTGTCGTGAATCAGTACCTTCGAGAGGTTCAGCCCCATGTCGAAGACGACGACGTCGTCTCCGGCACGGACGGCCGTCATCTGTCGGCCGACCTCTTCGTATCCGCCAATTGTTGCAATTTCGACTTCCATGGTATCACGCCGAGGAAGCCACCCAAGACACCGGGCCGGCCGGCAGGGTTACGAGACTCCCGGGACGTTCCGTTATCGCCGCCACGATGGCCGGTCGACTGTCGGTCCGTCACCGGTCGCGTCCTCGCACGCGCCATTTCCCTCGGGCAGCCCTCACGAGAGGGGCCCGACAGGGCGCGTCCGCCGGCCGTCACACCGCGTGCCTCGGACGGCCGTACGCTCGGTTACGTGAACCTAATACACGAGGTGGTAAAAACTATGGTGGTTGGCGCGTGTCTCTGTCCGCCTCCCGCTTCTCGTCGGTCCCACGTCACTCCTCGTCGGTCAAGTCCGCCAGCGGGTCGCTCGCCGACGTGTTGCCAGCCGGCTCTACCGAAGATTCCTCGTCGTCCGAGGTCTCGTCGAGTTCGTCCATGTCTGGCGTTTCCTCTGTCTCGTCTGTCTCGTCGCCGGACTCGGCTCCGAACCCCGTTTCGTCGTCTGCCTCCCCGCTCCCCGAGTTCGTCCCGAAGGCGATCTCCTCGGGCGAGGGCTCCCGTCGGGACTGTGCGGGCTGGTCTGTCGGGGTATCATCGGTGTGGTCGCTCTCGTCCGTCCCGGTGTCTTCGGGTTCTGTGTCGAGTTGCTCGACCGACTGGGCCCGCTCTGGGAGTTCTGTCTTCGCCACCCACTCGTCACGCTCGGCGGGGTCACTGTCGGCGGTCTGGTCGATGTCTGTGGCCGGTTCGGCTTCCTCCTGTGTTCGGTCGTCGCCTGCCTGCGGAGGCTGGGGCGTATCGTTTGCCTGCTCGCCGCTGGGGCCAGCAGGCTCCTGGGCGGCGTCGGCTGCTGTCGGTTCTTCTGGGGCCTCCGGTGGTGTGCTGGCCGACTGACTCTCACTGTGGTCGGACGCTGGAACGGACGACTCTGGCTCGGTTTGTGCCGGTGACGGTTCGGGCGGCTCCGGCGTGTCGGCTGCCGGGACTGCCTGTGTGACGCCGTGGTCTCTGGCCGCTTGCTCGCCCGGCGACGGACCGGTCTTGTCTGGCTCCTTGTCCGCTGTCGACTCCGCGCTCGGTTGTTCTGACGGGTGTTCACCCGGCGCCGCCTGTACTTGGGGTTCGGGCTGGCCAGCGGCGACGCTGTCTGCAATCAATTTGTAGACGAGGCCGATCAGTCCGGAAAGCAGGACGAATGCCCCGAGCACCGCGAGGACTGCCCCGCCGACGAGTTCGGTAGTGCTGTAGGCACCACTATCGAGAAGCGCGCGGGCGTCGCTGTAGCCGAGTGCACCGCCCAGTCCGAGCAATCCGCCCCCGACGAGCACTACGACGAGGAGGTACACGAAGAGCCGTGCGCCGTACGTGAAACCGTCGACGGAACGGACTGCAGTCATAGCAGATATATCGCTCACGAGACACATATATATTACGGCGCGTCCACCCGTCGTCTGTCGCTCACCGGGTGCCGCGAACGACTGTTCCGACCGACGCCCCCTCCAGGAACGCATCGAGTTCGCCGGGGTCGAAAATCGACGCCGGCGTCTCCAGGTCCAGTAGTGCTCGAACCTTCCCGGCCATTCCGCCCGTCACGTCCGTGGCGTCGCTCCCACCGAGGCTGTCTGCGACGTCCTCGAAAGTCTCGATTTCGGGAACGACAGCGCCGTCGTTGTCCAGGACGCCCGGCACCGTCGAGCACAGGCCAACCCGCCGTGCGTCCAGTGACTCCGCCAGCGAGACGACGATGTCGTCGCCGCTCAGGATGGTTCCGCCGGCCGTCACGTGGGCAACCACGTCGCCGTGTACCACCGGGACGAAGCCCTCACCGAGCATCGTCGCTATCTGCCCGGCCGGGAGAGTGAGTGTGCCGGACGCGTCGCGATGCGCGACCGAGAGTGGCCGGACCGGGAGGGCGGGGATGTCGTGGTCCTGGAACGCGTCGACGATGGCGTCGTTTAGCTCGGTCATCGCGGCGTGAATCTCTGTCAGAGCGGTTACATCGCTCGTTCCGTCGGTACTCGAGACGCCGTGCGCGGCGGCGTGGTGGTGGCCGAAACTGCCGCCGCCGTGGACGACGACGAGGTCCCCCACCGTCGAGTCGGCGCGGCCGGCTATGGTCTCGACGACCCGGTCGACTGTCTCCCGGTCGACCGTCTCGGGCCGGTCTTTGTGCGTGATGATGCTCCCGCCGAGTTTGAGTATCGTCGTCATTGGTCTTCGACGCGGACTCCTTCGGTGTCGAGTTCGGCGCGAAACGCCTGCTCGCACCCGGGCGTGTACTCCAGTGCCGTCGTCGTTTCGGGCGTCTTGTCGAGCGCGACGACACAGCCGCCACCGCCGGCTCCTGTGAGTTTCGCACCGAGCGCGCCCGCGTCGCGGGCCGCCCACACCATCGCGTCCAGCGACCGCGAGGAGACCCCCAGTGCTTCGAGCAGGCCGTGATTGAAGTTCATCAGCCGGCCCAGTTCCGCCATGTCGCCGTCCGCAAGCGCTTCTTCCCCGCGTCGGACGAGGTCACCGATGGCGTCGACCGTGTCGGCGGCGAAGTCGTAGTCCTCCCGGAGGCTTCGCACACCCGCGACGAGCGCGCCCGTATCCCCCGCGCCGCCGTCGTATCCGATGACAAACGGCAGGTCCGGCGCGTCGATGGTCCGGCAGTCGTCGCCCTCGACGCGGACCGCACTCCCCATCGCCGAACAGAACGTATCCGCCCGGGACGCTTCACCGTCCTGGACGGTTCGCTCGACGTGATAGGCGCGGTCTGCTATCTCCGCGGGGTCGAGTTCGACACCGAGTTCGCGGGTCGCAGCGTCTATCGTGGCGACGGCGACGGCCGCCGACGAGCCAAGTCCCGCACCGAGTGGAATCTCGCTCTCGATTGTGATGTCGAAGCCGACGTTGTCGACGCCGGCCGCGTCCTCGGCCTGTGTAACCGCCTCGTTGATATAGCCCATCCCGGCGTCGACGAGGTCCTCAGAGACGTCGATGTCTGGGCGCCCGTCCGCGTCGTCGTACTCGACAGTGAAGCCATCGAGCGTGAGGTCGCCGGCGTGGACCCGGACGCCGTTGTCCTGGGCTTCGACAGTCACCCGCGCTCGCAATTCGATCGCACACGGTACCGCCGGTTCACCGTAGACGACTGCGTGTTCCCCGAACAGATAGACTTTCCCGGGTGCACTCGACGTAACCATGCCTGAGTTACCGGCCCCTGCCGTGTTTTATATATCGGTTCTGCGATGGCCGCTCAGATGTCGATGTCGGTGTCGTATCTCACGTAGTTGCCCAGCCAGCCACCTACGGCACTGAGTACGACAGTGTAGACGAGCGCAGAGACGACGATGCCGATGATAATGACGACCCCGAAGCCGCTGAACGCACGCGGAACGCCGAAGCCGCCCAGAAAGAGCCCCAAAAAGACGTTTCCGAGAACTGCACCGATAATCAACAGCGGAACAAGCGAGACGAGGCCGGCCAGCGCGCCGACTTTCAGCCCCGCTTCCCGGCTGCCGGCGTGGAGATACCCCGCGACGGCGCCACCGATAACGGTCGCGAAGGGGAGTATCGGGCCACCGAAGACGTTGATGGCCGCACCAATCAGGACGTTGACGAGCGTATCACCGTCACCCATACTGGAGTCGTCACTGGCAGGATAGATAGCAGTTGTGACGACGAAAACGACTCCCGACGCTAAATTTCGCTCTCGAAGTCGTCCAGCGAGTAGGCCGGTTCCGCACCGCGGCGGTCCAGCGTCTCGTTGGCGAGCAGCCAGTAGACGACCGACAGCGCTTTCCGACCCTTGTTGTTCGTGGGAACAACGAGGTCGACGTTGCCGGTGGTGTTGTTGGAGTCACACATCGCGATGACCGGAATCCCGACGGTGATGGCCTCCTTGACGGCCTGGGAGTCACCGATGGGGTCGGTCACGACGATGACGTCCGGCTCGATGTAGCCGTCGTACTGCGGGTTCGTCAGCGTGCCGGGGATGAACCGCCCGGTCCGGGCGCGTGCGCCGACGGCGTCGGCGAACTTCTCGGCCGGGAACCGACCGTACTGGCGCGAGGAGGCCACGAGAATCTGCTCTGGCTCGTAGTTGGCCAGGAAGTCCGCGGCCGTTCGGATGCGCTGGTCGGTCATCGAGACGTCCAGCACGTAGAGACCGTCGGTCCGGACACGGTGGATAAACCGTTCCATGTCCGAGGTCTTTTGCTGGGTCCCGATGTGGGCACCGGCCGCGAGGTAGTCCTCGACGGGGATGAGGAGGTCTGCCTCGTCGTCGGGCATGACGTCCTCGTCCAGGTTCGGTCCGGCGTCTTCTTGTTCTGCCTCGGCCGCGTCGGCCTCGGCGGGCGCTTCCTCTGTGTCTTCGGTCTCCGCGCCCGCCTCGGCCGTCTCCTCGACCGCACCGTCGTCGGTGGGTTCGGGGTCGACGTCCGACTCGGACGCGTCGAGACCTTCGTTTTCGTTTCCGCTCATGCGTTTTGCTCGATTCTGATGAGTTCGTTCAACTTCGCTGTGCGTTCGCCGCCGACGGTGCCCGTCTTGATATAGGGGGCGTCCGTCGCGACGGCCAGATGTGCGATGGTCGTGTCCTCTGTCTCACCACTGCGATGTGAGATGACCGGGTCGTACCCGTTCTCGATTGCCAGCTCGACTGCGTCGACTGCGTCCGAGAGCGTGCCAATCTGGTTGGGCTTGACGAGAATGGAGTTTGCCGCGTCCGCCTCGATGCCAGTCTCCAGTCGCTCGACGTTCGTGACGAACAGGTCGTCACCGCAGACGAGCGTCCGGTCGCCGACTCGCTCGGTCAGTTCGGCGAAGGCCTCGTAGTCGTTCTCGTCGAGTGGGTCCTCGACGTAGACGAGGTCGTACTCGGCGACCAGGTCGGCGACGTACTCGATTTGCTCGTCGGTGTCGCGACTCTTGTCGCCGTACTGGTAGACGCCGGCGTCGCTGTCGTACAGCTCCGCACCGGCCATGTCCAGTCCGAACTTGATTTCGAAGCCGACGTCGTTCTCGACGCGCTCGACGGCTTCGGCCATCACTTCGAAGGCCTCGCTGTCGTCGATTGCTGGTGCCCACGCGCCCTCGTCTCCTTTGGCGCTTGGGACACCGCGCTCTTCGAGTAGCTCGCCGGCAGCCTGGTGGACGGCCGCGTTGGCGAAGACGGCCTCCTGGACGGAGGGTGCGCCGACGGGTGCAGCCAGGAACTCCTGGATGTGGGTCGCGTCCGCGGCGTGTTCACCGCCGCCGATGACGTTGCCCAGCGGAACGGGGAACGTGTCCCCGCGGAAGGTCCCACCGAGGTGCTGGAAGAGTGGCAAGCCAGCCACGTCGGCACCAGCCTTCGCCGCGGCCATCGAGATGGCGACGGCGCTGTTTGCGCCAATCGTCGAGAAGTCGTCCGTGCCGTCGGCCGCGCGCAGTGTCGCGTCGACACCGCGCTGGTCACCGGCAAAGACGTCGTCGATGAGTCGTGGGACGGCCTCCTCGCGGGCAGCGGCGATGGCCTCGTTGACCGGCAGTTCGATTGCCTCGAACTCGCCGGTACTCGCTCCGGATGGCGCTTTGGCGCGGCCAAAGCCGCCGCTTTCGGTCGCGACGTCTGCCTCGACGGTCGCGTTCCCGCGGGAGTCGAGGACTCGCCGGAGTCGGACGTCCGTAATCTTCGTCACTCGCTGTCACCTCGCCGCACGGTAAAGGGCAGGACGTCAGCGTCGAACTCCTCCGCTGCGATGAGAATCGGCTGGGTCTGCTCGGTGTCGACGAGCACCGGTGCACCGTAGGCCACTTGCAGGGCTCGCGCCCCGATGATTCGAGCCTTCTCGTAGCGGTTGTCAGTTCGTGCCATTATTGATACGGTGCGACGATGTCGACCAGGTCCTTGTGCGAGACGAGCATGCGGCGACAACAGTGTCGCTCGACGCCGAGTTCGTCGAGGACTTTCTCCGGGTCCTCGGGCTCCTCGGCCTCACGCGTGCGTGCCTTGAACTCCTCCCAGTGTTCGCCGACGACAGTGCCGCAGGTGAAACACCGGACTGGGACCATCATAGTTGTATCACCGGTAGGACTTCTGGTAGCGAGCCCGTGCGCCCGGGCCGCCCCACTTCTTGGATTCGCTCTGGCGCACGTCGTTGACCAGGAGCGACCGGTCGAACTCCATGTAGGCGTCGCGGAGTTCGGCGTCGTTGGTGTGCTGGACGAGCGCGCGGGCGATAGCCGTTCGGGCCGCGTCTGCCTGTCCCATCACGCCGCCGCCCTCGATGTTGACGTCGATGTCGACGTCGTCACGAAGCTCCTCGGCCGCAATGCGGAACGGCTCCAGCATCTTCAGCTGTGCCATCTCCGGCTCGACGAGTTCGACCGGCTGTGCGTTGACGCGGACCTTGCCGTCCCCGTCGCTGATGGTCGCTCGTGCGATGGCCGTCTTCTTCTTTCCTGACGTGTTCGTTACCATGTGACGTTCGCTCCGAGTGTTTCACTGACGTCTCCGAGGGAGACGAACTTGATGTTCGAGAGTCGATCCAGCGAGGTGCCATCGAGGACTTCCCCGTCCTGGTCGTTCGGATTGCCGACGTAGACGCGGATGTTCTCGAAGGCTTCCCGCCCGTTCGTGGTCTTGTACGGAATCATCCCACGAATCGAGCGCTTGAAGATGCGGTCGGGGCGCTTTGGGTACGTCGGCCCGCGGTCCGAGCCGTGGCGACGACGGTCCTTGAACTTCTCGAGGATTGCGTCTTCGCGGCCCGTGATGACCGCCTGCTCTGCGTTGATGACGGCGACTGTCTCCCCGTCGAGTGCGCGCTCTGCAACGTTCGAGGCCACGCGGCCCATGATGCAGTCGCGGGCGTCGACGACGAGGTCGGCGTCGAACTCTGCGATACTCATCGAATCACCCGTACGTTCGCACCGTCGGGATTGTTTTCTAGTGCCTGTTCGAGTTTCATGGTCTCGCCAACCTGGTCGATTTTCTGTTCGGCCGTGCCCGAAAAGTCGACTGCGGCGACGGTGACCTCCTTCTGGAGAACACCGCTACCGAGGACTTTTCCGGGGACGACGACCGTCTCGTCTTCCTGGGCGTACCGCTCGATGCGGCCCAGGTTGACTTCGGCGTGTGTGCGCCGAGGCTTTTCGAGGCGCTCGGCGACATCGCCCCAGACGTTGCCGCCCGAACTGCGGGCGGTCGACTTCAGGTCAGCGATGAGACTACTCAGTCTCGGATTCGTCTTGCTCATAACCTACCTCCTGTGAGAAAGTGCAGGGAGCAGGATTTGAACCTGCGGACCCCTACGGGACAGCGCCCTGAACGCTGCGCCGTTGGCCAGACTTGGCTATCCCTGCTTGCATACTGTGCTATCGGGTGCCCCCTCATACTGGTTTCGATATTGCCGGACCGACCGCTCTCCGGTCGGGCGGCCATCGGTGTGAGGAGGCTCCCTGTCATTAGAGTTGAACTGCGTCTTTCAGTTCGTTCGCACGCGTTTCCAGCGACCCGGCTGCCGCGTCGACCAGTTCGTCGACGCTAAAGGAGCCGTCCGTCTCCACGTCGAAGACGAAGGCGTCCTCGACGTCGTGGACTTCCAGTTCCTTGCCGGGGTAGCGCTTCGAGAGGTCATTATCGAAGGCATCGGTCGCCACGAGGTCCCCGTCTGTGGGTTCCTCGCCGTTGACTGGTTCAGCGTGTTCGGCTTCCTGTTCCTCGATGACACCGCGGAGGATGTGAGGCACTTCGTCCTCGAACTCACCTTTGT
Organism: Salinibaculum rarum; assembly: GCF_030505615.1. Taxonomy (GTDB): domain Archaea; phylum Halobacteriota; class Halobacteria; order Halobacteriales; family Haloarculaceae; genus Salinibaculum; species Salinibaculum rarum. Next base: position 2,035,041 of record NZ_CP129992.1, read on the forward strand.
CACCGACGACTTCGACCGTCTGCAAGTGTCGGTAGCCGACCGCGACGCCACCCTGGTGTTTGGCGTGTTCGCGGCCGGTGTCGAGAACGGCGTCGGCCTCCAGTTCGAGTCGCTGGTCCTCCTTGAGGTCGATAATCGGGATGTTGTCGTCGGCCGGCTGGACCATCTCGTCACTGGAGACGAGGTCGCCCGAGTACGCTGTCTCCGGGCCCTCGACGTCCAGTGAGAGCGTGACTTCGTCACCGATTTCGAACTCGTCGACGGGCGTGGTCAGCGGGACCAGACCGAGCCGGAGTCCGAGCTGTTCGTCGAACATCACGCTCGAATTCTCGATAAAGCGGACGGTGTCGACGCTGAACGTCGGAATGTCCGCTATCATCGCCCGACGGATGCCGTTGGCAAACGCTGGCGTAATCGGGCGCACGAGGAACTTCGCCTCGCGCTCGCTTCGTTCGACGAACTCGACCTCGTAATCCTCTGTCATTGTTAGAAGCCTGCGTTCTTGGGTGCGCGGGTCCCGTCGTGCGGGATGGGTGTAACGTCCTCGATACGGCCGATTTCCAGCCCTGCACGGGCGAGTGCGCGGATGGTCGCCTGTGCGCCCGGGCCGGGGTTGGTCTGCTGATTGCCGCCGGGGCCGCGGACACGGACGTGAACGCCGTCGATGTCACGGGCCTGTGCCTTCTCGGCGACTACTTCTGCCATCTGCATCGCCGCGTACGGCGATGCTTCGTCACGGTTTTGCTTGACGACCGTCCCGCCGCTGGATTTGGCGATGGTCTCGGCGCCGGTGAGGTCCGTGATGGTGATGATGGTGTTGTTGAACGATGCGTGCACGTGGGCGATGCCCCATTTCTCGTCTGCCATGTTATTGTTCCTCCGCTCGTTCCGGGTGGAGTTCGTCCGTCAGCGGCGACGCGCTGTCGAAGCCAACTGTGTCCTCGGCAGCGACGTCGACTTTCATCGAGGGCGTCTTGACGCGACTCCCCTCGACGGTGATGTGACCGTGGCTGATGAACTGTCGTGCCTGCTGGGTGGTGTTTGCCAGCCCTTTCCGGTAGACGACCGTCTGGAGACGACGCTCCAGCACGTCCGTGACGTCAAGCGACAGCACGTCGTCGAGTGCGTCCTGTTCGCCGAGGACGCCGATGCGCTTGAGCCGGGTCAGGAACTCGTCGGCCTCGACCGTCGCGGCTTCCGTGTCGCCCTGGGTCTGTCCCAGCAGTTCACGGGCTTCGCGGCGGTAGTTGCGCAGTTCCGACTGCGCTCGCCAGAGTTCCTCTTTGTTCTTCAGGCCGTATTTGCCCAAGAGACCGGACTCCTCGGCGATACGCTCGCCCTGGTAGGGGTGGTTCGGCGTCTCGTAGAACTTGGTGTTGCTACCGAGCGCCATTATTCGTCACCCTCCTCGGCGGCGGCCTCTTCGGCCTGTTCTTCCTTGATGGCCTCGACGTTGACACCGATGGTGCCCTCGGTTCGGCCCGTGGACTTGGTTCGCTGTCCGCGAACCTTCTGCCCGCGCTTGTGGCGGACGCCCTTGTAGGAGTTTATCATCTTCATGCGGTTGATGTCCTGACGGCGCGTCAGCTCGAGGTCGTTGCCAACCTCGTGGGTCGTCTCGCCGTTGAAGAAGTCGTTCTGGTGGTTCGAGAGCCACTCCGGGACTTCGTCGGCGTATCCTTCGACGAGCGAAACGATGTCGTCGATGTCGTCTTCGTCGAGCGCACCGAACGTGGCCCGGCGGTCGACCTCTGCCTTGTCAGCGATGATGCGCGCCGTGCGGCGACCGATACCTTTCATTTCCGTGAGCGACCGCTCGACGGACTTTGTGCCGTCGAGGTCGGTCTGGCCGATGCGGACGAAGTAACGAATGTCCTCGTCTTCCTCGTCCGCGTTTTCGGGTTCTTCTGCACTCATATGTAGTGGATGTGTTGCACGTCGTGGCGGGGATTCGAACCCCGGAGGCTGTACGCCACAGAGTTAGCAACCCTGCGCCTTGGGCCAGGCTTGGCTACCACGACACGCGTGCCTTGATTACTGCCGCCCGCCGACGCGGACTCGGGAACAGCCGAACCACCGCCCGATGCGGGGTTCCTGATTCCCTACACGACTGTACCCCTACTTCCCCACCCGTCATATAAAAACGCAACGGAAGTCCGCTCGCGTGTGCACCGCTCACACGACTCTCTCGGCCAAAGCCTCTCTTGTTTGCGCTCAGTAGTGAGTACGCAACCCTTTTCGCCCGTCCAAGGCCTACTGCGAGCCATGACATCGACTCCTCCGACTGTGGAGGCAATCCGGGAACAACTCGGCAGCGTCGAGGACCCCGACCTCGGCGACGACATCGTCTCGCTCGGCCTCGTCAACAGCATCGACGTCGACGAGGAGACGGAGACAGTACACATCGACCTCGCGCTCGGTGCCCCCTACTCGTCGACAGAGACGGAGATGGCGGGCGACGTGCGCGAGGCGCTCGCCGACATCGGCTGGGAGATCGACCTCTCGGCGACTATCGACCGCGGACTCGACCCCGAAGACTCCGTGTTGCCAAACGTCGAGAACATCATCGCCGTCGCCTCGGGGAAAGGCGGGGTCGGCAAGTCCACCGTCGCGGTCAACCTCGCGGCCGGGCTCGCGGACATGGGCGCACGCGTAGGACTGTTCGACGCAGACATCTACGGCCCGAACGTCCCGCGGATGGTCGATGCCGACGAACCGCCACAGGCGACCGAAGACGAGCAGATCGTTCCGCCAGAGCAGTTCGGCATGAAACTGATGAGCATGGACTTCCTCGCAGGCGAGGACGACCCGGTCATCTGGCGTGGGCCGATGGTCCACAACGTCCTGACCCAGCTCTGGGAGGACGTCCAGTGGGGGTCGCTCGATTACATGGTCGTGGACCTCCCGCCGGGCACCGGCGACACGCAGCTGACGCTGCTCCAGAGTGTCCCCGTCTCCGGTGCGGTCATCGTCACGACGCCCCAGGAGGTCGCACTCGACGACGCTCGGAAAGGGCTGAAGATGTTCGGCCGTCACGACACGCCGGTCCTCGGCATCGTCGAGAACATGTCGGCGTTTCACTGCCCCGACTGTGGGAGCGAACACGCCATCTTCGGTGAAGGCGGCGGGCGCAGACTCGCAGACGAAGTCGAGATGCCGTTCCTCGGCGAGATTCCGCTCGACCCCTCTATCCGGGAAGGTGGCGACGCGGGCGCGCCCATCATCCTCGACGATGGTGAGACGAGCGAGGCGCTTCGGACCTTCGCTCAGGAGACAGCGAACATGCAGGGGCTCGTCCACCGTCAGCGCGTCTCCGGCACTCAATAGAAGCGGGCCTACGGACTGGTCGCTTCGGCGTCGCCCTCGACACCGAAATCGGCCATCGTCCACTGGATGACGCGGGCCTCGACGAGGTGCTGTTTTTCGATGTCCTCCCCGTCCTCGAATGCCGCAATCGTCTCTCGTGCATCCGCGAGCATCTCCGCTTCGCGGGCGCCGTGGTCCTGGCGAGAGCGGACGTCGTTGGTCAGTGCCTCGAAATCTTCGCGCAGGTCGAAATCCGCCCAGGCCGCGTTGCACCGCGAAATCGGGTTCATCCCCGTCTCCAAGACGAGGTCACAGACCGTCTCCCAATCGCTCGGACAGAAGTAAATCGACACGTCCCCGAGAATGTCGCGCCAGGCGACGCGCCCGCTGTGTTTCATCGCTTCGACGGCTCGCGGCGGGACATCGAGTCGGTGTGCGGTGTCGGGGTTACCACAGAGACAGCACGGCCGCTCTCGCTTGCCGGTGTACATGCTCACAGGTAGGGACTCTGGAATCTTGAGGGTGGTGTCTGGTGCCCTTTTGTCACGACGTGACGAACAGAACCACGAGCGCCAGCGCGAGGGTCGCAACGACGAGGAACGCCGACTGGCCGATGTTCGCTCGCAGTTCCAGCCCGGCCTCGCCGTCACCATCGGGGCCTCCTGTACTCAGTTGTGGCACGCCCCGCTGTAACGCCAGCGTTGGGTTGCGCGCCGTCCACATCGCGGCCAGCGCGAGACTGACGGCGGCTCTGTCGACGGCAGCGTACAGTTCCGTCACACCGACGACCAGGCCTCGCGTTCCGAAGAAGGCGAGCGGATTGTACACTGCATCGACGTCCGGGACTTTGCCACCGACTTTCTCGAGTGGTTTCTTGGCGACTACGAACACCACGAGCGCTATCAGGCCGAGCGCGATGCCCTCGCCGATGTGGCTGAGTGTGAACGGATGGGCTTCCGAGGCGCCGGTGCCGGGCAACAGCACGAAGAGCGCGTCGGGATAGAGCCCGTAGACGACACACAGCACGGCGACGGTCCCCATCGAGGCCTTCTGGAAGGCGTTCAGTTCTCTGCCCGGGACTGGCTGCTGGGCATTGCCGTGGAGGAACGCGTAGTACCCGAACTTGATGAACGACGCGAAGGTTCCGACACCACCGGCCAGCAGGATGTACCAGAGCGTGTTCATGTGCTCGTAGTGGGCCGCGGCGACGACCATCCCCTTGCTGACGAAGCCGTTGAATCCCGGGAAGCCGGAAATCGAGAGCGCGGCCACGGTGAAGATAATCGCAGTCAGGGGCATCTCACGCCAGAGGCCGCCGAGTTTCTTCAGGTCCGACGTGTCGGTCCGGTAGATGATGGCGCCAGCACACATAAAGAGGAGACTCTTGTAGAGGATGTGGTTGTAGACGTGCGCGAACGCACCGGCATACGAGAGTGCCGTGCCGATGCCGACGCCGGCCACCATGTACCCGACCTGTGACTGGATGTGATAGGAGAGCAGTCGGCGCATGTCGTTTTGCATCAGCGCCATGAACGCGCCAAAGACCGCCATCCCGCCGCCCATGTAGGCCAGCCAGAGGTGGCCGTCGGGGAACGCACGCCCCAGCGCGTAGACGCCGGTCTTGGTCGTGTAGACACACATGAAGACGCTGGCCGCGATATGTGGGGCTGGGTAGGTGTCGGGCAACCAGACGTGCAGGCCGATGAAGCCGACGTTGACGCCGAAGCCGATAGCGTACAGCGCCGCTGGGATGCCGGGGACGATGCCCTCGCTTGCGGTGAACAGGAACGACCCGACTTCGGCGTAGTGCCACACGATACCGGCGAGGACGAGGCTCCCGCCCATGCCGTGCCAGATTGCATAGCGGAATCCCGAGCGGACCGCGTCCCCGCGATAGTGCCAGACCAGCAGCGTCGAGGCGATGGCCATCAACTCGACGAAGAACACGAAGGTGAGCCAGTCCCCGGCGAAGACCGCACCGAGACTGGTCCCGACATAGCCCAGCGCGAACGCCGTCTGGGTGTTGTCGGCGTCGGTGGCATACGAGTAGACGACCGCCGTCGCACCGATAAAGGCGAAGATGATACCCATCAGCACCGAGAGGTCGTCGACGTTGAACAGCACGGCGTCGAACCCGAGGAACGTCGTTTCCAGATGGTGACCGTGTGGGACCAGCGCCACCCACGCGACCGTCCCGCCGGTGACGAGTGCGCCGAGTGCGTGCCCGACCCGCCGCGAGAGCAGCGGCAAGAGGAGAGCAACTGCGAGCACCGCCAGGGCTGGCGGGACGGCCGCGAGGAACTCGGGGCCGCCACCGGTGACGGACGCAGCGACCTCACCGCCGGCACTGCTTGCCATCAGCCGACCACCCCCACGTTCTCCGCGACCAGTTGAATCAACTCGAGGAAGACGAACGTCGCCGGCGCGAGACCCAGCGCGATGGCGCCGCCCGCGGCGGTCATGATGGGACCGAGCATGAACCACGTCGACTCCCCGCCGCGCCAGTCGCGTTCGTCCCAGCCGTCGGGACCCGGACCGCCGTGGTGGTGTCCGTCGTCGTGGTCACCGTGCTCGTCCGTGGTGTCGTGGCCCTCGGCCGGGTCGCCACCATCGGCAGCAACAGCCCCTTCAGTGGTCGACTCGTCGGTCAGGCGGCCACCCAGTGGTGCTTCGACGACCGGCTTCCCGTCGTGGTCGTCGGGCGTCTCGAAGAAGGCCTGGTAGACGATTGGCCAGAAGTACGCGATGTTGAGCATCCCCGAGACCAGCAGGACGATAGCGAAGATTCCCTGTCCCGAGTTGACGCTCCCGATGAGGATGTACCACTTGCTGACGAACCCGGCAATCAGCGGGATGCCCGCCATCCCGGCCGCAGCGACGGCGAAGGCGGTCATCGTCAGCGGCATCCGTTTCCCGATGCCGGCCATCTCGCTGATGTAGTCGGTGTGGGTCTCGACGTGGATAGCACCCGCACAGAAAAACAGTGTGAGCTTCATGAAGGCGTGTGCGGGGATGTGGAGCAACCCGCCGACGATAGCTTCACCGGAGAGGACCCCCAGTCCGAGCACGATATAGGAGAGTTGACTGATTGTCGAGTAGGCAAGCCGGCGCTTGAGGTGGTCTTTCCGGAGTGCGATGACACTCGCGGTGAGCAGCGTAAAGGCCGCGACGGCCGCGAGCACGACGCCGACACCGAGGTCTGCCATCGTCTCGGGGCCGAAGATGTCCAGCACGACCCGGGCGATACCGAAGACACCGCTTTTGACGACTGCCACCGCGTGGAGCAGCCCCGAGACCGGCGTCGGCGCGACCATCGCGTCGGGCAGCCAGGAGTGGGTTGGCATCAGCGCTGCCTTGACGCCGAAGCCACCCGCGAGCAGGGCAAAGGCGAGGCGTGCGATGGCTGGGTCGGCTTCCGCGAGGCCGGCGATGCCCCCCGCAGTGAACGTCGTCGTTCCGGTCATCGAAAAGACCAGCACGACGCCGGCCAGGACGGCCACACCGCCAAGGAACGTGTACGTGAGGTACTTTCGGCCGGCAGCGCGGGCCTCGCTGTCCTCGTTGTGTGCGACGAGCGGGTAGGTGGCGATGGTCAGCAGTTCGTAGAAGATAAACAGCGTCACCAGGTTGCCGGCGAAGGCGACGCCGATTGCGGTGCTCAGGCTGGCTGCGAAGGCAGCGAAATAGCGCGTCTGAGAGTGTTCCGCGAGTCCACGCATGTACCCGATGCTGTAGAGGCTGGTGATGACCCACAGCGAACTCGCGAGCAGGCCAAAGACCATCCCGAGAGCATCTACCCTGAGTACGAAGGCAATGTCGGAGACGAAAGTCACAATCTCGGTGACGTAGACGTCCCCGGCGAGAACACCCGGCAACATGCTGGCGACGAGACCGACCTTCGTCAGCGCAGTAATCATCGTCACCGCCTCGCGAACGTCCGGTCGCTGACGGGCAGCGATGATAAGCGGGATTGCGATTACAGAGACCAGTACCGCAGCAATCGGCCGGAGTGAGAGTATCTCAGTCATTGGCGGAACACCTCCGCAAGAAGCGGGTCGAGCAGCTGCTCGATTTCACTGCCGAGGAAACCGAGCGCGACCGCCGTGACCGTCGCGGCGACGACGACAAGCACCATCCCCGGGGAGACGGGCCGTGTGGGCTCGGTCTCGGCGGTGTCACCGCCATCGGTGACGGCAGTAGATGCAGTATCGGTGGGTGAATCCTGTTCGGTTTCGAGGTCCTCTTCGGGTATCGCGGGCGCGAAGTACATCCGCTCGATGACCCGTGCGAAGTACGCCAGTGTGAGGACGGTGCTGACGAAGATGACCGCCGCGACGGGCCAGACGCCACTTTCGACGGCGCCCACTGCGATGTACCACTTCCCGACGAAGCCGACTGCCGGCGGGACGCCGACCATCGAGAGTGCGAGCACGGCGAAGGCACCGGCAGTCACTGGCGCCCGCTGGGACAGCCCAGCGTACTCGTCGACAGTCCGTGCGCCCGTGACCGCCACGACGATGCCGGTCGCGCCGAACAACGCACCCTTGATGATGGCGTGGCCAAGGAGGTGGATGGTGCCGCCGATGGCCGCCGTCTCGTTCATGAGTCCGAAGGCGGCGACTATCATCCCGAACTGTGACACCGAGGAGTACGCGAGCATCCGCTTGATGTCCGATTGCATCACCGCGAGGACGCTCCCGGCGACGATGCTGACCGCCGCAGCGTAGGTAATCAGTTCACGGGCGATCGGAACGACCGTGAAAAAGTCGAGCGTAAACACGGTAAAGAGGACGCGAGCGAGCGCGTAGGCCGACACCGTCGACACCAGCGCCGAGATGAACATGCTCACGCTGTCGGGAGCCTCTGCGTAGGCCTCTGGCTGCCAGGTGTGCATCGGGAAGAGCGCGACTTTCACTGTGAGGCCAGTGACGATGAGGCCAAAGGACGCCAGGACGAGTCGCGAGTCGTAGGGCGCGACCTCCGTCCCGAGACGCGACGCGAGGTCGACCATGTTCAGCGTCCCGGTTGCGAGGTAGGCGTAGCCGACGCCGAGCAAGAATAGAGACGCACCGAGGGTCCCGATGATGAGGTACTTCAGCCCGGCGAGGACGCTCCGGGTCGAGTCACCGGTTGCGACCAGCGCGTAGGCCGTGAGCCCCACGATTTCGAGGAAGACGTACATGTTGAACAGGTCCCCGGTGTACGCGAGGCCGGCGAGCCCACCGACCAGCAGCAGGTAGACCGTATAGAAGGTGTTCCCGCGCGGACCAGCACGGCGTGCGTAGATGACGACGGCCAGCGAGACGACTGCGACCAGCAGCGCGACCATCGCCGAGAAGCCGTCGGCGACCAGTCCGATACCGGACGGTGGCTCGAAGCCGGCAAGGACGTAGGGCGTCCGCCCGTTCTGTGTGACGACGTAGAGGACGTACCCCGTCAGCCCGACTTCGAGGACCGAGGCAAGCAGTGCCACCGACCACCCGGATTCGTCGAAGCGGAGTCCGGCGATCAGGGTGAGTGCCGCGAGGACGAACGGCGCGACGATAGCGAGGACGATTGCGTCAGTCATCGGTTTCCATCTCCCTGAGGACGTCTTCTCTGAGCGTACCGTACTCCCTGAAAATGCGGATTACGAGCGTCAGCGCCACGGCGGTCAGGCTGACCCCGACGACGATTGCCGTCAGGATGAGGACGTGTGGTAGCGGGCTGACGTAGGTTTCGATACCCTCGTGGATGACGGGTGCCTTGCCGCCCTCGACGTACGCGGCGGTGATGAAAAACAGGAAGATACCGGTCTGGAAGATGTTCAGCCCGATGACCTTCTTGACGAGATTCCGGTCGCCGACGACGAGATAGAGGCCGATAGCGATGATGAGAAATGCGGCAACGTAGTTGTACCGGGTCATCAGCAGTTCGACTATCATTCGTCGTCCCTCCTATCGTCGAAGCCGTGGGCGATTGCAAAAAAGAGCCCCGAGATGATGCCGGCGACGATAGTACCGATGGCCAGCTCGACGGCCTCGATGCCGTACTTCGTCGCGTGATAGATCGGATATTTCGAGTACTCGAGGAAGCCGCCACCGAGGGCGATGCTGCCAAGTCCGATACCGGCAAAGACGAGGACGCCACCCGCAACGAGACCGACGGCCACCGTGTTGAGAAACCAGCGCCGCGTCGGTTCGATACCGAAGGCAAAGGCGAACATGAAGACCATGGCCGCGACGATGGTTCCGCCCTGAAACCCGCCGCCGGCGGACTCGGCACCGTGGAACATGACGAACAGGCCGAACGTAAACACGAACGGTGCCAGTATCCGAATTGTGGTCATGATGACGGTACTCTCGGTGTACGGACGGCGGATGCGTTCGCTCATGTGAATCGTTCCTCCTTCAGGATAGCAAGCACTGCAACACCGGCACCGAAGACGACCACAGCCTCTCCCAGGGTGTCGAACCCACGGTAGGAGGCCAAAACGGCCGTGACGACGTTCTCGACGTGTGTCTGTTCGACTGCGTTCTCGAGGTAGAACTGCGTGACATCGGCGTAGTTCCACGCCACTGCGTCAGGGTCGCCGACGGCGGGAATATCCGGCACCGTCGACAGCAGTATCGCCGCAAGCACCGCGACGACGGCCACCCCAGCCCAGTTGACGCGTTTGAGCGTGGCAAGGTCCTCGACGGGTCTGACGGTTTTCGTTATCGTCAACAGGAAGAGGATACTCGTGACGCCTGCTCCGATTGCCGCCTCGGTGAGCGCGACGTCGGGCGCTTGCAGGAACACCCAGATGAGTGCCAGCCCGAGGCTGTAGGCGGCAAACGCGATGATAGACGAGAGGAGGTCCCGCAACGCGGCGGTCGCGAGTGCGCTTATCAGGACGAAAGCGAGCAGGCCCGCCTCAGTGGCCGTAATCATGTCTCATCACGCTCCTCGTCGGTCGTCCACGGCTCGATGCCCTGGTCCTGTGCGGCCCGCGTTATCGCGTGGGTCGCCGTCGGGTTCGTGATGAGCAAAAACAGTGCCAACAGCACGAGCTTCACTCGGGGGACGTTAGTCTCGAATGCGACAGCGACGCCGGCGAGTGTCAGCACCGCCCCCAGCGTGTCGGTCTTCGAAGTCGCGTGTGCCCGCGTGAACACGTCGGGCAGCCGTATCAACCCGACCACTGCGAGGGAACTGAAGAGCAGCCCCAATCCAATCAATGCGAGTGATACGTACGCGAGTACGGAGGTCATAGCACACCACCCCGTTCGACCGTGAACTTCGAGATGGCGATGCTCATCAGGAAGTTCAGGAGAGCATAGACGATGGCGATATCGAGAAACGCCGGCGCGTCGAACGCGACGGCCAGCAACGCGATAATAAGTACGGTCGTCGTCCCGACTGCGTTGACCGCTACGACCCGGTCGTGCATCGTCGGGCCCCGGACGACACGGTACAGCGTGAGCAGTGCGACGACGACGAACGCGGCTGTCGCCCCGAACACGACGTCGACAAGCGGCTCTCCGCTGACGAGAGTCACGTTGTCTCCTCCTCCTCTTCGTCTTGCCCGCGTTCGCGCGGTGTTGGTATCCTCGCGCCGTTCCGTCCGAAGAACACGAACCGGACGGCACGCTCCAGTGTCCCGTCGTACAATCCCTCGCGTGCTCCGTCGCTCAGTGCGTGGACCTGGAACTCACGCTCGCGGACGTCGACGGTGACTGTCCCGGGCGTGAGCGTAATCGAGTTTGCGAGTGTCGTCACCGGTAGTCCACGAGGCACTGACGGTTCGATGCGCTCCATGCTCGGGTTGATGGGCAGCGAGGGGTGCAAGACGATGTAGGCGACTTCCAGGTTCGCCTTGGTAATCTCCCACAACAAGAACGGGACGTACACCAGGAACCGCGCCAGCACTATGACGGAACGTCGTGGATTCAGCGACCCGTTGAGTGTGATATTCGACAACAGTGCCGCGACGATACCGGCGCTTACGGCGCCAGTCGCGTAGTCGAACGTGCCCGCGAAGCCGCCGATAACCAGGTAAAACAGGTACGAGAGGCCAAACACGGTCAGAAAGTTGATTGCGGAGAACGAACGGCCGAGCAACTGTCGACCGCGAACGGACCGCTGGACCGGTGCCTCCTCGTAACTGATGCTCTCGACTCGGTCAAGTTCTGCGACCAGCGGCGTCAACATCGGCGTACTCGGCCCGGGCTGGAATTCGGGGTCGAGGATAATGTGGCCAAGCGCGTTGCTGTCTGCGTACTCGACGAGCAATTCGGCGTAGTCGACCGGGCTAAACAGGTACTGGTCGGCGCCGATGACGGCCGTCTTCATCTCGAAGGGCAGTGATTCGTCGTCGTCGATACCAGCGTCCTCGGCTACCCACGCCTCGACGCGCTCTAACAGCGTTTCCTCATCTTCGCCCGCGTCCCCCTCCAGGTCTTGTTTATCCCAGACGACGGGGTAGACGAAGTGGATGGTCACCTCGGCCTCCTCCGCGTCGATGCGGTCCATCGCCTCGCGGACGACATAGCCCACTGTGTTCCGCATCGTCGCGGATTCACCGACGGGGACCAAAATCTTGTCATCGCTCGCGGGACTCATTGTCACAACCGTTCGTCGGTACTGATTTAATAATAACTATCTTCACCGCCCTGCGGGAGCGGTGCACATCCCAGGGCGTGGGAAAATCTTCCGCGCTGGCTTGGCTTCCAGACGACTAGACTGGCCAAAACCCACTCCCACTTGGGAAACGCTCAGGCAAAACAGCGGCTGGTCCGCGTCGCTACACCCGGCCCGAAATAGCGGAAAAGTAAGTCTTCGATTACGCGGCCAGTGCACTGCCGTCGGATTGACCGAGTCCGACGAGCAGCGCCGTGGTCATCTGGACGAACATAGCCACGAAGGCGATGAAGAACGTCCCAATTGCCACAGTCAGTAGCAGTTCACTGGCGGCTATTTCGCCGACGACCGCGACCAGAATGGCGAATATCTGTACAGTTAGCAGGTGATTGAGTGAATCCATGGTCCTAGTTGGACGAATGTTCTCTACGGTAATAGGACGTGCGAGAGTCATGTCGACAGGGTCCCTGCTGACCTGTCTCGTGATGCCGTGTGACTCGATGACGTACTTTCCTCACTCCGAGGATGCCCCGGTAGTCGGGAGGCGGAGAGTCACGACAGAACCGGCGGGGTCGTTCTCGTCGATCTGGATTTCCCCGCCGAAACTCACCACAATCCAGTGGATGAGCCACAGTCCGATACCGGACCCGTGGTCGATCGCCGTCTCCTCGCCCATCTCGATTGCCATCTGGTCTTCGCTCGGAATCCCCGGGCCGCTATCGGCGACCACTATTTCGACCCACCGGTCGGAGTCGGTCGGTTGCGTCACGTTGATGTCGACAGCCGGCTTCGACTGTTCCTGGTGTGAGACGGCGTTATCGACGGCTTCCAGGATTGCCACTTTGAGTCGGCTGTCTGCTTTCACTTCGACGGCAGTCTCGGCGGGCGTGCAGAATAGTTAGCACGGCTCTGCTGGCTGATCAGCGATTCTGGAGGATCGATAGGAACTCTCTCGGAGATGAGGCAGGGACAGTGAGATGTGTCAACCACTACCCTGCCACACCAAGATACGATCACAGAGGTCTTGAAATCACTGGAAACCGAGACAACAGTACTATTCGAACATCTTGATCTCCAGTTTCTCTATGAATTCCCCGTGTTCGCCCCCGATCCGCGGGGGCGAACGCGGGAGTTCCATCCACCTGAACTGTTCCGAGGATTGCTTCACTGCTTCTACAACAGAATCTACGAACCAGAAGCGATGGCTCAAGAACTCGCCAACGATGATGTCTGGCGTGTCTGCGAGTTCGAGCGACCGCCGTCACGGCGGACGATTGGCCGGTTTATCGACGATCTCTCTGGTGTCGTTGAGGAAGTCTTCTCACGAATTCTCCAGCAAGTGCTCGTCCGAGTTGAACTGGGTTCTTGCTTTCGGATTGACGGCACCGATGTCCGGGCGCCTCGCCCGGACGAGGATGCCTCGTGGAACTACGACAGTACAGCTGAGGAGACTTACTACGGCTACGGTTGCTGTCTGGTGACGACCGACAACAACATCCCGATTGCCGCAGAGTTCACAGATGAGAAATCTGTGGACAAGGCGACGGCGAGGCGCATCACACAGGATGCGCTCGCCGTCAAAAAGCCAGTCACGTTCGTTGGTGACGCAGAGTTCGACATGTTGGACTGGCACGACGACCTGATTGAAGCAGGCGTCGTGCCAGTGGTTCCGTACAATCCACGGAACACAAATGATCCACCAGATATCGAGTACCGCATCCAGAAACGAATCAAGGAACATAGCGACACTGTCCGCGTCTGGGAAAAGCAGCTTGACGACACCTACGATAACCGGTCACAGGTCGAAACAGCAATCGGCGTGTGCAAGGATCTCGGCCTCGGGACTCCGCAAGTCCGAGGCCGAGAACGGGCAAAAACTCACGTCTTCGTCGCTCTCTGTCTTCGTTTGGCTGTCGTCATCGCTAACCATGAACGAGGAGGTGACATCGCAAGTCCGATCGTTGAGCTATGAGAACTCTTCTGCACGCCCGCCCGGCAGTCTCGGGAACCGAAACGGAAATTGAGGCGTCCGGGTACGTCTCATCGAACTCCGGTTCGAGGTCTGCCACCAGTGCTGCGATGTCACAGGTCGTCTCGGTATCGACTTCCTGCTGGAACACGGACCGAACGGTACTCACCTTCTCACTGAGCGTTTGCAGTCGCTCGACCCGGTTCTGGATAGCGGCGACGTTGGCCCGCAACGCTTCGCCCTCGAGTTCGTCGTAGAGGACGGACGCGTTCCCCTGAACGACGGTTATCGCGTTCCGGAGATTGTGTCGCAAAATTCGGTTGAGCACGTCGAGTCGCTGCTCACGCAGCCAGCGCCTGTTGATGTCGGATTCGACCCCCACGAAGTGCGTAATCTCCCCGTTCTCGTCGGTAATCGGCGCGATGGTCTGGTCGACGTGATACAGTTCTCCGGACTTCCGTCGGTTGATGAGTTCCGTCTCCCAGACATCGCCGTCGAGAATGGTGTCCCACATCTGCTCGTAAAACTCCTCGTCGTGTTTTCCGGATTTGATGATTCTGGGCGTCAGTCCAACGGCCTCGTCGTAGGTGTAGCCGGTGTCTCGCTCGTAGGCCGGATTGACGTATTCTATCGTTCCGTTCCGGTCTGTAATGACGACGCCGTGACCGGCCTGTTCGACGGCTTCCCGGAACAGTTCTAACCGCTGTTCGTGTTCTTTGCGCTCTGTCACGTTCTGCTGGAAGCCGACGTAGTGGGTGACTTCGCCGTCGCTGTCCCGAACCGGGGTAATCTCGACTCTGTTCCAGAACTCCGTGCCGTCCTTGCGATAGTTTCGAAGCTCGACCGACACCGGCTCGTGGGCGGCGATGGCGTCGCGCATCTTCGCAATGCTCGCTTCGCTCGTCTCCTCTCCCTGGAGGAATCGGCAGTTTCGACCGACGACGTCCGACTCCGAGTAGCCGGTCACCTCTTCGAACTGCTCGTTTGCGTAGACTATCGGGTTGTCCGGCTGTGAGGGGTCAGTGATGACGACGCCAATCGGAGCCGTGTCCATCGCCCGGGTCTTGAGATTGAGGTTCTGTTCTCGCCGTCGGCGTCTGGTGACATCCCGGATGAACGCCACAAAGCGAGCACTGCTGTCGTCTTCCCTGGCAACTTTCCGCACCCAGACCTCGGCTGGATACGTCGTCCCGTCCTTGCGACGGTGGGTTCCACTCAGTTCGAGTCGCTGGAGTTGTCCGGACTCCATCGATTGCCATTTCTCTCGTAGCGACTCCGCCTCGAGTCCGACCTCGATGTCAGAAATCGCGCGCGACCGCAACTCCGCTTGCGTGTACCCGAGCATGTCCGCAAGCGTCTCGTTGGCGTCGAGAATCTCTCCCGTCTCGTCGTGGAGGACGATTCCGTCCGGCGCAGTATCGAACAGGTCCAGTCGGTCTCGATTCCAGTCTGGGGCGTCTGCTGTGCCCGACGTTTCGGACCGTTCGCTGGCGACACCGACCAGTCGTCTCACGTCCCCACCGTCCACGACCGGGGTCAGTGTCGTGTCCCACTCGACCCGCCCCGCCGGGTAGTCGACCGTCTGTTCGTACTCGAGTGGCTCACCGCGCTCGACACACTCGCGAAACCGTCCTGTGAGCGCTGCCCCACTTTCCTCCCCCAGTATCGCCCGAGGGCTTTTCCCGAGAAACTCTTCGGTCGTAATCCCCGTCTGGCGTTCGTGGGCCGAATTGTTCCGGCGAAATCCGAAGTCAATCCCTGCCTCCTCGGACTCGACGTCGTAGACGAAAACTGGTCTGTCGATAGTTTCGAGAAGAACGTCACACTCAGACTGTGTAACGGACGAGTTGCCATCCCCAGTGGCCCGCGACGACGCCCGGTCCCCCGTCGTTTCCTGCCTGTCCATGGTCCCACTATTATCTTACTTTATAAGAATCGTGTGATAGGTACTCCGGAGGCAAACGGGATAGCTACTTTACACATCAGTGCTAACAAGACGTCATGGGTCTCAAACACGACCTCACGAACGGCATCATCTCGCTCGTCATCGGCGTCGCGATTACAAAACTGACCGCCTCCGATGACGGCCCGTACGACCTCTCTGACGTGCTGCTTTCGGTCGCCGTCGCCTCGTTTTTCTCCGGGTTTTTCACCAGTTACTTCGCAAAGTGAACCCGACACCTGTGTTCTGGAACGACACTCGCGGCCGAGGCGAAACGGGTGGCAGGACCACACGAGGCACCGTCCAGCGTAGTCCATGGCCGGAGCTGACGTGACCGACCCGAGCGACAGTGACAGCGTCGTGGTCCTGACTGGCGCGACGAGTGGCATCGGTCGCGTCGCAGCGACCGACCTGGCTTCTCGCGGTGCGACGGTCGCAGCCATCGGTCGGAATCGGGACCGTGGCGAGCGGCTGGCCGACCGGAGTTCTGACCTGGCAGGGACGATTCGGTTTCACCGTGCCGACCTCGCGACACAGCGGGCTGTCCGCGACCTCGCCACAGACCTTCTGGACTCGTACGACCGAATCGACGTGCTCGCCCACAACGCTGGGCTCTCGGCAGGGACCCGCGGAGAAACTCCGGATGGAATCGAACGCACGCTTGCAGTCAACCATCTGGCGCCGTATCTGCTGACCCACGAACTGCTCGACCGCCTCGTCGAGACGCCGCCGTCGCGAATCGTGGTCACTGCCTCTGACATTCACCGGCGTGCGACGCTGGATTTCGACGACCTTCAGTTTACCAGCGAGTACGATTCGCTACAGGCGTACGCCCGGTCGAAGCTCGCGAACATCGCTTTCACGTTGGAACTGGCCGACCGCCTCTCCGGAACGCAGGTGACAGCGAACTGTTTTCACCCTGGATTCGTTCCGTCCACGAACCTGTTCCGGGAGGCGCCGCTCCGGACGCGACTCGCGGTTCGCGCTGCAGCCCTCGTTCCCGGCGTCGGCACGACACAACAGGACGGGGCCGACCGCTTGCTCCGACTTGCGACGGCTCCCGAATACGAAACCCAGACGGGGCAGTACGTCGGTGGCGACGGCCCGCTCACTCCCGACGAGGAAGCGCGGGACCAGGGGGTGCGCGACCGCCTCTGGGCGGTCAGTGCCGACCTCGTCGGCGTCGACTCCGACTGGCCCTGAGCGGCATCGAATCCGCTCGCTGGGGAAGCATTGGGGCCCGGTGGACGTGTAGGCAGACTATGACAGATTAGGACGAGCGGTTTCGAACGGGGCCACGAGCAGTCGTGACCGCTGGAAGTTGCCAGCCAAAAGCGAGTGGACTATTCACATCGACACCGTACGTGGGTCCAAGATGCTGTTCGACTCAACGTCACTGGGTGAAGTGGAACTTGACAACCGCGTCGGCCTGGCGCCGATGACACGGGTGAGCGCAACGGCCGACGGGCGGGCAACCGACGAGATGGCACAGTACTACGCGAAGTTCGCCGAGGGTGGCTTTTCGTTTCTCGTGACAGAGGGCGTCTACACCGACGACGCGTACAGTAAGGGCTATCTCAACCAGCCGGGGCTCGTCACCGCCGACCACGTCGACGCGTGGACATCGGTCATCGACGCTGTGCACGATGCTGGCTCAGCAATATTCGCACAACTGATGCACTGTGGCGCACAGACACAGGGAATTCCGCCGTCGCAGGACGACGAGGCGATTGCCCCGTCGCCGGTTCAACCGAACGGCGAGAAGTCGGAGGCGTACGGCGGGAGTGGCCCGTATCCGGTTCCGAAAGAAGCGACCAAGGAGGACCTCGAGACTGCGCGTGAGGGCTTCGTCACGGCAGCACAGAACGCCGACGACGCTGGCTTCGACGGCGTGGAGATTCACGGTGCGAACGGCTACTTCCTCAACGAATTCCTCTCGACGACGATGAACCAGCGTGACGACGAGTACGGCGGTGACCCGTCCAACCGTGTTCGGTATCCCGCTGAAGTCGTCTCTGCGATTGCAGACGCGGTCCCAGAAGAGTTCATCGTCGGCATTCGGGTGTCACAGACGATGGTCACCGACGACGAGTATCAGTGGCCCGAAGGCGAGGACGCGGCGGAAGTCTTCTTCGAGGAACTGTCGGCCGCTGGTGCAGATTACATTCACACGACAGAACCCGATGCTACCACCCCGACTTTCGGGGCCGACGGGCCGACTCTCGCCGAGGCTGCCGTCGAATACGTCACTGACGACACGGTCGTCATCGCGAACGGCGGTCTGGGAACGCCTGAAGCGGCACGCACTGCCATCGACAAGGGTGCAGACCTCCTGACGCTCGCGACGGGTGCGCTTGCAAACCCCGACTGGCCAACGCGTGTCGCCGACGGCCGAGACCTGGCGGATTTCGACTATCGATCGTTTCTCTCGCCGGAAGCCACGATTTCCGAGCACGAACTCTCAATCGACGCGCCGCCTGCCGACAACTGAGTCATACCCTCCCAAACCGGCCGTGTAGCTCCTCTGGATATCTCCGCCGACGGTTGCCAGTCTCCTTCGGGAACTCAAAGACGCGGGGCTGGTGAAAACGCGACGCCAGGGAAAGTGGACCTACTACAGAATCGGGGACAGCGCCGTGCTCCAGTTGCCCGACATCGCCAACGCGCTCACTGAGAGCATGACTAATTTCTGGTGAGTGGTTCGGGGGTCGTAGTCGGTGACGCCCCGGTTCTGTGTGGCGGACGCGAACCCGGTTGAGGATAAAGAATAAATTCCTGTCAGGGGAGCATCCGGTATGACGGACGATGACGGCACCGATTCTGACGCCTCGACCGTCGGGACAGCACCGAAGCAAGCGAGCCAGGTGAATCCACCGCTGGCCGGCACGCTCCGCGACGAGACCTCGGAACTCTGGCTCGACCAGTTCGCCCGCTATCTCGGCTTCGGACGCCTCAGTGCTTTTTTCAACATCTCTCTCCCACCGTCGTATCTGTACGCCATCGTAACTGTCGTCGGCTGGACGCTTACCTCCGCGGGTGCCGATATTCTGGTGTTCGATAACACACCAATCTACGTGCGAAACCCGTACTTTCTGCTCCAGCCATTTGTTCTGCTCGTCGGTGTCTTCGGTGCCCACGCGCTCGACCGCTCGTATCGACAGGTAATCGACGAAATGCAACTGCGAGAACGGTCTTCGAACCCGGGACAGTTTGTCGACCTGATTCCCAGGTGGCTCCCGTGGGCTCTGTTTGCCACCGCAGCGGGACTGCAACTCGTCAGGACCTACGCTGACTTTGCGAACTTCACTACCGTCGGCGTCGTGGCAAACGGCCTGGTGTTTCCGTTCGTGTACGCGCCTATCATCGTTCAGTTTCTGGTTGTCTATGTGACAATCGAGTTCAGTCTGCCGTGGCGGCTGTACAAGTCCGATGTCAGCGTCCATTTCCTCGACCCACACGGCGTCGGTGGTCTCCGGCCTATCGGCGAATTGATCAAGAAAGCGTATTATTACGTCGTTGGCGGCCTCATCGCGTACGCACTGATAACCTACGCTCCCGGTGTCAGTGGATGGGAAATATCGACGACAGCGGGGGCGATATTTACCGGAGTCTGGCTGTCCACGATCGCCACTGTCGCGTTCGCTGTCCTCTTGCTCCACCGGTTTCTCCACCGCGAGAAGCGGAAAGAACTGTACAAGCTCGAAGCCGAGCTACACACCCACATCGAGAACCCCTGGGAGGTGCGAAACTATACTGTCCCCGACGACGCCACGGAAACTGTCGAAGACATTCGACAGCGGATACAGGAAGTGAGTTCGACACGAGAGTATCCGGCGACGTTCAGTATCTGGACACAGCTGCTCCTCTCCGTTGCAGTTCCCAAAGCTCTACAACTGTTCCTGGCAGGTGTCTAAACGAAAAGCAGCGCGAGTTCCCCGCCCCACCGTGGGCGGGGGTGAAGCGCGTTCGCTCCGCTGCACAATCCATACGTTGAAGTTGATGTGAAGCAATAATTGATGTACGGGAGCCACGTTATCCGCCTCGCAAAACACCGAGAGGTTGCGCCGGGCTGTGTCGGGCGGTGGTGAAGCCGCTGACCTCCACGGACACGCCACCTACGGCAGCACTAGACGACCTCTAGTGCGGTAGGAGCCACAGCGTGTTCGGGTGTTATTGCTCCCACACGACCCTTCGGGGAGTGCGGAGGGAATTAAATTCGCCTGCCGCCGGTACGCTCCCCGGTTTCGGGGAGAGGCCAAACGGCGAAGCCCCGCGCCACCGTGCGCGGGGTACTTCACTCTACACCGATGGACCGCTCTGCGGAGCGCCCTGTCGTGCCTGCCCCCGGTCTCGTCGGTCCGGTCGCGACCTCCTAATTCGTGGCGCGTTCGTCCCGGACATGCCGAGGGCAACGGCATCTGCGGAGTACAAACCCGTCGCTTGTGGCCCCACTCGAACGGGTACTTTCTTGACTGAAAGACCGACTGACGACTCGCGGCGGATGTCCCAGCCGTTCCAGAGGAAACTATTGGTGCGTTCACATAAATTTATTAGTGAGCGATGTGTTGGCCACCATGAATGTTCCATGTCAACAAGACACACTATCGGCGGGAACGTGAAACGGCCAGACGGGACACCGGCTGCTGGTGTCAACATCGTCGTCGTCGACGCCGACATCGGGATTGACGACCCACTCGGGAACGCGACGACGCGCGGCGACGGCCGGTTCGAAATCGAGTTTACTGCCGACGCGTTCGAGGACACGTTCGACGGCGACCCCGAACCATACGGCCACGGCTTCGACGACGGTGAGACCGTCGGCCAGTGGTCGTTGACCCTCGACAAGACGGACCACGAACTGACGGCCCAAGACCCAGGCGAGGACAACCACCCGATGATGGAAGCGATGGAGGATATGCACCACGGGACTGGCAACCATCGCGGCATGACGAACGTGCCGCGTGACCCCCCACATCCCGGCCGCGGACGGTTCGGCCGGATGTTCCCCCATCTCGAAGCCGCCGACCACGACGTAGCGTTTCTCAAGGAGTTGGGGCTACCCGGCGGCCCCCTCGACGAGGACGCGAATCCAGAGAGCGTCGACACCGCGGACCTACCCGCGGGATTCGTCTTCCTCGGGCAGTTTATCGACCACGACCTCACGCTCGACCCGCTGTCGAGTCTGTCCCGGCAAAACGACCCCGACGCAATCCGGAACTTCCGGACACCGCGACTCGACCTCGACTCAGTCTACGGTGCTGGCCCCGAAACGGACCGATTCCGCTACCAGTCGCCGATGGCGGGCGGCAGTCGCGAGTTGCTGTTGCTCGGCAAAGACGGGCATCACCTACCGCGTAACCACGAAGACGTCGCACTCATCGCTGACCCGCGAAACGACGAGAACCTCATCCTCTCGCAGTTCCAGTACGCGATGCTGAATTTCCACAATGCCATCGTCGAAGAGGAAGGGGAGGACTTCGAGCATGCACAACAACTGGCCCGGTGGCACTACCAGTGGATTGTGTTACACGAGTACCTGCCCACTGTCTGTGACGAGGATGTCGTCGAATCCGTGCGAGACGAGCGGCAGTTTTTCACCGTCGGTCCAGAGGAGGAGGCGTTCATGCCACTGGAGTTTGCCGGCGCTGCCTACCGCTTTGGACACAGCCAGGCCAGGTTACGGTACCGCGTCAACGAATCGACGGAGGGGAAACTGTTTGGCTCGCCGATGGATTCCGACGCGCTGAGTCCCGGTTTCCAGCCGGTATCCCCTGACGATGCTGTCGACTGGCGATACCTGTTCGACCTCGACGACCACGATGTGGCCCCGCAGAATGCGCGCGCAATCGACCCGAAGGTCGCCTCGGACCTCCTCGATTTGCCGTTCATAACGGCAGACGAACCGTGGCGAAACTCACTCGCGTCGCGGAATCTGGTTCGCGGACACCAACTTGGCCTGCCATCGGGGCCAACCATCGCGCGAGCAATTCCTGACACACGGGTCTTGCACAATCACGAAGTCGGGTTCGACGAGGTACTGGCTCGCTTCGACCAGCCAGCGGCGACCGAGATGCCACTCTGGTACTACGTGCTCGCTGAGGCCCGGGAGTTCACGAACGGCGAACACCTCGGCCCCGTGGGAAGCCGAATCGTCGCCGAGGTGCTCGTGGGCCTCATCGCCTCGGACACCAGTTCGTTCCTGGTCGTCCAGCCGGACTGGACGCCGACGTTGCCTGCCCCACACGCAGGCATCGACGACTTCACCGCCGCCGACCTGCTCGATTTCGCGCTGGACATCACCGAGTGAGGTCGGAACGACCGTGTCTCTCTTTCGCATCGGCAGGGCCGAACGTGCCCGGCGACGGTTCAATCGTGTACTGTTTGCCCAGTTGAGCCAATCTGTGTGGGACCAAGGACACCTATGATGAACGACCAAACTAGCCCCGAATCTGAGAGTGATAGTGACGAAACAGCCGAGAGTGACGAGGACAAACCGAACTGGTCGTTGGCGAACTGGAGCATCATCCTGTTGTTTACGGCCCTGACGATGGTCGGAATCGCACTGTCGGTCGGCTGGCTGGAGTCGGTCGTCGCGGTGCCCGAGACCAGTACGGACTCGAATGCCGTGACAGTCCCCTTGTTTGTCTACCTCTATGCGGGGTTCGGAGCGCTCGGATACGTGTTCACGAAGTTGATGAATCAAATCGAGGCGTACGACGAGTGGAGCGAACTGGAACATCTGGTAGAGATGGCGGTTCGGATTCCGGCGGCAATGATACTCGCTGCTGGCATCCATCTGTTCATCGGTGAGTTCGGCCAGACAACCGGGACCACCGGTGCACGCTTCGCAGCAGGAGTGGCGTTCCTCGTCGGGCTCTACGTGAATGTCGCGTTGAAGGCACTCGGGAGTCTGGCAGACCGCATTCTCGGCCGCAGTTCCAAGAGTACTGACAGCTGAGACGGTATCGCCGCTCCGGCACTTTTGCACTTTGGCAGGTCGGGTCAGGGCGGTCGCGGTGACGTGACAAGGCCCCTGCGCAGTTTCCACCGCTGCTGGTCCCTATCGGTTAGAGGTTGAGTCTCGGTAGAACATCTCATTCAAGCATAAGATACTCATAGGGGGCATCGCTGGTGTCAGTCGAACAGATGCCCTCCATTCAGACGGACGGATTGACCAAACGCTTCGGGGAGGATGTCGTTGCCGTCGACGACCTCACGCTGTCGATCGAAGAGGGGGAAATCTTCGGCTTTCTCGGCCCGAACGGCGCTGGCAAGTCGACCACGATCAATCTCTTGCTCGATTTCATCAGGCCGACCGAAGGGTCTGCGACGGTCCTTGGGATGGACTCACAGGAAGAGTCAGCGGCGATTCGTGACCGAATCGGTGTCCTGCCTGAGGGGTACGGTTTCGACAACTACCTCACCGGCCGGGAATACGTCGAGTGGACTATCGACACGAAGGACGCCGACGACGACCCCGACGAGATACTCGACACGGTCGGCATCCTCGCCGACGCAGACCGGGTCGCCGCCGGGTACTCGAAGGGGATGCAACAGCGCCTCGCCTTCGGGATGGCGCTGGTCGATGACCCAGAGGTGTTGATTCTCGACGAGCCCTCGACGGGGCTGGACCCGAACGGTATCCAGCATATGCGCTCGGTCATCCGTGACCGGGCGGCGAATGGCACGACTGTGTTCTTTTCCAGTCACATCCTCTCGGAAGTCGAGGCAGTCTGCGACAGAGTGGGTGTGATGAACGAGGGGAAACTCGTCGCGATGGATTCAATCGAGAATCTCCGGGACGAGGCCGGCGGGACTGCCACTATCGAACTCCGCTGTGCCGCCCAGCCCCCCACAGATGGCGTCGAGAAACTCGATGGCGTTGCGAAGGCAGTCGTCGACGGGCGCGTACTCACCGTTCACTGCAGTGACCCCACGGCGAAGGTTGACGCGGTGAGATATGTTGATGACCGCGTGGACGTACTCGACATCCTCGCAGACAGCACGTCTCTCGAGGAACTGTTCAACCAGTACACCGGTGGGGGTCGTGACCGGACTACCGGAGACAGTTCAGGTTCGGGGTCACAGGAGGTTTCGCCATGAGTATCGCCGCTGTTGCCCGCAAGGGCCTCAAAGCTACGGGCCGGTCACAGACACTCTGGGCCGGTGCCATCACACTCGGCATCATCGCCGTCCTCCTGGCATTTGCCAACCAGGGGACCAATCAGAGCCCAGCCGAGGCCGTCAAGCGGACGTTTCACACCCTGACGATTGTCCTCTCGCTTCTGTTACCGATTGTCGCACTCGTGGCGAGCTATCTGGCCATCGCCGGCGAGCGTGAAGGGGGCGGCATCAAGTTCCTGCTCTCGCTTCCGAACCAGCGACGGGCGGTCTTTCTCGGCAAACTCCTGAGTCGGCTGGTCGTCGTCGCCGTCGGCATCGGGTTCATATACGTTGCCGCGACGAGTGTCTCGCTGACCAAACACGGTGCGTTCCCGGCAGTCGTCATCTTTGGAACCCTTCTTTTGACACTCACTTACGGGTCGGTGTTCGTGAGTATCGCGGTCTGGCTGTCGGCGGGAGCGGCCTCCCGGAGCCGCGCGGTTGGCCGTGCGCTGACCGCGTATTTTGTTCTCGTACTCCTCTATCTCTTTCCGATCATCCAGATTTCGAGTCTCGTCCGGGCGGTTCACACTGACCTTCTCGGGATGGAGACGAATCCCGACCTCTACAACGCCATCGAGTACACGAGTCCCTACCGTGCCTACCAGAAAGCGACGAACCTGGTCGTCCCCGACGGACTGAAACAGCGGCCGTTCCTCGACAGTGCAGCAAACGCCGACACAGCAGCCGCCAGCCGGGGCGTCGACGAGGCTGCCCGCGCAGCCCCGGAGTTACCCGTGTACCTCACCGACGAGATGTCCCTGCTCATTCTGGCGTTCTGGCTTGTGGTCCCGGTGTTGCTCGGGATTCGAACGTTCAACAGGGCGGAACTGGAGTGATTCAGATGAATCGACGCACACAACTCGGAACCGCGCTTGTCGCACTGGCTATCCTCCTGTTCATCCTGCCTGCTCTGGTGCCCGTCCAGACGGTACTGACTCACGATACGACCCCTCGAACGTTCGACAACCGTGCGGAACTGGAGTCAGAGGGTATCGAAATCATCGCCTACGAAAACATGAGCGAGCGGGGACAGGAACTGTACGTGAACGCCCTCGAGTCTGACGGGACGTATCGTGTCCCGAGCGGGCAAGGCGCACCGGAGTTTGAGTACCTGACTGGGAAAGAACGCCGGGCTGCCTTCGAAGAGAACCCGAACCAGCGCCACGGCATGGTTGCCATCGAACGGCCGGAAGAGAACACCCTTCCACGGGCTGACGAGCCGTTCGACCGGGAGCCACGGGACACCTCTCGGACAGAGGACCAACAGCGTCGGCAACAGGTCCAGCGATACGACCTGATGGAAACGTCGGCGGGCCCACCTCCGCTCGGAGCCGTCTCCCAACTACTCCGCCTGGCTGCCGCGCTGCTCGCGGTCATCGCACTCGGTGTCGGCGGCTACCTGCTGGCGTCCAACTGATACCGGACGGCTGCACAGCAGTCCCACTCGATACTCCACTCTGTGAGTCCTTTCGAACCCGCCTGGAACACCACGCCCTCCAGGAACGCGGTCATCTCAGGTGCCGAATTGGACGAGAAGTTGCAGTGCTTGCGGGAGAAGAACGCTGATTCCGATTTGCGTCCACATCGTAAACGTCGAGGGATACTCACGGGTTGCGCGCACCTGTTCGAGACGGTGTTGGATTTCCTCTAGTTGCTCGTTGCCTGCGAGATTCGAGTTGTGAATATCGTACGGGTCATCGAGCATCCCTCGGATCTGTGTTTCAATTTCGTCAATCTCTCTCGCCTTCTTTTTCGACATGAGGGTGTGTACTCGGTACATCGAATACCCAATCGAAAAGAGCCCAACCAGCCACAGCACTGTGAACATGATTGCAAGCGTATTCGAGGGTTCGGGATATGGACTGGTGATGTAGTCGTTTAGCAACACGACGCCGTAGATGAGAGTGAAGTATAGAATCACCCCCGCGGTATACAGATAGTACGAGCGCTTGAGCAACTCGCCAACCTTTGCGAACCCACCCATCTTCCGAGGGTCGTAAAAGAAGAGGTCCAGGTCGGCTTTGAGCATCCGTCGCGGCAGGAAAAAGTGAATCCCGATATACAGCAATCCGAACTCGACGATGAGTGGCACGTACACGAGCGGTTGGAGTGTGAAATTGTACAAAACGGTGCTCACCACACCCTGAATTTCGAACAGGGTTGGGATTCCCAAGAGGAGGAAGTGGTTGCCGAACAAGAGGAGGAGCCCGATTGCGTAGGCGGCAATCTTGAGACGAAACGGAACGATATACTCGAAGGTAATCGGGCTGTCGGCATCCTGAGCTGATTTGTGTTGGGAAACGCGGAGGGATGTCATCGCTTCAGCGTAGCTGTCGCGCATCCATCGAATCCCCACGACAGCCACCACGAGCCCACCGGCAGTCACAATCGAAATGGGGTCTGAGGCGACAGATGTCTTCCCAGCGACGACGTAATTGTAGCCGTCGATGACGACGTATTCGAAGACCAGGGTCACTGCAACGAGCAGATAGGGTGGATACACGTTCCACGGCAATCGGTCCGCAAGCCGAGAAAAGCCGAGTAACTCAGCAAGACGTTCAATCAGCAGTTTCTCTGAGTAGTTGGAGGCGTCATCAAGGCTCATAGCGTGTGGTGCAGAGGGAGTCGCCTAAGATGCCACGATTGGAACAGCGCAAGACACGCTCAGAACCCCTCTTTCAGACATTCAAAAGAAAACTGACGTTCGAGTTATCGTCGTGTAGTCTCTGATACTGATATCCCTCGTCAAATAAGCCCAACGCCACTGAGTCCAATCAGCATTACAACCAGTGTAGCAAGTACTGCTCCAGCGACCAGCGGTCTGTTCTCCATGGCTTTCTCGTGAATCGGCATCTGCTCGTACTCGGCGCGGAACTGCGCTCGGTTCTCGTCGTCGTAGAAGTACTTCGTCCGGAGCGCGAATCGCTCGGTGACGGCACAGCCCGTACAGACCGGCGTCCCCTCTACGCGCTCGGTTTTGATGTGGTCGGGGCAGTTGATGCTCCCGCAGTTGGCACAGAACGTGTAGTCGGTATCCACTCCGTCAGTGCCACACTGGACACAGCGGTGGATTCCGTCTTCGACGGTCACACGCGATGGGCCGGCAGCGTAGTACTCAAGCGGGTATGCGTACTCGCCGAGGTGGGTCGTCTGGCGCACGTCAGGCAGGTAGACGGGCGTAATCGATTGAACCGAAATATCCGATTGGTTGGGCTCGCAGGTCTTGGTGTACGTCACGTTGTTGTCGCCGGTGTAGGTGACTGTCGTCGTGTGCCGGTCACGTAGGCGGCCGACCGCCCACTCCTTGTAGTCGGTTTCAGTCTGGCCAAAGCGGTGGACGTCAACCGCATCAAACACCTCGCTGAACGCGTCCTCGTCGAGTTCTGTCGTCTGACGACGGTTCTCTTCGACGAGTCGCCGGACAGAGCCCTGCATAATCTCGGGGTGGCCACGCTCGGCGTGGACGACGAACTGGTCGGTCTGATTGATACGATGAATGACCCCGACTGACGTTTCGAAGACAGCGTTCACGTCGGCCGTAATCAGCACGACCGGCTGGAAGTCCACCTGGGAGTCCGGTGTCGGAAGGTCGGCGGTCGCGATGTTGTCGATGTCTCGGAACGCTTCGCGGACGGGCGCGGCCACGTCTGCAGTCGGGTCGAATGGCCGAAGCGTTTCCCCACAGATGATTTCGATGCGGCCGTTGTAGAGGTCCAGCCCGATGTCGTCGGCAATCTCTCGGAGGTCGGTGCCGTCGATGAGTTCGATGGGGAACGGGTCACCGGCCTGCCGGAGGTCCGCGGCGTACTCTTTGGCCGGGGTGGTGAATCGTCCGGTCGTGACGACCATGCCACGCTTGGGCCCGTCGAAGTCGAACGTAGCGACCGCCGAGTGGAGTTTCTGGACGACGGGCCGGCCAACGGTATCGGTGTGCTTGCATTCGACGACGATGGCTCGCCGCTGGCCGTCGACGACCTCCTCCATCATGATGTCCCGGCCCTCGTCGGCGGTCCGAGCGGCTTGCCGGACGTTTTCGTACCCGAGGTTCCGGAACACGTCTTCGATCAGGTCCTCGAACTCGAACCCCGAGAGGTCGTCGAGCAGTTCCTCGTCGCTCATCACCTACGCCGTGTTGTCCCTCGATTAAATGCGTTTGTGTGAGTGCTTGGCTGTCGGGTGAAGAGCCGTGTTACCTCGACACTCGGAAGGGTTATCCCTCATCCGACTCTCTGTTTGTTTGTAATGGCAAACGGTAAGGTTGACTTCTTCAACGACACTGGCGGCTACGGTTTCATTTCGACTGACGACGGCGACCTCGACGACGACGAAGACGTTTTCTTCCACATGGAGGATGTCGGCGGCGAAGACCTCACGGAAGGTACTGAGGTCGAGTTCGACATCGAGTCCTCGCCCAAGGGGCCTCGCGCGACGAACGTCGTCCGACAGTAATACTGAGACACCTGTCGTTCATAGCGACAGATTCCGATCCCAATTTTCAGACGAGTTCAGGTCCAAGCGACTGCTATCTGCACACTCTCTTGGGATCTTTTACCAATATCGTCCGCGGGAGAGTACGATACGGCCAGTTTCACTTTCGCTCCGGATGGCTACCGCTTACGTCGGTCCTGCGGAAACGTGTCGAGTAATGATTAGCGATGCCCGGGCGCTGGAACATCACTTCGTTCCGCAGGACCTGAATCACCGTGGCGGGCAGATCGATGCGCTCGCGGCCGCACTCGAACCGATTACGCAGGGCGCTACTGGTGAACACACGCTCATCGTCGGGCCGAGTGGCAGCGGGAAGACGACGCTAGCAAAGTACGTGGCACGGAAACTGGAACGCCAGCGGCTCGACTTCGAGTGGGGGTACGTCAACTGCCAGTCCGACCCGAGTCCGACAGCAGCGCTCCACCAGCTCGTCAAATCCGCTGGCGTGGATGTGCGCCGACCGGAAGGCACCAGCCGCGGGTACTACTTCGACCGTCTCGCAGAGCACGACGGGCAACTCGTGACTATCGTCGATGAAGTGAACGTCATCTCCGACCCGAGTCTCCTGCACGCGTTGCACGAAACGCCTGGTGTGACAATCGTCGGGATTTGTATCGACGATGACGACCTGCTGGCGACCGCAGATCTCAACTCCGGGACCGAGAGTCGCCTCCGCTCGATGCGACGGCTCTCACTGACCCGATATACGCACGACGAGATACTGGACATTCTGGCGTACCGTGTCGAACACGGACTCGATTCAGAGCGTGTCACCGACAGCGCGCTGGAAGCGATTGCTGACGTTGCAGCGGGTAATGCCAGGGTGGCGATTACACATTTGCGGCGTGCGGCGAAAACTGTCTACGAGTCAGATTACGATACGTTGACGTCCGATGTTGTCTCGGAGGTCGCCGATGCTGCGCAGGCGGCCGTCCACGATTTGCACGTGCGCTCGCTCGGCACTCACCAGCGGGCACTGTATACGATCATCCGAGATGCAGCGTCGGCAGGGGTTCGTGCTGGTGAGTTACACGACAAATACGAGCACCGCGTTCAGAACCCGCGAGGGCGGAGTATGCGTCGCCGTTATCTCAGTAGTCTCGAACGGTACGGACTCATCACGAAGTCCGGGAGCGGTCGTGGGACCACGTATCGAGTCGTGCCACAGGGCAGCCAGACCCGAACCGTGAATCCGGAATCCACCGGACGGCGGTGATTCCGTGACTTCCGTGAACCGGCCATAACAGGAGTACTTGCGGCGTATCGCCTCTCTCACGGCCGAATGCGAGTTTTTCGTGAATTCACGGAGGATCGCTTTTAGACACCGTCTCCAGCGATTGCGTATGAGAGTGAATCGAACCGCCTCCGAGCCCAGTAGGGCTGGCCGTGCTGGAACCGAGTCGCTCCCGGACCTCGAACCCGGTATCACGCTATTGAGGACGCCGGGGCCGCGCTCGACAGTCCTTCACCAGCTCGCAGTACAGACAATTCGGCAGGTCGATGGCGTTGCGTACTGGCTGGATGCCCGGAATACTGCGTCAACGTACGCGCTTTATGACTTCGCAGCCGACCGTCGGTTGCTTCGCCGTATCCGACTCGCGCGGGCGTTTACCGCCTATCAGCACTTCACGCTCGCCGAGCGGCTGGTCAACACGGTCACGCCACGGACTGGCTGCGTGGTGGTGCCGAACGCACCGTCACTGTACCGGGATGACGATGTCCCCGAGCACGAAGCCGACCCGTTGTTCGACGCTGTCGTCACGGCGCTTTCGGAGGTCGCTGCGGTGTACGACCTCCCGGTGCTCGTGACTGATGCTGGCCCGGAGGACGACCGCGCAGAGAGCGTCGCGGCGACTGCTGACGCGACGTACCACGCAGAGTCGACGGACCTGGGATATCGGGTCGTTGGTGAGGAGTTCGAGACGACCGTGTACTGGGACGAAACTGGGTGGCAGACCACGATTCCGTACTGGATTGACCTCTGTGGAACCGTTGGAGAGACTGCACAGGCCGAGGGTCTGACACCGATGGCGACAGCCATGCGAGGGGTGTAAGATGGGGCGGACGAATCCGACGTATCGAGACTATCTGCACCGGTTCGAAGACCAGTGTCAGCCGCTGCGACGCGGACTCCGACACGAGTACAAGACCGACTTCGACCGCCTGTTCGACCGGGCGCAGACACACGCTGATGCCGCCGGCTACCTCAACAGCACGGACCCCGAGTTGGCGATTCTCCTGTCGATACTGCTCGCTCACGAACACGACATCAGACAACTCAAAGCACAGAGAGAGGACGAACCGTGACGCTTCTCACCTGTGAATTCGACGACGGGGCCGTCCGTGAGTGGCACGCCACCAGCGAGGGTGTTGAGCAGCGCCTCAATCAGGATTACACGCCGACGCTGTTCGTCGACGGCCCGGGCGCCGTGCTGGAGACGCTCGGTGAGACACTGCGGCGCGACCCCAAAATCGCCACCGTCGGATTCGAGACGTGGTTCACAGGACTCGGCGACCGTGCCCGCACGCGAGTGCTCCGCGTCGAGTGCAAGCGCGTCATGGAGGTCCGGACGGTAGCACGGGAGATCCGGGCGCTTCACGAACCCGAGTACACGCATCCCGGCACACTTCGGCTCTACAATGTCGATCTTGCCCCGCAGTTCCGGTACTGCGTCGAGACAGACACGCCACCAATCCCGCAACGCGACCTGGACGTGTTCGACCTGTCGATGCCGGAACCCGCACTCCGCGACGACGACCTGACAGCACTCACCGCAAACGGAGAGCAACTCGGTGACACGCCGACTGACGTTCTGGAGACGCTAGCGGCGCGCCTCGAAACGCAGGACCCCGACGTGCTGTGTTGCTCGACGGCCCGCATCGTCCCGTTGTGCCACGACCAGGCTGCTGCTCTCGGTCTCGATGAGTTCCGGCTTGGCCGTGCGCCGGGCTACGAGCAACTCGCCGGAGAGAACACTTACGAGAGCTACGGCCAGGTCGGACACTCACCCGCGCGGTATCGGGTCCCCGGTCGCGCGACTGTCGACCGGTCGAACTCCTTCTTGCTCGGCGAAGCAGGCATCCCCGGGCTACTCGACCTGGTCGAACGGTCGTGGCGCCCACTCCAGGAGACGGCGTGGGGCTCGATTGGCACGATTCTCACCGCAATTCAGATTCGCCACGCCCTCGACCGGGATGTCTTGATTCCGTGGAACAAGTGGGAACCGGAAGCGTTCAAGCGCGTCGAGACGCTGCACGCTGGCGACCGCGGCGGCTTCACGTTCGCACCGGACGTGGGCTTTCACGAGAACGTCGTCGAGGTGGATTTCGCCTCGCTGTACCCCAACATCATGGTCGAGTACAACATCAGCCCGGAGACAGTCCGCTGTGATTGTCACGACACCGACGACGTCCCCGGCCTTGGGTACAGTCTCTGCGAGCGCGAGGGGTTCATCCCCGACGTCCTCGAACCCATTATCGCAGACCGTGCAACACTCAAAGACGCGATGACGGCAGCTGACGACGAGGAGCACCGCGAGGAACTACAAGCGCGCTCGGACGCACTGAAGTGGATTCTCGTGTCCTGTTTCGGCTACCAGGGGTACCGCAACGCGAAGTTCGGCCGCATCGAATGCCACGAGGCCATCAACGCCTTCGCCCGGGAAATCCTGCTCGACGCCAAGGAAACCCTGGAAGCTGGCGGGTGGCGCGTCGTCCACGGCATCGTCGATAGCCTGTGGCTGCAACCCCGGGACGACACCACGCAGACACCAGTCGAAGTCCTCTGTGACCAGATTAGTACAGACGTCTCGATTCCACTGGAGTTCGAGGACCGATTCGAATGGGTGTGTTTCGTCCCGGTCCGGGACGGTGAGGCCGGTGCCCTGACGAAATACTTCGGCAAAGTCGCTGGCCGCGACGAGTACGTGACGAAAGGCATCGAAGCCGTCCAGCGGAGTACCCCGGCGTTCGTCGAAACGCTCCAACGCGAGTTAATTCGCATTCTGGATGAGACGAGAGAGCCAGCGCCAGTCTGTGACCGCTTACAACGAGGCATTCAGCGGCTTCAGCGTGGGGCCATCGACCCGAAGCGTCTCGTCATCCGCAAGCGTGTGTCACAACGACTCGACGCATACGACCAGCGTACGCAGACTGTCGCCGCGCTGGAACGAGCAGCGGCACGAGGATTGTCGCGCCATCCAGGCCAGGACGTTGCGTACGTCGTCGTCGACGACAGCCGTCGCTCCCCAGCGCGTGTCCAACTGGCCCACGAGACACTCACCGACTACGACAGCGACTTCTACGCCACACTGGCGTTACGTGCCGGCGAGAGTATTCTCGCACCGCTTGGATGGGACCGGGACCGGATTCGAAAGCACCTCCGGAAAACGACGACACAGACACTCGGGAGTTACCAGTAACGATGAGTGACCTCTCACCAGTCGCCTTCGACATCGAAACCTCAGGACTCGACAGGGATGCCGTCGTCACCGTGGCCGGATTTAGCCACGAGCTGGGACACTGGCTGTTCCTCAACACTGCTGGCCGCACCGCCGACGAAGCCACGCTCACACGACACCTCGAAACCGAGTCTCGGGCCCCGGTCTCTCTCGAAGTTGTGGCTACTGAACAGGCTCTGTTGGAAGCGCTCAGCGTGTTTGCCGAGGAACGCATCGACGGTGATTCGCACTATCTGACCGCTTACAACGGCGAGACATGGAACGGTGGCTTCGACCTCCCGTTTCTCCGGTCGGCCTGCCATCGGAACGGCGTCTCGTGGCCGTTTGGCGACCTTGCGTACGCGGATATGATGGAAGTGATGAGTCGGTTCGACACCGGCGATACGAACGACTTGGTCGGCGTCTACGACCTGCTTATCGGTGCGGACAGTTGCGACCCATTCACCGACAGTAAGAGCGCGGTCGCCGCGTTCGAAGCCGGTGACTGGCAGCCGCTACTCCAACACAACCTCGCAGACATCACGCGGACGCGGGAACTCGCAGAACTGGCTGGCCGGTTCGTCCCACGTTCAGACTTTCAGATGAAAAATCTCGAACCGCCGCAGTGATACCCACCTTCTTGTGCCAGACAGTCCTGTTACGCTACCAGTTGGCTGTTTCGAGCGATTTCGTGAGTTGTTGCCGTGTTTGCAGTCCGGAATGGAAGCGGGTGATGATGTCCGATTGGTGTTGTGGACATGCAAGTATCGCGACTGCCCCATCGCTGATCGGCATAACTGGCTGTTCGGGATTGTGCGGCGCGAGGCGACACCCTGGACAGTTGATTCCACCTGCTGGATGGTGATCCAGAAGTTCGGCCTCGTCTTCAGTAGTGAGTGCACAGACAGAACGGAACTGTTCGAGATGCTCTTCACAGCCAACGAGCGGAATCGTGAACTGGTCTAACAGGAGGAACGAAACTGCATCTCTCTCCGGTGAACGAAGTGCAGACTGACACGCACTACACGGAACCGGTGGGTGTCCGGAGGAATCATCTGCCGGTTGCTGTTGTGTCTCTACTGGGGACATACTCGGAAGGTGGACTGACGTTAGGTGGGCAGACAGGTAAGTTGCGGGGCTCCAATCCAGCAGGAACTCGACGTTGCCGGGACGATTGCTCACTTCGTTCGTCGCGGAATGCTCCGGCAGGGATTCGAATCCTGGTCCTTGCCGTATTGGACGGCAGTTACCTACGTCTGGTGAGAAAGTAGCCACTCATCTTCTATCTTGAGGGTGTCATACAACAGTTCTCATAGCTATCGACAGATTCAGCGTTATCAGCTTCGAACCTACTATCTTCAGCTCCATGGAGGTCATCGTCGCTAAGCTAAATCACACCTTCTGAATAAGAATAATCACTATACCAAGGTAAAATATCGATTTCTAAGCGGCTCTAAGCATCGTGTACTTGGTTCACACTTTTCTACGACTGTAATAGTATAAAAAGGTAATACTTCTAACTATAGTGTATGAAGACTTCTATGACACGCTGTGACACGCTATGCAGTGCTATCCGCGTAGGCCATAATCTCCGTATCCTTGCCTACCCTATCTGGTGGTTGCTGAATTTGAGTTCAGCAGTGAGCGTATCACAGCGCCAAAGAGAAGTTCGGCTTGGAGACATTCTCGTGGCTGGTCCACCAGAAACAGCGTGACCGTCTCTGGCTTCAGCCGTTAGTGACTGGCACGGGAGACTGCGCTTGGATGGCGACGTTGATACGGTTCGCGAGGACGGTCATCGACCCTGTTGCAAGGTCGTCTTTGTGGATAAACTCAGTGACACCAGCCGGAATTGCGTCAGCCGCAATTGATTCGAGCGATGTCGATGTAAGGAGTATCACTGGCATATCCGCTGGAACAGACTCTGCAAATTCTATCCCGGAAGAATCTGGCAAGTCGTGATTAACGAGGATGCAGTCTATATCAGTGGCCTCGAGCGTTTCATGAGCCTCACTCGCTGTTGCTGCTGTTTCAGTCCCAATATCATGGATTGTCAGCGTTTCCTTAATTTGCTGCTGGAGAAACTCGCTGTCTTCAATTAACAAGACCCGTGACACGACCATAGTTTGCCGTTGGGAGCAGTCCAGTTCCCTGTCATCCCTCGCCATTTGGGGACTTTTTACTAGAATTGAGGCGAGAATACCCTTTCTCAGGGGGCGACCAACAGGAGCCAGTAGGAAGAGGACGAATCGGTGTTACTGCGACGAACTGGTCGGTGCGGTCGTTTTTGAACTCTCTGCGCTCATCGAACCGCTAGAACTGCCAGAACCGCGGACAGACACACTTTCCGAGTCCCAGCCCATACTGCCACTGTAGAGGACAGCACCACCCTCGGTTTCAATCTGAACAGACGCTGGACTGGTAACAGGTGAGACGGTACTCTGCTCGGGCCGGTCAGCCGACACCTGGAGTTGCTGCGACGAGGCGTCAAAGTAGACGTAGCGCATTTCGTCGGCCGAGAGTGAACTGTCCAGACTCTCCGTGTCGGTCGTTCCGTTGGACTCCACCTGTACCGTTGTCGCACTCGGGACCACGTCGCCCCCGGAGTGCTCGAGCGTGAGATACGAGTCGTTTTCCACGCCAATGGAGAGTTGGGCCTGAACCGTTGCCCCTGGTGGCACGTCGTCTATCCAGTTCGGTTTGGGAGCGCTGTCGACGCCAGCCTGTAGCAACTCGTAGCTGTATGTCATTGTTTTGCCGTCCTGAGTGGTCGTGACCGACAGATTTTGAATCCGGCCGGATTCGGTGACGACAAGACGGCTATCGAAGGACTCAGCGTCGACATCCGAGGTGTTCGCTGCCGAGACGCTGTCCGCAGTGAGGACGACATTGCCATCATCCGATGTCTCGTTGGCAACCTCGAAATTGCCTGCTGAGAGGAATTCCTCGACTGAGGCGAGGAAACTGATTCGGTCGTCGTGTTCGTCGAGGACCCGATAATCTGTCTCCCCCGCTGACGAGGTGCGAACAAACTGCGTGGTTTGGTTGCTCCACTGGTCGATCGTCGTGGACTGACCATCGGGCACCGACCCCGTGCCTGAAAGGCTGTACGTCGAGAAGTCGGCCCCGACGACGAGGCGGGCGTCAATTGTCATTTGATCCGAGGACTGGTTTACCTGAAGAATCGCCCCATTAGTCGTTACCGCATTCTGGTTTGCCTCGACGAGCGCCGAGGCGTTCGAGAGCGTCCCGTTCGAGACGCCTGGGACCTGTTCGGGCGAAACTCCTGTCGATTCAGAGGGGTCGGCCTCCCCGCTCAGACCGCCGATGCAGCCTGCCAGCACGAGCGCCGGGATGAGTGCGAGGACTACTTTATGTCGTTCCATAGTTGAATCACACCATGGTTAGAAAAAGCAGTTAACTTAGCTCAAACACCTCTTTGTGTGTGGCCAACTCACAGCTCTGTCAGGCTAATCCTCCGTTGACCACGAATATTCCGACTAACAAGCCAAGATATTACACCATCCATCTGTCCAGAGATTTGCTGACCAGGACCCAGCGACTGGTACTCGCCTTCCATTCTGCGTTCACTGAACGAACTCCTTGAGTACTGTCAGAACTGCTGTGGCCGACTCAGGTATTCTAAGCAGCACTCTCCCACAACCATAATCACTGCCTTGGTCTATGGCTACAGTATGAACGACAGCGATGTCACCCGCCGTCGTGTGCTTGCTGTGGCGGCCGCGACAGGCATCGGAAGTATTGCCGGCTGTTCCACAGATTCAACGCCTGACGGAAACACGTCGAATACAGACGAGCCGACGTCAGAACCGTCAACACAGACAAGAACAGAAACCCCACCGCCAACGCCGCAAGTAACTTCATTCGTCGATGTTGATGGGGCTGACCTCACTATCGAGGGCGATACAGTGCATTTCTTCGGCACCCGTCCCCAGAATGTGATGGACCTCAGCCACCCAGCGGAGTGGATCGAGCGGAATCTTGATCTGATGGCTCAGGAAGGGTATACGCTCGCTCGCGTCCACGCGTTCCAACCGTTCTGGGGAGACGAGTCGAAACAGCCCCAACCGGGAGAACAGAACGAGGACGTCATGCGGCGCTTGGACCGTGTTGTCGATGCCGCCCGGGCCCGTGGCATACGACTCTCGCTGATATTGATCAACGGAAAGCCAGCCTATCACAGCGCCGATGATCTTTCCGACAACGCTGGTGTCAACGTCCACACGTATGCCAATCACGCTGAGAGTGCCGACACGTTCGACGAGTTTTACACCAACACGGAGTGCAAAGAGCTGTACAAACAGCGCGTCCAGGGAGTCCTGACGCGAGAAAACACGATCACGGGCGTCGAGTATCGCAATGAATCTGCTATTGCGATGTGGGAACTCGGTAACGAGATTGAGTATGCCAAGCCATGGACATACGATGATCCCACTCTCAAACCGTGGATCGAAGAGATGAGTCGGTACGTCAAATCAATTGACGATAACCACCTCGTGACAACTGGCGAATTCGGGTGGGCTGGTCGGAACAATTACAGTGCGGATCACGAGCCCGCCAGTGTAGATCTCTGTTCGCTGCATTACTATCCTGGACCGCAATCGTACGATCTTCAAAACGATCCCGAGCGGGACCACCCCGAGTTGCTCCGAGACCTGATTCAGACTGGGCAACAGGAACTCGGGAAGCCGGTGTATGTCGGTGAATACAACTGGCGGGTAGAGACCGGTGCGGAGCCGCCGTTGACAGACCGTAACGAACAACTTCGGGTAATACACGACACGCTTGATGCTGCGGATGTCGCGGCTGCTGCGTATCACTCACTGTCTCAGAGCGACCAACAGAACTGGCCCCGTGGCGGTGCGACGGTGTTCGGTGACACTGACGATGGATCGATGGCCGAATTCAGGCGATTCGCCAAAATCCAGTATGAGAAAAGTGCAGACGGTGCGCTTCCAGCAACGGACACGTTCGAGTGACAGGCCCCAGACGTGTGTCACGGAACTCATATCGCCACCGTTGAACGATGTGGTGTCGGTCTTGATATTTTTCTGAGGGTGTCATAGAACTCTTCTCACACCGTGATTACGGTACTGCCCGGATTGGCGCCTCGTTCGTCGGTGATGATTGCGATAACAAGGCGAAGGCACAGCGCGAGGATTATCTTGCAGGGTCGCTTAACTTATCCACCTCAGCGTTCACCCTGCTCTTTAGTATGCGAACTGTTCTATGACACCCTCGGGTAATAGTAAACAAATACTACCTCAAGAGTACAGCACTCTGCGTACTCCTAAGTATATCCAACTACTAGTTGGAAGTGAAATGTATGATCTCACTGGTTTTCAGCGCGACCTGCTCTACGTCGTAGCTGGCCTGGAGGAGCCACACGGCCTGGCGATTAAAGAAGAGCTCGAAGAGTACTACGAGAAAGAAATCCACCACGGTAGGCTATATCCGAACCTCGACACGCTCGTCGAGAAAGGCCTTGTCGAGAAAGGGGAGAAAGACAGGCGGACTAACGTTTACTCCGTCACACGACGTGGGAAGCGGGAGATTGAGGCCCGTCATGAGTGGGAGAGTCAGTACGTTGCGGAAGACGAGCTCACTGTATAGCTCGCCAGCCACTCCACCCGTGAGACGAGCGCGAAACACTCGCAACTGACTCTCTCAGCGTTTCACGGGTCGGAACCCACTACCAGCGATAGCCGCACTGCGCTGGTATTCCCCATGCGTGGGAAGCCACGCCATTCACGCCGCGGAGGCAGTTATTCCGGTATCTCGTACCGAGAGAACTCGCCTTCCCCACAGTCCGGACATTCCTCGGTGCCCGGCGAGACGCTCGTCCCGCAGTTGCGACACTCGACGACGACTTTTGACCCGCCACCGGGGAGCAGCCGAGTGAGGACTGTGCGGACTCCCATCGTGTGTCAATCTACAGGTGGGCACGGATTAACCTTGGCGGATGACTCGTTTCAGCGGAAACCCGGTGTGGTTGAGCGATAACCTCGACGAAAGCTTACGTTTGAGGTGCCATAGAGACGACTGGAAGGAACACTGTCACACGCTCCTTCCGATCCTCTTTCTATGAACACCGATGAACCGTCTCTCGGTCGGTGGCCGGACTGCGGTGAGTCTATTCAATTACCTTGAAGTGTTGGCCTGATGGCACAGTGAAACCGCCACCTGAACACGTCTGTGTTCGCTAATCGAGTATGTCGGGGTCGTCTTGATCAAGTGGGTCTTCGACCTCACCAATAATCGTCTCCAGCAGGTCGGTGACAGTCACCTGCCCGACCACATCGCCCTCCTCGATGACGAGCGCGAGTTCCTGCCCTTCCGTCTGGAACTGATCAATCGCATCACTCACGTCGGTATCGGGTGAGAGCGTCATCGCCGGCCTGATGGGACTCGCCCAGATGATTAGTGCGCGTGCAGCCGATCGGCGACTCGTTCAGACAGGCTATCCACCCCGAACATTGCTTGCGACTCGATTAGCGACGCTCGGAGGTGTCACCGTCGTCGTGGCTGCCGTGAACTACGGCGTGCTCTGGCTGACGATTTCACCGGAAGCTCCTGTCCTGACGTTCGTATTCCTCGTCCTTGCTGGCCTCGTCTATGCGTTTCTCGGCGCGCTCGTCGTGGTGTTCCTCGCGATGATGGATGCGTTCCTCAGTGGCGACAGTCCGCTGGCTGCCGACGTTCCTGAGTTCGTAGAATATTTCCCGCTCTATCATCCGAAGGAACTTCTTCAGGAGGCGATGTTCCAGGGCACATATACGACGGGAGATCTCGGCTTCGTCGCTGGATACCTGCTAGTCCTGCTCGTGCTCGTCACCGCAGTGTTCGGAGTGACGATGCACACCAGTGGTGGGTGGTCCGCATGAACCGCACGACAACGGCGTTCTCAATCGGCATCAAAGAACAGGCGCGAAACTACGTCCTCGTCGCTCTACTGGTCGTCTTACCGGTCTCATCCAGTCCGAGCCCGTGTGGTGGATGAAACTCCTCCCGGGTTACCACCCGGTTCGCGTCATGGTCGATACGGGGCTCACGGCGGATCTGGATACTGCTGTATCGCTCGGCTGGGGATTCGACCACCTCCTCGCCGTCGGACTCCTCGCCGTGTGGGTGTATTACCGAGAAACTCGTACGACGTGACGACGCGATCGAACAATGGCGGTATCCGTGGATGAACAAATCGACCGAGGTCTCCCAACAAGATTCGCTGACTTACCTCACAGTGATGGGGCGTTTCACCCGTCCTCCAGCCGTTCACGACGCTTCTGGAACTCATCTTCGTCGATTTCTCCTCGTGCGTAACGGCGTTGGAGGGTCTCCATCGCGGAATCCTCACTCTCTGAAGGTGTATCCCCTCGAGCCGTTGCCCAGTAGAGGAGTCCGCCCGCCAGCCCCAGCATTCCGAGTGCCCCACCGACGAACGGGACGCCGCCCCACCCGCCCCTCGAGCTACCCATCATTCCCCCTCCGCCGGGCCCCATCATGCCGCCATCGGTGCTCCCGCTTCCCTCGACGTCCGAGCCGACGGCCACGGCGCCGTTCTGGACGATCGTCTCGCTATCGGGGACCTCGCCGTCGGGGATCGCGCTCTCTTCGGCCGGACCGCCTGGACTGCCGACGACGATCCGACCGACCATGCCGACCGTCTCGTGCGGGATGCAGTAATAGTCGTACGTGCCGGGCGCCTCGAAGGTGTGCTCGAAGCTCCCCTGCGAGATGGTCCCGCTGTCGAATGCGCTGGCGTCGGATGGAATCCGGTTCTCGTAGGCCGTCGCCGAGTGTCCACCGGCTGCTATCTCGAAGCGGACGGTCGTACCGGGTTCAACGTGGAGCCCGATCGGGTCGAAGTAGTTGTTGCCCATCTTCACGACCGGCATCTCCTGTGCGCTGACTGGCTGAGAGATCCCGACACCGGCGACTGCGCCGGCACCGAGTACTCCCAGGAACTGACGTCGATTATAGTTCGTCATGAGGTTTGAATTAGTCTGGTGGTCGTTATGTTCGCACGACATCGACGATACGTTGGGCGAGTCCAGACGACTGCTGGGTCGCGCTCTCGATAGCTGACTCCAAGTCGGTCCGGTCGACGATGCCGATGAATTCGGCGGTCTGTTCTCCGTTCGCGTAGACGAGTGTCGTCGGCGTCTTCCGGACGCCGTATTCCTCGGCCGTTTCCAGATCTTTCTGGATGTCGACCTCCTGGAATTCCACATCCGGGTACGTGTCCTCGAGGCCGTCGTTTTTCTCCCGCTGTGTTGCGCATGCCCCGCACGTCTCCTGGGTGAAGAGGATGACTTCGGTCACATAGTATACTATGGTCTTGTAACTTAACCACATTACTATTCAGAATCGTAAGCTGAGAGTGTCCCAGATCTTTGATTCGAAGGCGGGCTCACACAGTGGTGATATGTGATAGCCTGACAAATGAAATCGTGTACACAAGATTGGAGGATCCGCATCGTGGTGAGTACTCGTTGGTCTACTCCGTCCGTCCGAGTTTGTCGCGGCGGGATTCGAACTCTTCGTCAGTGAGGTCGCCGCGAGCGTACGCCGTGCGGAGTTCCTCCATCGCGGGATTTCGAGGCGTCTGGCCTTCATCCGCACGTCGGAAGACGAGGTAGCCACCGCCGAGGAGGATGAGGAGGACGATGGTCGTGGTGTCGAGCTGGTTCGACGAACATCGAAGATCAGGCCTCCGGCGTGGATTCGTATTCGTCGCCGACAGCCGAGAGAACACGCTCGAAGCTTTCGGTGACTTCGGTCGCGATGGAGTCGAGCTCATCGTTGTCTGCGATCCCGACTAATTGCTGCGGATCGACGGCACTCACAATGATATCGCCGTCATCGGTCTCGTAGACGATAACGTTACACGGGAGGAGTGCGCCGAGTTCGATTTCTTCGGTCAGTCCCTCGTATGCCAGCGGGGGATTGCATGCACCGAGAATGCGGTACTGGCGGAATTCTTCACCGAGTTTCTCCTTGAGCGTCGCCTGGATGTCGATGTCACAGAGGACGCCGAATCCTTCGTCTTTGAGCGCAGCGATTGTCGTGTCGACGACGTCGTCGAACTCGCCGGTTACTGCTGTTTGTATTGTATAGTCCATTATATGCAACACTCTTTCTATATGGTTAAGGGTTGGGTTCCAACACGACGGCCGTTGGGTGAGAGTGACAACGGCTGGAATCGCAACGGATCCAGTCATCCGGTTCGTTCGAGTTCTTTTCGCCGTCGATCGAATTCATCGTCCGAGAGCTCACCGCGGGCGTAGCGCTCACGGAGAACCGATAGCGACTGCTCGTCGCTCCCGCCGGATTCTCTATTGAGGAGCGCATAGACGATGTAGAGCGGGACGGCGAGGAGGATCCCCATCCAGAGGAGTCCCCAGAGCCCCATCGCTCCGCCGAAGAGGCCCCAGCCGCTCCCGCCCATCATCCCGCCACCGTGGGCAGCAGCCGTTCCAGTCGATGCGACCAGCAGCGGGACAGCGAGTAACGCGAGTCGACGAGCAGTGCGTCCGATGTGAGTGGTGAATTGCGTCATTGTTTCAAGTTGGTGAATCGAGGTGTTCGGGTGAAACGATCGAAACGATCGGGCCGTCAGCAGTGGCCCTGCCCGTACATCCCGCCGTTGTAGTTGCCGTCAGTCCTGTCGTGGTATCTGTTGTCTGGCCCGTCGTGGTATTCCTCGTCAGCCATGTCCTGGGCCATTTCGTCGACAGTCACACCCATGTGCGACTCCATCCACTCGACGCTACCAGGACCCATGTGTTCGGTCATCTGCACTTCCATCCAGGTAGCCCAGTCATCTGCGGTGGCATTGTCCGTGGGCGCGTCGTCAGCGGTCGTGTCGTCGCCGTGTGCGCTGACAACGGGTACGGCAAACGTGAGTCCGACGATCGCGAGCGCCACGAGCAGCCATCCTCCGAGGTTTCGGTTGGTCATTGTCTTTTGCCTCACGTAGTCATACGACGGGTTCGGGGTTATCCTCGTGGGTGTAAATCCAAACAGCAGACCGTTCGAGAACGTCTATAACCGCTTCTAACCGTTTTTCTCCACGAAGGTCGTTCATACCTGCAGAATTCGAGAGGGAGAGCGCCCGATAGATAGAGACTATTGTCCCGTGTGTTGCTGCCGAAGAGCATCACTCGGATATACGCGATAAGTCCGACCTTGTCGTTCCCGATACAGCAGACCGCGCTCTTCGAGTGAACTCACGGTCTGGCTCACTTTGCTCTTCGAAAACTCAGATCGATCCCGAAGTTCGATCTGTGTGATTCCGGGAGACTTCAGGACTGGTTCGAGGACGCGTCGTTCATCATCCGGTAAGAGAGCGAGCACGCGCGCTTGCGGATCCGATTCAGGGTTGATAGACGTCGTTGGTGAAGTTTCCTGATTCATCGATGTAGGTGTTGCCGCCGATGTCTGATCGGAATCGATATGCTCCGCTGAGTTCGCCTCTTCCGAGTCGGTGAGATTTCCTCGAACCACGTAATAGACGCCACCGATAACACCTGCGACCAGCAGAGTTCCGACCACATACCAGAGAGGGTTTGGACCGTGCATCGCCCCCATAGAGGAATCCATCATCGAACCCATCGATTGCTCGATAGCGCGACGCTGTTGATAGGCCTGCCAGCTGAGTGCCCCGCCGGCTAGGAAGACAAATCCGAGGAGCACACCGACGGCAGTATCTGCTCGACGGCGATTCATATGACAGCCCCGAATTGCGATACTTGACTATTCATACCGTCTATTTGGGCGCATTAGGTGTGACAATTGTGGATTGAAACTGTGATGATGACCCCTTCACAGCGGATGAATCACAGTGCGATCATCAGTGGTCGTGATCATGGCTTGCTATCTGCGGGCTTTGATCAGCAAATTCCGTGGGTTCTTCTTCGAACGTGCGCTTGCAGGTCTTCGAGCAAAAATGGTACGTCGCCCCATCATGGGACGCGCTCGCCCCCTCATCGTTGGTTCGCATCCCACAGACCGGATCGCGGTACTGCCCAGGTGCGCCGAGCCCCCGCCGGTAAACGTATAGGAGGAACCCAGAGAAGGCGAAGGCAATGAGGTTGAGGTAGAAGGTGTAGTCG
Organism: Salinibaculum rarum; assembly: GCF_030505615.1. Lineage (GTDB taxonomy): Archaea > Halobacteriota > Halobacteria > Halobacteriales > Haloarculaceae > Salinibaculum > Salinibaculum rarum. The sequence goes on from NZ_CP129992.1 coordinate 2,079,087, forward strand.
AGTTTGAAGTAGGTCTTTTCAGTTGCTGTCTCCCCACCAGCAAGGTTAGGAACAATATCTAAAGCATCGAACAGCAATTCCATAAGGAAGCCACTGAACGCCATCGTCACGAAAAAGACACTGAGGATATACAGCATGACTTTCCACCCGTAGTACTTCCGGTAGACGTTGAGGACGGGGATTGTAATCAAGTCGGCATAAACAAATGCAATAACTCCCGCGAAACTGACGCCACCTGTCCAGAGAGCGACCGCAAACGGAACGTTGCCTATACTGCCGACAAAGCTGATGACGGCAACAGTGACACCCATAATGGCATTCTCAGCGGTTACAAGGAGCCCATCTCCCTGGATAAACAAAGTTTCCCAGACCCACTGCGGGATGAAGACGATCACGAAACCCGAGATGAGAAAGCCCGCGATGATGTCCGTCCAGATCATCGACCACTCCTTGCGGTACTGATTTCCGATCTTGTACCAGCCACCCCACGACAGCAATTCCTCACGCCACCCACCATGGCTTGATTTCTCCTGGCGATATGTCTCCATACAGCCCGCCGAACAGAACTTCAGCGTCTCACCACCATCGGTCTCGAGTGTGTGCTCGTCTGTCCCTTCCATTCCGCAAGTAGGGTCTTCCGTGACGCCTGACTCGCGGTCGCGCTCGTTAAGCGTCTCCCGAACTTCGTCGAAGAGGTTCTCAGGGAGCGTGAGGTGGACGATAACGGCCATGACGGCAATAAGAATGAGCCCGCCGAGCAGTTCAGCAACGAGGAACTCCCACCCTAGTAGAATCAGAATCATCAATCCGAGTTCGATGATGAGGTTCGTCGACGCGAACATGAACGCGAGGAAGTTCACCGCATGGGCCCCTTTCTTGAACAGGCCTTTCCCGATGGCGACGGCCCCGAAACTGCACCCACTGCTCGCCGCGCCGAACGCAGTCGCCTTGGTGAGACCACTCAGGTCGCCATCGCCGAGGACGCTGGCCATTTGCTCCTTAGAGACATAAACCTGGACGAGACTCGTGATTGTGAGGCCCATGATGATCGCCCACGCCGCCGTCCAGAGAAACCCGACACCGATGCGCAGGGATTCGAGAACGCCGTTGAGTATCGCCTGCATAGTTGAATTATCGTAGGGATAACCTATTGCAATTGTCCTTAGAAAACATCCGCTTTCAGAGTGTCCAAACTATGGAAACAAAAGCGTGAATCAGACCAATCACGAAAAACGAAAGTAAAATCAGTCATTCATGTCCTTCGCAGACAGAGCGTGCGAGTGTCATCGTCTGTTCCCAGAGAAATCCAAAATCAACGTCTTCTCTGGTAGTCACAATCGGTGTTTCTCGAATATACGAGTCAGTCCTGAGAGTCTCTCACAGACAGTCAGCGACATCAGTCCGTGAGATTGGCCGGGCACTGGCATTAATATCGACACCGTGTACGTATTCTCCGGTTCGCGGTGCGTCCGTGCATCCACCGGGCCGTACGATCGTTCAGTCGAGGTCACTTTGCATAACAAGTTCTTCTTGTCGCGCTTTGTCTACCATCAGAACGTGGAGAGCGGTTGCGTTTGCAATTCGGACATACCATGGAACGGCATTCGGCTTTAACTACGACTCACACCTCGGTTGTGTAGCGGTAGCGAGCATTTCTTGGAGTATCAGTCGTTGCTGGTGGATTTTCTGTGCATCCTTGATCAGCCGCTGCCGATACGTGGTTCCACTCTTACAGCGTGTCATAGAACGGCTCCCAACCCCGTGCCGGTCATCGGTGATTGGTTGGTGTGTTATTCGGTTCCCTGGAATACAGCAAAAAGGAAGGTAGCGAGGCCGAGAACGATGAAGCTGATAATTGCGTAAACCGTCTCAGCACCCGGAGTTCATCCTAACACCAACCCACTGAGAAGGCTCACAGCCATGAGCATGAGGATAATAAGCCCATCTAATCGTCTCTTGAGTTCCGCGTCACGCATATGTCACATGACACCTGCGGCTAGGACCACAACCTCCGAAGCAACACTCCTCCGCTTCACCACGTTCAAGCTCACAGTCCTCACCTCCAACCTGTTGTCTGGCACGAAACTATCGAATATGCTCAGTTCTGTTGCATCGATAAGCGCTATCCGCCACAGGACTGCGACACTGCTTGTAGTCAAGTAATGACAATATTAATACGAGTTGGCTTTGCTGAGTAACCCGTGTATCAATTCACCCCTGATGCGGTCGATAAGAAGCGCGCCCACCACCAAGCAGTCAAGCAAGGCGCGGACGATGTCGCAGTCAAGCGAATCGGGAATCTCGGCGAAATCGCGTTCGAGCAGTTCTGCCGGGAGTACCTGCCTGCCGAAATGTGGGAGTGGGAAAATGAAGCAGCGATACGGCGATGTAACGCGGAAAGCTTCTCCGGCCATGATTTCGACGTCTTCGGCTACGAAGTGGACGTGAAAACCTCGCGTGACGTGTCTGCGTTCCTCCCCGAAACGCTCGTCGAAACTGATTCTGATGACGACATTATCGTGATGGTGTGGCACCGAGACACTGAGGACAGCCTCATATTACTTGGGTGGGAGCACGTTGCAACGCTGGAATCGAAGGTCGCTACTGAGGAGCAATTCTCCGGTGATTCCCCTGCGAAACTAGAACACCTTGCGACGCGCCCGATGAACGATCTGCGAGATCTCGGACCAAACACGGCGAACATGAACCAGACACCCGAAAAGCCGAGTGAACGGCCGACGTCCGCTTTACTCGCCCTCGTCGCCGGCGCCCACGTCCTCTCCGCTCTTCGCTTCGGTGTCTCCCCAGTCGAGGTCGCGGGACCTGTCGGTCTCTCGGAGGATAAACGGCCCGATTGAGAGTGTGCGCTTCGTCACGGTCACGATGCGGAGGATGTAGGATACTAGTACCCTGTTGCACGTTCAAAATTAATTCACTGGACGACGCAGTTGGACCTGAATTTGATCCAGCAGTGATGAGTCGGACTCAGATGTTACTCTTAATCTGATAGATGCTGCTGGATAGGGCGGTAATCTCCCTTGATTAATCAGAATCCAGTCACGAATGCGAGCCGCCTGAGAGCGATGCCTCTCAGGCGGCGGCATCCGCGCGGATACCGAACCGGTCAGATGAGGCGGCTTGGAGATCGTATCAGTCCTGGTTTGTCGTGGCGTTGTGCGGTTAGTGACGCCGCAACCAGCGCAACCGCGGAGAGAACGACGTGTGTCTCGACGTTGTTCTCCTTGCGTGCGCGGACGCGATCAAGGCCAGTGAACGACTTCAGCCGCGAGAAGACCCGCTCGACACCTGCTCGCAGGTGTCGATGCATCCGCTCTTTGATCGCCTGGAAAATGTACGTCTCCTCAACGCTCCCTGCCTCAACGCCGTATTCCGAGAGAAGGTTTTGCGGCAGGCGCTCCAGCGCGTCGTATGGGCTCTCGATCTCCTCGCCGTGTTCCTCAAACAGTTCTTTGATTTCTTCCTTGATCGTCGCTAACGGCGACGATCTGCGGGGATTGATCGCCGTCAGCAACGGACAGTCAAGGCGGTCTTGGCAGAACTCACGATTGCCCTGACTGTCGAAGCCAGCATCGGCCAGCGCCGCCTGAAGATCGTCGGTGTCGTACCGCTCATCGAAGTCCTCGATGAGCGGTTCAAACGCCGCAGTATCGTTTCGCTTGCCGGTCTCCATCGTGATGGCGACCGGCAACTCACTCGCTGCATCAACGACGAGATATACCTTGTACCCGTAGAACGAGCCTTCGTGTTTGCCCCAGCTTGCGCCTTCAACGTCGCCGTTTTCGATCTCCTCGCGCGTATTTGCCCAGGCGGCGATGTGTGTCCCGTCGATCACGACGAACTCGCCAGCATGGTCGTGATCGGCGAGCAGTTCGCAACACATCGACTGGAGGCAGTCACGGAGTTCCTCTGGCTGAAGCTCGTCGAAGGCTCGCCAGAGGGATGTCCCGTCGGGGACATCCTCTGGCTCGGTATACTCCAGTGCTTCGCGGAAAGAGTGGTTGCGCCGGAGACGGCGTTCGAGGGCGTCGAATGAGTCGCCCTCGAACTGCCGCAACACGAGTGCAGCAGCTCGTTCCGGCGTGATGGACTGGATCTGTGAGACTGCGACCGAAAGGAACGTCGCAACGAGTTCATCTCGGTAGAGGTAGCCGTCGTCAGCCGGATCGTCTGGCGTGACATCGGTTGGCTGGTCGGTTTCGCGCTGGGTCAGCTGGTCGTCCCGTCGGGACGGCCAGCTGTGGGCGTAGACGGTGGTATCTTCCCAGTCAGCGGCGTGAACCTCGCCTTGGTCGGCGAGTTTCTGGAGTGGCCGGTAGCAGCGACGACCGAGTAGATCGTTTGCTTCGGGTGCGGTAAGTCCAGATGGACGGCAGAACGCGAGATGCTTGAGAGTAGCTTTAGTGGTTTCCTTGCGGTGGAAGACGGCTTGGCCGTCATCCACCTCGGGACGCCAGAAGCCGTCGTGGGTAGAGCGGTGACCGACGACGTGCTTACTGGCGACGTATTCGCTGTTGTGGTTCAACGAGGTGTAGAAGGCGTCTTGAGCGGCGATCTGGGTGATGTACCACGCCGGCACGTCGGTGCCGGCGCGGAGCTCTTGTTTCGAGGCGACCTCTCCGTGGGTTCGAAGGTACTCACGAACGGCAGTCTTATGAGAATCAACTGTGTTCTGGTCAGTGTCGGATTCGGTATTGGACATACCTTGAATCCGACTTCTAGTCTAGTGAAAGTGACTATTTCTATCGGTAGTGAACGCTAGACGATGGGTCTGAACTAATCTCGAAAGCGTGCAACGGGCTAACCCACTCAGTTCTCAGGTTCGACGGGGATTTCGACGCCGCCGCCTGTCCTGTCGCCGGACCCGTCCGTCTCCACCGCCTCGGCGAGGTCTTCCAGTGCAAGCGCGACGTTGCGCTTGTTCGCTTTCCAGAGCGCGTCGATCACCGTACCAACGTAGGGGATTGAGCCACCCGCCACGTCGATAGTGATGTTGGCGAGCATCTCCACCAACGCCGTATAGGAGACGCCGAGATACGCCGACTCGGCGACGATGTACAGAGAGAAGGCGGCACTCACCAGGTCGCCAGCGACGGGGAGTGCTCCCAGAACGGGGTCGATTCCGATGCGGAAACCGATGCCGGGAACGCGCACGCTCTCGTCGAGTATATACGCGACCGTCTCCAGCCGCTTGAGCGCTGCCTCGTCGACGTTCTCCGGTATTTCACCATCGTAATCTATGTCGAACCGCGATTCGAAGGCCGCGGGCATGAAACCATGCTTCGGGTGGGAGACGGAAAACCTGTGGGGTGGATGTCGTGGGACACGAGTTGGAGTTCGACCGTGAGCTACTATCGTCCCATTCTGGGCCGTCTATCGCCTGCATCTAGCAGTTCGGGTCTGAAGCGACCCTCGTGGGTACTTCTGAAGGAGTGAAGACCCCCAGATATACCCCTCGTCAGCGACAACCCTGTGGCATGGCTGAACTCTGTGATAAGTGTGGGACTGAACTTGACCCATCGCAGGCCCGCCACCAGCAATACCAGATCAAGCACGCGTCGGATTCGATCGAGACGCTGGAGGGCCGTCTGTGTTCGGATTGTTTCTGGGATTTCAAAGAGTGGCTCGAAACGGAGCAAGTCACCTAACGGCATTCCGAAGATTGCCCGACACATGCTCTGTGGCGGTCACCGCGTTACTTACTGACCGTATGTGCGGAGTTTCTCAAGCGAGTGCTGAACGTATCGCGCGTATGCACCACTGAATGTGACCCGAAACGAGTGAGATCCGATCCCAGATCACGAAATCAACCAAACCATAATAAAGGCCAAAGCCTCTTCAATTGGCAATGGGAGTGCAGCAGACCTTACAAAATTTCCTCACGAATCCGATGTACCTCGCAACGTGGGGGGTACTCGTCGCGCTTTCACTCTCGGTACTCATATGGGATCTCCGGAAGAACAACTCGGAACTTCCAAGTTTGATGAATTTCGTCTGGGGGTTCACGGTACTGTACTCCGGGCCAATCGGTCTCGCCGGCTACTGGTGGTCAGGCCGGACGCAGATTGACCACGACTCACTCTGGCGGAGGGGCTTTCGCTCGGTCAGCCACTGCTATTCAGGGTGCGGGACCGGGGAAGTCCTCGGCGTCTCTATTGCGGTCGGTCTGCTTGCGTTCAAAACAACCGGCACGATTCTTCTCTCCTTCTCATTGGCGTACTTGGGCGGGTATCTGTTGACGGTTGGGCCGCTGATGCAGGAAGGTGTCGGGCTCAATGAGGCGCTCAAAGACGCCTTCTACTCGGAGACCGCCAGCATCACCGTCATGGAGATCGTCGCCATCGGAACCGATGTCTGGCTCGCCGGCGAAGCTGGGATGGGTGAGATCCTGTTCTGGACGGCACTGGTGTTCTCGCTCACGATGGGGCTTCTTGCAGCGTATCCCGTCAACCTCCTGCTCATCCACTTCGGCGTCAAGGAAGGGATGATGAACCCAGCGAAGATGAGTGCCTGAACAGTTGGTTCTGAAGCACAGCCCATGAGATCAGTGCTGAATGAAGCCTTTGTGTCGGTCATCGCATTACTGACAGACACTGAGTAGTTTGGAAAGGCACTGCTGCATACACAGCGCTTATCTTGTAGATGACATTTCGATGGATTTGCTGTTTGGTGGTCGTACGTATATATCGACATCAGGTCGGCTGGAGTGATCGTACGGTGTGTTCAAGATAATCCGACCGATAGCCAGCCCTACTGTTATCCCCCTGGATCCCCTCCCGTGATATATGGCAGATGATAAACAAGGCCGAGATGAGCAAGCGGATGACGAAAAACGTCGCCAGCGAGAGCGGATGCAAGAGGAGGCACGTACCCACGACGATGAAGAAGAGCCGATGCGCGTTGACCCTGATGAAGGGCTTGGTGATCTTGATGAAGCGCTCAAATCGCACGACTATCCAGCCACGACAGATGAGTTGGTTGAGGTCTATGGCGACTATGAACTTGAAACGCAGAGCGGCAAGCAATCCCTGGAGGACGTACTCTCTTCAACTGATGACCAAATATATGACTCAGCCGAGGACGTTCACAGACGGATACTGGAACTCATAGGGCGATAACACAACGGCCCAACACACTTATCTCGCAAATTGGGCCGCCTGTGCTCAAAATAAACTTCGTCTGTAGTTACCTCTTTGCTGAATCCACTCTCTCTGTGTCGGTCACCGCGTTACTGACCGTATCTGGGGGGTTTGTCAAGCGAGTGCTGAATGTATCGCGCGTATCATCGTGAAAAGACGATGAACAGACAGGTTCAGTTGCTCTCGTCGATAACTCCGGGATCTGGCTCGAATTCCGTGACTTCCGCCTCAATGATGTCGCGCTCGAAATAGAGGAGTTCAACGGCAAGCACGACGACGGCGATACCAAGCACGATATAGAACGTGTTTGGTTCCCGAGTGTACAGGTTGTACATCATCAGCGGGCAGAACGCCAGCACACCGACTGTTCCGATTGCGGGGATGAGAGCGTTCACCTCGTCGTGATCACGCTGGCGGAACGCGAGGTAGCTCATCGCCCCGAACACGAGAATGAACGATAGCGATGCGAACGAGGTGATCGCACCGAGTCCCCCGAACCACGGAAACGCTCCAGTGATGGCACCCAGTACGAGAACTGTCCGCTCGGGAATGCCGTCAGTACCCGAACTTCCGATCTGATCGGGGAGGAGGTCGTCACTGAGCAGTCCCTTGGCGAAATGCGCTGACGAGAACAGAGTCGCGTTGATGGCGCTCCCTGTCGAGAACAACGCCGACAACGCAAGGCCGACCGCTCCGAGTTGTGCCAGCCCGTAGGGCTGCATCATCAGTGAGGCGGCATCCTTCAGCGCGACATGTGGGTGGGATGTGAGCGCCTGCGGAACGAGGGTCACCGTCACCATTCCCACGAGGATGTAGATTGTAACAGCGACCGGGATGGAGATGTACACGGCCGTCCGGATGGTATCGACGGGATTCTCGATGCCCTCTTGGTCGTAGTTCAGGAGCTGCCACCCTGGAACGCCACGAACGAGATGGCCGCCGCCATGAGGGGACCGAAGCCACCAAGCTGGCTGAACGCATACTCGAACTGCCCACCACTGAATCCGAACGCATACACCAGCCCGAGAATACCGAACACGACGAGAATGCCGACCTTCAACGCGACGAGGACGTTTTCTGCGGCTCCGGCAGTGCCAGACAGGATTGATTGTTCGTGCCGTGTTGAATAGATACTGAGTCGCGGTTAGAAGGTCTTACAGGGCGGTTCTACGTCGAGATAGCGAACATCAGGATGATTTCGCGGAACTGTCGATACCAGCCCAGCGCTTGCACGGCATCGCCGAGCGAGCGCTTCGTTGTCGAGTATGAAGTTTCGGCCATCCAGCGCTGAGAGTAGCCTTTTGCGCGAATGAGAGCGTTATGTCCCAGCGTGAGTGGCTTCGATCCACGCTGTAAGATGAGTGGTTCGACGCCAAGCGCGTAGAACTCGTATTTCGTGATCAGTTGTGGAACGCTTTGTCGGCAGCTACGGACAGCAGGTCGTCCGCCGGGGCGAGTTCCGAATCGAAGAACGGTGTTCCCCGTGTGTACGTAGTTTTCCAGTCACAGCGACCACACCAGATTCGTGTGAAGTCGTCGAGTGCCTGAAGACTGTCCTCGCCGCAATTCGGACAGGAGCAAGCGGTCCAAATCGCCTTGATTCGCCGCTTGATGATGGTGTCGAGCGGCTCCGGCCGAAACTCTATTACACCTGTTTCAGCAAGATCCGCAAGCCTCTCGCCGAGAGCTGGGCGATTGTTGGACACATCTGTTCCTGCCTCGGCGGGAGGCACTACTACTGTGGGCTGGTTCCGCTACTCTACAGAAGAGCGGTAAACAATCTCGACTGCACTCCACCGGGGCGACGAGTCACAACGTGTTTTCCTTCCCAGTTACATATCGAATTGACGCGTCGATTGCTGCGAGGTGGGGCATTAGCTCGATGAATGTTCGGTCGGCGTTTTCGACCAGCTATGAGTGTCAGACACGCGATAGACGGTGTATCAATTCCCTCGCTCTCGGAGTTCTTCGAACGGTATGGACTCGCGCTCGTGATGGTCGCGAGCTATTTCGGGTCGGGGTCAGTATTCATTGCGAGTTCCGCCGGAGTCAGGTTCGGCTACACACTACTGTGGGCTGTCGTCGGTGCGGTGCTCCTCGGCTTCGTAGCACAGGACATGAGCGCCCGACTCGGTATTCACGGCGATTCATTGGGCGCCTTCGCCCGAGAGAAACTCGGGTCAACGCTTGCGACCGTCGTGATGGTCCTGCTCTCGGCCGGCTGCGTCGCGTGGACGCTCGAACTCACCGCCGCTGTCGGAAAGGGTATCGTCGTCCTCCTCGACCTCCAGGCGATCGGCTGGGAACCCTTTGCCTACCTGACGGGACTCCTCGCCATCGTAATCGGCATCCTCAGTTACGACGCCGTCGAGAAGATCATGGTAGCGATGATGTTCGCCCTCCTGGTCACGTACGTCGTCGTCGCCGGTGCGAGTAGTCCGGACCTCACCGCCGTCGTCGCCGGCTTCGCCCCGACAGGGCTATCGCCGAGCTCGATGGCCCTCACCGTGAGCATCCTCGGAACGACCGCACTCTGGCCGAACTTCTTCCTCGAGTCACGACTCGTCGAGGAGAAGGGCTGGACCGACCGCTCGGACATCCCCACGATGCGTCGCGATCTCGCGATCGGCTACACCGTCGGTGGTATCACGACCATCGCGATCGTCATTGCCGCCGCCGCGGTCCTCCGGCCGGCGGGCTACGAACAGCTTAAGACGTTCCTTACGCCCGGAAAGGCGCTCGCGTCCGTCCTCGGTGAGTGGGCAATGGTCGTCTTCCTCGCCGGCACGCTCGCAGCCGCGTTCAACAGCATCATCCCCATCATGTGGGCGCCCGCCTACATGATCCCCGAGGCCATCGGCGGTGAGGTTGCCGACAGCACCCGTGTGTTCAAGGCGATCTACGTCGGTGGCGTCGCGCTCGGCAGCCTCTCGCCACTCGTCCATCAGTACCTCGGGCTGAGCGTCATCGACATGATCATCCTCTTCCCGGCGTACAACGGCGTCGTCGGCCTGCCCATCACCGCTGTCCTGCTGTTCTGGGCGGTCAACGACAGCGACATGATGGGCGCGTACACGAACGGCTGGAAGTTGAACGTCATCAATAGCGCGCTCATCCTCCTCGCCATCTACTCGGCGTGGAGTGCCGGCCAGTTCGTCATCAACGCCATCTTCACTGGCGGGATCTGAGGCGATGTTCGCTGGCCTTCCCGCGACGACGCTTGCCGCCCTCGTCGTCCTCTCGCTGTTCGCCGGCGTCGGCATCACTGCCGTCGGTCCGGGTGGGATCTTCATCACCATCGCGCTCGTCGCGCTGACCGACCTCCCGCCGGCGGTCGTCGTCGGCACGGCCAGCGCCACCTTCGTCGCGACGGGGCTCGTCGGCGCCGAGAGCTATCGGCGCTCCGGTGAGCTCGATTCACGGGACGGCAAGCGGATGGCGCTCGTGTTGAGTCTCACCGGGCTCGCAGGCGCACTTGTCGGCGTCCGGCTGAACGCGCTCATCGACGAATCGACGTTCAGCGTCCTGCTCGGCGTGTTCGTCTCCCTGACCGGCATCCTCGTCTTCTACCGGACCCGCTACGGAACGTCTGGGAGCGACTACGACGTGATGACGCCCCGCGGCACGCTCGGCGTCGCCGGTATCGGGGCGTTCGTCGGCATCTCGGGTGGGCTCCTCGGCGTCGGTGGGCCGGTCCTCGCCGTCCCGCTGTTGGTGGCCATCGGCGTCCCGATGCTGATCGCAGTCGGCGTCGCACAAGTCCAGTCAGTGTTTGTCGCCGCATTCGCGACGGCCGGGTATCTCGCCCAGGACGCGGTCTCGTGGCCCCTCGCCATCGCGATCGGTATTCCCGAACTCGTCGGTGTCGTCGCCGGCTGGAAGATTGCCCAATCCATTGACGCCGAAAAACTTACCAGGGTGCTCGCGATCCTCTTGCTCGTCCTCGGGCCATATATCGCAGTTCGGTGACATTCGCTCGCTTGGACCTCGCTAAAAATCAGGGACGTTCTTGTGGCGTAGATTGTTGGTGAGTTCGAGTGCTGCACGGATAACTCGTCGCTCCTCTCGCGTGAGATACTCCCGTGGCTGCGTGCTGGTATCAGCGGAGAACCTGAACTCCGGTTCCCACTCGGCTAATCCGCGTTCGTGATGGAGCCACTTGTAGAGCATCAGGAGTGACTTCATACAGTTCCGCTTGTGGGTTGCACTGACATCACGGCGCGCGAGGTGATCCATCCACGAGTCCGCATGGTCGTGGGAGAGATTGACCGTGTATCCCTCTTCGTGGTCCCACACGTAGCGGTAGAACCGATCCATCCGATAACACCGCGGTTTGACCGTACCCGGCGCATAGCCAACCACCTCGTTGGGTTTCTTGCCGAACGTCAACAGCCACTCCAGACAATCTTCCCGCTCCGCGCGGTAATCGAGCAGCTGTCGTTCGTTCAGATACGATTCGGCCTTCTCCGTGACGACAGGGAACTCATCGAGGTCACTCATGAGAAGATCTCCCCTCTGTATTTCACGACGCCGTTTTCCCCGCCCAAAATCCCGGTGGGCAAATTAAAAACCGATGGAGAGCATACGGGTGAGCCTCGTTCCTTCGAACCGGATAGCCCGGCAAAACGGACTAATCGCAAGACTGCGCGGCTGTGTGTGAATCCTTCGAATCGAAATGGCCTGAGTGTTGAGTCGATCATAGCTGATTCGTGCAGGCCAAAACCGCAAGAAGGAAGCCGAATTGGGATGCTCCGTCAGGGATTCGAACCCTGGTCCTTGCCGTGAGAGAGCATCACCTGCCCTTTTTATGGACCTATCGGGTTGGCATCTCTAACTTTCAGCATATCGCTCGTTTTCGACCGTGTAGGAGTTTCTAATGGTGGCATGGTTAATATAGCAAGGGGATAATTGCCGGGAAGGCAATGGAACTTCGCTTAATCCGATCAGGGTCCTTGCCCTGAGGGCCAAATAGCAGCGAGGTTACGGGGTCCAAACAGGTCCAGAATTTCGGACTACAATTACGGTCAAGAGACATACTCACTCATAGACCCATTCGTGATGGCGGTTGCTAAATAGGGGATTTGTAGGTTCGAATACCCCACTGAGCGGGTGGTTCACGCCGCTTGGGAATACGGGTTATCGCGGGGGACTTGGGTCCATTATTTTTCTAAGATCGAATAATTCGAGGTTGTCGCGGTCAGCGGCAGTGTCCCGGACAGACTGCGTGAACCCGCTTCGAGCGAACAGCGCATACTCGTGCTCGACGCCCGTATCATCAGGCGACCAACGAATCTCCTCCGTGTGGGATTCGAGTGAGGCGAGCGCGCTGTAATCGAGCGGCGCGGACGTGAATTTGCACTCGCCCGTCACTATCGTCCCGTCTGCCGCGAGCCCGACGACGTCTACCTCGTGCTCGTTGTACCACCAGCGCCCGATGTCGGTGAACATCGTCTCGGGATAGAGGTCAGGCAAGATATCCTGACATCGGATTTCGAATGCCGGACTCACGAAATCCGCTAGTTCCGGTTTGATGACCGTCTCGTACGCATCATCCCCCAACCGCTCGTACCTGTCTTCGTTCCCATAGACGAACCGGAACCAAAACCGGAACAACGGGTCGAGAATCCGGTACCGTCCCCGCCGTGACTTCGTCTTATCCTCCGTCACCGGCACCTCCCGCTCGACCAGCCGTAGCCGCTCCAATTTCTGCGTATACGTCGAAATCTGTTTGCTATCGATGCCGACCGTTTGCGCAATCTCGTTCGACGTCGTATTCCCGGCTGCAATCGCCTTCAGGATCGCAAAGTACCGGTTCGGCTCCGTCAGCTCAGTGCGAAGAACGTACTCCGGCTCGTCGTGCAGGAACCCCTGCCGTGACAGCAGCGACTGTTGGATGACTGTTCCAAGATCGTTGTCCAGATCGACGCCCTCTAGGTAGTACGGCGTCCCGCCAAACACACCCCATGCGAGCAGCAGTTGTTCCGGGGAGTAGCTCTCGGGGAAGAACGTGCGCGCAGCAGCAAAATCAAGCTGGTGCAGATCGATTTTCTCGGTGAACCGACCGTACAGCGGACTGTTCCCAAGAAGCGTCGCCTCCTCCATCATACTGATCGAAGATCCTACGAGTATGAGCGTCACGCCCGTCTCACGCAATTCCTGATCCCACAGTCGCTGAATCACCGACGGGAGGCTTTCGTCAGCGTCAATCAGGTATGGGAATTCGTCTAACACGACGACTGCGTCCTGCTCAGCGAGATACCCGAGTAGCGATTCCCACTCGCTCTCGATCCGATCAATGCCCGGAAACGACTCTGCCGCCACGTCTACAAATGCGTCGAGTTGCACCTGTCGTGTTGTTTCGGTAGCTTGGTACAGGACGGCGTCATCACGGTCTGCCAGCGATTCTCGGACAAGTTCGGTCTTCCCGAGACGACGACGCCCAAAAATCACAACCATGTCTGCGTCACCCGACTCGTAACACTCTCGAAGCCGACTGAGTTCGTCCGTCCGATCCACGAATCGCTCCATACCCTATGACTGGTGGCCAGCCAAATAAAATGCCCGAATAGACTAATTCAGAATAGCCTAATCTAGAATTGGCTATTTGACTATAGTATATTGGCGAGCGCCAGTGACAGGAAGAAGCGGTTACTCCCTCCACTGGCAACCTTGACGACGGACGCTGTTTCACACCGAACAATAGCTCAGTCTCTACTGCCCGTTTCTAATTCGCCGTCTCGCTCGCTCGTCCAGCACGTGACTGGCATACCCGGCATCATCTCGATCGCTCTCTGCAACGGTTTCGAACGCTTGGCGCGAAATCTGCTTTGTCAGTAACTCACCGTCCTCAATCTTCCAGGCAAACGGCTCAGCAGGATCTATCCCCCGCTCTTGCAGCATCTCCCCATCCACGCGTAAGGACATCACAAGCGCGTCGCCGTAGGCACACGCCTGATCACGGCTCAACACCAAGTTATCTAGTAGTTCGCCGCTGCAAGGCGGAGAGTCGAACTATCTCTGTCTCCCGAGCACTGAAACTACGTGTCGCCCCCCGAGGGCGTGTGGAATTTTTGACCGGAAGAGAACTCGGTGAGTTCTTCAATTCGGTCTTCGAGTGCTTCGATTTCATCACGCAATTCGTCGGCTTCGGGATCGTCTGCTGAAGCGAGTTGGTCTTTCAGACCTTGGAGCCGCGTCTCTTTGCGTTCTTCATCTACCTCCGCCTTCCGGACATACTCGCGGTCGTCAATCTCATAGACATCGTCGGGTGCGAGTTCGGTCACCTCCAGCGCTTCATCGACCTTACTGCTATCGACGGTTGTGACGCGCTCGCGGTCGATACCCGCATCTTCTAGCGTGGCCAGTACGTCTTCGTCGTCTTTGAGCGAGCGGTACTCGCGGCTGGTCCGTTGGACGGAGCCAAACTGTGCGTGAACTGGTTGGTCGTGGTGGACGCGATCAAGCAGGAGGTCGGCTACTTCTTTGCGCAGGTCGTCCGTGCCACGCTGGACATCTGATAACAGCGTGTAGAGGTTGACCAGTGCTGGCGTTTCCAACGCGTCGAGGTCATCAACATCGTGGCGTTCCATCGTATCGATGAGCAACAGCAGGTCGGCGTAAACTGGCCGGTCGGGTTCTGCCCGCTCGTCCATGGCGGTGCTGTCGTCGCTGGCACGGATACGTTGGGAACTGCTCGGCTCATCAGTGGCACGAATCACGCCATCCTGTTCGTCAATTTCGAAGCGCGGATGGAGCGTCAACACGGCCGCGTAGGGGTCCGCATCCGGAGGGAGCCGGTCCAAATCAAAGCCGTCCGCAGCATCTTCGACACGGCGAAAAAGTGTCTCAAACTGTTCGCGCTGGAGTGGTTGACTGTCGCCACTGTCGCGGAATCGAATGACAATCCGCGGGTCCTGGACGCTCGTAATAGTGAATTGGGTGCCTGAAAGCGGCGTTAGTAGCGTCGCCTCATCGTCAAGCGCGTCGCACTCGTCACGGAGGTTGTCCCAAGTCACACCCGCAGTCATACTTCTCCCTACGCCCGACTACTACAAGACTGCTTGGAGGTTCGAGTGTCAGTAAGTACCCGATAGAGATTGCACAGTGATCGACGAGGTGTACTGTCTGTCAGGAACTCCGCAGAAGGGCAGTGCAAGATATAGAGGATGAAGTCAGCACGGCTCACATCTTCATTCTACGCTTTCTCGAATGGATCGGCTGCTCACTGCGTGTGCATATGTAACAGTCAGGGAAATTCTCTCAGACTCAGTTAGTACTCATCTGAGTTGCTGATGAAATCATCAGAGTACCATTTCGTGCATATTTACGCTTCGCTTGTCGCCACACAAGACTTATTCTGGAAACGGAAGGATGTCCTCCTATGGCACCCCCGTCACCGGTTGAGCTATTCTTGGTAGTCGGTGGCGTTGTTTTCTTTGTTGGAGGCGTCATTGCGTACTACCGGTCGTCTGTGACAATGAATACCACTCTTGTGTTGGTGCTCCTTGCAGTCACTTGTAGTTTGACTGGCGTTGTTGGCGTATCAGCCACTTACACAGATGCGCAAAAATATGATTACACGGTGGAAGAAACGTCTTCTCAGAACTGCAATAGTGAGAATGTGACTACATTCAACGAATACAGCGATTACAGTAACCTGTCTCCAGAGGCTCAAGAGATATTCCACTCGACGCTTCAAGCGGACGGAGAATATACCACGACAACACACCCGGACGACCTCCGACTTCAAAGTGACACAACATCATTGAATTTCATTCAGTATGAGTCAACGTGTTACGCGCTGAGTGCGCTCTCCAGAGGAGGTCTCGGCACTGGATTTGTCATAATCTTCTACGTGATTGCTGCAGCAGTCGGAGGATTATTTGCCAGTGCTAGCTTGATCTCCGGAGGATCCAAAGAGCCGATATCGCTACTTGTCGGACTCGGTTTGGCAGGTGGACTAACCGTAAGCGGCGTCACACACCTCGGCCAATTGGCAGGAGTAACCGTCCTGATCGGAGTCCTCACATGGGTCGCGATGCAATTAATCGAAACCTCTTCCATGAGAGTTCCAGCGATCAAATAGAGACGTAACTACTGGTGGATATTCGCTCTGTCCAACCCTCGCAAACGGGAAGTTGCTGGCCTGTATCGAACGATTCACTTCTCTGGAAGCGAGGAAGAATTCCGTGCAAAACTCGCGCTGTGTATGCAGCAGTCCCTTCGAAAACTACTCACACCCTGTCAGATAGCGCGTGACCGATATAGAGTGTGGGTACAGCACTGTGTTCAAGTTGCAACATCAATCTCCTTCCCATGGAAGGGACGTTAAGATGTTGAAAAATCACGTTGGCAGAATATTGGATGAGTTGCCTGAACCAACGAGGTCATTTCCTCAGAGGCAGCTGTTACGACCCCATCCGGAAAACTTCGAAGATCCTCGTGATACACTGTTTTTACGAAGAAATTTTGCTTGTCAGGGGTTGGTTGGTAGTCCTCTTTGAATATCGGAGAATGGTCGTGAAGGTCGGTGATGAGCGCTTCTGCAATCCGCCTCCGTTCGTTTTCGTCGTCCATCTTGAGTTGTAACCGTATCCTTGTTAGTCCTCGCTCACCCCCTTCGTCGATGTAGACGCTATAGATGAGAAAATTTGGATGGTCCGGATGGTTGGAAGTGAACTTCAGTTGTTTCTTCGAGTTTTGGATAACCTCGAAATCAGCCAGATGACCAATCTCATCCAAGGTTGTCCACAAAATGTTCGAGACGGTAGCGGAATAGTCGTCGATAGGGGAATGTGATTTCTCCGTAGCATAGGTAAGCAACGTGGCTCCGAACGTCGCAGCATCGTGGTCAATCCGTTGGAGTTGGTCGCGTAACTCCTCGTAGAACACAACCGTATCGACTTTTGCTTGGAGTTGAGTAGTGACACGGCGTTCGGGGGCAATCAGACAAATAGTGGCCTCATCCCAATCACCTCGATGTACGCGCTGTTCCCCCCGTTTATGATAATCAGAAAATTGATCGGGTTGTTCAGATGCCGTTATTTTGTTTTCGATAAGGACAAGATGTTCATCGCCATCCGGTGTCTGAAACCCCACCTCAATATCTGATTCCCGACCGTCGCTTCCGAAAACGTTGCAGGCGGATCCAAAATACACGTCACATCTATCTTCGTCAGCAGCAATCGGAAGAAACCAATCCCGGAATTCGGGTGAGGTTTCCAGCAGTTGTACAACAAGTAAATCAATATGGCACTCTCGAATACCCTGAACAAGCCGTTCTCCTCGCACACTCATATGCAGGAACACTGTTACAATGATTATAAAATTTTAGTGAATTGTTCGTATACTCAGAAAAGATAGCTTTGAGTAATTGGGTTCGAAGGCCGCAAGATGCTATATTCGCGCCCTCTATCTTGCACGCCTTCAGCGTGTCATAGAATACGTCTCATGCCCTCTACCTGGCGATTATCCAGCGTTAAACTCGCGCCTAAGCCCGTGGTTTCGTCATCCCCCATTTCTATTCAAAATAAGTACTGTGAATTATACCTGTTGAAAACCATTGTATGACAGGCTCTTACTCAATTATGCAAGATTTCTGTCGCACCAAGTTTCAAACCTCTTCAAATATATCAAAAAGTATATTAATTCCAGAAGATGGAATCAGCACAGTATAGCCAAGTTTTTGCATATTGATATTTTGTCGCCTGAGTCATAAGGATTATATTATAAATATTCATTCGATACAGTATGGGATTAACGAAACGTCGATTTTTAATCCTGAGTGGATCAGTAGGGACGAGCACTTTGCTCGCCGGGTGTGCAGGTGAAGAAGGAGATTCTGGTACTGAAGAGCCAACTAAAACTGAAGTGGGACCATCTTTTGAACTCAAGCGCACCAACGTTCAAGAAGACTCTATTACAGTCGATGATACGCTTACTGCAGCCGCAACAGTTGAAAATATTGGTGATGAGACGGGAACAGCAGCGGTTACATTCAACTTTGACGTTTCTGAAGAGACCAAAGAAACAGGCGAGTTAGAACCGGGGGAATCTGAACAAGTCGTTGTCGACATTGAGCCACCACTCATTGATCCTGGTCAATATACTCTGGCGATTGAATTGGAAGGCGAACAAGTAGCTACGACTCCCATTGCTCTATTCGATACTACTGACGAACCAGGGATCTACGGTGCAGTATTCTCGGAGAGTGATTTAGATTTGTCAGACGCAAGAGTGCGAGTAGGTGCTGTAGATAACAATAGGCGTGACGAAGGAGAGTTTTCTATTGACGATGCCAACCAATTTAGTATCTCTGGAGCAGATTTCACGGACGTTTCGGTTGATATCACTCTCAGATCAACCACTCCCGGTGAATTTGACGGTATCCCTACAATACTCGCTCTCACAGACAACCATGTGGTTAGTAATGATATCGAATTCCTTGGGCCATATGAGATTCCTGAAGCGTATCGCACAGAAATCCAGCTTGTTAATGAAGATGGGAACCCGATTCCAGATTTCACTCTGATTCTGCGAAGCTCAACCGGAGTTGGAACGCGGTGTACAACTAACGAAAATGGGTACGTGATTGTAGGTGACGCTACCAAAACGGGAGTGAGTCTCCCGCCAGAGAGTCCATCTAATATTCAAGTCGATGCCAGACCTGAAGGTAGTAACCGTCCTGAGATCTTTGGAGAGGTATACGGTTCAGAAGAAGGGGAAGAGTTTGTTTTTGAGGTGTCTGATCCGAGCCGGTTCAGTTGACTTGGGAACCAAGTTCGCATCCATCTGTTATCATCAGACCAAGAAAGCTTAATTCAGAATGAAATCATTCGTGTGATCGGCAACATTCAAAATGTAATATAATCTCGCCCTGCTAATCTCCACTTTAGCTGATCTAGGCCAAAGAATTGTCATTACATGAAAATTCCTGCAATAATTTTATACCAGCAATCGAGAATACCAAGTGCCGTGTACACGGCTGAGGTTTGCGGTTTGCCTCGTCCCAACCCCCTCGATTAGACCGGACGGTATACCATCCCCCTCTCTCCCCTTCCGTCCGGTCTAAACCTCCTCCACCAAAGGACTTCTCACAGATCAGGCCTTTAGCAAAGGAAGATCGGAACCACCGCTCAATAAGCACGCTTACTGAGCAAATAGAGCGAGTTGAATGTCTACCCGGGGAGGGTCCTATCGATATGTTTTACGAAAAAACAGTCCCCCCTCCCCACCCCCTGAAACAGTCCTCACACGCCTCCTCGACGGTGTGATGTGCGTGTTCGTGTTCATCGTCGTTCTTTTTTCTTGTCTAGTCCTAGAAAACTAGCTAGAGGAACACCCCCGCCAATCGATTTCTTTCATTCTAACGCTGTCTTGCGGTTCTCGTCGTCTGACTCTATTTAAAGGCACCTGTCTCAAGCCACCGCTCCCATGAGGCCCCTCCACTGGTAGCCGAAAACAAATCGATAACGGGGTCCCCCTGTTGACTCTTCTCCACCCCACCCCCACCCTGCCTCGAAAAACAAATCGATAAGGGTCCCCCCGTCCCCCGGGGGTTTAAACCAGTGGACTCATTCCTCCACTACGAAATCTATCACGGGGCCACCCTCTTCCCTCATCGCGCGTCCGGTGGAGTGGCGATCGAGAGGGCGTCATAGAAGAGTCCTCACAGCGCGTCACGGTACCCCTGGAATCGAGCCCACGTTCGACGTTGAGAGTTGGGCAAGCTGAAGGCACAGAGTGAGATAGAAAACCACGCTCTCATTGACCACTTGCCGAACATCTTATGTGTCGCACTGGTTACTTGCGAAGTAATGGGTTCAGTCGATTTGTCGTTGATGGCTCGTGTCTTTTCTGAGCGATACTCCCCGTCTCTTGCAGCGTTTGAGGACAAACCACCAACGGTCGATGCACTATCCAGCGACGGAGATGCAATTGATATCCAGGCCATAGTGGACTCACTGGACTCATTCCCCGAGTTGCAAGCCGACGACGGTGTGTGGCTCCCACTGCATAAACCAGAGTCTGCCGAACTCACCGGTGAATTCGTACGATACAGTGACGAGGATCGTCGAACAATACTCAAATACCACTGGTCACCAGTTGACCGAGAGAATTTCCAATCGATTCGGAAAGCCGGGACAACAATGATTGGGTGGCGGCTCCGGTTCTGGACTGACGACTACACTCCATCATCGCTACCGAGTTACATGCCGGGCGGTGACGCAGATGATTCCCAATCAGTCTTGGAGCTCGTTCCGGAGCATCTTGCTGCCGCACAGTGGAATACAACGCAGCGAAGCAACTTCTTCACGCACCTCACCGAGTTTGTCACAGCCGAAAAAGAACGAGCCCGGCAGGAACGCATTGACAAGTACGACTCATTTGATCAGCACACCTATCAGCACCGGGAAGGCGGCCTTCACGAGGCAGTACCCGTCTACCAAGACACCAGCACTAACCCGACACAGTGGCACGTCTCAGCACCATCAGATGAGGACGACGATACTACTGTAGACTACATTTGTGCGGAAACAAACCTGTGGGAAGACACGGAAATCATGATCGACACGCCACCATGGGTTCAGTCACAGTCTGGCCTTCCAGCCCTTGGTGAAATAGTGGATTCTCAAACGCGAGCGCTGACCTTTGTCATCTCTACGGACGCAGCAGACCCGCAAGCTGCCAGTCGATCGCTTCGAACTATCTTCGACAACGATGAGTTCGTCATCAGCCTGTACCCAATCTTCAATGCCCTGCCATACGACCGCGAGCTCGATTGTATTTCTCGCGTCCAGCAACAAAACGCGAAATACGGACCCGTCGCGGGGAACAGCGGCCTCTCGTTTGAACCAGCACGCGCACTCAACACGGAATTCCCGGAGCTAAACGAGTCACAACGCAACGCAGCCTATCAAGCGCTCTGTACCGATGACATCACGCTGATTCACGGGCCGCCAGGGACAGGGAAAACCCGGACACTCGTCGCAGTGATTCGAGAATTCGTCGAGCGCGGCAACAAAGTCCTCGCCTGTGCTCACTCCAACCAAGCAACGGATAACCTCCTCGTCGGCAACAGTACCGTTGACGAACCAGACCCTGATTCACTGCACGAAGCACATGTGAACGACGAACTCCAACTCGCCCGGACAGGCACTGGAAGCACCAACCGTGTCGTCCAACGAAACCACCAGACACGACACCCCGGAAACGCCGACGTCGTCGGCGCAACGATGTCCGCCGCTGCCGAATTCGACACGAACGAATTCGACGTCGCAATCGTCGACGAAGCCTCACAAGCGTCTATACCAGCGACATTCGCTCCCTGGCTCGCCGCGGAACGCATGGTTCTCGCCGGCGACCACAAGCAACTCCCACCGTACGCCAGTGATGAAATGCGAGACCGTGACCTGGAAGTCAGTCTGTATGAACACCTCGTCGACCGGTACGGACAGGACGCTGCGCAATTACTCGACACGCAGTACCGAATGCACGAAGACATCGCCGCGTTCCCAAGCGCCGAGTTTTACGACGGGAAAGTGAAAACAGTGGACCGGCCCAACGATCCATACACCCTATGGGACCTGCCTCCGGTCACCGCACATCACGTCACTGGAACCGAAACCCAACGATACGGCACGTCCTACGCCAATGAAGCCGAAGCAGACATCATCGCCACTCACGTCAACGACTTACGGAATCGCGGAACACCAAGTGAACGAATCGGCGTCATAACCGGGTATACCGGACAAATACAGACAATTCGAAACAAACTCAACGACCTCTCTGTCTCAACCGACAAAATCGAGATTGACACCGTTGACTCCTTCCAAGGCGGTGAACGAACCGTGATTCTCATGTCGTTCGTCCGTTCCAACGACACCGGCCACTCCGGATTCCTCTCACTCCCTGACGTCGGCCCGCGCCGACTCAACGTCGCCCTCACACGTGCCAAAAAACGCCTCGTTCTCGTCGGGAATTGGGACACACTCACGACACCAGAACCAACCCGCGACGACTGCAGCGACGTGTACGGGAACCTCCGCAGTTGGCTCATCGAGAATGACTGCTTCGAAAGCACTGAGTCACGAGAGTAGTACGCAGAGTTGTCGGAACTCTGGATTCTTACCAAACAGGCAGTCACTCTTGCTAGAATGTTTGGTAAGAAGTTGAGTGGCGATGATCACGGAACCAGCCGGACATTCCACTTGTCTCTAACTTTCGGGCGAAGGTCTATGAGTTCGGCATTATCGCCATGCATCCGTTTTATCCCCGCTGCTGTTACTCCCCGGTTTGAAAGGTCTAGGTTGTCAGTCTCCCACGTTCCGTACGGTAAGAAGCCGAGTTTTTCAAACACAAGAGACCGTCACAGAACAGTTACCATTCTCGCCAGCCACGCAGACCGAGTCTTCGATACAAAAAAGATATCGAGCACTCACCAATGACCAGTCCCGATTGGGATTGTTCTTGTGACGCTCTGTCTACAGTTCAATGACGCGCGACAACACGGTCAGATCATTGTGATATACAGACACTAGCGTACGAGAGTCGAGTTCAACTGTATTTGCAGGCGGCCCGTTTTCTGCGATTTGTAACTCTCCGGTTTCGGAGAGGCCGAGATACAGTGTGTCTCCTTCAGTAACTGGTTCCGGGAACGGAGCGGAACCTCGGTCCTGGTCTGTTGAGAGAGCAACCCTCGATTCTGTTGGGAGTTGGCTCCCGTTAGCGAGTGTCAGTTGTACAGCCGTTCGGTCGTCTGTCGGTTCAGTCCGGAACTCGAATCCGTTTTCCATCGCTGTGGATGCCCAATCGGGCTTCTGAATACTGGTGTCACCAACAGCAGAGATCGTTGCTGTCAACTCCTGTGTGCGTTCTGTTCCATTCTTGTCTGTAGATGAGATCTGCCCCGTGTTACGGCCGATAAATCCGGACTCCAACACAGTTACCGTTGCAGTGAATTCGACGTTCGAGGCACTCTCAGGCACAAGTGGACTATTCTTTCCAGTCGCTTCATACCGCACGCCAGTACCATTTTGTAGTTTCACGACCTCCGTCGCTTCACCCCATTCGAAACGTTTGAGAGAGTCCTTGATAAGGTCGAGACCCATCGCCGTCTGTGGACTTGGGACATCGCTTCCAATTTGGTACGCAGTTTTTCCCTCCGACGATATCTGAGAATACGCCTTGTCCCGGCTGTTTGGCGACCACAGCGTCACCGTCTTCTCAGTATTGCTGAAACTTTTTTGCGTTTCTCTCCAGACATCTCCAGCGTTGAATTTCGACGTCCCCAATTGGGTGGTTGTCTGTTCACCCCTGTCGATCGTAACATCAGTCTGAGCGGTAACCGAGTCTGCTTCAGTGACAGTCGATTTATGCGTGTTAAACAGCGTCTCCCAATCAATTCCATCTTCAGTCGCGCCATCTGGATAGGAAAACTCTGAGAGAGCTGGCGTCGTTGATGTTGGTGAAGACGTCCCGGACTGTGAGTTGCTGTTCCCGGAGCACCCGGCGAGCATTGTAGTCGCTGCAATACCAGTCGTGAGAAATGTACGCCTCGAAACAGGAGCGTTATCTGTCATACAACAATTCGCCCGAGAAAGACCTGTTATTAAATAGTTATCCCATTTTCTATATTCTGAGAAGATCGGTATTTCTACCGTATAATGTTTACTGGTGAGAAATACACACAGAGTACAAACCAAACTCTGCTGACCACATATTAGTACCTTCCCAACTACCGGCGAACAGGCACTCTCGCCCGTTAGGAGAAAACGATCCCGGCTGAGAGAAGCTATGAACTGGATTCTATAACCGCCACCCTAAATCAAGTCGATAACGGGGTCCCCCTGTTGACTCTTCTCCACCCCACCCCCACCCTTGCCTCGAAAACAAATCGATAAGCGTCCCCCCGTCCCCGGGGGGTTTAAACCATCTCACCTTTTGGTTAGAAATTAGGTAGCGAAGGTCACGGAACGACTGACCATTCCAGTTCGCACCTTACAAAGGCTCCTTATTTTACGAGTGCCTGTTAGAGGCAGGGTACTACATACAGAAAGAAAAAGTCAGCAGTCTGTTCTGGTCTTCAATAACCTTGGCAAATGAAAACACGTCTCTGATTACTATCAAAACTAACCACCTACAAGTCATTGATAGTATAGTGTCTAGCCCTTTTACTACGCGACGTTACTAGCCAGTTAGTGAACTAGGTTGCTTGTATTACTTAAGCCGATAAAATGCCGGGTTTTAGGCCCTAGTAAACAGGTTTATGAATATTCCGTACTATGTAGGAAATATGGGACTTGAGTACTTCAGCTCTCCAAAGCATGAGGTTCCAGAGGACAAGGATGTTGAACGCACGAAAGAACTCCACGAGAAGTTGTTTGGAGATGACATGGTGGATGAACTCTAAAGCCAAGCGCAATCAGGCACGTTGCAAGTGCTTCGGAGGTCCTGGCACTTCGGCACAGCAGACCGAGTGGTAAGAATAGTAAGAAGCAGTTTGACCCTGGTGAACGTGACCAAAGAGACTACACTGGATCCAAGTGAGACACGTACTATGTCAGAAAAGTACTCAGCGCACACAGACCGCGTATCCGACAAAGTCGATGTAACCTACGAGATCGACATGCTGTTCAAAAACCAGAGTGCGAAGATTAACTTACTTGATCGTGGCGGTGACGTCGAAGTCATCGTGTCGGATATTCCAGTACCGTTTGGCTATCATCAAAATTACGAGATTCAACAAACAGACACTGAAAAACTGAAACAGCATGCAGTGGCAAGATGGATTTTAGAGGATACTGCAAGGGTTCTTGACAAGTATGGGTGGACGTCATCAAGTAACGAGACCCATAGTGGTAATCTGTATTTAAGAGACGTGTACTTCACATGCGCCCGTGAGAACGTAGACGAGGCAGTAATGGATACAAAGAAATTTCTCACTGAATTAGAGGAGCAGGTGCTGCATCATAATCGAAAGTTTGGACGTGATACACCAGAGTCACCAAGCGAAATCCTTCGTGACTGAAAGAAAGGGATACTCCATACTGCAGATACTCCTTGAAGAACGAGCGATGAATCGCGTAGAGACGCTGTCAATCTTACTGGCTCCCCGGGTAGTTCGCCGATTACGTGTCTGGCTCCGTCTCGTCGTCAAATGGCTGCTCAGGAACTGATACGCTGCTGATGACTGTTTATCGTGGTCGTTCGAACGTATCCACTGCCGACTCGATTTCAGCTCTCTCTTCAGGCGTGACCTCAATATCAAGTTTCGATGCGATGGTTTCGAGACCGTGTAAATCTGTGTCGGGTTGGTAGAGAAAGGACTCGAACAGTGCGAATGTGTGGCCGGTGAGTCCCTCCTCATCGAGTTGGGCAGCGAACTGTTCGATAGTCGGGAGTAGGCCGCGGCGAAGACTCACCGTCACGTCGATATCCTCGCCGTAACTGAGCCCGGCGTTCTGGATCGCATCCCGGAATCGCGTGTCGATGATGTCGTCGCTGAAAAGCATGCCGAGCATCAGAAGCGCGAGCACGTCCTGTGTCCCTGTTCGGATCGGTGCGAGTCGCTCGCAGTCTTCACCAGTGAACACGTCTGCAAGATCATCGGCTGGTAGCGTCGGGTAGAGGACACTGAAGTCTTGTAGGGTTTCAGTGAGACGAGTTCTGAGTCGTTGTCTGAGTTCGCTGTGCTCGGCAATGTCGGGGTCCGGATCTGCAAGGATCTCGGCTTCGTCGCCGGTCAGAAGTCCGAGTGGACAAGGGAAGGAGTCGGTCATGCCATTGCTCCGTGCGTGTCGTACAGGGTACGTTGCAGTGTCGCGTATTCATCAAGGAGTAACTTGATCGGTGGATCGGTGTCGGTCGGGCCGAACGCGAGAGTGCCGAGGACGACGTTGCCAAGGAATTGATGACGCATACGGTCGGTGAGAATGTGTTCTGCACCTTCGTTGGAGTTGTGAAACAGCGATTTCTCGAAGATCTCGACGCGCCAGTCAGAAACCTGATCGCCACGCGTGTATGACTGGTCGAACTCAATCAGTGGGGTAGTCTCCGCTCGGTATGCTTCCACGTACTCATCGTAGGATTGCTGTGCAGCCGTCTCGATCGATGTTCGGGGAAGCGGGTCCTCGGAAACCAGAGCTACGGAGGACAGCACCCATTCCGGGTCGGACTGCACCTCTCCACTCCAGTACCCTTGGACAGCAATGTCAGTACTTGTCACGTCGAGTGTCAACTCTTCCAAAGCGTCGATGAACGAGTTTGAGTTTGGTGTGGGGTATGACTCGAATCCGGGTGGGACCTCAGAAGCGGGAATCACGAGGTCAGTGGCAGTGACGGTCGTGTCGCCGCCCGTAGTGGTCCCCTCATCAGCCGTGCGGGTCGGAACCCCGATGACACCGATGCCGCCAATACCTTGCAGGAATGCTCGCCGCGTGTTGGTGCGAGTCATCGGAACCGATGTGTACCGTCCAAGTTACTGGTCCGTGGGTAGTGTGGTTGCAGTACAACCGTGCCGCTGAACGTGTTTCCGGTCATGTGAGTTTAATCAGTCCGGCACTGCTGTCGTTGATGTCGCCTCGCTGGTCGAGCACTGTGAGTATCTTCCGCGCCTCGCGTGGCGCGACGTCGTACTCCGCTTGAAACCGATCAAGGAGCGTTGCAAGGACCGCGCCAGGCTCGTTTTTCAGTTCGCTTGGTTCGTCAGTCAGCTCCGCAATGCTGGTCTGCATTGCCGTGGCGAGTTCAGCTTGACTCAGATCATGGCCGTAGAACAAAGGCCACTGACTGTCAGGCGTTGGTCGTGGCAGACGGTCGGCCCGGTGTGTGAGCGTGCCTGCTAAGGTGATCACGGATTCGCGCGCGACGCCGGGGTCGGGATCGGGCCATTGGTGTGTCCCGATTTCGATCACACCCCACGACGTTGATTGAACGACGATTGCCGTCACAAGAACCGGTCGAGTGGCGTTGCGTTGGCCGCTGGTTTGGGCGATCAGAATCGGTTTGCGAGACGAGAAGACGGTTCGCGTGAGCCCGTTGACCTCGTCCCGTGTGTAGGTGGAGTCGATCCAGTCTGTGTACGCTGCTCGGTCACTATCCACCGACGCCTCGTTGAGTTTCTGGTCGTGGTATCCGTCGATATCATCACTGTACGGGTGGTCGTCGTCGAAGTAGGTTATGCGGCAGGCGAGGCTGCGTTTTTGATAGGCACAGGTTCCATCAGGGGTATAGAGTGCTGTGACTGTGCGGCCTCGACCTGCTGGATGCTCCTCGTATCTCTCTGCCAGTGATGCAGAGTCTGCATGGAGGCCGGCAACTGTGTACGGTGGTTCAACGTCGGTTGTTTTTGGGAGGAGTTGATGCAATCGAGGATCAGACTCGGCTGGCTGTCGCATATGCGCGTCCGTTGCCGGCATCATCGCTGAAGTGGTCAGGGCTCGCGCCCCGCCGACCAGCGGCAGGTTGTAGCTCTCGGTCATGGTTGCTGTGACTGTTGAATCTGGTTTCCAGTCGTGTCGAGTGTCCGTGCCGGGCTGGTGCTATTGCTGTGCTGTTGGTCGCTGATTTGGCCGGGCATCTGCATAGGAAGTGTTCCGTATACGACTAGTCATAACATTACGTCATGACTATAAATTTTGTGACCAAGGTGTCACGCTTAATTATATGGCCGTCAAACAACCGATTATGGCCGATAGAGAATCCCTGAACCTTCGCATTCAACAAGGGTTGCGTGACCACGTCGCCGATATTGCCCGGGAGGTTGAAGGCGGCGATAGCCCGCGTGAACTCAGTGCCACAGCTGAGAATCTTATCTACGTCGGCATGGGAATCAAATGCGCTGACCAGCGCTCCGATGACTCGATTCTCCCTACGATTGAAGGCCCATTCGGCGTGCTCCCACGGCCATGGGCTGAACCATCATTCGACGGCGACGACGTCAGACTCGGCACTCGCGTCGATTCTGACATAATCGATACGCTTGAAGCAGCATTCAATAAAACCAAACACACGGCAGCAAAACAAGCCCTCCGCTTAGGCGTCATCCTCCTTGAAAAAGATGCCATTACTATCCGCGGACCCGGAGGCGTTCGCCGGCCGTTTGCCAACGTGGATGTCACTGGAGAACTCCACGGTGAGCGAGCACAAGCCGCACTCACTACGCTCCAAGCTTATCCAAATGAGTAAACCAGTCTCCAGACGGGTTCCGGCCGATCTCTTTTTGCTCAACCAGGAAAGACTCCCGTCGCACTTCGAAACAGTGTCACTCAAGAATAGTAGGATAACTCAGCGGTTCAAATCCACCGAGTGATATGCTGACCAACTAAGCGACCAATGCAGACGATGAACCCAACAGTTCAGTGAAACGATATTTGTGCTAGCGTCTAATACTGATACGGTATGGAAACTTGGGAATGTACCCATTGTGGCGATCAGGTAACAGCATCTAACAATGACGCGCTCAAGGAGAAGAAGAATACCCATCTAATTGAACGACATCGACAGGAATTAGCAGAAGATTTTAAAACCAATTGGACAGGAAACAAATGCCAGTCATGCGGACAAATTATACCAGACGAATACGATACGCAAGACTACTTGATCTGTCCTCACTGTGGCCATGACCATGCGAGATATTGG
The DNA here is from genome assembly GCF_030505615.1 of Salinibaculum rarum. Classification (GTDB taxonomy): domain Archaea; phylum Halobacteriota; class Halobacteria; order Halobacteriales; family Haloarculaceae; genus Salinibaculum; species Salinibaculum rarum. The sequence goes on from NZ_CP129992.1 coordinate 2,107,883, forward strand.
GCTGGATTCGGATACGCTTCAACGTATACCTACGATTGACTACTCCCGCGGCAAGTCTGAACTGCTGGCCTTTACTGAGAGATGCAGTATCGTCCGGCACCATTGACTCACGCCTGAAGCGACTCTCATTGTAATTAATTGCAAGTAAAGCGGATGTGAAGACTCAATAGTCAGAAATGCATTTGATGAGATATGTCGCGTCGTAGATCTTCACGTTCCGTCCGCCGGGCAGATGATGCTGATGTCACTTATGAAATACCAACGCACTTCGGTGGCAATAATTCTAAAATACTGCTGATAGCGCAGGATGAAAATGAGGTTGAGGTTATTGCAGGGAATCTTCCCATTCCAAAAAAGCATGATAGAGATCGAAACTACCCGGAAACATTAGACGACCCTGAAAAAAGAGAGACGCACGCTGTGGCACAGTGGATCGTCACCGATGCTAAAGAAATATTATCAAGATGGGAGCCAAACACGTCTTCTTCAAAAACCAACAATCCAAACTACAACTTGAGAGACATCTACTTCACTTGCCAAGAAGAAGAAGTTGATGAGGCAGTAATGGCAGTAAAAGAACTCATCCTTCAGTTAGAAAAGAAACGGTGGAAACACGCTGAACAGTACGACTCAAGCATATCACCTAAACCGAGTGAAGATCTTCAATAAACAGTGCTAACAGGCACATTGCCGAATAGAGCGTTCATTCCTCTCCGAAATCCACCGATCCCTGACAGATAACTCCGATTTACTACAGTACTACGGATTCGACGAGAAGCGGTAAACCCCCGACTCACATATCGAACTGATTTCTCAAAACCCGAATCGTTACGATTACAGCTCCGCGTCTAACGCCTCTAGAGCTTGAATCGTTTGCCGGAGGCGTGTTTGCACGTCACCGCCGTCGGCGACTGGTTGCTCATCAGGCGCAGAGTCGTCGTTGATCGTGTCACGAGTCGGTTCGTCACCGCCAGTCGAATCATCTCCAGTACTCTCACCTGGTTTCTCTGCTGCGCTGTCCAGTTGCAGTTGGGCGGCATCATCTTCACCAGTGGCCGGTTGGCCTGCCGACTCAGCACGGTCGTTCGCTGGTGGCCGCCCGCCTTTGTCATCGAGCGCGTCGAGCGGCAAGTCGTACGCTCGGGCGCGTTTTTCTTTGTGCCACGTCGTTCGACTGCACACGCCGATCACGTCAGCGACCGCGTCCCGGTCACACCCGCGATCAAGGGCTTGCCGGACGCGTTCATCTTCAGCGCGTTGCAACAGGGTTTGGGGGTCGTCAGGGATGCGGCCGCGAGACGAGTTCGAGACTTGCTCGGCGAGACCCCATTCCCCGGTGTCTGCGTCTTGATCGACGATTTGCTGGTTGCGTTCTTCGACCGTGTTGTCGAGACCCATCAACACCCATAGGCGTTCTCGCACTGCCGTTACGGAGAGGTCCGGCGTAAGTTCCGTGACGATGTCACCAGTCCGGATCGGGCCGTTGGCTGCTAAGACTTGGATGATCTCGACATCCTGCGGCAACAGCACCGTCAAGTCCGCCTCCGTGATCTCCACGGGAGCTTCGTCATTCGATGGTTGGTTGTGCAGCCAGTTGTGACACCGTCGGCACACTGCTGTCAGGTTCGCCGGGTCGTGCTCGTCCATCTCATCGAGGTCACGCGTCGCGTGATGGACGTGCAGCGTCGCCACCCCGCCAGCGCCCGGGCCGTCCCGACCGCACCACTGACAGCGATGGCCTGCCGCCGTCAACACGTCGTCTCTCGTTCCCGGATCCACCGTCTCGTGGGAGACGTCATGCCCGGTCATGCTGCCACCACCGTGGTGACTCGCATCATCGATTCGTCGGTCTCGATACACTGCGCTTCCTGCGTGTTGTGTTCCATAATCGTTGAGGTAACCGCTTGTTATTTGCACGCCGATCCTGGCATGTCCGTGGTGTATCGCTTCAAGACTGCCGTCACTCACATGCCGAATCGCTTCTCGTCAACCCGACCGCCTCACCCGTAACTCGTCGGCGTCACTGAGTCCCCCTCAAACCCCGATTACGTGCCGTCCTGTCCGACGAGTAGCCTGACCGCACCTTCCACCGCCATCACGACACTTCACCGTCAGTCACATCCCCACCAGCACGCACCGAAACGCGCTCCCCGCCCGGCGGCCGCACCCGCAACTCACCGAATCCGAACCGGGAATGCGTCCCGACACGCAACACACCGTTGAGCGCCGTCGCCACCGGATCGTCACCAGCGTACCCGACGACTTGCCCGTGATCCACCGTCTCCACCGCGTACGACGCCGAACCATCCACGAGCCGCGTCGTTCGACGGCGCAGCCCGTCTGGCGACACGCCGCCGACCGTGTCGATCGAGTCAACGCCCCACCACCACGGCACCGACTGCGCGTCCCCGTTCGGCGCGTCAGTGTCCACGACGAACGGCGACACGAGTTCCAACTCGTACTGCCCGGCACCGCCCTGCGCCGCCTTGAGGCGCGAGTAATCCAACGCGTCAAGGTCTACGAGTTGCGTGTCCGCCACGGACAGTTCCCCGAACCCGTAGTTACGAGCACCACCAACTCTGAGCCCGTCCAACACGTCCTCGTCGAGCGGGACGACGCCCTCGCCATCACCGTGCACGTAACACTGCACGTACCACGACACTGACCGTCGGCGATTCCTGTTTGCCGGCGGCCGTCCAAACCAACACGTCGGCGCGAACGACAACCGACCGCCGTGCGTCTGCACGTCCAAGACGTTGTGCGCGTCCCGCGGCCGTTTATCCAACAGCCACCGCTGCGCCGCGTCCCGGAACAGGAACAAGTCATCATACGACGAGACTTCAGGCAGCGATTTGCCGAGCTTCCCCCCATACCCGTCTTGTGACGCTACGTCAGGGAATTCCCCGTACTCACCCGGAACGAACACGCCGTGACTCACGCACAACGCTTCCCGCGTCGCCGCGTCAACGCGCCGAGCAAGCGCGTTGAACAGCGCGTGCCCCGTCACGAAATACGGGTGCCCGAAGTACGGCGCCGCCACCTCGAACAACACTTGCTGAATCTTGGTCACAGTTCACACACCCCGTCGATTCGACTGCAGATAGTGACACGAACTACCATGCACTATCCACCCCCGACGACTCCCGCCCGCCTCGCCGTGACTGCTCAACCCCCTCAGGATCAGCCCCGAACGCCGCGACGAACTCCTCGACGAACGCCAACGCCGCCGACCACGACCTGACGCGCCGCAACTGCGCATCCAACACCCGCCACCGCCGCTGCCCATCCACGTCCAAGGGATGCGCAGGCAACCGCGACCACACATCAGCGAACGACCGGGCCGGCACGGCACCAAGGCGCGCTGCAGGCCGGTCACCCGGCGCACCAGTCACATGCAGTGCAATCTCCGGCGTCCAGAGCACTGTCCGATGCGGCTCCACGACGTCAGCAGTCAGCGCCGCCGACGCATCCACCGACCCACCGGTCGTCGCGGCCTCGCCCGGGGTCGTCGCCACAAGAAACAGGTCGTCGAAGGCATGCCCCGCACGGTAATTATCGAGGAGCGCTCCAACCAGCAACGTGTGGTACTTCGCCGACGTGTACGGGTAGTACACCGCCTCGTTGAACGCGTTCGGCACGTCACTCGTCAACCACCGCGCGTGCAATTCCTCACTATCCGTCGGCGTCACCAACGCCTGAAATCCACCACCAGTCGCCGCCCGGATTCGCTCCCGCGTCACGGCCGTCTCGCCCGTCAGCAGCGACAGGCGGTACGGCGACGCATGGTTATCCACCGTCTGCTCTGGTTCCCCGCGCGGCCGACTCAGCAACGCCGCGTCTTGATCCGCACCGCGCGGCACCGTCTCGTTCACCGCAACGCCCGCGTACTCGTCGGCCGCCGCGTCGTGTCGCCGCCCACGCAACTTGTGGACGTCATGCCGATACGCTGCGACCAACGCATCACCTGCAGACAGGTCGTCGGCCTGACACTCGTCGGCACCACGACTCACACGGCCACCATCCGGGACGACCCGCGTCGACCGCCGCCTCAGGCCCGCACACGCCGGGTCGTCACCATCGGTTTGCGCCGACGACGACTCCCGCGTCACGCCCCATCACTCCCCGGCACCGGCACGTCACCATCACGCGCCGCCGCCCGCGCCTGCAACGCCCGCACAAACTCCGGCCGACACTCCGACGCCCACACGTCATCCTTCTCCTCCATCGCCTGCGTCGCCGCCTGCGACCGATTAAACACGCGCCGCACCTCCTGTTCAGTGTACAACGGATTCACAATCCACACGTCTGCGATGCCTGCGCCGAAATTCCGTGCGCCGCCGAGTTGAAACCCGAACTCATCGCTGTGCGCATCCAGGAACGACACGGCTTCCAACAGCAAGCCGACGAACTCCGGTTTCACCTCGCGCAGCGTCAGTTTCCACGTCCCCTCAACATTCCCAAGGACGTCACGGTCGGCTTGCCGGAGCGGTTGCCCGCCGTCCTCCTCGTTGCGCGACCTAACTTGATTCGACATTTGGCGGAAGTGCGCCTCCGCCTCGCCATCCAGCACGTCCACCTCCCGCCGAATCGGCGAGAACGACACCGGGCGACGCAGCAACTTCCCCGGCTGGTCGCCGAACCCGCCGAACAAATCGTAGATGACGCAGCCCGCGTCGTGCTCGTCAGTACACGCGCCTTTCTCGTGATAACCCGACTCAAGATCCCGCTCGTACACGTCCGCGCGCATATAATCCGCATTCGACTCGCCCGGGTGACACGCAGTCGCGCCCGCAATCTGCAGGACTGCCTCGCACGCGTGCCGCAACCACCCCGACAACGTGAACGGCGAAATCTGCCCGCCAATCTGATTCATCGCATCATCCGCCTCGTACCTGTTCGCCGACGCGTGATGCCGATCCGTCAAGACCCCATCCCCTGGTGCGAGTAAGTCGATCTCAAGGCCGATATAGAGATCCGGAAACAGCATCTCCGCGACAGATTTTGGCATGTCGAGGTCAATCGGCAGGTGCTCATCCACCAGCGTCAGCGACTCCTCACCCGTCATCGGTGTCGTGCACCTCCCTGGCGCTTCACCAGCGACGCACGGCACGCAGACTGTAGCTCAGTATCCTCGTCCGTCGGGTCCTCCTCGCCCGCTACCCGGACCGCCGGGCGCTGCCACGGCCGCTTCGACGACGGGTTCCCAACGTGCTCGAACACGTCACTCCGCGCAATCGGCTTCCGAAACCACGCCGCACCCGGACCAGGCTCCGCAACCATCGACCCCGCCGGACTCACAACGCGCGTCTCAGGCGCCAGTAACACCCGCCACGACGACTGCTTCACCGCATCCGTACACAGGCCGACCCGTCCCTCCACTACAATGTCGCGCGTGCCGCGCGTGAAATATTCAGTCGGCTCGTGTCGGCACTCCAAACACTTCGCGTGATCGACATCAAGAGTAGGCCGGTCAGCAACCCGGAAAGCAACGACAACAAGGCCGTCGCCCTCCCGGAATCTCGACCCGCACACCGTGCAAACTCCGGCCCCTTCCCCGAGCGCAGCCCGTTTCAGATTATTTATATCTTCAATTTGTTTATAGACGATAACTTCTTGACCAGACGACTCTGATTTTGTCATGGGTTTTCTCACATCCGTGGGAGCCCGGTCCGCCTGCTAGGACAGGCGGGCGATTTCTACGATTATCTCGCCCTCAAAGACCGAGCTCACACTTGTAGTGTATATCCACAACCACTTATAATTTTCTAATAACTCTATAAATTACTCTCCGATAAACACTCCAATTTCTCATCGTAATCTTGGTATGAGACAATCTTATCAGAACACGGTGAGAGGTCCTAAACAAGCCCGTCTATGGTGAACGAACAATATATCCCCTCAGACAATGAGGAGGAAATTTTAGACCTCCTCGATGAGGGACGAGTAACTCCAAATCTGATCAAAGAGCAAAGCGATCTTAATGACCAGCAGATCAATTATGCTCTCAACCAGCTAATTGCCGCAGGATGGGTACAAAAAGTCACGACAGGACTGTATGAGCTTGTCGAAGATCCTCGGGAAGAGCCCACGTGAGATTTGACTCAATCTTGTGAAGGTGACTTATTGGTGAGTGTTTGAAATTCTCAGAAGTGATCTCTTCCCTCAAACTTCTGCCTTCTTGAACTCGCAAAAGTTATTGACGGATAATTTTTCAGTCAACTCATCAGAGAGCTATACATCAACAGTGTTCTACTAAGTGCGTTAGATTGGAAGCGTGATACACAGATTCTCAACCTCAGGGGCAACAGAGATTACCTGTGCTTTCTTCTGTAGTTCCGCACGTCGCTTTTCGATTCTATCCTCCAGTCTTGAAAGACGCTGTCGTTGTTTGCGAATCGCTATATCCATGTCGGTGCCTGTGTCGGCCTTGCGTTCGTACTCTGCGATGAATGTCTCAATGCGTTCACGTTCGGCCTCAGCGTAGGCTTCAAGATCGGTTAACTCCTCTTGAGTCTCTGCCTCTCTGCGTTGTTGAAGTTCATCCCGCCGAGATTCGACACGCTGACTGATGTATTGATCGGCAAATGAGCGAATCTCGCTTTCATTTTCGAGTAGAACTCGGACCTGTTCACCATCGGGTGAGCCTTTGATGCTATCACCTTCGATGATTCGCTGTCCGAGGCGTTCTTGAGGGTCATGGTAAGTTGCATCGACGAACACCGGAATGGTCTCTTCTCGGATCACGTCTCCCGTTCCGTCCTCGAACCTGACGCGGTAATTGTACGTGATGCCTGGCTCGTCAACAAAGGGGAGCAGCTTGAGACCCACAGTTCCCTGCTCGCTGTCGAGGACTTGCTGCATGAGCCGCTGGACAACCTCCGCATCGGGAGAGACGTATTCGATGTCGTCGTGGTCCATTGCAAACTCCCGGTTGAACGTGAATGGCCCGTATGAGTCTTCGTCTGGTGAACGACGGAGAGAGTCCGGTAGATCCGCACGAAAGAGGTTGGTACCGGCTTTCTCAACGCCCCCGCCGAGTGCGGCAACACCTCGTTCAAAGAATTCTCGAATGTCTGCTTCGCTCCCGTAGACATCTTCTGATTGATCCATCACTTCCTGGATCCGCTCTCGACTCTCCTGGTCGAAGGTTGTCGTGTCAATGAGGCTCCGTTCGTACCACTCTGACAGCGTCTGTTGGCGCTCGTCAATGAGGGCTTCCAGTTCGTCTTTGGTCGCGCTCGCTGGTTCGTCGTTCCGGATGGATTCCATGATGAGCGAGTCCACATCAATGTCGTCGAGCATCCCGAGGACGTCTGCTGTGTTGCCTAATTTCCCGCGGATGCTTTCGACCTTGTTCTGGAGCATTTCGAATATCTCGCCCTCCCGGGTGCCCTCGAAGGAGAAATTCCATACTTTGACTTCCTTGTCCTGACCGTAGCGGTGGAGTCGGCCGATACGCTGTTCGAGACGGTTTGGATTCCACGGGAGTTCGTAGTTAATCATGATGTGGCAGCTGTGTTGGAGGTCGATACCCTCGCTGGCGGCGTCAGTTGCGAAAAGCAACCGTGACTGTCCGTGGTTGAATTCATCTTCGATGCGAGTACGGTCTTCTTTATCGACATCACCGTGGATGACGAGAATCTCGTCGGCCCACGGTTCGTCTTTCACCAACTCAAGGAAGTAATCCAGTGTATCTCGGTATTCTGTGAAGAGAAGGACTTTCTCGTCGGGTTGTTCGTCGAGGAGTTGCTGGATATATCGACGGACCTTCTGTGCTTTCGAATCAACCGGGATGCCTTCCGCGAGCGAGACCAGATCTCTGAGGGTCTCGATTTCTTCTTCGAGTTGGGCGTCGCTTTCGGTGACAGTGAGGTTAGCGAGTTCGTTTTCAGCCTGTTCCTTGTCGTCTTCATCGAGGTCTTCGCCTTCAAGATAGGCGGCGGCTTCCTCGGAGAGTGCCGTCTCTGTGGACTGTTCGTCAACGAGGGTTGCCAGGCGTCGGCTCAGTGTCGCTTTGATCGCGCCGATACTGCTCACGAGGCGTTTCTGCATGAGTGCCATCGCAAAGCCGACAGCAGGCTCGTTGAGTTGCTCAGAGCGGTTGTAGACGTTCTGGACGTATTCGGTGACGGCTTCGTAGAACTGTTTTTCTTCGTGTGTTCGCTCGATAGGGACGGTTCCGACATCGCGGTTGGGGAAGATGCGTTCGCCGTTATCGTCGTAGATGGTTTGTTTCCCACGGCGCATCATTACGCGGTCAACTGCTTCTTTCGAGAGTTCTTGGTCTTCGGCAACGAGGAACGGGTCGATGTACTCGACGAGCGAGCGGAACGCATCGCCTTTGCCGTCGTGAGGCGTCGCACTGAGGAGGAGCAGCGAGTCGGAGTTGCTGGCGACTCGTTCGACCATCTTTGAAGTCTGGCTCGGCGACTCTCCACGCTTGGCGGCCTTATGGGCCTCATCGACGACAACGACATCCCAAAACGCGTCATCGAGCTCGTCCTGAAATTCGTCTCTCCGAAGGAACGCCATGCTGGCGACCATCCGCTGGTGTTCCTGATCCCAAATGTTGGTTTCTTCACCGAGACGACGACGTTCGCCTTCGACCCACTGGCGGTCGCCGGGGGTGAGACTGATGTCGAAGAACCGGTCCATGTCACGTATCCACTTCTTTTGCAGGTGTGCCGGGACAACGAACAGAACGCGGTCAGCCCTATTGCGTGCTGCGAGTTCTTTGAGAATGAGTCCTGCTTCGATTGTCTTCCCGAGACCGACGTCGTCGGCGATGAGGGCTCGTTGGCGGAGTTTCTGCATGACCCAATTGACACAGGCGAGTTGGTAGGGTTCAAGACGGACGAGAGAGTTCGAAATGCTCAGTAGCTGACCTTGCTCATGTGCGATTTGGAGTTCAAGTGCTTGCGAACGAAGGTCGAACCATTCGGCGGAGACTGCTTCGTGCTCGGGATGTAGTCGATTGGCAGTGGCTGGTTCGATGGCTCCGATTTGGGCCTCTTCTGGTTCGATGTGCACGTCATCAATGCAAACGGTCTTGACGCCAGTACCCTCGACATAGGCGCGAAGGTAATCGAGGTCGCCGACAGAATACGTCTTGATGACTTCAGAAGGAGTGCCGTTGAGGCGGATCGTGGCTCCCGGTGCGAGGTCATCCATAATTCGTTACTCCTGCGTGATGGTGACGAAGTTCAGTACGAATTCCTGCGGGAGGACACCGCCGTGGTAGAACCGCGCGTCCGGAAGGCCTTGATTTCGGAATCGCTGAATCGGGTCTGTGAGAATCCTGACTTTGGTATCATCGTTGAGGTAGCCCAAGTGAGTGTCTTCGTCCAGTAAAACGCCGGGCCCGTTGTCGTCAAGGTCTGTGCCAGCAACCCATCGACGGGTGACTTTCTCCGCATTATCCGGTGGATGGAGGTCGTTGATATCGACGTGTTTCGGGAGGGAAACGAAGCCGTGGTCGGAGAGGATGTACGCGCGATCCCATTCTCCCTTCTGAAGTTTCTCGCAGATGATGTTTGAGATCGTATCAAGGCGGTCGCTAAACGCCTCCTCAAAGTCCGTTATCTCCTTTTCTCCGGTATCGTCGATGTCGTTCCAGTAGTATGCGACACGAGTGTTACTCCACCCCATTTGATCATCTTCGTCCTGCATGATGTAGCTCCACCCGTCGTTTTCAAGGAGTGCCTGGCGGTGGTGGTTCGTGATTTTCCGGCCGTTGCGCTCGGCCACTAAGTCCCTGTCTTGGAGTTCGATGTTGAAGCTGAACTTGCTTCCCGGTGTGAGTGCAGCTTTCCCGAACTCGGTTTCGGATGGGAGCGTCCCGACCCACTTTTCCTCGTCAACTTCGAGGTTCGGCAGTTCGCGGCGGATGGAGTTTGCGAGTTCGTGGGCGAGGTCAAATCGCAGTGCATCGATGATGAACAGCACGACGCTCTGGCCGCTCTGGAGGTGCTCCTGTTCCTCCGCGAAGAACTGATGAGTGTGGCTCTCGCCGACGAACGGCGAGCCGTTTTCAATCTCATCAACCATGAGGTCGCCGAGGTCAGAGAGGTAGTCCAGATATCGGGATTCGACAAGCGACGAGCGGAGGTCGTCAAGCGCCGCGGTTGCGGGGTGTTCTTCGGGGAGTTTAGTTTCCGGCTCACCGGAGATGATGAGGTTGTACACTGCGTGGTCGATCTGCCACGTGCCGTCCTCGACGTTTCCGTAGAGGTCAACGACATCGTCGGCATCTCTGCTCTCTTCCCATGTCTGGAGTTCATCAGCAAGGGTTGCCACGTCGATGGCCTGTTCCCACACGTTCGTCCACGGGACGTCCCCGTATGTCGTTTCGAGGCGGTCGTGGCGCTGTTTCGCTTGCTTCGTGCATGCCTCGTACTTGCCAGCGTCGAACGACTGCGTCCACTCGTCCCACAGGCGGTGTTCGAGGGAGGCGTCAACCGGGCAATCGACGAGGCCCCACGGGTCCTCGTAGGTCCGAAGGATATCGTGCCAGAACCGTTGGTCAGGGTCAAGATAGATGCCTGCGAGGGTCCCTTTCTGATCAGTCTTGCTCAGTACGGACTGGAGGTCAGGTCTGTAGACTCCGATCCCTGTGTCAGTCTCTGACTGGTATTCCTGTGGAAGCTGCGACTTCTCCAATCCCTCGTCGATTAGCCATTCGGCGACCGCCCACCGGCGTGTGCGTTCGACGATGGTACTGGCGTCGGTTTCACCTTCGACAGCTTCGACGCCCTCCGTAACCAGTAGGTCACGGATTTCCAGCAGATCATCATCGGTGGGAAGCGTTTCCGTGCCGTGTTCGAGGACGTACTCGACGGGGTCGTCGTGACCGCCGAGTACGATTTTGGTCTGAAGGCTCTGGAGCGACGGGAGACCACCATCGCCGTTGAGGGATTCACCGATCGTTTTGGCGACTTCCTCGCGGTCGTCGGCCTCGGCGTACGCTTTGCGAATCGTTCCCGCTTGGAGCCGGTCGTCTTCGAAGCACCGCATGGCGAGCTTCCCGATGTGGGCTTCGACGATGTGACCGGTGTTCTCGACGTCTTTGAACCAGTCCACATCGTCGGTACGGGGCTGTGGAACGTACCAGACAGTACGGCGGCGAGGTGCTTCAGCCCGGAGTTCCAGTGGTGTCTGTTCGGCAGCGTGGAACTCACAGCCCATGGAGTGGCTTGCGTTCCTAACGATGTCGCGGAGGTAGCCACCGTCGTCCCACCAGAGGATGACCGGCTCCTCGTCTGCGGCTTCGTCGATGCCGCTCTGGATTGCGTCGTGGGCAGCCTGTGGGAGTGTCCTCGTCGCTGGCATGGTTAGAGAACGTCATCTTCCACAGTCTCGGGAACGATTTCTGCCTGTGCGAGCGGCGTGATGTTGATTTCGACGCCGTGTTTATGATTTGGCTGGTATCCCTCTGTCGTTATTTCAGAGAGCGCGCGGTCACTCCAATCCGATGGGATTTGCTTGTCGATGGTCTGGCAGCGGTCGTCAATCTCCTCTGCCAGTGCTTTGAATTCCGCTAACGGCGGAAGGTCCTCGATGCTTTCCACCTCATAATCTTCATCGTCTGCGTACTCATCGACCATCGCTTCCAGATACTCCTCGTCAACAATCGAGGGGTCATCAAGGCCGGTCGCAAGCGAGGCAACCATTTGCTCGTCCTCGGACAGATGATCGTTCGGCTGACCGTCTTCATTGAGCCAGTCTTCTCCCTCCCGTTCGAAGTAGTAGGTCATGAACAGGATGCCGGTGCTGGAGTAGTGGTCCGACCCTTTGAGTCGCCAGTTGAAGTAGTCGAAGAGATCGGCAAGGTGCGCCTCAACGGATTCATCAACTGGCTTAGCGTACTCCTCACAAGCGTGTTCGAGTTCGCCAAGAGCGTCGAGCCATTCCTCACGCCACTTCTCGACAGCGTTCCAGAAGTTGTCAGAGAACGTGTCCTGGAACCACTCCTCGCCCTTTTCGTCACGTAGCCACGCCAGCGTATCGATGCGTTCGCTGGTCTCCTCACGGAAGACAGCGACTTTCGGAGCCAGTTCGTCCACTAGTTCCCGGTCCTCGTTGTCGAAGTCGCGCTCGTCGGTGCTACCGAGGTCCTGAATCACGTCCTCGAAGACGTTGATTTGATTGAGTCCGCTCGCACAGCGCTCGTACTGCTCTGTGGCCTCGGCCTGCTCGCTTGCCGATAGTGAGTCATCGCTCCGACGGCGATTCGCTGCGCTGCGGCGCTCCCGTAGTTCAGCTTTCCGTGGTTCGAGGTACTGTTTGGTGAGTCGGTCGAACAGCCCTGCATCGAGGCTGTGGTAGTCAACGAAGCACGCGAAGCCTTCGCCCGTCGAGTCAGCAATGAGTCGCTCGGTGGTAAGCTTCCAGAGAGTCGGCGTATTCTCCATCTGATTGACGTGGTATTCGAACAGGTCGTCTTCGATAAACTCCCTAAGGTTAGGGTAGGCTTCCTCCGCGGCTGATTTTATTCCGAGGATATCGTCAACCTCAGCGAGGCGGTTCTCAGCATATTCGCCATAGGCGTCCTCAAAACGCTTGATGATCCGGTCAAGCATATCGCCTTCATCGTCCGTACTGTGTAGAGCGATAATGCCGTCGGTCTCCTCACAGACTGCTTCGATTGCAAAGTGATGGACGAGATCTTTCACTTGCTGGTCGATGTTATCAGGGACTTCAGGAACAGATTCAGGGTCCGAAACTTGGCGGTCTTCCGGACTTTCTGAAGTTCGTAAGTATATCTCAGTGAGTATTCCCTCCTGTTCTTCCTGTGAAATTCCTAGCTGTGAATAAATTCTTTCGTCTATCTCCTCTGAAATATCCTCCGTACGTTTTTCCTGTATTAATTCGGTCTGTCGGACAGTCCTAGCGTTTGTCTGAATTTTTCCAGAATCCACATCAATACCGAAATTCGGTAGTTCCTGTACAGAATGGTCCTTGGAATGGGCATGTTCATAAATGAAACCTGACTTGGCACTTTCCGGAAGAAGTGCAGGTCCCCTGTAGTACGGACTTGTAGGATCCGTCTGTCGTTCAGTCAATTTCGCCTGGAATTGTTGCTTTGCTAACTCGGCAAATTCATTCACGTCCTCAAATTCCGCAATCCACGGAATACTTCCTACTGCATCTGCATTCCAGTGCCGCTCTGTCGTCTGAGAAAGAAAAAGGGCATTATATAGGCTTGAGTTCATCACAGCTAATAGTGTCCAGAGAGATACATCTTTCTTTGGAACAAGTAAGAAGCCGTTAGTACTGAATAGTCCTCCAGCGAAGTAGCCGAAACGCCGTCCTGTCTCTTTAATATATGTCCATGTGAGCCCAGACCGTCCGTAGAGATGTTCGTTAGGAGTTCTAACGAACGAACTTGATCGCTTCATTTCCTCTCCCTGATTATCCCACTTCACCATCTTCGCCATCTTCGGGGCAATCCAAGCGTCAGCACCACCGTGCGAGAACGGTTGGTACAAATCCTTCTTACCGATCTCCCAATGGTATCGTATAAATCTATCGTCATTTCCGGTTACAATACCAGGACCAACCCAACAGAGTGACTCGTCATCTGTTCCTGCATGTTCAGCGTCAATTTTAATATTCCGTTTGTACAACTCTCGTACAACTTGTGGCACGGAATAACATATAGGAGACCGAGGAATTTGCTCAAATTCACTCAGACTGATTGAAAATAGCCGCTTTATTTCTTTTTCAGTCTTGCAGAGTACATCAAGAAAAGTGGCCTCTTTTTCAATAGTATCCACATCGTGTAAACGGATGAAAGTCCCGTTTGATGACGGATCAACTCCAGATCGGATAACAGTTCCAACTGTACGAACTGTTGCGTTATCTAAGACACCAATTCCAAACTCAGCCAAGAAGTCGAAACTACCTTCAGAGCCTAAGAAATCCTTCCTGAACTCGGTAAATCTTCCTTTGAACATAAACTGTCTCGGGACGAGCATACCGGTACGACCATTCTGAGTAGTCAGTCTATCACAGGCTTCAAAGAAACTGATGTAAAAATCTGCCTTATACGAATATTTTTCTTTCACATACTTTTGAACGATATCAGGCATTCGATTTCCAGAACCATACGGAGGATTCATCAGTGCCACATCGTAGTCCTGCGCCAGAATATCCAGCAGCCGGACGAAGCTCCGCAAGTCTTGTGCAAGGAACGAGTCTGTGTCTCGGTGTTCCTCCACAGCCTCTCGCAGACTGTGCAGTACCTGTCCGAGCGTGTGGCTCTCCCGTGGGTCGTCGCCGAGTGTGATCTGCACACCGTCAGTCTCGCTGTCGTCCTCGAACAGGTCGCCAAGCGTTCCTCGCACGTCGAGCAGGCTCCCGAGGCCGTGGACTTCCTCGAACGCGTCTAGGATACGCCGGAGTGCCTGCTCGACTTCTTCGTCCTCGCCAGCCACTTCGTCGAATACCTCCTCAACACCCTCGATGTCGGCCACTTTCGCGTCTGCGCAAACGATACCGACTTCCGGCATGTCGAAGCCGTCTGCGCCTTCGGCCTCGGTCCGGGTTCGTCCCTTCAGGTATAGATTGAACGCCGCGAGCTGGCAGGCCCGCATGTCCAGGTCAACGCCGTAGAGGTTGTGCTTCAGAATCTTCCGTGGGATTTCCTCTTCGGGAAGGTTGGTTTCGGCACGCCAGATGCGCTCCAGCACGTCAAAGGCGTACAGCAGGAAGTGCCCGCTTCCACAGGCAGGGTCGATAACGCCAAGCTCTTCGGGGTGGTCGAAGTCGGTTGGCTCGCCTTCCTCCTCGGAAGGAACGAGGTAAGTACAGAAATCAGCGATGTCAGGTGATTCGCCGGGCGAGAGCGGGCGGTTTTTGCGCTCGTCCGGGGAGAACTCTTCCTGCGTTTCGACGACATCCTGTAACTCGCCGGTGTGTTCGAGGTAGAGTTTCCCGAGCGAGTTGTCGGTGAGCATTCGGACGACCCAATGTGGGGTGTAGAACTGGTTTGCAGGCGGGACGTCGTCGGGCTCTAAGCCGTCACGGTCGCCTTTGCGGCGCAGGTCGTCGAGTAGTTTGACGTTGTAGTACTCGTAGACCCACCCGAGGACGTCGTCGGCCCGCCAGACGGGGTCGGGAACTGAATCCAGCATTCCACAAAGTTCCTCGAAAGTATCGTTGTCTGGATCGATCAGGCTGTATGCCGATGTGCGATCGAATAGAATCTCGATTTCGTCGGCGAATTTGTCGCATGCTTTGTGGTAGGCCTTTAGAATCGCTTCGTCCTCCATGAGGAAGTCTTCCGTGCCGTCGTTGAGCGGCTCTGCTGCTGGCGTCAGTCCGTTGTCCTTGAACACAGTGACTTCCTTGTCGATGAAGCCACGCACCTCCAGACAACGGAGTGCAGCGAGACGATTGACGATGGTGTATCCGACACTGGTGATGTACTTCTCGAACCCTTCACTCCAGTCATGACCGTCAACGCTCTCTAACTCGATTGCTTCGACGAGATCCTGTGTGTCTTCGTCCAAATCGTCCGTGTCGTCTGGTTTCTCCTCAAGTCCTCTCTGCGAGAGTTGGAATCGAACGTTGTTTTCCACGCGCTCTCGCATCTCAGTAACGACGTCTTCGAGATGTTCCCGCTCTGCCTTGTCGAGTTGCGCCTTCCGCTGAGAAAGTGAATCGCTATCCATGGAGGTTACTCGTGAATATCATGTCCGACAGCGACAACTGACTTTAATGTTGGCTCATCGGAAGAGAATCCCCGACGGTAGTGCTATCGGTCAGTCGGCTAACTGGCGTTGTTCAACTCGGACTTTGGACGTGTTCCACAGTGTATCTAAGTCAGTCTCTCTCTCGTCCGAGATGTAGCGTAGCAACTGTGCTTTGTTTTCGAACCGGCGAAGTTGGTCTTTCGTACTCATAGGCGGGAGTCACCTACGGTTCACCTCCAGCGATGTTGCAACCTCTTCCAATCGGCCATAGAGAACGTGGGCTTATTATGGGTTCTCAGTGAATTCCATTTGAATGACCATTGAACAGGACGAGTTTCTTGAGCAACTTCAAGAGGTTGATTCCCATGAGTTTGAGAAGTTTGTGGCGAAACTTTGGGAGTTACAAAACTGGAATACTTACGTGACGAAGGATTCGGGTGACGGCGGGATTGATGTCATTGCCGAGCAGACGACACCGTTCCCGAAAAAAGAGGTAATGCAGGTTAAGCGGTACAATCCATCGAAGTCGGTCGGGAGGCCAGATATCCAGCAGTACTCAAGTATTCGGCAAGAGCGGACTGACGTGGACACGGTGGTCGTAGTGACTACTGGTCAATTCACCGAGGGTGCGAAGAATGTGGCGAAGAAACTCAATGTAAAACTCGTCGACGGATCTCAACTCTATAATCTTATTGAGGCGCTTGATGCATTCCAACTTGCTCAATCATATATTGATCCGGAAGCCGAGCAGAATGGAATGGTCCATTCTGATACGGAAGCTAGCAGCACAAACGTACCGTCACAGAAAAGGAATGCAACTGAGGACCTGCAATCAGTAACCGAGTTTGACAATGACACACAACTGGAAAATATCCCAACATACCTGCCAAGTCTGATAAAACTTCGAAGGGAGATTACCAATGATATACGACACTTTCGGTCTATCCTTGCCAGCGCAGAAAAATCCTACCACAAAGAACGATACTTCGAGGCTGTAGAAGAATACGAAAGGGTGAATAGGCGACGAATAGATCTGCGACAAGAAATTGCCCGGTATGATGCTGGACTAACACGTATTGACAGTGATACTGCCAGACAGCTTCCCTCTACTGAGACGTTCACTACAGAGTTAGCTCAACTTACAGAGGGAGTTGATGAGCAATTCAAGAAGGCTTTCCAAATTGCTGAACGAGCAAAAGGACTTGACCTACTGGCAGAAGAGATCTCGGACCGCGTAGATAGCGTTAGGAGTCGTATCGAAACCGGCGATCAAATGCGTCAGAGTGGACGAATTGAAAGGGCTCATTCGAAGTACAACCAAGCTAAGGATCGTCTTGAAGACGTGAAGAAGACGATGGAAATGTATGAAGACTTGCTCACGGTACATGACGACGCGGTTGTTGAAAGTCACCAAGGACCTCTTCAGGATGGTCTATTGACACAAATCGAAACTGAGGTGACTAACAAGATCAACTCGAAATCGGAACATTTGGAGATCCCCTCCATTGCTGAGGATGCAGTTGGTTCGTTCAATGTAGAACTCCTGACTGACAACAACGGTGAGTTATTTGATAAGGATTTGATCGAATACATCGAGGATGAAGAAAAGCTTGAATTTGTATTTGTACCACCGAGAAAGGGCTTCACAATCGCTTCCTCTGACTCGACAAAAGAGGTACCCCAACATGATACATTAGAATCGGGTGCCAGCTTCCTGCTGGTCACTGATCAGAGGATCCTGTATGTTGCAGGCGTGAATGATCACGACGAAACACGGAGTATTGGATACGACAAAATCGCTGATGTGGTTGCTGCAACAGATGTGAACCCACCAACCCTACAGTTCACTACTATTGACGGGACAGGGTACAAATTTGCCGGAATAAGGAATAACGAATCTGATCTTGGTTCAGCTGCCGAGTATATTAGCCAATATTCGAAAGAATAAGTCAGTAGATAACATTCGTTTCTACATTCAGCTGGCTACGGCCCTCAGAAACTATTCAACGCGGCTGACTATTAAGATGAACCGTTGCTAATAACTGGTTCTCTAAATTGCGAACTTGGGACTTAGTGGTGACAGAACCCCTCTAAAGTAGGAGTGACTTGATGCAGCCGATAAACCTCATTCGTCACTGTCAATAGCTATGATGTCTGAGTCCTCAAGACTATCTAACTGACTTCGAATTGCCCGAATCCTGTCCAGTACCGTATTGGCTTCAGACAGCAATTCCTTTGACCGATCTTCGGATGGCCGCTCATCTGAGTCTACCGTACGCGTCACGCTATCGGTGATGGTGGCGTTCGGTAGCTCTTGTCGAAGTTCCTCAGCGGTACGCTGTAGATCAGTCCAAACATCGTCGTCTGGTCGGGGCGGTTGCGGGTCCTCGGCTTCTTCGATGAGTTGTTGCACTCGCTGTCGGGATGGCGGCCGTGATGCGTTGAGGACGCTCACAACTGACTCTGTCGTGGGTGAGTCATGATACTCTTCACGGAGAGTGTCTCCAGCAGCTTTCAACTGTGACCACGGACTCGTCTTACCGTCTAAGATAGCCCGCGCCTGTTCGTAGGTTTTTGCCTGCTGGCGAACACTGGACGCGACGAGTGCAGCCTCGTCGATTTGTTCGCCGTCCCAAGCAGTCTCAAAGACTGCTTCGAGGCTGTCGAACGAGATATCATCAAAAGTGGCCGTTGCCTCCTCAAGCAGAGCCCTGATATCCGCCTCGTTGTCCTGAACCCATGCTGTGATGTCTGCGCAGATGTCAACCGGGTCCGACGCGTCACTGTCTGTTCCCGTGATGTGACGGTGCTGCGCTGAGAGTTCGTCAACGCGGTGCCCCGTTGCGTCAGTGAGCCGTGACGTTACTGTCTGTTTCGTCGGGACGGATCCGCTGTCAGCGGTTGCCTGCATCCGCTGTCTGATCGGGGCATTCGGGTAGAGCGACTCGACCAGGTCGAGCGTGTCGGTAAACTGCTCCCACAGTGGCTTCCCGTCGTCGGCAGTGAAGAGTTGGCGAGCGTCCGCGAATGTCTCTGCCTCGGCCGGAACACTGTCTTTGACTAACTCCGACATCGTGATGTCGCCGCCGTCATATGCTGGCGAGACCACGGCTTCAAGCGCGTCTAAGGAAACATCGAATTCTCGGGAGGTTCGCTTGAATGTCTGCTTGACGAGGACGCTGTTGCTATCAACCCACGTGCTGAGTTCGTCCAGCCACTCATCAGGATCATCAGTTTCCGGAGTCTCACCGAGGAGTGTCGAAACAACTTCTCGGACCTCAGCGACGTCGATGACTTCTTCGAAGCGAACCTGCAGGGAGGTGAGTCCTCCCTTGGTGCGAACTTGTCGCCCGATTGCAGCGGGGTCCGTGACGTAGTCGGCGTCCTGTTTGAGAGCCACGTCTTCGTTCGACGTGGCGAGCGTGATAAGCAGGGCTGCAATTGACTCTTTCGGCGTGCCGCGGTAGTCACCATCCGCAGTTTGTGTCTGCTGGAGAAGCGTCTCGACGTCCACTGCAGTTTGTGGTTCGTACTGGTTGATGAACTCCCGGCACCAGCCGCTATCATCGATTTCTCTGTTCGACGTGTCCACGCCGAGCGTGACCGTGTCGCGGTCTGCGAACGGCCACTCGCCGCTTGCTCGGAAGAATGTCGCTAATTCCTTCGCGTCCCGCACTTCTGACAGCGGACGCGAGAGGACTTTTCGAGTGGAGCCAAACACCCTACGGAGCTGGTCTTCGATGACTTCATCCAGAACCTCCGTGCGCTCACCCTGGTAGTCGTGGACAGTGTAGACGGATGCGTTTTCTATGATATCGGTCACAGAGGACTCTAAGCGACGTTCCTTCGTTCGGTGTTCCCGTTCGAGGTCTTCGTGGCTCTCAGTTTCCTCGTCGAGAACCTTAGACATCCCAAGGACGTTTCTGATTCTGTCGGTAGTTGTCTCGGAGACGGTAATCGCAACGAGAATGTGCTCACCCCCTTTGCGGCCATCATTCACCTCCTGCCATTTCTCTACTTGCTCGTTGATCGTCTTTTCGTCGTCAGCAAGAACACGGACCTGAAGCGCATCATACTCTGTCGAGGGTGCTCGGTCGATTTGATCACGGATCGAATACTCGTAGCGGAGTGGAACGAGGCGTTCATCGCCAATATCGACTTCGTGGCGCTTACTATCGCTTCGGAAGAAGTCGTCAGTTTCGCGGAGGCGCGTTTCAATCCACGCAGAGAGTTGATGTGGAGAAATCTGTCCGGCCCGTGTATCTGCACGGTCTAGGATGTTCTCTTGCTCCTCGGATACCAGCGTATAGACTTCGTCGCCTTCCTCAGTCGTCTCCGTCAGGACCTTCTGCTTGCTTTCTAGTTCGTTGAGTGCCGACTGCACGTCCTCGACAGTTTCTTCGACCGATGCGCTCACGTGGTTGACCATCAATCGGCCGAGATTCTCCGGTGTCGAAGGGACAGCAGGCGTCTGATTGAGCAGGTACAAGGCTTTCGACACGCGGACTTCCCGAGCTTCTTCATTTCCGCTGAACGTCGGGATGAGCGTGTTATCAAGCATCTCCTGCACCCACAGCGGAACGTACGTCGTCTCCTCAACGAGCAGGTCGAACAGTTCGTCCCACGTAACGAGTGCGCCCGGTTCAGCCGAAGCCCAATCGAATTTGGTGAACAGCGATCGCACCAACACGAGCAACGCTCGGCCTTGGATGTATTCGCGGTCTGTCTCTCGGCCTTGGGTGATCAGTTCCTGCATGACCGCACGGAGCAACGTCAGGTCGTACTCGCGGAACGGATAGGACTGGACCGGGTCTGGATCAGAGCTTTCGATCGATGAATAAGTCTGTAGCGAGAGGTCCGGTATCTCCGAGATGAGCGACGAGACGCGTTCAGCATCGTCTTTTTGTAGCCATCGCTTTCGGACAATGATCTCCGTATCTGCACCCTCAAGCGGGACTTGCTGCTGTGTCCAGTGGTCTGTTGGTGGTTCACCGATGAGGTTCTTTCGCGTTGCTGGCAACGAGTACTGCCCGGTCGTGATTACGACCGGGTTCGGGCCGCGCTGGAGCGCCTCCATCGTTTCCTCGAACTCTCGATACCGAGTTGGACTATCCCCAACGAACAACGCGACTTCGTCAAGGCCGAGTAGGAGTTCGGTATTCGAATTACCTTCATTCAGCGCTGCAGTCGCGGTCTGAATGCGCTCAACGAGATCATCCGGTGCGAAGGACTCCTGATCAACGTCAGCTTCGGCTTGCTCAACCGACGCTTTCACGCCGTCCCGACTGTCGAACCGGGTTCCGGTCGTCGATTGGAGTGTCGGGAGTGTCTCATAGAGCCACTTGCGCAGCGACGCACGGTCGTTTAGAGCTTCGTCGAATGTCTGCCCATTATGCTCGACAGTGCGGAGCTCGTCCCACACGCCGTCATGTTCCATATCGAGTGTCCACGTCCACTCAAGCAGCCAGTTGTAGTAGGTCGGATACCCAAGTTCACGACCGAGTGCCTCGAAGATAAGGAACGGAAGTGGGGGCTCCTTCGAAGCATCCCGGTCAAGAAGGTTCAAGAACACCGGTACGAGCCGATCGACGTGTGACGCGTCAATCGACTTTGCAAGGTTGTCGAATCCAGGCCACGTGTCGGCGAGTGTCTCACCCAAGTGGCTGTACTCGGAGTCGGTGTCCGCGAGCAGCCCAACGAGTTTCAGCAGGTGGGTCTTCCCCGACCCGAAAGTGGCGTGTAGGTAGAGGAACCGTGCAGTTTCTCCGGGGTGCGCTTCAATAGTCTCCCCAAGCCGTGTGAGTGCCCGCTTTGCACTGTCTGTTTCATGGAATTCTTCGACGTCAGTCTCGGCCCGCTCACGGGCGTTTACCTTCTGCACTTCTTCGAGTTGCCGCGTCGGATCACGGCGGAACAGGTCTTTGATACTCATTGTTGAAGATGCTCCTCCAGAATTTGTCCGTCAATCTGATGCGCCGGGTAATAGCGTCGTGAATCGCCGCCGAAGAAATTCAGGTTTCCAGCGACGACATCACCGGGGAACGGAATCCCAATAGTTGACTTGACGTTTCGACGATCCAATTCGTCAAGAAGTTCAGAAGCCCGCGTGAACGGGTATAGGCTGCCGAGATTCAGCAATAGAACGATATGCTGTTGCGTTTCTAATTTCTCGTCATCGATTTCGTGTGTGACCATTTCCTGGACGAGTTCTTCCGCGAGCCGAGTCTGCATTGTCTCCTCGATACGTTCGGAACTCGTTTCACCACCAAGAGCGACTGAGAGATTGTAGACTTTCGTTTCTGAGAGGAGTTGATCAAGCCAGACGGGCTGAATAGTAACTCCTGAATCAAGGGTTGGCGGCTCAGTAGCATTCACGGCCCATTCATGTAACCGCTCAGTAGTCCGATGTTCAAGCGGTGGATCGACCGCCACGATGACGAACGGATTTCGGATGCCAGCCTGCCCGTTGGCAAACGTACACAACTTTTCTTTGAACGCTAAGTACGGTGAGTCCGTCATCGGATGATCACCCCGGATTCCACGTGCTCAATGTCCAGTTCATGATTCTCGACGAGGGATTCGAGACGCTGGTCGATGCTCTGTCGATCATCGGGGACTACCCCGATGTGGTCAATATCGTCCGGCCTGCGCTCACCCACAGCCGTCGTGAGGCGGTTTAGCCGAGATTCTAACTCTTCCCTGTCGTACTTGATGGCATCAGTATACGGTTGCGTCTCTGAGAGGCGGTTCGTGGCCGAAACAAGCGTGTCCTCGTCAGTAGCAGAGAGCGCGGTGATAGCCTCGTCTATCGTTTCATACCAGCGCTGCAGGTCACGGAGCGGCGTGATGTATTCCCGCTCGAACCCTGCTTGGACGCTCGCGGGAAGATCCGTTGCAGGAACGACCCACGGATGGCTGTCGATACGTGAGACGAACGTGGAGAGGTTTTGCTCTTCGATGAAGTCGCTCCAGACCTGCTGGAGTTTGTCGTCAAGCCCGGTCGTCGTTTCGCTGATTAGGGTCTTCCAGCCACCGGTCGTCCACCACTCACTATCGAAGTCACTGAGTGCCTGACGCTGTGTGGCTGCTACCGACTGCACGTCCTCGGTAACCCACTCGAAATGAGGGGTCGCAGCGGCAAGCTGTGCATCGAACTGATAGAGGGTGTTCAAACGGCGGTTCCAGACATCGCTGACCTCGTCGAACCACTCCCGTGCTTCGTTCGTTTCTTCGACGATGTCGCAGATATTTTCCTGCGCTCGTATGCCGTCTAACCGCGTTGAAGCTGCTTCACTCTGGCCAGATAATTCATCGATGAGATTCTGAAGTAAGCCGGAGACGGCTTCGGAGCGGATATCAGTCTCACTGACCAACTGAACGTCTTCACGGAGACCGTTGAGAGACGAGCGCAGCCGTTGATTCGTTTCCCGGAGGTTAATCAGGCCATCAGCAACGGATTCCGTGGTTTCTTTGAATCCACCTTCTCTGAGGCACTCGTCGGGAGAGTCAGACGGCAGTAATTTCAGCCTCGTCGTTGAGAGTTTCTTCCGGTCAAGAATTACCTCGTTCTCTAGTGTCTGGCCGTCATCTCTGACAGGGACGAGCTTTTCGGCTCGGCAGTGCCCCCAAATGATAGCTCGGAGCGCAGGGCGCACTTCATCGTAGAACGGCTTTTTATCGACGATTCCATCAAGAACTCTGTCGATATGGAGGCCGTTTTCTTTGTCTTGCAGTTGACGACCAGTGAGCGCAAAGACGTTGCCCTTGATTGTTTGACTACCATCATCCGAAGACAGGTTCGGTGAAGGAACTTGAATTGCTTGGGCCCATCTCGGCAAGGGATCTTCAGCTGAGAGGTCTGCCAGTTCCTGGAGGCGACTCTCCGTCACCTGCAGCATCATCGGATGGAAGTCATCAGGATACCTGACATCCACAGTGGTCTCGACTGCAGTCGATATGGTACTGATATCAGGATTATCTTTGACAGCGTACGAACCGGCCTGCATCGCACTGGTGAGTTTACTTCTAACGGCACTTGCTCGTCGTTCCAAGTCTCGTTCGACAGGTGGCGGTGCATTCCGCATCGAAATTGCATCTCGCAAAGCCCACCACTCAACGAGATGTTTTCGCAGGTCATCTAGACCGTCCGTGTCGATCGACCAATAGAGCGTTTCCCTGTCGCCGGAGTCCGACGTGTGATTGGGATGAATACCCTGTACCTCGACAGTAACATCAAGTCCGCCGTCAGCTTCGAAGACCGTCTCGAAATCAGTACCGTCTACTCCGAATTCATACGAAACCGGATACTCCTCGTCAGTATCTTTGTACGGGACCGATTTAGGAAGTGGTAGTTCCTGAATAATTCCTTCCCAAAGATGGTCATCCAATGCCTGTAGAATTGAGTCCCATTCTGGTGTTTCCTCATTCGATTCAGCTTCCGTATAGATAATCCGCTCCTCGATAGTTGCGAACCGGTATCGTGCCTCGTTTTCGTTCTCATTTGGCCGGATGAATTTCTGCATCCGGTCAAGTGACTCTTCGACCCGATTTTGTGTGCTGATCCAAGAACGGCCGTTCAGATCGGACATCACGGAGACAGCGATGTTCCCGTCTGTGAGTGGTACCATATCGTGAACGTGCTGTAGCAACAGCACTGCTTTCGCCACCTTCAGATCAAACCCTGTCAATTCACCCTCATCAACCTCGCCAGCGATACCTCGACCTGCGTTCAGTTCGTCAAGCTCTGAGTCTTCTTCGCTCTCCCCGGACAGCGCTGAGTTATCCGAGCCTTCGATGACGTGCATGTCCTGAGACAATGTCTCTTGGAGCTCAGGTTTGACCAGTTCGTAGAAATCAACAAGGGTGATGATTTGGTCCGGCTCATCGGTTTCAATCCAACCTTCGAGAAGGTTGTGCATGAGCGCCAGTATCGCACGGGCAGTACCCGAGAAAATCGACTTTGCCGGATCAGTGGCCTCTTTTCGGAGGTTGAACAGAATTTCGAGGAACAGCGGCGCATGGTACGGAAGGAACGGATAATATTCGATAAGCTCCTGCCTGTTTATCGCATCGAGTTTTGGGTCTGTATTCTGCTGAACATCACTGTAGACCAGTGACTCCATCGGCTTCACAGACGCATCATCGAGTAACTCCTGAATCTGTGTGTTCCCGGTTTTGGATTTCTCGAAGAGTCGCCGCTTCGCAATGTCGCCGACGTGCTTGCTCGGGAGCTGATACCGGTGAGGGAACCGATCTTTGAGGATGGTAAAGTCTGCTCCACGAGCAGCAAACTGCGGCTGAGTGTCTTCGATGTCAGCTTGAGCCGTTACAACCAACTGGATGTTATCGTTCTCAACTTCGTCGATAT
The DNA here is from genome assembly GCF_030505615.1 of Salinibaculum rarum. Classification (GTDB taxonomy): domain Archaea; phylum Halobacteriota; class Halobacteria; order Halobacteriales; family Haloarculaceae; genus Salinibaculum; species Salinibaculum rarum. The sequence goes on from NZ_CP129992.1 coordinate 2,132,945, forward strand.
TCTCTGCGAGAGTCTGGAGTTCAGTTAATCGACCAAAATCAGTCCCGATGAACAGGCTCACCTCGTCAAGAAGCAACACGAGTTTCACCGGCTCGTCCCGCTCCGCTTCACGTTCTTGCCGAAGATCCTCCAATCGACTCACTACTTCGTCAGGATCGATATCTGACGGCTGTAGGTCCGTATACCCATCGAGGATGCCGTTTACCTCCTCAAACAACGTTGGAAGAACAACATCTGCCAGCACACCGTACTCTTGAATATCGGTCCAGAGGCCGTTGGAATCCCAACCGTAGTCACTAGCCGCTATGCTACTTTTCAGAGCACTCTCTGCGCGGGCCTGTCTGTCCGGCCATGCTCCCGTTGTCCGAAACCAACTTTCGAAATAGGCGACATCGAGTTGGGAAGACAACCCTTTCGAAATCCCATCGTCAACGCCGGTCAGCTCCGGATTCTGGTGGGCATGGCTGAGGATTATCTCACTGAAGCTCCGCGCCTTCTGCCCCTGGTATTTCAGGAGATTGATTGAGACGGGAATGACGTGGTGCTCATCATGAATTGTCCGCCACTGCTCTCGTACCTGTGCCAGTTCATCGTTCGCTTTACCGCCTATAAGATCTGCCCACACGGTATCGTGTTGCCCATCGATCCAGTCTGAATGCAGTAATCCGTCAAAAACAGTCAATAAGTGACTTTTCCCGCTCCCATAATAGCCGTAAAGCCAGTAATTCGACCCTGTTCGCATATCGTCCGCTTGACCGAGCATTCTATCGGCAAAGTCCTGAATAAACCGTTGGGAGTCAGCAGTCAAGTGGTATGATTCTATAGCTTGTTGGCGATGGGAGCGTTCGTCACGGTCGATACGAACGGATTCTTCGAAATCTTCCGGGAAGTCCTCAAACCAGCTATCGCCGTCCATCAGGCATCCTCCTCCGTGCCAATCCACGAATACGGGCCATCAGTGGGTCGTAATTCGAGTCCTCCGTGGAGTTCGATGTATTCCCATGCTTCAATGTTAGCGGCCCGGTCGTAGAGTTCCTGCCAGCGATTTTCGGGTTGGAAGAGGTATACGTGCCCGAGCGGAGAGTCAAGCCAATCTTCAGCGTCCTGTTCGTATGAGTAGCCCATTGAGACTAGCAGCGGAACCCTCCCAAGCGATGGAGGTTCCCCTTTCACTGCTCGTTGGTCTTTCAGAACGCCGATTTCACGCATCACCGATCTGAACCCTTCGCACCAGCGCTCAGTCGTTGACTCAGCGTAATCAAACGACGTGCCGTCAGCGTATTCGAACTCATTCAGAACAGACGTTAGTTCTTCGTTCGAGAAGTCAAGGGCATCAGGATGGTTTTGTGAGAGTCGCTGTGCGTACCTGTGAACAGCGTAGCGAACAATTACATCATCGGCGACCAAGTAAAAATAGAGAACTTGGGCTTTGTCCTGCTGTGTCTCACAGTCTTCTAGCACTGCAGGAAGGTCATGGGGATTGGGAAGACTTGCAGGTGCGTTCTTGAACCGTGAAGTAAGAACGCGATAGATTTTCTGTGAACTATCTCGAGTACTGCGGTTTGAAAGCCGCTCATCAAACCAAACTTGCTTGACGTCGTTCCAGTTCCCATGTTCGTGGTAGAGGCGAGCAAGTTCCTCCGCTCGCTCGATTAGGAGCCCACACATGGTGAGATCCATGTTCACCGCTTCAGATGGGAACTGCCGAGAAAGAGAAGGCAAGGAGAGAGTGCTGTTATCCGGACCAGTATCCATGTGACTCCAGAGTCAGCAGAGTCACTTATTAATTTGTCATTGGGAAAACCAGCTATACCTCAACGATGTCTCCTTCCGGAACCTCAACGGTCACTTCTTCGTTCGGTGCGAGTTTGTCGAAGGTGACGACTGCTGTTGGTGTCCCGTTTGGGAGCCGAAGGACGAATTCGAGGTCGCCGTCGGCTGGAACGCGGACTGTGCCGAGGACGCCGCCTGGCCCGCCGTTGCTGAAGTCTTGGAGTTTGGGGGTTCGCACGTAATCGGTTCCGTAGGCCATTTCGTGCATCCGCTGTAGTTGCTGGTCCCACGTCCGTTTCCCCTTGTCTTGGGCGAGTGTTTCGAACACGTCGGCGCTGACTTCGATCGTCCGTTTCTCGGACTCAGACATGTGTGAGTTCGTTGTGAGCTTGGTGAGATAAAGTGTAGTCATACTGGTGATGGCCTCACGACTCACATAGCGCTTCGCTGCTCGGAGGAACAGCGTGAGTGGTCGTGTTTTCGAACAGTCAAGACTAACTCCTCGGGTTTTGAACCGGCTTGTAGAGGAGAGAGTAATGTCGGATTCAAATCGGAACGGGATGTTGTCTGCAGAGCAGTTCTATGCGCAGGGCGTGTTGAATGTGGTTCGGGATTTTGTTGAGGAGTTTGCTACGCGGGGAGAATTGAACGCGTTGAATCAGATTATCACCGAGGATGAAGATCTTCTCGGCGGGGTAGTTGAACAGATGCCGGAACGGTTTACTGAGGAGAAGTTGATCCGGCCGATGCTGGAGGCGCTCGGTTACGAGGATATCGTAGCACAACCGGCGGATTTGATGAAGGATCAACGGACGGTCCCGGATTTCAAGACTGGCGGTGTTGCGATACCGTGCGTGTGTATCGTTGAGGCGAAGAAATTCGGAGAGATCGACCTGTCGGATGAGCAGTCGGAGGTCAAAGACGAAGTCACGGAGTACCTCGGTGAGAACGCGCTAGCGAAGTACAAGCGCGACTTGGACCGGCAGTATCTGATGGGGATTGGGACCGACGGCCTCATGTGGCTGTTGTACGGAAAGAATCTCGACACAGGGCAACAGACAGTGGTACGCACTGTATCCCTCCGGGAACCGTTCCGGCAAGCTGTGCTGGCGGAGCAATACGAGGATGCAACCGGGGAGTCGTGGGTGACTGACCAGCGGCCACATGTGCAAGCAGAATTCGTGCCGCGGTTCACCGCGGACGGGGCGAGTGACGCTGTAATGACTGAGCTACAGGACTAACTCTTTCAGCGAGACAGCAGGGTGTGTGGCGTATCGATGCCGATCAGTTTGTGGACTTGCGAAAAGAGCTGTAGAGTTTAATCAGAGTGTGCCATACGCGGCTGACTCTGTCATCATGGCACTATGACGCCCTTCAGGACTGGTTTATGCGAAGTTTTCCTGGATATATTGGTTCGCGTCAGGGATTGAGAGTGGTGTTGCTGAGCTTCCGATTCGTACATAGAAGTCATCATCACCGTAGTAAACGGGATTCGGTGATTTTTCAACAGAGACGACACAGACTGTTTCACCGTTGAGTTCGTCGAACGAGACTTGAGTATAGGTTGATGCGAAATGCTCGTCAAGCTTGTCTCTAATTTCTTGATTTAGTTGGAGCTCGAAATCATCTTTCCCGTTCTGCATTAATTTCAAATCTCGGTCGATACCTGTCACTTCTTTTTCTTTGTCTTCGATGCCGATGATGAGTGTGCCGCCTTCAGAGTTTGCGAAAGAACAGATTTCCTTTACGGCTTCTTCTCTCAGTTCTGTGTTGGGTTGGTCCCTATGGACATCATAGAGCATGGTTTCCTTGAATTCGATACGATGGTTCTCGCCTTTTTGTACGAGATCGGCGAGTGATTCGTCCTTGCCGCCGTTGTCGCCGAAATTATCGAATGATTCCAGGAAGTCGTTGACTGCTTGTGCTAATAGTTCGCGTCGTTTAGCGAGGAAGTCTTCATAGTTCTCTAGTTTCCAGAGTTCCGGGTTGTCGGGGATGAATTGTTTTTCGAACGCTTCAGGATAGTTTGTCCGGACGTCGGGCAGGTATTCAGCAGGGAGGTCGGTGAAGATTTCATAGTTTCCTCGTGAGGTGATGAACGCTCGGTTGGCGATTTCGTTGACTCGTTTCTTCCCCATGTGATTGCTTGAATTGTAGAGTTCGTCGTAGAGCCGTGATTTTGGGAAGATGTGGTGTGATTCGAGATTGTAGCTGCCTTTGAGCGGTTCTCCGGTTTTCCAGTCAACAGGGTTGTTTGCTCGGGTAACGATTCGAACCATGTTGTAGAACCGTTTGCTGCGTTTCCCGCGGCCATCAAAGTCAGACGAACGCACTTCGATCTGCCCTCCGCGATTATCTTTGATTTCTTCCATCAATTCTTTCGTCGGTTGCTCATCGTTCAGCAGTGAGAGGTCTTTTTCGAGAGTGGTGTCCGTAGAGCGACCGTAGCGTGACCACATCATAGCGACATACATCCATTTGAGGAAGCTGTTCTTTTCTGCCTGATTCAACCGAATGTCGTTCTTGTCAAGATACGCGATTAATGGGATGAGAACGGCTCGCGTCGTGATATACGATGAGTCCGGTATGTGCCCTTCATTCTGCAGGAAGTTCACGAGGTAATCGAGAACATCCTCTATTTGCTCCCATTTCTCCATGAGAACAGCCTTGTCTGTATCGTAGACCTTGTTGTAGGTCATCGTGCCAGAAATAACGGCAACGATGCATTTGACGTAGAAGTCTAGATCAAAGCTGAAGCCTTTCTCTGCGAGATCGGCTTGCTTCTTTTTCATTTCTCGCCTGATGTATGGCCACTGCGCACTCATGTGAGCAAGAGCGAGTTCAGCATCACCGAGGTCGGTACCCTGTGAGTTCACACGGTCAAAGAGATCAATAGCTTGGTGAACGTCTGCAGATTTGGGGAGTTCTTCTAACGGTAGCGGCCGGGAAGTTATCCTCTCCAGTTGTTTGATTTGTGTGTGGTAGTGTTCGGCTTTTTCTGAGATTTCGTCTGACTCGTCACCGATTTTCTCACGTGCGATGTCCCACGCGTTGATTCCGTCATTGAACACATCAGTGATTTTAACCCACTCCGGGTTATCTCGCGTACGGCGGGCGTGCAGAATAGTTAGCACGGCTCTGCTGGCTGATCAGCGATTCTGGAGGATCGATAGGAACTCTCTCGGAGATGAGGCAGGGACAGTGAGATGTGTCAACCACTACCCTGCCACACCAAGATACGATCACAGAGGTCTTGAAATCACTGGAAACCGAGACAACAGTACTATTCGAACATCTTGATCTCCAGTTTCTCTATGAATTCCCCGTGTTCGCCCCCGATCCGCGGGGGCGAACGCGGGAGTTCCATCCACCTGAACTGTTCCGAGGATTGCTTCACTGCTTCTACAACAGAATCTACGAACCAGAAGCGATGGCTCAAGAACTCGCCAACGATGATGTCTGGCGTGTCTGCGAGTTCGAGCGACCGCCGTCACGGCGGACGATTGGCCGGTTTATCGACGATCTCTCTGGTGTCGTTGAGGAAGTCTTCTCACGAATTCTCCAGCAAGTGCTCGTCCGAGTTGAACTGGGTTCTTGCTTTCGGATTGACGGCACCGATGTCCGGGCGCCTCGCCCGGACGAGGATGCCTCGTGGAACTACGACAGTACAGCTGAGGAGACTTACTACGGCTACGGTTGCTGTCTGGTGACGACCGACAACAACATCCCGATTGCCGCAGAGTTCACAGATGAGAAATCTGTGGACAAGGCGACGGCGAGGCGCATCACACAGGATGCGCTCGCCGTCAAAAAGCCAGTCACGTTCGTTGGTGACGCAGAGTTCGACATGTTGGACTGGCACGACGACCTGATTGAAGCAGGCGTCGTGCCAGTGGTTCCGTACAATCCACGGAACACAAATGATCCACCAGATATCGAGTACCGCATCCAGAAACGAATCAAGGAACATAGCGACACTGTCCGCGTCTGGGAAAAGCAGCTTGACGACACCTACGATAACCGGTCACAGGTCGAAACAGCAATCGGCGTGTGCAAGGATCTCGGCCTCGGGACTCCGCAAGTCCGAGGCCGAGAACGGGCAAAAACTCACGTCTTCGTCGCTCTCTGTCTTCGTTTGGCTGTCGTCATCGCTAACCATGAACGAGGAGGTGACATCGCAAGTCCGATCGTTGAGCTATGAGAACTCTTCTGCACGCCCGCCTCGCGTACTCTTGTTTTCGTACTTGAACTCACCTGAGTCCAGATTGAAGTAGAGGTTACGTGGGTCGTGTCTGATTTCGCTGTCAGTGTAATATGGTGGAATGTCGTCTTTGACCAGCATGTAGAGGACAGTCAGTCGTTGCTGCCCATCGAGAAGTACTTTGAAGAGGCCGTATTGTTCCCTGTCAACAGCATCGTTCTTGATTTCAGGTGGGCTCTCAGTCACCCAAATCAACAAACTGCCGATGGGGTACCCTGAATAAAGGGACTTTATCAGCTCCTTCGCTTGGCTCTTCTTCCAAACAAACTCCCGCTGAAACTCTGGAAGTACTATTTCGTTAGATTCGACTTTGTCAAGCAAACTTCCAATTTCGCCCATAACGTGTGTCTCATACTGAACCCACAAAACAACTCGGGCTTTTGTCTCAAAGCATCATTCCGACGTAGATACGGTATTGCCGATCTGGTTGAACGGGAACTCTCAATTCGGTAGTGATGTCAGTTTACGTGTTCTGAGAACACGGCTTCGGTGCTGTTGTTTTTGCCACCGCAATCAAGGACTGTCGCTTTGCTTGTCCCGTATTCCGAGAGATCCCTTGTAAACCGATTTCTCGTTCTTTTCGGCTCATAAATGCTATTTCATAACATTAATCCGAATATTGTCTGATGGTAATAATAGTGCAGCGAGACGACTCTACTGTTGTTATCAATGGAAATGTCGATTGGGATACATTCGAGGACATTGAGAGTTATGTGAGTCAGGGTGCGAGCAGTGTTTTTGAGTGGGTTATCCCAACTGTGCTGTGGGAGTCTTTCTGTGCGCCGACAAGTAGAGATGCCGCACTGCTGCGACGAAGCCGTGCTTCTGTGAGTGAGGAGTATCGAGGCGTGAGTGGATTCTATGAAGGTACGGAAAGCGAGCTTATTGAAAGAAGTCATCTCAGCACAGAGGGTGGTGAATATGAGTCTATCAGTGGATTGCTTGAGGACATCAATCCGAAGTTCTTTCCAGCGTCACTAACGCCTCCAGATCAGCAAGTGCCACCACGCCACTATGCGACACTGAGCGAGGAGATAACGGCACTTGAGGAGGCCATTTCGGAAGAAAAAGACGCAGTCGAGACAAGTGAGTGCTTGTTATCTAATCCTGAAGCGGCATTTTTGTATGAAGAGGAGCGCGCGGACCTTGTGAGGATCCGTAACGTGTTGTCGTATTCTGTTGAGGCAGGGACACGCCGTAAAGACGAGTTAGTGAACAAGCGAACTGAGGTTATTGAGTCTCTTGATCAACGGATAGAAGATTGGCAGGAAGAGATAGACCGGCTTGAGAGCCGAGCGAAGCCGTACCTTGACTTAGAGACGGTTGATGACGTCGAGGGGTTGGTTGCGGATGTTCAAGCACTTGAAGCCGACTTGGAATCGGTGAGAGATGAACAACCGCTGAGCATGGTCTCGGATTCACTTGTCACTCAGTTCAATGAAATAGAACAACGCGCCCTGTTCCTGTCAGATGAACTTCAGCAGAGTCGGGCGGAGTTTGCTGAAGCAGAATTGGAGCAGATGTTGACGTCGGTTAGAAATAGCTTTCTCGACGTTGCACAGCGAGTAAAAGCAGCACAGGAAAACGGGGATGCACTCGACTCACCTCAAACACTCTTAGAAGAGATTGCTGCGTTGCGGGGAGAGATTAAATCGGTTCGGGAGAGTCCCCACGCTTCAAATGCTCCTGAAAGTCGAGTTAACGATATAACACAGTACGAGACGAGGCTGGATGAGTACGAGGCGTACATTGAGGAGAAGACTTGGTTCGATTCAGAGATTGAGGCTCATGCTGACGCGCTTACGAGGCTCCGAGAAGATGCTGAACCGTATCTGAATTTTGATCGGTACTTGAGGGAGCCGCAACGGGCTACGCTCACCACAAAGATCCACCCATTGGTTACAGAGCTGAAAGAACTCGATGAGGAGGCTGACTTTTCAGTTCTTAGTGGGGCAGACCAGCGGCAACTTCAGGAGTTGCAAACAGAGGTGGGATCAGTCAGAGCGCACCTCAAAGAGTATAATTCGGCGTTTGTACGTCAGCAACGAGAAGAGTCTGCTGATTTATTCTCGGATATTGGACCTAGTGATCTCGATCTCACCAAGGAGCAGCAACGAGCGGTTATTCGCAATGGGATTTACAATCAAGTGATTGCCGCTGCGGGGACAGGGAAGACGCTGACACTCACAACTCGGGTTGCCTATCTGATTAATGCACAATGCATTGACCCAAATCGGATCTTGGTTGTGACGTACACGCGTGAGGCACGAACGGAAATGCAGGAGCGGCTTGCTGACCACTTCGGGATTACTGATGTCGAAGTTCGGACCGTCAATTCGTTCGGGCAAAAACTGCTCCAGAACGCTCAGGATGGATACGTTGATCTGGTTGATGAAGACGAGCAGGTGAACCTCATTGAGCAGACGATTCGAAATGCTAGAAACGATGAAGACAGTGAGTTTTTGAAGCATTACTATGAGTTCCTGGTCCATTTTGATGACGTATACTTCGACGAGGCAGCCTTTGAGACGAAAAAAGAGTACGTTCAGGCCCGACGAGACGAGAATTATGTGACTCTCAAGGGGACTGAGGTCAGGTCGAGAGCTGAGAAACTCATTGCAGATTTTCTATACACGCATCAGGTCGATTACCGATATGAGGACCGAGCAACGTGGGCTGAGACTGATCCAGAGAAAGCTGGATACAATCCTGATTTTTACTTACCGGCATACGACGTGTATATTGAGCATTGGGGAGTTGATGAATCAGGTTCCGTTGCGCCGTGGTTTTCCTGGAGTTCAGAGGAGTACCGCGAGAAAATGCAGTGGGTTCGGCAGCAGTTTACAGCCGCTGAGTACAAGTTAATCGATACGTATGAGTTTGAGCATGAAACAGACCGGCTGAAACAAGCGCTCCGTCACCGACTTGCTCACCATGGTGTCGAGCTTGACCGTATGGGTTTCGAGGAGTTAGTTGAGACAGCATTCGAATACGAACACCGTGAGGGATGGATTAAAAAGCAGTTTCAGAGTTTCATCGAGAACGCCAAACGATTTGATGTCATGCCAGACGACATCAAGGCGAACCTGTCTCCACAGAACCCACGGCAGTATCATTTCGGCCACTGTGGAATTCAACTTCTCCAAGAGTATGCTCTGTACTTGACGAGAAATGGCTTAATCGATTATACTGATCAGATTCAGGATGCCGTTGAGCTGATTCAGAAGCATCCAAGCAGGTACAAGACGCAATATGACCACGTTCTAGTTGACGAGTTCCAAGATATCGGCGCAGGAAAATTAGAGCTAATCCAAGAGCTCACCGGCCAAGATGCCGCGAACCTATTCGCTGTCGGTGATGACTGGCAGAGCATCTACTCATTCCAAGGGGCGGCCGTGCAGTACTTTACAGAATTCGACGAACACTTCGGCGAGCCTGTTAGAACTGATTTGACGGCGAATTTCCGCTCACCACCGTCAGTGATCAACTCCGGGAACGACCTGATCAAGCACAATTCGAAGCAACTTGAGAAGACAGTCCGTGCAACGGTGGACTCTGATGCCGCTCCGCATGTTCACACGCTTCGCGGGTACAAAGACCGGTTCTATGATTACGTTCGCCGTGTTCGCCGGTACACCGTCACGCTTGTACGTGAGTATATTGCTGCCGGTGCAGACCCGTCTGAGATTATGGTGCTGTGCCGCTATGACGGTGCACGTCCATTTTTGGATGAAATTAAGCAGGGACTCCAGTCACAAGAGATTCCGTACGTCGGGAAATCCGAGTCTGATCAGTACCGCGGAGCCACTGGCCAGGCTGTGGATGGCGTGTCGGTGTATGCAGTCCATCAAGCGAAAGGTCGGGAAGCCGAACACGTCATACTGGTTGATGCAGCTGAAGGTCCGTACGGCTTTCCGCCAAACGAGAGAGATAACGAACTATTGCGCCCTGTTCAACCGCTCGGGATTGGTGGAATAGAAGAAGAACGCCGAACATTCTACGTGGCGGTCACACGAGCGAAACGTAGTTTGGATTTGCTCACCCGCGCCAATCAAGAGTCACGTTTTCTGGAGGAAATTGCAGAGCATACCGAAGTAATCGATACAGGGCAGGTTGAACCACTTGACGACGTTGGTGACCGGATGACGGTTGAAGTGAAAGTTGAGGAACTCTCAGACCCCTGGAGGAAACAACACCAGCGCGGTATTCTAGCCGACAAATATGGTGGGGCTGCGCGGTTCATCTCGTGGAAAAGCGACCTGCCACCGACCCTCGAAGAAGACGAATGGTACCACCTCTCCGATGTTCTCGTTGATGAATACAACGACGAGAAAGAGTTGGTCATTTCCAGTGAGCAAGCAGTGACACATCTCCCGGACGGACCTCAGGAACCGAAAACCGCGAAGCTACCCAATAGAACGTGATGCGATAGAATCGTGTGGCACGCTCCTCGTTTGAGATACCGTGTGTTGATGATGCTTGGAGGGGTTGTGAATGAGAGATGAGTGCTCGTGGGAAATGAATTAGTTGAATTGTATGATGTGTTGGCTGTGGTGTATCGAGCGGTGCCGTCGAGTACTGCGTCGGAGTGGCAGTCGGCGTTGAAGTCCGTGCTGTACGGAGGCGAGTTATTGGCTGCTGCCGCGGTGTGTTACGGGGCACAGCAGAAGGAGCGGAATGACGGAACCAGGGAAGAGTACGCTCAGGCGAATGGGAATGGGGATCGGGTGACGGAGTTTACCGCGCTTGACGTGGCGGAGCCACGCCCGCGAGACGAAGAGTTGCTCCCGCCTGGCGCGGTGGTGCCGGTTGCACCGGAGTCTGGAGACGTGCTGCCAGTACGCGTTACTGAGGGAGAGGTTGATGAGGCGATTGCGGTGCTGGCTGAGTTCCCGGCTGAACCGGTTGCTGAGAAGCCAGGGGCGGGTGCGACTGTGTTGCTGGATTCAACGCGGGTGCGGGCAGCACGCAAGCGGTCAGAGGCGGGGACAGAGTCGCCTGAGGAGACGACGGTGTTGTTTGTCAGTGATACGCACCTTGGGTACGAGAACAGGGCGAAGACTGGTTATGGGAAGACAGTCTCGTGGATTGATGCTATTTCGAGTCTGACGACGGTTTCGCGGATTGCGGACATCGCGTTGGCACGGGATGTGGATGCGGTGGTTCACACGGGGGATATTCTGGATCACGAGGTTGACGATATTTCGCTTCACGCGGCTGAGGCTGCGCTGCGCACGTTGTCTATGGAGGGGATTTCGGTATACTGTATTATCGGTACACACGATCATGGGTCGAAGCACCCGTCTCATCCCGGGTCCGTTGACGGCGTGGCGTGGCTGCAGCGGCAAGTTGAGCAAGGGCATCTGACGGAATTAACGATGGATTCGACACGAGTTGCTGACAGTGGGGTTGATGCGTACGGTATCTCAGCGAGTAATATCGGTATCGATGATGTGGGGACGGCGTATGACTGGAGTTTTTCAGAAATCGCGTTCGGGGCATCCTCACCTGGACCGAATGTGCTGTGCCTGCATGAGTCAACGTCGCTGTTCCGAGGACAGGATGCTGATCTTGATATTGAGGAACTGCTCGCTCAGTCTCGCGTTGAGTTTGACTGCATCCTCATCGGGGATGAGCATAGTCCGAAAGACGACGATTTCGACACCGGGTACACGTTCAGAACTGATGATGGGACACCCGTCCATTATACTGGTCCGGCAATTCGCCTGAACGATGCCTACCAAGATCGTGAGGCATTCGTCACTGAACTCACGATTAGTGCTGATGGAGTAACGGCGAGGAGGCACGACTTGTAAGTCAATCCCTCAACTAGACAATGCCGCCTCTTGATACTTGACCAATATCCAAGGGTAATTAGGCCTCCAAGCGACGCCGAAGAACTTGACTACATTCACTACAAGGCCGAGATTTTTGTGTAACACGCCCTACGATTTTGGCATGAGATATCGGGTGGGTCCTCCAACTTCGATCACCCGAACCAGAGAAGAAGCACTCCATGATAGAGTGCAAGAACAGATTGTTGACGAAGTCCCCAATGAGACACATTACGAAACTGATGATGTAGTCCCGTTCAAATACGATACGACGCGCCCGACTATTGCTGCCGCGCTGTATCCGTTTACAACTGGAGAGCCGCGTACACATGCTGTGTATGTGTTGGAGTGCCTCGAGAGTAGGACGAGTCCTGCTACTGTTCTACACCAAGGGGTCTCACCAGCGAGTTTGAGTCGTTACAAGCGTGCAGGAGAAGCGCGAAGAGTCCTCTACGTAGGTGTCGCAAAAAACGTTCTCTCCCGCATCGATCAGCATCTCAATTACCCGGGTGAGGAAGGAGCAAATTTCACAGCAATGTACCCACCGGCCCGGGTACTCCAAGTGGGGTGGTTCAACGGTGGAGCGACAGCAAGAGATGCAGAGCGTATCACCGCAAAACTGTTACGAGAGCAATTCTCTGATGATTTCGTGGCATATCCCGGATAGTTTGCTTATTCACCGCAGTTCTTGAAGAAGCGCTCAGTCACTGAATGACCATCCTTTCCAAAGTACCAGTGCGAGGAGTGTTCCCCATACGAAACCAGCGCCGTGAGCGAAGATATTCGTCGCTACCTCGCCGCTCGTAAAGTCCAGTGGGAACAATACGAGTAGAAACCAGAGTAGTACCATGATAACTCCGAAGGCGACACTGGCGTCGGGTAGCGACTCTCGCCAGTGATTACGTATTCGCGCCGGGTTGGTTTCGGTGAGGACTCCCCATCCACTGAATCCGATGCCGACTACGGCAAGCCCTGCGATGTGAAGTTCAAATCCGCTGTAGATTAGCGCGAGTATCCAAGCCATGAGTACGGTGACGCCTTCGCCGAGGTACACCGCTATAGACCAGGTGGTCTGCGCTGCTATCCAGACAACGAGGGCAGCGAAGAGAAACCCGGCGAAGCCTGCAACGACACCTGAAAAGCCGCGAGTAGTTGGTGACGCATTGGGGACGATGACTTCGAAGATGGCGTAACTGGAGAGATTCACCAGAATCGGCAGTGCGAGCACGAATGTAGCTGCTGTCACTCGGAACCAGCGGCGAGCTTCAAGCTGCCAGCAAAGCCAATAGATGGCACTCGCAGCGATAAGCAAGCCAACGAGGTTGTTCAGCAGGTGGGTAGCGTCATGATGAACGTATGCGCTCGTGAGGAGTGTCCACGGCTCAAACGCGTCGTGATTGAATAGCAACTTCGCCCGGATGCTGGCAGGCAGCCCGAAATGAATGGCAGTCACAAACGCGACGAGGAGGTTCACAAAGCCGACGTCTGTGAGGAGTTGCTGGTCAATCGCTTCGTAACGGTCCGTGATGGTAGTTCGCATTAACTCTCACCTCGGAGTCGGATGTACGCGGTTCCGAACGTGCGGGAGTTGCTACGCTTGCGACGACAGCGATACAGTTCCGTATGACCGGGAGCAGCGATGTGCATCGACAGTCATATGCAGGGCAGCGGGGGTAAAACCGGGTTCGACCGTTTAAGCGTGTATACGTGGTGTTCACGGCTGTAAAGGGGACTGTTCATGGCGATAAACACCGTCGTTCAAGCTTTAGTGAACACTCTGTCTGTGGAGTAGTATGGGGACACTCCCGGAACAGTTCCGAGAGGATTACGAGAACTATGGAGACTCTTTCTTTGCGGTGGCACGCCTGCTAATCGAGAATCACGACCAGCAGTTCACGCAATCCGACCTAGCGGACAAAGTTGAAGTCTCACAGACCCGCGTGAGCGATTTTACTACGACGCTCACTGACGACGGGTGGATTGACCGGCATGAGAACCAGACAACGTTCGAATGGGATACGGAGTGGTATAATCCTGCAGAGCGGGAAGCCACGGACGCCGTGTTCGGACTGTATCGGGATCTCTGGACTGTCCTCCAAGCGCATAGTCAGACATCGACGACGCTGTGGGCGATTATCGGCTTAGCGTTTTTCGTCGCGGCGACCGTGCTCTTGGCTTTTTATCTCGCCGTGAAAACAGGGTTATTCGGTGAATCGGCCGTCTCCCCTGTGGTCTTCCTTGTTCTTGGCGGCGGACTCGTCGTTTCTGGACTTATCATGACTGCTCTCACGCCACTCCAGGCATTCATGAATCGCTTCCTTGATCGGTTACTCAGTTGAGTAGGTACATAGGCCTGCAGTTTTGGTGGGAGACATCCGCTAATCTCAGATATGTCTTCGACGACTAATCACTATGAGTCGGTGCTTAATTCTGCCTCAAGACAGAGTTAACGAGTAGTCCAGTAATTCCACCAATAACACTACCACCATACATTGCAGCTATTGGTTGCCCCGAGAATGGGATCGCGGCTAGCATACCCGTGGTGGAGGCAGCCACAATGATCACCAGATATTGTATTGTGTTCTGAGTCATATTATTTGACCCAAGGCTCGTTGTCTTTCCTCCAAGGCATTTTGCCCGCTTGCTCAAGTTGAGAACTTTGCATACCAGATTCATGTAATTACAAATACTTAATCGTTGCCCCATAATGTATACAAAGAGTCCTTCATTGGGAAGTAACGTACCATCTATATGCACTTATGGTTCGTTGTAGTAGGTTCTTAACCCTGGAAATATATGTTCCGGACATGCCAAAGAAGACTGTTTCAAACAAAGAACACCGGCAGATAATCCAACTTAGAGCAAGAGACAAAAATAAAACAGAAATTGCTGACCAGGTAGGTGTTTCACGGAAAACTGTTGATCGGCACTTGGAGATGGTTGATCAACGATGTGAGAGAAGCGATAATCCAGAGATGGCACTTGCAGACGAGTTGTTTGATTTCGATGAATTACTCCCATTCATTCTCGAAAAATCAGAAGGTGGTCTGAGTAGAGCGATAAAGAACATGACCGATTTAGATTTCAGCAACTGGCTAGATGGAAATGATACTGACGATTGATAAATTCGCTCACTTTTCCAGAGTTGACTTGTTACGTGACGGAAATACAAGCGCATAACTGTACTCACAGACCGATTGCTATGCTCGCTGCAAATACCCGATTAAAATACTTCGCTCGTTAGGGGGCTTCTCGGGACTCAGCTATGGAGAGTGAACCTGCGGCTCTCTGGACTCTTCGAGTTGCTCGATGGTCAGATGCTTGTATCGAAGGTCGTTCACTATACTAATTGATTTCGTCTGGATTAAAGTTATCAATCTATGTGTACAGTAAAATGTATGGATGATAAGCGACCAAGATTCATATCGAAACCTCTGAGAGACCGGAATCAGCAGGAAATGCGCAAGTTCCGGACGGAGGTATATGAACGAGACAACTACACTTGTCAATACTGCCAGAACGAATTTGCACGTGATTCACTTACCTTAGAACACGTCGTTCCAGTAAGCAAGGGTGGAATTGACGACCCAACTAATTACATTACTGCTTGCCGTTCCTGCAATTCATCGAAAAGTGATGAAATGATCGAAGAATTCCTCTCGCGCAGAGGAGATTTAAATATAAACCCAACAGACCTGCCGATTCACGGGGATATTATTTTGGACACCGTAGAGCTACCCCCGATCTGTCGAAAAGTTAGGTTTGAGGTGTATACTGATATGCGGAAATCTGGCGAGTTATCAGGGTCTGACGCGTACAAAAAGCTGGAAAAGAACTTCAGAAAGCGACTCTGGCAGACAGAGTATGGAGAAACCTTGGATGAAAAATATCCCTCTCTTCCGAGACATGCATTGGCGTCAGTACCATTGGTTGAGTATTTGGAACCGGACAAGGATTCACCGGTTCACAACCTACTAATAGAATTTACTAAGTCTGCCAGAACTCGCCAACTTATTGACGAGATAGTTCGTCGCGTGGACGCTGGTGATGGCGTAGGTACAAATGATGCAGCAATTTCAGTTATACAGGAGGAACTAACCGGGGACGAATCAACGACTAAAAGGATTCGTTGGGCGCTTGACCGGGCCGGAATTACGCAAATTAACGGTACAACACTTAATCTCAGTTCAGATTCTCCTGAGACTGGTTCTGAGGGTAAGAATGAGAAATCCACAGATTTCGAAGAATCATCAAAATGTCCAGTCTCAGAAGGTGAGAGATACGAAGTTGAAATCATCTCGAAAGGGGAAAAAGGAGATGGTATCGCAAAGATTGAGGGATATGTACTGTTTGTTAAGGAGACAGAAGTCGGAGACTCAGTTACTATCAAAGTTAACAAGACAACTCCTAATTTTGGATTCGCTACTAGAGTATAACTTTTGACTATACACAATGTGATTTTGAGTAGATTTTCACCGGTATGATGTCGCTGCCAAGGCAGTATAAAACTTGTATCTCTTGCTTCAATCCTTCGAATTATTTTTCAAGCGGTTAATCATCTCCACTTCATCGTAGAGTTCACCAGATGTCACAATTTGTTCACCCAAGCCATCTTTGTCCGACTCTATCACAGTCACCACAGTGTCATCATAGCCGATAACAACCCACCAATTACGACCATCAACAGTACAACTCCAAGCAGTATTAACGAACAGACACTTATCTTTCCGTACTTCCGCAGTTTTCAGTTCCCACTCTTCGGGGTCGAAATGCTTCAGTTTATCGAGCGGTGCTGAGCGTTCTTCCGCTCGTTTCTGAACATGGTCAGGGTCAATCCGAAGTTCTGTAGGTTCGTCGAGAACCGAACGAACTCTTTGGAAGAGTGAATCCGGTCCTGTACGGATATGAAAACGTGCCGTCTCGAATTGATGGCTCATATTATACCGTCCCCAACCGTTGTGACCAGAACGCTTAGAGTTCCAATCACGATAATTCTCGTAGCAAAAATCACAGAGTGTCTTCCTCTGTGTGTTGTTTCTTGTTTCACACACATCAATTTTGACGGCTATTGCTCATATCGATGACTGGCTATGCGAACGAAGTGATTGCTTGCAAATATGACTACCGGTTTTAAAGACGACACTACTAATTGTGTGCTCTCAATCAGTGTGTGTCACTGCAATTGTGCTCTGAGCAGTTGGCTCAGTAATAGTTCTTAGATATCTGACCGAAGTCTCCTCTACGGATCTACGCCCATTATATTATAATCATAGGGGTGGCGGTGGTCTTTTGACCATATTCTTCGCTCAGTTCATAC
This sequence comes from Salinibaculum rarum, assembly GCF_030505615.1. Classification (GTDB taxonomy): domain Archaea; phylum Halobacteriota; class Halobacteria; order Halobacteriales; family Haloarculaceae; genus Salinibaculum; species Salinibaculum rarum. The sequence continues at coordinate 2,150,130 of NZ_CP129992.1, forward strand.
TCGATTGTCGTCAGTAGTTTTATACTAGATACGGATCTGCACCATATTATGGTATATCCTGCTGTTGCTGCTGTTGCAGGGGCTTTAGTGGCGATTATCTATGCAATTAGGCGTAAACTGAGCAGTCAGCAATCCTCGGGTGGCGAGGATGATTCGTCCAGCGATGAATCCGACACACGAACAAAGCAACATATGAAACAGTCACCTGGTGAACAAAGTGGGGATCCTCAAGGAACTGAATCGGTGGGTGGTTCAGCAAGCAACCCATCGATGGATCGGCGAAAAGTGGATTCAGGTGCTATTCCGACCGATGTGACTTCTCAAGGTCGGGTACACTCACTTATTCTATCTGATGTGAAAAATGATGGGACAGGCATCGGACGATTCCATGGGTAGTGATACTAGTGAAACCCTTCACAGCTGCTGACGCAACACATCAAATCGGGGATAAAGTCAAAGTGCGAATTACTGACGTCGCAGACAACCATGCTACTGCCATTCCGATGAAAAAACTCTGACGCAGCCACATCACGGGAAGTCGGGCGGTTTAATCTCTGTATGTAGGCTCATTCAGCTACGGTTTAGAAATGTGGTTGTATCGTTCATTGGTTTCATCCGATGTCAATCCAACTTCGCTTTGAGGTCAGCCAATCAAAAAGTACGAGTAGTCACTAAGAATGTTTCTCCAGTCGTCCATGTTGCTGTGGTCTTGGCGGTATGTGATAGGGACGGTTTCTGGCGAAAGTTGTTTTCGAAGCCATCGATACAGATCTGGCATGATTGGGGTCTCATTTCCGTAATGGAACGGATGATTTTGAAAGTCAGAGGGTAGTTGGTGAAGTGCATCTTCGAAGAGTTCTATGTCTTCAGCAACTGAGGCCATGCCTGTTATTTTGCCTCGTACTAAACAGGCATAAATTTTTGTCAATTGGTATTGAAGTACAGGAAGATGACTGAAATAGAGGAAGAAGAGGTTTCGGTAATCAATACTGTTGATTGTGGTAGCTGTGGAGAAGAGATAACGCTACTCCACCTCAAAGGTAAATATGTAACAATAAAAAGTATGGCAGTTCCCGCGTTGTTTGGTGCTGGTGGTTATTCATTAGGTGGATCAGCAGGGATAGCTGCGCTTGGAACGGCTTGGACAGCTAGTTGGCCCTTAGCAGCCGTTGGAGCACTGGTAGGTGGGAGCGCAATCTATGTGGCAGGTGCTACAAAAGACTCGCTACAGTGTCCTGATTGTGAAGTGGAAATCGAAGTATAGCAAATTGCCAGTTTAATAGTCGATTGTTGCGGTTTACCGCCGTATTGCACCAAGAGTAGGGAAAGTAGGAGAGAAATATGGACAAGGCCGTTGGCCAGATAGCGTATCGCACATTTTCTCGGGGAACGGACAAGTGCTTACTCCATTGAGTCTGGATCAACGCCGTATTCCGAACCGTATTTCCAGAAGTGTTGTTTCAGGGTGTCGAACCCTTGTTGTATCTCTTCAGCACTTTCGACGGGAACGTACGCCACTTCCGGTGCGTTATTATATGCGTCTCGGCACCAGCTGATGTCCCAACTGTCTTCCACTGTCTGTCGCTTGACCTTATTATGATCGTCGGTGGTAGCACCGTTGATTTTGTATGCTGTGACGCAAAGCGCCCCGTTGACATCTGAGAGTCCGTACTCGGCTGGATCAAGCCATCGTAGTGTGATGTTCAATGTGAGATTTGTTGCCCCGTCTTGTGCAGAGCTCATCTGGTTCATGTCAGTGTTAACCCTGGCGTGGGTGAGTACCGGTCCAGCATTCCTGTTTACATTGAACCGCTGGTCTACACCGGTGTCGAATAAGTCTTCGTTGCCGCTAATGAACTCGCTTGTTACTCGCTTGAGCTCGCCCTCGATCTCCGTCTCGAATCGGTTGATCAAGCGGATTGCTTTCAGATATCGGTCGTTCTCGATTGCTCGTGTGATGAATTCGTCATTCATTGGTATCTTTCGTGACGTCCTGTAAGTACTCTACCTGTGTTTCTAAATCGTCGATAACGATTGACACTGATTCGAAGGACTGAATTCTGTTTGCCTCGGCTCGAAGTCGCTTAATGACTGACTTTGGCGTGAACCCAAGACGCTCCTGTTCGATCTGTGTACAGAACAGGTATGCGCTCGCAGACCAGTGTGGTGCCTGTTTATTCTCGTCCAGCAAGACGGTTCGAAGGGCACGGCTCACGTCCGACCAGTATAGGAGTTCAACGTCCTCGGACTGTTCGGAGTGGATCACACCTTTTCCGTCATCAGCCAGGTCGATCTCCTCGGCAAAACTCTCATTCACTGCCGACAGGTCATCTTCCGGGAGTAGCAGGTAGTGGTGCCAGTCAGCGTGGTATTGATTTTCGATCAGTGCGGCCGTGTGGGTCGTCTTCCCGAAGTTCTTATCGCCAATCTTCACCTCGATTGAGATCGCCCTCGATCCGTGCAGCGAGAGGATGTCAGCATACCTGTCGATCCCGCTCGGTTCCGGGTGGTGTGCCTCTCGCTTGACTTGGCGAGGCGGCGTTGTAAACTCCTCGCCGAAGAGTGCGCAATGGAATTCACCGCTGTCGGTCTGTAGAAGCTGTGCAAGCCAGTCCGACCAGTCCTCTTCCACGCCTGGATTAAGCGGGTCACCTGTCCGCATCCGCTGCGTCGGATTCGTCGAGAGAGGATCGGCGTTGAACGGACCATCACGTTGTTCCCACAACGCATCGCTCTCAGCGAATACTTCTCCCAACTCAGAGACATCAGCTGCTCGTGCCTCAATGTAAGCATCCCACCATGGCCCAAAATCCGTCCAACTATCCGCTATCGACTGGACGTCCACGCCAGCAGAATAGTCGTCTAAGACCTCGCCGAGATTCGCGTACGCCTCCCACCACGAATCCATCTCCATAGGGTCATCTGCCATGTACCGGGAATCTATAGCAGTAATGGGTGGTGTCGTGAGAACCGGCGACTCGGTCTTGACGTAGGTGTCCCACCACGGATCTAGCCTATGCCAATGGTGAGCAGCCGTCTCCTCATTCATCCGTCCGTACCGACTGTTGCAATTTGAATAAATCCTTCCCTGAGATATCGATGCTCTGGCCCTCTGGAACTCTATCGTGCATTTGCTGGCGTTCAAACAGACTGTCCAAGCAATACTCTGAAATCAACAATGTGCTACGCATGAGCGTTATTCGTTTTCGATGTTTTGGAGTGCCTCATCGAGTATTTCGTCTACGATGTTTACGATTGGCAGGTGCTCTTCAAACGCGGTTGCTATTGTCTCAAAATAGCTCTCTGGCAGTCTGGACTGGTCCAGATCGTACGTTTTGATGAAATAGTTTCTTTTATTTCCTTTATTTGTTATGTCGCGTTCTTCGAAGAGTGGCTGCAGTTTTTGCTGCCATTTCTCACTGTTGTAGAGGCGATTGAACTCATCGCGCAGCGGGACGTTTGTTGAAGAGCGTAATCGGTAGGTGAGCTTTCCCCGGGTGAACGATTCTTCCCGACGAAGTAGATGGTTAAAGAAGAGTCGGAAGCCCTTGTCTCCGTATGTTTCTTCAATAACGGATGTGGGTTTGAGGTCCTCATCATCGAGCCACCAGCCCTGCCTGCAAATCGTCCCTGATTCTTTATTCTCCTCATAAACCCACCAGTCGTCTGTCCACAGTTCGTCGTCAACCTGATTGCGGAACATCTCTGGCCAGTCCTCGATTGCACGCTCTCGAAGGGCCTCAGCGGCGTCAAGGAGGTCATCAATGTCGGTCCGGTACTCGCTGAGGAGTTGCACTTTCTCTTTCTGAATCGTCGTGAAGTCGTCGTCGTCCATGCTGGTCACTTGGCTTATTGTAGAGAGGAAGTCCTCTAATTGGTTCACGCTACGCTCAGGGTACTTTCCGTGGGAACGGCGGAGTTTCTGATAAAAAACATCAACTACTTGGTTCCAATAAAGGTCGCTGAACCCATCAGCTTTCGAATCCGCTGCATACTGTTTCGAGAGGAACAAGTAGTGGTGTCCGTCTTCGGGAAACTCGCTCTTTTCATCGCTGCCGATGTGTGTGTCTTCGAGATATCGATCGGTTTGTCGCTCTCCTTCGGTAGATTCTACTTTTGACTCGATGCAGACGAACCACTGTTCAGGCGCACGAATCACGATGTCTGGACGGTTATTCTGTGGTGACATCTCTTCAGTATCGACCTTCACGTTCTCAATGTCACGGTGATAATATTCTATCTCCGCGTCCGTCTCATCGTGCACCGCGTCAAGGAAGACCTTCAGCAGGTCTGCGTCAAACCCGTGGGGTTGTGACGGGTCAAGAAAGTAGGCGAGAAGCGTATTCCACTTCTGTTCAGACCGGGTCGATCCAAGAATCCGAAGAATCGACTTCGGCGGCTCCGAGATCTCAGGCTGTGCTTCAAGCGAGGTTCGTAATTGACGGAACCGTTCTTTTAATTCCTCGCTGGTCGCCATTAGACTACTGTTCTCAGGAGAATTTATTAAACCATGCCAAAATACGCATTAGCACTGACCAGGTACTCCAAGTGAACAGGCGCCATTATCGTATTCATTCCAAAGGTTCGTCAACGACTCGTACGTGTCTGCTGTTGGAACGGGGCCTTGTGAGCGAAATATAGCCAGCGTCCTTCAATCCAATCCGTGCCGAGTGCGGTGCTCAAAGATGAGTGAACTGTCCCTGTAGCAACTCAACCTCACACGGTAACGTCGGGAAAGCCCGCAATCAGCATCGTCTATCCTGACGACCGCCTATGAAGAATATCGCGGAGGTATTTTACAAGTTTATTTATCAAAAAGTATCATTGTTGTCGGGTTCATTTATTTTCATTAGAGCATAATTGACTCGCCATCGTCGCAGAGGGGACACTCTTCGACAGTTCTCATTATCAGTATATTTACACTTTCTTGAGGGTGTTTCCACACCTTCGATAACCACCGTATCAGAGGAAATATATCTAAAAATACATAATTTGCATTTTCATTAGTACGACTGTTTGTCTTGTTTTCCATTGTATATTTGTGAAGAGGTTCCTTCCTGCGGTTTCAGGGTATCCACCTCGAATTTATGAACAGGTCTTCCTGCTCCCCGTCTGTCGATTCCCGTCTTTTCGTTGTGGATTTGTGCCAACCAGTAACTGCCAATTAAATTGGATATAGTAGCTCGCCATAATCAACTTCCACGAATTCCCGATCTTACCGGGTTCTTCACCTCTGATGTCTGGCGGTTTCAGGGAATCCGTCTCATATTTGTGAATAGGGCTGAGAGGTGCTCATTCCGGTGAGATTCGTCCCTGAAATCATCAGGCGGTGTCTAAGGAATTTAGAGACCGCCTGCTGTGATCTTACGTTTTCATTGGGGGTCAATCACGGTGTTATACCCCCCTGAAATTTCCCAAGATGGGACCTTGGATAGGTGGCTAAGGAGGATTCACCTCCCGGGGCTATGGAGGCAGTCGCCTGCGGGGGCTTCTAATTTCAGGTGCCAATTAGGAGGGCTTGGGCGGGTTTTGTATCAACTTGTTGAGAATGCTGTTTGACTATCTTCGTGGGTGATCCTGAGGGGTGTCCTGTCTGGTCACGGCTTGATCGACGAGGTACATATGGTGGAGTAGTGACCTGTGGTTTTGTGTGCGGGTGAGGTGGCTAAGGTGGAAGAAGTACCCGTCGTGCCTAAGGTACCTATTGTACAGATTCCACGCGAGTCACGATTCGTACGCCAGGTGGAATCACTCTAATCGGCACATACTGGTCAATAGGTGTGGGTGGTGACTACGGAGACTGAGTCAGGATCGTGACGTCTTGTGAATGACTGCGCTTGCCCTTAGCCTGCCTACTGACTGTTCTCGCTTGGTTTGCAGACAAGATTCTTACAGCTAAATCTCTGCGTTGGTCAGTCGTCTGCGCTACTTCGAAGCTCTGTTCGAACGTCAGTGAGTCGGGTTTTGACTTCGCCTTCGATCTCGTCAAGTTGTTCGTCTATCTCGTTGGCTGTATTTTTGATCGACGTCGTTTTCTTTCGAATGGTACTGAACCGGTCGATTTCAGCTTCAACCTCGCTGACTTCGTTTTGAATTGCTTCAGGATCGAGTTCTGTGCCGGTGTCAACGTGCATTTGGATAGCACGCGTGCGCGCCCAATTGAATGCAATACGCAGGTAGCCTGGTTCAGGATCTTCTTCCTCGTCGTTGCTGAGTGCGATTGAGAGTCGATCCGTATCGAATTCGTGGAAGTACCCAACCTTGTCAGGGACTTGTGATTCGGCTTCGAAGACGATGATACCGTAGTCGGCGTCACGATTTTCGATTGCTGCTTCAAGCTCGTCTTTGATTTTCGGTTGCGTGTAGCTTTGGTCGCTTTTTGCTTCGACGACAATCCGTTGGTTGGTGTCTGCAAGTGTAATGACGAAGTCGCCGACTTTCCGGTCAGTTAATTCTCCGATTTTGTCTCCAGTCGGTTCAACTTCGTGACTGGTGCCATAGACGAGATCAGAGAGAAGATTCTCGACGGTTTCTTCAAAATCATCGCCTTTGAGCGTTGAGCGGCGTTTCATTCGCTCCTCGGTTTCTTCTTCAGTGGCTTGCTCTTCGATTTTGTCTCTCAGTCGGTCGATTTGATCTTGAATCGAGGATTTGAGGCGATAGGTCGGTGTTCCTTCTGTGTCCGGGTCAAGGGCTTGCTGGATACGGTCCCCGTCTTCACCGAGTTCCTCGTCAAGCCGCTCAACGAACACACCGTCTTCACCGAACGCATCTTCGATGTGACTTCGGAGTTTCCCATCCTGTCCAAGGTGATCCTCTAGCGTCTGTGGAACCTCGCCGTCGTCACCGAATTTTGCTTCCACTTGCTCTTCGATGCGTTCGATCTCGGATTCGAAGGAGTGACGCATCTCCTCGAACCGTCGCTCGACGTATTCTTCTTGTTCTGAAGTTTGGGCGAGACCAAGCGTCACTACCCCGATTCGAAGGGCTTTGTCCAGTGCTTCGTCGTACTCGCTCTCGTCGAATTCTGCAAAATAGTCTTGGACTTCCGGATCAGTGATTTCGGCGCGCTCGATGATGATACGGTCGTCCTTGACGGAGATACTCGGCTGTGTTTGTGACGCCATCTGTAAACAGGAAAATTAGTTCAGCTACCATATAATTCCTGATTTCTTTGAGGTTTACAGCAGACAGTCACTGACCAGACAGCTGAACAGATACCCTTGCTTGCGGAGAGTCTAAATCCAGACTATGTCGCACAACATAATTGTTGCCGCGAAAATTCTATTTATTTGACTGCACCAAAGGAGACAAAATGTGACTGGAAAGTCTGCAGACAGTGGACTGCGTCACGGAATCGATACAGCGTGCGAAGAGCTAGGCACACAAATTGCAGAAGATCTCCCGACAACGCCGTCTGAGGTACAATCACAACTGAGCGACTTCCAATCCGGCTCGATTGTGGAATCCGATACAGTATCAGAACCGCTAGTTCGGAAAGCAATCAACAATTCGCCGCTCGCTAAGTATCTCAGCGAAACGTGCTTTGAAACAACCACGGACGACAAATGAGCGACAATACGAGTATCTCGGACGACAAAGAGACTGACGCATCCAATGCTGACGTCGAACAGCGCAAACTGAAGAGCGTAGAAGAGTATTTCAATTATCTCCGAGAGTCAAATCCCTACTACAGCTGGCTGGATCCAGAGATTCTCACTGTTGACCGAGGAGTCGTGCAACTCCGACAGCCAACTGACGAGCGAACACAGCCGCCAGAAGTCGGGCCAGCGGACGGGATCAACGGCGGGATTCTCATGACGCTTGCCGACGCAGCAGGGATGGCAGCGATCATCACCGAGGCCCTCGAACCGATCCCATTGGCCACCACGCAACTCAATATGTCATTCCACGACGGTGCCGACGAACCCCACATCATTCAAGCGGAGGTCCTCGACTTCGGCTCGACGCTAGCAACCGCTCAAATTAAGGTGCTTCCTGAAAGTGACCTCAACGCTTCGGAGCCGCGTCTTTTCGCCTCAGGGGAAGCGACAGCACGACTGTTTCAGTGACCTTCGATTAAATACGGGAAGTCAGGTGAAACCGGGAGACTGGACTGGATTTGAATAAATCGATAAGGGGGACGTCTGTGTCTGAGCCGACGCGTTGTTTTCATTGCTTTCGACTCCCACCACATTGTGAGTCAGCTATCTGGTATATTCGAGAAGGGTTCAAAAATATAGTAGAGTATTCTTCACAGTGTCGTATACCGTGACAGGTCGGGAGAGAACGACAGGCTAACTATCCAGTCTACCTGCCAACGACGCAGTCACAGGGAGAAGTGTTACAAGTTTACCACTGATGGTCTGTTGTATGAACGTAAATTTTCAAAAGTGGATCGGGAAATTCCGAGATGAATGGGAGGATAATCCGATTGAGTATCGGGATGAATCAGGAACTTGGCGAAAGGACAGTGACCCGATGTTTGCTTCGATATCCAATGCACTTGAGTCAAGGGATTATGAACTGTCTGTAGCTGAATTACAGCGGATCAGTCAGTGGAAACTTCAGAGCAGCCGAAATGATGCGAACGTTACCCAAAACTCCACTGAGGCGGTTACCCGACAGTTCCAATCTGCGCTACAGGCCTCAACAGATGCAGAAGCAATTAGCACACTCACTGAACTCAGCGGAATCGGTGTTCCAATGGCGTCAACGGTGCTGACGGTGGCCAGACCGAGTCAGTATGCGATTATTGATTATCGGGCGTTTCGTGGGCTCGCAGGCGTTAAGCCCGAACTAATAAACTCAAAACAATATGCGGACTATGCCGAGTTTTTAGAACATTTCCGGACGTACCTGAAGAATCCAGATGCATATGAATACTATATGCGTCATGTCCGGGAACTCGCTGAGACTGAGAATCTAACGGCAAGAGAAGTTGATATGGCTCTGTGGGCATTTGATAAGGACCAGGCGTAGCCGCGACCCAATGGGGTCAAATTTGTCCATCTTGAGAATGTCGAAAAGCGTCGTATGGCCCACATATGAATGGTTTTAGACGCTGTTTGGTGACGGTGTGCTGACCAAGAAAAGTCAGCCTACTACGATGATTCGGTGTTCGTAATCAGAGTCCGCAATTGCTCACGGGTGAGTGGTTCAATATACTGTCGTTCAGCATTGGCAGTGTAGAAGATACTCGCGGTAACATCTTTCTCGGGGAAACACTCTGAGAGGACGTGATAGTACACGCTGAGTTGTTTTCTGTATTCGTCTATGCCTCGCTTCGTCAGATCGGTCTTGTAGTCGATGATCTCCATGGCATCCACCGTTTCGTGGACGAGATCCACAATGCCCGAGATCGTCACTTGCTCCCCGTCGATGTCGAGTGGGAGAACGGCTCGTTCTTCGACGTGGAGCTGCCCGGGAAGGCTGTCAAGGAACTCTTTGACGTGCTGCTCGTCGGTGTTGTTCTCGGTGGTTGGTGAGACGTCTTCTCCGAGGGCGTAAGCTTCTGCGAAGTCATGAACCCGCGATCCGAAATCGCGGCCGCGGAACTCCGAAGCGTCGGCTTGTTCGGTGTCCTCGGCAAAGACATCGTCATCCATCAGTGTGTGCGGTGTGTGACCGGTCGGCCCGTCCGGAGTGACGATTGAGAAGGGCAGTTGGGTTTGTGCCGTGGCGGACTGCTCAACTGTCGTGACATCGGGTTCGACGACTCTGTCTTCGAATGGGAGTTCGTCGAAGAAGGTGTTGGGTTCCTCGCCGCCTGCGAATATCACATGGTTCTTTGCGCGAGTCACAGCGACGTAGAGGAGGCGACGCTCTTCATCGTAGTCACGGGTGAGGCAGTGACGGATAACGTCGTGTCGCCAGTTATCGTAGACGTGTGGATGCTTGGCCACTGCTGCGTACTGTTTGCGTTGGCGAATGCCGACCGGCTCTTGATACTGTATTACGCTGGAGCCGCCGCCGTTGGGCGGGAATTTCCCGCTATTCATGTTTGCGAGCACGACAATCGGGTACTCAAGTCCCTTTGCTGCGTGGATAGTTTGGACCGTGACTGAGTCCGTGCCTGCGCTCGTGAAGATATCGTGCGTGCTTCCAGAGTCGATGCCGCGCTCAATGAATCGAATCAGATCGCCTAGGGTGAGCGTCGATGTCTCGTGGACCGACTGGATAGTGTGGAGAATGACGTCTGCATACTCGCCAGTGAAACCGTATTTCTCGAACACGGTCCGCGCCACCGTTCCGACTGCGTCTTTCGCAGCCAGCTCGGCACGGAACGCTGCCATGTTGTCGGGGTACACACCGGTATCGAGGATGTGCTTGATTTCGTCGAGTGTGTATCCGGCTTTCTCAAGAACAACCGCCCACCCGCGGTCTGCGTCAGCGTTCAGAATTCGAAGCCACGCGAGTAGTAATTTCGCCTGATCTGTCCTGAAGAGTTCAATCCCGCCGTCGTAGGCCATTGGGAAATCGTATTCCTCAGCGGTCGTCAACAGTTCCCGCCCGAAGTCTCGCGTCCGAGTCAGAACTGCAATGTCCCCATATGTCGGTACGCGTGGCTCTCCGTCCTCGTCTTCAACCGCGTACTCGTCGTTCCCAACAATGTCTTGAAGCGTGGAGAGCACGGCTTCGTGCTGGTCAGAATGCTGGATTCCTTCGATCGTGGTGTTGTCGAACGCTGCATTCGAGGAGAGCGACGTAATGTCGTCACGGACAGAGTCGTCGATATCCTCGTGTTTCGTCGCGGGAGTAACGAGCGTCTCTTCAGAAAATTCAAGAATCGACTGCGTCGAACGGTAGTTTTCTCTAAGCTGAATTCGTTCGATGTTACCAAGTTCGAATGAGATGCGGGTTCGGTCGTCGTTGAGTTCACGCTTGAATCTCTGAAGTCGGTCCTCAAATTCCAAAATGTTCAGTACGTCGGCGTACTGGAACGAGTAGATGCTTTGCTTCCAGTCCCCGACAACGCAGATGTTGTCGGTGCCCGCCAGTAGGAGCGCCAGTTTGAATTGAACCTCACTGGTGTCTTGGAACTCATCCACCATCACGTAATCAAACGCGATACGGTTTTGCAGGTCGGTGTCTTCACACAGCAACACGAAGGCAAACAGCTGCAGGAACCCGAACGTCAGGTAGTTGCGGTCAAGCGCAAAGTCGAGATACTCAAAGTACACATCATGAATGAACGACTTGAGTCCTTCTCGGTCCACGTCGAAGACGCGTTCCGCAACCTCGGCAGGCACTTGCTTCGTCCCGTCGCCTCGAACCGATTGTTTCGAGGGTGCATCGGGAAGGTATGTCTTGTTCCGCCCGTATCGACCTAATTTGCTCCGGAGTTTCGATTGTTTGCTGCCGCCGTTTCGCGGCTCGTTGACCTCCTCAAACAAGGTTTTGAATGCGTCGTAGTCCCCGTTGAGTGCTTCCTCACCGTTCCGATACCACCCGTCGGCTTCGGGGAACACGCCTTTTGACGCGAGTTCAGAAACCACATCGAGCAACGCCGTCGGGTCTGACAGGACGCGGAAGAAATCGGCATACTCGGGATGCGCGTCGCGGAACCCGTCGATGAATTCCCGGAACAATTCGTTTTCCACCAACTCGTCTTCGATCACGCGAGTTGACCCGGTGATTCGGTCGTTGAGTCCGAGATGTGTCGGGGCGCGATACCCGTGTTCACGCAGCAAGTCGAAGCAGTGAGAGTGGAACGTCTGAATGGATCCCTCAGCGAGTTCCCGCAGAGAATACGTCGAATGATCCACGATACGCTCTTTCATCTCGGTAGCCGCGCTTCGTGTAAACGTTACCAGCAGGATGTCCGCTGGTTCAACGCTCGGTTGGTCCACGATTTCCGCATAGCGACGCGTGATAGCGAACGTCTTACCAGTACCAGCACCGGCGTCGACGACGTAGATTCCATCGGTACTGTCGATTAGCGTCTGTTGCTGTGGGTTAGGTGTCGGGTCAGTCATCGGAAGCCTCCTCAAGAAGCAAATCGCGGTGGTTGACACGGCGATAATTCGGTTCGCCCCCGAGCCCCTCAACAGGGAACCGCTCCTCACCGCGCCGGTAACTGTTCAGCTCATCGAGGCGATCAGCGACGAACTGCTCGACCGCATCCAAGTCTTCTCTAAAAAATGTCTTCTGACGAACGCCATTGAGTGCGCGAATCGCTTGGTCACAGCCCTTCGCAGCATCAACGCTATCCGAGGTTTGCTCGTCAACTGCGGCTGTGAACGCCTCCGCGAAGTCAGAGTCCCGAAGCTCGCTCTTGTCAGTCGTCGCCGGGAACGACAACTGACTCATGATCTCTTGATACGCATTGAATCCTACCTCCTCGAACGTAGCGACACAGTCGTTGTAGCCATCAAGCAGTGTGTCGTAAGCCTCCCGTGACCCGACGTGCTCGTCGAACGTCCACGGGTAGTACTGTACTGTCGTCAGCGTCTCGTTGAGCGTCGCGTCACCGGTAATGACGTCATCAAGCGTCTCAAGGAAGTGGAAGAACGTAAACTCAAGCGGCTCGTCAGGCCGCGTTGTCCGGAAATGACAGAGGTACAGCGCCGCTTGGAAGTTCGGCGTGTCATGCGGCGGGTCGATCGCTGCCTGCTTAACGACATCTCGCCGGGACTTCTTCCGCCCACTCTTGAAATCCAGCAAGTGGTTCGGCCCGTTAACCAAATCGATCTTTCCTTTCACGCCGAGCGAAGTGTCCTCGAACCACCGCTCCGTCAAGGGTGAATCGACGGGAGCGTCGAAATACTCCGCGAAGTAATTCTCACCCCACCCGGAGGCTGGCGTCAGAAACTCAGCAGAGTCCGGGCCCCGTGCATCCAGATACTCGACAATTGTTTCGAGACCAATCCGGTATGTCCGGCGACGCAGCGGGCGGTCAGTCGCTGCAAAGAGCGCGTCAGCTTCGTCAAGCATGACATCAACAACCTCAGCGATGGCGTCGGCATCAATCAAGTCGGGATGGGTCACGTAGAACTCGGCGAAATCGTGGAACAGATTCCCCTCCGTGAAGTAATCTCTGTCCGGTCCATCGACGAGTCGGCTGAACAAGTAGTCTCGCGGAGAGTTGACGTAACTGTTGAGACTGGACTGGCTAATCGCCTCGACCGATTCTGGTTCAACGTCGGTCTTCTCGACGTCAAAACCGCTCCCGTCATTGTCGAATGTGCGGCGGTGCGTGACAGCCTCAAGATCACTGAAGCGGTCGTAGTCCTCATCGAGGAGTTCGCCAAAGTACAGACACGGAGTGACTGGCTGACCGCCCCGTGTGTCCTGAACGAGATAGTACTGTTCAACCCCGCTTTGGAGAAGCAGTTGGAACTGGTTGAGGTACCGCTGGAATTGCGCCTCAGTCTCAACCCATGGCCGCTGTGGCGGTGCATGCGTCCAGTCCTCATCTAACCCGACGTGGAACACAACCGGGCGGTCAACGTAACCAGCCGACTTCGCATCCGCAAGAAGCACACCCTCGTTCTCCCGGGACACCGGTACCTCGTACGTTTGGAAATAGTACGCCAACTCCGACACACGGTCTCGACTGACAACCGCATCTGCCACCCCCAAGTTCGTGAGTTCCTCATGGAACGAGGTGAGAGACGTTCCAGTCTGTGCTTCGTATTCGCCGAGTGCTTCACCGAAGGATCGTGAATCCAGTGCTGTACAGAACTCACGAATCCAGTTGGTTTCTGAAATGTCGGTCTTGTACAGTCGCTTGTTGTCGTGATCGATGGGCACATCGATCCCCATCTGTGTCAAAACGGGTCTGACATCGCCGATAGTCGTTTCAGACCCACGGAACGCGGCTTGACAGAGGTTAAGGAAGCTCCGGTGGTGTTGGTCGTCAATAAATCCGGGGCCGCCATAGAAGGGAATATTGGCGGTCTCCAAGGCAGATTCAATCAGAGTGGAGTAGCGACTGCTCTCATCAAGTACGACGGCAACGTTACCGGCTGTCGTCGCAGAAAGCGTGTCGATAATCGCATCGACAATCTCCGCTGACGAGTTGAATATATTGAACGCCGGGTATTCGAACGGTTCAGTCGTGAATAAGTCGATACTGTCGAATTCAGCGGGGAGAATGGCGCGCTCTAGGTTAGTTAGCTGTCCCTCACCGACAACAGCGACGGAGTCTGCTTCGATCGCATGTTCTGTCAATGCTCGTGAGGTGGACTGTAACTCCGACATAATCTCGACAACGTCTCTGGTCGCATCATCGATATACGACTCGTACTCAAGAATCGACTCGATAGAACCCTGATGCTCCCAACACTGCAGGACGTTACCGATTGCGTAACTAACAGACTTCCAGTCGTGGTCGGTTTGGTCAATCACTTCGAGGAACGCAGTCCGGTCTTCGGCTTGTTCGCGGCGACCGGCTGCAAGCCGACGGGGTGTCGTCGCAAACGTGCCGAACTGCGGAACGTCTACTCGCCGATTGATTGCACTTGCCAGCGGCGCATCCGGCGTGAGAACCACGTCATACTCCGAAACTTCGTCGTACAGTGTTTCAACAGGCTTTGCGCGCTGAATAGGCACGAGTTACTAATCCGACACGGACTGGTTAAAGCTTGGTATTAATCGAGCCGATGAATCCTACCGGTCTGCGTAGCTGGTCACGATTTGGTGATCCCGCTCAACGCGTGGCGCAAGCTTCGGGCTTCGAATATCGAGCGCGAGCGTGTCTGACTTCCAATGGGACCCGTCTTTCCCGTTCCAGACTCCGTACAGCGTCACCTTCGGCAATACGATGACACCAAACACAACGGCAAGTACATACAGCAAATCACAAACTGTCTCCCATGCGACCGTTGTCTCTGCCGGGACATTCGGTGGAAACGCGACTTTCTGTGCTTTGATTCCACTATCGATCGCCTGCTCGACGAAGCCGGTGTCGTTACTGAACAAGAGAACCTCCTTGCGATGGTCATCCATATACTCGTTATACCCGTGGATGATGTCTGCGTCTCCAGTCTCACTGTAGGCGAAATCGGTCTGTCGGTGAGACATCAATTCACGGAACTCGTAGAGCCCGAGGAAGCCACTTCGGTTCTTTCCAGCTGGCTGGTTGTCTAACCGCTCGAACTCGTCGCCAAATGCTTGTGTTAATTCTCTCGTGTCGTAGTGTTTGTAATGCCAGTCCAACTCCGATTTGACGCCGGAAGAGAGAACGAATCCAGTGACAGGTGGGCGGTTCTTATCTCGGCCTCGCCGGGTTCCGTCTGAACTGAGTCCTAACACAGTGGGCATCCGGTAGCCAAACAGGTTCGTGTCTAGCCCCGCCATGACAGGGTCATGGCCAGCTTCTAGGTCCGGGAACCCGTGATATCGGAGGAACTGCTCGATGTCGTCTCTGTTCGCAACGTCGAAGAGTCCACCAGCAATAAGCGTCCGAACATAGGTTTGGGGGTTCGGGAGATCTTCGTGTACTGTGTCGCTGTAGGTTTGCTTAACCTCGTCGCGTTTGTCTCCGTAGTCGTACCGATCAGTCGTTACAGTCACCGCTGCAGTCGTAGTATCGTCAAGAGTGATCTCCAAGAGTTCACCAATCTCCGCTGATGGGTGGCTCACTGAGATACGTGTCTCGCCAAGATCGTACAGGCCGTTCAACAGCGGCATCAGATGCTGTCGTGCAAGCAGCATTAGAAAACCTCCGTGAAGTCAACGAGATCAACACCAGGCCGCGGTAAGTCGGGGTAGACACGGTCGTAGTAGTCACTCGAATGGAGGTACAGGTAGTAGACATGGTCCGCACCGAACCGAATACCCGCTTGGAATGCGAGTGCCGACATGAATTTCCTTCCGGGCGTCACGTCGATTGCAACCGGCGTATCACTCTGTGTCGCTTCTTGGATTGACTCACGGTGGTAGGCGACGATATCCTCAAAGTCCCGTTCTGAGTCAATTGTGTGGAACTCGACG
The DNA here is from genome assembly GCF_030505615.1 of Salinibaculum rarum. Taxonomy (GTDB): domain Archaea; phylum Halobacteriota; class Halobacteria; order Halobacteriales; family Haloarculaceae; genus Salinibaculum; species Salinibaculum rarum. The sequence continues at coordinate 2,166,069 of NZ_CP129992.1, forward strand.
GTTGGTTCCTCTCCGCTGTGGGCTTCGACGATGTGTTTGAGGAGATCTGCGGCCTGCTTACTATCCTCACGAACGGCGGGATTGTCCAGAATGCGAATGTCACTCGGAATGTACCCGGCTTCGGTACAGGCGGCAGTCAGCGGATTGATGACTGCTTCGAGTGTCGGGCTGGCAGTCGTCACCCAATGCCGTTTGGTACCGTCAAAACTTGTGTCTGCCATGGGTTAGGACTCTCCTCTCGTGGCCATTCTGTTCATCTCGCTATCATCTGCAACTGCTCGTGATAAAGTTCTTGTCACAATTCAAGTTTCAACACGGCCACTCTGTGTTCTGGCACCGGACTCTCCTGTCGGTGGACCCGCTTGCGCACCACTGTTATCAGCCATCCAACCTCAGTGTTCACTTTGGTCTCGGACAATCTCGTAGGCGCTGGCGTCGGCGATATCCCACTGCAGGCGATCGAACGATTCCTCATTGGCTTCATGATACGAAAGCGCGTACAGCCGGTCGCACGCGTCAAATACCTCAGTCGTGATCCGGTACTCGTGCTCGACCGTTGCTTTTGTCTCGCCATCGGTCTCCGACCGAAGCAGCGCGGACCGGACGGCGACCCCATTGAGTTGTGTCGGTTCGAAAGAACCGTCTGCTGCTTCGCTCGGGTCGCCAAAGTCCGTGGGCTGGATGAGATGCCAACCGTCCGTATCAGCATAGAGGATTTGCGTGCGCAGTCCCTCACTTCGCTGTGACTGGACGTGCAGGTTGACTGGATCTTCCGACCAGACACGGCGACTGACCGTGTGACTGAACACAAGTGGTTCATCGCCAATTGTCCGTCTCTCGATCGGGAACCGCTTGAGAACCGGGTCGAATTTTTCCGGGCCGGCCCGCGCCTGTGTAATGAGGAGCTGTCCGTCGTAGCGGGTGATGCCGAACTGCCATGGTTTCCCGTCTGAGCCGCGATACGTAGCGACCTCGATCGGTTCGCCGACGGCTGGCCCATCGGCAGCTGACGCGTTCGGTCTGACCGGGCGATACAGTTCTCCCTCAACGATGACGCCGAGCGGATGGAAACTCACATCCAGATCCTCGTGCTCCTGCCGGGAGGCGAGTTCGTGGCTGCGAATCGCCTCGCCGTCTGCACTGCAAAAGACAGCGTCGGTCTGCCCGGGGCCGTGCGTGGCCGCACCGACAACCAGGGGCACCTTCGATACCTCGAACCGGTAGGCATGGTTCTCCCCTGCGATAGGACCTCTCTCCGTGCGTTCGGGCGCGTCCACAGGATCGATTAGCAAGTCAGCATCACGCACCCTGGCCGCGGACTCGAAGATAGCGTCCGGATCGATATCGTCCGCAATCTCTACCATGGCAATCCCGTGAATCGTCTCCGCACGCAGTGAGAGCCCTGTCGAGACAACCTCCACGTCAACTGCTGCCGCCGTAGCTTCGGTTTTGACTTGCTGCTCGGTCTGATACTGGATGTTCCCGCCACTGCCGTCGAATTCGTAGCTGAGTTCGTACATTGATGACTGCTTTCGCTCGTTCATGGCCGAGCTACTGTCCTTTCGCCAATCTGTTGGCGTTGTAGCTGTCAATGCTCGTATCCCCGATGCGTCGCTGGACCGCTCCGATGTCGTACGAGACTCGGTGCAGTTCGACCGACAGAGTGTCGAGATTAACGACCGCATAGGCGGCTTTAGGGTTGTTGTCCCGTGGCTGGCCAACACTGCCCGGATTGACGACGATACCTGCGTCGAATACCTCAGCATGCTGGATGTGCGTATGTCCAAGCACCAGCACGTCCTCGTCGCCTAAGAGGATCGGATCGAACGCCGCAGGTATCGTGTATCTGTTCTTCTCTTCAGGGTGGTCGTGGACGACTTTCAACTGGCGGTCGAACAGCAACCGTTCACGCGGCAACCCCGCCAGCCACGCCTGTTTCTCTTCAGAGAGGGTGAGACTGGCGTACTGGTCACCGGACTCGTAGGGCTGTCCGTTCACCACGGCCCGGTCATGATTGCCTTCGACAGTCGGAATCTCCCGCGTGCGGATACTATCGATACACTGTGCCGGAGAGGGTCCGTACCCAACGACGTCGCCGGCACAGACCACTGCGTCCACGTCACCGAGATCGTCGAGAACTGCCTCCAGTGCGACAGCGTTACTGTGGATGTCCGAAAGTAGACCGATACGAGTTGGGTGGTCGCTCATCGTCTCTCACCACCAGGACCTCGTAACTCGATTATGTTTCGTGCAAGATTCCGAAGGTCAGCCGTCTCGTCGATTTCCTTCAGCCAAGCATCGGGAAGCGCGTCAGCGCCGAAGCGAGCGCCGGCGACGGCACCCGTAATCGCACCGACAGTATCGGCGTCCCCGCCAGCATTGACCGCCCGCACGATAGCGTCTTTCGCACTCTCGGCATCGAGTGCGTAGTAGAGCCCCGCTTGGAGCGCATCAACGACGTAGCCGCCGTTGTTGATTTCAGTTGCCGAACCCCCATCCGGCAGGTTCTCGACAGCGGTGACGATCTCTGGTGCATCTGATTGCTCGGGATACGATGTATCGAGCGCTCGTTGCAGCGGCGCCTCTTCAGCGCGAAGAAGGGCTGCGATGGTGAGGTTCAACAGTGCACACCCTCGCTTGCACCGCGGATCAGCGTGGGTGATCGCCGAAGACTGTTCACTGACCTGCCCGAGATGGTGCGGGTCGTCGGCGAACGCCAGCGCGTATGGCGCACACCGCATCACGCTGCCGTTGCCAGCGTTCCTGCCTTCTCGTCTCGACTCCCATACTGCCTGCCCGGCCTGAGTCCACGGCTCGCCTCGCTGGAGGCGAACGAGAGAGTCTCGGGTCATCAACCCGATATCGAACGGCCCGGTCTCGTACCAGCCCACGAACCTATCGGCGACATCTTCGCCGTCGAACCCACCACAGGTGACCAGACTTCGTGCGATTCGAAGCGCGAGTTCAGTGTCGTCCGTAATTGTTCCCGCTGATTTCCTGTGGCTACCATCCCCGAGCATCGTCTCGACAGTGCCGTGTTGTGTTTCGATCGTCGCGGCGGACTTGAACTCGACCGGCCGGCCGAGGGCGTCACCACACGCCAGTCCAAGCAGACAGCCCTCCGCGTTCGTTGTTGATATCATTGGCTTCGCTCCTGTGACTGCGTTTGAGAGTCTGTACTCGCTAACCACGCTACTGCCACCGGTTTTCGTCCGGAATCTGCCCTCATACTGTATCAATCTCCGAAAGGGCCCACGCGACGCTGTTTCGAACGGTCTCGTTCGGTTCGTCCTGGAGTCGTTCTTCCAGCTCTGATTGTGCCTCTGAAGCCTGAATGTACCCGAGTGCCCAACAGGCGTTGTCCCGGACGCGGTGGTCATCGTCCGAGAGCAGTTCGACAAATGTTGGCGTCAAGTGAGCGACCGACTCGGGAAAGTCATCGGCTACACGAGCAAGCGTCCCGGTCGCGTTGATACGCGTCCGTGTGTCTTCGACCGTAAGCAACGCCGCAATGTCCTCAACGGACGGTTCGACGATGTCTGTATGCAGATCCGCCATATCGTAGGCCAGTGCGACGGCATTGTTCCGGAGCTTGTAGTTGTCCGCATCGAACAACTCAACCACATCCTCGAAGACATCGACCCCGAGGGTTGGAGCCGCTTTGACCGTCCGACCCAATGCTGCAGTCGCACTCAGTCGAACCCTATCTGAGAGTGACCCATCGGTGATGATATCGGCGAGTTGATCCGCAGCCGGTTCGACCGCGTCAGGAAACTCGACGGCGACCTGTTCCAAGGCCTCGACAGCGTGTCGCTGTCTTTCAGTGTCTTCCCCGAGGCATGCCACGAGTCCGGGCACTGCATCCACGACGTCACCAGAGTACTCGCGGGCAATTGCTGCGACACAGCCGGCTGCCTCGCGCCGGACTGGACCACGATCCGAGTCGAGATGCGGAATTATGTCGTCGGTTGCTGGCGCGACGTCTGCGGGACTGTCCTGAGCGATAGCACGGAGTGTCGCCAGAGCGTCGTGAGGGACAGCCAGGTTCCGGCCCTGGAGTAGTGAGCGCAGGATCGGAATCGCCGGCGTACACTCCTCGGGCTTGACAGCAGCGACGGCTGCCAGGGCCCGAATGGCGTCGCGCTGCTGGCGCGTTGTCGTGTCCTCACGGTCCAGAAGCGCCAAGATTGGGGAGACCCGGACCCGATGCGGGGCGGCATCTGCGAAGCGTCGGAGTGCGGCAGCTTCTTCGGTCGGCGTCTCAGCATGTGCCGTGACCTCTTCGGGCGGAAGGTTGACGACGTGAAGCATTTCGATCGCATCAACAGAAATAGTCCACGGCTCGCCGTCGGGCGTGAGCGGCGAGCAACGGACGGTCGGTTCCTCGATTGACTCTACGGATGGGTCTACGATTACGGTGATGTCCCAACACAGTCGCGTCACCTCCGCATCCTCCACTGTGTAGGTAATCTCGAAGCCCGGGGTGTCGCCGTGATCGTCGAGGAACGACGAGAGATGAGACGCATCCACAGGAATGATTCCAGCAGATTTCGCCAACCCTCCGTCAGTGACAAGCTCATCGCCGCCATCCGAATCGGTCGTCCACGGGAGCGCTGGATCGATGCTCCCTGATTCGACTGCCGGCACGAAGTCCCACGCGTGGAAGTGCTCCCACGCCTCGACATCGCTCAGGTCAAGATCGTCAACGACTATGTAACGGTCAGCCTCCGGGTGCAGGTCTTCGATGAGCGCCAGTCGCTCACGACGCAGCGGGAACTGCTCGTAGTAGCCGTCCGGCTGTTTCGCACCGAGCCAGTCGTCCCAATCATCGGAGTGGCGACCGACGATATCGACGACGCCTGGAATCGACGCTTCATCGGCGAGATCCTGATTTCCGATGGCGAACACCGCATGGTCGGTCTCGTGGGCGAGATAGCGGACCCACTCCAGCGGCACTGCCTCATGCCGTGGATGAGGGTTCACGTCAATCGTCCAGTCACGGTCGAACGCGAAGACCAGCGTCACTCCTGCACCTCCGGACTCGTCGTCGCTGCCTGTTGACACAGCGTGTCGAGTAGCTCCAGTTCCTGTTGCAGCGAGTCGTCTCCCACGGCCGTCATTACATCGTCGAGATACTCTCGCAGGCGAGCGAACCGCTCAGCGTACTGGTCGGGCACGACCAGCGGGACAGACTCCCGTTCGTGCTGTCCACGCTGGTCAGGTAATAGCCAATCATCGACGCCCGTTGCACCGTTAGCGCGGTCATGGACATCTCGCGCCCACGCACGAAGTTCCCGAGCGTACTGTGCCAGTGCTACACTTTTTTCCACACCATCGTGCGCGAACGTGTCGGGCTCGCCAGGCAGTGCGACGGTCACGCGCTCCGATTGCTCACTTCCATCTCGTTCCGTCCATGATGCGGTGAGTTCCACATCGCCACCCGGGCGCGCTTCCGACAGGCGAACCAATATGACGCCACCGCGAGCCTCACCATCTTCCTTGGCCGACGGGAAGAGCGTCGAGACGTGCATCAGTTGCTCATTTGCATCGTCCGCCGACGGCGACCCATGAACAGCCTCGATCTCGTAGCCATCTGCGTCAAGTCTCAAGTCGAGATCGTACACCAGCGGCGTGACCATGTAATCGAATTCGTCGCCAAGCCGTTGTTCGAACTCGTCGGCAGAATGCACGAAGTAGTGATTCGCACCGCGAATCCCCGACAACGAGTCCGCTAACTCAGCGTTCGCGTCCAGCCCCATTCCGATGAACGTCGTGTGAACCCCCTGCGCAGCAGCATCGGCAAACAGCTTAGTAAGGCCACTATCCTCGGTCTCACCAGTGTTCGGCATCATGTCCGTCATGAACACCACGCGGCGCTCAACCCGACGACTGGTCGTCCCGTCAACCAGCATATCCATCGCTGCCTCGAATCCATCTTCGAGATTGGTGCTGCCACCAGCTGCAATGTCGCTGATGTGCCGTCGGATCGCCGGCATATCCGTCGCGCCAACATCTCGAAGCGGCTTCGCCACATGCGCACGATGATTGTACAGCACGACACCGAGACGGTCCTCAGCGTGGAGTTGTTCAGTCAATGCACACAGTGACTGCGTGGCTGCAGCTAACTTCGTCTCGCTGCTGGTTTCGGCCTCGCGCTTGCGCCCCTGCTCATCGTAGTAGTATTCGTCGAACGGGCTATTCATCGACCCGGAGACGTCTAAGACGGCTACGAGATCGAGTCGCGGCCGTTCGAACTCAGCAACAGACAGCGTTGAATCCAGACCAACCGAGAGGTACTGCTCGGTCTCGCCGGTGAGGGGGTGCTCGCTCGTTGCTGCCGCATATCGGGGCGCAAACAGTGCTTCCGACGCTGTCCGCTCGCCAGTCTCGAAGTAGTAGTCGTAGAACAGTCCCTCGTCACTGATGGCTTCAGGTTGGGGCGTGTACTCATTCTCGACGTTCTCACGGAAGTTCCCCACGTCTTTAGCGCCACCCGCTGCGAGACCCACTGTCTCAGGCCCGTTCATGTCTGGACTGGCCGCTGGAGCCGCGTTCTCCGTCACATGATTCTCGACGGTGAAGTCGGCATGCCCTTGCCGTAACTCAAGCTCCTCGAAGTGTCGGCCACACGAATTACAAACGAAATCGGGAGTCTCGATCGAACGCTCCTGGTTCATCGGCGTCCAGTCGTCCACAACGTCGCCGTCGTCTGCGACTGGTTGCACCGTTGTCGTATCATCAACGACGCCGAACGGTGCTTCTAGACCGAGGCGTGCGACGGCAGCCGTGACTGCAGTACTAACTCCATCGACGACGTGCCCTCTTCGAAGGGGCCCACCGCAGTCAGGGCATTCCTCTCCGTAGGCCCGCGTGTGATCAACTGGTTTAGCTCCAAGCAGGCCTGATATCCGGTACGTCCCACCTGTTTGCAAGTCACGGATCGGATCCGTGTCTGGCGTGAGAAGGAGAGCGAACTGCTCTCCTGACTGGTCGGCAACGAGCAACCGGGTGACTTGACTCCCCTCTGATTCGATTACGCGTTTCGTGATGAACTCGACATCGATATCGAGTCGTGCACCTGTTCGGACGTCCGTATAGTTCCCATCCATTAGTGTTGCTTCGACTGCCGTTCCCCGGACAGCCAACGGGTGTTCAACGGCAATTCACGCACTTCCCTGGAATAGGAAGAAAATAATCACCATCGCAGTGGGTATTATCCTCTCCCCCCGCCCAACAGTATGAAGCTTAGTGTAATAAAACCTTCGCTGAAGTACGTCTTGAAGACTATTTTGGGTGGGTAAGCAACATCAGGATGTTCTATCTCGCTCAAGAGAAGCCATTTCCGGTGCGTTTGCAGTCTTATTCAAACGATAACAGACGCTGTACTGGTTAGAAAATCGCCAAAAGAGTCATTACAGGGGCACTCTTGTTCCGATTAACGACACAATGCCTATTGACGCCGGTGACGCGCTTGTCGAAGCCCTCCACGAACATAACCCCTGGTGGGAAGCACAGAGCGACGCCTTCGACTTGCCTGCCCGCCAGAAAAGTGATTTCTACCACCTCGTCCGACCCGACGAGCCAGACAGTCAATTCGAAGACCAGCAGCTACTCGGTCTAGTCGGCCGTCGCGGTGTCGGCAAAACAACGCTCCTCCACCAGTTCATCCACCACCAAATCGAAGCAGGTGCCGCCCCCGAACAATTCCTCTACCTTCCCTTTGACGCCAATCCACTCTACCAACTCCGATCGGACGAACAACTCAAACGCGCAATCCGATACTACGAAAGTCGCATCCAAGGCCGACTGACCGACGACCAACCGCACTTCATCTTCTTAGACGACGTTCACGAGATCGAACACGCGAACAAGCCGAGCATCGACGGGTGGGGTGTCCCCGTTTCAGAACTTATCGAAGACACGCCCTCTCGACACGTTATCGTAACAGCCAGTGCTGGCGTCCAAGTCGAGCGCGAACTCGAAAATAGCGGCGTCCCAACCGACGAGTACGCTGTGCAACCGATTCTCCCTGAGAAATTCCGGGATTACCTCTACACACTCTATCCAGACTTGGAAAACGGAGAGTCCCGTGTCAGCCCGAGTTCGCTACGGGCTGGTGAGAACAGTCTTCCAACCGCAATACAGCAACGCGACGCAACTCCAGTCGTTGAGGACCTCCGACAGAAGTACGAGCAAGTCACAGATGTCGAGCGCCGCATCCAATCACAGGTCGTTGACTACCTTTCGATGGGTGGGATAATCAGTTACGAACGTGACGGAGCTGTCGAGTCAGCAGCTGACCTGACTCCTGAGGATTACACGCGTCTCCGAGAAACCGTGCGGCAAGCACTGTATCAGGAAGTTCCTGGCTTCGAATCGATTCAAACAATTGCAGACCTCGAACGACTCTGTGCACTGGCAGCCCGGAATCGAGCCGCCGAGCCGTTTCGCTACCAAGAACTCGTCGAATTGTTCGACGTGGATCGCAGAACGATTGCCGATAGTTACCTCCCGGCGCTGGCTGAACTATACATCTTGACTGGTGTTACAGAATACGACAATAGTCGGCCGCGGGCAGTCAGACTCTACCTCCGCGATACTGGATTGGTGACCGCTTTAGCGGACGGGGATGCAGCGACCGTGCGTAACGACTTCGAACGTGAAGCCGAGCTTGCTCGCGTTGGAGCGTTTGACCACACGATGCGATTCGCGTACGGCATCAACGCAAAGCAAGGCAACACCACGACGCCTTCCGTCCAGTATTGGCGCGGACGGAACGGCGAAGTTGATTTTGTCTTCGAGGTAGATGGGACACCCGTTCCAATCGGGCTCGCCTACCGGTCACGCGACCGCGACGCAGCCTTGGCTGCAGTCCAGGAATTCAAAGAAGCATACGACGCCCCGGTCGGCTTCCTCCTCGCAGGAGACACTGTCCGTGAGAATCAACCGATTCAGCAGGTTAAACCTGGAGTAATTCAACTGCCGTACTGGCTGTACCTACTCCTCTGCTAGATAACGCCAGCCTTGACTTCCTCCCCGCCGTGAACGGCGAGGATTCCTCCGTGGGTAATCCAACCAGTTGGTTACCCCGGCTGTGAACTTGCGGGTTCGCTAACGCTGGTTTGGTCAACTGACCACGACTGTTCCCCAAAATCGGCGGGTGTCCACTCGTGGTCGTTCCACTGCCAGTACGCCCCCTCGTGGGGTGCGTCCCTGCCGCGTTCAGCAGACAGGGCAGCGGGCCGAGCCATCGGCCCAACTTCAGACTGCAACAGGTTCCACGCCCCGGCAACATCCGCGTGCGCCGCTAAATCGCACGCTTCACATCTGAACGAATCTCCACTTCGAGTGACTGCAGCACTCCCGCACGACGGGCACTCACTACTCGAATCGTATTCATCAGTCTCCATCACTGTGATACCGATGTCGCCGAGCGTGAGTTTAATCCGGGCAATGAGTTGGCGGTGTGACCAGAACGCGTGTGTCTTCTCGTTCACATCGGTAGACCAGTGCGTCGAAAGTACAGCGGTTAAGTCACCGATGTACACTGTGTCGATGTTTCGTTCAAGCAACCACTCGGCGACGTGTTTCACCGCGGCATCGCGGCTATGATCACGTTGTCGTGACCGGGCATCGAACACTCGTTGGATCTGCTTACTCGTGTACTGGTCGTCCGGGAGTCCGGCTTGGAGTGTTGCGATTCGTTCCGACTGCTGCTGGAACCGTTCAAACTCGGGACGGGCGTGGTACACAGTTGTATCGCCGGTTTCTGTGACGACCGCCAGCGTGTTGTTTGCGCCGACGTCGATAGCGGCTGAGTGCGTCGTGTTCTCGGTGTTGAGTGTATGAGTGAATGCAGCCTGCCGCTGTTCTTTGAGATCGTCTGGTTGAATGCGGACAGGATGCTGGACACGAAGCGTCTCAGCGTGCTCCTCGTAGATGAGTTCCAATCGACTGTCGTCACCACGCCACTGCGGATTACCACGCACTTCGAGCGTCACACGCTCGTTGTGATCGAAGTCGTACCGGTCTTCGAGGACGTCACCGACACCGAATTCGACTGTACTCTTGTCTTCATTCCAGTCGAAGTCGTACAGGTCGTTGCGGACGAGGCCGTGCAAGTCGTAGCCGTCGTCACGATTCCCCCAATACCCGGGTGGTGACGGTTTCTCCGTCACGGCTTGGTTTGACTCGTCACGGGACAGTGAGAGCAGTTCGAAGTGGCTGCGCCAGGCGTCACTGTTTTTCCGGGCGAGTTGCTGGCACGTCGCTTTCCCAAGCAGGGGGACGTATTGTTCGTACAGGTCGGTGTATTCGGCGTCCCATACGTCGCCGTCTTCGTCGAAGTATTGTTGACGGCGACGGTAGTTGATTTGATTCCAGAGTGGGGCGTGTGCGGCCAGCCAGTCGAACAGGCACTCCCGATACCGGTCGTTGACCGGGTCGGCAGTGTACGTGTTCGTTCGTTGTGGCCGGTCGCTCACACGTCAATATGTAGTGTCTATTAGTATAAACGTGTGGATTACGGGTGGTCTAAGTCTGGTGGTTTTCTGCATATCATGTCGGATTCATCCCCGCGCTAAAGCGCGAGGCTTTCCCCTTGAATCCCCGTAATGAGTCCAAACAGGAGCAAGAGTACAGCCAAGAGGACACACCCGGCTACGAGCGGCGTGTTTTCCATAGCCTTCTCGTGAACCGGCATCTGCTCGTACTCGGCGCGGAACTGCTCTCGGTTCTCGTCGTCGTAGAAGTACTTCGTCCGGAGCGCGAACCGTTCAGTGACAGCACAGCCCGTACAGACTGGTGTCTCCTCTAGGCGCTCGGTTTTGATATGGTCGGGGCAGTTGATGCTCCCGCAGTTGGCACAGTACGTGTAGTCGGTATCCACTCCGTCAGTGCCACACTGCACACAGCGGTGGATACCGTCTTCAACAGTCACGCGTGATGGGCCGGCAGCGTAGTACTCTAGCGGGTATGAGTACTCGCCGAGGTGAGTCGTCTGGCGCACGTCAGGCAGGTAGACTGGCGTAATCGACTGCACTGAGACGTCCGACTGGTTGGGCTCGCAGGTCTTGTTGTACGTGACGTTGTTGTCTCCAGTGTATGTGACCGTCGTCGTGTGACGGTCACGCAGACGGCCGACCGCCCACTCCTTGTATTCGGTTTCAGTCTGGCCGAAGCGGTGTACGTCAACAGCATCAAACACCTCGCTGAATGCATCCTCGTCGAGTTCCGTCGTTTGACGGCGGTTCTCTTCGACGAGTCGCCGGACAGAGCCCTGCATAATCTCGGGGTGGCCACGCTCGGCGTGGACGACGAACTGGTCGGTCTGGTCGATACGATGAATGACCCCGACTGACGTTTCGAAGACAGCGTTCACGTCGGCCGTAATCAGCACGACCGGTTGAAACTCAGCCCGGGAGTCCGGTGTCGGAAGATCGGCGGTCTCGATGTTGTCGATGTCTCGGAACGACTCGCGGACGGGCGCGGCCGCGTCTGCGGTCGGGTCAAACGGCCGAAGCGTTTCCTCGCAGATGATTTCGATGCGGCCGTTGTAGAGGTCCAGCCCGATGTCGTCGGCAATCCCTCGGAGGTCGGTGCCGTCGATGAGTTCGATGGGGAACGGGTCGCCGGCCTGTCGGAGCCCCGAAGCGTACTCCTCGGCCGGGCGGGTGAACCGACCGGTCGTGACGACCATGCCACGCTTGGGCCCGTCGAAGTCAAACGTAGCGACTGCGGAGTGAAGCTTCTGGACGACCGGACGGCCAACGGTATCGGTGTGCTTGCACTCCACGACGACAGCCCGCCGCTGGCCGTCAACGACCTCTTCCATCATGATGTCCCGGCCCTCGTCGGCGGTTCGAGACGCTTGCCGGACGTTTTCGTATCCGAGGTTTCGGAACACGTCCTCCATCAGGTCCTCGAACTCGAACCCGGAGAGGTCGTCAAGTAGTTCCGCGTCGCTCATCACCTACGTCGTATCCCGCTTCGACTAAATGAATTTGTATAGCTCTGCTGAACTGAGAAAGCGCGCTGGTGGCGTCATCAACTCATCGTCACCGGCGCGAACGAAGAGGGGTCGAGAACACCATCTCCTGAGAGTCCGAGTGGCCGACTGCCAGCACGACCATATCGCAGGGAGTCCACACAGTGGCCCTGTATCTCCCCTGAAACCAATTGCCGCAGAATTCGTTGAACAGGTCATACAGCGTTGATTGAAGCTTGTGCTTCCAGAGTGATTTTTCCGGAGTGTTCCGACGTAGTCGCGCACGTATCGAGGTCACACCTAAAACACGACGTGTAGAGAATTATCGACATACCCCACTACGGTAATATTCGACCCCTGAACCAGCTACTGCCTTTACATATTTGAGCCATACCAAATTATTTGAGTTACGCAGTACAAGAGATAGTACGATGACTGCCTCGGCACCGGAATCATGGACAGAGAGCATGAGTGGGCGTGAGCGCGTCCGACACGTCGTAGAGTTACTGGAAGAACCCACAGCAGTCCAAGAGATTGCGGACCGAGCAGAGGTCTCGCGCGCGACTGCCGACGACGAACTCCAGCGACTGCAAAGTGATGATTGGGTCACCGAAACAACTGTTGACGGAACGAAGGCATACGATCTCAACCCGGTGCGGATGCTCTTTGACGAAGTCACCGACCTGATTAAGGAGTACTCGCGCGAGGAACTGGAACGTCAGCTCACGGAACTGAAAAAAGAACAAGAAGACCTAGTTACCGAGTACGACGCCGAATCACTGGACGAATTCCGCGACCAACTCGTGGAAGAGGACCTCTCGGCAGCACAACTCCGCGAGCACCGCAACGTGATTGCGACGTGGGAGGCACTCAACACGGAGCTCGGGCTCGTGAAACACGCTCTCCAGCTGTACGATGACGTCGTTGAGCTTTCTTCACCGCGCACTGACGCATCTTCACCGCTCGCCTAATGGTCGTCTTTCTTGCGAACCGGTCGAATTTGCAGAGCAAGCGGCTTCACGACCGTATTCAGAATCGGCTCACCGGCGAGTTCGATACCGTTCGACGCCGACGAGCCGAGCCGCGCGAAACAGGACCGTACCGTGTCGTTGGCGAGGTGAACCCACGGCAGTATTTCAGCGACGCCGAGTACCCAACGACAACAGCCCGTATAGAGATCGGCTTTCAGTTGCGAACAACAGCGTCGTACGAGTATTACTGGATCAACTGGATAGAGCCAGACCGAAGCCTGCTCGTCGGCTGGCATCAAGACGATACGCACGACGATGTCGGACCGGTCCACCTTCAGATCAACGACGGTACGACAACTGTTGCCCACCAACCAGCGGAATTTATCGACTCACACCCGCTTGATGTCCTTGCGCATCGACTGGCATCCCTCCAAGACGCGGTTTCGTCCGTTGAATGGGAGAATGGACGACCCGTTGGATTCAACACCACTACGTCAGCTGGTGAGTAGCACACTCAATCCGGCGAAATGACCTCTCTCAGCCTAGCCGGAGATATTCAGTCTGTTAGCTCTCGAAGGACCTCATCACCACGGTCAGTCGTGACGTAGTACGTGTGCTTCCGGTGCGTCTCGTCCTTTGGCTTGAGTTTCCGCTCAGTTCCTTTGATCGTTGAGCCTTCGTACTCGGTGACGAGGCCGACTTGCCGGAGCGCCCGATAGAGGTGCCGGACGTATTCGAACTCCATCTCTAACTCTTCAGCAGTCATCCGCGGATAGTCTGGACCGCCCCGAGCCAGTCGCTGAACAAGCGTCTGTCCGTCAGGCAGGTGCCGAAGGACGTTTAGTTGACCCTCGCGCTCGTCGAGAAATCGGAGGAGATGGTCACCATCCCGCGAGAGTCGATAGTAGGTGTGGTGCTGGCGAACCTCGTCGGCCTGCTTGGCTTTGACGCGTCGCTGTTTGACCGTTCCCGACTCGACGCGTTCCAGTAACCCTGCAGTTTCCATTTTTTGACAGAGCGACTCGACGTGTTTGCGCTCTGCGTCAAGGTGGCCTGCCATCGAGCGCGGATAGTTCCCCTCGACGGCGTCAAGGTGGTAGCAGACGAGGTACGCAACGGGGTCAGCCGGAAGCGGTGCCAGTTGACCGACGATTTGTTCCTTGCGTTCGAGTTCGGCTTCAAGTTTCTTGGCCCGCTCGTACCGGGATTGAGCGTTACTTGCAGGATCAATGTCGAGGTCAAGAGTGACGTCGAGTGACTCTCCGTGGGGCGTATCGAGTGTGACTGTGAGTTCGCCAGTCTCCCAATGGTCACCAGACTCACTGCGAGCCTGGTTGAGGGCGTCTTCGACCTGCTGATACCGCGTCATGATCGTGTCTGCTTCCAGCCGGAGACGATCAATCTCGGCCTGTGAAACCATCTTCACTGGAGTATAGAGACCAATTCGTTTGAATCCAATGTGTCTCGCACGTTGTATCCTTCATCGAGAAGTGAGGGACTAGCCCACACCCTCAACGCGCACGAAGACTGGTTTTCATCCCAAACCTGCCGGGCATCTTCAGCCGATATATAAGCATCCCTGTATTAATTGAAGACGAGAGTTAATCTGTGAAACCGCGATATGGTCATGCCCTCAGTAGGTCTTCCAGGCTGTGAGTCGGAAAATCCCACCCAAATCGAAATATTGGTTTGTTATATGATACTTTCACTCATGGCCTTTATACATACGTGGCTCTTTAAGATGTGTGTCTGACATGACGGACAAGAGTGACGTAGAGATAACAAGTAAGCTCCATGATACAGTAGGAGAACAGGTAGACGGGACTGTACGAGAACTAAGTGAGTTTCGTGATTGGATGGAAGATAAGGGCAAGTACCCTGACCGAGGGGTACCACTCTCTCAAGAATCATCGGGAAACTACATCAGTAGAATCGATCAGGTGTTCAGGTTCGTCATCGACAATCTGGACCCGGCAGACAAGACGAGACTCACGCATGACCAAGCAGACTGGATCATTAAGGCGCTAAATCGAGATTGGATTCTGAGACAAGACGGCGACGAATACTCAGAAAACGGCAAACGAAAGTTTTCCAACACGCTAAACAAGTATTTTGATTGGCGTCACGACCAGTTTGGTGACGACCAGTGGCGGCCACGAATCAAGTTCAGCGACGGCGAGCACGAAAGCGCGGACAAACTGAACTTCAAAGAACGCTGGCTGGTACGTGAAACGGCGAAAGACTACGGATCACTTCCATCCTACTACGAAACCAGCGAAGAAAAACGTGAAAAGATCAACAGTCTCGTCGCGCAACGTATTGGAAAACCGAAAGACGAGATCACACGGAAAGATTGGGAGCGAGCAGACTCAAGCACGAAGGTTGCATCTTTGATTGCGGTCGCGCTTGAAACAGGAATCATCCCAATTGAGGTTGAGCGAGCGAAGACGACGTGGTACGACAGAGAGCGCAACGTCCTGAAAATCACGAAGGAGGAGTCCGGGAAAGACCGTCCATCGACGGAGTTGCCGCTGACTGAGGAAACCGGAGAGTTACTCGTGGAGTGGATACAGGAGCGTCGATACTACGAAAAGTATGACGACACGGACCTGCTCTGGCTCAACCAGGATGGGAATTCATACGATTCGAAGAACCTCTGTTACTTACTGAGACGACTGTGTGAAGAGGCAGGTATTGACCACGAAAACCGGAAGATCGTGTGGTACAGTCTCCGTCACAATCTCGGGCAATCAATGGAAGAAACCGAGGACTTGTCGCAGGCTAAAGACCAGTTGCGTCACGACCACATTGAAACGACAAAAAACACCTACGGAGAATCCAGCATCGAAAGTCGGCGTTACACGCTCGAAAAAATAAGCGAGACTGCGCGTCGAACTGCCGAAGACCCGGACTTCAACCCGTACGGCGATGAAGACGTTACACCTACCTCAGAATCACAGAACAACGGTTCCACCCAATCGACATCTCGGGAGGTCGACACCACCGTATCGGCATCTCGGGACGACACCAGTTCGTCGACACCGTCTTCAACGAAACACATTGACGTCGTCATTGACGACACGCAGGACGCCAAAGTGGACATCACGCGACAAATCCTAGCTGACGACATTTAACGTCGATTCGTCAGAACCGCAGGGGTCACCCCATGCGGTCTAACGCGTCCTGCCGGTCCTCAACGGGTGCTTGATCGTACTTCATCGTCGTTTCCGGACTCTTGTGTCTGAGTTGCGCTTGTGCAGCAGCGAGATCTTCCTCACGCGTCATATATGTCCCCGTCGAGTGCCGGATTGAGTACCAGCTCATCTGCCGGTCGGCGTACGGAATGTCTGCTTCGTCACAGAGCCGCCGAAGGACTTTCCGCAATGCCGAGGAGCCGTACGTATTCCCGCGTCGCGTCAGCCAAATAGCATCCGTGTCGTCGTACTTTGGGTCGGCTTGGCGCTGTTCGAGCCATCGGTCCAGCGTTTCTGCCGTCCGGTCTTGCAGGCCGACAATCCAATGCCCAATGTTTTTCGACGACTGCTCTTTTGGGATGCGAAGCACGGAGTTCTCGATATCAACCCAACTCGTTACGGCGCGCTCAACCTCAATTGGACGGAGACCTGCGTCGAGACTTACTGCAACGAGGCTCGGGATTTTCCAACCGTTCACGTTCTCCCAATCAGCAGGCGTCACCGACGACTTCGGTTTTTCCAAGCGCTGTGCGAGGTACGCTTTCCACCGGTCGCGTTCCTGAGGGTCGAGCGATTCGTACGCCGGGACACTCCCGTATTCGAGTGCGGCTTCCCTGATCAGCCCGCGTTCTTCTCGGGTGAGATAATCACGCGGTGTCGTCGTCTTGTGACCCGTACTGAATGACAACTCAGGTTCCCATTCGTCGAGGCCCTGCTCATGTGCGCGCCACTTGAACAGCATCTGGACTGCCTTCCGACAGTTATCCTTGTGCGCGTTCGATTTGTCCTGTCTGGCGAGCCACATCAAGTAGGCGTCAGCATGCTCGTGGGTAACGTTCGACGTGTATCCGCCTTCCCGGTTCCACACCCATCGGTAGAACTGATCCATACGATGCGCGCGGGTTTTGACTGTTGTCCGTGCGTATCCATCGGCTTTCTCCGGGTCCTTCCCAAACACGAGGAGCCATTCGAGGCATTGTTCGCGCTGGTTTCGATAGTCGATCTGTTGGCGTTCATTGAGGCGGTCGGCAGCGGGTTCGGTGACGACTGTAATCCCTTCGAGAGGGGTCGTTGCCTTTTCGGAATTTGTCATTGCCTCACACCTCGTAGGGGAACCCACGTCCTTGCCCGTCGATTTTCCCAATCGCAAGACTGCGCGGGATTGAGTAAACTGTACTTGCTTGCCGCCGCTATATGGCTAATCGCAAGACGGCGGCAGGATGAATCGGTACATCGAACCGGCTTGCCCGTGACCATGATTTAATTTCACCATTGCTCACGGTCGAAAACTACGGGACGGCGAAAGGATAGAGATGCTCCGTCAGGGATTCGAACCCTGGTCCTTGCCGTGAGAGGGCAAGATGATTGGCCGGACTACACCAACGGAGCGGCGTGCAATCCTCAGTAGCGACGAGTTACGTTTAACAATTGCGCTTCGGGCCGGCGGTGTGAGGCACTCTCACTCGTCGTCGAACGGGGAACCGACGGCGTCGGGTTCCTCGCCGGCCTTGCTGATGATGTTCTCCCGTCCGACCCGGAGTTTGCTTATTAGCTCCTCGTCTTCCATCTCGGAGAGAAGCATGCTGACTTTCGATTTTGACCACTCGGTGTTTTCGACGATGTTGACCTGTTTCATCCGGCCGCCGTTATCGTCGAGCAATTGCAACACGCGGTCCTCGTCCGAGAGGAGTTCTTCCTCGGGAACGGCTGGCTCAGGCGCGTTGTCGACCGTAGACGCCGCGGCGGCTTCTGTTGTCGTTTCGGCGTCTCCCTCGTCCTGTTGACGGAGGGTCTCCAGGATGCCCGAGTACCATGCGACGATGGCTCCGACCACGAGCAAGACGAGAAGCCCGAGCACGAGCGAGCCCGGACCGAACTCGCTGGACAGCGTATCGGCCGGTGTCGTTGGTCCGGACTGGGCCGCGCCGATTGCATCGGGGCGGACCATGACAACTTTGGGGCGTCGGTCGGCGAACTCCCGTTCGCCCTGGTATTCGATGGTCTCACTGGCGGTCAGATTGCCGACAGTTCCCAGCTGGTCGGGGCCGGGCTCTGTCTCCGATACGAATCGGAGATTCGGCCCGCGAGCAAAGACCAGCCGCTGGTCCGGCCCGACGTACATGCCGCCGGCGAAGACATCGTCGATGATGATTCCGCGGTCTGTCGTCCGTGCGAAGTTCGTCCACGTAAAGGACATCCGGAGGCGGCCGTAGACCCGGAACTGTTCGTCGACGGTCGCTTCCTTCGAGAACGCTTTCGCGTTCATCTCCCGGGTCGTCTCCTCCGAACCGAATGCAGTCAGCGCGCGAGCGCGGGTCTTGAACTTCCGATAGGTCTCCGTCTCGGCGCTGTTGAACTCGCTTGCGAACGTCTCAAACTCCGCTCGTTCGGAGGTGTTCGCTTCGAGAACGGTACTGTGTATTATCGTCCACCGCGCGGTCCCGTTCTCGTAGGCAGTGACGCGAAACTCCGTACTGTTGAATCCCTCCGGCGTACTCAGTTGCTGTGGGTCTTGCGTTTGAGGACTCGTACCGTCGCCGGCGGCACTGCTTACGGGGACGGCAGCACCGGCTATGAGAACCAACAACACGACTGCCACCCCGACGAACCACCGGCGTTGCATCTATCCTATACCACCCAAGGCCAGAATAAAAACACTGTGCCTGCGGTTGTTCTGGGCCTCACTCGGGGAGGGCGTCGGCGAGTGCCTCGACCGGATGCGGTGGCGCCGCCGAGTCGGTGACAGTGTTGTCGTCTGCCAGTTGCGAGCGACAGGAGGCACCGGGGGCGACGACCTGCTCGCCGGAACTGTTCGCGATCTGGTCGCCGAGCAGCCCGGCGATTGCCCGACTCATCGAGTAGTGTTCGGCCTCGTAGCCAAAGGATCCAGCCATGCCACAACAGCCCGAATCGAGCGCGTCGACGTCGTAGCCGGCCCGACGGAGAACACCGACAGCGTGGTGGTCTCGCTGTGTCGCTTTCTGATGGCAGTGTCCGTGATATGCCAGCGTTGTCGACGGGGCCTCGAAGTCGACGGTATCGTCGAGCCGATGGCGGTCGAGATACTCACAGACACCGTAGACGCTGGCCGCGACGCGCTCAACGTCGCCGTCACCGAGCAAGTCCAGATAGTCCGACTGGAACATCACAGCGTCGGAGGGCTCGACGACGACGACATCCCAGCCTGCATCGACGTGTGGCGCGAGTGCATCGACGTTCGTCCGTGCACGCCCCCGAGCGGTGTCCAGGAACCCCTTCGAGAACGCGGCGCGACCGCTCGGCCCCACGCCGGGGGCAAGCTGGACGTGGACGCCCGCGGCTTCGAGGACACGAACGGCGGCCTTCCCCGCCTCAGGGTGGTTGTAGTTCGTGTAGGTATCGGGGAACAACAGCGCCTTCCGGTGGGCGTCGGCTTCGGACACCGCCGGCTCTCGACCGTCGAGCCACTCCGAGAACGTCTGTCGGTGGAAGGTAGGCAGGTCGCGCTCCCGTGCGATACCGAGCAGTTTCTCGGCGACGACGCCGCTCCCGGGGAGGTTCTGTGCCCAGTTCGACAGCGGTGCCAGCGCGCTTCCGAGTGCGTTCACGCGGTCGACGTTCGCAAAGAGCCGGTCGCGCAGGCTCGTCCCGGCGTCTTCGTGGTGTTGGTGCTGAACTTCCGCTTTCAGCTTGGCCATGTCGACCTCGCTCGGACAGTCGTTCTTGCAGCCTTTACAGCCGATACAGAGGTCCAGCACCTCCTCGATAAACTCCGCGTCAGTGGGGTCTGCCGGCAAGTCGCCGCTCATCGCCTGTCGGAGCATGTTGGCCCGCCCGCGCGTGCTCGTGACTTCCTCGTTTGCGGCCCGATAGGTCGGACACATCACGCCGCCGGTCGTCGATTGCGGGCCGCGACACCCCCCACAGCCGTGACAGAGTTCGACCATCCCGGCCATGCCGTTGTCGTTGTCCCACTGTAACTGAGGGTCGAACCCGAGTTCGAAGTCGTAGTCGGGCGAGAATCGGAGGTTCTCGGTCAACTCGACGGCGTCGGCCCGCGCCGGCAGTTCACGCTCGTCGTCCTCGGGAACCTGCCCACAGACCTGCCCCGGATTTAGCAGCCAGTCGGGGTCGAACGCACTCTTCGTGTCCTTGAACAGTTCCCACATCTCCTGGCCGTAGAGTGACCTGTTGAGGCGACTCCGTGCCCGACCGTCACCGTGTTCGCCCGACACAGAGCCGCCGTACTCGACGACGAGGTCGGTCGCCCCCTCGGCGATGGCTTCCATCTGTTCGATTCCCTCGATGGTCTTCGTGTTGACCAGCGGCCGGATGTGGAGACACCCTGGTCCGGCGTGGGCGTAGAAACTGGCGAAGGTGCCGGTCTCCTCAAGCAACTCCTGAAAGTCCGCAACGAACTCGGGGAGACGGGCCGGCGGAACTGCAGTGTCCTCGATGAAACTGATGTGTTTCGCGTCGGTGGTCCGGCCGAGCAAGATTGGGAGGCCGCTCTTGCGGAGTTTCCAGAACCGCTCGCGCTCGGCGTTGTCGTGGGCCTCGTCACCCCCGAGTGCCCGTACCGGGTCGCCGGTCGCCTCGCTCGCTCCCGCGGACGGGACAGCCGTTGCCGTCACCGTCGGCATCCGGTCGGCGAGCAGGTCGGCAACCTTCTGTTTTCCCTCGCGGTCGCTCTCGGCGTAGAACTCGACGATCAGGACGGCTTCCGTCCCCTCGGGAACCATCTCGTCGACGAGTGGCCCGAACTCTCCGGTGTCCCGTGCCAACTCGAGGAGCACGTCGTCGAGTACCTCGACGGCCGCCGGGTCGTGTTCGAGAATCGGCGCGACGTCTTCCAGTGCCGTCAGCAGCGACTCGTAGCGCAACAGCGCCATCGACTTCGTCTCGGGAACCGGCTCCAGCGACACCGTCGCCTCCGTGACGATAGCCAGGGTTCCCTCGCTGCCTGCCAGCAGGCGCGCGAGGTTCACGGTCCCGCTGTCGGCCTCTTCGACGAGGCGGTCGAAGTTGTATCCCGAGACGTTGCGCTTCAGTTCCGGAAAGGCGCCCTCGACGGCCTCGCGTTCGTCGATGATAGTCGCGACGGCGTCGTAGATGCGGGCTCTGGCGTCGCCATCGGGGTCTGCCTGCTCGCGGAGTTTGTCGATGGGTATCTCGCCAAAGCGTGTGACCGTCCCGTCGGCGAGGACGGCTTCACACTCCTCGATGTACGCGTCTGTCTTGCCGTATTGCAGTGAGTGAGCGCCCGTCGAGTTGTTCCCGATGGCTCCGCCGAGTGCGCTCTTGTCGCCCCACGCGGGGTCGGGTGCGAACTTCAGGTCGTGGTCGGCCAGCATCTCGTTTAAATCACCAAGAAGCAACCCGGACTGGGCGCGGGCGGTCTGTGCTGCTGGGTCGACCTCCAGCAGTGCGTCCATGTGCCTGGTGAAATCGAGGACGACCGCTTCGTTGACAGATTGGCCGCCGAGACTGGTGCCGCCACCCCGGGGTAACACCGGAATCTCGCGGTCGGCGCAGTACTCCATCACCGCGGCCACGTCCGCCGTCGACTGCGGAAAGACGACGCCGATGGGCGTCACTTCGTACGCGCTGGCGTCTGTCGCGTACAACTGCCGGGAGTACTCGTCGAAGCGAACGTCACCCTCGACCCGTTCCCGAAGGGCCGTGACGAGTGCGGGTCGCGCTATCTCACCGCCGACGTAATCGTACTCCGTCCGCGGGTCCGCTGCCGGGTCCGCCGGACGGTCGCTCGTTCCCATATCTCGCCGTTTGGCTACTGGGAGAATAAAGCCACGCAACGAAAGGTGTCTTAGGGTGCGAGACGGTTCTTCCGGTGTTTCATCTCCTCGTTGTAGTACTCGAAGGTGATCGGACACCACTCCTCGGCAATGTCGAGGATATCCTCTGTCATCCCCCGAATCTCCCACTGTGCGTCCGCAGCGGCTCGCATATCGGCGACGTGCATCAGCATCCGGACGTTCATCGACATCACGATGTTGACTTTTGTCCCGATGGGAAGCACGAAGCGGGCATCTTCGGGTGGCATTCCGAGGTCGAGCAGGTCCTGATAGGATTCGACGGCGTTCTCGATGGCGTCTTTGAAGATTACCTCACGCTTGGCGACGTCCTCGTCGCTCACGTCGCCAGTCTTTTGATTGCGACCGACCCAGTCCGGGTCCTCGGCAGAGGGCGGGACGACGACCATCTCACCGTCGCGAACGTCGGCAGGGTCGACGTCGTCGAAGGAGACGTACCGCATCGACTGCACGTCGAAGGAGACGTGGCGGTGACGCGTGAGCTGGGCCATACACGACCGGGAGACGCCCTTGATGGCGAAGGTGGCGTGTGGGTGTTCGAACGGCCCGAAGTGGCCGTGCTGGAGCAGATGGTGGATGAGCGTCTCCATTTTCTCTTCTGTGGTGTCGCCGCCGGTTGTCTCCATGGCCTCCTCGAAAGAGACGTCGCCGACAAACTCCGACATGTAATCGTTGCGGGCACCCTGACAGATGAGACGTTCCGGGTCCTCGGTGGCTTCGAGTAACTGGACCTCCATACAACCGCGGCGGAACCGGAGCGGCATAAAATACGATGGTCCTACTCAGACCTCGACCCACTCGGACGGCGTTGGCTCGATGCCCAGCAGCCGCGCTTCCCGGGTCCCCTCACTGTTACGGAGTTCGAGGAGGCCGTCGAAGGCCTGCTTGATGACCTGCAACGTCTGCTCGTCGTGGGCCGTCGAGTCGATGGCAAACAGGCCGAGATACGACGCGGAATCGAGCCGCGAGGACAGGACGTGGCAGAACTTGAAGACCGTCTGTTTGTCCGTGTAGGTAATCATCGTCGAGAGATTCGCCAGGCCGAGCCGCCCCTCGTCGATGCCGGCGTTGTGGAGGCGGTCGAAACACTCCGTGATGCCAATCCCGATGCCGGTCATGTCTGCGGGGCCGCTGACACGGTTGACATACGCGCCGTCATCGCGCTGGAACCCCTCGCGGTCGCTGTCGGTCCGGCAGTCGATTGCACAGAGCCTGTCGCTGCTGGCATCGTCCGCACGCTCGCGAATCTCGTCGATGACGTCCTCGGCACGACCCCCCGTCGTGACGGCGACGGCACCCTCTCCGCTCTGTGCCCCTTCGGCCAGTGATTCGAAGAGCAACTCCTCTTTGCCTGTCATCGCTGGCCCGGACACGAGGATACTCGTCCCGGGCTGAACCGACGCCGCCGCATCAATACCGATGCTCTCTGAGAGGTCGTACATGTTCTGGTCAGAACCCATCTCGCTCGTTTAGTTCCCGAATTGTTGCGACGAAATCCTCGTCGTCCTCGATACCACCGAGCGTCTCCGAGAGGTCGTCCCGGAGTTCGTCAATCTCGGCCCTGAGGCTGTCGTACTCGCTGCTTTCTGCCAGTTCCGCGCGGCTCTTTGTCGCTTCCAGGGTCGCCTGTTTTTCGACCAGCGAGTAGTACTCCTGAAGGAGACTGTCGTACTCCGAGCGTTCGAGCAAATTCTGGACTGTCGCTTCGAGTTCAGCGCTCTTGATGGGCTTCGAGAGATACGTATCAAAGCCCATCTCCAGAATGTCGAAGTCAGGCTCGACCGCAGAGACTATCGCGACCCGACAGTCCAGGTCGTCCGCTCTGATGTGTTCGAGCACTTCGTCGCCGGAGAGCCCCGGCATCATCCGGTCGAGCAACACGACGTCGATATCGGGGCCGAGTTTCTCCAGCCCTTCGTCGCCGTTCTGGGCCATCCGAATCTCGTAGTCCGTCTCCAGCCAGAGCCGGTAAGTCTCTGCTACGTCCGGTTCGTCTTCGACGATAAGTACGACAGCATCTTCGGAGTCAGACATCTGCGCTCCTCCGTGGCTTGTATTTCAGTACACATATCACTATGGGTAACTCTGCCGTCGCCGGACGGACTGGACCGACACCCCCAAGCCTCTCCCTGGCGAACGGAGAGTCATGATTCAGAATCTCGCCACTGGTCAGCAAGGGTTTACCAGCAACGTCTTTCTCGTCACCGGGGAGCGAACGGTTCTCGTCGACGTGGGCAACGACTTCGACGTCGTAAGTGCCACGCGCGAGTACGTCGACGACATCGACGCTGTCGTGCTCACGCACACCCACTACGACCACGTCGGGACGCTTGATGCCGTCGTCAATGCCTTCGATGTCGACGTGTGGGGCTATGAATCGGCGGTCGACGGTATCGACCACGAGATAGCTGACGGCGAGACGGTCCAGCTCGGCGACGACGATTACGTAGCACTGCACACGCCGGGGCACAAAAACGACCACCTCGCCTTTTATTCTGCGGAGGCTCAGACACTCTTTGCTGGCGACCTGATTTTCGCAAACGGCGGGTTCGGCCGGACCGACCTGGAAGAAGGGGACCGCGACCTGCTCGTCGACAGCGTCGGCCGTGTCATCGATACGGTCGACGAAAACCTCGCAGAGATGCACACCGGGCACGGTCCGAGCGTGACGACGAACCCGTTCACGGACATCGAACTGGCGCTACAGGCTGCCCGGATGCGAGCGTAATCGTTCTCAGGCCTCGATGCCGTCGGCGACAGCGAGCAACTGCTCGTAGGCGTGACCGTACGCATCCGCGACGGCAGCCGGTCGTTTCCGGTCGTCACTGGTCAGTGGTGGCAGCTGTGCCGTCCCAGCGGGGTCGAGGAGGTCGACCACCGACTCGACGCGTTCTTCGAGAGTTCCCGCCTTCGGGCTCCGGGTAGCTACCTCACAGGCGCGGATGTACCGGTCACCGTCGTAAAACCGGACCCGCAGCGGCTCGACGACAGCGACGGCATCGGGTGCAATCGACTGGAGTGGCCGGGCGATGTCACCGTAGGATTCGACGACGGCACGGCCGGTCGTTGCGACGGTTTCGCCGAGTTCCTCCAGCGCCGGGAGATGGTACTGTTCCATAGCGTCGTTGAGTTCCGGTACCGATTCGACGGCGACAGCATCAGCCAGGGGTAATCGCTCGCGGAGGAGGTCCGGTAGCTCGACGGTACCGTTGCGGACGTATCTGGAACCGACACGGTCGATGACGAACTCACGGCTGTCCTGTCCTAACAAGCCGGTGTCCGGGCCAGTCGAGGGCCGCCAGAGCCGGTGGACCGGATTGACGTCTTCCGGGTCGAACTGTCCCGGGCTTGCGGCCGCGAGCCGGCGGGCGTCCTTACCGTATAATCGACCACGTTCGGTGGCAGTCTGGACGTCGTCGTGGTCGAACCAGTAGTCGTTGCCGGCCCGCGGTTTGAACCCGACCGCACCGATGTGCTCGACGAGTCCGGTGGAGAACGTCGTCTTCCCAGCGTCGACCTGGTCGCCGCCGGCCACGAGAAGCGTCATACGTCGACGCCGTAGTAGCCCGGTTCGTCGTCCGTTCGCGGTTCTGCAAAGACGAACTCCTCGCTGTTTGTCAGCATCCACGGAATCGCCCAGTCCAGCAGAATCGCTTCAGTCTCGCCATCGAGGTCGGCGTCGGCATCGAGTCCCTGGAGTAGCCGCGAGATTTCGTAGATGGTGTACAGTTTGTCCTCGTCGAGGACCTCTGCTGGGTCACGGAACGAGAGCGGTCGCAAGTCGTCGAATTCGTCTTTAGCGACGGGCATATCTCCCCGTAGCTGCGTCGCGTGCCTAAACACACCGGTTTCCCGAGCCGACCACTTATTTGAGGCTGAAGGCCGAATGGTAGGACAATGGCCAGGTTGGACTTGGACGCCAGCGTCGTCGTCGATGCCCTCGATGCGGCGCTGGTGGTCGTAAGCGACGCTGGCGATATTCTCGATTACAACGACGCCTTTGCCGATATCGTCGCCGACGCCCCAACGACCGGCCAGGCCGAGACAACGCTGGAACACTATCCGACACTCCAGGCACGGCTCGAACGCCGCGAAGCGGGTATCGTCCCCATCGACACGGACACGGGGAAACGCTACTACCACCTCAAACCCTCCGAGATTGAAACCGAGGCCGCCGCTGGGGCGACACTCGTCGTCCTCCACGACGTGACCGAGCAGCAACGACAGTGCCAGGAACTCGAACGGCAGAACGAACAACTCGACAAGTTCGCGAGTCTCATCACACACGACCTCAGGAACCCGCTCGACGTCGCCATCGGGCGGACGAACGCCGTCGCGGAACTCGTCGACGACCCGGAGATAACGGCCCAAATCGAGGAGATTCAAGCCTCCCACAGCCGGATGGTCCGAATTATCCAGGACGTACTCACCCTCGCGCGGGAGGGACAGAGTATCGACAGTAAAAGCGACGTGTGCTTGGCGGCGACCGCAGAGCGCGCGTGGAATCACGTCGAGACAGACGGGGCACAGCTGGACGTTACCACGGAACAGAATGTACAGGCCGACGAGGAGCGACTGGCCCAGGTCTTCGAGAACCTCTTCCGGAACGCCGTCGAGCACTCTTCTGCGTCGGAGTCGGCTGTCCTCACGGTCACCGTCGGCGCACTCGAGGATGCCGCCGGATTCTACGTCGCCGACGACGGGCCGGGTATCAGGCAGGACGTGCGCGAGCGAGTGTTCGAAGCGGGTTTTTCGGACGAAGACGGCACGGGGCTGGGACTGGCTATCGTCTCGAACATCGCGGAGGCCCACGGGTGGGACGTGGCCGTAACCGAGTCCGAAGACGGCGGGGCGCGATTCGAGTTTACCGGCGTCGAACCAGCCGATAGTGCGTGAGAGCCGGCAGTCTCCTGGGCGGTCACGCACCGGCTCGAACCAGGGACGGGACCGGCCGAGTTAAGGGTCGGCCACCCGCATCGAGGAGTATGGACGTCATCCACGTCTGTCTGAACGTATCGGATGCAGACACCACCGCGCAGTGGTACATCGACCAGCTCGGCTTCGAGAAGTCCTGGGAGTTCACCACCGAGGACGGCGAGACGCGCAACGTCTACGTCGCCGACGGGAACGGCATCGAACTCCAGCTCTCGGACACAGAGGGCGAAGACGAGTTCGAGGCTGGAACCGCGTGGGACCACTTCGCGGTCAAAGTCGACGATGTCGACGCTGCCTTCGAAGACATCGAGAACCACGGCGTCGTCCAGGAACCGGCGCCCAACAAGCCGGCGGGAGCGCGAACGGCCTTCATCGAGGACCCCGACGGACACGTCGTCGAACTCGTCGAACCGCAGGAGTAGAATAAAAGAGACAGTCGGTCAGGCCAGCGCGTCGCGGAGCTTCTCTGCCGGGTGAGGCGGTTTCTCCGACCGGTTGTCACGGTCGCCCAGTTGCGTCCGACAGGACGCACCCGGTGCGACGACCGTCTCGCCGGGACTGTCGTCGACTTTCTCGAAGAGGATCTCGCCGATCGACTTCGAGAGTTCGTAGTGTTCTTCCTCGTAGCCGAAAGAGCCTGCCATCCCACAGCAACTGGAGTCGAGTGCGTCCACGTCGTAGCCGGCCTGCTGGAGGACCGCCGCCGCGTGGTGGTCCTTGTTCAGGGCCTTCTGGTTGCAGTGGCCGTGGTACGTGAGATACTCCTCGGGCGCATCGAAGTCGATGTCCTCGTAGACGCGGTGGGCGTGCAGGAACTCACAGACGCCGTAAGCGCCGGCACCGACACGCTCGACGGCCTGGCCGTCGAGCAAGTCGAGATACTCGTCCTGGAGCATCGCCGCGTCGGACGGTTCGACGAAGACCACGGAGTAGCCGTTCTCGATGTACGGCAGGAGAACCTGCACGTTGCGCCGGGCGCGGTCGTAGGCCTTGTCGAGTTTCCCCATCGAGAAGGCGGCACGACCCGTCGGGACCGTATCGTCCGGAATCTCGACGTGGATGTTGGCGGCTTCGAGCACTTCGACGGCCGCCTTGCCCGGTTCGGGGTAGCTGTAGTTGGTGAACGTGTCGGGGAACAGGACCACCTTGTCGTCGGCTTCGTCCGCCGAGACCTGGCTGTAGCGCTGGTCGAACCAGTCTTCGAGCGTTGTACTCGCGAAGTGCGGCAGCGAGCGCTCGGGTGCGATGCCGAGTTTTTCGGCGACGATATCCGAGCCGGGTAGTTCCTGTGCCCAGTTCGAGACGGGTGCGAGTGCGCTCCCGATTCGGGACACGGTGTCGATGTTGGCAAAGAGCCGTTCGCGGAGGGTCGTCCCTTCTTCTTGGTGGTACTCGTGTTTGACCTCGGCTTTCAGTTTGGCCATGTCGACGCCGGTCGGGCAGTCGCTCTTGCAGCCTTTACAGCCGACACAGAGGTCGAGTACTTCCTCCTGGAAGCGGTCGGAGTAGATTTCGTCTTCGGGGAGTTCCCCGCTGATTGCCGCGCGCAGCATGTTCGCGCGGCCACGGGTGGCCTGAATCTCCTCGCGTGACGCCCGGAACGTCGGACACATCGTGTTCGAATCGGTCTGCCGACAGGTCCCACAGCCGTTACACAGTTCGACGAGGTGGGAAAAGCCGCCCTCGTCGGCGAAGTCGAGCGAGGTCTGTGGTTCCAGGGACTGATACTCGGGACCGTAGCGGAGGTTCTCGCGCATGTCCGCGCCGACGCCGCGGTCGGCGTCCGGACCGACGTCATCTTCGCTCTCGCGGTAGACGACGTTGCCGGGATGCATCATCCATTCGGGGTCGAAAGCCGTCTTCACCTCTTTGAACGCCTGCCAGAGGTCTTCGCCGTACATCTTGGGGTTGAACTCCGTCCGGGCCATCCCGTCGCCGTGCTCACCGGAGAACGAACCGTGGTGTTTGAGCACGAGGTCGGTCACGTCCTCCGTGATGGAGTGCATCTTCTCGATGTCGTTTTCGGTCTTGAGATTGAGGATGGGACGGATGTGGAGTGTCCCGCTGCCCGCGTGCGCAAAGTACGCGGCGGACGTGTCGTGAGCCTCCAGCACTTCCTCGAACTCCGTGACGTACTCCGCTAGTTCCGCAGGCGGGACGGTGGCGTCTTCGATGAACGGGTACGGTTTCGGGTCGCCCTGAAGGCTCATCAAGAGTGGAATCGCTGCTTTTCGGAGTTCCCAGATGTCTGCCTGAGCCTCCTCGGTGTAGGCCTCGATGGCGTCGAAGGCGTCGCCGTTGTCGACGAAGTATTCGTTCGTCTCGGCGATGGCAGCCTCGAAGTCGTCGTGGAGTTCCGAGTCGTATTCGAGCATCAGCGCCGCTGCCGTCTCGTCCGGAATCGGCTCGGCGAACTCCGCGTAGCCGTCGGATTCGGCCGCCAGCCGGAACACCTCGTCGTCCATCAACTCGACGGCGCTCACCTCGAAGTTGAGCGCCTCTGGCACGGCCTCCATCGCGTCGACCAGACTGTCGAAACAGTACAGGACCAGCGCCGTCTCCTCGGGGACTGTCACCAGACCGATGGTCGCCTCGACGATGACGCCCAGCGTCGCCTCCGAGCCGACGTAGAGTTTGGCGAGGTTGATGACCTCCTCCCCGTCGTCGTTCTCGTAGATGACGCGGTCGAGGTTGTAGCCGCTGACGCGGCGCTTGAGTTCGGGGTATCGCTCCTCGATTTCGGCTTCGTTGTCCTCGACGAGCTGGCGGACTGTCTCGTAGATTTCGGCCTCGCGGTCGTCTTTCGAGACGATTTCCTCGTATTCCTCGCTGCCGAGGACGACTGGTCGCGCGTGAAGCAGCGACCCGTCGGGCAAAACAGCCTTTATCTCCTCGGTGTAGGCGTCCGTGATGCCGTAGCGCACCGAGTGTGCACCCGTCGAGTTGTTCCCGATAGACCCACCGATAGTCGCCCGGTTCGAGGAGGCCGGGTCCGGGGCGAACTTCAGGCCGTGCTCGGCGAGTTCGTCCTCCAGGTCGTCCTGGACGATGCCGGGCTGGACCGTCGCCTGCTGGGCTTCTAGGTCCACATCGAGCAGACCGTCCATGTGCCGGGACATATCGAGGACGATACAGCCTGGCCCGACAGACTGCCCGGCCAATGACGACCCCGCGCCACGCGGGAGAATCGGGACCTCGTGGTCGGTCGCGACCTCGACAGCGGCGCGCACGTCGTCGATGCTCTGGGGGATGACGACACCGGCAGGACGGGCCTGGTAGATGCTGCCGTCGGTGGCGTAGAGAATCTGTGCATACTCGTCGAATCGCACGTCCCCACGCACCGCCGCATCGAGGTCCGCAGCGAGGTCGACATACTCCGCTGCGGTTTCTCCTGGGTCGCGAGTGAATTGTGACGGATCACCGGGCGGATCTGCTGGCCGCGTGACAGTCTCGAACTCGTCAGTTGCCATATTTGGTACACTGTGACGATGCCAGTAAACCCTTATCACTCACTATGGCGTCAAAAGCATTGTTCAAAAATCACTACATTCGAAAATATCATTTCAATTCACATGCTGTCACCAGGGGTCATCTGGGTGGCAGGTGATACGGAGGCGTTGAGTCATCCTCTGGCGGCCGTTCTCCCTGTCCAATCAGCCGCATGATTAATATAGTGGGATGATAATGATTGGATTGGTATGTGTGAACATCATACCAGATGTGAACCACTCAACAAAAACCGGAGTGTACCAAGCATCCGGTATGGGACGAGTGAACGGGGAAGTGTGACAAATAAAGATTAAGAACCTATAATGGAAGACAAATTATGGTAGACGCAACTCTCGCACTGATGGCAATATTGCCGCTAATCGTCATAGCGGTGATGATGGTCGTATTGCTACAACCTGCAACGATAACGATGCCGGTCGCCTGGGCGGTAGCGGCCGGGGTGGCGTTCGTCGGCTGGGAGATGTCGCCGAGACTGATTGCAGCAGCATCGATAAACGGGGCCATGACGGCTACCCGGATACTGATTATCGTCTTCGGCGCGATCCTGTTACTGTACACGCTGAAGGAATCGGGGGCGTTCGAAGTCATCAACGCCGGGTTCTCGTCGCTGAGCGACGACCGGCGCGTCCAGTCGATCCTGCTCGTGTTCCTGATGGGCTCGTTCATCGAGGGCGCCGCCGGTTTCGGGACGCCCGCGGCGATTGTCGGTCCGCTGCTGGTCGGACTGGGATGGCCGCCGATGGCCGCCGTGGTCGTCGCGCTGACCGGTAACATCCTAGCAATCACGTTCGGCGCCGTCGGGACGCCGCTGATCATCGGGCTGGAAGACGTCGTCTTCGGCCAGGACCCGACCGAGGCTGGCACGGTCGCAAACGAAATCGTCACCGAGGGCGGCTTCGAGAGCGTCGGTGCATATGTCGCCCAGATCGGTCTCTGGGCGGCCATCATTCACGCTATCGTCGGCATCGCGATTCCGTTTATCGGCATCGCGCTGTTGACGCGATTCTTCGGCGAAGAGCGGTCGATTCAGCCAGCTATCGAAATGATCCCGCTGTGCCTGTACGCGTGGGCGGCCTTCGTGGTTCCGTACCTCGCGACGGCATACTTCCTGGGTCCGACCTTCCCGGCGCTGCTTGGTGCGATGATCGGGCTGTTCATCGTCGCCGGAACGCTGCGTGCCGGCTACTTCCTCCCCGAGGAAGACTGGGACTTCGGCCCGCGTGACAGCTGGCCGGACCACTGGGTCGGCAGCATCGAGCCCGGAGCCGGCGTCTCGGGCGAGAGTGGTGAGGAGAAAGTCGCAGCCGACGGTGGTACCACGTCCTTCAAAGACATGCACTCACAGGACATGTCCCTGGGGATGGCGTGGTTGCCGTACATCCTCGTTGCAATCGTGCTGGTCGTGACCCGCGTCGTCGGTCCAGTCCAGGAGGCGCTGCTTGCGGTCCAGCTCTCGTGGAGCAACATCCTCGGAACGCCATTCGGCGAGAGCATCGAGTTGCTGTACCTACCCGGGACGCTGTTCATCGGCATCGCCGTGGTGACGTACGGACTCCACGGCATGAACGGCGAGGAGATCAAAGATTCCTGGGCAGAGGCGATTCGGAACATCATCCCGGCAGTCATCGCGCTGTGGTTCGCGGTCGCGACTGTCATGATCATGCAGCGAAGTAACGCCGACATCGTGCTCCAGTCGGCAAGTGCCGGGACCGGAATGCTCCAGATTCTGTCGGAGCTGACTGTCGACATCACTGGACAGGTGTTCCCGTTCTTCTCGGGCTTCATCGGCGCGTTCGGCGCGTTCATCGCGGGTTCGAACACCGTCAGCGACATCCTGTTTGGCCTGTTCCAGTACGAGGCCGCACAGGGAGTCGGTGCCCCGACGCAGGTCGTCGTCGGTGCGCAGGCTGTCGGTGGCGCAATCGGGAACCTCATCGCCATCCACAACGTTGTCGCCGCACTGACGGTCGTCGGTCTCATCGGCGAGGAGGGTCGCGTCATTCGCATTGAGCTGATCCCTGTCCTCTACTACGGTGTGATGACGGGGATATTGACGTTGATATTCTCCTACGTCGTCGTGCCGGGTGCCTTCTGACACGCAGGAAGAAGCCCCACGAACGACGCTACTTCGCCTTTTCTGGACGTGCCGAACAGACGGCACTGTCATGCTCTCCCCTAGATGCTGCTGGCGGACCGCTCGCTGATGGCCGCGATATACGTTGTGTTCGCCTATCTGCGTTCCAGCGCTGTTCTGCGACCTCGGCGTCGTCGGTCAGCAGTCGCCCGGAGCCACAGCTACCGAACCGAGCTATCGAAAAAACGTCGAATGCTGTCGACCGCGTTACTCGAACAGGTCGACGACCGTCTGGTACTCTTCTGTGACTTTGTCCCAGTCGACGACCTCGAAGAAGGCGTCGATGAAGGAGCCACGGTCCGGACCGTAGTCGTAGTAGTAGGAGTGCTCCCAGACGTCGAGTGCCATGATGGGGTGTGCGCCCCACAGGGCACCCTGGTCGTGTTTGTCGACCTTGACGTTGCGCAGTTGCTTGGCAACGGGGTCGTAGACGAGTAGCGCCCAGCCGCCGGCAGCGCCGGCTGCGGCTTCGAACTCGCCTTTCCAGCCCTCGTAGGAGCCGAAGTCCTCTTCGATGCGGTCGGCGAGGTCGCCCTCGGGTTCCCCGCCGCCGTTGGGGTCCATGTTGTCCCAGAACAGTGTGTGGAGATAGTGCCCACTGCCGTTGTGGGTGACGTTCCCGAGTGCACCGGCGCTACTGCCGAAATCCCCGCTTTCGCGGTTCTCGGCGAGTGTCT
Organism: Salinibaculum rarum; assembly: GCF_030505615.1. GTDB lineage: Archaea > Halobacteriota > Halobacteria > Halobacteriales > Haloarculaceae > Salinibaculum > Salinibaculum rarum. The sequence continues at coordinate 2,199,289 of NZ_CP129992.1, forward strand.
TCTCGGCGGCGTCGAGGCCGTTTACGTACCCCTGATGGTGGGTATCGTGATGCCAGGTGAGAACCTGCTCGGAGATGTGCGGTTCCAGGGCGTCGTAGTCGTAGGGCAGCGGTGGCAGCTCTGGTTCGGAATGTTCGGACATATGAAATTTGCCTCCAGCACAATTATCGGGCGGATGGATGTTAAACGTTTAGGAGCCGCATGCTACCACGACTCAAGCAGCGGCTGCCTTCGGGTAGATTTCTGCGCCGTCCACGACTCTTCGTCGCCCCAGTGTCAAATGGCCTCAAATGTGGTAGGACGCACGGTTCAGGTCGGGTCGGGGTCCCAGTCGTCCTCCGTCCGCGGGAACGTGAGTTCGATAGAGACGTGTTCGCCGTCGGTCCCGGTCGTGACGATGCCATCGGCCTGTTCGATGCCCCAGTTGATGAGCCACCGGCTCATATCGTCGCGGTCCGACGGGCGCGGCTCCGCGCCCTCACAGAGTACGGCCTTCTCGTGACGGGAGAACTGAGGCCCGCTATCGCTTATCGAGACGGTCACCGCGTCGGGGCCAGTCCTGACCGAGATACCGACGACAGGCTCGGCGTCGATTCCGAGCGACCGCTCTGCCGCATGGCGCAGCGAGACACGGAACACCGGCTCGAAGAGCCCACTGCAATGGGCCCACTCGTCGAGACTCGCATCGAGGACAAACGAGACGTCCGGCTCCCACTCGCGTGCTGCGTCGATCTCCTCGTGGATAATCGGGACGATATCCGCGGGCGATTCAGCCTCCGGTTCGACCATCGACGCCAGTTCGTCGGCCTGATCGCTCACGTCGAGCATCACCGATGCGTGTTCCCGGAGCAGTTCACTATCCGTGACATCGTCCGTCTCCTCTGCAACCTCCTGTTTGACTGTCGTCATCTCCTCTTGAATCGTCGCCCGGAGCACGGAGTTTAGCGCATCGAGTCGCTCTTTGCGCCGCCGCCGGTCGGTCACGTCACGCAGAGTGAGCACAGTCCCGCGCTCGTAGTCTCCGTCACCGTCGATGGACGTCCACTTGATGTCGTAGTGACGGGTGTCTCCAGATTGTTCGACAGTCACCGTCGGGTCGGTCGTCGTCTCACTGATGTCCGCCAGCGGGCCAATGTCGTCGCTTGAGGTCCCAAGCAGTTCCGACCGGTCCATCCCGGCCAGCGCACACGCGGCCGGGTTACAGTCCACGACTGTCCCACCGGCATCAAGGACGAAGGTCGGGTCCTCACCGGCCGCGACTGCCGTCTCAGCGGCCAGGTGACTCGGCACTGGCGCGCTTCTGAACATGTCGAACTCCACGATTGCCAGCGCTGCGAGTCCGCTTGACAGGGCGAACGTCATCGGTGTCAACTGGAACGCCTCGGAACCTGCTAGGTCGAATGTGTCGACGACACTCGCGAAGATGGGAATCGTTCCGGCTCCAATCAGTGCCAATGCTCGCTTCGTGTACAGCGTCCCGCGGTCGACGACAAACTCGATGAGGAGAATCGCGCTGGCGGTGACAACGAGCCACGTAAACACCGCGAACAAGAGAGTCAGAGAGGCCTTGTCGCCGGTTAGCACACTCAAACTATCGTACTCGCTGACAGTGATATTCCGGTAAATCCCCCCGTCGTATATTACGAGCGACCCAACGCCCACCAGGGCGGGAATAATCGAGAGGCCAGCGATTCGCAGTTTGGTGAGATACTCCCCACGGCCAGTGTACTCGATGACAAACAGCGTCCACGCCACCGGGATGACGACCACGCCGAGCCACTCCAGTCGAGCGAAGGTGAGCGTCAGCGCTCGCGTCCCGGCGAGCAGTTCGCCGAGGTAACAGAGGAGCCACCACAACTCCGCTACGACTCCTACGAACAGCGGCTTCGCGCCCGGAATCGACAGGTTCCGGCTGACGAGCCATGTGACACTGAGACAGACCAGTATCGAGAGGACCACCGCGAAAAGGGTCACCGTTGCTTGCACGGGTTACCGTTCGTTTCCGGGTTGGTGGATTAAGAATTACGAACCCGTTGCCAATTCTGTCTGTTCGGTGTCTATCCTCGCTTGCTTTCCGGCTCGTTACCGGTCGCCGTCTTGCTCCGAGAGCTCCATCATTCGCTGCCGCTCACGAATCACCTCTCGCTACCTCGAACATCTCGATAGCCGCCTCCCGCCGCTCGCTGTGATCGACAATCGGGTCGGGGTACTCCGGTGCGGCGCTACGTCGCTGTGTCAGCGACGCCTCGTGCCACTCGTGGATAATCTCGGGGGCGGCGTCGCGCAACTCCGGAACGTAGCGTTTGATATACTCCGCGTCGGGGTCGTAGTCCTCGCCCTGTGTCATCGGATTGAAGATGCGAAAGTACGGCTGGGCGTCGGTCCCCGTCGAGGCCGCCCACTGCCAGCCGCCGTTGTCGTTGGCGGTGTCGTGGTCGACCAGTTTCTCGCGAAACCAGTCGTACCCTTCCCGCCAGTCAATCAGGAGGTCCTTGGTGAGAAACGAGGCGACAATCATCCGCACACGGTTGTGCATGAACGCCTCCTCGCGGAGTTGGCGCATTCCCGCATCGACGATGGGATACCCCGTCTCGCCGTCTTTCCAGGCCTGCAATTTTTCCGGGTCGTCGTCCCACTGAATCTGGTTGTCGTACGTCTTGTAGTTCTGTGTGACCACGTCCGGTCGGTCCCAGAGCACCTGCGTGTAGAACTCCCGCCAGGCGAGTTGGTCCTGGAACTCGAAGACAGACTCTCGTTCGGCCTCGCTGTCGGCGTCGAGTTTCGCCGCTTCGGTCTCCTCGTAGACCTCCCGGATGCCGATGGTGCCGTACTTGAGATGCGGTGAGAGTCGGCTGGTGCAGTCGTCCGCAGGATAGTCTCGCCGGTCGTCGTACCGGTAGATGTCGTCCGCACAGAAGTCGGTCAGCAGGTCGCGGGCGGCCGCCGGTCCGGCCGGTGGAATCTCCGCTTCCGGTTCGTCGAATCCGAGGTCGGCGAGCGTGGGAATGTCGCTACCGGAGACTGAGGCAAGGTCGTCGCTGGCCGGCGGGTCCGCTGGGTCTGTCTTTGGCCGGTCGTGCCACTTCTTCGAGAAGTACGTGAACACCTTGTACGGATTACCGTCGTTGGTAGTGATTGCACCGGGTTTGTGGTGCACGGCATCGTGGACGGCGATGCGGTCGATACCAGCGTCGTCGAGTGTCTGCCGGACGGCGGCGTCACGCTCGCGGGCGAGTCCAGAGTAATCTCTGCACCACGTTACGGTGTCGGCGTCGTACTCGGCGGCGAGGGTCGGGAGGAGTTCTGTCGGGGTACCCTGAATTACGACGAGGTCACTCCCGCGTTCGCGGTAGGATTTTCGAAGTGAGTGGAGGCCGTCGAGCAGGAAGGCGACGCGTGGCGGCGCGGCATGCTGGAGGACCGATGGGTCGAGAACGAACACGGGAACGGTCTCGTCGTTGACTGCGTCGAGCGCTAGATTGTCCGCCACTCGCAAGTCGCGGCGGTGCCAGTGAAGATGCATACCTGCACGTCGACTCCAACCCACTTGAGTACGGTCCCAAATCGTCGTGGGACGACTCCTGCCCTATCTGGGGCGTGGGATAGTCCCACCACCTGAAAAATCGCTCTACCGGCGAACATCTGGGTACAGAGGCCGTAGCTAGCTTTTTCATGTCGGCTCGATTAACGATGCGCAATTCGGACCAAGTATATAATCGGGATTTAACAGTCAGGTAAGTATGGGAGAAAACGACCCATTCGGTGCGGTTCGTGAACTCGAACACGATGGTACAACATACAAGATGGCAGACCTCACCGTTCTCGAGGAAGAAGGGCTCTGTGAGCTCGACAAACTCCCGGTGAGCATCCGTATTCTGCTTGAATCTGTCCTCCGGAACGTGGACGGCAAGAACATCACGGCCGACGACGTCCGCAACGCGGCTTCCTGGCAACCTGACGTCCCGGACGTCGAACTTCCCTTCCAGCCGTCGCGCGTCGTCCTGCAAGACCTGACTGGCGTGCCGGCTGTCGTCGACCTGGCGGCACTGCGGTCTGCGGTCGACCGCAAAGACCGGGACCCGTCGATTGTCGAACCGGAAATCCCGTGTGACCTGGTCATCGACCACAGCGTTCAGGTCGACTACTTCGGTGACGAGGACGCCTACGAGAAAAACGTCGAACTCGAATACGAGCGCAACGAGGAGCGGTACCGCTCTATCAAGTGGGCACAGCAGGCCTTCGAGAACTTCGAAGTCGTGCCGCCGGGAACCGGTATCGTCCACCAGGTCAACCTCGAACACCTCGGACGGGTCGTCCACGAGCGCGAGGAAGATGGCGACGAGTGGCTCGTCCCTGACACTCTCGTCGGCACCGACAGCCACACGCCGATGATCGGCGGCATCGGTGTCGTCGGTTGGGGTGTCGGTGGTATCGAGGCAGAGGCCGCGATGCTCGGCCAGCCCATCACGATGGGCCTGCCCGAAGTCGTCGGTGTCCGTCTGGAGGGTGACCTTCCGGAGGGCGCGACGGCGACCGACCTCGTCCTCCACCTGACTGAGAAACTCCGCCAGGTGGGTGTCGTCGACCGCTTCGTCGAGTTCTACGGTCCCGGCGTCGAGAATCTCACCGTCGCCGACCGCGCGACCATCTCGAACATGGCACCCGAGCAGGGCTCGACCATCAGCATGTTCCCAGTCGACGACAAGACGCTGGAATACCTCGAACTCACGGGTCGTGACCAGGACCACATCGAACTCGTCAAAGAGTACCTGGACGCACAGGGCCTCTTCGGCGAGCAGGAACCCGAGTACACCGAGACCGTCGATTTCGACCTGAGTACTGTCGAACCGAGCCTCGCCGGCCACAAGAAGCCCCACTCGCGCATCCCGATGGGCGACCTCGACGAGCACTTCCCGAACCTGCTCGAAGACCAGGGCGTCGTTCAGGCCGACGGTGCGGCAGAGGTCAAACACGACCTCGAACTCGGCGACAAAGTGCCCGTCACACTCGACGACGGCACCGAAGTCGAGATTGGCCACGGGAGTGTCCTCGTCAGCGCAATCACGTCCTGTACGAACACGTCGAACCCGTCTGTCATGCTCGCTGCCGGGCTGCTCGCCCGCAACGCCGTCGAGAAAGGCCTCGACGTGCCCGACTACGTGAAGACGAGTCTCGCACCCGGGAGCCGCGTCGTCACGGCCTACCTCGAAGAGTCCGGGCTCATGGACGACCTGGAGGAACTGGGCTACAGCGTCGTCGGCTACGGCTGTACGACCTGTATCGGCAACTCCGGTCCGCTCCAGGACCCCATCAAGGACGCTATCGACGAGCACGACCTCTGGGCGACGAGCGTCCTCTCTGGCAACCGGAACTTCGAAGCTCGCATCCACCCGAAGATTGCCGCGAACTACCTCGCCAGCCCGCCGCTGGTCGTCGCCTACGGCCTCGCTGGCCGGATGGACATCGACCTCGAAGAAGACCCCATCGGTCACGACGACGAGGGCAATCCGGTTTTCCTCGAGGACATCTGGCCGGACACCGAGGAGCTCCACGATATGGTCCACAACAGTGTCTCCCCGGAGATGTTCGAGGAGAAGTACGCCTCCGTCTACGAGGGCGACGAGCGCTGGGAAGCACTCGAGGCCCCGACGGGCGACGTCTACGACTGGGACGACGAGTCCACCTACATCCGCGAGCCGCCGTTCTTCCAGGACTTCCCGCTCGAAGAGCCTGGCGTCGAGGACATCGCGAACGCCCGCTGTCTCATGACGCTGGGCGATACGGTCACCACCGACCACATCAGCCCGGCCGGGCCGTTCGGTGAGGACCTGCCCGCTGGACAGTGGCTCAAAGAGCGCGGCGTCGAACCCCACGAGTTCAACACGTACGGTTCCCGCCGTGGCAACCACGAAGTCATGATGCGTGGCACCTTCGCCAACGTCCGCATCGAAAACGAGATGCTCGACGGGAAGACGGGCGGCTACGCCAAGCACCTGCCCTCTGGCGAGGAGACCACCGTCTTCGAGGCGAGCGGGCGCTACCGCGACGACGACACGCCGCTTATCGTCATGTCCGGCATCGAGTTCGGGACCGGTTCCAGCCGTGACTGGGCAGCCAAGGGGACTGACCTGCTTGGCATCCGCGCGACCATCGCCAAGAGCTACGAGCGCATCTACCGCGACAACCTGCTCGGCATGGGCGTCTTGCCCCTGCAATTCGAAGACGGCGAGGGCTGGGAAGAACTCGGCCTCGATGGCACCGAAGTGTACTCCATCGAAGGTCTCGACGACGGCCTCGAGATGAACGACGAACTCACTGTCGTCGCCGAACACGAAGACGGCGAGACCACCGAGTTCAACGTCACCGCACAGGTGTCCACGCCGGCCGCAGTCGAGTACATCGAGAACGGCGGCGTCCTGCACAAAGTGCTGCGAGAACTCCTCACCGAGGAGTGACGCCGTAGCCACGTCGCACTCGGCGGCCACGTCGGCGCCGAGGACGACACACAACTTCTGTCCCATATATTCGCGCCGGCCGCCACCGCTTGCGGCCCACTGCGAATTCGCGTACACCACAACCCCGAGAGCGGATGCGCTCGCTGACTTCGACCGACCCAGTTTTCACGCCCCGCCTCCCAGGGGCAGGTAATGGACGACGATGTACGTGAGCGCGTCGAAGAGGCCGCCGAGGAAGCGGCGCTTTTCAACGCGCTCAAACACGGCAGCGACGCACAGGTCGGCGCCATCATGGGCCCGATGATGGGCGAGAACCCAGAGTTCCGAGAACACGGCGACGAGATTCCGGGTGTCATCGGCCCGGTCATCGCCGACGTCAACGGGATGGACGACGCAGCAAAGCGAGACCGACTCGCGGAACTCGCCCCGGAGAAAGTCGAGGAACTGGAAGCCGAGGACGAAGAGGACGAACATGACCTGCCGGACCTGCCAAACGCCGAGAAAGGTGAGGTTCGGATGCGCGTCGCCCCGAATCCTAACAGTCCGTGGCACATCGGGCACGCGCGGATGGCGGCCGTCGTCGGCACCTACAAGGAGCGCTACGACGGCGAGTTTATCTGCCGATTCGACGACACCGACCCCGAGACCAAGCGCCCGGATCTGGACGCCTACGACGCGATTCTCGGCGCCATCGAGTATCTCGGCTTCGAACCCGACGAGGTTCTCAAAGCCAGCGACCGGATCGACATCTACTACGAGCACGCCCGAGCGCTCATCGACAAAGGCGGCGCATACACCTGTTCGTGTCCGCAGGAGGAGTTCTCGAACCTGAAAAACGACGCCGAGCCGTGTCAGCACCGCGACAAAGACAAAGACACCGTCCGCGCGGAGTTCGACGAGATGGTCGCCGGCAAGTACAGCGCCGGCGAGATGGTTCTCCGGGTCAAGACGGACATCGAGCACAAGAACCCCGCACTCCGTGACTGGGTCGCGTTCCGGATGGTCGACACGCCACATCCCCGCGAGGAAGCCGCGGACATCCGCTGTTGGCCGATGCTCGACTTCCAGAGTGGTATCGACGACCACCTGACGGAGATGACCCACATCATCCGCGGCATCGACCTCCAGGACTCGGCGAAGCGCCAGCAGTTCGTCTACGACTACTTCGGCTGGGAGTACCCCGAAGTCATCCACTGGGGCCACGTCCAGGTCGACGAGTACGACGTCGAACTGTCCTCCTCGACCATCGCGGAACTCGTCGAAACTGGCGAACTCGACGGGTGGGACGACCCGCGGGCACCCACCGTCGCCAGCCTGCGGCGGCGAGGGATTCGCGGGCAGGCCATCGTCGACTCGATGGTTGGCCTCGGAACGTCGACTTCGAACGTCGACCTTGCGATGTCCAGCATCTACGCGAACAACCGTGACCTCGTCGACGAGGAGACCGACCGGGCGTTTCTCGTCCGTGACGACGACGAGCACGGCGGTGGGGCAGTCGAGCGCCAGGTCGTCGGCGGCCCGACAGAGGGCCACCCGCCAGTTCACCCCAACTACGAGGACCGGGGCGACCGAACGCTCTCCGTCGAGGAGGGTGTCCTCGTCGAATCCGAAGACCTGCCGGCACACGGCGAGCGCGTCTGGCTGAAAGGCTACGGCTGTGTCCGACACACCCGGGATGCGTTCGAATACACCGACGACGACATCGAGGTCGTCAAACAGGGCGACGTGGACGTGGTTCACTGGGTTCCCGCTGCGGATAGCCTCGAAACGCGCCTCCGGACGGTGGACGGTGCCGTCGACGGCTACGCCGAACCAGGTATCGCCGAGTACGAACCCGACGAGCTGGTGCAGTTCGAACGCATCGGCTTTGCCCGACTCGATAGTTTCGGCTGGGCAACTGGCGACGACAACTTCGACTTGCTCGCGTACTTCGCCCATCCCTGATCGCCGTCTGACGGCCATACAAGTCTTAGGCAGACCGAAAATTCCCCCACGGCGACTGCCTTCGGTCCAAAGTTTAAGTACTCGCCCGATGTGAGATTAAATACCATGGCAATCGACCCGGAGTTCGAGGAGACGTACGAAGAAGTAGACCGACACGAGGACCACCGCGTCTGGACGCCGGACGGGGAGGAGACGACCGAGGAAAAGCAGGGTATCCACGGCACCCACGTCGCTGTCGACTTCGACATCTGTCTGGCAGACGGCGCGTGTCTGGAAGACTGTCCAGTCGACGTGTTCGAGTGGGTCGACACGCCCGGCCACCCCGAGAGTGAGATCAAGGCCGACCCGGCCCACGAAGACCAGTGTATCGACTGTATGCTCTGTGTCGACGTCTGTCCCGTCGACGCCATCGACGTGGACCCGAGTCGCGCCGGGCGTATCTAAACTGCCACTTCTCCACTCGTTGCCGCCGTCGTCCAGTATCTGCTATCGGTCTCGTCAATGAATAGGAAATCTCGGGCAGGTTACGAAACAATTAGGTGAATGTGGAAGTGCATCTCAAACACGGTACGTGATATCAATGCGAAGCGTAGTCCTGACAAAAGGCGTTCCCGATTTCCGTGAGGGGAAGGTGTCGTTCGACGAAGACGGTCACCTCGAGCGTGGGAAAACACCCACGGTCATGAATCCCAACGACAAGCACGCACTCCGGGCAGCGCTACAAACTAAAGTCAGACAGGGCGGCGAGGTATCGTTAATGAGTATGGGCCCACCGGGCTACGCGGAGATTCTCCACGAGGGAATGCGCGACGTGTATGCCGACGACCTCTATCTCCTCTCGGACCGGGAGATGGGTGCGGCAGACACGTGGGCGACAGCGATGACTGTCGCGACGGGCATCGAGTACATGGACGAGAACCCGGACCTCATCTTTGCCGGGTTCAAGACGGCAGACGGCGAGACGGGCCACACCGGCCCACAGACGGAGTGGTGTCTCAACATCAACGACAATATACCGGACTATCCGGTCATCACCCACGTCATCGCGTTGGATATCGACGAAGAGGAGGAGACGCTCCGCGCGAAGCGACTCGTCGAGGGTGACGTCTCCGAAATCGAAACCGTCGAGACGGACCTGCCAGCCTTCGTCGTCGCTGGTGAGGAGTTCGAACCGACTTATCGGAAGGCAGAGCACCGACTCCGGCACAAGGACTTCCGCGCCGAGACTCAGGAACGCGCCGAGGAGTTCGCCGAATATCTGGCCGACGGCTCGGACAAGGAGATGACCGACTGGGAGAACTTCTCGATGTGGAACCACGAGGTCCTGAACCTGGACCCCGACTTCATCGGACTGGACGGCTCTCCGACCATCGTCTCCGGTGTCGACCCGATTCCGAAAGCGCCCTCCGAGCGGGAGGCACAGCACATCGAACCGGACGACGAGGACGGAATGGAGACCGTTTTCGACGAAATGGCGCCGTTTGCGGCAGGTGATTGAATGCCGGACATCGACCCCACAGACCACGACATCGCGGAACTGGGACCGAAAATAAAGGACATCGACGACGAGCAGGAACTCGACGAGATGCTCGCCCTGGAGAAGGGCGGCGAGAGCCGTGACCCGGTCGTCACGCTCATCGAGGACCGACTGGAGAAAGTCGCCGGCGACGACGAAGACGGCGCTGACCCCGCCAGCGCGGACCTGACCGAGATGACCATCGCGGACATCGCGAACATGGTCCGGGACGTAGAGGACGTCGACGTGCTGGAGGACATGCTGGAACGCGAGAAAGAGGGTCAGGACCGCAAAGGTGCGAAATCGCAGATAGAGGACCGCATCCAGTCGATAGAGGGCGACGACGGCAGCGAGGAAATCGAAGTCGAGTACGTCCCACCGGAGGAGAAGTACCCGGACCTCGACCACCCCACTGCGGACAAACAGTACATCGAGGGGACGAGCGACGGCGAATACCGTGACATGTGGGTCTACTGTGAGACTCAGCAGGGCGAACTCCTCGACGTCTCGAAGGAGATGCTCGGCCAGGCCCGTACTCTCATGGACGAGTACAACTCCGAGGAGGGGTACGGCGGCGACGAGGACGGCAACCCCGAGGAAGTTATCGCGGTCCTCATCGGCGACGGTGTCACAGACCTCACCGACGAGGTCGTCGCCTATGGTGCCGACCGCGTCGTCTACCACGACAACGAGCAACTCGACCGGTTCCGGCACAAACCCTACACCGAAATCTTCGTCGACATGTGTCGCGACTGGGAGGCCGACTGGCGGGACTATCACGAGCCCCGCTACACCATCTTCCCGGCGACGAACAACGGCCGTGACCTCTCGGCGCTGGTCCAGGGCGAACTCGACTCCGGGCTAGCCTCGGACTGTTCGGACCTGTATATTGACAACGCGATGATTTCGAACCCGGCCAAAACGGGCACGCCGGGCGACTCCAAGGAGTTCGAACGCATCCTCCACATGCCCCGGCCGGACTTCTCCGGGTTCGAGTACTCCACTATCCTGTGTATCGACAAACCCCACCGGGACTTCCACCCGCAGGGGGCGTCCGTGATTCCGGGTACGTTCGACATGCCCGAACCCGACCACGAACGGGAGGGCGAAATCGTCGAACACGACCTCGACATCCCGGACGACTGGTTCATGGTCGACGTGACCGACTACGACCGGCTTGACGACGGCGTCGACCTCACCGGCAACGAGGTCATCGTGGCGATGGGTCGTGGTATCGCCGACAACCCGACCGAGGGTATCGAACTCGGCGTCGAACTGGCCGACCAGTTCGAGGAGGCCGACCTCGGTCTCTCCCGTGGCGTCCTCACCGCGTCCTATCAGTTTGACAGTCACGTCGAACAGTACGTCCAGATGGAACGCCAGATCGGCGAGTCCGGACAGGAGGTCGAACCGGACCTCTATATCGCGGCTGGAATCTCCGGTGCGGTCCAGCACAAGGTCGGGATGGACGAATCAGACACCGTTGTCGCCATCAACACCGACGACGACGCGGACATCAAGGACTTCTCGGACTACTACATCCAGGGAGACCTCTTCGAGGTACTCCCACGGCTCATCGAGGCGCTCGAAGAAGGCGAACTCGCAGACGCAGTTGCGGAGGTAAGCGATGACTGAGGATTACGAACACTACGAAGCGCTTGTCGTGGGCTGTGGCCCCGGCGGCGCAGCGGCGGCAGCAGCGCTCGCAAGACAGGGTGTCGAGACACTCGTACTCGAACGAGGCGTCGACGCCGGGTCGAAGAACGTCTCGGGAGGACTCATCTACGCGGAGGAGTCCTCGCCGTACACCATCGACGACCTGTTCCCGAACTTCCGGGAGGAGGCCGCCGAACGCCCCGTCGACGAGTCCTACGTCCACAACGTCTCGGGACGAAAGGTCAAGACACTCGACCTCCACGACGTTCACAACCAGGACACCGAATGGTGTGACGCCGTGCTCCGGCGGAAGATGGACTCGTGGCTCGCCGACCGCGTCCACGAGAAGACCCGCGAGACGGGCGGCGGACTTCTGACGAACGTCCGCGTGGACGGACTGCTCCGCGAGGGCGGCGAAATCGTCGGCGTCACCTGCGAGGAACTGGACCCGATTACGGCCGATGTCATCATCGCCGCCGACGGTGTCAACAGCGAACTCGCACGCGATGCGGGCCTGATGGACTGGGACGAACCCGAAGACTGGTTCCAGGGTGTCAAGGCAACCGTCGAAATGGAGGAAGGCGAAATCAACGACCGCTTTGGCATCGACAGCGACGAGGGAGTCGCCCACCTGTTCTCGGGGGACCTCTTCGACGGTGTCCGTGGCGGTGGCTTCCTCTACACGAACGAACAGACCCTCTCGATTGGGACCGTCTTCCACCTCGACTCGATTTCCAAGGAGGAAGCAGAGCCACACGAACTCCTGGACAAACTCCTCACCCATCCACTGCTCGACCAGTGGCTCCAGGGTGACTACGAGGAACGGGAGTACGCCGCAAAACTGGTCCCGGACTCGAAGAAAGTCGCTCACCCCTCGCCACATCGCGGCCGGTTGTTGCTGGTCGGTGACGCCGCCGGCCAGATGCAGGCTCAGGGCCCGATTATCAAGGGGATGAACCACGCTGTCACCGCCGGTGGACTCGCTGCCGAGGCGTTCCAGGAAGCGCGGAGCCGCGGCGACGCGAGCAACGCCGGCCAGCTCTACGAACAGAAGCTCGAACAGGAGGGCGTGATGGCCAAACTACGGCCGACTCGCTACCGGGCGACCCACGCACTCTCCGAGAGCGACCTCGTCACGAAGGTTGGCAACGCGGTCCTCGAGTCGCCGCTTGGCTCGGTCGGCCTGAAGGCCGCCGACAAGCTCGGCCTGATGGAGAAGTCGTTCAACTCCTCGTTCGTGCTCGGGATGATTCCGGACACCAAGATGTCCTACGTCACGGTACCGACACGCGTCGGCGAGGTGCTGGGGACGAGAGTCACCGACACCAACGACGTCGAACCGCCGGAACTCGACGAGCGCATCGGCGACCTGACCTACGACGTCGACGACCCACACATCGAGTTACAGGACAACAGCTGGGAGGCAAGCGGCACAGCAGTGACGGCCTGCCCGGTCAGCGCGAAAGACTTCGGCGGCGGCTGTTACCGCGAAGAGACAATCGAGACAAACGGCAGCGAGGAGAAGGTCGTCAGTCTCGACACACAGCCGTGTGTCGAATGTGGAACCTGCGCTGTCGTCGCCGACACCCACTGGGAGCACCCGGCGGGTGGCAAAGGCGTCGAGTACAAACAGGGCTAACATGGACGCACAGACCCGCTTTACCGAGCGAATCCAGGACCTCTCCGAGCGGGTCGACAAGCACAAGGAGTCGTTCGAGCCACCGGCGAATCCGCCGGCGGAAGAACAGGCAATGGAGATTCTCAGGGAGGGCGCTGGTCCGACCATCGCGCTCTTCGTGGAAGCACGGACCGGCCGACACATGGTCCACTTCCCGCCGGAACCGTACGAGACACTCGAAGAGACGATGAACGACTGGCTGGACCTGTATGCGGCCTGCTACGGGACGGACCTGAACGCGGATTTCACAATCCGTGAAGCCGCGGAACTGCTCGTCGACACCAAGAACATCAAAGACGTCGCCGAACTGTTGACGAAAGTCCCTGCCGACCAGTCCTGACGTCTACAACGAATTCTTTCCTTCGTGGGTTATCTGTTCGAGCTGATGACTGTCTGGTCGACAGACTGTGACAAACCGTTAAGTACAGGGGAGTGGTACCACCAATCATGGAACTGACTGACAAGCTAGAGTTCGACCACGACGACAGGAAAGACATCTACGAGTACGTAGAGTCAAACGGGGCGACGCGGCCGGAGAAGCTACGCAACTCGCTGACGATGGGCGAGCGTGCCTTCGGTCATCACACGGCAATTCTCCGGCGGGACGGTATCCTCGAAGAGGCCGACGGAAAACTCCGCATCGCCTTCGATTCCGGGACCGAAGAGGAGTTCACGAGCGACGAGGTCGAGTTCACGATTCGGCAGGCGCGTGAGGAGGACCTGACGGGACTCGTCGGCGCGATTCGGCAGGCGATCGGTGGCGGCGAGTACGTCGACGCCGAGACCGTAGCCGACATCATCGACAGCGAGGGCGTCCTGTTGCGCCACAACGAACTCGAATCTCGCATCTTCTTTGTCGCCTGTGTCAACGACGAAGTCGTCGGCTGGGTCCACCTCAAACACCCCGAACTGGAGAAGTTGAGCCACACCGCCGAACTCACCGTCGGTGTCCTCGAAGAGTATCGCGGCCACGACATCGGGAGTCATCTGCTCGAACGCGGTCTGGAGTGGGCCGCCTCGAAGGGCTTCGAGAAAATCTACAACTCGATTCCCGCGAGCAACGAGGCGGCAATCGAGTTCCTCGACAGTCGGGGCTGGCGCGAGGAAGCACGTCGCCAGGACCACTACAAGATGGACGGCGAGTACGTCGACGAAGTGATGATGGCGACGGACCTGTAGGACACCGATATCTGGCGTACACTTTTCAGTGGCTGCCGAGTAGATACAGATATGACCATCGACTCTATCCTCGTCCCGACGGACGGGAGCGCTGCGGCGGACAGAGCCACGGAACATACGCTCTCCCTGGCCGCGACATTCGACGCGGACGTCCACGCGCTATCGGTCGTGGACCTCCAGCAGGCGGCCGGCCCGTTCAGCGCCGGCGGCCTTGACGCGACGTTCGTCGAGCGACTCCGAGAGCAGGCAAACGAAGATGTCGAGCTCATCGCCGACCAGTGGGCACAACCCGAGCGGTTCCACGGAACCGTCGAGGAAGGCCGCCCATCGACCACCATCCTGGAGTACATCGACGAACACGACATCGACATCGTCGCGATGGGGACACACGGCCGGTCGGGCCTTCGCCGGTTCGTCCTCGGGAGCGTCACCGAACACGTTCTCCGTGAGTCGCCGGTCCCTGTACTCGCAACTCATGCGACAGACGAGCCACCCGCACTGCCCTACCAGAACGTGCTGGTCCCGACCGACGGCAGCGACTGTGCGACCGCCGCAGTCGAGTACGCGCTCTCGGTCGCGGCCGAATCCGGCGCGACACTCCACGCGCTGAACGTCGTCGACGAGTCTATCGTGGTCGGCTCGCCGGGCGCGACCCTTCCGTCGAACTACCTCGACAGCATAGAAACGATGGGTGAGGAAGCCATCGGGGAACTCGCAGACAAGGCCCGAGACCGAGCTGTCGCGGTCGAGACGGCCGTCGAGCGAGGCAAGCCGGCAGCTGGAATCGAGGCCTACACCGACGACGTCGACATCGACCTGGTCGTCATGGGAACACACGGCCGGTCGGGGGTCGAACGATTCCTGCTTGGCAGTACGACAGAAGAGGTCATTCGAACGGGGACCTGTCCGGTGCTGGCGGTGCCGGATGGGACAGCAGAGTAGGGCAGTTACCCGTGATTGCTCGCGCCGTCCGGGAGATCGTCGTCGGCCGTCTCCAGTGGGTCTGCGACGATGCCGTCTTTCCGTGACTGGACGCGTGCGTGCCCCATACAGACGTATCGATTCTCGTCCCATGGGATGTGGAGTTCGACGGTCGCCTCGCGGTCGCAATCGGCTGTCGCACACTCCATGTCGCTTCTTTCGAGAGCCGGCCATACAGCGTTTCCGGTGGGGGTCAAAACACTGCGACCCAGCCCACCGCGACGAGGACGGCCACAGCGAGAAACGCCTGCACGATGGCAGACGCGAAAAATCCGAGGACGTACGTTCCAGCGGCCATCGCGCCAGTCCTCGCGTTCCGGTGGGTGCGGTATTCGAGGGCAAACACCACGAATGCGCTGCCGAGCAACATCCCCACCGGGCCGGTGACAACCAGCAACACCACTCCCACGCCGCCAGCCACGAGCGTCGTTGTCGTCGACGCGCCGCCGACCCTCGCAGCCACGACGCCACCGAACCAGTCTGCAGCCACCGTCAGCAGACACAGCCCCGCGAGCGCGACGAGGACGACCGTTCCTGGTTCGGTAAAGCCTGACCCCCACCAGTAGAGGCCGACACCGGCCAGTGACACCGCGCCTGTCGGGACTCCCGGGACGAACGCCGAGACGACTGCCCCGGCAAGCACTGCGAACGCGAGCACCGTCAACACCGTCGCGACAATCCCGCTCATTCGAATCGCTCCAGTTCCTCGTGTACTCTGGCACCACCGAACGCCGACACCAGCGGTCGGACGGCGTCTGGCAACCGCCGCTTGCAGGCGGCTGTCGAGTGATAGTCGAGTTCTTCGGCGACGGTGTCCCAGGACTGGCGCTGGAGCACTCGCCGGACCAGCAGCCGTTCCTGCCGGGCAGCCAGCGTATCAGGGTCGGTCGAGTCGACGAGATGTCGCAACGCCAGCCGCCCGACTGGGCGCGGTGCCGTCTCCAGAATCGCGGTCCCCGTCGCGATACCCGCTGCGACGCGCCACTCCCAGTCGGACAGCTCCAGGGGTACGCTCGCGTCGAGGGAATCGAGCGTAGCACGGACCACGTCGGGGTCTACCTCCGAGAGGGCGTCGGTGAGCATTCCCGACAGGCGGCCGACGAACCACTCTGCGTGGCGGTCGTGGAGCGTCCGGCCAGCCTCCGATAGGGGGTCCAGCATGACCGCAGAGTGTTCACCGCTGCGGTCGTTGCGAGTCACAGAGAGATGAACCGTCGAGAAGCCGTTTTGCGTCCAGAAGGAGAGTAGTTCCGGCGTCGCGCCGTAGCCGACGCCGAGCCAGTCGACATCGTCGCCGACCTCCTCTCGGACCGCCGCGAGCAGGCGTGAGCCCAGTCCGCGCGAGCGAACGGCGGGATGGGTGGCAATCCGCAGGACGCGGTAGCCGACCGGGACGCCGGCACGTTCGTCGCGGAGTTGACTCGTCAGCACGTCCGGAATCATGTTGCCACGGACGCGCTCGCCCTCGTACATCCGCGCTCTGCGCGCCGCAGAGAGATTTCCTTCGCGGGCCAGCAGCGCGACGGCGACGATATGCCCGTCGAGACAGAGCGCGCGGATGGTCACGTTCGGGGCGTCGAGTAGCCGCGCGAGGTCGTTGGGTTCGGTCCGGTAGTGCGCGAGTACGAGCAGCCCAAAGACCTCCCGGAGCAGGTGTTCGTCGTCGAGCAGGTCCGCTGAGGAGAGTCGTCGGTACGAGACTGTTTCGGGCGTCGCATCGGTGACAAGTGGGTCGACGGCTGGGCGGGCGTCGAGACAGAGCGCTCTGAATCCCCACACTTCGACCGGGTCGCCCGGCGCGTACCGGATGGGTGTTCCGAGGTGCTGATCGTGTACCGTGTGGTCGCTCTCGGCGAGGTCGTCCCGAAAGCGGACCGAGAATCCTCTCCCAGCGCCTTCGTACCCGTGAATCGTCGTGGTAAACGCGACCGAGTCGGCATCGAGGAACGCACGAAGTCTGCGGACCGGGAGGGCGGCGGCCTCGTCGACGATGACACAGTCGGGGTCGCCCGGAAGCGCGGTTGCATCGGCAGCGGGAACGAAGCGGACACAGCCAGTTTCGGTCTCGATACGGTGAGGATTCCTGTCGCTATCACGGCAAGCGAGTTCGCCAATCTCAGTCAGGAGTTCCCGGGCGCGTGCGAACACCTCGCTTGCGGCGCGGTACTGCGGGGCCGTCACGAGGACGTCGTTGTCCGCGAGCGCGAGACTGCCGGCGGCGAGGCCGGCGGCGCTCGATTTTCCCCGGCCGCGGTCGGCCTCGACGACCAGTGCGTGCCCGCTCTCGACGAGGCGCTCGAAGGCGGCGATGGCGTCGCGCTGGTCGTCGGTGCGACAGGCAGTGTAGGAAGCCGTGGGAAACGCACAGTCGCTGGGCGGGTCTGGGTCCGCGTGTCCGAGTCGCGGTGCGGCGTCGATGATGCCGTCTTTCTCGACGGTTCCGTCCTCGGCATCGACGATGGCGATGCCGCGGTGCTGGCGGAGCGTCCAGACGAGGCGGCGGCGGAAGTAGCCGATGACCTGGTCGCGCTCGAACGGCGGGACCGCGAGTGATTCGTCGAAGTCGTCACGACGGTTCGGCCACTCCTCTAGTGGCGGCGTTAGGAGTACGAGGAGTCCGCCGCCGCCGACAGCACCGAGCGTACAGCCAAGTGCGTTCGGCTGGCAGGCATCGTGTGTATCGAGGACGACCGCCTGCTGGGTCGTCCCGAGCAGCTGGTCGGCGCGCTTCGGGTCGATTGGGTCCCAGGGTGTGGTGTCGGCGCGACCGACGTACCGAGTTTCGGCGGCTGGAATAGCTGCCACGTCGAGTGCCACAGCCGCTCGGTCCCGGGTGGCTTCCGGTGGCCCCGCGAGGACGAGGACGCGACGCTCGTCGTGTACGCGGGCGTTCTCCCGCAGGCGGGCGGCGTAGTCCATAGCCTGTCTCCGCTGCCCGGGAAGTTGTGCGCTGTGGTCGCCGGCAGGTGAACTGTTGTTCGACGGAGCGACTGGCGTGTGGCAGCATATCATGCCATGGAGCCTTCGAAACTGCTTTAGGGGCAGATGGACCAATCAGGAGTACAGCCTGCGCGAGGTTGATGACGCTCCCAGCCCCGATAGGATTTATATCCCGTCTGCTGGATGGGCGCGGACCGACCGCGAGGGCGGGGGAGTGCGAGCCTGCGCGCAGGAGGTGACCAATCATGCCAGTATACGTTGATTTCGACGTCCCTGCAGACCTCGAGGACGACGCCCTTGAGGCGCTCGAGGTCGCACGGGACACGGGAAGTGTAAAGAAAGGTACAAACGAGACAACGAAGGCCATCGAGCGCGGCAACGCCAAGCTCGTCTTCGTCGCCGAGGACGTCCAGCCCGAGGAGGTCGTGATGCACCTCCCCGAACTGGCCGCAGAGAAGGAGATTCCGTACGTCTTCGTCGGCACGCAGGACGACATCGGGCACGCCGCAGGTCTGGAAGTCGGCAGTGCTGCTGCCGCAGTCGTCGACACCGGCGACGCGGAAGCCGACGTGCAGGACATCGCCGACAAGCTCGAGGAGCTTCAGTGAGGTGACGAAGGATGAGTGCTGAAGAGACTGAAGACGACGGTGGCTCCACACCTGCCGAGGTTATCGAGGTTGTGGGCCGAACCGGGATGCACGGCGAGGCCATGCAGGTCAAATGCCGCATCCGGGAGGGCGAGAACAAGGGTCGTATCATCACCCGAAACGTCCTCGGGGCAGTCCGCGAGGGAGACGTACTCCAGCTCCGCGAGACTGCACGCGAGGCAGACACCATCGGAGGACAATAATGCCACGAACACGCGATTGTGACTACTGTGGCACCGCCATCGAGCCGGGCACCGGCACGATGTTCGTCCGAAAAGATGGGACCACCATCCACTACTGCTCTGCGAAGTGCGAGAAAAACGCCGACCTCGGCCGCGAAGCGCGCGACCTGAACTGGACCGAGGCCGGCCGTCCCGAGCCGACCGCAGCCGAACAGGAGGAAGCCGACGAGGCGGAAGCAGAGGAAGAGCCGGAGCCCGAAGAACTGGAGACGGTCGACGAAGAAGACGAGACCGCTCCCGGTCCGGAAGGTGAAGGCGAAGACGAGGCAGCAGCCGACGCAGACGCTGACTCGACTGAGGCAGTCGATGCCGACGACGAGGGCGGCGAGGCTGACGAAGAAGAGACGGAGGCTGAGGCATGAGCGACGACCTCGAACGCACCTTCGTGATGGTCAAACCCGACGGCGTCCAGCGTGGACTCGTGGGCGACATCATCTCGCGCTTCGAGGACCGCGGGCTGAAGCTCGTCGGTGCGAAGTTCATGCAGATCGACCAGGACCTCGCTGAGGACCACTACGGCGAACACGAGGACAAGCCGTTCTTCGACGACCTCGTGGACTTCATCACCGCCGGTCCGGTCATGGCGATGGTGCTCGAAGGACAGGACGCTGTCAGTCAGGTCCGCACCATGATGGGCGAGACCGACCCCGCAGAGTCCGCGCCCGGAACCATCCGTGGCGACTTCGGGCTCGATCTCGGTCGGAACGTCATCCACGGCTCCGACGACGAGGACCCCGGCGCGAACGAGCGGGAAATCGAGCTGTTCTTCGACGACGAAGAACTCGTCGAGTGGGAGCGCATCGACGAAACCTGGCTCTACGAATAACCGAACTCCCGTTTTTGCCGTGTACCCCGAGTCGATAGGGCAACCTCTCTCGATTCTGCGGAATCTATCAGTCTACGTCGAAAAACGATAACCCAGTGTAGCGTTTTCTGTTATGGAATGGGTGAACGTGTCACACGGCGTGCGCTTCTCGCGGCCCTGGCTGGTGCAGGACCGGTCGGTGCCGCCCTTTCACCGCTCGGACAGTATCTCGATATCGCGGCGCCGCTGAGTGGCTCACTCTGGCAGTCCGTCGGGACCACGCCAGAGACAGTCGACAGCGAGTACGGCGCGGCGACGATAACCTACGACGACTACCACGTCCCCCACATCGAGGCCGACAGCGAGACGGCGGCATACTTCGCGGTGGGGTACGCGCAGGCGGCCGACCGACTGGGTGAGATGGACCTCGTTCGCCGACGTGCCGGGGGAACGCTCGCCGCCGTCGTCGGCGAACAGGGCCTCGAAAACGACCGCTTTGCCACGAAGATGGACTTTCGCGGTGCGGCAGAAGCCTCGGCGGACGCGATATCGGGAACCGAGACAGAGACTGTCGTCCAGGCGTACGCCGACGGCGTCAACGCGTATATCGACGACGGGCCGCTCGGCGCCGAATTCGGGCTCCTCGGATACGAACCCGACGAGTGGACAGTCCTCGATACCGCACTCGTCGGCGTCCAATTGAGCTGGTTTCTCACCGGCAGTTTCGACGCACTCCGCCGCTCGGTACGCGAAGAAGCATTCGACGCCGAGACGCGACAGACCCTCTATCCCGACCAACTTGACCACGGCGTCCCAATCGTGCGGCCGGGCGAGACTGGCGGGCAGTTACGTGGCGTGTCGACGGCGTCGTTTGCCAGCACGGGCAGTGACAGTGATGCCGGCAGCGACGGGACCCGAACGCCGAGCGTCGACCCCGACCTCGTCGACTGGCTCGCAACCTTCGAGGAGCCACGCATCGTCGGGTCGAACTCCTGGGTCGTCTCCGGCGACCTGACCGCGAGCGGCGAGCCACTCGTCTGTAACGATCCCCACCTCGCGCTCCAGGCCCCGCCAATCTGGTATCAGCAACACGTCTCGACGGGCGAACAGACGGTCCGCGGTGGGGCGCTCGTGGGAACCCCCTTCGTCGTCATCGGGGCGAACGACCACGGCGCCTGGGGACTGACCAACGTCGGTGCGGACGTCATCGACTTCTACGACTACGAGACGCGTGACTCACCGAGTGGCGACAGACAGCAGTACCGCTACCGCGGCGAGTGGCGCGATTTCGAGCGAGAGACACGGACCATCGAGGTGGCCGGCGGCGACGACGAAGAAGTGACCGTCAGGAAGACCGTCCATGGGGCATATCTCGACAGAGAAGTCAACGGCGAGTCCAGGGCCATCGGCGTCGCCTGGACCGGCACGAGTAGCACGCGCGAAATCGAGGCGATTCACGGGTGGGGGAAATCCACAGGACTGGAAGAATTCCGCGCGGCGACAGAGAAGATGGATGTGCCGACGCAGAACCTCGTCTACGCCGACCGGGACGGGAACACCCTCTACCAGATGAGTGGCAAGATTCCGGTCCGACGCATCGACGGGGACATCGTCCGCGGCGGGCGCGTCTTCGACGGTTCTGCCGGGGAGGCAGAATGGGACGGGTTCACCCCCTTCGGTGAGTCCTCGTGGGATGGGTTCGTCCCCTACGACCAGAAGCCGGCTGTCATCAACCCGGACTACGTCGCGACGGCCAACCAGCGCACCGCCGACAATCCAGCCTATCCCATCGGGCAGCGCTACGACTCGGGCTTTCGGGGGACACGTATCTACGAGCGCCTGGACGCGGCGGCCAGCGACGGCACCATCGACCGCGAGTTCGCCAGGACGCTCCAGACCGACGCGTTCTCGGTTCGCGCAGAGAAACTCGTCCCTGCGATTCTGGACGCCCGCGAGCGGATGCCCCCGAAAACAGACGAGTGGGTGGACACGCTGGCCGAGTGGGACTACCAGATGGACCGTGAGTCGACAGCGGCGCTCGTGTTCAGACACTTCTTCGAGGCGTTCGAGCGGTTGACGTGGGAAGCCGACTTCGAGTCTGTCGGCCTGGGGTCGCAGTTCTGGCCCCAGGAGTGGGTGCTGGTGACGTTGCCGCCCGACAGCGACTTTTTCGATGGCGACCGCGGTGGGGTCATCGCCGACGCGATGGTCGAGGCCGTCGACGCAATCGAGTCAGCGGGCTGGGAGACCTACGGCGACTACAACGTCACCGCCATCGACCACCCGTTCGGTGAGCAGGTGTCGGGGCTCAACTACACGCGGTTGGCCACCAACGGCACTCCGGAGACGGTGGCGGCGTTCTCGACTGAAGGAGGATACGGCGCGAGTTATCGGCTCCTGGCTGATTTCGGCGGCCACTCGATGGATGTCATCCCCGGCGGGAACGACGGGTCCCCGTTCTCCGCCCACTACGAGGACCAACTGGAACTGTGGGCACGCGGTCGATACCGCCGACTCGACGACCCGCCGGACACCGACCCAGACGTGAGAATCGAGGTGGAAGCCGAATGACCGACGATGGGAGGAACGCGGGGCTGGCCGAGCGTGTGGCCAGTCTTGACGAGCGAGCAACGAGACTACGCGGAGACGACCGTATGCGCAGGGTCGCACTTGCTGGTGCTGTTGTGGTCGGACTGGTTCTCGTCGCGGTTCACTGGGTCGGGTTGTTCGTCGCCGGTGCGCTCGTCGGACTGACACGCCGGAGTCTGGTGCGTGCGCTCGTGGCCGGCCTGGCGTTTGGCGTCCTTGTCCTCGCAGTGTTTTTCCTCCTGACGCCGCCTGTCTCGCCGGGGAACGTCCTGGCAGTCGCACCGCTGTCGTACGTGACCGTGGGTGTCACGCTCGCCGGGCCGGTCTGCGGGGCGCTGGCACGGGGTGTCGTCTGACCGAGCAGATTTTCAATCTCCGGGAATCCGCGTTCGGTTTTAGCAAGTACATTGCTGATTCTACGCGTATGGCTCAGAGTCCCGAATCGAAACTCATCGAGTGGGACGATGAACGATATAGCACGAATATTGAGCGCTTCGACGAACAACATCAGTATCTTTTCGGCCTGCTGAACGAGCTCTATGTCGCGATGGACGAGGGGCGCTCCGACGAGGAGGTGGGCGACATCCTGCGGGAACTCGAACGGTACACGGAGTATCACTTCGGAGACGAAGAGGAGTTCATGCAGGACTGTGGCTACTCGATGGAGTGTGCGGACTGTTTCTACAACCATCGGGAGAAACACGAGGAATTCGAGGAGAAAGTCCGTGACCTCAGACAGCGCCACGAGAACGACGAGCACATCGAACTCGAAGTGCTGACGTTCGTCTCCGACTGGCTCGACTCACACATCGCCGGTGTCAACCAGGACCAGAACTACAGCGAGTACTTCGAGGAAAACATCAGCGACGACTACGAGTACACGCCAGGGAAACTCAAAAAGAGCCGGGACGTCGAGGCAGCCCATCCCGAAGCCCTCCAGGACAGTACGTCAGTCGCTGACCTGGACGTGTCGCTGGGAAGCGAGGTTCGAACCGGGGGAGAACTCTCGATTCCGGACGGTCCCGTCGCGGCCTGGTTCGAGAACCTCTGTGACCGACACGGCGACCGAACCGCCGTCCAACTTCCGGACCGGCCAGCGCACGATAGCTTGACCTTCGACGAAGTTCGCGAAGAGGCCAGGGCGGTGGCCGCTGGCCTCCTCGAGATGGGGCTCGAACCGGGAGACAGAGTGGGTATCTACGCCAACCCGACATACGAGTGGAGCGTCGTCGACATGGCCTGTCATCTGGCCGGCCTCGTCTCCGTTCCCGTCTCGAATCTCTACAGCGACGAGCGGGCGCTTCACATCATCGACGACGCCGGCGTCGACGTCCTCGTCGCCGAACGAATGTTGCCGGTCCCCGTTGAGCAGGCCGTCGACTCCGTCGCCTACATCGACGACT
The DNA here is from genome assembly GCF_030505615.1 of Salinibaculum rarum. Lineage (GTDB taxonomy): Archaea > Halobacteriota > Halobacteria > Halobacteriales > Haloarculaceae > Salinibaculum > Salinibaculum rarum. The sequence goes on from NZ_CP129992.1 coordinate 2,223,324, forward strand.
TGCCGACTGGGACGGCCACCGACTTGCCCGGGTTCGACCGGGACGGCGACGAGGTCGCGACCATCGTCTACAAGCTCGGAACGAACAAGCACCCGCGTGGCTGTGCACTGACCGACGAGAACCTCCGGGCCGGGACGCAGATGCTCACCGACCAGCTCTCGCTCGACGCGGGCGGGACCGGAACCTGTTTCCTCCCGCTGGCGCACATCTACCAGCGACTTGCTGGCTACGTCCTCTGGCAGACCGGCAACGCTATCGCGTACATGGATACCGACGAGTTCGAGGCCGACCTCAGGACGGTCGAACCGGACGTTCTCGTCGGCGTCCCGCAGGCGTACGAACAGCTCCGGGGGTCGATTGAAGACCGGATGCGCGAGATGAGCGGCGCCCGGAAGTTCATCGCCGGCAACGTCCCGGAAAAATACGGGGCGAAGATGCGCGACGATGCGAGCGCGTCGAGACGCCTCTCGGTGAAACACTCGATGGCGGAGAAGACGGTCTTTGGCCGGCTTCGCGAGGAGTTTGGCCTCTCGAATGTCAGCCACGCCCTGACCGGGACCGAGAGTATCGACGACGAGACGATTCAGTTCTTCTGGGGCTTTGGCGTTCCAATCCGAGAGGTCTACGAATCGACCGAACTGACCGGGCTGGCGACGATGACCGGGGCAGACGACTACCGTGCGGACATCGTCGGGACGCCGCTTCCCGGCACCGAAGTCGCGCTGGCCCAGGACGACGAAGTCGTCGTTCGGGGGCCGTGCGTGATGGACGGCTACTGGAACGACGAGGAGGCGACAGCCTACGCCATCCGGGACGGCTGGTACCACACCGGCGACATCGGCGCGTTCGACGACGACGGCTCGCTCAGAATCGTCGGCTCAAAGTAGCGCCCACCCGCCGGGCGTGAGTCTGCGGTCGGATTTATACGCGGCCACGACAATTGGTACCTATGGGCATTTCCTACGAGGACTTCATCGACCTGTCTTACGAGCCGGCCGAAACGGAGCTGATCTGTTCGTTTGCCGTCGAGCCGGCCAGCGACATGAGCTGGGAGGCAGCGGCCAGCCGTATCGCCTCGGAGAGTTCGAACGGGACGTGGGCCGAACTCCAGGTCGAGGGGTCGGTCGCGGACCTCTCGGCGACCGCCTGTGGCATCGACGAGGATGCAGGCGAGGTGACAGTCGCCTATCCCGACGCACTGTTCGAGGACGGCAGCATGCCCCAGGTACTCTCCTGTATCGCCGGGAACATCCTCGGGATGAAAGCCGTCGACCGGATTCGACTGCTCGACTGTGAGTGGCCGCCGACGTTGACCCAGACGTTTCCGGGGCCACAGTTCGGCACGAGCGTCAAGACAGACCTCCTCGACGCGCCAGACCGTCCCATCACTGCGACGGTCCCCAAGCCGAAGGTCGGGCTCTCGACCGAACAGCACGCCCAGATCGGCTACGAGGCCTGGACCGGCGGGCTCGACCTGCTGAAAGACGACGAGAACCTCACTGACCAGGATTTCAACCCTTTCGAGGACCGCCTGACCGAATCGCTCGCCCAGCGGGACCGCGCCGAGGACGAAACCGGCGACCCGAAAAGTTACCTGCTGAACGTCACCGCACCGGGCCGGGAGATGCTCGAACGGGTCGATATGGCCGCCGAACACGGCTGTGAGTTCGTCATGGTCGACGTCGTGACCGCGGGGTGGGCGTCGCTCCAGCAGGTCCGCGAACGCTGTGAGCGACACGGGCTGGCGATTCACGCCCACCGGGCGATGCACGCTGCCTTCGACCGCATCCCGACACACGGCATCTCCATGCGCGTGCTGGCACAGGTGGCCCGACTCTGTGGTGTCGACCACATCCACACCGGGACCGCAGGTCTGGGAAAACTCGCAAACGAGGATACGCCGGGTATCAACGAGTGGCTTCACGCGGACCTCCACGGACTTCGGGACGTGTTGCCGATGGCATCGGGCGGGCTCCATCCGGGATTGATTCCGACACTCGTCGACACGCTTGGCACGAACATCGGCGTCCAGGCTGGGGGCGGGGTTCACGGCCATCCGGACGGCACGCGTGCTGGCGCGACGGCATTCAGGCGGGCAGTCGAGGCGGCAGCGGCCGGCGACCCTCTCGACGACGCCGCAACAGACTGTCCGGAACTGGCCACCGCAATCGACTTCTGGGGGACCGAGACGCCGCGCTGAAACCTCTCTTTCGACCAGCCGCCACGCGCTATACAAACAGGTCAGTAGCGTGCACGGAACCGCTCGATTGCCTCCCAGGAGAGGTCCGTCCGCGAGCCGATGTCACGGCAGGCGAGCGCACCGCAGGCGTTACCGACAGCGAGCGCTTCCCCAGCGTCGTCTCCGTCGAGGACGGAGGCGAGAAAGCCCGCAGCGAAGGCATCGCCGGCGCCGGCCGTGTCGACGGGTTCGATGTCGTAGCCCGGGTGTGACTGGGGCTCTTCGCCGCGCAGTTCTGCGCCACTGTCGCCGCGCTTGTAGACTGTCACTGTCGCGCGGTCGGTGAGGCCACTCGCAGTCGCACATTCGAGTTCGCGGCCGTTCACGAAAAGGTACTCCGCGTGTGTCGCCGCGGCGCTGTAGTCACGGTCACAGACCCGTCGCCCGGGGTCGAGGCTCACGGACAGTCCGGCGTCGACGGCCCGACTGGCGAGTGTCGCCGCTGTCTCTGTGGCCTGGCCCGTCAGATGCAGATGGTCCGTGGCTCGCAGGCGGGCGTCGGTGACCGCATCGGCGGTGAACGATTCGTTGACTCCCTCGTTTGCCAGGACTATCACCTGTCCGTCGTCGTCCACGACGAGGTATTTCACTGTGGTCTCTCCACCGCTGACGGTCACGACGGAGTCGCAGTCGACGCCCAGCGCCGAGAGTTCGCGTCGTGCGAGCAGGCCGTTCTCGTCGTCACCGACGCTGCCTACGAGGGCAGTATCGAGGCCGAGACCCACCAGGCCGGCTGCCGTGTTCGCGGCGCTCCCACCGCCGGCCTGTCGCTGGTCGTCGATTGCTGCCTCACCGTCCGGTGCCGGCAGTGCGTTGACGCGGAGCGTGACGTCCCAGTTGACGTGGCCGGCACAGAGAACTCGCATCGTCACGCCTCCCAGGGGCGCCCCGGTTCCGGCCCATAGAGTTCCCGCATCAACATGACGATACTCTCGGGTGGGAACTGTCCGCGCTCGGTGACGATGGCGTCGACGTGCCGTGCCGGCGTCCGGTCGAACGCCGGATTTGCGACGTCGACGCTGTCGAACTCCTGGCTGAGCTCGCCAGAGAGAACCTCCCCGACGTCGCGGTGTTCGATGTCGACGCGTCCACCCGATAGCGTCTCTGGGTCGAGCTTGAGCGTCTGGGCAGCGACAACGACGTCGACGCCCCGCTCGCGTGCGCTCGCGGCCAGGCCGGCCGTCCCGATTTTGTTGACGACACTCCCGTCAGCGGTGATAGTGTCTGCGCCGACGAAGACGTGGTCGGTCTCGTCCAGATAGCTGTGGGCGGCGCTATCGACGATGAAAGTCACGGGGACACCGAGTTCGTCGAGACGGCGCGCGGTCATGTGGCCCTGTTTGCGCGGCCGGGTTTCCTTGACTATCGCCGAGAGTTCCGTGCCCTGGTTTACGGCGGTCACTATACAGGCGAGTACGTCTGTCGAGTGACAGTGGGTCATCACGGTGTCACCGGTCGAGAGTCGACTGGCTCCCACGGCACCGAGGTCTGTCTGGGCGCGGTCGAGTCGGTCACGGAACTCCGCGACCGCCGAGACGACCGCAGTCCTGACTGCCTCGACAGTGTCGCCGTCCATGCTGTTCAGGACGTACCGGAGCGTGTTAGGGAGACTCACCGCAGTCGGACGGGTGTCGTGGAGTCTCCGGGCAGCAGCTCGGAGCTCGGCCTGGAGCGTCGCGGCGTCGGCGGCACTACTCTGTGTTGCCTGGTCGCGCAGAGCCGCCGCTGTCGCATCCGCAATGGCGACTGCGCCACGGATTTCCATCTGTGCGATCGCGTTTGCCGTGTCAGTGACCGCGTCACAGACCTGGCCGTCGCCCATGTGTCGTGCTATGATGGCACAAGACAAAAGGCTCGCGGCAATCATCTGCCACTAGCCACCTAGGGGAAATCTACAAGACATGACTGCGTGTATTGGTGATTGTACAATGAGACAACACGCTCACACAGCCGGTACAAATTTTAGTCATGCTATCGTACCCCACGGAGGAGAGTGAGACTTAATGTCAATGGACGGACGGACCTGTCTGGTCACTGGCTCGTCGAAAGGTATCGGACGTGGAATTGCAGAGGACCTCGGAAGTCGCGGCGCGAACGTCGTCGTGAACTACCGCTCGTCCGAAGCAGCAGCCCACGAAGTCAAAGATAGCATCGAAGATTCCGGTGGCGACGCGATTACCGTGCAGGCCGACGTCGCGAACATGGACGAGGTCGAGGCGATGTACGACACGGTCACCGACGCCTACGGGAACATCGACGTGCTCGTCAACAACGCGGGTATCACCGTCGACAAGAAATTCGAGAACATGACCCGCGAGGACTGGGACCGCGTGATGCAGGTCAACCTCGGCGGCGTGTTCAACTGCACGAAAACCTGCTTTGAGGACATCCGACAGGCCCACGAGGGGCGCCTCATCAACATCTCCAGTGTCGTCGGACAACAGGGTAACTATGGCCAGGCCAACTACGCCACAACGAAATCCGGCCTGTTTGGCTTTACCCGCACAATCGCGCTGGAACTCGCACACGAGGGCTCGACCGCAAACTGTGTCGCCCCCGGGTTCGTGAAGACGGACATGCTCGCAGATGTGCCCGACCGCGTCAAGGAGGGGATCCTCGAACGGATTCCGCTCGACCGCTTTGCCGAAGTCGAAGACATCGTTAGTATGGTAACGTTCGTCGCGCAAGAACAGTCCAGCTACATGACCGGACAAGTACTCGGTATCAACGGAGGCATGGAGTGGTAAGATGACACGGGTTCCAATTGCCGGCGTCGGCATGACGAAATTCGGCAAGAACGGGGAGCGAACGGCCCGAGAACTGTTCGCTGAGGCAGCCGGGAAGGCCTTCGAGGACTCGGGACTGTCACCCGACGACGTCGACGAAGTCTACTACGGCAACTTCATGGGCGAGATTGCAGAACAACAGGGCCATTCGGGCCCACTCGCGGCAGACGCCGCAGGCGTCACCGCACCGGCCACCCGCATCGAGAGTGCGTGTGCATCCAGCGGCGCAGCGGTCCGCCACGGCGTCAACCGGGTCCGCAACGGCGACGTCGACGTCGTCCTCGTGGGCGGCGCAGAGCGGATGACGAACCTCTCGACGGCCGACGGCACGGCCGGCCTCGCGGCCGCGGCAGACGCCCTCTGGGAGATCAAGGCCGGCGTCACATTCCCCGGCGCCTACTCGCTGATGGCAAACCGCTACTTCCACGAACACGGCGGCAGTCGCGAAGACCTCGCGGAGGTTGCGGTCAAGAACCACGACCACGCCGTCGAGAACGAACTCGCGCAGTTCCAGATGGAAATCGACGTGGACAAAGTACTGGACGCACCGACGGTCTGCTCGCCGTTCGGCCTCTTCGACTGCTCCCCGATGAGCGACGGCGGGAGCGCGGCACTGCTCGTCAGCGAGGACTTCGCCGACGACCACGACCTCGGTGAGGTTGCGATCACTGGCACAGGCCAGGACGGCGACCGCCTCGCGCTTCACGACCGCGTCTCGATGACACGGACACCCGCCGCAGAGCGGGCCGCCGAGATGGCCTACGACGACGCCGGTATCGGTCCCGACGATATCGACGTCGCGGAGGTCCACGACTGTTTCACCATCGCAGAAGTGCTCGCCATCGAGGCGCTTGGCTTCTACGAGCAGGGTGAAGGAATCACGGCCGCGACAAACGGCGAGACGGCCATCGACGGCGACCTGCCGGTCAACCTCTCGGGTGGACTCAAGGCCAAAGGCCACCCTGTCGGTGCGACCGGTGGCGCACAGATTTCGGAACTGACCAAGATTCTGCGCGGTGACCACGTCAACAGCGACGCAGTCTCCGACGCCGAAATCGGCCTCACCCACAACGCGGGTGGGACGGTCGCAAGTTGTGTGGTCAACGTTCTGGAGGTGATGAACTGATGAGCGACGACGAGCGCGTCCGCGACGCAGGGTACGACGACTGGCTCGATGCCGTCGAAGCGGGCGAGCCCTACTATCTGGAAAGTCCCAGTGGCAACGGCTGGCTCCCACCGCGGGAAGTCGACCCCGAGACGGGCGAGCGTGGCCTCTCCGAGGAACCGCTCCCCGACACGGGCGAGATACTCACGATGACGACGACGAACGTCGCCGGCCCCTCCTTTGCCGACGACGCGCCCTTCGTCGTCGCTGTGGTCCAGTTTGGTCCCGTCCGTATCACCGGACAGGTCCACGGCATCGACCACGACGACGTCGAAATCGGACAGGAAGTCGAACTGAGCGTCGGGGAAAACGAGACGGAAGGCGAGCGCGTTATCGTCTTCGAACCGGCCTGACTGGCACAAAGCGACCCGTCGCCGGTCACTCCTCGTGTTTTTCGCCGTTTGAGCTGGCCATTACCACGTAGAGCATCAGCGCGGGCACCGTCGCGCCGACAGCCCCCGAGAGGCTCGTCACCGGGTTCACCTCGACGATTTGGGTGAGGACGACCACCGTCAGCAAGGGCACGAGACCGAACAGCGCGAGGGCTGTGGGTCGCATAGACGACGGTTACTGGCGGGCGACAAAAACGTATTCGGGACGTGAGCGTGGTCAGTCGGCGCTGCTCGCCGTGGCAGCGACGTCGAGTTCGCCGGCATCGAGTTCCTGTTCGACCTCACGGGCGGCCTGCACCATGTTCTCCATCTTGCCGTAGGCCACGTCGCGGGGCAGGAGCTTCAGACCACAGTCCGGGCTGACGGTCAGCCGCTCCGGTGGCACGACCTCCAGTCCCTTCTTGATGTTGTCCTTAATTTCCTCGACGGATTCGACTTCGGCGTCGTGGACGTCGATGACGCCCATCGCGAAGTCCTTGGTAAAGTCGTCGTCTTTGAACACGTCGAGTTGCTCGAAGTCGCCGTTGACGAGTTCGAGGTCGTACTCGTGGACGGGGTAGTCGAGAATCTCTGGGTAGATACGGGAGTAGTCACCGTAACATACGTGCAGCCCGAGGCGCACGTCGTCAGGCACGTTGTCGGCGATGCGTTCGAGACACTCGCCGACGATGGCGTGGTCGTCCGGCGTCGTCGCGAGTGCCGGCTCGTCTATCTGGATGTATCGTGCACCCGCGTCGACGAGACCCTCGATTTCCTCGTTGACGAGGTCTGCGAGTTCGTAGGCGAGTTCTGCCTCGTCGTCGTAGACTTCGTTGAAGGACCACGAGGCGAGCGTGTACGGTCCCGTAATCGGGACTTTGACCGGGCTGTCGGCGACGTCCGAGGTAAACTCGTACTCGGAGATGAGCCACTCCTGGTCGTACTCGACGTTCTCGACGACGCTGGGTTTGTCGTAGTAGTTGTGCCCCCAGACTTTCACGCGGCCGTTGAACTCGTAGCCGTCGATGCGGTGGGCGAAGTACTCGACCATCTCGTTACGGCGCATCTCGCCGTCACAGACCACGTCGATGCCGCAGCGTTCGTGTTCGTCGGTGATGAGGCGGGCGGCGTCGTCTTTGGCTTCTTCGAAGTTGTCCTCGTCGAAGTTGCGTTCGTCGTCCTCGTAGAGGTCACGGGCGCGGTGGAGCCACTTGGGCTTGGGGTACGACCCCACGACGGTGGTCATGAGGAAGTGGTCGTTCGGGTGGTCCTCGGGTCGGAACTGTTCGCGTGGTCCTGTCATGCTTCGACCTCCTCGAGTTCGGCAGCGTCTGCAAGCGCATCCAGTTTCGCCTCGGCCTTGTTGACCGGCAGGTAGAACAGCTCGGTGTTCGAGGTGGCGTAGACGGTATCGTAGTCGCCGTTGGTCTGGTCGTCGAACCAGTCGACGCGCTCGCGGATGGTCTCGGGCGATTCGACGAGCGTGTTCTGCCCGTCGACGAGGCCGAGTGCCACGTCGTCTTTCGTGCCGTACTCCTGGACGTTGTAGACGTTCTCGTCGTGGTTGCTCACGAGGTCAAAGCCGATTGCATCCACGTCGGCGTCCATCAGATGAGCGTACACTTTCTCCTCTAGTGCACCCCAGTAGGTGTGGGCGACAACGTCGGCGTCGACGGCATTGGCGACGGTGTCGATTGCCTCGCTGGCGCGTTCGTCCTCGCCGTCGTCCGGCGCGTTCTCGACGAGCGACGGTTCGAGCAGGAACAGTGTCTCCACGTCGGGGAACTGGGCGGCCTCGTCTGCGAGAAAGTCCGCGATTCCGTCGAGGAAGGCTGCCTCGTCGCCGTAGTGGTCGTCGGTCGCGAGGTCCGCAAGCGAGTAGGGGCCGGGCAGGACTGCCTGCAAACCGTCGTCGACCTGCTCGCTGGCAGCGTCGAGTTCGCCGGCCACGTCGCCACTTGCGGAGAGGTCGCCGGTCACCACCGGCTCCCGGTAGAAGTTGTTGTTGTCGTAGTATCGCACGATGCCGCGCGTCTCTACACCGTCTGCGACCGCAAGCGGGTGAGCAATCATGTCGTCCCACCGGAGCTGTCCCTCGACGATGCGGTCGAGACCAGCAGCTTGCTGGCGGTCGACGACCTCAGACCGCGCTCGGTCGTAGGCCGCAGTTATCTCGTTGCTCTCGTCCCCACTGATGAGGTCGTCTTTCTGGTGGCCCTTCAGATCCGATAGCTCCTCTTTTGCCCAGTCGGGCAACGGAAACAGGCCGGGTGTCGTGGCTACTACCCGTGTCATTACACCGACGTAGGAAATGACGGCCTTTAATATTTCCTGTTTGGTTTAATGCTTCGTAGTTATTCACCGCGTGTCAGGTGCGCCCGTCGGCCGGAGGTGCAGAACGACCAGTTTCTCGTAGGGATGGGATTCGGTGGCCGCTTCCATCGTGGTCAGCCCGTTCCCGCGAGCGTAGTCACGCACTGCGTCGATACCGGTCAGCGACGAGACGAGCAAGAACGCATCACCGTCCGGCGCGAGCACGCGGTACAGGTCATCGAGGAACGGTTCGATGACCTCCCGGCCGCTTTCGCCACCCGACAGCGCCGTCTCCATCCAATCGTCCCACTCGCGGTCCGGTTCCGTCGGGAGATAGGGGGGATTGAACACCACAACGTCGAACGCGCCGTCACGAAACGGCGTCAACTGGTCTGCGCGCACGACGGAGACGCCGGCGTCGCGCGCCTGCCGGCAGGCGTTTGGATTCAGGTCGGACCCGACGACGCGCGCGGCCGTCTCCTCGCCGAACCGGTGAGCGATATACCCCGACCCAGTACCGACGTCGAGTACCCAGTCACCGCTCTCGGTGTACGCGACGGCTGTATCGGCGAGTAGTTTCGAGTCCTCCGCTGGCTGGTAGACCGTCTCCGTGTCACGCTGGTCGGCCAGCGACGGGCGGTCGCCGTCTCCCATCAGTACCCACCGGGGTCGCCCACGTCGTAGGCCAGCGTCGCCAGCTGTGCGAACTCCGCGGGTGTGACCGTCCCCGCGCGACGACTCATCAGGTCCTCGTCGGCCGCTTTGACCACCGCGTCGGGCTCGCCCAGCCCGGAGATGTGGGCCGTGTTCCGGACGGCGTTGCGCATCGTCTTCCGGCGCTGGGTGAACACCGCCTTCAGGAACGACATGAAAAACTCGTCGTCCGGGACCGAGTAGTCGGGGTCGCGGGGCGTCGTCTGCACGACGGCACTCTCGACGCGTGGCTGTGGGTCGAAGGCTTCCCTTGGCACGGTTTCGGCAACCTCGATGTCCGCGTAGTGGCCCGCCGTCACCGAGAGGCGGCCGTACTCGTCCTCGCCGGCGTCGGCGGCCATCCGCTCGCCAAACTCCTGCTGGAACATCAACACCAGCGGCCGGCCCGTCGGCAGCAGCCGGAAGGCAATCTCGCTGGAGATGCCGTACGGCAGGTTCGATACTGAGGCCGTAAACGCCGGAAGGTCGACATCGAGGGCGTCACCCTCGACGATTGTGAGCTGTCCTTCGTCGATAGCATCGGCGAACTCCTCCCGGAGGAACGCGGCCAGTTCGGGGTCGCGCTCGATTGCAGTCACGCGGTCGGCGACGGCGAGCAGCCGGTCGGTCAGCGCGCCCGTTCCGGCGCCGACTTCGAGGACGTGACTGGTGTCTGCGTCCGCGGGGAGATACCCCGGCAGACGGTCGAGGACGCGGTCGTCGACCAGGAAGTGCTGGTCGAAGTCCGGATTCCCCCGGACCCCTGCTCGTCGAATCAGTGCGTCCGGGTCGCGGGCGTTCGTCTCTGACCCTGCCATTACTCCTGGTCGTCCTGACCGACGAACGTCCGGTATTTCAGGTCCTCTTCTTGCAGTTCTTCGAGGATTCGCTCGACAAGCGTCTCTCTGGGGTTGTGGAGGCCGCTGACGCGCGACTCGACGTCCTCGAAGCTCTGGAACGGCTGGCGCTTGCGCTCGTCCAGGATGGTGTTTCTGAGTTTCTTTCCGATTCCCGGGAGGAGGTTCAGCTGGTGCAACCGGAGGGTGATGGGCTGGGCTTCGTTGTAGAAGTCGACGAAGCGCTGTTCCTGTTCATCGACGAGGTCCTCGACGGCGTAGTCGAGTTCGGATTGGGCGCCGCCGGGAAGGTCCTCGTAGTCGATTTCGTTGACCCGCTCTGCCAGCGACGAGTCGTACACGTCGACGTGGTCGCCAATCGTGATGTCCGCGTCGGAGTCGACGACGAGTTCGTAGAGTCGGAAGTCCTCGACGCCGAACGCGTAGGCGAGTGGATGTTTCTGGTATTGCGGCCGGTCGTCTTCGGTGCGGCCGTGTGGGAGAAAGTCGAGTACGATAACCTGTCCGCGCTGACCTGCCGAGTCCTCGCGCTCGTCGTCACTCATATTCGTGTCGTAAGGGGACCGCTCACTTAAACCTGAGCGGGAGCGGACTGTGACCCCACCGAAGATTACGCGTACTGCTTGACGACGTTGAGGATGTCGTCGAGTTCGTCACCGGACAGAGAGAACCGCTCCTGGGCGTAGATGGCGCGAAGCTCGTCCCGGTCGAGGGGCTTGGTGTCGGCGATCTTGTACGCGGTCGGTTCGTCGACTTTCTCGAGTTCGAGCAGGTCCGCGACGAACTCGCGGGACTCCTCGGCATCGAGGACGGCAAACCGGTTGACGTGCTCGATGGCGCGCGCGAGTTCGTAGCGCATCTCGCGGTCCTCGTCGGCCGCGCGCTCGACTTCGATGTCTTCGAGTACCTCTTTGGCCTCCGCGACCGTGAGATACTCCTCGTCGACTTTCTCTTTGAATATCGTCATTCCTGCCGGGTCAGGTGGGCGGGCTTGACGATGATGGTCTTGTCTTTGCCGCCGTCGTTGATCTGTACCTTGTACGCAGTTCCCTGTTTCCCGATGACGACGCCGGTGTGACCGTCGAAGCGCGGGTTGTACCGACCATCGGAAACGCTCGGGTCGATTTTCAGGTGGACCGAGTCACCGTCCTCGAACTCTTGGACGGCTCGCTGTGGCGGCGACGTGCCGCTCTCTCGTGGTTCGTTCTTGAGCTTGTTCCGCGTTCCCTGGAGTGGTCCGTTCGAGTTGGGCATTCGTGCGGTTCCGTTATCCGGTCGGCCATATAAAACGTGCGTTCCACATGCGCGCCGCTCCTCGAAAAGGTGACAGCGAAAAAACCGGACCGGCTCAGAGACGGCCGACGTTTTCGACGGAGACCGACTCGACGCCCTCGACGTCGACGAACGCCTCTTCGACGGCTTCGGTACCGCCGGTGTCGTCGGGGACGACGACGGTCGGCAGGAGTGCGACGAGGCCGAACGCGACTTCGTCACGCTCGAAGCCGTTGATTTTCGCTCCTTCGGGAAGTGCGGCCTCAAGACGCTCCTGGAGCGCGTCGAGGTCGACTTCCGGACTCTGCGGCATGACTTTGATTGCGGCTGCGACTTTTCCCATAGTTACGGACCCATGAACCCACAGTCGGGGCACTCGTAGAGGTTGCTCTGCTTGCGACACTTCGCACAGCGGTAAATCTGGTGTCCACAGTCGGGACACTTGAACGCGGCCGCACTCGTGCCGGCGATGTTGATGCCACACGAGATGCACTTTTGCGTTCGTTTCTGCTCGCTCTCGCTCATACCCTCTCTTATCGCGTGCCCGCTTTTAACCGTTGTCAAATGTGCCGGGCGACCACGGACGGAGTTTGCCGTCACGACCCCGGGAGGATGTCCCCGAGTGCTGCGCCAATCGCCATCGGCACGAACGCCACGCTGACCGTACAGACAGCCAGCCACGGGTCCGACCACGAGACACGCCCCCATCCCGTCATCATCACGACTGCCATCACAAAGGAGACGGTCATCACGCCGACCAACCGACGGGGGACGAGGCCGAACAGTGGGCGGTGGACGCGCACGTCCTGGATGTCGGCGACGTAGATGATGCTGATGACGATACTGAGTGCGAGGACGTGGGTTCCGGCGAAGTACAGCGGGTTGCCCGCGATGAACGCGCCGACTTCGTTCGTGCCGCCCTCGACGAACATCGGAATGCCAAACAGCAGGGCACCGAGGACCGCTTCTGCGACGTCTGCGCGGTCGTACCCGCGGATTATCCGCCCGAATGCGGCCGTACTGCCTATATCGACCGCCATCCGCATCGTTTCGCGAACGTGTTCACGAACCTCCTGGGAGTCGACCATCTCTTCTAGGTCCTCTAACTGTTCGTAGAGGTCCGCCATCTCCGGCTGGTCGTCCGGCGCGACAGCGTCGTCGTCGGCCAGGTCGCTGCTCATTCGTTGGCTGGGTCGTCAGGCGTTCGGTCCCCACGCGGAATCTCCGGGGCCGGAAGCGCTGGTTCGGTCGGTTCGCCGTTCTCCCAGACGTAGAATCCCGCTCCGCTCGGGCCGCCAGTGTTGCCCGCGGCCACAAGGTCACGGAGTATCTCCGGCGGCGCGAACCGGTCGCCGAGCTCCGCGTGTAGCGTCTCCAGCGTCTCCAGCCGGTTGTCGAGTCCGGCCCGGTCGGCCTGCACCAGCGGTCCACTGGCGTGGTCGAAACCACGTTCCAGGACCTCGTCGACGGCCTCGACGCCTGCCACCTCGTCGTCGACGAGCCGCATCGCCTCGGCTTCCAGCGCGAGCGCGACACGCGTCGAGACCACGCCCGGCGCATCGCGGACGACGACGGGTACACGCTCCAGTCCCTCGACGAAGGAGCGCGCGCGGTCACAGCTCTCCTGGCTGGTCTGCTCAGCGACGACCACCTCTACCAGTGCGGCATCGGGTGGGTCACAGAATCGGAGGCCGACAGCACGGTCGGGATGGCGAAGACCGGCAGCCGCGGCGGTGACGGATACCCCCGACGCGGCCGGAACGACCAGCGTCTCGCGGTCGATGTCCGACTCGATGTCGGCAAACTCCGCCTGGAGGGCCGTCGCGTCCGTTGTCGTCGTCTCGACGACGATGTCGGCCCCGCTGATGGCTCCCTCTCGTCCGGTCGTTCCGGAGAGACGGTCGCCAGTGTCCACGTCGGCGGGGAGCCGGCGCTCTATCGCGTCGATGGCGTCCATCACGTCGTTGGCCTCGTCGCCGTAGAACCGCACGTCGTGGCCCGCGATGGCACACACCTGCGCGATTGCCCGGCCCAACTGCTCCGCTCCGAGCACAGCAACATCCATGCCAATGTGAGCGGTTCCCGGGAGGTTAAGCGTTTGCCGTCAGGTGGTGGGACTGCTGGCTCTCCGCCTACGGAAGTTTCAGATAGGCGCTCCCCCGCTGTTGGAGACGCACGGCCTGAGCGACCCCCGACTGGACGGTTTCGACGCCCTCGACCACCTCGTCTGTCGCGTACCCGAACCGCTCGAGTGAGTTGCTACAGGCGCGTATCTGTACACCTGCCTCGACCATTCTGGCGATTCGGGACGCTTCGGGAGCCCCCGCCAGCAAGAACCGAACGGCCGGGCCGTTGACGACGACACGAATCAGTTCGGGCGGCGTCGAGACCGAGTTGTCCTGGGCCAGGTTCCGGAGGTTCCGGAGGGCGGTCTGCCAGTCCTCGCTTTCACCGCTCGTAACGTGGATGACAATCCCGTCCGGGTTACTCATAGGCACAGTCTCTGCGGTCAACCCGATAAAGTCTGCGGGTGTGCTGACAAGCCAGTCCGGCTAAACTAAGGGCAAGACCACGAACCGGACGAGCCACAGCCCGCCCATTCCGGCTGCCATCGTCGCGAAGACGTTCTCCGTTCGCCAGGCGACAACTGTCGCAAGGATACCCCCGGCGAGTCTGTCAGCCGCGATTCCCCCGGCACCGGGGTCGAGCGTGACGAACGAGGGAACCACGAGCGCCGCCAGGACCGCGGCAGGGACATACCGGAGTGCCCGTTCGAGACCGGTCGGGATGTCGTCGAGGTAGCCAAACAGGGCGATAAACGACACCCGAATCAGGTACGTCGCGACGCCGATAACGACGATGAGAGCCCAGAGTTCGGGGCTGGCGTGGCTAGTGACCATCTGTGTGGTGCACCTCCAGCCGTCTCTCCGCGAGCAGTCCAGCGACGATGCCGACAGTGGCACCGACGAGGAGACCGAGATTCAGCGGGAGCACGGACGCGAGGACGGCAACGCCGCCACCGACGAGTCCGGCAACCGTCGTCGGGCCGTCCTCCATCGCCGGGACGAGCAGGGCCAGGAACACGAGCGGCACCGCAAACTCCAGTCCGAGTGCGTCGGGGATACCCGCCTGCGCGACGGCCCCGGCGACGGTCGTAATCTGCCAGACAACCCAGAGTGTGACCCCGGCCCCGAGATAGTACGCCGCCCGGTCGACTGCCTCGTCGGACCGGTATCGCGATATCGACAGCGCGTACGCCTGGTCGGTCAAGAGATACGCGAGCCCAGTCTTGGCGCGCGTGGAAAACGACTGAAAGTACGGTGCGATAGAGGCCGAGTACATCAACATTCGGAGGTTGATGACGATAGCCGTCACCGCGACGACCGTGAGGGGTGCGTTCTGGCCGATGAGGTCGAGCGCCGCCAGTTGCGACGCGCCGGCAAAGACGATGACGGACATCCCCACAGTCTGTGGGAGCGACAGGCCGGCTTCGATTGCTGCGATGCCGGCGACGAGTCCAAAGGGAGCCACCCCCAACAGCAGCGGCGACACGTCGCGAACACCACGACGAAAGGCAGCGGAGTCCATGTCCCGGGCCTAGCCGTCCCGAAGTTTACGCGTATCCATTCGGTCGGCCGGGAACCGAAAGTGCGACTCGGATGTCTGCTCCCGGACTCTCTTTTCTCCGTCGCTCGAACTGGCGCCGTCGCTATCGGAGCGAAAAAACAAACCCAAAAGCGATGTCTGCTGGTCGGTCAGTCGTCCGCGGGCACGCCCTCGACCGATGGCGCGTCGGTGTGTGCGAGGTGGCCGTTCAGCGCGATGAGGCCGAGCCCCACCTTCGAGACGATGTCGATGTACGCGACGACGAGTGCCGTCGTCTCGATGTCCATCAGCCCGATGGCGTTCGGTCCCGTCACCCAGATGAGCGGGTAGATGAGCCAGAGCACGACCAGGAAGGCTCGAAGCTTGCTGTACAGTGCGGCAGTGGTGCCGCCCTGTTCGTTCGCGGCCTTGTCGAAGTCGACGTACGTGTAGTAGACGACGCCGGCGAAGGCAGCCAGCCCGGCGAGGTACAGCAGCCACTTCAGGGGCGATGCGACCAGCGCACCGACCATCCCGAAGACGATAGTCGCGGCCTGGAGCACCGATGCACGGGCGATGACGCTCCGTGCGGCCCCTGCAAACAGGCCAAGGTAGATGATGTGCAGTGGCGTGGTCAACAGCCAGTCGACGTACCGTGGGATGAAGGCGACTTCACCGGTCGACGACTCGATGCCGCCGATGCCAAGCGCCATCAGCGCGTACGCGACCACTGCGATACCCGGCACTGCAATCAGGATGGCGTAGCGACGCCAGTCCGCGCGCGGGACATATTGGAGTCCCGCGGCAAGCAGCAACGTTCCCAGAGCCATACCGCCCGTTCCAAGTGTAAACCAGAGTGTAATCGATGCCATGGTTAGTCGTCCACGCTCGCTTGTGAACCGCCGCTTTGTCCGGTCGACGTGGCCGCGTCGACGCTAAACCTGTCGAGCAACGTCTCCAATTCCTCGGCGCGTGCGCGCAGGTCCTGCGCGGAGGCCGAAACCTCCGAGATGGAGTCCGTCTGGTCTTCGGCCGCGTCGGCGACGGTGTCTGCCTCCTGGGCAGTCTGTTCGCTGATTTCGGTCAGGTCGTCTATCATGCCCATCAACTGCTGTGTCGTCTGTGCCTGCTCTTCGGTCGCATCGTCGATTTCCTGGATGCCGACGTCGACTTCCTCCGTGTACTCGACGATGCGCTCGAGAGCCTCGATAGCCTCCTCGACCGTCTCGGCACCGGTCGTGATGCGCTCGCTGGTCGACTCCATCGTCGCGACAGTGTCGCCAGCCTGGTCCTGAATGGTCCCGATGCGTTTCTCGATGTCGTCGGCAGCGTCTTTGGTGTCTTCGGCCAGCGACTTGACCTCGTCTGCCACCACGGCAAAGCCGTCGCCGGCGCCGTCGCCACCACCGCCACCGGCGCGGGCGGCCTCGATAGAGGCGTTCAGTGCCAGCATGTTGGTCTGCTCTGCAATGTCGCTGATGAGGTCGACGATGTCGCCGATCTCTTCGAGGTCTGCCGCCAGCGCGCTGATTTCATCGACTGTCTCGTCGGTCTCGGCATCGATGGCGTTCATCTCCTCGATTGCTTCCTGGGCGGCCTCTCGCCCTTCCTCACCGACCTCTGCGGCGGCCTGTGAGGTGTCTGCGACTTCCTGTGCGGATGCGGCCACCTCTTCGGCGGTCGCCGACAGTCCCTCCATCTCGGAGGAGGCGTCCTGGAGTCGCTGGCTTTGCTCTGTCGTTCCCTCGAAGATTTCCCCGATGGAACTCCGAACCTGCTGGCTGGCCTCGTCGACGCGCTCGGCGTTGTCGTCGACGCGGCTGGTCGCTTCGAGAACGTTGCGCGCGAACGACTGCATGTCGCCGATCGTCTCTTCCAGTGCGGCCAGCGTGTTGTTGATTTCCTCACCGACCGACGCCATGGCGTCGTTCTCGCTCTGCGGGTCGACTCGGGCGGTCAGGTCGCCGTCAGCGGCGTTACCCAGCACGCGCCGGTACTCCGTGGCCTTCGCTTCGAGGTGGTCGTTTACCTGTTGCATCACCTCGCTTTCCTCGATTGCTTCTTCGCGAGCTTGTTCTGCCTCCTTGCGGGCACTTTCGGCCTCTTTACGCGCCTGTTCGGTCTCCGATATCTTCTCGCGTATGGAGGTCCGCATCTGTTCGAAGGAACTGTAGAGCGTCCCGAATTCGTCTTCACGGGTGGTCGACAGTTCCACGTCGAGGTCTCCCTCGCCCATCGCGCGGGCTTTCGAGGACAGCGACCGGAGCGAGACGATGGTGCTGGTCCCGATAGTCACACCGACGAGGCCGAGGTTGATAATCGAGAACAGTAAGAGTCCGATGAGGTCCGAATTTATCTGGTTGCTCAGCGCGTACGCCTGGTCCTTGTCGGCATGAACCATCACGGTCCAGTCCGTCGAACGCAGTTGCGTACTCGCCATGAGCATCTCGTCCATCTCGACGAATTCGCTTTCTCCACCCTCGAGTTGCGTGGAGCCAGCGGCCCCGTCGTGGTCGGAGAGAATCAAACTGCTGTTGGGGTGTGAGACGTATTGACCGTCGCTGTTGACGACGAGAGTGGCGGAATCGTCGCGGCGGTCAGAGATAGACTGGGACTGAGCCTGAAGATCAGTCATGTAGACGAGAACGTGGTCGGGATTGTTCTCGACAGGCGAGATAACCGCAATTATCGGGTGGTCGACGAGTGATACTGAGAACGGGCCGGAAACGTAGGTGTCAGTCGGTCCGTCGAATTCGAGTGGGTCCTGTGCGAAGGCCGCGCCCTGCTCGCGCGGATTGACGCCCACGAACTCCTCGTTCGAACTCGCCTCGAAAGTCATCGACGTGGTGTTCAGGTAGTGAACGGCCACGACGTTCTCCGGGACGGCCTTTTGTTCGACGAGGCGGTCGAGATACTGATTTGCCTCTCCAGAGTCCCCGCTCTGGAGGGCCGGATTCGAAGACGTGCCCCTGACGCTTCGCTGCGTGTTGTTCAGCCAGGAATCGAGCTGTGCGCCCTGTGACTCTGAGAGTGCTGTCAGGTCGCCCCTGACGTCCTCGTTGAGCGTCGCCGACGCCTGTGAGCTGATGACCAGGCCGAAAGCGACCATCAGCACGATTGCAAGCGCCAGCGCGATACCTAACTGTGTCGCGTAACTCTTCCGCAGAGAGTCAGGGAGAAGTGAACCACTGTTCGATGCCATCGGTCCAAAGGTGGGTATAGACCCTCTTAAAAGACAGTCCCTATCTGTTAGGAATGATAATCAGCCGTCGGCACCGTCTCGAATACATTCGTTTGAATCGAGGCCTTCAGAGGAGGTTATACGCCTGGATATACTCTTTGGCGTACTCGTGAGCAGACTCCTCCAGCGAGTGAACGAGTCGCCACTCGTCGTGTTGACAATCGAGTGTCACGTCGAACTCGTCTGTCGGCGTGACCAGAAAGACGACGTTGACGGTGTGACGCGAGTCGACGCCCTCGACGGAAGCGGTGTCCCAGAAGTGACTGTGAACGCCGAGGCGCCGCTCGATAGCGACCGCAAGGCCGAGTTCTTCGCGTGCGATACGTCTGGCAGCCACAGGCAGGCGCTCGCCTTTGTAGAGGCGGCCGCCGGGCCAGAACCACTCGCCAGCGGCGGGTTCGTTGGTCCGGCGCGCGAGAACGACCCCGCCGTCGTGTGCGACGACGACTTCGACACAGACCTGTGGCAGGTGCGCGAGACAGTCACCGAACGTCTCCTCGGGAACAAACTCGTCGTGAACGTCCATGTCGGCTGGCAGGACTTGTCGGCCAAAGAGTGTCCCGGACAGCGCCCGACCTACCACAACAGTCATTAGAGAGTGTCGTCATATCTAGATAAAGCGGCTCATATGGCATCCTCGGACCCTGACGAACTCGACGACCCGTTCTCGGTACTCGTGTCCGTTCTCCAAGAGCCCGAGCAGATGCGAAGCCAACTGCCGCGTATCGTCAGCCTGTTCGAGGACGACGACCGCCGCGTGCGCCTCTCGGCGGCGTGGGCCTGTACAGCCATCGCCAACGAACTCGAAGACGAGGACACGATAGCCTATCTCATCCGGCGATTGAGCGACCGACTGGACGAGGAACACGTCTCGCTGGAACTGACGACGACACTCGATTACCTCTCGACGCGGTATTCCAAACAGGTCGAGCAGGTGCTTTCACAACTCCACGAAGAAGAGCGCGAACGTGGGTCGATACCGCTCCCACAGGTCGGAAACTTCACCCGCAGCAGCTACTACAGTACCGAACCCTCACGGGACGGGATGGGACGGACGAAAATCGCCGGCAGCGACACCGACGACGACCCGAGAAGTGCCTACACCAACTCCCAGCGCGAGGACACCGACCAGACCCGGCGCGTGAGCGAAGACGACACGGAAGAGACAGAAGACGGCAGGGAACGTGACGAGCAATCGACGGACGACAGCGAGGAGGGGGGTGGACCGTCGACTGACGACGACCAGGAGGAGGCGTTCGGCGCGATGGGCGAACAGCGAACCGCCATCACCGGCATCGCCACGGCGAGTCGCTTCGACAAGTTACACCTGCTGGCGTCCCGTCGACGACAGCGGTACGCAGACGTCTACGACGCGCTCGTCGGCCGGGGCAGCGAGGAGGAAGCGGTCGCTCTCCGTCTCTTTCACGACCCGCCGGACGCGTCCGACCGGGTTGAGTTCGTCGCTCGAATGCGAACACAACTCACCAGATGGGAAGCCGTCTCAGACCATCCCCACGTCGTCACGGTTCTCGACTGGGGAATCGACCCAAAGCCGTGGCTGGCGACGCGCTTTGCGGGCGAGCCACTCGCGGAATCCGAATCCATACCCGCGGGCCGGGTCTTCGACGACGCAATCGGCCTCGCCGCCGCAGTGTCGCATCTCCACGCCAGCGGTGTCGTCCACGGCGGTATCGACCCGGGGAACGTCGCGTATCCCGACGACGTCATGGGCAGTGACACACAACAACAGCCGTTGCTGGACAACGTCGGACTGATGAACGCGTTCCGCTATCACTTCGAACCGGCGCTGCATCTCGACCCCCGCTATGCCGCGCCGGAGTATTTCGACAGTCAGTACGGTGGCATCGACCACAGGACCGACATCTATCAGCTGGGCGCAGTCCTCTATTACCTGTTTACCGGGCAGCCACCGTACACCGGGGAGTTCGAACAAGTCAGAGAGGGTGTCCTGACAGAGGAGCCGACAGCTCCAAGCACTATTCGAGAGGACGTCCCAGCGACAGTCGACGAGATAATCAAGAAATCGATGGCGCGGGACAAACTCACGCGATACGAAACTGTCGAACATCTCGAGCAGGACCTCGTAGGCATCCGGAGGAGGGGCGAAGATGGTTAGCTTCGGCCTCTACAACATCGAGGGGAACCCCAACCTGACGTTTATCTTCTTTATCGCGTTGACGATACTCACCGTCATCGGCCTGCGGTTTGCCTACTACGCCTACCGGAACCGGACGGCGACATCGATTGGCACGCAGGTACCCATCTGGAATCACCTGCTATACGCCGGTGCATTGACGACCGTCTTCGGCGTCGCCGGCATTCTCGAAATCGTCAGCTCCCTCCAGTTCCCGTACAAGCGCGTCGCACTGTTGGGCGCGACGCTGTGGTTCGCGTTTGCAATCAGGCAAATCCACGCCACAGCGACGAGTGCCGACGGCGGCGGGTCCCGTGCACGTCCCCTCGAACGCGTCGCGAGAGTGGCATTTGTCGTGGTTGTCGTCGTCCTGGCTGCGTTGCTGGTGCAGTCCGGGCAGTCGACTCTCACCGCCGCTGTCGAGAGCATCAGTGCGATTGCGTTCCTGGGGTATGGTGTCGTGTTCTATCAGGGCCAGGTGTCAAACACCAGGCTCCAGGGCACGATGCTCGACTCGCTGTTGCGCCACTTGCTCCCGGTTCTTATGTTCGCCGCGCTGACGAGTATCGTCAACCTCGCAATTCCGTTCGGTCTGGACCGTATCGTCGTGTTGCACGTCGAGGTGGTCTTTATCATCATGACCGCGACGGCGTTGATGACTGGGACGATCAAACTCCGGCAGAACCTCGCCAGCCTCTGAGTGTCGGTGTGGGACGAATCTCTAGCTGCGACGAGACAGAACTATTGGGGTCGCAATCACAGACAAACGTATGCAGGCAGTCCGCTATCACGAACACGGTGGCTCCGACGTGTTGCAGGTCGACGACGTCGACCGACCAGAACCAGCCGACGACGACGTCCTCATCGAGGTAGAGGCAGCGGGTGTCAACCCCGTCGACACCTACTTTCGCGAAGGGGCCTACGAACCGGCCAGCCTGCCCTGGATTCCTGGCTCCGACGTGGCTGGCACTGTCGCGGCGGTCGGCGAAGACGTGACCGACTTTGCTGTCGGCGACCGCGTGTTCGGGACCGGGCTCGGGAACTCGAGACAGGGAACCTGTGCCGAATACGTCGCCGCGCCGACGGACCTGCTAGCCCATCTGCCCGACGGGGTCGACTTCGTCACGGGCGCCGCGACGGCGCTGGTCGGTGTCACGGCCTGGCAGACGCTCGTCGACGCGTGTTCGATTCGTCCGGCTAACACCTGTCTGATCCACGGCGGGAGCGGCGGCGTCGGCCACGTCGCCGTCCAGTTGGCCGCGGCGTCGGGCGCGACGGTTACGACGACGGCATCGACAGGGTATCACGACCGCCTCCGGGAACTCGGTGCGGACACTGTCCTCGACTACCGTCGCGACGACCTCGACGAAGCGGTCGTCGACGCCGGGCGGCCGGACGTCATCCTGGACCACCGGCTCGACGAGTACCTCTCGTTCGACACCGACGTGGCCGCCCACGGCGGCAACATCGGCGCAATCGGCAACGAGTCGCTCTCGGCGACCTTCGAGAACGTCCCGCAGTGTCGCAGCAAGGCGCTCTCGGTCCACCACGTCAGCATGTTCAACACGCCCGACATCAGCTACGTCCTCTCGAAGCTCGCGACGCTGATGGCTGACGGCAACCTCTCGAGTGTCGTCGCGCGGCGCTACGCACTCGAAAACGTCGACGAGGCCCACCGCGCCGTCCTCGAAGATAGCTACCTCGGGAAACTCGTCGTCGAACTCTGAGCGGGCGTCGTCGTTGTTCGCCGTCACTACCAACGTTCGGATAGTTCCCGAATCCGGCCAACGTTTTATCTTCTCTGCGAGCGACATGACAGGTATGACAGTCTCGTTTGACTTCAGCGGCGACGTGGTACTCGTGACCGGCGTCGGCGGCGCGCTCGGGAGCGCCGTCGCGGAGGCGTTTCTCGACAGTGATGCGACCGTCTGTGGGGCCGACCTCGTTGACAGCGAAAGCGAGGACTTCCTACTCGATGACCCCGAGCGAATCGATTTCTACCAGGGCGATTTCACCGACGAAGCGGAGGTCAAAGCAGCTATCGAGAATATCGTCGACGCACACGGCGGACTCGATTATCTGTGCAACATCGCCGGGACGTGGCGCGGCGGCAGTCCCGTCGACGAGACCGACGTCGAGACGTTCGATTTCCTGTTCGACGTGAATCTCAAGACGATGTTCCTGGCGACGAAACACGCCCTGCCACATCTTCGGGCGCGCGAGGGGGCGGTCGTCAGCGTCTCCGCCCGGTCCTCGCTGGAAGGTGGGGAGGGTGACGCCATCTACCGGGCGACGAAAGCCGGCGTACGCATCCTGACCGACTCCGTCGCCGAGGAGAATCTCGGGTCCGTCCGCGCAAACGCCGTCATGCCGAGTGTCATCGACACGCCGATGAACCGCGAGATGATGCCCGATTCAGACTTCGATACGTGGGTCGACCCTGCCGACATCGCCGACGTGATGCGGTTTCTCTGTAGCGACGCCGCGAGTGTCACCAGCGGCGCGGCCGTGCCGGTCTATGGTGAAGCCTAGTTGACTGCTACCGGCAGAAATCACCACGTTTTAATCGGTCTTTATAGTAACCAGCGGTATGAGCGAGCGTGAAACGTGGGCGACTCGAATAGGCTTCCTCCTCGCTGCCATCGGCAGCGCGGTTGGACTGGGAAACATCTGGCAGTTCCCGTTCAAGACGGCGACCAACGGGGGCGCAATCTTCGTTCTGGTCTACCTCGTGGCCGTCCTCGTCATCGGGCTCCCGACACTGCTGGCGGAGTTCGTCGTCGGGAGGCGGACCCGCGCGAACGCCGTCGACGCATTCGAGAAACTGGGATACAGAAACTGGCGTATCGTCGGCGCGCTCGGCGCATTCATCGGCTTCTGGATTGTCAGCTACTACAGCGTCGTTGGCGGGTGGGTCGGCCGCTACATCATCGGGAGTGCCCGTGGCGCGTACTTCGATGCGCCGGCCGAGTACTTCGGCGCCGTCTCGGCCGGCCCCGACGCCATCCTCTTTCACGCACTCTTTATGGCTATCACCGTCGCTGTCGTCGCTTTCGGTATCGAGGACGGCATCGAGAAAGCCACGAAAGTGATGGTCCCCAGCATCGTCGTGTTGATGATTGGGCTGGCAATCTGGGCGGCGACGCTCGGCGGTGCGGCTGACGGATACTCCTACTTCCTCAACCCCGACTTCAGTCAGTTGGCCGGCAACGCCGGTGAAATCATTCCGTTTGCCGTCTCGCAGGCGTTCTTCACCCTCTCGCTCGGGATGGCCATCATGATAACGTACTCCTCGTACGTCGACGAGGACACGAGCCTCTTCGTCGACGGTGGGGCGATTGTCGTGACGAACACGCTGGTCGGCATCCTCGCCGGCCTGGTCGTGTTCCCGATTCTGTTTGCGAACAACATCGAGGCGAGTACCAGCGGCCCGGCGGCTATCTTCGTGGCGATGGCAAGCGCGTTCAGCCAGGTGCCGGGCGGGCGCATCCTCGGTGTCGCCTTCTTCGCAGTGGTTCTCATCGCGGCACTGTCCTCGGCAATCTCGCTAATGGAAGTCATCGTCTCCTGGGCGACAGACCACTTCGCCGTCTCGCGACCGGTGGTGGCCGGCGGTATCGGCACCGCGCTGTTCGTCCTCGGGCTCCCGTCTGCCTGGGACACCGCCTGGCTTACCTGGTTCGACAATCTGGCGTACAAACTGCTGCTTCCGACCTCTGTTCTCCTCCTGCTGATTTTCGTCGGCTACATCCTCGGCCAAAACGCCATCTCGGAGCTGGCGAAGGGAAGCTCTCTCAGGAGCGTCGGGCCGATCTGGCTGTGGACGATTCGAACCATCGTCATCCTCTCTGTGATCGTCACGCTCGTGCTGGGTATCGAAACGCTGCTCGCAGGTGATTTCCTGGGACTGGAATTCATCGGCGAGGACCCACCACTCGTGCCCCCGTTCTGACTGGCTAACTCGGCTTTCCCACCCGCGCTGTCGGGACCGACTGTGAACTTCCATGACATTCGATTATCGTCGTAGCGTCGGCTGGTCTCACGATTGACATGCCATGGATAGTCGACTCGATTCAAAGACCAGTGTCGAGTATCCGGAATCATCTATGCGGAGCCGGGTGCAAACAGGCGAGAGAGGACCAATCTTGTCCTGGCGGGTTCTTCCCCGCGCTTTTCGACAGCTAACGATGCCGAGTGTCTCGATTACAGAATCCTTTTTAGCTCGGTACTGCTTGCATCTGCCAATGAGCGTCGGGAGGAAGCACCAATGACGATGGACGAACGTATCGAGGAGTTGCGCGAAATGCGCCGCGAAGCCGAACTCGGCGGCGGCCAGGACCGCATCGACTCCCAACACGAGAAGGGGAAGATGACTGCGCGCGAGCGCATCGACTACTTCCTCGACGACGGCACCTTCACGGAGTTCGACCAGTTCCGGACTCACCGGTGTCACAACTTCGATATGGAGGAAAAAGAAGTCAAAGGCGACGGCGTCGTCACCGGCTACGGTGACGTCAACGGCCGGACGGTCTTCGTGTTCGCCCACGACTTCACCGTCTTTGGTGGCTCGCTTGGCGAGGTCTTCGCCGAGAAAGTCACCAAGGTGATGGACAAAGCCATGGAGACCGGCGCGCCCGTCATCGGCCTCAACGATTCGGCCGGGGCACGCATCCAGGAAGGCATCGACTCGCTTGCCGGCTACGCGGAAATCTTCCACCGCAACCAGCAGGCAAGCGGCGTCATCCCACAGATTTCGGCCATCATGGGGCCGTGTGCCGGCGGTGCGGTCTACTCACCCGCCATCACGGACTTCATCATGATGGTCCAGGACACCAGCCACATGTTCATCACGGGGCCGGACGTCATCGAGACGGTCACCGGCGAACAGGTCGGCTTCGACGAGCTCGGCGGGGCCAGCACCCACGCCTCCGAATCCGGCGTCTCTCACTTTACGGCCGCCGACGAGAAGGAGGCACTCGACGACATCCGGCACCTGCTCTCGTATCTCCCACAGAACAACGTCGAGGACCCACCGCGGGTCGACCCGTGGGACGACCCCGAACGGGAGTCGGCCAAATGTGCCGACATCGTCCCCGACCAGCCACAGAAGCCCTACGACATGACCAACGTCATCGACGACGTGGTCGACGAGGGCTCCTTCTTCGAAGTGGCTGAGGCGTTCGCTCGGAATCTCGCCATCGGCTTTGCGCGACTGGACGGTCACGCCATCGGCGTGGTCGCCAACCAGCCGCGTGTCAACGCTGGCACGCTGAACATCGAGGCATCCATCAAGGGCGCTCGATTCGTGCGCTTCTGTGACGCCTTCAACATCCCCATCCTGACCTTCGTGGACGTGCCCGGCTTCATGCCCGGCACCGACCAGGAACACAACGGCATCATCAACCACGGCGCGAAGCTACTCTACGCCTTCTCCGAGGCCACTGTGCCGCTGATGACTGTCATCACGCGCAAAGCCTACGGCGGGGCCTACGACGTGATGTCCTCGAAACACATCGGCGCAGACGTCAACTACGCGTGGCCGAGTGCAGAAATCGCCGTGATGGGACCACAGGGCGCAGTCAACGTCCTCTACAGCGACGAACTGGAAGCGGCCGAGGACGCAGAACAGCGTCGGCAAGAACTCATCGACGAGTACCGCGAGGAGTTTGCCAACCCCTACACCGCCGCCGACCGCGGCTTTGTCGATGACGTACTCGAACCCAAGGAGACGCGCGCGCAGTTGATTCAGGACCTCGAGATGCTGCGCTCGAAACGCAAATCACAGCCAGACAAGAAACATGGCAACATCCCACTCTGAGATGGCCGACGACTCGACACTCTCGCTGTCGACCGAGGGCGGGACGCTCTCGATTCCACCGACGGCGACACCGGCCGAAGCCGCTGCGATTGCCGCGGCCATCGGCGCACACATGCGTGACCAGCGGATGGCTGCGGCGGCCGCCGCGGCCGAGGAACCGGTCACCTGGGACGGCACACGCTGGGAGTTTGCCGGCCGTATCGAGGGGCTGTCTGGCGTCTCGCGACGGGTTCCACGAGAGGCACCGACCGACGAATGGACTGCAGCAGGACGCATGGAGGGACTCTAATGACAGGATTTGACAAAGTGCTCGTCGCCAACCGCGGCGAGATTGCGGTGCGCGTGATGCGCGCCTGCGAGGAACTGGGTATCGACACCGTCGCTGTCTACAGCGAGGCGGACAAACACGGCGGGCACGTCCGCTACGCCGACGAAGCGTACAACGTGGGACCGGCCCGCGCGGCCGATTCGTATCTCGACCACGACGCAATCATCGACGCCGCACAGCAGGCCGACGCCGACGCCATCCACCCCGGCTACGGCTTCCTCGCGGAGAACGCCACGTTCGCCGGCAAGGTCGAGGAGGCAGAGGGCGTCCAGTGGATCGGCCCGTCCAGCGGTGCGATGGAGCGACTCGGCGAGAAGACGAAAGCCCGCCAGATTATGGACGGGGCAGACGTCCCAATCGTTCCCGGGACGACCGACCCGGTTCAAGAGAGCGACGAAGTCGTCGAGTTCGGTGAAGAATACGGCTTCCCCGTCGCTATCAAGGCCGAAGGCGGCGGTGGCGGCCGCGGGATGAAGGTCGTCCGCTCGGCCGACGAAGCCGAGGACCAACTGGAGAGCGCACAGCGGGAAGGCGAGGCCTATTTCGACAACGATTCGGTCTATCTGGAGCGGTATCTGGAGAACCCGCGGCACATCGAGGTCCAGATTGTCGCCGACGAACACGGCAACGTCCGCCACCTCGGCGAGCGTGACTGTTCGCTCCAGCGCCGCCACCAGAAGGTCATCGAGGAAGGCCCCAGTTCCGCACTCTCGGACGCACTCCGCGAGCAAATCGGCGAGGCCGCCCGTCGCGGCGTCGACGAGGCCAACTACACCAACGCCGGAACCGTCGAGTTCCTCGTCGAGGAGGACATGGACCGCGAGGACGGCGAAGTGCTCGGGCCGGACACGAACTTCTACTTCCTGGAAGTCAACACCCGCATCCAGGTCGAGCACTGCGTGACCGAGGAAATCACCGGCATCGACATCGTGAAATGGCAGATCCGGGTCGCTCAGGGCGACGAAATTACCTTCGACCAGGACGACGTGGAAATCGACGGCCACGCGATGGAGTTCCGAATCAACGCCGAGAACGCCGCCGACGACTTCGCGCCCGCGACCGGCGGCACCCTGGAGACGTACGACCCGCCGGGCGGTGTCGGCGTCCGCATGGACGACGCGCTCCGGCAGGGCGACGATCTGGTGACCGACTACGACTCGATGATCGCAAAGCTCATCGTCAGCGGCGAAACCCGCGAGGAGGTCATCGAGCGGGGCAAGCGCGCACTCGGCGAGTTCGACATCGAGGGTATCGTGACGGTCATCCCGTTCCACCGGCTGATGCTCGACGACGAGGCGTTCGTCACGGGCACACACACCACGAAGTACCTCGACAACGAACTCGACCCCGAGCGCATCGACGAGGCCCAGGAGCAGTGGGGCACCGAACAGGCAGCCCCGAGCGACGACGAGGAAGACGTGACCGAGCGGGAGTTCACCGTCGAGGTCAACGGCAAGCGCTTCGACGTGGAACTCGAAGAGCGCGGTGCGCCGGCCATCGACGTCGACGCCGCTGCGGGAAGCAGTGGCGGTAGTCAGCCCCGACCCGACCAGGCAGGCCCAAGCGACGACGACGGGGGGAGCGCCGATATCAGCGCCGACGGAACGACCGTCACGGCCGAGATGCAGGGCACGATCCTGGACGTGAACGTCGAGGAGGGCGACGAGGTCGACGCCGGCGACGTGTTGCTGGTGCTCGAAGCGATGAAGATGGAAAACGACATCGTCGCCGAGGCGGGCGGCACCGTCTCCGAAGTCGCCGTCGGCGAGGGCGACAGCGTCGACATGGGCGACCTGCTGGTCGTCATCGAGTAACGCGAACAGTCGGGCTTTTTTGCTGTCGCCGACAGTCGAGGAGTATGCAACAGACGCGCTGTGCCGTCCTCGATGCGATTGCTGACGGTCCGGTCGCGGGCCCCACTCTGGCCGAGCAACTCGACGTGTCTCGCGCCGCAATCTGGAAACACATCGAGACGCTCCGCGAGGAGGGCTTCGAGATAGCCAGCAACGACGACGGCTACGAACTCGTCTCTGTCTCCGAATTCGGCGCCACAGCAGTCGAGTTCGGCCTGGCTGCCCCGTTCGAAATCGAGTACCACGATGCCATTCCGAGCACGAACGAGCGCGCCCGCGAACTCGGGAGTGCGGGCGACTCGGACGTGGCCGTCGTTGCCGACGAGCAGACCGGCGGGAAGGGCCGTCTGGACCGCGCCTGGTCCTCACCGAGCGGCGGCATCTGGCTCTCGATTCTGCTTCGGCCGGACGTCCCGCCTGCACACGCCCCTGCGTTCACGCTCGCAGCGGCCGTCGCGACGACGCGTGCCGCTCGTGAGGCTGGCGTCGACGCCCAGATCAAGTGGCCCAACGACGTCCTCGTTCCTGCCGGTGACACAGGTGAGACCGACAAAAAGCTCGCCGGCATCCTCACCGAGATGGAGGGAGAGGCCGACCGCATCTCGTGGCTGGTCGTCGGTATCGGAATCAACGCGAACGTCGAGGTGGACGACCTGCCGGCGGAGACAGCGGCGACGAGCATCCGTGCCGAGGTCGGCGACGTCGACCGGCGGGTGTTCGTCCAGCGGCTCCTAGAGGAGTTCGACGCCCTTCGGGCGGACCTCGACAGTGTCGTCCCAGCGTGGCGCGAGTACGCCGCGACGCTCGGACAGCGCGTCCGTATCGACACGCCCGGCGGGGAGGTAATCGGAGAGGCTGTCGACGTTACGTTCCCGGGGACCCTCGTCGTCGACACCGACGACGGGCGCATCGAGGTCACTGCCGGTGACTGTGAACACCTGCGTCCGGCAAGCGACGGGAGCGAAGCGTCGACTGACGGCGACCAGGCGAATTAATCTGCGGCGTCGACGCGAACCGTCATCACTGGGACCGGCGCTGAGCGAACGACGCGCTCGGCGACGCTGCCAAGGAGGATGCGGTCCATCCCCGACCGGCCGTGGGTCCCCATCACGATGAGGTCACACGGATGCTCCTCGGCGTAGGAGGTGATTTGGCGGGCGGGTGACCCTTCCACGAGGTCCGTCTCGATGGTGGCTTCGTCGGCCCGGCGTTCGATTTGCTCTAGTGCCGTCTGTCCCTCCTGTGTGAGCGCCTGGCTGACCCCTTCCATCGAGGCCTCCATCGGGACGTCCCGCAACGACGCCGTGTCGGCGACGTAGAGTCCGTGCACAGTCGCATCGTGTTCGGCTGCGAGCCCGGTCGCGTGGTCGATGACTGCGTCCATCCCGGCACCACCGTCTGTCGGCAGGAGAATATCGTCGTACATGTCAGATAATTCAACCCCTCCCCACTTAGTAGTCCGGCACCGGGGGGTCAGGTTGCCGGGGTGAGCAGGTCTTTGACGTCGCCGATGCCGGCCCGGCGAACGACTGCTCGGACGATGTCTTCGGCACCCGAAAGATTGTTCGACCCACCGTCGAGGACGAGCAAGCGAGCGTCACGGCCTTCGGCGACCAGTCCACAGTCGAGTCCACCGACCGCTGCCCCGTTGACCGTCGCCATCCGGAGCACCTCGGTGGCAGTCACGTCGAACAGTTTTGCGGTAAACTCCATCTCGCGGAACATCGAGGGGCTGTTTGTCATCACGTTGTCAGTCCCGAGCGCGACGGTCGTCCGGTCGAGAAGTTCTCGAATCGGAGGACGGCCGACGTCCGTGACGATGTTCGAGCGCGGGCAGACGACGACCGGCATCTCGTTGTCGGCCAGTCGTTCCAGGTGCACGTCACCCGCGTGAACCATGTGGACCAGAAAGTCCGGGTCGAGGTCCATCGCGGGATTGATGTCGCCGCTGTCGACTTCGCCGGCGTGGATGCCGAAGAGTTTGCCCGCGTCAGCGGTGGCGCTGCGCTCTGCCGAGAACTCCCCGTCTTCAGCACCGCTTGCGCCAAAGCCGTCGCTTCGCTCCATCGCGTCGATAGACTCCCGGCCGAGAACGACCGATTCGATGTCGACATCTGTACTCGCGGCTTCGAACTGCGCGACGCCCTCGACACCGCCCTCGCGGAACTCGATGCAGGCACCGGTTCCGGTCTCGCGCATAAAGCGGAGCGAGCGAGCCATCCCGTCGACAAGTTCCTCGCGGTCGGCCGCATCGAGCAGTCGGTGTTTCAGCCCGTCCGGTGGCGCGACGAGGGCTTCGAGTGAGAGGCCGCCGCCGGCTTCCTTCGCGATAGAATCGCCGATGTGCGTGTGGGCGTTGACGAACGCGGGGAGGATGATGTCGTCGCCGCGAACGTCGGCTTCTTCGACGGCCGTGATTTCACCGTCCTCGACGACGACCCGTCCGCGAATCGGGTCGAACTCGCGCCCGCGGAGGACGGTCCCTTCGAGAATCATATCCCGATTCACACGCCCGAGGAAGTTGAAATCACCGTTTGTCACCCCCGCGCCATCAGTCGAACTCGTCGAGCGTCGCGTTGATGCCCGGCCGAACGTCACGGACGAGCGCCCCATCGAGGTCGAGGCCGAGCGTGCGAATCGTCTGGTTGCCGACCCGCTCGCTGTGGTCGGCAGGTGCGTACACGCCGAAACGCCACTGGTCACGCTGGGCTGTCCTGAGTGCGCCAACCAGAGTCGACTGCTGGCCGAGTTCGCGTATCTCGCCGTTGACGAGCACGCGGGAACTGGATTCGGTCATCTCCGGCCGGCTCGGAACATCGAGGATGACCTCGTCGGGGTCGAGGTCCGCGCTGTCGGCGATGTCCCGCTCGAAATCCCGGATCGTCTCGTGGTCCGCGATGATGATGTCCTCCGGAACGGCGTCCATCTCCGCCCAGACCGCCCGCTTGTAGAGATTCCGGCGTTCGAGCCGGCGGGCATACTCCGCCGTGGCTTCACAGTCCCGTATCGCTACGTGGAGTGCGTGGTCGTCCATCCGGCGAAGCTTTTCGGCCGTCGTCGCGCCGGTTGCAAGCAATCCTTCCGCGGCGCGCCGGAGCATCGACTTGGCAATGCGAGCGACGTGGTGGGAGTAGACGGTGGGATTCATCAGCGCACGAGCGAGCAGGAGACTCTCGGCAGCCTGGACGTTCCCCTCGTCGAAAACGAGTTCGCCATCGACAAAGCGGAGTTCCCGGACGAGTCGGCCGTGGTCGATGGTGCCGTATGGAACGCCGGTGTGGTGGGCGTCCCGCACGAGATAGTCCATCCGGTCGACGTCGAGTTCGCCCGACACCAGTTGACCGAGTTGGCCGTCACCGGCGACGAGGTCGGCGATGCGGTCCGGATTGAGGCCGTGGTCGCTGAGAACGCTCGCCACTGCCCCGGAGCCGACGAGGTCGCCGATATCGTCGTGGTACTTCCCGGTGTGTCGGTAGATGAGACGCTCGATGTTGTGGCTGTACGGGCCGTGGCCGATGTCGTGGAGGAGCGCGGCCGCGCGGACGCGCTCGGCCTGCTGGCCTTCGATACCGAGATGCGAGAGCGCGCGGTCGGCAAGGTGAAAGACGCCGAGGCTGTGTTCGAAGCGGGTGTGGTTGGCGGAGGGGTAGACGAGGTCCACCGTGCCGAGTTGGCGGATGCGACGGAGCCGCTGGACGGGCGGCGTATCGAGCAGGTCACCTGCCACACCGGTCACCTCGATGTGGTCGTGGACGCTGTCCTTGATGGTAGGCATCACCGTGTGCTTGGGCGCCACCTGATAAAAGAGTCAGTGCGTGTGTCAGTCGAGGCTGCCAAGGAGGGCCAACACGTCGCCTTTCGTCGCGTTGCCATGGTCGACAGACTCCAACGGGTCCCGGCCCAGCTCCTGGACTGTCTCGATTGCCCGCTGTGGCGTGTACTCCCGGGCGGCGACAAGCCAGGCGGCCAGAACCTGCCCGGTGCGACCGATGCCGGCCAGACAGTGCACGACAACGGGCTCGTCGGCCGCGTCGGCATCTCTGAGGAACGGCAACACCTCCGTCTGGAGTGTGTCGGGCGAGAGCAGATGATGGTCTGGAACCGGCGCATGCAGGACGCGTTGCGGGCCGAAGGCGTCCTCGTAGCGGCCGACGTTCGCGTCGCTTGCATCGAGTTGGCGGCCAGTCAGGAGACAGCAGACGCGTTCGATGCCCGCGTCGTGCATGAACGCGAGCCACTCGTCGATAGCAACATCGTGGTCGGCAGCCGTGTGCCAGCCCGGAGCGCACGCGCCGTAGACGACCGCCTCGTCCGCTGCTGCAGGGGCAAACCGATAGGCGTCCGCTACCATCGGGCCGGAAGTCCTCATCGAGATGAGAGAAACGGCCGACGAACTTCAGTGTATAGGCGCGGTTCTCACATTTGAAACTATCACTGACACTGGCTCCGAGACGATGGTTTATCAGACCGGGTTCCCGTACGGTGTGTATGGTGACGTTCCTGTCCGGCGGGACGGGCACGCCGAAACTCGTCGCCGGGGCCGACGCTGTCTTTCCCTCCGAAGAGACGACGGTCGTCGCAAACACGGGTGACGACGTCGAACTCGGCGGCGTGCTGGTCTGTCCGGACCTCGATACGGTCCTCTTTCTCGGCGGCGACGTCCTCGACCGGGAGCTGTGGTGGGGCATCGCCGGCGACACGGCCGAGACACACGACGAACTGCTCGCACTTGCCGACTGCGCGGGACTCGACGGTGGCCCCCGTTATCTCCCCGCTGAGGCACAGACGAGCGGCCGCGAGATAGCCCGCTGGCGGCGCTTCTCTGGCGTCGCGGAGTTTATGCACATCGGCGACCGCGACCGGGCCGTCCACGTCACACGAACCGGACTCATCGACGAGGGTGAGACGCTGACCGACGTAACCAAGACGCTCGCTGATGCATTCGACCTCGACGTGGACCTGCTACCGATGAGCGACGACCCGGTCGCGACGCTGGTCCACACGCCGGAGGGGCCGATGCACTTCCAGGAGTTCTGGGTCGCACACGACGGCGAGCCGACCGTCGAGGACGTGGAGTTTCGCGGGAGCGACGCTGCGGCCGCCACGGACGCGGTCCGGACCGCACTCTCAGAGCCGGTCGTCCTCGGTCCGTCGAACCCGGTGACGAGTATCGGCCCGATGCTGGCCGTCGACGGCATCGAACAGGCACTCGCCGAGACGCCTGTCGTCGCTGTCTCGCCGTTCGTCGAGGACCAGGTGTTTTCGGGGCCGGCCGCGACGTTGATGGAGGCCGTCGGGCTGGACCCCTTGACGGCCGGTGTCGCCGACGCCTACCCGTTCGCGGACGCGTTCGTCCTGGATACAGAGGACGGGACCGACCTCGACCGTCCGGTCGTACGGACCGACACGACGATGGACGACGAGGCGGACGCCGAGCGGGTCGCACGCGCTACAGACGAGGCTCTGGAGGTGGTATCCTGATGTTCGAGCCGCGCGTCGCGCTGGCGAGTCTGAGCGGCGAAGCCGACGCTGCATGGGCAACACAGGCGGCTGAGCACGCTGGCGCGGCCTTCCTCGGTGGTATCGCACTCGACGGCCCCACTCGCGAGGCGGCCCGGCTGCTGGTCGAGCGCGACCGGACCGAGTTTCTGCCGGCCGACCCCGTCTCCTTCGTCGACGAGCAACTCTCCGCGCTCGAGGACGTGCCGATACGCGCCGGGTTCAACGTCAGAACGACCACGCTGGGCCCACTCCGGGACGCCGCAGCAGTCTGTGCCGACCACGAAGCTATCCTCGAAATCAACGCCCACTGCCGGCAAGACGAGATGTGTGCCACCGGTGCCGGCCAGTTGTTGCTCGCAGACCCCGACCGACTCTGTGAACAGGTCCGTGCCGCTGCCGGGGCGGGTGCGACAGTCAGCGTCAAACTCCGGACCGAAGTGTCGGGCGTCGACCTGTCCGAGGTTGCAGCGGCGGCCGAGGACGCTGGCGCGGACGTGATTCACGTCGACGCGATGGACTCGGAGTCGGTGGTCGGAGACGTTGTCGAGGCGACACGCGCGTTCGTCATCGCCAACAACGGCGTCCGTGACGAACGGTCGGTGCGTGAGTATCTCGATTACGGCGCGGACGCGGTCAGCGTCGGCCGACCGAGCGACGACCCGGCAGTGGTGGCCAGGGTCGAAGCGGCGACGACGGCGTATCTCGAACGAACCGAATCGAGCGGACGGCCAGCGCGCTCACAGAAACAAGAGGGGCACTCGTGAGAACGACGACGGAGAACGGAGAGCTTGCACTACTCCTGGAGGTGTCGGGGACGCCAAAGCCCGGCAACGTCGACCGACACCGGGAGTACGACGACCTGCGATTCGAGCACTTCGTGACGGGCGCGGTGTGTGCTCGCGAGGGCCTCCAACTCGCCGCGGACGGCACGGCAGTCGGCGAAGCGTTCCGGCGGGCCGTTGCCGGCATGAGCCAGCAGTCGGGTGGGAATACCCAGTTTGGCGCGCTGCTCGTGGTGACGCCCCTGGTGCGTGCTGCTGTCGCTGACGAGCTCACGCCTGCGGGGACGCGGACGATTCTCGAAGAGACCACCGTCGAAGACGCCGCGAAGTTCTACGAGGCCTTCGAGTACGTCGACGTGGCCGTCGATGACCCACCGGACGGGATGGAACCGCTCGACGTGCGACGAGGTGCCGACGCAGTCCCGACGCTCCGGGCGCAGGAGATTACGCTCGAAGACCTGATGGAACGCAGCGCAGACCGAGACGGCGTCGCCGCGGAGCTGGTCAACGGCTACCCCCGGACGTTCGAGGCGGCAGCGGCCATGCTCGACGGGACGGGACCGGTCACCGACCGTGCGGCGAGGGCGTATCTCGACTTGCTGGCCGACGAGGTAGATACGTTTGTCGTGACCAAACACGACCGCGAAACGGCCGAGAAAGTCCGCCAGCGAGCCCAGGCAGTCCGTGACGGGGAAGAAGACGTCGACACCTTCGCCGACGACCTGGTCGAGCGAGGAATCAACCCGGGAACCACGGCCGACATCGTCGCCGGCGCGCTCTTTGTCGCCCTAGAGCGGGGGCTGGAGGTCTGACCGTGGCCGAGTGGCCAGTCGACCGCGACGGCGTGGTCGAAACCGTCGTGACGACGCTCGGGCCGAACGACCGCTGGAACGTGGCCGCACTCGGTGTGAAGAGGCTGGAGACCGCCGGCCCCGCTCGCGCCCGAACCTGGGGACGGACGCGAACCTGGCGGAATTTCCGAGAACGGGCCAGTGGCTACGTCCAGTTCACCCGGGACCCACTCGATTTCGTGGATGCCGCACTCGCCGTCCGCGAGGAAGACGAGCCGATTCTCGACAGCGCCGACGCCTGGGTCGAGGTTCGCGTCGAGGCCGTAGCAACGGGCGAGGACGGTGGGACGATGTGGACCGACTGGAATCTGACCCCAGCCGACAGCGGCATCGAGGAAGAAGTTGTCCCGACAACGAACCGCGGCCATGCGGCCGTCATCGAGGCAACGGTCGCCGCCTCGCGACTCGACGTCGACGCGTACGACACCGACACTCTCCGAAGGCGGCTGGACTACTTCGAGCGCGTCGTCGAGCGTGCCGGTGGGGAACGCGAGCGGGCCGCAATCCAGCGAGTACGGGCGTTGACCGACGGCTGGTAGGTCCTCGCCGTCGCCGCGGACTATCGAACCTTTTTAGAGGTGCCCTCGGCTACGTGCGTGCAACGATGGCCATCAAACCCGCCTACGTCAAAAAGACCGGACGACTGCTGATGGAACGATACCCGAAGGCCTTCTCGACGGACTTCGAGCACAACAAGGACCTGGTCGATGAACTGACCAACATCGAATCGAAGGGTGTACGGAACCGCATCGCGGGCTATGTCACCCACAAGCAGGGCAGTACCGTCGAAGCCTGATTTTCTAGTCGTTCTCCGCCTCGTACGCACAGGTGTCCAGCCCCAGCACCGCGTTGACACCACAGAACTGCGTGGCGGCGTTGAGGAGAAGGCCGGCGCTGGCAATCATGCCGAATACGGCGAATAACTGCCGGTCTGTCACCGCTGCACCGACAGCGATAGCGAACAGCACCACGCCAAGCAGGACTCGGGCCAGTCGGTCGTAGCCGCCGACGTTGCGCATCTGTTCGGGGACGGGATTCAACGACGCCATACCACGCATTGGGATTCCGCACAAAAACCGGTTTCGCGGCGTGCTGTGGGCGTTCGACCGTTCGAGACGACTGCGCGCCGAGTGCAACAGTGCGAGTTGTTTCCAAACAGTTTTGACCGGGCCTCGCCCTACCACCGTCTATGACAGTACAAGCAGGAATTCTCGGTGCGACAGGTGCCGTTGGACAGCGACTGATTCAGCTCCTCGAACCACACCCAGAGTTCGAAATCACCGCCCTGACCGCGAGCGGCGACAGTGCGGGCAAAACCTACCGCGAGGCCGCCAAGTGGCGCATCAACATCCCGATTCCGGAAAGCGTCGCTGAGATGACCGTCCGGGAGACGTCCCCCGACGACGTTCCCGACGACCTCGACATCATCTTCTCGTCGCTGCCATCGAGCGTGGGCGAGCGCGTCGAACCTGGCTTCTGTGAGGCCGGCTACGTGGTCTCCTCGAACTCCTCGAACGCGCGGGCAGACGACGACGTCCCACTTACCATCCCGGAGGTCAACGGCGACCACATCGACCTCCTCGAAGTCCAGCGCGACGAGCGCGGCTGGGACGGCGCACTCGTCAAGAACCCCAACTGCTCGACGATTACGATGGTTCCGCCGCTCGCGGCGCTCGACGACGCCTTTGGCCTGGACCGAATTACCGTCTCGACGCTGCAGGCTGTCTCGGGTGCGGGCTACTCCGGTGTCACGTCGATGGAGATTATCGACAACGCCATCCCGCACATCGGCGGCGAGGAAAAGAAGATGGAGACCGAATCCCGGAAACTGCTCGGGGAGTTCGACGGCGCAGAAGTCCAGTGGCACGACGCCCGCGTCGATGCCTCCTGTAACCGGATTCCGACGCTCGACGGCCACCTCGAAAACGTCTGGACCGACACGGCCGAGGACGCCACCGTCGATGCCGCCATCGAGGCACTCGAATCGTACCCGACGATGGACCTCCACTCCTCGCCGGACCAGTTGGTCCACGTCTACGAGGAGCCCGACCGGCCACAGCCGCGCCTGGACCGCGACAAAGAGAACGGCATGGCAATCGCCACGGGCGGTGTCCAGTCGACCGACGGTGGCCTCCAGTTCAACTGCCTTGCCCACAACACGATGCGCGGCGCTGCGGGGGCGTCGATTCTCAACGGCGAACTCCTCCTCGAGAAAGGCTACATCTAGTACTTGTTCAGCGTCACGGTAAACACACTCCCGTCCGGCTCGTTGTCTTCGAGGACCACCTCCCCATCGTACATGTCGACGAGCGTGTCGACGAGATAGAGCCCGATTCCAGACCCGGAACTCGCCAGCCCCATTTCGCCGCGGCCGAACACCTCGCGTTTCTGGCTATCGGGGATACCCGGGCCGTTGTCGGCAACTTCGACCGAAACGGTCGCCTCGTGTTCTTCGACGTGAACGACGATTTCGGGGTCCGGTTTATCGTTGTGTGCCACCGCGTTGTTCAGGAGATTCCGAAACACCGACGAAAGGAGTTCCGTCGCGGCGACTTCGAGGCCGCTCGGAAGGTCACCAGTGAGCTCGATTGTTGCATGCTCGTGTGCCGACCGGGCCTTCTCGAGTTCGTTCGTGAGCACGCTCGAGAGGGTGATAGCGTGTAACTCCGGGTCGCTGTTGTCCTCGAGGACCGCGAGGAAATCGCCGACCGTCTCAGTGATGCTGGTGATGTGCTCGCCGGCCTCCAACATCCGGTCGAGGTGGTCAGCACCCGTCTCGTCGACGTGGTCTTTGAGTGAGTCCCCCCAGCCAAGAATGACAGCCACGTCGTTTCGGATGTCGTGGCGAACCACCTGGTTCAACAGAGCCAACTCCGCGTTCCGTTGCCGTAATTTCTGTTGCTGTTGTTCCCGCTGGCTCGCATAGCGGAGTGTCTGCTGGAGCAGTCGCGGGGTAATGTCGTCTTTGACGAGATAGTCCTGCGCGCCGTGTTCGACGGCTTCGACGCCGACCTGTTCGTCGTCGAGGCCGGTCAGGACCACGACCGGTACCAGTTCGCCGATTTCGAGCATCCGGTCGAGTGTCTCCAGTCCGGAACTGTCCGGCAAGCCGAGGTCGAGCAAGACGATGTCGATCTGTTCGTCGAATATCTCGATGGCGCTATCGAGGCGGTCGGCCTGTTCGATTGCTGGCGCAGTCCTGTCGATGTTCGGCCAGGACCGTTCGGTGATGTATTCTTCGATGAGGCGGGCGTCTGCTGGGTTGTCCTCGATCAGGAGGATTTCGGAGAGTGCTGTGTTATTCATTGGTTGGGTGGGTGACGTGCCGTGTCCAGAACTCGACTGCGGCGGCGACCATCCGAATGTACTCGTCGGGGTCTGGTGGCTTGGTTACGTAGGCATTTGCTGACGATTCGTAGGCGCGTTTGATGTCTTCGCGGTTCTCGGAACTCGAAACGATGACCACGGGGACGGTCTGAAATGCCGTCTCGTTGCGCACCGTCGCGAGTACTTCGAAGCCCGACTTGCCTGGAAGATTCAGGTCCAGCAATATCAAATCTGGCTGATCGTTCGGCGAGTCGGCACCGAGTGTCGTGAGCTGTTCGACTGCCTGCTGTCCGTTGCTGATAACTTCGAGGTCGAGGTCGGCGTCTGCTGTGTCGACGCCTTCTCTCAGCAGCCGGATGTCCGCAGGGTTGTCCTCGATAACGAACACACGAGGGAGCGAGACGTCTGCCGTTTGGTCAGTCATCTATATCAGTTCCTCCAGGGAGTGTCACGGTGAACGTCGAGCCCTCACCTGGTGCAGACTCGACAGAAATCTGGCCGCCGTGTCGGTCGACGACCTTCCGACAGATGGACAGGCCGATTCCCGTCCCGTCGAATTCTTCGCGGGTGTGGAGCCGCTGGAACACCTCGAATATCTCGTCCGTTTGGCCGTCTTCCATGCCGATTCCGTTGTCGGTTACCTCGAAGGTGACCATCCCGTCGTCGTGGCTGGCCCGGATGTCGACCCGCGGGGTGTCCGTATTGTACTTGATGCCGTTCTCGACGAGATTCTGGAACATCTGGACGAGCTGGCTGGGGTCACCGGTCACAGACAGGTCGGCCGTCGGCGTCGTGACGGTGGCATCCGTTTCCTCGATGGTCAGTTTCAGATTGTCGGTGACACGTTCAAACAGCGTCGGGACATCGACTGACTCGAACGACTGACCGCGCGTGTCGACTCGCGAATACGCCAGCAGTGCCTGAATCATCTTGCGCATCCGGTCGGCACCGTCGACGGCGAAGTCGATGAACTCGGTAGCGTCGTCGTCGAGTTCGTCCCCGTACCGCCGTTCCAGCAGCGTGAGGTAACTCGATACGGTCCGGAGCGGTTCCTGCAAGTCGTGAGAGGCTGCGTAGGCGAACTGCTCGAGTTCCTCGTTGGACTGTTTGAGTTTCCGCTGGGTCTCGCGCAGCACCGACTCCCGCTCGGCACGGCCCAGTGCTGCCTCGACTGTTGCCGACAGCACCTCAAGCAGACTCTGGTCCGTCTCCGAAAAGGCCTGCTGATCCGTCGAGCCAGCACTTAGCAGACCGTACTCTCCGAACGGGACGATGACTTCGGCCTGGAGGTCGGTCTGCTCGTCGTACAGGCCGTCGGTCTCTCCCAGGTCATCGTACACCCTGATTTCGCCGGCCTGGAATGCGTCGTAGGCCAGGGAGTTCCCCTGCTCGAGGGTCGGTTGCTCGGAAAAGAGCGCGTCGGCCTCGGCGGTCATACACTCGGGAACGAGCGTATCGGTCGATTCGTCGTACCACCAGACGCCGTTTTCAGGCATGTCGAGAACCGACTTCGCGCTCTCGACGGTGATGGCGGCGATTTCTTCCCGCGATGGCGCCGCCATGAGCTGTCTTGCCGTGTCGTTCATCTCCTGTAACTTCGTCTCGAAAGCGTCGCTGGTGAGTTCGTAGCTGACCCACTGGACGAGCAATTCGACGAAGGCACGTTCCGTATCACTGAACGCGTGGTCTCGGCTCGCCTGGTCTGCGAAACAGAGCGTCCCGTACTGGTCGCCGTCGACGACAACAGTTTCGCCGATGTAACAGCCGAGATCGAACCGTTCGTAGGCCGGGTCGCCGTCCCAGCCCTCGGCAGCGGCGTCCTGAATGTCGAGGACACTGTCCTGTTGGATTGTCTTTCGGCAGTACGACTCGGATTTCGGTGCCACTGCTCCGGTCTGGAGTTGCGGGTGAGAGCCGACAGCCTGGACCACTCGCTGTGTCTCGTCGTCGATTCGGGTCAGGAACCCGTACGGAAGTCCGAGCCGTTCGGTCCCGAGTTCGAGCAGCGCCGCGAGCTTTTCGTCGAACTCTCTCTCGGTCCCCGAGGCGATGTCCGTGAGTTCGCGAAGCGACCGCTCGCTCTCACGGAGTGTGGCTTCGAGGCGCTTTTGCTCTGTAATGTCGATGAGATAGCCGAGATAGTGCGTAATCTCGCCGTCGGTCCGAACAATCTTGGTGTTGTCAGTGACCCACCGTGTCTCGCCGGATGCAGTAATCATCCGGTAGGGCTCGTGACTGAACCGGTCGGTCGTTCCGTCGCTCTGTGTCTCGACTTCGTTTGCGACGCGCTCGATGTCGTCGTCGTGAACGAGGTCCGTGTATGGGACCTCGCCAGACTGGAGTTGCTCGGGCGTGTACCCGAACGTCTCGGTGACGTTCTCGGAGACGTACTCGACCGGCCAGCCCTCGCCGGTTTCCCATTTGAACACGACTGCCGGCCCCGATGCGAACATATCCCGTTCCTCTTCGAGCGCCAGTTCCGATTGCTTCTGGTCTGTGATGTCGAGGTGTATCCCGACGGCACGCGAGGGATTGCCCTCGCTGTCCCGTTCGACGACTTTGCCGACGTCCCGTATCCACTTCCAGTCGCCATCTTTGGTCTGCATCCGGTGTTCGCAGTCGTACAGCTCCGCCTCGCCGGCGATGTGTGCATCGAGTTTTTGTTCGACACGCTCCATGTCAGCCGGATGCACGCGCTGTTCCCACGTGTCGATATGGCCGTCGAGTTCCTCGAGTGAGAAGCCGAGCATCGCTGCCCACTGTTCGTTGAACGTGACGGCGTCTGTGTCCATATCCCAGTCCCAGATGCCGAGTTTCGCGCCTTCGACAGCCAGGTCGAGTCGCTCTTTGACATCGCGGAGTTCCTGTTCCCGTTGTCGGCGCTCGGTAATCTCCTGGAAGATGCCCCGGACACCGACGACCGCCCCGTCGTCGTCGAACTGCGGGTCCCCGACCGCTCTGACCCATCGAACGCGGTCGTCAGCGGTTACAATCCGGAGTTCGAGGTCGTACGGCTCGCCGTCAGTCGTCAACCGATCGAACGCGTCCCGTATCGTTGCCCTGTCCTTTGGATGGTAGAACTCGAATCCATCGTCCAGACTCACATCAGCGTCCGTCGGAAGGTCGTGGATACGATACACTTCGTCGGTCCAGGTCACCGTCTCTGCGGTCAAATCCACTTCCCAGCCGCCGATGGAGGCACTCTCCTGTGCTTTCTCGATGAAATCACGGCTTCGCTTGAGTTCCGCTTCGCGTGCCTTTCGGTCGGTAATGTCACGGTCGACGGCGATGAAACGCTCTGACCCGTTGACGTCTACCTTGTTGACCCAGACCTCGACGGGGAAGGTCTCGCCGTCTTTCCGCTCGTGTTCCCCCTCGATTTTGAGCGTGTCGCCCTCTTCGAGTTGGTTCCACACTGCTTTGAGTTCTGCCCGGTCGATTCCGGACTCGAACTCCGAGACGTTCATCGAGAGGAGTGTCTCACGGCCGTACCCCAGTGTCTCGGTTACTGTTTCGTTCACGTCGAGGATGGTCCCTTCGGCGTCGTGGACGACAATTCCGTCGGGCGATTTGTCGAACAGGGCGCGGAGTCGCGTTCGCTGGCGTTCCAGTTCCTGTTCACGGCGTTTTTGCTCGGTAATATCCCGGTTCGTGCAGATGAGCTTCCCATCGTCGAGCAGGGAGAGTGTTATTTCCTGGTTGACGGCGGTTCCGTCGCGTGTGTGTCCAACCGTCTCTCCCCGCCACTCTCCGTCTTCTGCAAGTACCGGGAACACCTCTTCTTCGAGTCGCTCGACTTCCTGTTCTCCGTAGAGCTGTTGCCACTCACTCCCGAGGAGTTCCTCGGGGTCGTACCCAAAGATGTCGGCGTGCGATTGGTTCATGTAGACGTACTCGCCGTCGTCGAGAACGGCGATGCCGTCCATCGAAGCCTCCATCGCCTCCGCCTGGAGTTCGATTTCGGCGTCGCGCTCTTTGAGGCTCGTGATGTCGGTTGCGACACCGAGGACTGCATCTTTTTCGTGGTCGACGGGGTCGTATGGAATCTTCGTCGTCTGCAACACCAGTTCCTCACCATCGGCGGTCGTCAGTGGCTCCTCGGGAATCTGCTTGGGTTCCCCAGAGTCGATAACGGCGATGTCGTCTTCCCGGAACTGTTTTGCCTCCTCTTTGGACTCGGCGAAGTCAGCATCGGTCGCCCCTTCGAGTTCCTCGACGGTGGTCCCGTAGGCATCGGCAATCGCCTGGTTGGCCAGCAGAAACTCGCCGTCTCTATCCTTTGCGAACACCAGCTGTGGCAGCATATCGATGATCTGGCGCAAGCGCTCGCGATTCGCGGCCGCCCGCTCGCTGCTCCGCTGTCGGCTCAGTTCCTTCCCGACCCACTGTGCGAACACGCGCACGAGCGTCCGTTCGCTCTCGGAAAATGGCTTCTGGCGGGGTTGTTCCCCGGAGAAGTTTAGCGTTCCGTACAGTTCGCCCTCGACGACGACCGGTGCGCCGATGTAGGTGGGGGTCTGTTCGTGCAAGTTGGGGCCGTCGGGTTCGTCTTGACCACTACGCCCAGTGACGGCGAACAGTTCGCCCTCCTCGGCGATGCGGTCACAGTAATTCTCACTGACGGCGAAGCGGTCGCCCTGCTCGATTGTACCGTCGGACGCGCTGACGTGTTCGACAGCACACTCCTGACCCTGGTGGTTCGACAGCAGTCCCACATCGAGTCCAAAATGGGTGCGCCCCAGTTCGAGCAGTGCTTCGACCTGTTCATCGAAGCCGCGCTCCTCGTCGGTCGAGATCTCGTGGAACGTTCGGAGCGTGTCGTTGCGGGCTTCTATCGTCTGTTGGTATTCGACACGCGCGCTAATGTCTCTAATCGAACCGAGAAAGGCGAGGGTCTTGCCGTCGGGACCTTTGAGCGACGTGCCCAGCGTTTCGCCTTCGAACGTCGTGCCGTCGGCTCGAGCGTACTCCGTGATGTACGTCTCGTCGCGTTCTGGCGCGTTGACGTTGAATCGTTGCTCGCCCTGTCTCTCGTAGTCGTCGGGGTCCGCATAGAGGATTTCTGCCTTCTCACCGACCACTTCGCTGGCATCGTACCCGAACAGCCGTTCTGCGGCAGGATTGAACTCCGTTATCCGGCGGTCAGTGTCGGCGACCACGAGTGCATCTTCGGTTTCGTCGAAGACTGTTTCGAACAGCCGTCGCTTGCGCTGTAAATCGAGTTGGTCGCCGCGTTCGTCCGTAATATCGTAGAAACACGCCGTCAGACCGCCCTCTGTGGGATAGATGCGAACTTTGAACCAGCGCTCGGCTGTGTCGGCGTAGCTGTCAAACCTGACCGGGCGCTGTGTCTCCATCGCGTGTCGGAGTTTTTCCCCGATTTGCTCGCCTTCGATGGCTGGGACCGTCTCCCAGAGATTCGCACCGAGAAGTTCCTCCGGCGTGTGCTCCAGCATTGCCGCGGCCTGGTCGTTGACAAAAGTGAACTGCCACTCGTCGTCGAGGGCACACACCGCTTCGTCGACCCGCTGTAAGGCCTTGGTTGCTGACTCGTCTCGTAATGAATGTGTCTCAGTATCCGTACTCATTGCTGTCTCTGTAGGGTGATTCGTTCGAGCGTTTCGGGGTCGGCCGCTTCGATGTCCTCGCTGGTCGCATCGAGGTCATCGATACGTTCCTGAAGCCGCTGGTACTCTTCGCTCTCCTCGAGCGTCTGGGGCGAGCGTTCGGCTTCGAGTAGCGCCTGCTTCGACCTGAGCGCGAGGTACTCCTGTATCTGTGACCCGTAC
The DNA here is from genome assembly GCF_030505615.1 of Salinibaculum rarum. Taxonomy (GTDB): domain Archaea; phylum Halobacteriota; class Halobacteria; order Halobacteriales; family Haloarculaceae; genus Salinibaculum; species Salinibaculum rarum. The sequence continues at coordinate 2,268,251 of NZ_CP129992.1, forward strand.
TCACGACGCTCGAACAGGTCGGCGACGACGTCCCGGAGTTCGTCTTTGAGGACGGGTTTGGTGAGATACTCGTCGAAGTTTATCTCGAGGACATCGAGGTTCGGTTCTTCGGCAGTGACCATGACGACGCGGATGTCGTACCCCTGTGTCCGAATCCAGTCGAGCACTTGCTCGCCGGAGAGCCCGGGCATCCGTCGGTCGAGGACGACGACACCGACGTCGGTGTCGAGACTCCCGAGTGCTTCCTCGCCATCGCTTGCCGTCCGAACAGTGTAGTCGTCCTCCAGCCAGGCTTCGTGCATTGTCAGGAATCGCTCGTCGTCGTCGGCAACGAGGACGACCTGTTCTGTGTCGGGGTTCCTGAGGTAGGTTTCGCCCCAGTCGGCAAGCGAGTCGATTATCCCGTCGAGTTCTTTGCCCCGTCCGGTCAGCGTGTAATTGACCCGCAACGGGCTCTGGCTGAGTTCCTCCCGCTCGATGATTTCGTACTCTTGGAGTTCCTCCAGTGCGTCGGTGAGCACCTTCGCAGAGACGCCGTCAAGCCGGTCCTCGATGTCGCTGTATCCAAGTCCGTCACTATCTGCCAGGCAGCGGACGACCGCAGGATGCCACTTCTTCGAGAGAAGTGACACGCTATCGAGAAGATACTCGGGTGCACTCGGTTCGTCGGGTGAGTGCCGGTTAGACATAAATTACTTACAGGTTATCAGCAGATAAAGATTCTGACGGGAACTGCGCCCACTCGAACCAGAACCGGCTAAACGACCCGAGCAGGTCAGCGCACGCGTCCCGACACTCCGGTGCCGTGACGTGTGCATTGCCGCCATGCTCGGTGACTACGGTTGCGTCTGTCTCGTCTGCGGTGACCACGACGGTGGGAACGGGTTCGAGACGCGGACTCGATTTGATTGCATTGAGAAGCGTCGTCCAGTCCGGTGATTCGAAGCCACCCCCCAGGACAATCAGGTCCGGAACGCCGTCGTCTGTCGATGCGGTCGTTTCGGTCAAGCGCTCGATTGCCTGCTCGCCATCGGTGACGACATCGACAGTGACTGGATAGTCTTCGAAGGAGTCGGAAACCGTATCAGGAGGTATCGGTTCCGTCCCGACGAACAGAACGGTGCGCTCTCTTGCACCTCGGATGGGTCCACCGTCGACAGTCGATTGTTTCCCTGGTGTAGAGTCACCAAACATATGTGCTATATGAGGATGAGATGACCAGAGGGCAAGTATTGTCGCACACCCTGAGAGTAGCTTCTACTTACTTCCCGGTTAGCGAATTCATATATTATATATAGCTCCTATCTACCCACGAATGACTAAAACTGGGGCTTGTTACGACAACAACGATGCAGTGGACGGGTTCTCTGACCACGTACAGTCGTACGACAACCAGATTTACGGCCCAGAAAGAGAAGTGACTGAATCGTAACTCTGCTCATGGATTCCTCAAAACCATCCGGAACCGACTCCGTGGGTTCGCTTCAAATTCGTTCCGACGCTCTGGAACGGGTTTCTGACGCCGTCCTGTCTTTCGATGAACACAACCGCTACACATACGTCAACGAACGGGCTGCGGAAATCCTCGATGTCGACGCCGACTCACTCCTCGGAGAGCACATCTGGGATGGGTTTGCAACTTCGCAGGGAAGCCAGCTCCAGGATGCCATCGAGCGAGCGACTCGACTCGACCGCGACATCGATATCGAATGGCACGATTCGGGGCTAGACTGTTGGTTCGAAGGTCAAATCTATTCCGACGAAACAGGACTTTCGCTTTTCTTTGATGAAGCCACAGAGCAAGGAACGCGCCACCAAGACCTGGACCGAGCGGAAACGCTGTTCCAGAACGCACAGGACGGGTTGTTCGTTATCGACGTCGAAAAGCAGGGCGAGCGATTCCGCGTCAATCGCGTCAATCAGGCCTACGAGGCGCTCACTGACACGTCAGTCGACGAGCTACAGGGGAAAACGATTCGTGACCTTGCTGATGAGCACGACAGCGCGGCTGTTCGCGAGAAATACGAGGAGTGCATGCGTCGGCGCGAAGAGCTACGGTACGAAGAACAACTGTCGATTTTTGGTGACACGTCACGGTGGGAAACGAGCATCTCACCAGTCATCATCGACGACGAAGTCGTGCAACTCGTTGGCTCCACGCGGAATATTACCGACCGAGTAGAGCGCGAGAGCCAACTGCGCAAGTACGAACAGATAGTGCAACAGACCGGTCACGCCGTGTTCTCGACGGACGCCGATGGCGAGATTCAGTACGTGAATCCGGCATTCGAGAAAATGACTGGCTATACGAGCGGTGAGGCGCTCGGGGAGACACCGTCGCTACTCAGTTCCGGTGAGCACGACGATGCGTTCATTGCCGACCTCTGGGAGACCGTTCTCGCAGGGAACGTCTGGCACGGCGAAATCGTAAACGAACGCAAAGACGGGACACAGTTCACCACTCGCCACACGATTGCACCAGTGACCGACGAATCAGGTGCAGTGACGAATTTCGTGGCAATTTACGATGATATCACTGAGCGGAAGGAACGCGAAGAAGAACTCCGTGAAAAGACGCGGGCACTCGACAAGGCCCCCGTCGGAATCTCGATTGTCGACCCATCGCAGGACGATGAGCCACTGACCTACGTCAACGATGCGTACAGCGAGATAACTGGGTACGACGAAGACGAGGCCGTCGGGCAGAACTGCCGATTTCTCCAGGGCGAAAGAACCGACCCCGAACAGGTCGGACAAATCCGTGCGGCGGTCGACGACGCTACCTCGGCCGAGGTGACCTTGCGAAATTATCGGAAGGATGGGACCGAGTTCTGGAACCAGTTATTGGTCGCTCCTGTGAGAGACGACGACGGGACACTGGAGAGTTTCGTCGGGTTCCAGAAGGACGTCACCAAACGACGGGAGCGCGAAGCGGAAATTCAAACCCACCTCGTCCAGGCCCAGGAAGTCGGTCACGTCGGCAGTTGGTACCTGGAGATAGAGGAGGGCACGCTCTCATGGTCGGACGAATGCTACCGGATATTCGGGCTGGACCCGGACCAACCGATGACCTATGACCGGTTTCTGGAGTTCGTTCATCCCGACGACCGCGAAAATCTCGAGAACGCCTGGCACGCCGCACTGGACGGCGAGCCTTACAACGAGAAACACCGAATCGTGGTGGACGGAGAAATCAGGTGGTTACACGAAACGGCCGAAATCGAATTCGACGACGACGGCCACCCAGTGAACGGTATCGGCGTCGTTCGAGACATCACTGACCAGATAGAGCGTGAACGGAAAATTAACGAGCAGAAGAGACGCTACGAGTCGTTGTTCAACAGCATCCAGGACCCCATTGTCGTAACAGACGAGACCGGCCGGATTACCAATGGAAATCCAGGGTTGACTGAACTCTTCGGGTACGAACTGGACGACCTCGAGGGGCAGTCGTTGCGGACACTGGTCGCAACCGAGGAAGACAGCCTGGAGCTACGAGACCAATCCGAAGAAACGAAAAGCGAACTCCGGAACACGGTCAGGGCCGGGTATCAGAAAAAATGCGGGCAGGAGTTCACAGGCGAGACGACTATCTCCCAGGTTCAAAACTCCGGAGGCGATGCTGTCGGCTTCATCTATCAAATAAGGGATGTTTCAGACCGAGAGCGGAACACCCAGCAGTTGAAAGTCATCGACCGAGTGCTTCGGCACAACATCAGGAACAACATGAATGCGCTCATGGGTCACGCCGAAATCGTCCAGTCCAAGGGTTCAGGCAATGTCCAGCCCCACGTCTCGAAGATTCTCGAGGTGAGCCAGGACTTTGTCAGGATGGCCGAAAAGCAGCGGAAAATCACGACAGTGCTAACGGACCCTCCAGCCGGCGGTGTGCGTGACATCGTTCCGACAGTAGAATCGGTCATCACGGAGATTGAACGGCAGCATCCAGCGGCCGACATTAGTGTGAGTCTTCCCGAGACGTGTCAGGTACTCGCAACGCCTGACCTCGACAAAGCGTTCCGCGAACTGCTCAAGAATGCAGTCGTCCACTCGGACAGCGAGTATCCGAGCGTGACTGTCGATGTCTGGACCGAAGATGGCACCGCCACGGTCAGTATCTCCGATGATGGACCCGGAATTCCAGAGTCAGAATGGAAAATCATCACCCAGGACGCGGAGATAGACCAGCTGTACCACGGGAATGGGCTCGGTCTCTGGCTCGTCAGAGAGATTATCCGACAATCCAACGGGTGGTTAACGTTCGAACAGAACAGTTCGACGGGTAGTACCGTAACCGTTCATCTCCCGACCGAGTAACCATCTCGGCAGACGATTCTGACTGACCGACGTTTTCACACTGGAACTCTCCGTGTGTCTCGGGGCTGGTTTGCGAACTTGTCCTACAGTTGAAACTCGAACTCGACTCAATCGGATGTCCTTCTCTGACCGACGACGCACTTACCAGCAGGTAACTCCCTGGCTCACCTATCAGTTCGCTTTCGCTTAAGGGATGTGGTCGCCCATCGTAGTACGTAATGACACAACTGACGAAGACGCTACTCGTGGCCGGCATCATCCTCGTTGCAGGGGTTTCTGTCGGGACGAGTGCATTTACGAGTGCGACGGTCGAAAGGCAGGCAGACGCGAACGTGGTCGCTGACGAGAACGGCCTGCTCGGACTCACCGACGGTAACTCGGGGAACCTGGTCTACCAGAATGCGGCAGACCAGCTCGCGATCAACTTCACGCAAGGCACTGCCACCGGTGCGAACACTGACGCGCTGTTCGAACTCGGGAACCCGGCGGCCCCTGGGACCTCCAAAGCATTCCAGGTCACGAACAACGACGCCGAGTCCCACCAGATAACTGCCGCGTACACGCTCGACGCTGACGATGGCAACACTGTGGCGAACCTCGAGTTCCAGGTGTACGACAACACCGGAGCGCTCGTCGGTACGGTCACCGAAGAGGGACAGACCGTCTCGATGGACGCTGCCGCCGCTGAAACCTACGACGTCGTCGTTGTCGTGGATACGGGCCACGGGACCGGGACTGATACGCTGACCTCGGCCAAAGACCTCTCCGGGACGCTCGCGCTGACCATCGACGACGTCGACGAGGGTGGAACGGTCTCCGACGGGTCGTAATCCTCTCGCTAACGACGGATAGACCGATTCTCGGTTCTCCCCTTTCGAACAACACCAAATTTCAGTAACACATGATACAGAAAGCCGGCATCGTCGTCTTCTTGCTCCTCGTGGTCGCGATAGCCGCGCCGGCCGCCTCACCCGCCGGCATTTCGTACGTCTCATCTGACAGCATGTCGCCGACGCTCGACACCAACGACGGATACGTCCAGGTCCCGTCCGGAATCGTCGAACGCGGTGACATCATCACATTCTATTCCGAGGAGCGAGAGTCCTACGTGACCCATCGGGCGATGCAGGTCACGCCGGACGGCATCGTAACCAAGGGCGATGGAAACCCCTCGACCGACCAGGCCGCCGGCTACCCGCTCGTTCAGCAGTCTGACGTGTCCGGGAAACTCCTGACTGTCGGTGACGGTCCTGTCGTCATCCCCCAACTTGGCACTGCACTCGGTGCGATTACGGATTACTGGTATCTCATCGTGGCGGCCCTCGGTGCGTACCTCCTGACTGCTGGCCTCCGCTCTGACAGGCGACGGTCACGGGAGAATCTCCTGCGAAGCCGGCAAGTCGTCCTTCCGGTAACGGTACTCGTCATCGTCGCGGGCGTCGCGTTCGTCTCGCTGGGCGGCTTCCAGCAGACGCAAGTCTACACTGTCACTGACGAGCCAACAAACAGTTCGGCGACGCTGACAGTCGGCGAACCGCGCACTGAAACGTTGACACTCGAGTTGACAGCATCGCCGCTTGCCCACGTCGTGACGGAGACTGACGGGATGGAAGTTGTCAACATCACGCCGACGGACGCGAGCGGCGGTGCGGTGACTTCGCCGTCGAATCGCCTGCCACAGGAACTGTTCGACACCTCCGAGCAGACGGTCGATATTCGGATTCCATCACAGCAGACGGCAGGCCCCCACCCGACCAGCATCCGTATCGTTACCTACCCAGCAGTCCTTCCGGGTGGAATCATCAACGCGCTCCACGGTGTCCACCCATTCGTTGCCGCAGTGACGACCGTCTTGCTGAGCATTGCTCCGCTGTATCTCCTGTACTGGTTGCTGACTGACCCGACGACGCCGCTTCGAGGAACGCGGCGTCGACTGATGCGGAAACTGGGTGACCGATGATGGGGCCGCCTCGTCGCTCCCGGTCACGCTCCCGCAGTCGACGCAGCCTCTGGCTGAGCGTCGTGGGTGCGGTTGTACTCGTCGCTATCGTCGGTCCGTTCGCTGGTGGCCCCTCGGACGCGTTCACCAGCGGGACGCTTGACCGTTCCTCGTCGGTCGGCGTCGCCGACGATGCCAACGCGCTCGTGGGACTCGACGTCTCGTCGTCGGTGGCTGCCGGCAGTTCCTCCCGACTCGTCACCGTGACCAACCAGTTCGAGAACACGGTGACTGCGACGGTCTCACTCCAGGGATCGCCGGGGTCGCTGTCGAACGCCCAGGCCACGCTCGCACCCGGCGAGTCCCTGACGACGAGCGTCTCTGTCGACTGTGACTCTCCGCCCGACACCGTCTCGTTTACCGTCTCTGCAACCGATCGTTCGCGGGTCACCGCGACAGCAACCCGGGAGACGGCTGTCGACACCTCGGACTGTCTGGCCACCACGGGACCATTCGTGTTCCGCTCCGGGTCGGCGACGACCGGTAGCTTCTCCGGGCCGGGCGGCACCTCGACTGGAAGTCTCGAATTCTCAATGCAGAACACGGCGTCGACAGCCAACACGATTGTCGGCTTCGAGCTTGAGAAGGCGGGCACTGCGACAGCCCTCTCGTTTGACGGGCCACCGCCAGTGAACGTCGAAGCCGGCAAAGACGAGGTGTACATCGACGCGAACGGAGGGCCAACGGACAGTGAAGGCGCGGCTGAAGCGAGCAAGAACGACCCCGGCTACGACATCGGAACTGGGACAACGTACACTCTCGACCAGTCGGTGACGGTCGACGCTGGCGAGACCGCATCCGTAGCGTTCTACCAGTTCGTTTCGAACGGACAGCCAGATGGGTTCACCACGGGTGACGAAGTGGTGGTTACCTTCTCCCTTCAGGATGGCTCAGAATCGACGGTGTTGGTCACTGTCTGACCGGCTATCCCGGCTTTCCTCGCAGTAAGTCTCCCACCAACAGGAGCGTTAGCTCCTGCTTTTCTACCCATCTGGCATTTGTACTGGTATGAGCGAGGACACCACCAAGGGGGCCGACGTCGGATGAGCTGGGACCTGCCACTCCGAGCGCGCTATCTCTGTGGCCGGTACGAGCGCGTACTCGTCGCGGCATTTATGGTAGTCAGTGCTATCGCATTCGCTGGTGGGGCCGCTGCGGCAGTCGCGCCGACCGAGACCCAGCAGGTCACAGCACAGACCGAGGCACAGAGTATCAACACTACACTCACGACGCATGCGACGGTGACCGGCGATACGACGCTTTACGAGTCTGACGAGCGCCTCACTGATATGCCGGTGTATTTGCTCTCTGCGACGCCAAACGTGACCTTCCTGGCCACGACGACGGTTCCGTCCGTAGAGACGACGGTTAGCCAACAGCTCGTCCTCGAACTGACTGCAACCAGGAACGGGGAGATGTTCTGGCAGAACCAGACGACATTAGCCTCGGAAACAAAGCGTGTTACTGACGGACAGGCACGAACGACTGCCACGCTGGATATCCAGGAACTCACTCGCGAACGACTGGCAGCAACGACGGACGCCACCGACGGCGTCGGAACCATCCAAGCACGGGTGTTCGTCGATACCACCTACGATACCGGGAGCCACACCGGCTACACGAACGCGAGTACGGCACTGTCCATCACGGACCGGGCGTACGAACTCGACACGCCCCAGACATCCCAGCAGAGTCACGCGACGGCAGTGACGAAGACAGTGCCAGTTTCCGAATCGACAATCGGTCTTGCGGGCCTCGAAATTCCCAGCCGAGCAGTCGGCTGGACCGTTGTCGGGCTCGTTGCTCTCGTGGTTGCTCTCGTGGTCTGGTTGACCGCCAGTCGCATCGAGGACTTCGAGGCATTCGAGAAACAGTACGAGAAAGTCAGGTACGCGGAGTGGATCTCCCAGGGGAAAATCCCTGACTCTGGGTCCTATGTCCGTGTGCCGGTCGAATCGTTGCTCGACCTCGTCGACATCGCCATCGACTCGAAAAAGCGCGTCATTCACGACCAGTCCCGAGAGGTCTACGCCGTCGTCGATGGGAACATCCTGTTCGAGTTCCGCAACGACGCCAGCAATTCCGGGTGGATGAACGAGTTCGGTCTCGCACCGATGGACGAGATGGCACCACCACAGGAGTTCACGGAAGCCAAGTCGACGATACCGGACGGCGGTGAACAGGAGCCTTTCGACTGGTAACCACCGTTTGACACTCCACCGGCGATCCAGAGGTCCCACATTAGGAATTGGGCATTGACTGGCGACCCGTCAGCCGGTCACTCCCAGTCGATGACAGGGCATTTATGTCGAGGCGGGTCGGGCAATTGGTATGGAACGCGTCGACGTCGCTATCGTCGGTGGCGGGCCTGCTGGCACCTCGGCTGCGTGGAAAGCCGCCGAACACGGTGCCAGCGCGCTCGTCATCGAGAAAGGGGTGCCACGAGCCGACCGGGACCATCTCGGTCCGGACTCGACAGATGCCGCTGGCATGCTCGATTACTGGGTCGACCTGATGGACTTCGACCCCGAAGACATCCCTGAAGAGATTATTCTGCGCCGCCTCGACGGTGCCGACTTCATCGGCCCGTCAGAAACGCTCACTATCGAAGATACAAGCATCGATGCGTCGTACCCGGACTTTGGCTTTGCTTTCCACCGGGCTCGCTTCGACGACTGGCTCCGCGAGGAGGCCGAAGCCGCCGGCGCGACCTATCGAGTCGGTGACTCAATTACCGCCGTCGAGACGGACCGCTCCGGTGATGGAACCCGTGCCCAGACCCACCAGCTCACGCTCTCGAACGGTGACACAGTCGAATCCGAATATCTCGTCCTCGCAGACGGGCCACAGCGGACCGTCACGACGGATGTTCTCGACCAGTTTTTGCCGGGCAGTCGGTCGATAACTGACCACCTCAACCCCCGGACGGCAAACCATATCGCCTACCAGGAACATCGCAGAGTCCCCGACGATATCTACGAGCCACACCGGCTCAAGTTCTGGTGGGGGTACATGCCTGGCCATACCGCTTATCCGTGGGTGTTCCCCAACGATGGCGACGTCGCCCGCATCGGGCTGACGATGCCAATCGGGCTCGACATCGACGATTTCGACCGCTCGGAGTGGGCGCTCCTTCGAGAAGATGACGACGGAATCCCCCGCGGTGGCGAGTACATTGAGCGGCTTCTCGAATTGGTCTATCCCGAGTACGACATCGAAGATTTCCCGCTCGTTGAGGACCGCGGCAAACAGGGAGGGACCGAAACGTACCCAATCTCTTCGACGCAACCGATAGAATCGCCGACTGCGGCGGGCATCGCTGTCGTCGGCGGCGCAATGGGCGGCACCTCTGCGTTTCACGAAGGCGGCGACCACGTCGCTGTCCGAACTGGCAAACTCGCAGGCGAACTCGCAGCGAAAGACTGCCTAGAGCGGTACAACAGCGCCTGGAAAGACGCCCTGGGGGACGAATTCACACGCAACGTGACGATGGCGGACGTCGTCCACGACTATGGGCCGGACGACTGGGACTGGGCGTTCGGGACCGCCGAGCGGCTGCTCAATCGCGGTGAGTACTCGTGGTGGAGCATTCTTCGGTCGGGACTCAGTGGCTATCGGATGGTCAGGCTGTACAACTCGACCAAAGACACCTTCCGCGACGGTGGCTACGTCCAGTTGGCCGAAAGCGAGTACGAAACCTAAGTTCGATTATTCCTCTTCTGACTGGCGCTCTGTGCTGTCTTTCCCTCCCTCTTCCGTATCGTCTCCAGTATCAATCGAGGCCTCGCCGCTTGACCCATCTGGGAGATACGAAAACGGGGTGCCCTCGGACACGCGGTCGTCGAGTGCGGTCAGGACCGCAAGCGACCGGCGAAGGTCGTCGAGGGAGTCATCGACTGTCACCTCGTCCCAGCCACCGAACGTGTAGAACAGTTCATCCCGCCGCTGGCGAAGCGCCTTCATTTCTGCTACAAGGTCGTCGGGCACGTCAGTACAGCGCTTGAGCAGTTGCTCCCGGTCGGATTGGGGCAGCGCCCACAACCACTTCTGCGTTCCAGTCCGCTGGCGGTGGTCCTCGACGACGAGTTCATCCTGTACCAACCGGAGCGTGTAACTCTCGACGAGCACCTGCGTGAGACTGAAAAACCAGACGCGGTAGGTCCGCAAGGTCGCCGCTGTTAGCTGTTCCGGCCCGAACGAAGTCGCTTCGAGGTCGAAGGCATCGAGATACTGCTTCCACGCACCGCCCGTAGCAGTCATTGATTCAGTCTCCGAGAGTGCCGCGAGCGCGCTGTAGAGCTGTTTGACGGCACGCTTTGTGCTCTCTTCGGGCGACATCGGCGCTGTGTCGCCTGTCGGAATCGGGACTGGCGAGAGTGGCCATCCCAGCCCCGGCATCGAATTCGACCCAGTCGACTCGAACTGGTCAAACAACTGTCGAAACGGCTGGAACGGGTCCGAATTGTCGCTCATTTCCGGAATATTGCGTGGGAACCCCTATCAGTCTGTTCCCGCGAGGTTAATGAGGGTCGACGCGCTAGCGCGACTGCGTGCCTTTAGTCCCCGCCCGAGACCCCACACGGGAGCGATGACCGCGCGGCGAACCCGGGCACGCGACATTCACGGTTCGGAGGCGCTGACGCGTCTCCCAGCGCATGTGGCAATCGCCGCTCGCGCAACCGGCACTCGCACCGCGAGTGCCCGCCCGGCACGAGGGTTAGCCGGCTGACACGGCACGCCGCCAGGAATGATGCCGGTCGTTAGTGTTCCGGGCGTACATTTCACAGACACTATCTGAGAGGGAACTCTCGCCAGCCCAGTCAGCAGTATGTTTTTGCGGGAGTAGCAGCAACGTGTAGGTATGTCTGAAGGAGAATCCCGGCGGATCGCGCACGAGCTGATGAGCGAGCCCCACATTCATGGCCGCCGGGTCAGCGTCCGTCAGGTGTACGCCCTGGTCGAAGGACGTGATGAAGACCCCGAGGCTGTTGCCGATCGGTACGATCTCGACGTAGCCGACGTGTACCACGCGCTGGCTTACTATCACGATCACCCGCGTGAGATGCATACCGTAGAGCAGGGGCGCGAAGGCGCCATGGAAGACTTCCGCGAGTCAATCGATCGTCCCGAAGGGGTCGATCCGGACGCCGCCTGAGATGAGCGGGTGGCGCTTTTTGTTGGATGAGAATATCGACCCGAAGACGGCAACGTATTTGCAGAAGGAAGGACTCCACGCTGAGCACGTCCGTGATGCGCTCTGGCAGGGAGCCGATGACGAAGCGGATGTCCTTCCGTATGTCCGAGAACACGAACTGATTATCGTGACGAGTGATGTGAAAGATTTCGGTGGATTACCACCTGACGCCCACTCAGGTATTGTTCTCCTCTACGATGATACGCTGCCCGCGTACCAGGTTGCGGCTGGCCTTATTTCAATGACCGACGCGTACCAGAAGCGATATTCGTTTGGTGGGCGTGAAGAACTCGATCCATGGGTTTGAACAGATGTGTTGATTTCGCGTATTTGAGTGCCTCAAGTCAGTTAATACACTTTCACCAGGCCTACTAGTAGATTTTCGTCCGGTAGTGTTCCGGGCGTACATCCTTTCGACAGTATCGGTCATCACCCGAACTAATGTGTTACTCCGGGAATCGTTCATTCGTAGAGAGAAAACGATAGGGTAGTCGGATGCGAACCTCCGATAATGACCGACTCGTTTTGGTATCCGTCGGTCGAAGACATCCTCGACATCCACGAGGATATTGTCTCGGAGTATCCCGACACCAGCCCGGGAGTCCAGCGCCGCGGCGACATTGAGTTCGCACTGGAGTACGACAGAGAAGGTAGCTTCGGGTCGGTTCCGGAGACGATCCACGAGAAGGCGTTTTACCTGCTTCGGCTTCTCGTCGCTAACCATCCGTTCGTGGACGGAAACAAGCGCACCGCACTCAACGTGGTGGTCGTATTCTACCTGCTCAATGGATATCGGTTCGAGTACGATGACGAAATCAGGAAGATACTGAAGCAGTTCGGAACGGACGAGAGAGCTGTCGATGAGGACGGCGTGCTTGAATATCTTCGAGCACACACGACCGAAGTCGCTCTGAACGAAGTGGTCGAACGATGGCGAGGCGACCTCGTCGAGTATGGACTTGAACAACTGTCCGACGAATCATCGGACCCGAACGATTAACCGGATTCGTGGTCAAGAGGTAAACATGGCGACGGAAGAGAAGACAGGCGAACGAACACCACTCGACGACGTGATGGATGACATCCGTCGAGAGCTCGTGTTGCGCGTCGCCAAGGCTGATCGGGACGAACACCGCGATATCTACGACACCCTCGAAAACGAATAACGTTCTCAGGCCCGTCCCTTCTCGGTTCGTAGAAACGCGAGTTTCACTTCCGCCGATCCTACTAGTAGTTTCTCGCCCGGTAGTGTTCCGGGCGTACATTTCAGATATACTATCAGAATTATCTACAAATAACTCGACTCTGCACGTTTATAAACTGCCCTCAGAATGGAGAAAGAGGTGGTCGATGTCTTCCATCAGTCCATCGAGATCGCGGTCTGGTTGATCGCGCACCCACGAAAACATGTTGTAGATCGTCTCCTTGAGACCGTGTTCGAGTTGTGATCGGAGCGACGAGGCTTTCGAGACAAGTCGCTCCGAGGCGCTCGGTTCCGGACCAAGCCGAAGAAGGCTGTAGGCCAGCATCTGAAGGTGCCAGTGACGACTGGCACCGTCAGAATCACGAACCTCGCAGTCTCCTAAGCCAAGATCCTCTTTCGAGTCCTCGAAGAATGTCTCTACTCGCCATCTGTACGAATAACTCCGAATAATGTGTGCCGAAGGCGCGTCAATCTTGTTTGTTGCGAGGTACTTGACCGGATTCTCGTCGTCCTCATCGGTAACCTTCTCTGTGATTACCAGCCGAACCTCACCTAATTTCGAGATAGGGACTGTCTTAGTCCAGATTTTACGTTTCACCGTCAACTTCTCGCTCTTCCTTGTCGATGCACTCTTCGAGCGCATCGACGCGTCTCTCTTTGTTCGCGTAGGTCACCTGTCGGTTGCCCCGTAGTGGTCCAATCCAGTCCTTGCCGTGTGATTCGACGTGTTCGATCAGACCGGAGTCATGAGCAAACCATGCATCGAAGAGGTAGGTGTCCGCAGGCACACCTACCTCTTCTTCTAATTCTGTGATTATCTCTCGTGCGAGGTCGTATTTTGTCTCCTGTTCGTCTTCCTCGTCCTCGTCGTCGGCCTTCTCGTACTGGCGAAAAGCAAGTGGATAGGACGTTTTCTCATCGGTATAGAACGCGTAGACGAGGTTCTGTCCCCAAACAGGCTCACCCTCAGAGTGATCGTAGAACTCTCCAGCACCGGGAAGAGACTTCCCGGTTCGCTGGATAACTGAATCGTCAATAACGATGTAGCCGTCTTGTGACCAGCGTGTCTCTCCGTGTTTTTGCAGTTCCTCTAACCGCTCGTGATTGAGCTGATCCTCATCCCAATCGTATTCAGTGATGAACTTGTTGAGTGCTCGGTCACTTCCGGCGGGAAGGACCTCTCGTGCAATTCCGGTTACAGTCTTGCTGCGGCCCGCAGCAAGACCTGTCACGTACGTTTTGGCGTGAGTCGTTTGATGATATGATAGCGAGTCGAATTCATCCAGCACGTCGGTGCACGAGAGGAAATCCGTAATCGGCAGCATCAGGTTTCAATGCTGCCTACACCACGCCCCTACTTAAACGTGCAGAGCCGAGCAAATAATATAGATGGCTTCAGACACAGTCTCTTGTTGAATGATATTCACTCGTAGTAGCCTCTCTTTCTCGCTGGATCACGGAAACTGCCGATGACGACCAGCTTGGAATGAGGTCTGCCGGGAGTCCTGGCATCTGTCAGCGTCGGATGGCCGTGTTGTATACACCGCGCGAATCTTGCACGGAATTCTTCCTCGCTTCCAGAGAAGTGAATCGGTCGAAACAGGGCGCGAGTCTTGGATAGAGTCATCCTTCGATTGCGAGTGGTTGGATTGGTCGATACAGTCCATAGAGAAACCTAGATGCCCCCCGTCCTGTCACGGACACAGGTCAGCCCTATAAGCCATAGCGGTCGTGGGCCTCGTCAATTGGAAGAATTTCGAGTACACGAACCTCTGACTTATCTTCTACTATTGTATAGAAGGCTGTGTACGTCCGGGAGATATGCATCCGGTAGCGGTCTCGGCGGCCATCAATTGGGAGTTTCTCCTTGTCTCCGCGGCCCCGGCCAGGATACGGATTTGTAGCGAGATAACCCAGTTTCTCTTTGCAAACACGTATTGTCTTTTCGTCGGCGGCTTCGAGGAAGGCACGTGCATCGTCGCCCAACAGGACGTCGTATTCAGACATCTTCAAGAGCTGTCAGATCCTCAGTATCGGCTGCTTCGACATCTCGGAAGCGATTTTCGAGTTCTTCGCGGCGGCGCTGTCGGGCGAGTTCTTGGAGCAACTCGTCGTAAGTCTGTCCCGGTTCCTTGAGCTCGTGTAACTCCTTGTGGGTCTTTTCAGTGACTGGAATTCGTTTGTCGGCCGACATTGTCCTGTCAGTACTTACAGTCCTGGTAGTATTAACAGTGTCGATGACTACTTTCACATCGCTACCCGGTTTGTATGCACGCGCACTGACCAAGTGGTTCAGTGACGACTAGTTGGAAGAAACCACAATGCTGTGCTGACTTCACGCTCTGAGTCGGTCACCGCAATTCTGACAGAGGTCAAATAGGTGGCAAAAGAACTACTGTATACAGACCATCGGCTGAACAGGCAGCGTAGTAATCCATGTCTTTGAGCAAGGCTAGTCTGAACTGTGTCCTCACCTGTCCGGATTGTCCGAAAACGGCTCCCCTACGAGGGAACCCGGTATAATTCAATCAGTAGTCGTGCCTCGTCTCCGTTCGAGTCTGGGAACTCGATTGACCCGTGCGCGTTCTCGACGATCCACTTGATTAGCCAGAGGCCAAGCCCGCTCGAATGCTCTAGTGGGGTCTCCTCACCCTTATCCAACGTATACCGTTCCGCCTCCGGAATTGCCCCTTGATTCCGAATCTCTATCTGGGCCTTATCTTCGCGTGGCGTCGAGACAGAGACGACAACAGTTGGAGAGTCAGTGTCTTGATGGACAATCCCATTCTCGATGGCTTCACGCACCGCAATGTTGAGATTCTCATCAGCAAGCACGGTCACGCCGTTGGCACCGGAAAACTGTACGTCAGCAGTCGGATATTCGCCTATCACTTCTTCGACAGCAGTCTTGATTGGGGGGTCAAGGTTCTGTGGCTCGACAGCAGTATCGCCCGTCATTTGTTGAATGTAACGTGCTTTCTCCGCCATCTCGACGACCGACTCAGCATGCTCGATGGCGGTCGCAAGTTGCTGGTGACTCTCGGCGGACAACGACTCCGTCTCGTCCAGCAATTCAAGCGTTCCCTTGACGATGTTGAGGTCGTTGCGGATGTTGTGTCGGAGGACGCGGTTGACGATACCTAACCGCTGTTCGCGTTCGTTGATGTCGCGGCGGGCGCTCGTCAGCGAGTACGCTTGCTCCAGCATCAGTTGCGCGTTCAACTCCGGGCTATCGGTCGAGCGATAATCCTCAGGCCGGATGTAGAATGGGTTCTTGCAGACCTGGTTACGGTAGACGACCTGTTCGTGCGTCCGGAGGGCTTTTGCGGCCGACGTCCCGTTGAATCGGTCGAGGTCGTATTGGCAGAGTGCAGTGACCGGGAGGTCCGGGCAGGTGGCATCGAAGTCCGCTTCGAAGTCAAGGATGTGGTCGAATGACTGCTCGGTGTGGAAACACCACGAATTCTCGCCGGCGAGCCACAACCCATCGTAGCCGTCCTCGACGCTGGCATTGGCTTCGGTTTCAAGTGTCGTAATCATCTTGTTAGGGTCGAAACCGGATTCCAGGTAGACCTCTTCGGCGTCTCGAATGACGAGGTCGCCAGCGTCGATGCGTTGCTCGACGTCGATATTGGCTCTCCGAAGTGCCGATTTGATGTCAGCAGCGGTGTTGACGTCAAGCAGGTAGACACAGCGATGGCCGGACTGGAGGCCTTCAACGAGGAACGCTGTGGTAGCAGCCAACTGAGATTCGTTCGACCGGTAGAAGAGCGCGAGGTGGCGTGGCAGATTATGAGATCCGAGTTCTGCACGGAGGTCTGCGGCGGTCGCTTGGCGCGAGGTTTCTGCGGCCAACTGCGCCTCGGGTCGTTCCATCTGTATCGCCCTTTGTGATGAAGCCATATGAACTATGCTACTAAGTAACAGGCAATAAGAAACCGATGGTCTTCTTGATGGCTTTGCAGGTCCATTCCACCGGATGGTTCAGGGATAGATAAGAGAACCAAACTGTCATCCCCTGCTGACTGCACGCTTTATATTCAGCACGCCATTCGAATCATCTGCTAGTGTTGTTCAGAAGAGCCCCCTCGAAATATGGCGTTTTTACTTTCACTAGGCCTATTAGTAGATGTTCGCCCGGTAGTATTCCGAGCGTACATTTTAAATATACTATTAGAATTATCTGCAAAGAATATAGATTACTTCAGTCAGAGTCGGTCGTTGAATAAAATTCACCCGTAGTAGCCATTCTTTCTCGCCAGATCGCAGAAACTGCCGATGCTGACGAGCCTGGAATGTGGTCTTCCGGAAGCACCTGCACCAGCCAGGTTTGGATATCTGTGCTGCATACATCCCGCGATCTGAGCCACAATGAAACCACAGTTACAGTTGGTTTAACCGGCAGATACAGTGCTTATGCGTTGGTTCACTACTATCTACGTCAATGTCAAAGGTGTCCCGCCACCGGATTTACATGGCTTGAGACGTAGCCACGGTGTATGGTCCTTGACTCTGGAGTCAAGACCCCTGATTCGCTGCTCCCAAGTCTCACGACAGCAATCGAACGGGCACTCACACTGGAGACATGGGTTTCCAGTTCCCGCGAGCGGGTCACCTCGGAGTCGTTCATCAGTCGCCGCACGCAGTTTAATTCAGTTGACCGATTCTGTGCGGCTTGTCCGTGTGACGATGATACCACCATGGCCGTCCAACGGCTTTCGGCGGACAAACGAGACGCTTTCGTGGCCCAGACAACTGATTTTGAGACGTGGGCGGAGATGAAGCAGAGCGCAGCGGTCGCAGATCTCGTCACGCTTCAAAACGTCTGACTACCCCAATCCTGGGAGTTTAGCGAGTGCGTGATAGAGCGCGAAACTGATTACGCCACCGCCGATCATCGAGGCAATCCACGCCCCGACCGTGTATACCGTCTTCGTGGTTGACACCCCGTCAGATTTCGACGACCCGCCGACCAGTCCGGCTCCGACGATACTGGAAATCATCACCTTGTTGAACGAGATGGGATAGCCGAGCGTGATTGCGGCCTGAGCGATCAGGAAAGCGGGAATGAACGCGGCGATCGACCGCTTTGGACCGAGTGCGGCGTACTCGCGGGCTACGGCCTGAATGAGACGCGGCGACCGGAACCAGCCACCGAGGAGAATTCCGAGGCCCCCGAGCGCGAGCAGGTACACCGAAGGGAGACCGAGCGACGATTCAAAAACGGATTCCAGCGGCCCAGTGGCGAGTCCGACCTGCGACCCGCCGCTGGTGAACACGACGACAAGAGCAAGTCCGACCAGCATCCGGTTGATTCCAGTCGTTACGTCACGCCTGAGTTGCCAGTAGACCACGGTGACCGTAAGAAGGGCTATCACGACCCCGACGAGTGCGATGCCGGCCTCAGCGAGCCCCGCCGATGCGACGTTAATTTGGCGGGTGATGACGCCCGCGATCGACCCTTGGTCGCTTTGCGGGGCCGGAAGAAACGACAGTTGAATATTGGCGAGTGCGTAGCCGACGCCGCCTGCGAGCAGCGGAATACTCAGCGTGTCCGAGACCGTCTCGTCTAGCAACAGCCACGCGAGACCGTACGCGAGGACACCCTCGACGACCGGAATCGCAAACCAGAACCCCAGAATTTTGGCGTACGTCCCAGCCGCAAAGCCGCCGCCCAACGCGACGCCCGCACCGATTGCCGCTCCAGTCACCGTGAACGCTGAGGGGATGGGGTAGCCGCGTGAGTTTCCGATGGTGATGAGTGTGGCTGCCGTGAGCAGCGTGGCAGTGGCTGCCAGTGGGGTAATCGTCACGCCAGTCACCAGCCCGTGACCAATCGTCTCAGAGATACTGCCGCCCTGCGCAATGGCACCAAGACCGGCGACGAGCCCGACCAGGAGTGCCCCCCGAAGGGTGGACAGCGCGTTCGCTCCGACAGCCGGCGCTATCGGGGCGGAGTTGCTGTTTGCCCCGACGGTGAATGACATAAAAAGCGATGCAACGAGCGCGACAGAGACAATTCCGATTATTGAGGACATAGATGTCCGGATTCAAACGGCGTTGTAACTCGGAGTACTGGCCCGATATGCCATGCTCCTGAACAGACGCGTATGACTCTGTTGGTAGCGTTCGAGTGTCTCGTGGAACTGATCACAGAGCAAGTTTAGTGAGCGGTTTGTTCAGCACTGAGGCGATGAAAGAAAGCAAAGTACTATGCTGACTCGATGGAAACGCTGCTATTCCAGGAGACTGTGAAGTAAGCATGGGACGCAAGAGGCCGACCTGTATTCCGTGCCATCGAGCACGTCGTGCTGACTGGTCCATGCGCGAAAGAAGCCGAGTCATGAGCGCTACAGCTCGGATGCCGCGCGCGGCTCTCAGTGGCTGGCTGAGACCCATTTTTAGCGACTGCTATAGCCAGACTCCGACCGCACCGACGGGAGATACTGACCGCCTTTTGGCTGGGGGAGCAGCAGACACCGAGACGGCACAACTATCTTGTCGAAAACGGTGGTTTGTGTAGGTAGCAGCGTTTCCATAGGTGGATACAGGACGCGTATCGGTCATACAGTGGTGACAATACGGCACCCAGAATCTGCCGGTGTAGAGGACTTCCCCTGAAGAGTACCTGAAACGTTGTTTTCGGATACCGTGCTCAGATAATTAGCGGCACAAGAATGGGAATCGAATCCAACATTATGACACCCATTAGACTGCGCCGTTTGACCGGCCAGACTGGCGCGCCTTGGAGTGATTCCCAGACTGGTGCATCCAGTTCGAGGTCTTCCATGTGGGTGTCGTTCGGCGGAGTCTCGTCCTCAACGTCCTCTCTAGCTTGCCGTTGCAGTTTTTGGATCTTTTCGCGTCGTCCCCGTCGCATCTGCCGGTGCATCCGCCAAAACGAGAAGTACACCCACAACACGACAACTGCGACATAGACGACTACGGGTCCGAGAAAGCTGACCACCCACGTAGCGATCCAAAGGCCCGAGGCATTCGCAAACCCCTGCAGATGTGTCAGACCGCCGGTGACGAAGCGAAACGCGACGTAGCCACCGCCGACGGCCAGTATTAGATTTACACGCGTCGCAAACCGACCGAGTGCGCGGTAACCGCCGTGTTCATCGGGGTGGAACGGCTTGTAGTCCATGAACTCTTTCGAGAGGAGTTTACTGAACTGCCAAAGAAGGACCACGAACTGGAATAGAACTGCAATGAGAAGGATCTGCAGCGCAACAATGATGCTGTAAGAGAGACGTCCGAGAAGCGGATGACTTGTCTCGAAGGTTAGCAGGGGAAGCGGGATAGTTGGCACCAGTAGCACGAGTGCAAACAGGATGCCGGGTGACACTTTCAGAGGGCCGACAGTATACCCATCTCTGCCTATCGGTAGCGTATATTGCCCCAGTTCAATCGGCCCAAGGCTGTCCGTCAGTTGATTCCGAAAAGTCTCGTATCTCTCTGAATCGACGATTCTGCTATCTTTGAGGTTCCAAAAGAGGTTCTCACCACGTAGCACAAGGCCATCGTAGGCGAGATGACCCACGAGTAAGATGAACAGAAGATAGCCTGCCTTGAATGCGAGATGTTGTTGCGAACCAGTCACCTTGTTGGTCACAACAAGATAGAGCGAGTATCCGACGCCAGCGACCAAGACCACTGTGGTTGCAAAGAACACGAGTGTGCGATGGATCTGGAACTTCTCCGTACTGACTGATTCACGGAAGATGCGGGCGAGGAGAGCAATCCAGACGATTCCGAGTGGCACTGCGAGCAGATATTCAACCTGTACCGACACCGAGAACACACCGAGCGGAAGGTACGTTCCGAGTGGAAGATAGAAATTGTTGATTTGTCCGATAATGAATGAAGTCGAAGCCGCAAGCAACAGTAGAACTGGAATGTGCCGCAATCCAAGCCGCAACAGTCCTGTGCAGAACCGTAATTCGGGTTTTTCAGTACCCTCTCGCCGGGGCACATTTGCTTCCGAGAAGTGATCAAACCCCAATATCGCACAAGACTGATAGAACGGTCCAGTATCCGATGTCCAGCGTTGCCAGAGCGTGTTAGCTTCCGCTGCTACCGATTCATTTGTAGATGACTGGTCAGGGGATGATTCCCCTTCACTAGACATAACTATTGCAAACTGTGTTGGGACAATAAATCTAGCTAACATTCGATTTGGGGAGAGAAATCGCAAGACTGCAGAACGGCTCTTTCGGTACAAACGGGCGGTGGAGTCATTCAGGAGTAATTGAAGTCTCACCACTCACTCCGCAGATGCACTGAGCAGTTGATTCAACGGCAGCGTTTAATCGGGGGGTAGCGACGGATCACTTCGTGAAATCAAAGGAGTCGAAGCGGGAGAGCAGCGATTGTGTCAACCCTAATCTCTCGCTTCACAGAGCGGTGTGTCTGGCTTGCAAAGGAGTTGCTGATGATACGGATGAACCCGCCGCCCCGGAAGGTGGCGGCGGGTTCGCCGACTATGCGATGATACCGCTGCATTGTCTCCGGATTTACCTCGATACATCTTACCGGATGACGAACGACTTGCTGACGGAAATGCCACGAATCTGCCGGGAGATCGGCCTTAATCGGCCGATCTCCCTCACTATTCGACGTTATGTCTGGCCTTTGGGAGACTGGAGATGAAGGTATGCCGGGTGCTCCTGCGCTATTCAGCGCAGCTGCACGACACTGGCGACATCGCCGCCATTGATGCTACGTACTTCGACCGGTCTTCGGCAAGCCGCCACTACTGCCGGCCGATAAATTACCGCGTTCAGACGCTTGAAGCGACGAAGCTCGTCGATACAGAGACGCAAGCTGTCCCCGATCTGCACTGCACAACGACATGAGAGGGAAGTGACGCTGAAATCTGTGAACAACTCGCCCGCGTGCCGGCGGGCGAGTTGCGTGTCCCCACTGCCGACAAGGGCTATGACTGCAACTGGCTCCGGGAGGATTTCCGTGAGTTGGGCATCAGACCGCTGATCAAGCACTGCCTCAACAAGTCTTCCGATCACGCACACATCGCCCGCATTGACGATAATTTCTACGGGTAGCGATCGATGGCTGAAACGGTTTTCTCCAGCCTCAAGCGTTCGCTGGACTGCGCCCTGCGAGCGCGAACCTGGTACCGTGAGTTCTGTGAGGTCGCTCTGATGTGTGCGGTTTACAACATCAAGAAGGCTGGAAATTCCGCTCCTTTCATGCGCTTAAACGCTACCCCTAATCACATGCACAACGAGATGTGCTGTAGCCAGTCATCAGGAAGCTGGGATTGAAATATCACCACGACCATTAATAATATGCGATGACTGTCTCTTTAACCGGACGTCTTTCACGGGTCTTCGACATGTGGAACGTCGACCTACTCATCTTTTCAATCTTTGCCAGCTCTCTCGTCCTTGGACTTGTCTTTATCCTCTGGTACGGCTATGCATCACGATACGCATACGAAGAAATCAGGTTTCCCTGAACGAGGCGTTGATACACCAAATCAGGGACTGGTGGAGATAGAGGACAGAAGCTGTGTTTCCTTCCAATTTATCCATTATTAGCGGTGGTAAAGAAGTCTTCACACGCCCTGAGCTGCCCAATTTCGGTTTTTGAGTGGGACAAGCTTTTGCCCCGATATGAACCGTTATTGCCCTCCGAACATCGGTTCGGTTTATACAAGCCCGGTGAGCGAGATCCTCCGAGTTAGGCCTTGAGAACTATTCTGTATCACCGCCCCATTATTTTGTGTCTGGGATTAATGTGGCCAAATAATGGAACCGCTTGAAATCGGGTTGCGGATACTCGGTGGGTTCATCCTCATCGGGGTGAACGCGTATTTCGTCGCAATCGAATTCGCCCTGACTCGAGTCAGACAGTACCCCGAGTCGGAATTCGACACGCCTGGACTCGAACTCGCCTGGGAGATGACTAACGACCTAGAGTTTTATCTGACGACGTGCCAGGTATGGATTTCGGGGACTAGTATTGCGCTGGGGATCATCGCCGAACCCGGACTCGCAGCCCTGTTTGAACCGCTGTTCGAGAACACGACCCTCGCATCGATTGGTGCCGGTTCGCTCCTCGGGTTCTTCCTCATCAACTTGGTTCATCTCACCCACGGCGAACAGACACCGACCTACCTCGGCGTCGAACGCTCCAAACAGGTCGCCCGGTATGGAGCACGACCACTGTACTGGTTCTCTAAGATACTCGCTCCGGCCATCTGGATCGGTGACTCGGTTGCAAAGGCGACACTCGGCCTGTTTGGCGTTGAGATGACCCAATCATGGACTGAGACTGGTGAGGAAGTCATCGAAAGTCGTGCAGACCTCCGAAACCAGCTTGGATCGGTGCTCAAGGATGGCGAGTTGGTTGAGGAACGCCGTGAGGAGATCATGAACGCCTTGGCCATCGGCGAGCAGTCGGTGGGAGAAGTCATGATTCCGCCCGAGGACATCGTGGCGCTGTCTACTGAGGATGATCCTGAATCGAACTTCCGGAAACTCGAAGAGTACCCGCATACGCGGTATCCACTGGTCGGTGAGGACCTCACCGAGTTCCGTGGCGTCGTCTACAGTCCAGCACTGTTCAACCACCGTGAGGAACTGTCTGACGGCAGCGGTGCGTTCACTGAACTGGCAGCACCGACGATGACACTCTCACCGGATACCGACGTGAGCGATGCGATCGATCAATTCCAGACTGAACGGCAGGAGATTGCGCTCGTCATCGAAGATGGAGATGTGGTCGGGCTGGTAACCATCACTGACCTGCTGGAAACGATCATCGGTGATCTCGAAGACCCACTCGATCAGGACAATCCGGACATACTCGATTAGCCGAGGAGTGAAAACAAGCCATAAGATCCCACGACCGCCATCGTCGGTGTGATGACCCAGAGCGCCATGATACGCGCCGTAGCTGCGGGGTCGAACAGACTTTCGGCGGACAGTTTCTCCGGATCTACCTCGCCAACGCTCGAGACGCCATCCCCGGATGCGTGCTGCCTGTCCGGGTGAGGAGACTCACCTTCAGCGAGTTCGCCCACAGTCGGGCCCGCAGTGACCTCCTTGTTGCCTTCAACTGGGTTAACTTTGAGTGCACCAGTTGTAAACTGTGGAGCGGATTCATCGGCAGGGGACTGTGTGACTATTTCTGTAAGCGTCCGTGCTCGGCTTGCGCGGCCCCACCCGAGCCCAATGATGCAACTGGTCGTACTCACGGCAAGGCTGGCCGGAATTCCGAGCCATGAGAGGACGGTGATAATCGTCGCACCTACGGTCGAAACAATGAGCGCTGCCAGAATCGGCATCTCAGTGATATCGTTACCAACGGTCGCCAGCGTTCGCCGGGCAATCGTGAGGCCGCCTACACTGATGGCCCCGACCGCGAGGAGAATCGCCGGGCTAGGGCCGAGGGAACCGTTGCCGACAAGTGGAGCGACTGCGTTTGCCGCGTTCGAGGCCCCGGCGCTGAATCCCATGTAGCAGGCAATTGCCACCACAAGCGCCGACCCGATCAGATCCCGAGGCGAGACGGTATCGTTGACCGATAGCCGTGGGAGCCTCCCCTGGGTATCGATTGCGATCAACGGGTTCGTGAGGCGACCAAATTCGAATTTGGCGTCGAGATGCGGGTACAGATATCTGCCGATAAACGCACCTGTGAAGACGGCAATCAGTGGAGCGACGATCCATGCCGAGAGGATAGTAAACATCAGCGCAGCGTTGAGCGTCCCCGTTGCCAGCCCCAGTCCAACGATAGCCCCGACGGCTGTCATCGAGGTTGACGCCGGGACACCGTAGAGGTTCGAGATCAAGAGTGCGAGACCGGTAAAAAAGAGAACACCCACGCTCGCTGCGGGTGTAAAGGCTGCCGCATCGACGATTTCGGTACTCATCGTCGTGATGACCTTCCTCCCGATTGTCCACGCTCCGAGGAACGCGAACACAGTAAACAGTGCTCCAGCAGTGACTTTTCTGACAGCCCGGCTGCCGACTGCCGGACCGAAGGCAACACCAGTTGATGACCCGCCGATATTGTACCCTACGAAGACTGCGACCAGCAACCCCAAGAGAACCAGTAATTCTGCCACATGTCTGCATTCGAGTCGCACGCGAAAAAATAATGCTGTTTCACTACTGAAATGTTGATTACGACCGACAGACGCGGCGAAACGGAGATATAGTACTTCACAACTGAAGTTCCGCTAGTCTCTACCGATTCGTCTTCACACGAGTTGCCCAAAGATGAGTGACCGATAGGAGCCTTCTGTACAGCAGTGTCTTTGCCACTTATTTCCCAGGTTCGCCGGTATCTGTCCAGATCCGCCGGTTTTGATTCGCTCGAACGATGAAGCCAGCGTTCTCTATCTCTTCGGTAACTTCTTCGTAGAACGCGAATGAATCTGCTCCTCGGTCATGAACGAACAGTGAATTGACATCGCCGGCAAGCCAGTCTCTGGCTTGCCTGTCTCCTCGGATCCACTTCTCTTGGTCACTTTCAAGTTGAATCGGCTCCCCTTTGCCATTTGTCTCGTGGAGTGTATCGGCCTGCTGGTCCTCGATCAGCACCTGCTGATCGATGACCCCCGTCATCTGATGCGTGTCAGGATCTAAGCCGATACTCGTGTGTAACTTGACGCCTTCAACGTCAATATCGCTGGAACTGATATCACCAAGATCATCCTTCGAGGGATGGCGAGGGAAAGTAAGGTACGTTGTATCGGAGACAATCAACAGTTGCTCCGTTTCAGATAGCCGTGAGCGTTGTTCCTGCTTGTGAGCAGAGAGAATCTCGTTCGACTCCACACTCTCATTATCGCAAAATCGGTATGTAGCCTTTGTGGACGCCCAATCTTCGCAGGCACCAGGGATGGACTCGGCAGGCGAGCTGCCGAGTTCATCCCCAAGTTGGACCAGTCGATCGGTAAGCCGCTTATCTCCGAATTCGGCTGAGCGAAACTCTGTCCGAATCCACCCCGAGACATCCATGTCACGCAGCTGTCCATCTTTATCAACTTCTGGCCGCCAACCCCGTGAACAGCGTTCCATCTTCCAGTCTCAGCTTGTCAACTCCGCGGTTTGTACTTGTGGGTAAGAGACAGCCGTAAACGGGTGGGCTTTCGCCTCGCTACCGCTGTAAGGCAGCGATCGGTCGGCGGCGATGAATATTGGCTAACACTCGAAATATTCAGTTATTGATTCTATAATCTTGGAATGAAATTAAATATATCTATATCTTAATAACTGAGTGCCTTCTCCGTACCGAGTGTTATTCGGACAGGTATCACAACCGTTCTATGACACACTGATTATCAGATATGCCGTGGTCTGACAACGCGTCGCAGGATATAAAAACGCGAGTCCCGAGAGTTGCGCCTAATGGATACACGGAAGAGGCTGACAATTTCTTTCTTCGCTCTTGTGCTAGTGATTGGATACTACTCCATGGGAGCAGCTCCCGTCAAGAGCGACGACGCGTACTCATATCACGGCGACACCGAGTGGCACACCAACGTCACGGAAGCGAAGAAGATCGCCGCAGAGCAGGACAAGCCAGTGTTGGTCTACTACTGGACGACGTGGTGTACCTACTGTAAAGACTACAACGAGAAAGTGTACTCCTCGCAGGCGGTGCAAAACCGTCTGGACGAGTTCGTCCTCCTGGCAGTCAATCTTGACAGCGACCAGGAGGCTGCCGTCCGCATCCAGAACCGTTACGACGCGGACTATCCGCCACAGCATGTCGTCATCACGCCCGACGGACAGCAGGTGAGCAAACTCCCCGGCTACGCCCCGAAAGACGACTTTATGACCTATCTCCAGCGATCACAGCAACGGTACCAGCAATGAACGTCGGGACAGTCCTCCTCCTCGTCGCCTTCCTCGGTGGCGCGAGCGCGATGGCAACACTACTCGTCGACTACGCCCGTGACCGAAACGACTACGAGCGCGTCGCCAGGGTCGGCCTCGGGGCACTGAGCGTCGGACTCGTCGTCGCACTCGGCTATCTGACCTTTCAGTTCGCCACGACCGACTATTCGAGCGCTTACGTCTGGGAGAACACTGCGGACTACCTCCCACTCATCTACCGACTCACGGGCGTGTATGCGGCCAACGAGGGATCGATTCTGCTATGGGCGGCCATCGCCAGCCTCGTCGCGGTGTGGGCCGGATACACGCGCGGGTTCGCCGAGCGGTCGACGAAACTCGTCCAGTCGCTCGTCGTGGGCTTTGTCACCTACCTCACCGGGATGTTGCTCCTGCAGAACCCCTTCGCGTCGGTCTGGACCGTCGTCGAGCGGATTCCGCCGGGAGTGACGCCAGAGACTGGCCGCGGCTTGAATCCGCTGCTCGTCGATCCGTTCATGGCCATTCATCCGCCGGTGATGTTCACCAGTTACGCACTGATCACGATGCCATTCGCCATCGGCGTCGCCCACTTCGTCTCCTCGCTCCGGGGTGACGGTGGCATCTTCGAGGAGTGGGAACAAAGTCTCACCCGCTGGCTCCGCATCTCCTGGCTGTTCCTCACGGCCGCCGTCGCACTCGGTGCCTTCTGGTCGTACACCGTGTTAGGCTGGGGCGGCATCTGGGCGTGGGACCCCGTCGAGACAGCCATTCTCGTCCCGTGGCTGTTCGTGACCGGGACGTTACACGCGGTGACGAGCTATCGGTCAGGGCGACGCTACACGATTCTCGCGCCGGCGATGACGGCCACCTCGCTGGCCCTCGCCGTCTACACGACGTCGGTCGTCCGCAGCGACGTCTTCCGAAGCGTCCACTCGTTTGCCTCCGGCGGCATCGGGACCTCTCTGCTCGTGTTGATGGGTATCACGTTCGTCCTCGGCGTCGGCCTGCCCTTCTTCTACTGGCTCCGGCAGGAAGGAACCAGCGACTTGCCATCTGACGTGAGCGACTGGCTCGCCAGGCCAACGCTGATGCACGCCGCCGTGTTGCTGTTCGGCCTGCTGACGTTCGTCTCGCTGTGGGGACTCACCTTCCCCGTCCTCCGGCGAGCGACGACAGGGATGGCCGTCTCCGTCGAAGCGCGCTACTACAACCTCTGGAGTTTCCCCATCGTACTCGTGGCGCTGCTGGTGCTCGGCTTCTACATGGACTACGACGTCGAGGGGAGACGGCGCAGTCTCGTGGCCGTCGGCGTCGCGACGGTCGCCACCGTCGTCGCGGCGGCCATCCGCCCGTCGTCGCTGTGGCAACTCGGGACCGTCCGCCCAGGTGACGCACTCGTCTACCAGATCATCGGTCAAGCGAGCGCACTCGCCGTCCTTCCGCCGGTGGCCTACGCCAGCATCGCCGTCATCAAGCGCGGTTACACCCGATACACGGCGGCGGCCAACTCCGCCGCGCGGCGAAAAGAGGTGGGCATCACGATGATACACGTCTCGGTGGCCCTGCTCGTCTTCTCGCTTCCGTTCATCTACCTCTTTGCCGCGCAGGCGTCGGTGATGGCCGCGACGCCGTCGGGCGGCAGCAACACGGTCGACGTGCCCGATACCGACTACTCGCTCCGCGTCCTCGACCAACACGAGCGCCAGCTCCCGCGGGACCCGGCGCCGTCGACGTACGCCCAGTCATCGAGCGAGGTCCTGGCCCAGGGAGAGGCGGTCAACGAGTCCGTCCGCACCGTCTACGGGGAGGTGACGAGTGTCAGGCGCGGCCAGCGAGCGACGGTCGCCCAGCTCAACGGCTCCGGGCTCTGGGTCGGCGTGACAGGCGAGAACCTGAGCGCGTTCGACCCCCAAGAAGGACAGACGCTCGTGGCTCGGGGGGTCGTCCTCCGGAACTTCGTTCCCCAGACCGACGCTGTCGTCATCACGAGCCCACGACAGCTCGGAACGCCCGGGAACCTCCCCGCCAGCATCAGTCCGGCGCGCGTGCAGGTCACGTCGGTCGACCTCGCCGTCTACCGTGACGGATCGCTGGTCACCTCAGGGACGGCCGGCCAGCGACAGTATCTCCGCCGGAACGGGATGGTGACCCGGGACGTCCTCGTCGAGCGCGGCCTCGTCACCGACACGTACGTCATCGTCAGCACCGACGGTGGCCAGGCGTCGATCACGGTCAAGCGCATCCCCTTCATGACGCCAATCCGGCTGGCGGTCATCGGCCTCTTGCTCGGCATGGGGCTGGTCGCCGCCTACGACCCGCGCCACGGTATCTTCACGACGCGAACGGCAACCGAGACGACAACTGACTCCACCCCTTCCAAAACTGATTGACCATGCCTGGAACACGCACACTCCTGTTCGCAACCCTGTGTCTCGTTGCACTGCTCGCCGTCCCCGCGCCAGCGTCGGCGACCTCCGTCTCTGGAACCATCACCGTCGAGAACGGCACCGCAGACGGCGACCGGGTGACGATTACCCCGCTCGACAGCAACTTCCGTCGGGCGGGCACGCAACTGAACACGACCGTCGAAGGGTCGACGTTCACCGCCAGCGGGCTCCCTGACGCCCCGATGTACTTCGTCCGGGTTGCTCACGAGGAGACAGCCCACTTCGCGCTCGCCCGTAACGGGAGTCACGTCGACATCTCGCTGTCTGTGGAGGCCTCGGGCCGGTTGATCGACGAGAACGGCGACGGCCTCTCGGGTGTTCGGCTGGGGCTGTTCAGCGAGTCCGGACCGATGGTGACGACGGTCGAGACTGGCGAGAACGGGACGTTCTCCTTCGAGCCGCTCAGACCCAACGCGACCTACTATCTGCAGTACACCACTGGTGGCATCCCCTACAACCACAGCGTCGAGACGGCCAGCGGCGAGACCGCCCACCGAATCGTGGCACAGCAGCCGACGACCGAGCCGTCGGCGCTGCGAGCCGTCGGCGAAAACCCCGCGAGTCACGTCCTCCAGATAGCACCGCCGCAAAACGGCAGCCAGCCGATGGTCGTGGAGACGCTGACACTTCGAAACACCGGCGACCGCCCGTTCATCGGCGCAGTCACACTCCAGGTACCCGAGACCGCGAACGTGACGGCGGCGATGTACCGGGACCGGCGAATCCCGGTGGTCCAACGAGACGGTGCCGTCTCGATTAACGCGAGCGTCGCGCCCGGACAGAGTGCCCGGGTTGGCATCGCCTACACACTCCAGGACAAGACGCTCGAGCGGACGCTCCAGTACAACCCAGACAACGCCGCGGTCGTCGTCCGGGGGTACGACCTATCGGCGGTCGAGCACTCGTCGAATCTCGAATCGGTGAACTCCTCGCTGTCGTTGCTGGTCGCTGAGAACCTCTCCGGAGAAAACGCGACCATCTCGATCACTCTGCCGGGCGCGGCGGGAGGGCCCAACTCCACCGCACCGGGTGCCTTTTCAGCGCCCGTAACTGTTCTCCTCGCCGCGCTGTTCGTCGTCGTGTTGGGTGGGCTCCTCGCGTACCGCGTCGTCTGAGACGCTCCGCCCGGTGAGCGTGCCGACTTCGCAGTTCAGGTTTCGACCGTCGGCTCGAACAGCGCGACGCCCGCCAGAAGCAGGATGCCGTCGTAGGCGAACAACACCTGTAACCAGGCCACCAGCGGCAACCCGCTGGCGGCAGCACGGGTGAGTTCGATGCCCGCGAGCAATACCGGTACCACGACCGGGAGAAGCACGAGCGGGAGCGTCAGTTCGGGGAGTCGCGACCGCGCCGTCAACAGGGAGAGCAACGTTCCGGCAGCCGCGAAGCCGCCGGCCGCGAGGACGAACGACAGTGCAAGAAGCGGGAGCCCCGACGGTGGGACGCTGAAATCGAGGAAGACGAAGACGAATCCAAGGCTGGCGAGTTCGATCAGCGTCAGAAAGAGTGCGTTCGAGAGTGTCTTCCCGACGAAGATAGCAGTCCTGTCGGTGGGGACGAGCAACAGCCCCTCGATGGCCGCGTTCGCCGTCTCGAGGCTGGCCGTCCGCGTCACGAGGACGACGCCCGCGAACAGGAACGACACCCACAGCGCCGCCCGACCGACGGTCGTGTTCGCGCTCAAACGGTGCTCGAAGGCGAAGGCGAACGTCACCGTGACGAGCATGGCGAAGACGGCGGCGAGAAAGAGACTCCGCTTGGTCCGGAGTTCGAGCACGACGTCTTTTCGCACGACCTCCGCGACGGTCCCCAGCCAGGACGTCATCTCCCTTCGCCCCCGAGTGCCGCGTCGTATCGCCGCTCCAGCACCGCCGGGTCCTCGACCGTCGTCAGATCGACGGACCCACACCGCTCGCCGCGATTCAAGAGCACGGCCCGGGTCGCGTGCCGGGTCGCGACGGCGAGGTCGTGGGTCGTCAGGAGGACCGTCCGACTCGTGAAGCCATCGAGGATTTCATCGAAGCGGTCGGCAGACTGGCGGTCGAGCCCAGAGTGTGGCTCGTCGAGCAGTAACACCGCGGGGTCGTGAACGAGCGCGCGGGCAAGCGAGAGACGCTTTCGAAGACCGTGAGAGAAGAGATCCGGGCGTTCGCTCCCCCGCGAGCGGAGGCCGACCTGCTCGAGGAGGTCTTCTCGTCGGGAAGTGATATCTGAGATGCCGTGGAGGCGGCCGTGTAGCGTGAGGTTCTCGCGGGCAGTCAAGTCGTCGTAGAGCAGCGAGTCGTGACCGACGAGACCGAGGTGGGCCCGTAGCGACGACTCCGTCGTCAGATCGTCACCGTCGAGCGTCAGCGACCCCGCTGTGGGCCGAGACAGCGTCGCCAGCAGCCGGAGCAACGTCGACTTGCCGGCGCCGTTCGGTCCAAGGATGGCGACGGTCTCGCCACGGTCGACGGCGAGGTCGACGTCGTCGAGCGCGGTGAACTGGCCGAAACGCTTCGTGAGACCGTCGGCCCGGAGAAAGGCGGTGTCACTCCGCTGGTGGTCGCCCATTCTGTTGCCCCGAGTTGTTGTCGCCCTCGTGTGCACGCACCGATAGTTCCTTCGCGACGACGTGGTCGTCCTTGACGACACCCTTGGCCACCACGACGCGTCCCTCGCCCATCGTCTCGGGGAGCGTCCCGTCGTAGACCACCTCGACTGAGGCGTTCTGATCGGTCACCGTGAACCGAGTGGTCTCGCCGTCAGTCTGGAGGTCATGAGCGACGCCCTCGAGGTTGACCCACTCCTCGCCGTAGTCGCCGGAGTCGAGCTTCGTCGGCGAGACGAACTTGGTCGTCGCGCTCATGGTCGCCGTCCCGAAGACGAGCAAGAGGACGGCGATCCCGACGGCGCTGATAATGAGCTTGTTCTTGCGGCGCACAATTACAATTGCGTCAGTAGTGGTTTAGATGTTGTGTGAACCTGTTCTGTCCTGCGTTCACTCTGGGATGTCGGAGAGCCGGTCTTCGAGCCTGGAAAGACGACGCTGGAGACGCACCACGTAGCCAAAGAGGAGCCCGAAGATGATCGTATAGCCGGCAAGTAGTAGCGGTTTCATCGTCGTTGGTCTCTTGTATCACGTACACGGTATTGTATTTTGTCCTCAACTTCGTGGATGCGCACTCGAAGTCCGAGCAGGTAGAGATAGAGGAGGCTCACGGCGACGATAGAGACCACGAGAGTGAGCGGGTCGATGTTGGCGCTGACCTGGGGATTGGCGAGGGTCGTCTCGTGGAAGGTGGGCACCCACAGCCGCGTCGAGAGATAGGAGAGCGGGACAGAGAGAAAGCCGACGACGCCGTAGATAGCCGCGAACCGTTCGTCGGAGCCGCGCTCGGTCGAGGAGTAGACGACAAGGTAGCCGGCGTAGACAAACCAGACCAGCAGGAACGTCACCAGCCGGATGTCGGTCCACTCCCACCAGGAGTTCCAGATGACGCGCCCCCAGGCACTCCCGGTGACCAGCGTCAGCGTCGCAAAGAGAAAGCCGAGTTCGCCGGCGCTGTGGGCGAGGCGGTTCCAGTACCGACCCTCGAATCGGAGGTGGAGGACGCTCCCCAGAAATGTCGTCGAGAGCGCAACGGCGGCGATCCACGCCATGGCGATGTGCCAGTACGCCAGCAGGTTTGCCCCGTGTTCGATGCCGTACATGACGTCGGAGGCGAACCCGAAGACGAGAGTCAGGGAGGTGAGTCCGGAGACGAGAGCGCCCCACATCACGACTCGGCTCTCGGTGACGAGCCGGCTGAGCCGGATGGCCTTGCCCAGCAGTCGTGCGTAATTCATACACAACATTCCGTTCTTTCGTCTAAATTCTTTGCGGAACAACAACTCGTCATAGGTCCACGAACAGGCGGATGAGCAGTTTGTCGACGTCGAACAGCAACGCGACACCGGTGACGAGCAACACCGCACCGACGAGGCGCCGGGCAGCCTGTCGAGTCGCGGTGACGCCGACGTGGCGCAAGATGTCTTTGCCGACATAGGCAGTGGCCAGCAGCGGCACGGCGAACCCGAGGCCGTAAGTCAACATAAGCGTCGTGCTGGTAAAGAGAGAGCCACCGGTACTGGCGACGGCGAGAACGCCGCCGAGAATCGGCCCGACGCAGGGGAGCCAGATGACGCCTAGCAGCGACCCGGTCACGAACCCACCGAACAGCGAGCGCTCGCCGCCCACGGCGCCGCTGAGGCGGTCGGCACGGCCCGCCACGCGCGAAGCGTAGCGTTCGTAGAGGGCGTTGAGGTCGTCGTCGACCAGAACCGCGCCGAAGGCGAGCAACAGGACTGCGGCGGGCAGGCGGAAGGTCCGTGGGGAGAGCGTCGCGACGCCACCGACGACGACCCCGAGTGCGGTAAACGAGAGGACACTCCCCAGCACGAGCGCTAGCGGGCGGTACCGATGGCCGGCGCCACTGGAGACCACTGCCGGCAACAGCGGGAGACAGCACGGCGAGAGAATTGTCAGGATGCCGGCTCCGAAGACGGCCGCGTAGCCGGGGAGGCCGGTCATCGCCGTACTGTACGCGAACGGCGCGAAAAAGTCTGTCACGTGGGATGGATCAGCCAGCAGTCTGTTCCCGCTCCACAGCGGTGTCACCGCCCATCGCGTCCGAGATGGCGTCCTGTTGGGAGATGGAGTTTTGCCCTCTGGAGGTCGTCTCGTTCTCAGACTCGGGCGCGAACGTCCAGTTCTCGTAGGTGTTGGACTCGTTCATCCAGGTCGTCCGCCAGGAGCCGTCGACCTCGACGTCACGCAGTGGCTGGTCGTAGCGGTCGACGTCGTCGGGGATGGCGCTCTCGTTGAGCGGTTGGGTTCCGATGGGGATGCCCGCGATGAGGAGCTTCTTCGTCATCGGATTCATGCTGTAGTTGTACCGTTCCTGGACACGCTGGTAGTAGATACCCTCGTCGGGGGCACCGGCGACGGCCCAGTCTTTGGGCTGTCTGGGGAGGTGGGGTCGCTTGTGGGCGTTCACGAAGCCGGCGATGTCGTGGACCTTGTCCCAGTCGGTCAGCGTGTGTGCAGAGCCGTAGGGCATCGCCTCGCGGATGAACCCTGCGGAGGTGTACATCCGTCCCATGCCGGCCCCGTCGTTGTAGGAGTTTGGCCCCCACAGTGGCGGGTACTGGCCCTCTATGCCCTTGCCGTCCGCGCCGTGACAGCTAGCGCAGTTTTGCAGGTAGAGGTCCGCTCCCCGGACCGGGTTCACCTCTGGGATGGCAACTTTCTCGTCATTTCCGGGTTTGTCGATATGGCGCCAGTAGGGGATGCGGCCGACCGGCGTGCCCTTGCCAAGCCACTCCATGTAGGCCTCCATGGCTTGCATCTCGCGGGAGTCGTACTCGGGGACGCCCGCCTCGGAGTTGGCGGCGTCCATACTCCGGAGGAAACAGCCCATGATTCGCTGGCGCATGTCGCGCATCCGCTGGGTCCGACCCGTCCACTCTGGGTAGCCGGCCGCCGTCCCGACTAGTGGAATCATGTCGATGTCCTGGCCGACCATGCCCGTCGTTGTCGGCTGGCTTCCGCCGCCGTGGCAGTTCGCACAGGACATCCGTGTCCCGCCCGTGTTCTCGGGCATCAACGCCGACGTGTTCGCGAACAGCTTCCGGCCGTACCTGACGAGTTCGCGGCGGTGTTCATTCTCGGGTAACGTCGAGTCGTTCATCTTCTTCGGATGGAACTCGACGACGTCGCCCGCGGTCGCATTTCTGAATTCGAGCCCCTGGTCACGAAGGTCCTTCTCGTACCACTGCATGCCCTGGAAGGAAGCCGGCAACTTCTTTGCCTGCGACTGGTTGGCAGACACGTTGTCGTCTGTCACTTGGCCGGACCCGGAGTATGTCCCCGCCAACATGACGTTCGCACCGAGGAAGATGAGTCCACCGAAGAGGATGGCTGCAAACACGGCCTGAAGAGGCGTAACTCGAATTGAATTGTCGCTCATGCCCGGTTAGGCCCCCCCGTTCGAAGAGTGAATATATACAGCCATGTGCATGATAAGCACAACTGGTAGGACAGGCCACTTAATTTTTGCCCCACAACTGCAAGCAATCCCGCAGGACAACCGGTGTCTATCTGAGGCTGTCATAGAACTCATCTCACACCGTCATCACGATACTGATCGGATTGTCTACAGGCGGAGCAGGCCAAGTGCCTCGGGGCTTGACCCCGAGGCGGTTCACGGGCTGGAGAAATGCCGGCACTTCGGGACAAGCAGGTGGGTCCGGTGTCGACGCAGCTGTCGGCGTGCCGTCATCCGAACTGGACGAACACCCGGCGATTCCCACAGCAATACCTGTTCCGACGAGTTGGAGGTTTTTTCGTCGGTTCACATTTGACATACGACCCCTCTCGGCAAATATTCCTCCGAACTTTCACCCAATCACGGAAACTGCCGACGATGGCCAATTTGGAATGAGGTTTTCCGGGAGTACTGGCCTATCAGCGTCAGATGACCGTGCTGGATATAACGCGCGTGTTCAGGGTCCTGTTTTGACCTATGGAGTCGTCGCGTTGTAGGTCACCGCCACGTTGTACGACACCGACACCTCACCACTGTCAATGACAGTCGGAGCGGACCCATCGTCACCGCCGACATCGGCAGCCATCTCGACCTGGACCGGGCGATATCGCCTTTCGGACGCATCGACAGTCGCAACGCTCGTTACGCTGAGATTCCCCGCGGTGGCAATAGTTGTGGCCTGCGTTCGGGCATCACTCATCGCGTTTTTGATCGCCTGATTACGGAGTTCGGAACGGCGCTTGTCGGATAGCGTGAGTTGCACAGTGTTGACCTCCGCATCAGCACCGGTTGCGGCTTGGATGACAGCACCGGTCGTCTCTGGGTCGTCGAGAGTCACTTTGAACGCGTGAATGCCTCGATACGTCGGTTCATCTCCAGTCTCGGCTCGCTCGCGTTCTTGACGGGGTGGGTAGCGCCGTTCTTCGATACCGTACCGATCTGTCTCGTAGGTAACCCCCAACTCATCGAGCTCAGTCCGGAGGTTATCCGCATCGGTCGCCAGGCTATTGCGGACTTGGGCGGCGTCGTCACCTTCAGCAGTGACCGCAACGCGGACGACCGCTTGATTGGGACTGGTCTGTGCACTGCCGGTCGCGGAGACAGTAATCGTTCGGTCGCCGGGCGAGTCGTCGGTTGATTGGGCTCCAGCATTTCCGAGCCCACCGATAGCTACGCCGCCCAACACAAGCAGCGCTACAATACCGATGACCGCGAGAGATGTACGTGACATACACGTCGTTCTTTGGCTGGACACCCCCTATGAACATCGGAGGGTCAAACGACTATTGTAGCGTAGCGGGGCCGCTCACGATGGGGCGAACGGTTGGTGTCTCTGTCTCTCGCTCAGAATGCCAGGGGAATAGCCGATTCAGTATATTGGGGCCATATCATCGACCAAGAGGTCTCACGGCACATCGTGGGCGCATTTAGCGTCGTTGCACTCACACCCGACTCCGACGGCTTCGCCGGACATCATCACTCGTTTTGGTCGAGTTCAGAAGGTCACTTCTCGTGTCGGTCGCGGCCTGACTCCATGCCCGAGCGCATGAAGGCTGCCAGGATACGGCCGATGCTGGAGTCGCCGGTCCAGAGCGCTTCCTCCTGGACGGGCACGTCGTCGGTTTCGGCGGCGAGCAATACGGTACGGTCGTCAACCATCAGCGCCCGTCCAGCAAAATCCGCGGGGTTGTCCTCGGACATGACGAAGACGGTCACATGATCGTCAGCAAAGGACTCTTCAAGCGACCGGTCGGCGGTCACGACAGTCACGTCAGCACCATCAGCCCCTACAGCACGAAGTGCGTCCGCGATGTCCGCGGTCGTCGCCCCCGTGGTCGGCGAGACGAAGACAACAGTATTCTCCGCCGACCGCACCAGTGCCGTGATCCGGTCGTCGATCGGCTGGCGACCGCGGAGCGTCGAGACGTCCTGTCCGCCCGCGTGGCCGGTCTCGGTCGCGCGTATCGATTCGAGGCGGTCGAACGCCCGTGACGCCTCCCGCTCGAGGCGCTCGGTCAGGAGCGCACGCGCCGTCGATAGCTCGACCGGACGGTACGCCTTCGGTGACGACCGGACGATTTCGACGAGACCCTGCTCTGCCAGATTGTCGGCCGCACCGTACACCTGCGACCGGGGCACCTCCGAGAGTTCGCTCACCTCCTGGGCAGTCCCGCTGCCGAGTTGCTGGAGGGCGACGAACACCTGCGCCTCGTAGTTGGATAGTCCCAGCGTACGCAGCGCTTCGACCGCCTCACGCTCACTCATTGTCTCTCTGTCGTCGCTTGTGACTTAATTTCATTATTGGTCTCCGGGTCCATGATGCCGGCTGTCAATGATAGAAGTAAATATAGTAGATATCTACAAACACTTAATAACTCCGGGGGTGGAGAGATTGACAACAAGGGATCACAAGTGTATAGCGCCGAGTCTGGAAAGCGGTGTCTCGCTGGGCGAGTGCCACCGAATGAGTGGAGTGGGTGGTGAGTATGGCCGGACAGCGTTCCCGCTGGTACGCGGAACAGATTGCGACACACAGCAAACTCGTCATCGTCGCCGTGCTGGTACTCACCGCGGTCGTCGCGGCGGGAACGGCGTTCGAGGGCGCGGGCGAGCAGGATATCGGCGGCTTCGGCGTCGATTCCGAGGAGACCGACGCACAGGATTTCGTGCGGGAAAACTACGGCGGTGACGAGGGTGTCGCCGCCCAACTGGTCGTCCGCAACGAGAGCGGCGACGTGCTGACCAGAGACTCACTGCTCGACGGTCTGTATCTCCAGCAGGAGATACGCGAAAACGAAACGCTGAACGCGACGCTGGCAGCGCCGGGAGTCATCGGCATCGAGAATATCGTTGCGACGGCAGCCGTCGCCGAGGACACACGAGGACCACCGACTAGCCAACCGTCGTTATCGGCGCAAATCGACGCGCTCGAATCACGGGACGATGCGGCGGTCGAACAGTTACTCGCAACGGTTCTCGACCCCGAGAGCAACGCACTGGGCCAGCAGGACCCCTACAAGTTCCTCCCCCGAAGCTACGAGCCGGGGTCGACGGACGCCTCAGCACGGTTGACCTTCATCGCACAGGCCGACAACAGCGGGGAAGACGAGAATCCACAGGCCGCCTACGACGCACAGGTGGCTATCGACCGGCTGGCAGCGGACAGGTTCGACGACGCGTTCGTGTTCGGCCAGGGGATTCAGGACGACGCCTCCTCACGGGCGACCGGCGACAGTTTCGCCATCATCACGCCGTTCGCACTGGTCCTCATCGTGCTCGTTCTCGGCATCACGTATCGGGACCTGCTCGACATTCTGCTCGCATTCGTGGGAATCGGCGTCGTGCTGGCGTGGCTCGCCGGTCTCATGGGGTGGCTCGCCATCCCGATGAACGTCATCCTCATCGCCGTGCCCTTCCTGCTTATCGGCCTGAGCATCGACTACGCGCTCCACGTCGTGATGCGATACCGGGAGGCCCGCGAGGGGACACTCGATGAGAACGGTGAGGAGACGCAGGAGCGTTCTATCCGCACCGCTATGGCTGTCGGACTCGGAAGCGTCGTGCTGGCGCTCGTCGCGGCGACTGTCTCGACGGCCGTCGGCTTTCTCTCGAACGTCGTCAGTCCGCTCCCAGCGATTCAGGACTTCGCAGTTCTCAGTGCCGGTGGCATCCTCGCTACGTTCGTCGCTTTCGGCGTCTTCCTCCCGGCGCTGAAAATCGAGGTCGACGGATTCGTCGAGAACCGACTCGGCCGAAGCCGGCGGAAACCTGCCTTCGGTGTCGAGAGCGGCTGGGCAAACGCGGCGCTCGAACGGTTGGCCGTGCTCACGACCCGCGCGCCGGTGGCTATCGTCGTCGTCGCGCTTCTCTTGGCTTCAGCGGGTGCCTACGGCGCGACGGGCATCGACACGGAGTTCAACCAGGCCGACTTCCTCCCGCAGGACGCCCCTGACTGGACCGAATATCTGCCGGGTGGGCTGGCTCCGGATACCTACACTATCGCCGAAGATTTTGACTATCTCAGCAACAACTTCCAGCTCCGGGGAGACGGCGGGCAGTCTCAGATACTGATACGCGGCAACCTTTCGGACCCCGCAGTCCTGCGGACTCTCGATGGCGCTGGCGAGGACGTCGAGTCGAGTAGTTCCGTTCAGCTTCGCCCCGACGGACAAGCGGCAGTCGACGGGCCACACACGGTGATTCGGGACGTTACGGCCGACAACGAGACCTTCGCCGCGCTGGTCGCGGGCAACGATTCGGACGGTGACGGGCTGCCCGATTCGAACGTCTCGGCAGTGTACAGCGCGCTGTTTGCGACCGACCAGCAGGCCGCCAGCCAGGTGCTCAGTCGCGCCGACAACGGCACCGTCACCTCCGCACGACTCCTCATCTCGGTCCGGAGTAGTGAATCGGCACAGACCATCGCAACCGATACCCGCGCGTACGCCGACCAAGTCGAAGCAGACAGCACCGGTATCAGCGCGGTTGCGACCGGTGGCACGGTGACGACTGCTGTCATTCAGGACGCGCTGCTGGAGACGCTTGTCGAGGCCTTCGCGGTGACGCTCGTCGTTATCCTCCTCTTTTTGACGGCGCTGTTCTGGGCGCGTTACCGGTCGCTATCACTGGGCGCAGTGGTCCTCTTCCCGGTCGTGGTCTCGCTGGCGTGGCTGCTTGGCGCGATGTCGCTACTCGGTATCGCCTTCAACAGCGAAACGGCCGTCATCACTAGCCTCGCAATCGGTCTCGGTGTTGACTACAGCATCCACGCTGGCGAGCGCTTCGTCGACGAGCGCGAGAAACGCGACCGGCTCACGACGGCAGTCCGGCGGATGGTTACCGGCACGGGCGGCACTTTGCTTGCCAGTGCTGCCACGACCGCTGCCGCCTTCGGCGTTCTCGCTTTTGCGCTCTCGCCCCCGCTCCAGCGGTTTGGCATCGTCACCGGCATGGCGATTCTGTTCGCGTTCGTCGCTGTCGTGGTCATGCTTCCCGGACTGCTCGTCCTCCGGGAACGGGCGCTCGTGCGGTGGGGACTGCGAGACTAGCCTTCCGTCACTCACATTCCCTGGCTGACTTCGACGGTCTGCTCGGGCCATTTCATAATGTTACTTTGAGAATGAGCCGAGAGCGGTACCTGAGCGGCGCGATACAATCACTTGCTGTATGATCTGTCGTCCACTCCAAGTGCGATAGTAGAGTAGAGGGCTCACTATCGATTGCACCGTTCCAGGCCAACCACGTCAAACGCATATCTGAGCTCAGGTCCACGACTCTGGCTTGGAACCAGGGGTACAGTGCGTGGCAAACCATTTGGGCATGATTCGCATAGTCTCACGTATGTACGAGGATATTTTGCTCCCGTTCGATGGGCACGATGGCGCAGCGGAGGCACTGCACCACGCTGCCGAGATTGCACACTGGACCGACGCCACGATTCACGTCCTGTTTGTCGCGGATACGGCACGCGAGAGTGTCACCGTCGTCGAGACGCGAGTCGTCGACGCACTCGTCAAGGAAGGGGAAAACATCGTGGAAGAAGCAGAAAAGACACTGGAAACACTCGGTGTCGAGTACGATACCGATGTCGTTCAAGGGAATCCAGCAACGACAATCGTCGAGTACGCCGAGCAATACGACCACGACGTTATCGTAATGCCGACGCATGGCCGGGAGGGAGTGTCACGGTACCTTCTCGGAAGCGTCACCGAGAAGGTCGTCCGGTTGGCTTCTGTTCCCGTGCTTACAACGCGGATGCAGCAAGACGAGGAGCTAACCTTCCCCTACGAGAACATCCTCCTTCCGACAGACGGAAGCGCCAGCGTGTCCCGTGCTGCCGAACACAGCCTCTCACTAGCATCGACTCTGGACGCAACTGTCCATGTCCTCTCTGTCGTAGACGACACGTCGTTGGGTCTGGACGTTCGCTCGGCTAGTTCGGCACAGAAGCAGGAACAGGTTGCAACCGATGCCGTCGACGATTTTGTCTCTGAGGCAGAGACACACGGCGTGTCGAACACTGTCCGACACGTCAAACACGGCTCCCCTAACGAAGTGATACTCGACACCATCGACGCGAACGACATCCACGCCGTCGTAATGGGAACAACCGGAAGGCGCGGAAGCGATCGAATCCTGCTTGGGAGCGTCGCTGAAAAGACCGTCCGCTCAGCGCCAGTCCCTGTCATCACAGTGAGACACGACGAGTGATTACACGTCTCTCGATAGGTGCGTCATCTACCAACTTCGGGGCATAGCCCGCTTCCAGATGGTCCCGTCCTGTACCGAAGGGTCGGGGAATTGCTTTCGGTCCGACGAACTGTTCCAGGCGCCACTCTTGACCGCATCGGATGTATCTTGAAGCCCCACCCCAATAGACTAGCTAAGACAGTATGCGGACAGACACGTCAGATGAGGAGACAGACGAAGAGGTACTGAGTGCTGCCGCGCTGGAAAGCCAACTTGAGCAGGTCACAGAGGAGGCAGTCGAAACGCTCGCACAGAAAGAAGCGGAGATTGAACGGCTGCAAGCGGAACTTACCGCAGAGCGCGAGCAACGAATTGAATGCCAGGAGCAGTTCGAAGCGGTCGAAAGCGATGTCGAAGAACTGCGAGAGAACTACGTCCCTATCCACGCCGTCGAGACGGTGCTTGCGAAACAAGGCGTTTCCAAAGACACCGTCGACGATGTCATCGAAGCCGCTCGCGCCATCGAGGACAACGCCGAAGCAAACGTCAGCGAGTGACCGCTCTCCCGTCGGCGAATCTGAAACGAGGTGCCATAGCGAGGGGCGACCCAATTGATTAGTCCCTTCGGGAAAGGAGAGAAGGGACTCGACAGCCCGGGGACCGGAATCGGCCTGTATCTCGTTCAGACGCTTCTCGACCAGTACGGGGGCGACGTGTGGGTGGCGGACAACGACCCCGAAGGGGCCGTGTTCGTTGTCGAACTGCCGATTGTCGAGTAGGAGTCTGTCGAGATGGTCACCACGAACTTTGCAACGAAGTAGGTTTCTAAGACAGCAGATGCTCCTGATGGAACAGACGACCGCAACCCAGCCCCGCCAAATCAGTCCTGGGTGACTGTCTTGGCCGCTTGCTCTGGCGCAGGCGCAGGCGGCTCGTGGGTCCCGGAGTCGGGATGGGTTTCTTCCATCCAGATGTAGACGATTGCACCGGAGACGAACATCAGGATTGCAGTCATGTAGAACGCCGCTGCGGCGTTCACGAACTCCATTGAGAGCCCAATCAGGATTGCGCCGACAGCATACCCTGAGTCACGCCACATCCGATAGACGCCCATCCCAGCCGACCGCCATGTCGGGTGGGCGGCGTCGCTTGGCACGGTCATCAGGTTCGGGTAGAGCAACGCCATCCCAAGCCCGGAGACAGCGGCGAGGACTGCCCACGCGAGATACCCCTCGACGAGTACCATCCCGAGGACACCGGCTCCTGCGAGGAACATCCCCCAGATGACGGGCGGCCGGCGACCGATACGGTCGGCGAGTCCACCGGTCACAATCTGGAGGAAGTACATCGCGCTGTGGACGCCGACGACGACCCCAACGGCCGCGATGCCGAGGCCCTGGCTCACCAGATACAACGGGACGGCAATCCAGAACAGCGTGTCCACGAAGTTCTCGATGTGGCCGGCCTGAGCCGCAGCGAACAGCGTCCTGTCACCGTAGGTCGCTCGCTTCACCACCTCGTTAAACGGCAGATTCGCGTCGTGATGGTCGTCGTCACCCTCCGTCTGGGCGTACTGAACGGTCTCTTTGATGAGGAAAATCGAGACGAGAAAGGCCAACACGACGACGACAGCGAGGAAGTAGAACGGTTCGGGCCGGAGGCTCCACTGCCCGGCGATAACGCCCGTGATCCATGCCCCGACGGCGACGCCAGTGTACCCGAACGACTCGTCGATGCCGACCGCGAGCCCGCGCTGTTCAGGCCCCGCGAGGTCGATTTTCGCGTTGATTGCCATGCTCCAGGTCAACGCCTGATTGATGCCCAGCAGAACGTTCCCGACCGTAATCCAACCCCAACTAGGGGCGAAGATGAGAATGAGCGGCAAGGGAAGTGCCGTCGCCCACCCGGCGACGAGGACTGGCTTGCGGCCGTATTCTTCACCCCACTTGCCAGCATAGAGGTTGAGAATCGACTTGACAATTCCAAACGAGACGACGAACGAACCGATAACGAGGAACGACGTGACGCCGAGTGCCTCTTCGCCCAGAACGGGGACGACAGTCCGTTCGGACCCGATCGTCAGCCCGGTGGCAAACACCAACAGGACGTGCAGCGAGAACTGCCCGAGGTGTTCGCGGATACCCTGTTTGAGGTTAGTAGCCGTGCTCATGGATTCACTCCGCCGCGCAGTTGGTGGGCAACAGTTCCAGCTCAGCCAGTTCGTCAGCCGGGACAGACGCTTGCTCGTCGTCTGGGAACTCTGAGAGGGCGTCGTTGGCCTGTTCGGGATCTCCAGTCAATTCCTCGTATACATCGACGTTGATACTGTCCGGTATATGCCACTCCGCAAACTCGGCTTCGTTTTGACTATCGAGAACAAGCGGGGCCGCGTCGTCATTT
Organism: Salinibaculum rarum; assembly: GCF_030505615.1. Classification (GTDB taxonomy): domain Archaea; phylum Halobacteriota; class Halobacteria; order Halobacteriales; family Haloarculaceae; genus Salinibaculum; species Salinibaculum rarum. The sequence continues at coordinate 2,311,928 of NZ_CP129992.1, forward strand.
CGTAACTGTTCACTGAGCTCTTCCGGCGATATATCCTGCATCGGTACTCCGGAATAGCAGACAAGTTTGAATATAGCTGCTGCCGGACATGGCCGGCAACATTAATACTAACTAGTCCGACGGTAGTAACATGAGTCTGTACGAGACCTCGATTCGGGTCAAACACGAGTGTCCGTATCGAGAGATTTCGGAGCGGTACCCGGACCTGACAATCCGTGAGTGGCCGCTGAGCGACTGCCAGGTGCTCGAGATTACCGCAGAGACGACACCGACCGACGAGTTGCTCGACGACATCAACCAGATCGGAACCGTCCTGCACGAATCGGAGGACGACAATGGGTATCACGTCGTCACCCAATCCTGTCTCTGTTCACTCGACCAATCAATCATCGACCGCTTCGAGGAACACAACTGCCTGTATCAGTCGCCGACGATCTACCGCCAGGGCTGGGAGCACTACACTGTCGTCGCCTTCGACAGCGAAGACATCCGAGAGTTGCTCGGTGATTTGCGTGCCGACAGAGAGATCGAACTGCTCTCGAAAACCTCGATATCGGAGACGCAGATTCCCCACAGCATGCTGGCCCCGGCAAACCAGCTGTTCGAGGACATTACTGACCGCCAGCTCGCAGCACTCCAGTTGGCACTGGAACGTGGGTACTACGAACAACCGCGGAAAACCTCGCTTCGGGACCTGGCCGAGCAGACGGCAGTCGCTCGCTCGACGTACGAAGAACACCTCCGGAAGGCAGAGAACAAACTCCTCACGAACGCGGGGCAGTTCCTACGGCTGGTTACCGCGACGTCGACGGCAGACCCGCTGGAAGTAGACAAGACAGGACAGACCGAACAGCCTGCCGACTAACCCATCGGCAGGGCACCAGACGAGTACTTACACACCTAGCGCAAGTTCAAGTTACTATGGGCGACGTCGAGAGTTTCATTCGATTCTGCGAAAGCGAGTTCGGAACGGCAGTCATGGACCGCGAGGCCGCCTATCTAAAGCAACACGTCGGAGCCACCGACCGGATTCTGGACGTTGGATGCGGCATCGGCTCGCTCGAAGAACGCATGCCCCACCGCGAGATAATCGGGCTTGACCGCTCGGCAGCGATGGTTCAGGCGGCACGAGAGCGGGTTTCCGCACCGTTCGTACTCGGCGACGCGACTGCACTCCCCATCGCAGACGGCGCCGTCGATGCCGTCGTGTTCGTCTCGACGCTCGAATTCATCCCCTACGTTGACGCAGTACTATCCGAGGCAACTCGCGTCCTCGCGTCCGATGGGACCCTGGTTACACTCGTCTTGAACACGCGCTCCGAGTACGTGCAAGCGAACCTCCAGCGTGACGGTTCGTACTTCCAGCAGATGGTCCACCAGGATTCCGAAGAACTGGAAGACACAATCCTGGAATCTGTTGCTGGAAATCAGGAGTTTTTCCTCGGTATCTCGGATGAGGAAGTGTTCGAGACTGCCGACCCGACGGCCGCTGCCATCTCAGCGATAGTCGGGACCCCGAACGAGTGACCGGAATACCCCACTAGATTTCGGAAATACACACCTTTCGAGTGCTGGAACACCGGTGCCGCTGTTCAGTCCTCTTGGATGACCATGATTTTCACCCGACGGACCCCGTCGAAGTCACGGAGTCGGTACGTCAGCGTCCGCACGCGTTCGACCGGCCCACGGCAGAACAGCGACTCCAGACACCACTCGCCCTGGTGAGTGTGACTCGTGTTGAGAATGACGTCCTGGTAATCGTGTTGCACGCTATGGAGCTCGCGGATGACCTCGTGGTGCCGGTAGTCAAATCCGACGAGCGCCACGATCTCGCCGGTCGTTTCTTCGAGACGCGAATGGGATTCGATGTACTCCTGCATCGCTTCTCTGACGGCCCTGGACCGGTTTTCCAGATCTTCCTGTTGCCAGACTCGGTCGAATTCTTCGACCACATCGTCAGGGATGTTGAAGCTCGTTCGCATTGCTGGAACAGTGGTCCTGCCCGCACAAGATACCTCTCGTATGATGATGCCCCCGATTCGGTATTAACAACCCCTATGCCGATTTGCGCGCCGAGTATTGAATAGAATGTTTCACTCTGAGGCCTTCGGACTCCTTCTCGGGGCTGTGGCGCTCGGGGCAGTCCACGGGATTGAACCAGGCCACGGCTGGCCAGTCGCGGCCTCCTACGCCCTCGACCAGGCGAACAAGTGGGTCTACGGCTTCGCCGCGAGTCTCATCCTCGGTATCGGGCACCTCATCAGCAGTCTCGCCATGGTGTTCGTGTTTTTCTACGCGAAGAGCTATTTCAATCTCACGCAGGTCAACGAACCAATCAACTTGGTCGGAGACATCTTCCTCGGTGGCCCCGTCAGTGTCGCCGCCGGTCTCTTGCTCATCGTGCTCGGCATTCGAGAGTATCACCACGGCCACTCCCACAGTGAGTCTGACGAAGACCACTCCCAAGAGGGACATTCCCACGACCACACACACGACGGGGACCACTCACACAAGCACGACCAAGTCCACGATGGTGCACACTCTCAGAGCACGGACGACGCTGGGTTCTTGGCCCGATTAAAGCGGCGTCTACCATTCGGAGGCGGACACGGTCATTCACACGAACAACTCGACGAGGCGGCGAATCGGGATTTGTTCGGCATCGCTTGGTTTGCCTTCCTTCTCGGGTTCGCCCACGAGGAAGAGTTCGAAATTATCGCCCTGTGTGCCGGGTCAGCGTACTGTCTGGAACTCATGCTCGCCTACGCGATTACCGTTATCGTCGGCATCGTCGGGCTGACGATGCTGTTGATTGCCGGATACGAACACAACGAGGACCGTGTCAAGAAGTACACTCCCTATCTCCCGGTGTTCTCGGCGGGTGTCCTTATCATCATGGGAGTAGGATTCGTCACTGGCCTCTTCTGACCAAACTTAGCTTTCTGCCCTGAATATCAAATTGACGCCGATACCCGCCTGCCGACCCCACACTCTGGTTGCCAAAGTGCTATCAGTCGGCCTCGGCCGGACTTGCGCGAGATAGACGTCATCGTTGAAGAGTGCCAACAACGATAGGGAGCAAACAGTCGTGGTCCACCGTGATGGGTCTGCGTCGGTTCTACACTGATTCCACAGTGAACAATAAAGTGGTGCCGTGTCACATTACCAGCGGTGCCAGCAAACGACCCCTCCCCATTCTCATATACTTGATTGGGCTACGAAATCCGTGCTCAGCGAGACAGTCCTCGACGTTTGCTGGGAACTCGTAATTGCCGAGAATGTCAGCAATAGTGACATCCTCCGCGCCGTGAACGGCGCGGCTTCCCGGCATGGGAATACCAGTTAAGTTTCGCTGTTGCTGGCAGAGGGTTCCGACCCGTGGAAAGTCGAGAGGGTCATCTGCGAGGATTCCTCGCTCGTCTCTCGGTGGGTCGTGGCGCTGTCACAGGCGCTCCCATCCCGTGAGATGTCATCGCCCGCCGGTTTCAGCGGCAGGCTCTCACCCCACGGGTCGTGGCGGTCAGCGATGTTGACCGCCGCGTTGATGTCTGCGTGATACTCCGATACCCAACACTCGTCGTTCGTACACCGGAACTCGTCACCGTTGCGGTAGCCGACGTGTTGGCAGGCCTGGCAGGTCTGGCTGGTGTACTCCGGCCAGACGTACTCGACAGGAATACCGGCGGCTCTGGCTTTGTCTTCGATGCGTCCCTGCAACCGAGCGAACGCCCATGCGTGGAGGCGTCGGTTCATCCACTCGCCGTAATCGAGGTCTTCGCGGATGTACGAGAGGTCTTCCAGAACGACAACAGGCTTCTCGAATCGACAGGCGTACTCGATGGCACGTCGAGACGCCTTCTCGATGATGTCAGTGAGTGCGTTCTGGTAGTGGTCGAATCGCTCGTCTATCCGCCACTGCGCGGCGTCTTGCTCTTGCAGGCGGGTGAGTGTCGTGAACATCTCTTTGCGAAGGTGGCGGGCACGCCCGCCGTTGACGAGGAGCGGGTTGCTTGGAGAACCATTCTCGCAGGCACAGCCCGCGAGCAGGTGAGCTTCACCGATGTCGAAGCCGACTGGCGTCACGTCATCGTCAGTACTGTCGTAGTCGGGTTCTTGCACCTCGTAGTCGACGGTGACGTGCAGTTCCCAGCTCGTGCGGTAACGCTGGAGTCGGAACTCTCCCACTTCGGCACTCTCATCGAGGAGGTCATGCCACAGATCGGCTTGGGCGGGATTGATCCGCACCGGAAACCAGAGGTGGTAGTCCTCGTGGTGTGGGAGTTTCACGTACCATTCGATAGCGTTCTCTGGTTGGTGGTCAAGACTGAATCCTCGTTCGGTAAATCGGACTGGATGGTCGTCTGCAAGTTCGTCGGCATCATCAACCAGTCCGGGGACGTAGTTTTTCAGCGCGTCTTTGGCATAGCTGGACAGGTCGTAGGGAGTCACGACCTCGTTGACTGCATTTTTCGTCCCACAGCCAGCGTCAAAAGCGTCGTGTAGTGCTTCTCGGTAGCCCGAGAGTGTTTCCTGAAGCTTTCGCTCTTTGTGGGCTGTCGGGGGCGCAAGTGTGGCTTGGAGTGTCTTAGTTGCTGTTGCCATCGGCTTCGAGACCTTTTTCGATGAGTTCCCGGTAGGCGCGAGGGTGGCGAACGCCGTTCTCCCGCGCATACGCTTTGACGCGCTCGTGAAGTTCGCTTCCGCGTTCGATATCTACGTCAACCTTCACAGAGATAGTTATGTTTTTAGTAAAGTAAAAAGTTATGTTTCTGGTATTCAGGACTGGCTAGACAGTGTGGTTGATTCCCTGACAGACGCGCTTCCTCCCCGCCCTGTTCGTTCTTCGGTTCCAACAGGTGTCGGAACACTTGTCACTCACGGAAAGGGCGGGGTTTCCGCGCTGTATCAAGATGAAGCAGTCGGTGAAACCTTTTGCAACGAATATGTCGTCGACACCCTCGTGGTCCTGCACCTCGGCTAGTAATTGCTCTACCTCTGTCTCTCGGTCGGTCAGTGACTGGTCTTCTGTTATCCTGCCGAAACTGCGTTGCCGCGAACATCACCGCTGAGGCGTGCTCAGGCTTGTGTGATTTTGACGTGCCACTCGTCTGAGGCCGGATTCGCGGTTTCGTGTTCGAACCCACGTTCGTCGATGACAGCGTACAGTGGCTCAGGTTCGAAGCTATTGATCAGGAGGAGCGCTTCATCAGCGGACAAGTCTTCGAGAGCAGTCATGATTTCTCCAAACGGTTCACCGTCGATTTCCCGCGCATCTACCGTTTTGTCAGCCTCACCGAACGGTTTTGCAGACATACCTGACCACTAGTTCGAGTCACGACTATACTTTTGCCCGATGACGTTCGCCTGACGCGGACACCGTTCGTGCGACAAACTCGTCGGACTACCAGGCCAACCTCCAACACCGGGAAAGCGCGAGCATCTCACGTTGGTTTCTCGTATGCCTGAGTGGCTACCTCATTCATTGACAGGAGGGTCACCTGGTGCAGTCGGTTCCGTACGCGGGTCGAGTGACCCCAAGAGAATTCGACTGAGAGGATGCGGGCTGTGGGCATGAATCACGAGTAGCATGTTGGCTCCAAAAACGAGGATACCGAGTCCGACGAGTGCGCCACCGATGGCCTGCATTGTCGGTGAGAATCGGAACCAGTCTGTGGCAACAAGGAGAAGCGTTCCGCTTCCGAGTAACGTTCCGTCCGCTGCCGCGAGTCTGCCATCGTAGAGATCATCGATCATCGGGACTGGCTCGTAGCCGAGGAGGTCGCTGTATCGGTGCACCCAGATAATGAAGGGTATGATGTGGTAGAGCGTCCCAAAGACAACAAAGCCGACGGCTCCCAAGACAAAGAGATGGACGGTCCCTGGTGCGCCGAATAAGTTCGCTGGTGCGGTCGGATTCTGGATCCAGGCTGGCAGCGTGAGAAGCGCCCAGGCAGTGAGTGACGGGACGACGACAGTATAGCGCGTGTGCATCGGCGTCCACTCGACTTGCATTTCGTAGAGCTTCCGTGCAAGTATCACACTAAAGGCAAGCGCCGCCCCAACGACCAGAACACCACCGACTTGCGCGAGAAGGACTGCATCAAGCAGCCGACCGACTGCCAGGAGGACGACTCCAACTGGATGACCGATTTCCTCGACCCGACGCAGATACTCGTCAAAACCGTGGAGTTCGGTCTGGGTAAACATCGTCCCTAACTGATAGAGCGCGCCATAGACGGTTGTCAGCACGGCACCGAAGATCGCGACCGTAGCGTGCATCGCGACCACGGCGGTCCGGCTTAGGGACAACTCAGGGAATATGGGACTAGTAAATCCCGTCGCGAGCAGAAAGCCCAGCAGTGTGAGGACGAGAAAAAAGCCGAGTGACAGCAAAAAGTGACGCTCGGTCACATCGTAGGAGTCGAACGTCGCCATCGTCCGCCCGATATTGTAAACGAAAGTCCAGAAGCCAGCCAACATGAGTCCGCCAAAGGGAATCAGCCAGACCAGCGAGTTCAGGAGTAACCCGGTGACAAATCCGAGCAATCCGACGACGACAAGCGTCAACTGGAGACTGGCGAGGCGGCGTGAGTGTAGCGTTGTACCTGACCAGACAGGGACGAACTGAGTCATCGCGCCCATGATGGTGATGCATATCCAGCCTGCTAACAGTAGATGAACGTGTGCGAGCGTCGCGAAACCGGTTACACTGTCCAGGGCTATACCGAGGCCAAAGAGAACGCCAGCCAGCAGAAAGCCAAGAGCTACCACGAAGTGGCGCAACGGGACTGTCATCGGCGGTTGCTGGTCTGCCTCAATATCTCCCAGAATCGCGGCCATGCATTCTACTAGACTATTCAACTCCCTACATGTATCTCCGAATATATTCATGACAGTGGAATATACTGTTGAGTAGCATCTGGTCAACTGTCACAAGACAACTCGTCTGAGACTCGATTGTCCAGCTAACGCCGGTAATTAGTGTGGTGTACCACTTGGACTGAACGTCATCTCGTTCTCGTACTCAGAACGGCGCGTCCGGCCCAGGCCCGCGGCTTTCTGATCCAGATTCAGTGCCACACCCTGTGCGTCGGGACGGCCCATCACTACCCCCATCGGAGACGTGGGTTACGCTATCACTCTCTTGATACTGTTTCTCAAGTTCTTCGAGCTTTGCGTTGATTTCGCTTGCGCGGTGGTGCATTCGGTCGACACGGACTCGTATGAGGTCGTAGCTGTGTCTCTCGCTAAGGTCGTTCCAGGCCCGAAACGAGCCCTTTGTGAGCGTGTCACTCTGTGGGCAAAACTCCGTCGTGGGTGTGAATTCTGCCCGCAGTACCGTTGGGTCATCTGCCTGTTCTGCATAGCGGTACCCTGCTCCAGCGTGTCGCGTATCGAGATTCAACCGGGCGAGGTTGTACCCGAAGGTCATGTCGTAGACTCCCCGGTCATCGAATATCTCTTTGGTTACCTCGTGGAATTCGATATGCGCATCGTCTGCCAGTACGTTCTGCCCCGACAGGAACCAGCCCGGTTCAGGGTTGTATTCGGGGTCGAATTCGTCGTACTCGCCAAAGAGGTCCCCGCGGTCGCTGGAACCACCGCCGATGGATGGAAAGCCCGGCATACCTGAACACAAAAGCTCGATACGCACCAGGGTGGTGCCTAATATGTTCCCGCGGCCATCTGTCCCCAAGATTGCCCTCCCCAATCTGGTAATGCAGTCTCCGTCGATGTCAGCCTGTCAGAGAAACAGCCACAGGCGATTTACTACGATGCAATCCGAACGACGAATGTTGGGAGTAGAGACTGTTTCAGCAAGTGGTGCAAGAGACAGACAATCTTGGTAACGACAGCGAGGCTCGGAGCTCCAACGACCCTTCCGAGAGGCCCTCGCCCCGTTCACGAAAACTATCCTTGAATCTCGATACGATGGCTACTATGCACCGAGGTTTGCAATCGGATTTTGCGCGTCAGGCCGTCGCGTCGTAGCCCGCATCCTCCACAACAGTAACAAGTGCGTCTGGGTCGGCATCACCGTCGACGGTCGCCTGTTCGGCCTCTCTGTCGGCCTCGGCGTCCCTGACACCGGCGACTCCCTCCAGTGCCTCCTCGACGGTCTGTTCGCAGTGCTCGCAGGACATTCCCTCTACGGTGATTGTCTCTGTCATACGGGTAGAGATACGTACTCCTGTTCTTTGTCGGTTTCCGCTCAAAAACCAAAGTGCAGGGTCAAAAGGCTCTTTGAAATCCAAGGTGGAGGCGTAGCCAATTGCACCGGGACGACAGTCAGTCGACGTCCGTCGACCGGTAGAAAATCAGAACGCCGAGAGCGAGCAAGACAGACGCGTAGGCGACGGCGCCGCCGATATCCCACGCGTCGGCGCCCGACGTGAACGCCGCGTCGAAGAGTGCGTTCGTCGCGTAGTGACTCGGCAGGAGCGTCGTCCACTCGGGTGACTCCGTCGCGAGCGGATTCTGAAACATCAGGACGTCTACCATCGGCGCGAACAGCATCACGTAGACGCCGCCGAGTCGACCGAGGACGAGACCGACGATGACGCCGAGGATGCCGTAGGTGAGGCCGACGAGTAGCGTCGCCGCGACGAACGGGCCGAGCGACTCGGGGGTGAACGCGAGCACGGCGACCAGCACGGACGCCGCCGTCACGACGACGGTCCCGAGTCCGAGCGTTCCGACCCGCGAGACCACAAGTTCGGTCGCACCGTAGCCGGCGAGACGGAGTCTGTCGTCGGCCGCCTGTGACGTTCGGATGAGGAACAGTCCGACGATGCCCGAGAGGATGGCGACGGTCACGGGCGTCATAAACGCCGCAGCGAAATCGGTCATGTGGATCGTGACCCTTGTTCCGTCGATGGTAGCCGGAACCTCGCGGTCGGGGACCAACACGACGAACGCACCGATGATGTACGCCGGCAAGAACGCAAGCAGCGCCACCAGCACGGGCGTCCGGCGGAACTCTCGGATACCCATCGTCATGGCAGTCGAGACACGCCGGTACATCAGGCGTCACCTCCGGATTCGATTTGGTAGGTGTAGGCACCGACGGCCAAGAGTGCAAACAGCGAGAGGTGTCCCGTGGCCGGGAGCAGGTGCTCGGTGGCCAGCGTCCCGTCGACGACGGCCTCAGTCACGATGGCGTGGGGGTGCGCGAGTGGCGATAACTGCGTGATGCTCTCCTCGATGCCGAACAGGCCACTCGCGAAGACGTTGTCCACGTCAGCCAGGATGACGAGCACGAGCGACCCCTCCAGTTCCCGCGAGAGGACGCTCCCGACGACGATGCCCAGCAGGCCGTAGATGGCACCGGCCAGCGCGAGGCCGGAGAACGCGGCGATGGGTGCACCGACCGATTCGTCGACGAGGACTGCGAGCGACACCGTGGCGACGACGCCCACGACGGCGCTCGCGACGGCAACCGTCGTGAACCGTGCCGCGACGAGTTCGACGCCCCTGAACCCACAGGTCGCGAGTCGGTGGTCGGCACGCCGGGCACTTATCATCTGGAAGAGGCCGAGGACGCCCGCGAGCGCACCCGTCGCGAAGACGGCGCCAGTAATCCGGCCCGTCGTCTCCAGTGACGCCGTCGTCTGGAAGAAGCCTATCTCGGGGAACTGGCCCATGCTGACGCCGTAAATCTGGATCGACAGTGCCGGGAGGACGAGTAGCAAGACCACGGTGAACGGCTCCCGGACGAACGAGCGCGTGCTCGCCCGGATACCGGCCACAGTCCGGTGAACGCCGCTCATGCTCAGCCCTCCTGACCGGCCGTCGTCCGCTGTCCGCTCCCGGCGTCGGTCCCGTCGACGAACGAGGCGGTCCGTTCACAGGCGACGCCCTCGGCCGTTGGCTCCGGGTCCATACCGTCTCCGTCTCCGATTTCCTGTCTGTGGAGGTGGCCGTCGTGGAGTTCGTAGACCACGTCGAAGCGGTCGCGTTCGTTGATGATGTGGGAGATGATGGCGACGCCGACGCCGCGTGCCCGGAGTTCCTCGGTCAGGTCCCAGAACGCCAGGAACGTCTCCCAGTCGAATCCCGTATAGGGCTCGTCGAGCAAGAGCAGGTCGGGCTGGTGCATCAACGCGACCGAGAGGTTCACCTTCTGCCGGTTGCCGCCGCTGAGGTTGCGGACCTGCCGGTCCCGAAAGCGCTCGAAGTCCAGCACGTCGGTTAGCCATTCTCTGGCCTCGACGATCTCCTCGTCAGTCATCCCATAGGCCGTCCCGAACAGGTCGAAGGTTTCGTCGACGGTCAACCGGTCGTACAGCCGTGGCTCCTGGGGACACCAGCCGATAGTACCTGCTCGGTCGACCACACCGGCGTCGTGGTCCAGCACACCTGCGAGAATCCCCATGAGCGTGGACTTGCCGCTCCCGTTCTCGCCCATGATCCCGACGACCTGCCCGCGCTCGACGTGCAGCGTCGCGCCGTCGAGAACCTCGACGGAACGGGTGAAGGGAAGCGGAGAGTCGTATGTCTTCTCGACGCCTCGCGCACTGACCACGGCGTCCTGTGGGGTGTTTCCACTGTCTAAACCATCGGTCCCGCGTTCGCGTGCTTCGGTCATCACACTCGTATAGACGGGCACATGGTCTAATGCGATTTCTCTTCAAAAACCTCAGCGAGAGAGGGATGAAAATTTGGCATTAAAGGAGAGAGACCACTCCGATGTTCGACCAGATGAAGCTGCTACCGTATTGTGGACTCGTCGACAGGCCGGTCTAGACACCGGTCACTGTTCAATACAGCGGCGGTCAGGTTTCTACCGGTGGGTTGCAGTAGTTCAGTACTGCAAACACTCAACTTTGGATTCTAGTCCTCAATCCTCCCGAAACATTGGTATAGAAGCGAGAATCGCATTAAAGTAGGCTTCCATATCTTCATACAGGAATCGCTGTCGGGCAAACAAGAAAAACTATGAACAGTGAACGTCGACTTCATCGATTCTACCAGACAGACCTGATTTTGCTGGCCACACTGGGCACGCAGGTAGTCGAGACGCTTCGAATCGGCGTCGGTGAGTTGCTCGTTGTGTGGGGCTTCCTGGCGGGCCTGTCTTTGGCAGTAGCCACAGTCGCACGGTTCGTGCTTAGGGATGTGGATGATCTTGCGCTGCCAATCCAACCAAGAGGTAAAATAGTCGTTGACTACTCTTCGACAGTAACTGTTCCGACCATATCCGATGCGGCGTGTGGAACGCAGACGTAGGTGTACTCACCGGCTGTTTCAAAGGTGTGCTCGAAGGTTTCGCCTTCGTCAACAACCGCGAATGCGTTGCCTCCTTGCTCCATTGTGCCAAAGCCAGTGGCGCCGCTGGGTATCGAGATCTGGTCGTTCATTTCCGGCCATGCAGAGACGTTATGCGAGGAGCTGTCAAACTCCCATGTTACGGTTTCACCAACGCTCACTGTGATATCTCGTGGTTCGAACACGAGGTTGCCATTCGGGCCCACTGACACAGTGTTGTCTCCGCTTCCGTCACTACCGCCGTTTTCACTATCTCCTGAACTACACCCTGCAAGCGCTACACCTGCGGTTGTTCCGATAGCTGCCAAGACTTTCCGCCGCCGAACGACTGGTGTCTCATTTGTGTCGACCATTGCTGTATGTGAGATACTTACGACAAATACAACAGGCCGTTCCCGAACATATTCGCTTTTGTAGCTTTGATTATCTCTGCGGGTGGCGAAAATCTGTATAGCCAACCGCCTCTCAAACGGTTCGGTTCTCTGAGTGCAAAGAAGTCGGTGACAGTTACTCGTATATCGGGCCTTCGTGGCTCGAGCCGTCGAAGTCAGGGTCGAATATCTCTTCGTCTTCTGGGCCAGTCACGTCGATCTCAGCGAGGAGGCCTTTGCGGGCAACCCGGCTGAGCGCATGGTCGACTAGCTTGATACGACTGGGAACTGGCGTCTCCATCTGGCCCACGAAACAACTCCCCGGCGCTACTTTCATCGTCTGAGCGTGCTCATCGGGCACGCTGGCGAGTGTGCCATTCGGCCATGCCTTCGACCAGACGTTCCCGATGGGGTGGAAGTTCGAGGTCACGTTAGGGCCGCCATCAACCATGAATACGCGGATAGTCTCGTCAACTTCTGCTTCCAGCGGGCCGTATCGCGCTGCTGCGTACGCGTATTTCTCGCCATTGAGGAGGACGTAGGTCGGCTCCTCTGCGGTCATCGACTCAAAATCAAAGGCGTGGTGACCCTCTTTACCATTTTCCTTGTCCGTGTAGAGTTCGTGTTGGCCGAGGTAGAACTCACGATCCACCTCTGGGAGCCCCTCCTCAGGTTCGACGAGGATCATCCCGAACATCCCCGCGGAGATGTGGTAATCGAGATTCGGTACTGCGCAGTGGTAGATGAAGGCCCCGGGATACCGTGCTTGGAACTTCAGTTTGTTCTCTTCGCCGGGATTGACAGTCGTCGCATCGGAACCCCCACCAGTTCCGTACGCAGCGTGGAAGTCAACGTTGTGGGGCATGTTGTTGTCTTCTGCATTGCGTAGCGTGAGTTCAACCGTGTCCCCCTGTCGAACCCGGACCATCGGTCCCGGTACTTGCCCGTCGAAGGTCATGTAATCGAACGTGACGCCAGGTTCGACTTCGGCGGTGACCTCTTCGACAGTAAGCTCTATTTCGTGAGTCGTCGGTTCGTCTCGGTCAATTGGGCCTGGGAGGACAGTCGGGTCGGCTGCAACTTGGTCGGCATCAATCTGTGGCTGTGATTGCTGACCGTTCGTTTTAGCCTGTCCATTGCCTGCCGTCGGTGCATCTGCTGCACAACCTGCGATGGATGCCGCACCGCCAAGGCCGAGCGTCTGGAGGACGCGTCGGCGTGAAGTTTCGAACATTATCGTTTCACCCTACACACATATCTAATCGTGGCATGCACATGAACCCCACACGGCGTTCTCTCGAATTGGGAGGTCATGCGAATTTATTCGGTCGATTATATATCCAGAGATGTCGGGAAACGGTTGCTACACGCGTTTCCAGCTCCCAGACTCACTCAATACCGATGATTGTACCTTCAGTTTCGCTCGAAGGCGACGAATAAGACGGTCTGCTTGTTGAACTTGTGTCTAAAACGAAGAACGGCAAGCAGATATACTCTTATTGAGATCGATGTCCTCGACGGCGATAGCGACGTTAGTTGGCGCTGGACCGCTTCAAAACCAACCATCGGTCTCTTATCTCCCGATTCACCACCGCTGTAATCGTTCACTCGTAGGTGTAGTCGGTGAACTCGCGCTGGACGTATTCTCCGTAACTCTGGTCTTGCTCGTCCCCCGCTATGTGGGAATCAAGCCAGTCGCGGGCAAACTGTAGGACATCCATCGTGATGTATTCGCCATCCTCGTGGCGCTCTCGAAGTTGACTCACCCGCGAGGCGAACTCTGCATGGACCTCCTTGTGGTCGTTGAAACACCCGTTGCACTCGTCGGCGTAGCCACAGTCTTGCATCATACCCTCTTCGTCGGTGAAGTGATACTCGGTATATTCGTCGAGGTCCTGCAACACAGTTCCGACCTCTTCGTCCGCCCGTCCTTCTTCCATCGCCGCGTGAAGATCGTTGAGTAACTCGAACAGTCGCATGTGTTGGTCATCGACTGTCTGGATGCCGGTACTGTGGCGCTCTTCGTCCCACTCAATCAGGGGCATACACAACTATCAGGAAGACGTAGTTTAATATCCTCGCCTCCAATTTTCAATGTCTGAAAGTATATACCGCACATATTCCCTCAGCCCACTTTATCGGCACTCTCAACGGGAGTGATTGATTCGACTTCAGAGAGGTCCAAAGCACAGCCCCATATTGACGAAACCATTGGCATAGCTGTCAGTTAGGGAGTGATTTCTTCGCTATTGTTGAATGCGAGTCTGTGTGTTTTCAGTTCTGAATCGAAGAAAGCGGTGTTGGTAACTTTCCGTCAGTCTCATCGAGTCGCTATAGTAGTATCATGCGTTTGTTGGGTCGAAGTCGTTCTGCTGGAGTCCCTGACGGACCGGTTCGTGTTCAGCGTCAGTGGGTGGCGGCGCAGTAACGAGGAGCGCTTCGAGACGTGTATCACCGTCAGCCTTGACACCTCGATTACTGTCGGCTTTGACGACGACCACGTCGCCGGGTTCAACGTGGTGCTCTTCGTCACCGTCCCGGACCAGGCCGGTTCCTGATTGGACATGAATCGCGACGTCGCTCCCGGGCGCGTGGACTGGAATAAACTGTCCGGGTTCAAAATACCCGCAGACGACTTTCATCCGTTCACTTCGGGATACTTCCACCGCCGAGAACTGGTTGTCGTCGTAAGCGCGCTCATCGTTGAAACTCGTCGCGGTCATCTGACCACCCGAGTGTAATTGAGACTCGTCCCGTGAGCAGTACCACGTAGGTCTGTTATCATACAGTCATCCGGTCGCGTCCCAGCCTCAATACAGTTCACCCGAACGTGTCTGCTCTTTATTTGATTTGCTTCAGCATGAATATCTTCGGTCGAACAGTCTTGTGGTCGAAGATCGGAGATAAGAGTATGGAACAAGCCAGCAAGTATCTCTCACAGACCGATGCGCCGGAAGATCGGCCTCACGAGATCATCGATGCTAGTGAGTTGCCACCGCCCCAGCCACTACGCAACACGTTAGAACTTCTCTTAGAGATGGAGGAGACCGCTATTTTAATCCAAATAAATGATCGACGACCGCAGCATCTGTATCCGAAATTAGAAGAGCGGGGGTACGAGTATGAGACCCTCGAATCCGGGGAGGATGTAGTCACTGCAATCTGGAAACCCTAGCAGCCACCATCACATACCAGTGGCCTATCGGTGCAGTCGTTTCCAGTTCTACGGGACTTTCTCGAGATTACGTTCCAGACAGCTACTTCGCGGCTGGGTCACGTCCAACCAATCGAACCCAGACGACGAGTAGGCTCGGGAGTACGAATACGCTGGCGAGGAACGCAAAGACGATCGTCAGTGCGGTGATAAGGCCGAACGATTGAAGGAACGGTAGGATCGCGACGAGCAACACGACGAATCCGCTGGCAGTCGTCGCCGCACTCGACAGCAACGCCCCTCCGGTCCCAGTTACAGTCTCGTGTAACGCAGCTGCAACCGTCTCAGCGTCAGTGAGCTCCTGATTGAACCGCTCGCTGATGTGGAGGCTGTAGTCAACGCCGAGCCCGATAGTGAGCCCGGTAATCATCCCAGTGACGATGTTGAACGGAATGTCCAGCAGCGACATCGTTCCGAGTACCCACGTCAGAGTGAATGCAACAGGAACAATCGTGACGACGCCAAGTGATGCGCTCCCTTCGGTGAGCCGGTAGGCCGCCGCGAGGACGATAAATACCGACAGCAGCGCAACGACGAGACTCAGGAGCGCCGTCTCCGCGAGCTGATCGGCCGTGATCTGGTTGACGATGACGTCCCCGGTCGCGATGACGGAAACGCCCTCCCCGTCGGCGTCATCGGCAACCCACCCCATCTGGTCGCGGACGACATCGTCGTCGACGCCATTGTCGATGGTCACGACCATCCGGACAGCCCGATACTCGCCGTCCTCTTTGTGGATGACTTCAGCGGCGTCACCGGGTGCCACCCGGAAGAGTTCGTCGTAGACCGCGGTTACGTTCTCGTCAGGGATGCCGTCACCGTCTGTGTCGGCAGCCGATAACGTCCGGTTGAACGGCTCGTTGTCCGCGGCGACGCGGTCCATTACCGTGGTCGGGTCGGTCACGGCGGGCTTTCCGTCGGCGTATGTTTCCGTCGCCGACATGTCGCTGGCGTTCGTACGTGCGGCATCGAGCTGGTCGAGTGTCACAGGGTTAGTCACGTCGCCCCTGACGAGTATCGTGGCCGTGGTGTCTTGCCTGACGAAGTCCCGGTCGAGCGTGTCGATCGCTGTCTCCGCCGTGTACGTCCCTGGCGCGATTGGATCGGGGAGGTCCTTCAACCAATCGTCGGGATCCTCAGCGAGGAAGTCCGACCGTTCGAAGCTGGCGTCGATATCTGTCGCCCCGTACGCACCCGTCGCGCTGACGAGGAGCGCGACGGCGATGACGACGTAGGGGGCCTTCGTCGCGAGTGTTGCACCCGTATCCAGGAGGCGATTGACCGAGCCGCCCCCGGTTCCGACGGCAGGTTTCACCCGGTCGATTCCTCGGCCTTCGAATAGCTCGTCGAGTTCGACTTTCAGCGCCGGAACGAGGAGTCCGAAAACGAGTAGCGTAGCCACGATTCCGATAGCGCTGACAACGCCGAGTTCGCGGAAGACTCCGAGCGGGCTCGTGAGATTCGAGAGGAATCCGATGACTGTCGTCGTGGTAACGTAGACGAGTGCGATCCCAACACTCTCAAGTGCGACAGCCATTGCGCGGCTGGGTGGCGTTTCGCTGGACTCGCGGGCCTCGCGATAGCGCATCACCACGTGGAGGCCGTAGTCGATGGAGAGACCGATCAGCAGGACGAGGACGACAATAAACGGCTGGCTGAACGCGATGTCGAACCATCCCATCGCACCGAACGTCCACACGAGAACCAGCGCGATTCCGAGGAGACCGAGCAGGATGTCGAGCAGGTCTCGGTAGATGACCACGAGTACGAGCAAGACGAACACGATCGCCAGCGGACCGACCAGCAGGACGCTGTCGATCATCGAGTCCATAATCTCTGTCGACACGATCCCGTCACCGTAGACCAAGACGGACAGTGAGTCGTCGTCCGGCGCCATGTCCGTCATCGTAGCCTGTGCGTCTTCGATCTCTTCGGGTGCGTCACCGGGTGCGAACGACCCGCCTGTGGACTCCTGGGTCACGACGAGGAGTGTCGCGTTTGTCTCAGTAGTTCCCGGTTCGTAGTAGTCGGGCATGAAGGCGAGTGCTCGTGCCGACCGGTCGGAATCTCCGGCGAGTACGTCCGCGACGAGGGTCTCGACTTCCGAACCGTTCAGCGACCGGAGTTTCTTGCTCTGTGTCCCGAGTGTGGGGTCGAGGTTCGCCAACTCGCGTCTGCCCTCGGCAAGACTTACGTACTCGTCCGCGAGAATCTGCTTCGTGACGTTCTCCGTACGGTCTCTCGTCGTGTTTTGCGCGCTTGCCGTGGCGGTTCTGTTGGACGTTTCGTCTCCGTCAGTTGATTCCCACCCCTCCTCGACGGCGGCTTCGAACAGCGTGTAGTCCGCCTCCGTGAGGTTCACTGCTGTGTTGGCGTCGACAGCCTCGAACGCGGGACAGACGCTGGCGTTCGGGTTGCTTTCGAGCGTCTCGAGAGTCTCTATCAGGCTCGCCTCCGTCCTGGCCAATTCACGTTCGCGAGTCTGGAGTTCAGCGGCCCGCTGATTGCGGACCGCTGCGGTCGCAACGAGGTTCGCGACACTTCGGGTAGAGTCGTTCTCGATGAGCGTCTCGTTGACTGTGTCGTTGGTCTGGAGCGCTCGCTGGTAGTCGAGCATGGAAACAAGCGTCTCCTTATCCAGGACGTTGTCGTCTTGGACGATGACCTGTGCGGACGTCGTGTCCGTCGTCCCACTAGAGAAATTTGCGGCGACGTAATCGAGCGCGTCGGCTTCGTCGGCGTCGGTCTGGAACTGGTCGAGCGATGTCGAGCGATCGATCATCGGTACTCCAGCGGCGACGACCGCAGACGCAATGACCATAATCGCGATAACGAGCCGGGCATTGTCCGTGATCCTCTCACTCATGTCGAACATTACTGACTACTCACCACCGGTTTCGAAGACATAGACGAGGCACGAGCCACAGCAATTGCTACGTCACACTTGACGCGAGACAGCGTTCCGTCAACAAAAGTCCGGACGACGGGAAGTTGAGAGTCCGGTCCTATTCCCACATATTCGTAGAGTATCGACATTATGTGTCTGTATACTCTTCGGCCGGTTAGTGACCAGTACGACTTTTCGAGGGAGTGGCTAATATATTCGCAACTGCCGCTATTATTAGCGAACTGTTAGGGTGACCTGCCACCGATGCCACACGCGAAACTCACTATCGACATCCCGGAACGTACATGGATCGGAGACATCTCGGCCGATCATCCAGAGGTATTGTTTCAGGTCGTTGCGAGTATCCCTGGCGAAGGAACCGGTATCGGACTCGTCCGACTCGTGTCAACTGACCCGCTACCTATCATTACCGACATTCAGACCCGCGACGACGTCGAGGACCTCGAGTTGCTCTGGAAACACGACGACGAAGCGCTCCTCCAGATACAGACAGCGAATCCCCTCCCGCTTCTCCCCGTCTGGCGGGCTGGCGTGCCGCTCAAGATGCCGTTCGACATCCAAGACGGGGAGGCCACATGGGAGGTGACGACATCGACGCGTCGCCTCTCGAGCCTCCGCGATCACCTCGACGATCTGGGATTCAGATTTTCTATCGAGTACGTTCGTGAGATCGGTGCGAGCCAGGCTGACCAATTGTTGACCAACCGCCAGCAAGAAGTGCTGATGGCCGCCGTCGAAGCCGGTTACTACCTCGCACCACGGGAATCGACGTTGGGTGATGTCGCGGAGACGCTCGGCGTCGCGAATGCAACGTGTAGCGACGTGCTCCATCGTGCCGAGGGCCACATCATCCACTGGTTCGTCGAAGAGCACATGAACGCGTAATTTGTCCGGGGTACGCGTCGGCGGATGCGCACCACGCTATGATATTTGCTGTCGTGTTACGGAACTCTACACGGATCGTTGGGCTAGGGATTTGTCACGGACGATCGACGCTGGCGGTTATTCCTCTAGGACGTCCTCCGACGTGAGTTGTTCCTGAAAGCGGGCAGTGGGAACGGAGTCAAGACTTTCGTCTTTGAGTCTGCGGTTTTCCTGTTCGACTCGGACGCTGAGAAGTCGCTGAATTCCCAGCATCCGGAACGACATCGTACGGAACTCATCGCGTTCGGTTATCTCTGAACTCGGTTCGCTATCGGGCTGGTCTTAAATACCACTCACTGAGTTACGAACTCATTGTAGTTCTGAGCGGGATAGCAAGCGGTTTCAAGTCGTCACATTAGTCGCCATATCGACCGTTTGAGACGCTTCTCGAATTCATAGCTGTCTCGTCACACGGTACTGCTGCCCAAACAACGTATTAGCGAACTAGTGGTTGGTAGAAATTGAGATCCCGAAAACGTGCAGCGCCCAACAGTGATTTCCATATAGCGGCATACAGTTTACGTACTATTGGATCGTTTGCCCTGGCCAGAAGTTATACTCAATTTATATATTCTACCCAACCATATAGCCGCGTTAGAGTATTGCATAGATGTTTTCGTCGTAAACGTCACGAACTCGAGTACCCCAGTCGTGCGTGTACGTATCGATAACATCCTTGGCAACGTCACCCCGGAGGTACTTCACGATACCACGGTCGCCGGTCCGATCCCGGAGGTGAGTCGTGAAAAAGTGCCGAAAGTAATGTGGCGTGACGTTTTCCTCGGGGCCGCCACCAACACGATACCAGCCTGCATCACGGGCGTGGGTCTCGACGAGATGATGGACCATATCGGGCGTGAGACGTCTGCCCCAGCGGTCCGACGTCGATACAAAGAGTGGATTAGCCGACGCTACGGAGTCTGGACGGATTGCTAACCACTGTTTCAGGAGATATGCCAACTCTTCGTCGACAGGTATCGTCGTCGGGCGTTTCCGCTTGTTCGATGCAGTCCGCTCTTGCCCGTTGTACTGTTCGCCCTGAGACGGGTCAGCGTCGACGTAGACGGCATCACCACGTCCGTCAAGGTTTGCGCGGTGGTCCAGAGCGACAGGTGCACCAGCCAACTTGAGGTCGCGCAAGTCGAGATTGCAGAGCTCACCGGCTCGCATCCCGGTTTTCAAAAGAGTCCCAATGACGGCTCTATCCAGCGGATGTGCGACCGTCGCGAAAAAGTCCCGCATCTCGACGATGGAGATGTCGCGCCTGGCAGGGTCCGTATTGATCGATTCGTCGATTTCTTCAAGGACTAACCCCATCGGGTTTTCGTCGAATCGGCCGACCTGGACCATGTAATCGTAGAATCTGTGGAGATAGGAGGCATACGTGGCGACCGTACTGCTCGCCACCGACCCACGGAGTCTGTGGACGTAGGCCATGCAGTCCCTGTGATTTGCATCGTCGAACGTGAGCCCCCTTGAATCGAGATAGCTCTCGAAATCGGTGAGGACGCGCTGATACGCCTCGCGTGTTCTCGGTTTCTTACCTTGGTAGGTAATATCTTCGAGAAAATACTCGATAGCATCCTGTGTCGCTTGTCGTTCCTCAGGCTCGCTACTCATGAGTCGAGTGTATACCCGCCGTGGCGGCCGCTGTATCGCACGCGGTCGTCGGCTTGGAGTTCCTGGAGTGTCTCTTCGAGTTGAGATTCGATGTCGTCGGTGACGGTCGCTAGCAATTCGTCCCACGACCGATAATCATCCGCCGATAGCGCGCCAACGACCGCCTCACGCAGTGATTCGGGTGTTTGTGTGTTTTCGTCAGCCCCCGAAGTTGGCTCTTGAGGTGGGGCTGGCGGTGTCGGCTCCGCATCAGGTTTGGTCGCACCCTCGAATCCACGTCGGCCGGCCTGGACCATGGTCTTGACAAACTCACTCCGACTCATGCCCAATTCGTCTGCGTGTGTGTCCCACTCGTCGCGCTGATACTCGGGAAGGTACGTCTGAACGACGACCTTCGACGTATCCTCGGAATCAGCTGCCATTATCGGACAGTCGGACCCCACCCACATCAATCTAATCCTGTATTCACAGCTAAAGGCCCTTATTTGTAGCTATGATAGTGAAATTTGGGGCTGTTAGCCGCAGAGTACAATCTCGGAGTATTAGATACACATCTAAAATCTGTATTTGTGTATGAAATATCGCAGGCTGGCTAGAACTTAATTCAGCCCGCTAGTTTGTCTCGATCGTGGAGGGTGTACTTTCTACCTCTCGAACCCTGGAGTAGAGTTCAGAAGATGGTGTCGAACAGACCTTTTATATACCTGTCCAAGACCTTCTCAGACAACGCACCTGAACTACCGCTGGTGACGGTCAATGCGACAGGCTGGACCTATTGGCAAACTTTTCTCTCCTCTACGGCGCCACACTTTGGCTCGATGCGAGGGGACTACTCGTGACCCCATGATATGTTTCCCTAGCGAGCTCAATTCAACTCGTGACTCGGGTATCGTCATACCTGCTCTACTAAATAGCGGTAATCGTGGCGGCGGGAAGAATATTGGTCGCCTCGTCAGGAAGTGACTCCGTGGTTTCCAAATCGGCGATGCATCACCTCGGGCCAGGCGTCGCTAATCAACGCGGCAGACCGAACCTGGCTGAGACCAGCGATAGAACCCAGACCCACCCAGCATTCACCCTACGTTTCGGTAGTTCGAGTATCGTAGGTACAACAATCCCAGATTTTTGTCCTGGTTGTGGGTCACTGTCGGTGTCCTGAACACTACTCCTTGTCTGGCTGCACCTGGCAGTCGTCGGTATAGACCCTGTCCGCCCTGATACCAAAAGCGGTGACACGGCCGTATTTTACCTTTGTGTGAATAATTGAAGATAGAGCCAGCCTACCGGCTTTGAAACTAAGTGACACCGATGCGTCAACAAAAATGGGCGGTTCCTGAACTCGCTGTCGAATAACAGTACCTTCCTGGATAGTTGGAATTCAATCTGCGTCGTGAGGCACCGTCAGAAAAGTCGCAATCCACTCGATATTACTGTCATCTGCATGAGTTTCTATGCGGCCGTCGGTCGAAGACCGGTGATGGTATCTTGTAATCCGTATGTGAACCGTAGAATGTCCCCTTATCAGCAGTGGAACCGGGGCACTAAATGGAGACGCAACATCCCGTGTCTTAGGGTGATGGCTTTGGTACGTTGGTGACCAGTTATCCAGACAGTCATCGAACGTTCACGGAGTGCTGCATTTTCGCGGCTCACACTCTACGCTAAGTCCGCACACCTGACAGAAGTACGGAGGTCCGGTGTTCGCATCGAATGTTCAGGTCGCGATTTGTTTCAGCAACAAATTCGAGACGTTCACCCTTTAGCCAAGGCATTTAGATTTCTCACAGAAACTAAGTGTCAACTTATCTATTTTTGTGATAGGTGATGTTTAGCACCATAAGTATATCGTATATAGCTATACAGAAATCGCAGATTGGTAGTTGAGAATAGCCCGGATTTGCTGAACGGGTTTGCCTACTTTCCGGCCGGGAGACCGCGAGATCTCGACGAATTTCGATCAGAAACCTACCCAAATCGCGTTTGCGACCAGCTTTCCGGTGATGACAGCGAAAAATCGGGGTAATGGGTACTGATGGCTCTACGGAAAATCGGACCCGAAGTAGGGAGCCACCCTACACGAAGTCGTTCATTCGCCGCGTCAGGTACGCTAAGAATCGTTGTGCTGTGATACGCGGCTTCATACGGAACTCCACGTCCATCCCGACCTGCACGAGGAAATCAACGAGCAACCACATGTTGTACAGCAGGACGGCGAATCCGAACTCAAACAGGCGGACACTGTAGTCCTTCGACGTCGTGTACGAAGCGAACTCCTTGATCTTCTTGTACGCAGTTTCAATGCCGCCCCGACGATTATACTGCTCAACCTTCCGCTTGGTCTGCCGGCGGTCCACCGCGATCTTGTCATCAACGTGCGTGTTCGTGAAGAACGGCACCGCACCTTTCCTACTCTCGGCATCGTCATCGTCGTTGTCTGCCTCTCCAAACCCGTACTGTTCCTTATCAGGATCGCCCGGCAGACCGATGAGCGTTGTTTCAATCCGCTCATTCGCCACGCCGTCCTTCACAGCCCCTCGGATCGCCCACTCCTGTTCGACTGCGAGAATTCCCTGTTCAACATCCACGTTCCGACGTAGCCACCGCTTGAGCCGAGCGTGCCGTGGGGCTGGCATCATGTACTTCACGCCGTATTCTTCGAAGGCTTTGATCGTATCCGCAGCTGCGAATTCTCGGTCGGCGTACACGCACCGGACCCGAACGTGGTCCGTTGCTATCTCTAGGAGGTCTCGAACGACCTCACCGACGCGGTATGACTTGGTTTCTTCTCCCGGATACGCGTCTCCATCACGAGCCTCCGCGTTCCCAATCGGGATCATCCCCACGACCATGTGGACATTCTCACCGACAATGGTCGCGGTAGCGAACTTGTGACACCACCGGTACTCTTTGTTCTCGGGAGCGCCCTGAACCCACTCCATTCCTTCACGTTCACCGTAGTACGCGACGTATGTGGCGTCGATAGCAAGGTAGACTGGCTCAGGGAACTCAGAGTGCGGCTTGATGCGCGTGAGCGCGCGCTCAGCACCACGATTCACCATGTCGGTGATCTCCTGCACTTCGAGTTGGTGAATCGAGTCTAACAGTGTCTCACCGGTCAGCCCATCCACGTAGAACGGGTCGTCAAGGTCAGGGTTCCGCAGGGCATCAAGTCGGTCACCATTGATCTCGGAACCGCTGTTTGCGGCGCCACTCTGGATACCCATGACGGTGAGTAGCTCCATCAGGCTCTCTTCATCGTAGATTGCTTTCTCTGGCCGTGGGAGATCAAGCGCAGGGTACACTATCTCGCCCATCTGCCCCATCACCTCTCGCGTTTTCTTTCGGAGTAACCGCTGCTCAGTACGCTTCGATGACCCGGCTGTCTCATCAGCGTTCAACCCGCCGGAACCAATTGGGCTACCGCGCTTGGTGGCCATCTCATCGATGTCGTCACCCCACCGCTCAATCCTGTCTTGGAGGTCTTCGAAGCGTTTCCGCCACGCTCGCGCGAACGTATCTCCGTGCGGGATATCATCGACGTCGAAGCCGAACGAACGGGCGATTTCGGGGTTGTCCGCCAGCCGGTCGGAGATACCAGTCACGGACTCGTCCTCGGTCTGTGCCCATAGGACAGCGAGCAACATTGGCTCGAAGTCCTTGCCCTCATGCCAGTCAGGGTACGGGTCTTCGTGAGCGTAGCGACTCGCATCGAGACCGTCCCCGAGTGCCGGCCATTCGGTTCCGTGTTCGATGATGTCGTCTGCATGCTTGGCCAGCCCTGTGTGGACCTGCTCAAGGTCGTCGATATCGGACGTATCGGTCATCGGTGGCCCCCATTATGACCTGGTCTTCTTTGGATGCGATGCGGCCGTGAGTTTGCTAGCAATGTTCAAAAAACCGTGACTCGGTCGTCTTGCGGCCGATTTCGAGAGAACAAACCACTCCCGTCAGTGGGGTCCGAAGGTCGTGTGCAACGACATCGGCAAATTCTTCGAGGCGTTCGTTCTGCCGCTGGAGTGCTTCACCACGCTCGGCCAGCAGCGCTACCGAACCGACGAGTTGCTTGCCGAATCTATCAACTTAGAACTATATTAGAACACCCGACTGACAGCACGGATCACCGGCTGAGAGCACGACATTTGTACAGAGAAAGATATTGTACAACTAAGTTGGGGATTCGCGCGTACTGTTAGAAGGGTTACTATAGACTCACCCTCATCCGCTAACGTCATGCAACTGCAAAGTGACGGCGAAGACGCTACCAGGATCATCAACGCGAGTATCCTGGCGACTGTCTCGGGAACTTCGATCGGAATGAGTGTCGGGTTCCAACTGGCTGGCCGGAAAATCGTGTTTCTCTCTGTCCTCTACTCGAACCCCGCCGCCGTACATGTCGACGAGCGTGTCGACAAGATAGAGCCCAATTCCCGACCCCGGGCTCTGTAACCCCATCTCGCCACGGCCGAATATCTCGTCTTTCTGGCTGTCGGGGACGCCAGGTCCGTTATCGGCCACGCGAACGAGAACTGTCTCCGCCCCCACCTCCACGTCAACGATGATCTCGGGTGTCTCCTTATTGTTGTGTATGACGGCGTTGTTCAGGAGGTTCCGGAAAACTGACGAGAGGAGTCCCGTAGCAGACACCCGCAGTCCGTCGGGTAGATCGCCGATGATCGTGATACTCGCGTCTCCGTGGACAGACTGGGCCTTCTCTACTTCGGTCTGGAGAACGCTTGAGAGGTCGACCGGTTGGAGGTCCGGGTCTTTCTCGCCGTCGAGTATCTGGAGGAAGTCGCCAACAGTGTCCGTGATGTCCGTGATATGTTCGCTCGCACTCATTATTCGATCAAGATGTGCCTCGCCTGCCGGGTTAACGTGTTCCCTGAGCGCATCTCCCCATCCAATGACGACTGTCACGTCGTTTCTGATGTCGTGTCTGACGATCCTGTTGAGAAGCGCGAGTTCTTCGTTTCGGCGTTCAAGTTCTTGCTGCTGTCGTTCGCGTTCGATGGCGTACCGAAGTGTCTGTCGCAGGAGTTTCGGCGTGAGGTCGTCTTTGACGAGGTAGTCCTGTGCACCGCGTTCGACGGCTTCGACACCGACGCGTTCGTCGTCGAGGCCGGTCAACACGACGACGGGTTCGTCGCCCGAGGCATCGAGCATCGCCTCGAGGGTTTCGAATCTATCGCTGTCGGGCAACCCGAGATCCAGCAGAATAACGTCGACCTCATCGTCCCGTGCCTCGACGGCGTCGGCCAGACGTTCGACGTCTCCGTCCGGGGCTTTGTAGTGACCGTGGCACCCTGGCGGCGAGAATGGCGGGTATACCTACTGGAAACCTAGGACCGACACCACTTCGTTAATTGACGAGAGTCCTGCGCAACGGTACCCTCACTCTCTGGCAACCGCTCCGTTCAGGGTCGACGGGTCGACCCACATCGTGAACTGATCGTTCTCACTGACGACTCCGTTCAGATATTTGCTATCATCGACCGGGTTAATCTCGGGTTTTGAGAGATCCGCGACTTCGTGAACTTCGTCGACGAGCCAGCCGATCTGACGGTCACCCTGCCGGTCGAAGATGATGACGTACTCCGTCGCCCGGTCGTTGCCTATCTCAAGAACCTGTTTCGGGTCAAGGATGGTCGTTGTTTCTCCTCTGAGATCCATCATGCCGACCACCTGCGGTGGTGTATCCGGCATAGGAGTAACGGACTGGCGCCTGACGATCTCGTCAACGACGTCGATGCCGACACAGTAGTGTTTGTTACCGAGTGTGAACTCGAGCACCTGGTCGGGTCTCTCCGGGACGGTTTGTTCGCTCGTCATTGGCTTTCTCGAGACTGTCCGTTGCCAAATTCAGTATTTGAAGTCTGGCCGCCATCCGCCTGGGCCGCTCCAGCCGTCCCGGTCGTGCGGTCGGCCGATATCGTCTCCCCGCCCGTGCTACCATCCTGTATCTCGAACTTCGAGACCTGGTTGTGAAGCGTCTCGGCGAGCTTGGACATCTGCTGGACGTTGTCTGCGACTTCAGAGAGTGACGCGGTCTGTTCTTCGGTCGCCGCCGAGACGTTGCTCGCCTCCGCGGCGGTCTGCTGACTCACACTCGACACTTCGTCAACCATCGAAACGACCTCCTCCGAGGAGGCCGCCTGGTCGTCAGTCGCATTACTGATCTCTTGGATACCCGACTCAGCTTCTTGAACGGCGCCTGCGATGTCGTCGAACATCTCGATCGCGCTTTCGATGGTTTCTGCCCCTCGATCGACGCCCTCGCCCATCTGCTCCATCTTGTCGACCGTCTCGCCTGTCTCCGACTGGATCGCCGATATTCGCTGTTCGATGTCGTTGGTCGCGTCGCTGACCTGTCCCGCAAGGCCTTTGATTTCGTCGGCGACGACGGCGAACCCCTCGCCAGCTTCGCCGGCACGGGCCGCCTCTATCGAGGCGTTCAGCGCGAGCATGTTCGTCTGCTCTGCAATCTCGGTTATCAGCTCGACGACCTCCCCGATCTCATCCATCTTCTCTTCGAGCGTTTTCACCTGCTTGGCAGCCTGGTCTGCCTGCGTTTCGATGGCCTCGATCTCCTCGGTCGCTTCAGCAGCGTAGTCTTGGCCTGTTTCACTCCGTTCAACGGCGGTCGAGGCCGTTGCGGTCACTTCCTCCGCTGAGGAGGCGATTTCCTCGACGGTCGCCGACATATCGTTCATCTCCCCGGCAACTTCCTGGAGGTTCTCGCTCTGGTTCTCAGCACCATATGATATCTCTTCGACGGAGTCGGCGACTTCTTCGCTGGCCTCTTCGATCTCTTCGGTACTACTCGCCGTGCTTTCACTGGACGTGGCGACCTCGTCAGCGATCTCCTGGACAGTGGTGAGACTGTCGCTCAACTGTTCGATACCGTCGTCGAGGGCCACGAGCACCTCGCCGTACTCGCCCGGATACTCGGTCTCGATATGCCGGTCAAGCTCGCCTCTTTTCAGCCCTTCGCTAGCAGTGGAAATCTGCTCGAAACTCTCTCCGAGTTGATTCGTCCCATCCTCGATATCTCTGATGACAGCTCCGTACTGCCCGGGCTGGTCAGCGTCGAGATTCTGGTCCAATCGCCCGGTTTTGAGTCCCTCGCCTGCAGTAGAGATCTGCGCGAAACTGTCAGACAGTTGCGTGAGACCGACCCCGAGGGCGTCTAGAACGGTACCGTACTGACCGGGCTTGTCGGTCTCGATCGACTGATCGAGTTGGCCCTGCGCCAGACCGTCACTCGCATCCTGGATCTCGTCGAAGCTGGCGGCGAGGCGATCTGTCCCCGAATCGAGGCTGTGCATGATTTCACCGTACGTGCCGGGGTAATCCGTCTCCAGATCCCGATCCAGCTCCCCGGTTTCGAGGTCCCGACTGACTGCGTCGAGTTCGCTGAACACGTCGCCGAGATTCGCTTGCATCTCCGTGAATGCCTCGACCATCTGCCCGAGTTCGTCACTTTCGGCGTGCTCCTCAAGCTCAGTATCGAGATTGCCGTTACTTGCGGCAATGGCAGCTTCAGAGAGTTGCGTGACGGGAGACGTGATACGCCTGGCGACGAACAGACCAATACCGATGGCCAAGACAAACGCACCGATGGAGAGCCCGAGAATCTCCAGTTGTGCGGTCTGTGTCGTGCTATCGGCGATCTCGACTTGCGATTCGAGGTCTGCTTGTGCCGATTGCTCGATGGCGTGTGCGTCCTCTTCCATTTGGGAACCAAGGGAGTCCATTTCGTCGGCTTTCTGTTCAGCGAGAGCCGTCTCACCCGCCGTTCTCGCGTCGAAAAACTCGGTTCCGAGCGTGTTGTACTCCTCGTGTTGGGATTTGAGCGTTGCAAACTGCTCTTGTTGCTGTGGACTCAAGTCCGTCTCTTCGAGGTGCTGTGCCTCTTCGTTGAATAGTTGGTTGGCCTCCTCGAATTGTTGCTGTGCGTTTTCGTCACCGAGTTGGGCAGCCTGTATCGCACCCTGCTGCTGTTCGATGGCAACGATCATTTCTGCGGACGCATCCATCTTCAGCCCATCTTCTGCAATGATGTGTGCTTCTTCGTCGACGGTGGCAACCGAGGTGTATCCGATCGCGCCGGTCACGGCGACCAGCGCGGCCACAATCACGAACGCGATTATCAGTTTCGGCCGTAAATCGAGACTGTCGATTTTTATT
The DNA here is from genome assembly GCF_030505615.1 of Salinibaculum rarum. Taxonomy (GTDB): domain Archaea; phylum Halobacteriota; class Halobacteria; order Halobacteriales; family Haloarculaceae; genus Salinibaculum; species Salinibaculum rarum. The sequence continues at coordinate 2,340,420 of NZ_CP129992.1, forward strand.
CGGTCAATCATGTGAATGCAGGCTCTTGTTTCCGAAGGATCGGGATATATATTCTCTAACTGGAAAGAAAGTGGCATACTTACCAGAACCAAAGCCTATCACTCCCAGTTAGTCATGCACTCGCCGAGTCGGTGTCCTGGAAAAAACAGGAACCCCCCGGATAGTCAGGATTGCTCCTAGGTGCGACGTGCAGTCCGGCAGCGTGGCTGTTTCCGCCGAGAATACGGAGTCCCGTCGGGTGATCTGTGACACTCCGGCCTCCGCTCCCGGTATGCCGTCCAGAACATCTCCGAACAACCAGTTGATCTCGGATGGATGTCCCGGGCATCGCCACGGACAGCGAGCGTTGCCGTGGGTGCTCCCGGGCGATCGCGGTTACAGCCCGACCGACAACCTACCGTCCCGGATCACTGGTTGTACAGCGCCGCTGGCTCAGATTCGGGATATTCGAGAGTTTCTCGAGGCCCCAGTCCTATCTCGTTCGACACCGATCATCTGTACTGAGACGGACTCACTGTTCGGTAACCGGGATGGTAACCACCAGGGTAGAGAAAGCTTGTAAGTACACTCTATGATGAAGTAATATGGAACGTTCAGCGTCGGCAGGCAATCGTGAGGGGCGAGTTGGAGCCCTCGATATCCTGCTCGTGGAGGACGACCCGACAGACGCCCGCCTGATCACCGAATACCTGAACGGACAGGCGGGGCCGAAAGGAGATAGTGCTCCCGCAATTCGACACGTCGAACGGCTGTCCGGGGCCCTCGATGCCCGGGACGCCGATATCGACGTTATTCTGCTGGACCTCGGATTACCGGACAGCGATAGATTCGACACCCTCGAAACGATGCTCGATGCCTCGGGCGACGAACCCGTCGTCGTGCTGACTGGCATTGACGACGATGGCGTTGGCGTCGAAGCCATCCAACGCGGCGCACAGGACTACCTCGTCAAGGACGATCTCACCCCAAAACTCCTGCGACAGACGATTCAGTATGCAATCGAACGCGAAAGCCAGCAACGAAAAGTGAGTCGGGCAGATACAGTATTCCAAAACGCGCAGGATGGACTGTTCGTCATCGACGTCGAAGACGATGGAGAGACGTTCCGGGTGAATCGAGTCAACCCGGCATACGAGACGTTCACTGACGCTCCAGCCGGCGAACTCCAGAGGAAAACGATCCGCAAGCTCGTCGACGAGGCAGACGTCGCTTCTATCCGCGAAAAATACAGAGAGTGTGTGAGCGAACGAACGTCCCTTGAGTACGAAGAGTACCTCTCGGCATTCGACGGCGGCTCTTGGTGGGAAACGAGAATCGCCCCGGTAATCGCGGACGGCGAGGTCACGCAAGTCGTCGGATCGACGCGAAACATCACTGAGCGGAAGGAGCGCGAACAGCGCCTGCAACAGTTCGAGCAGATGGTCGAGCACACCGGGCACGCTGTCTTCTTCACTGACGTGGATGGGCAGATCGAGTACGTGAATCCAGAATTCGAGGAGCTGACCGGATACGCGCCTGCCGATGCACTCGGAGAGACGCCCGATCTGCTTAGCTCCGGCGAGCATGACGATGCGTTTTTCGCCGAGTTATGGGACACCGTTCTGGATGGCGACGTCTGGAGCGGTGAGATTGTGAACGAGCGCAAGGACGGCGCGGAGTTCGTCGCCAACCACACCATTGCGCCGGTGATGGACGACTCGGGAGACGTGACCCACTTCGTCGCAATCTACGACGACATCACTGACCGGAAAGAACGCGAACGACGCCTGCAAACGCACGAACTCGTCGTGCAGGCGATGAATGAAGTCGCGTTCCTGATCAACGAGGACAAGCGAATCCAGTTTGCCAACGACGCGGCACTCGATTTTGCAGACGTGCCCCTTGAGGCGATCAAGGGTATCCCGATTGAGTCGGTCACCGAGGAAATGGCTGCACCTGACGAAGAGCCTCACCGGTTTGTGGACGCGATCGACGCGCTCTTAGAGGACGAGCAACCCGATGTCGGCGAGTGGGTTCGAGAACCTGACGGGTCGGACACGTTGAGCCTCGAATTTGACCTCTTCTTAGAATCGGTCGGCGAGGTATGTGCCGAGCAACGGTTCGTTCCGGTGAAACTCTACGATGGCGGACGAGGTGTCGCGGTCATTTCGAGGGACATTACCGAGCGCAGGGAGAAAGAAGAAGAAATCCAGACCCACCTGGAGCAAGCCCAAGAGGTCGGGAACGTAGGGAGTTGGCATCTGGATATTGATACTAACGATTTGCGGTGGTCTGACGAATGTTATCGAATCTTTGGCTTGGAACCTGGAACACCGATGTCGTATGAACGGTTCCTAGAGTTGGTTCATCCCGAAGACCTTGAGAAAGTTGACGAAGCGTGGAGTGAGGCACTGGAAGAGGGAAGCTATGACATTGAGCATCGGATCGTGGTAGACGGTAAGACACGATGGGTACAGGAAACAGCCAAGGTTGAATTCGACGAAGACGGAGAGCCGGAGAGCGGTATCGGCGTTGTCCGAGACATTACAGAACAGGTTCAGCAAACCCGCGAGATACGCGCACAGAAAGATCGGTACGAGTCGTTACTGCAGAGTGCACCGGACCCGGTTTTCGTAGCCGACACGAACACCGGCGAAGTGATCGAAGCAAACGGAGCTGCAGAGGCACTGCGCGAGCAGGACCATGATGAGATTGTTGGTATGGATCAGTCGAAACTCCATCCCCCCGATGAGCGGGAGCAGGCCAGGGCGGAGTTCAACGAGGCAGCTGCGGACGACGGCGGGGTTTGGAGAACGTATTCAGACGGCTCACAGATTCACGCCGTCTCCTCGACAGGAGAAACAGTCCCTGTGGAAATCACGCACAACACGTTCAGTCTGCCAAAGGGACGGGTCAGCTACGCGATCTTCAGGGACATCACCGAACAGATCGAACGCGAGCGCGAAATTCTCGAACAGAAAGAGCGGTACGAGTCGTTATTTAATAGCGTCAGCGGCGCGGTTGTAGTCACGGACATCGATGGCACGATTACGACGTGCAACCCGGGCTTTGCCGACCTGTTCGGGTACGAGAGTGACGATATTGAGGGAAATCATCTCAGCACGATTGCAGACGAGAACACGGATGTGGAGCGGTTGCTTGAGACGACGGATACCTCCCGCGAAGCACTCCTCCGTGATTTCCGGAAACAGTCGGGACAGGTCTTCCCGGGTGAAACACGGAGTTTGCCGCTTCGAACGCATAATGGCGATATCAAGGGGCATGTGGTACACATAATTGACGTGTCTGAGGAACAAGCAAACCGCGAGCAACTGCAAGTTCTCAGTCGCGTTTTCCGTCATAATGTGAGAAACGACATGAATGTAATCCAGGGGCGTGCCGAAGTTATCGAATCGCACGGTTCAACGGCGGTGCTGTCCGATGTTGAGAAGATACTCGAAACGAGCCGAGAGTTCATTGAAATGGCGGAGAATCAACATAAAATCACGGAACTTCTGACTGAGACCGCTGAAACCGTGGATGTGGATTTGACTCCGACAATTAGACAGGTTGTCTCAGACGTGCAGACGCAATATCCTGATGCGACAGTGCAGACGGATCTGGATCCCAACTGTCAGGCGAGCACCAGGCGTGAGATTGCTAAAGCGATTCGGGAATTGGTAGAGAATGCGATTATTCATTCGGACCAAGCGAACCCGAGGGTTAATTTCCACCTCCGAGATACGGAGACGATGGCTGAACTGACGGTCCGAGACGATGGACCGGGAATTCCAGAACAAGAATGGAACGTGTTGAAAGCGGACGGCGAAATCAATGCGTTAAACCATGGGACGGGGCTCGGCCTGTGGTTCGTCAATCAGGTTGTTCGTCGTTCGAACGGAACGATGTCTTTTGACACGAACGACTCGGGAGGGTCTACGGTTACTGTTCGTCTTCCCACGAGCTAGTTCTCCGGCACTGTCTGGTTGACTCCCTCCGCTTTGCCGTCCTAATGCGTCTCCGATGGATTGCGATCGAGGGGCTCCGGAGTGGTTTCCTCCACATCGCCGATCAATTACTTGCTCGGCTCTGCACGTTTAAGTAGGGGCGTGGTGTAGGCAGCATTGAAACCTGATGCTGCCGATTACGGATTTCCTCTCGTGCACCGACGTGCTGGATGAATTCGACTCGCTATCATATCATCAAACGACTCACGCCAAAACGTACGTGACAGGTCTTGCTGCGATCCGCAGCAAGACTGTAACCGGAATTGCACGAGAGGTCCTTCCCGCCGGAAGTGACCGAGCACTCAACAAGTTCATCACTGAATACGATTGGGATGAGGATCAGCTCAATCACGAGCGGTTAGAGGAACTGCAAAAACACGGAGAGACACGCTGGTCACAAGACGGCTACATCGTTATTGACGATTCAGTTATCCAGCGAACCGGGAAGTCTCTTCCCGGTGCTGGAGAGTTCTACGATCACTCTGAGGGTGAGCCTGTTTGGGGACAGAACCTCGTCTACGCGTTCTATACCGATGAGAAAACGTCCTATCCACTTGCTTTTCGCCAGTACGAGAAGGCCGACGACGAGGACGAGGAAGACGAACAGGAGACAAAATACGACCTCGCACGAGAGATAATCACGGAATTAGAAGAAGAGGTAGGTGTGCCTGCGGACACCTACCTCTTCGATGCATGGTTTGCTCATGACTCCGGTCTGATCGAACACGTCGAATCACACGGCAAGGACTGGATTGGACCACTACGGGGCAACCGACAGGTTACCTACGCGAACAAAGAGAGACGCGTCGATGCGCTCGAAGAGTGCATCGACAAGGAAGAGCGAGAAGTTGACGGTGAAACGTACAAAATCTGGACTAAGACAGTCCCTATCTCGAAATTAGGTGAGGTTCGGCTGGTAATCACAGAGAAGGTTACCGATGAGGACGACGAGAATCCGGTCAAGTACCTCGCAACAAACAAGATTGACGCGCCTTCGGCACACATTATTCGGAGTTATTCGTACAGATGGCGAGTAGAGACATTCTTCGAGGACTCGAAAGAGGATCTTGGCTTAGGAGACTGCGAGGTTCGTGATTCTGACGGTGCCAGTCGTCACTGGCACCTTCAGATGCTGGCCTACAGCCTTCTTCGGCTTGGTCCGGAACCGAGCGCCTCGGAGCGACTTGTCTCGAAAGCCTCGTCGCTCCGATCACAACTCGAACACGGTCTCAAGGAGACGATCTACAACATGTTTTCGTGGGTGCGCGATCAACCAGACCGCGATCTCGATGGACTGATGAAAGACATCGACCACCTCTTTCTCCATTCTGAGGGCAGTTTATAAACGTGCAGAGTCGAGTTACTTGTAAATCCTAGCCATAATTGACTCTAGGTCTGGCAGAGTTCTCCACGCACCCTACCACGCAGTCGAAACCAATCAGTTTGAAATTATAGGCCTATCTACTAATTTGCAACTGCGCTAAAATTTCATAAAGGGAGTTGCAAATATCGGTGATTTGCTGAACGGCATCGCTAGTTCTTCGGTTACACCGCGTATTGAAATCGTTCACACACCGGTACTCCAATCCCATTCAGCAATCTTGGCATCCGCAACTACAGCGCAGATGAGCGGCAAGAAGAGTACGGTTCATTTGACGAGTTACGGCCTGTGAGTGGGATGTAGTGAGGGTCCCGCTGAACTGGATATGGCGTCATTTTGAGGAAGTGTTGTCGTTCCCGACTCGTTGGCATCGATTGTTATGTTCCCGCGACGTAGTGGATGAGCCAGTGGGCAAACCAGAGTCCGAGCCCGGAGCTATGCTCCAACGGATCATCGGTTCCGGCTGCGAAGACACGTTTCTCTTGGTCCGAAATCCCTGGACCGTTATCAGAGATGGACACAGTCGCCGTCGTCGCGTCCGCCGTTACCGTCACTTCAGCGTGTGGCGTTTCCGCGTTCGAGTGACTGATCGCATTCTCGACCAGTTCGTAGAAGGCGTAGAGCGCTCTTGCATCAATCTCCAGTGAGCGGTTAATCTCAGCTACGACGGTAATCTCACCGTCGAATGCGACGATTCGATCCGTCTACTAATACGGTCGATAACTGACGACAGGTTTCGAGTGGCTGTCTCGTCGAGGGGCATCCGCTACGATTTGTCTGACGTGGTGAGGTTTTTCACTGATATCGATCAGCGACTGGACGTTGCGCTGAATCGTCTGAAGTCGCTCGATGTCTGCTTCACAACTCGAAGACCGCTCCAAGACATCCGCGTTTCCTTTGATTGCCGTCCCTTTGTTACGGAAGTTGTCGGAGGACGCAGTGGAACACTTTGAGTTGCTGTTCGCGCAATCGCTGTGCGGTAATGTCGTTTTGAATGCCGACGAACACTTGAATTTCTCCGTCACGGCTTTTGATGGGGAAGTCGTCTCGTGTACCACAACGCGTTGGCCGTTTTTTCCCTCGTTAACGGTTTTACCTTCCCAGACCTCGCCACTGAGGATGGTTCCCCACAGGTCATCATAGAATGCTTGGTTGTGCTGGCCAGATTTGAGCATGGTCGGCGTATTCCCGATTGCGTCTTCACGGTCATAGCCGGTCAACTCCTCGAACGCTGGATTGACGTATTCGATGATTCCGTTCGTATCAGTCACGACAACGGCGTAGCCTGTCTGTTCGACAGCCTCGCGGAACATCTGGAGATCGCGCTCGCGCTCCGTGTGGGTAGTAATATCACGAACTACGCCAACCGTCCCCTAGAACCCGGTCTCGTATGGCAGCACAGAGAGGTGTACCTCGCAACCCATGTATCCCCCATCAGCGGTGATTATGTCTATCTCAATTTGAAACAACAGTGTCTTGCGGTCAGTCTTAGGCTGGATTGGGGAAATAGTAGTAGCTGCTGGCCCTGGCGACTGATGGATTTATTTCATCCAATTCCGAGCGTCGGTGACCCCACTGTTGTAATCCCGGTCGTCGGGTCAAGCCTCGTCAGACTGGAGACCGTCCAGATCGATGGGAATGTCCTCGCTATGGTCGTCTATCTCGACGGCGACGCCGAAAGAGACAATCGAGGAGATGCCTTCCTTGACAGAGAGGTCGAGGTCGTATACCTCCTCTTGAGACAGATGGAGGATGAACCCGCCCATGAACGGATTCGGTCCCATCGGCATGAAGACCGTCAACATGTCCTCGTCTCCGGTTGCCGCCGTGACCTGGGAAGGGGGATGTGAAGTCTGGAACGCAATCGAATACGACCCCTCCTTCGGAAACTCCACGAGAACCACCTCCTGGAAGTTCTCCGTATCGCCTTCCAGCAACATGCTACTAATCTGATCAAGCGGGCCGTAGACGGTGCTGATTCCGGGTATCCTCGCCATCGTGCTGTCCAGGCGCTGTTTGATTCGATTACCACCGACGCGACTCTCAGTTACCCCACCCACGACAAAGATAGTGACAAGTAACACGACCATCGCAATCACCTGGGGAATAAGTGACGACGTAGCTCCGATTCCCTCCTGGATTGGAATGACCAGCGGGTTCAGCACACCCGAGAGCAGGTCAATGAGAACCAAGAACACGAAGGCGGTGATTAACACCGGCAGCACGATAGCGGTTCCAGTGACGATCGTCCGCCGCAGGAACCCGCCGGTATCGACCGCCGACTCCGGATACTCCTTGCTAATTCGTACCATACCACACTATTTCATGGCTAACACAAAACCGTGGGGGCCCTGAACCACTCCCCTGAATCGGTCACAGCAATTCTGACAGTGATCGAGCAGTTCGTATGAGTCACAATCGCCCAGTACAGAGATGTGCGGCGGGCGTGCAGAATAGTTAGCACGGCTCTGCTGGCTGATCAGCGATTCTGGAGGATCGATAGGAACTCTCTCGGAGATGAGGCAGGGACAGTGAGATGTGTCAACCACTACCCTGCCACACCAAGATACGATCACAGAGGTCTTGAAATCACTGGAAACCGAGACAACAGTACTATTCGAACATCTTGATCTCCAGTTTCTCTATGAATTCCCCGTGTTCGCCCCCGATCCGCGGGGGCGAACGCGGGAGTTCCATCCACCTGAACTGTTCCGAGGATTGCTTCACTGCTTCTACAACAGAATCTACGAACCAGAAGCGATGGCTCAAGAACTCGCCAACGATGATGTCTGGCGTGTCTGCGAGTTCGAGCGACCGCCGTCACGGCGGACGATTGGCCGGTTTATCGACGATCTCTCTGGTGTCGTTGAGGAAGTCTTCTCACGAATTCTCCAGCAAGTGCTCGTCCGAGTTGAACTGGGTTCTTGCTTTCGGATTGACGGCACCGATGTCCGGGCGCCTCGCCCGGACGAGGATGCCTCGTGGAACTACGACAGTACAGCTGAGGAGACTTACTACGGCTACGGTTGCTGTCTGGTGACGACCGACAACAACATCCCGATTGCCGCAGAGTTCACAGATGAGAAATCTGTGGACAAGGCGACGGCGAGGCGCATCACACAGGATGCGCTCGCCGTCAAAAAGCCAGTCACGTTCGTTGGTGACGCAGAGTTCGACATGTTGGACTGGCACGACGACCTGATTGAAGCAGGCGTCGTGCCAGTGGTTCCGTACAATCCACGGAACACAAATGATCCACCAGATATCGAGTACCGCATCCAGAAACGAATCAAGGAACATAGCGACACTGTCCGCGTCTGGGAAAAGCAGCTTGACGACACCTACGATAACCGGTCACAGGTCGAAACAGCAATCGGCGTGTGCAAGGATCTCGGCCTCGGGACTCCGCAAGTCCGAGGCCGAGAACGGGCAAAAACTCACGTCTTCGTCGCTCTCTGTCTTCGTTTGGCTGTCGTCATCGCTAACCATGAACGAGGAGGTGACATCGCAAGTCCGATCGTTGAGCTATGAGAACTCTTCTGCACGCCCGCCAGATGTGCAGCAACTCACTGTCGTTCGCTCCGAGTCTCCTTCGATGGGTCAACTGCTGCGAATGCTGCTGACGGTATTATTCTATTGGCACTTATTGTCGGTAGAGACGGTGAGGACAATAGTGTCTATTCAGCGGTTGGTTTGCTGCCGTACAACACCTAAGAGACATTGACACCCTCTCAACCGAACTGACACTCTTTTTGAATCTTTATCAGAACGTCACGCGAACATGAAGTCAACGATGGATGATTTTCCCTACGAATCAATCGTCGAAGAGAGCAACGACGGTATTCTCGTTGCTCGAAACGGCGAAATTATCTACGCCAACGAGCGACTACAAGAACTGACAGGATACGCCGAAGCAACGCTCGTGGGCGCACCGAACACGATGCTTGTCACAGACGACGAGACATCCCCCAGCAAGCAATATCAGAGTGCTCGGACGAGCGGCGAAGGCGCCACAAATCAGTACGAGGCCACACTCGAGACAAGGTCGGATACTCGAATTCCAGTCGAGTTCTCTGTGAATCAGATACCCTACGACGGGGAACCAGCGGTCGTCGCATTCTGTCGTGACATCACCGAGCAAAATGAACGAGAGGAGGGTTTGGACGCGCTCAAACCGGAGTACGAGTCGGTCTTCGATCATGTGCAGGACGCACTTTTTCTACTTGATGTCGACGACGACAGGACCGTTCGATTCCAGCGATTCAACGAACGCGAGGAAGCGTTTACCGGCAAGTCCACCGAGGAAGTCCGCGGGAAGACGCCAACCGAAGTATTCGGCGACGAACTCGGGTCGGAACTGGCGGCCAACTACAGAAAGTGTATCGAACGTCGGGAGACACTCGTCTACGAGGAGGAACTCAATATCAACGACAAGGCGACGATCTGGCAGACTAAGCTGACGCCGATTGTCGTTGACGGGACAGTCGAGCGAATCGTAGGGTCGGGCCGAGAGATTACCGAACTGAAAAACAGAGAGCGGGAACTCGAACAGGCCAGAACACGACTGCGAGCACTGTTCGACGAGGCACCGGATTCCATCACCGTCCACGACGCAGACGGCAACATCCTCGATGTCAACGAGCAGATCGTCGACGAACTCGGATATACCCGCGACAAACTGCTCGAAATGAATGTCACGGACTTCGCGGTAGAACTTGACCCCGCAACAGCACAGAACATCTGGGCAGAGATGGACAACGAGGAGACGCATAAAGTAGAAGGACAACACCAGCGCAAAGATGGCTCGACGTTCCCGGTCGAAATGTGGGTGTCAAAAACCGACGTGCTAGGCGAGCCACAGTATCTGGCACTCGGACGAAATATTACCGAGCGGAAAGAACGGGAGAAAGAACTCTCCCGGTACCGGGCCTTTGTCGAGAACACCTCCGACGTAATCACAATAATCAGCGGTGATGGAACAGTCGAGTATGTGAGTTCAGCGTCCAGTCACGTCTCAGGGCATGAATCCGAGGAGTTGGTTGGAACGGAGGCAATCGAACATGTGCACCCGGCTGACCGAGAAGCAGTCTCCGAGCAGTTAGCAGAGTTAATAGCCACGCCAGGCTCTCGTGCGACGGTCGAGTACCGGTTCCAGCACGCCGATGGGTCGTGGATATGGATCGAGTCGACGGGGATCAACCGATTCGATGACCCCAAAATCGAAGGGGTCGTCCTAGCCAGTCGAGACATTACGGGGCGGAAAGAGCGCGAACGACAGATACAGGAACTCAAAGACCGGCTGGCGCTCGCAATTGAGGGTGCCGAACTGGGCGTGTGGGACTGGAACGTCAACACCGACGAGGTGGAGTTCAACGACCAGTGGGCCGAGATGCTGGGGTACGATCCGGCGAACATCGACGACCACCTTGATGCCTGGGAGACGCGAGTCCACCCCGAGGACCTCTCTGAGGTCGAGGCCACACTGGAGAGCCACTTGGCCGGCGAGACCGAGTACTACGACAGTGAACACCGGATGAAGACAGCCGACGGGGGCTGGAAGTGGATTCGTGACATCGGAAAGGTCGTCGAGCGTGACGACGATGGCGACCCGGTCCGCGCCGTTGGAATCCACCTCGATATCGATGAGCGCAAGAGCTACGAGCAGACCCTGGAAGAGGAGCGCGACATGTTCACACAGGGGCCAGCCGTCCTCTTCAAGTGGGAGAACGCAGAGGGCTGGCCCGTCGAGTTCGTCTCCGAGAACGTCGAAAATATCACAGGATACTCACCCGACCAGTTTACCTCCGGAGAGGTCTCCTACGCCGAACTTGTACACGATGCCGACATCGACCGGGTTACCGAGGAAGTCGCTGAGAACAGTGAGGAGGGGATTGACCGCTTCAGTCACGAACCGTATCGAATCGTCACCGCCGACGGCGACGTCCGGTGGGTGCTCGACCATACGAAAAACGTGTGGAACGATAGGGAAATCACGCACCGTCAGGGGTATCTCGTCGACATCACCGAGCGCAAGCGCCGAGAACAGAAACTCGAGCAGTTCCGGGAAGCTGTCGAACAGACCGGCCATGCGGTGTACATAACTGACACGGACGGGAGCATCGAGTACGTCAATCCAGCGTTCGAGCAGACTACCGGGTACAGCGAAGACGAAGTAATCGGTGAAAGACCGACACTCCTCAAATCGGGCGAACACGAGGACACCTTCTACGAGGACCTCTGGGAAACGGTGCGTAGCGGAAACCAGTGGGAAAGCGAAATAATCGACAAAAGAGCCGACGGCGAGGAGGTGATTATTTATCAGACAATTTCGCCAATTGCCGACAGTGACGGCGAACCCCAGAAGTTCGTGGCCGTCGCACGGGACATCACCGAGCGGAAAGAATACGAGGAGGCTCTCGAAGCCGCTCACGAGAAACTCAGACAGATAATTGACCTCGTGCCGGACCTGATATTCGTCAAGAACAGGGCGGGCGAGTATCTACTGGCCAACGAGACGACGGCCGACTTCTACGGAATGTCACCCGAAGCGGTAGAAGGAAGCCACGAGTCTGAGGTCATTCCGTCGGTCGACGACTCCGAGCAGTTCCGACAGGACGACCTCGAGGTAATCGAGTCTGGCGAACCTAAGTTTATCCCCAAAGAGGAACTGACGACGGCCGACGGCGAGACACGAATTCTCCAGACGACGAAGATTCCCTATCAGGTCCCCGAGAGTGGAGAAGACGCGGTCCTGGGATACGCTCGGGACGTGACAGACCTTACCGAGTACCAGCACAAACTCGAGAGTCAGCGGGACAATCTCGAAATCCTCAATCAGGTCGTGCGCCACGACATCCGCAACGACCTCCAGCTCGTGTTGGCCTACGCGGAAACGTTGCTAACCTACGTCGAACCCGAGGGAGAGGAGAACCTCGACCGGGTCCTCAATGCGACACGGGACGCGATAGACATCACCACGACGGCACGGGACGTGACGAGAGTGATGCTCCAGTCCGACGTCGAACTGAGACCGGTTCGACTCCGGCCAGCACTCGAAAGCGAGGTCGACGACGTTCAGTCGAACTACGAGGAGGCACTGGTTCGTATCGACGGGACAATTCCGAACATCGAAGTGCTGGGTGACGGGATGCTGGAGTCGGTGTTCCGGAACCTGATGAAAAACGCCATTCAGCACAACGATAAGGAGGTTCCCGAAGTGAACGTCTCTGTGACACAGGAAGAGGACAGCGCCGTCTTACGCATCGCCGACAACGGGCCTGGTATCTCTGACGAGCGGAAAGAGAAAATCTTCCAGCAGGGAGAGATGGGGCTCGACAGTGAAGGCACTGGACTTGGACTGCACCTCGTCGAGACGCTGGTTGACCGCTACGGCGGGAGCGTTTACGTCGAGGACAACGATGCGACGGGTGCAGTATTCGTCGTGGAACTCCCGTTGGCAGCCTGAACGAACGACTACTCCCGGCGCGTGGCTGGATACTTTGGGTCGCGCGCTGGCGAAATCATTCGTCCTGACCCTTGCCAGGTTCCTTTGTGCAAGATGGACCGAGTGAATCCGCTATCGCAGTCGCCGTGTTGCCACGGGGTCGCTCGAAATAGCCGTTGTAGTAGGCGGCCTGCAGTGTCTGAGACTGCTTGTCACTGAGCGGCGGCAGCCCGCTGGAACACATAGGATGTGTCCTACCGACTGCCTCGATAAAATCAGCCAGCGATGACAAGGTAGCCTACTCGAACGAGCACCGCCGGAGTATCGGCTCTCGCAGTTTGATTCCACGCAAACCATCTAGCAGTTGTGATAATTGGAGCGACGATTTTATGACTGCGGTATGCAACTTAGCGGGCGAAGTGGCTATTTCGTTACCAGTCCTCGTGATGGTACTCGGCTACGCCCTATCGGCGGGCGTGACCTTTGTGTTAGCAATCTATATCGTTCTGCACAGCGAGAACGACGACGATGTCCTGAAGATTTTTGGGTTTTTGCTGGTGGGCGTCATCACCTGGTCGCTGGCGAGCAGTGGCAGACTGCTTACACCCACACTGGGCGGCAAGATAATCTGGCAGTTCGTGCGCTATCTCGCCGTCGTGACGGTCCCCCCAGCGTTCTTCCTGTTCGTCGCAACGTACACCGGCCGCAGCAACTACGTCACGTCACAATCGCTTGCCCTGTTTGCCATCGAACCTGCAATCGTCTTCACACTCCTGTTCACGAACGACAGCCACGGGCTCTACTATCAGGCAGTCGGCCTCGACTACGTCCAGGCGACACCAGTTCTGGCGACGACCGCTGGCCCCGGATTCTGGGCGCACACGCTGTACTCGTACATCTTGATCGGCGCGGGAGTGTTTCTGTTACTCCAGTTTGCACTCACGGCAGACCGGCTCTATCGTGTGCAAGTCGTCGCACTGCTCTCCGGTGCGCTTCTCCCGATAGTTGCAAACGGCGTGTTTCTGCTGGGCGTGACACCGAACCCGGCACTCGATATCACCCCGCCAGCGTTCGCGTTGAGTTCGCTGCTTATCTTCGTCGGCGTCGTCTACGGCCGTTTTTCGCAGTTGCTACCGGTCGACAGAGAGACCATCCTGTCGGCCGTCGAAGACGGGATTTTGGTTGCCAACAGCAACGATCAGGTCACCTACGCGAACCCATCGGCCAAGGACATCCTCAGCATGCATGCGGGGGCGAATGGCCGATTCGTCGGTGAACCACTATCGGAGGTCGTCCCGGTCGTGACCGCACAAGCAACCGAACCAACAAAAGAGACGAGCGGGCAGCGGGCGTTCGAAGTCTCGTCGGTGAAAGACGGCAGACAACACTGGTTCTGGATTCGCAAAATTGGACTCGGGGAGGAGTCGACGGGTGCGACTGTCGTCTTACTCGCAGATATTACCACACGGAAAGAACGCCAGCGCCGCCGAGCGCGCCTCCAGGGAGCCACGCGAGAACTCATCGACGTCGACGACAGAGAGCAGATTGCAGCGGTTGCCGTCGACACCATCACCGAGGTCATGCAGGTTCCCGTCTGTGGCCTGTTTCTGGCAAACGACGATGCCAGTCGACTCGACGGCATCGAAGTGAGTGAAGCGTATCACGAACTGTTCGACGCCGAACCGAACTTCGACAGGGACACCACGACACTAGAGGGCCGTCTCGTGTGGGAAGCCTTCGACAACGGAGAGCCGGTGAGGATACCAGAGACACACGACTCCGCGAAGATAGAGGGCGAGCCCACCGTTCGAGGCCTCGCGGTCTATCCGCTCTCCGAGCACGGGGTCGTCATGCTTGCGAGTGACGAAGTAGGTGCCTTCGACGATGCCACGCCCGCACTACTCGAGATTTGGTTCTCTGTCATCACGGGCGCGCTGGACCAGGCCGAGGGCACCCGTATCCTGCGGGACAACAAACAGCAACTCGAGCGGCAAAACGAGCGCCTCGAAGAGTTCACGAGTGTCGTCTCACACGACCTTCGCAGTCCGATTAACACGGTGAACGGCTATGTCGAGTTGCTCCAGGACGACTACGACGACCCGCGAATCACCGGCATCCACAACGCAGTCGAGAGAATGGAGACGCTCGTCAACGACCTGCTGACGCTTGCACGCCAGGGGAAAACGGTCGACACGACCACAACCATCGACCTCGATACGACCGCCCAAAGAGCGTGGGACTCCACGCCAACTCCGGACGCATCAATTGACATCGAATCGACAATCGGGCACGTCGCGGCCGACGGGTCCCGCCTTCGCGAGGCGCTGGAGAATCTGTTCAGAAATGCTATCGAGAACACCGATGGCGAGCTCCGGATTCGGATTGGTACCCTCTCAGACGGTGAGGGATTCTTCGTCGAAGACAACGGCCCGGGAATCCCACCAGACCAGCGTGACCGCGTGTTCGAACACGGGTACACGACCGGCGAAGCAGGAACGGGACTGGGGCTGGCCATCGTCAAACGAATCATCGAGGCCCACGGATGGGAGATTCGCGTCACCGAGGGGCGCGACGGTGGAGCCCGGTTCGAAGTGACTGGCGTCGATTTCGTAGACGCCGTCGACGAGTCGCCGTAGCTGCCAGGGACAGTCCGATTCAGGATGTGAGTTCAGCAGACGGGTTCCACCGACGGCGTACGAGTATATCTCGACAAGTGGCCGGTTGCTGCCTGCGACTTTGCGGTTACGTCGCCGATACCGCTTTCCAGATGCGCTCTGCGAGCAACGAGTACTGGTCGGTCCCCATCCCTTTCTCGACGTAGTCCGTGACGTCGTCGATGATTGCCTGCTTGGCGACTTCCTGACTCCCCTGGCCGGTAAAGAGGATAAACGGGAGTTCGGGGTGGTCGTCTCGCACCTGCTGTAATAGCTCGATACCGTTCATCCCGGGCATATCGAAGTCGCTGATGACACAATCGAACTCGCCACTCTCGAGGTGGTCGAGGCCGCCGGCAGCGCTCGTCGTGCACGTTATCGAAAACCGGTCGGAGTGTTGTTGCAAGAAGAGTTCGCCCATCTCGAGGTCGTCGGGGTCGTCGTCGACAAGCAAGATTTCGATGGTCTGTCTCCTGGGTTCTTCCGGGCCGACGTCGAGTTGGGTTGCCGACTGAACGTACCGGCCAAAGAGATTGAACAGTCGTGGCGTCGGCAGCCCAATCGCAGTCTTCACTGGCCGGTCGCTTGCAACCCAGTAGAGTCTCACGGCCAGCGAGTCTGCATCGCCCAGCGAGTCACCGCCGGTCTTGAACGCGGTGATGTCGTCTCTGGGAACGACGATAGTTTGGCCGTCGTCACCACCGTCCAGTCGAATCGTCTTCGCGTCGACCGAGATGGTCATCTTTGCTGTCGACGTCGCTTCGCTCCCTTTGGTCCTGTGTCGAACCGCAGCGTCGCTCCCGTCGAGTAGCACCCGAAACAGCAGATGCTGGAACTTGAACAGTTCCTCTGCCGACCCGGTCACAGACGCCGTCGCGCGACGCTCACCGATTCGAAACGCAATCGTAATCGTCTCTCTCGCCGTCGAGCGCGCTCGCTCTGGAACGTCTTGTGCGATGTCGAAGACGTTCGAGACACTGATTGTGTGTTTCGTATCCGAGGCCACGAAGACAAGCCGCTCCTCGCCGAGTACGACCCGCATCTGCGAAGCCTCCGCTTCGCGGTTGCTCAGGTCGACGTCCGCTTTGAAATCGGCCAAGACTGTCTCCGTCAACGTACTGGCAATAGAGGGACCGATATTATCAGCGTTACGGGACTATCGGTAGTGAGACCGTGCTCTGTGCTGCTGTGGAGCGGCACAGAGAGGGGGGAAAACGATTGCGTCCAGGCACACCGACAGAGTGCCCGGCAACATTCATCTGTGTGACCGCTGTACCTCCGCATATGATTGTCCTCAGACTCGAAGGTGAGCGTCAGTGACACGGAACGCGAAAATCGTCTGCACGCTCGGCCCCTCGTCGGACGACCAGGAGACGATTGCTGGACTCGCAGACGCAGGGATGTCCGTCGCGCGACTCAACGCGAGCCACGGGACGACCGAACAGCGCAAAGAGTTGATTCAGGATGTCAGAGCAGTCGACGACCGGACGGACCGACCGATTGCGACTCTGCTCGACCTTCCAGGGCCGGAAGTGCGCACGGCCACTGTCGAGTCGCCACTCGAGCTTGCAGACGGCGCAAGCGTCGAGTTCGTCGAGGGTAAAGAAGCGACCAGCGACCGAATCGGCCTCTCCAGGTCCATCGACGGGGCCGCAGTCGGGGATACGGTCTTGCTCGACGACGGCCACATCGAAGCGACAGTCACCGGCGTCGACGGTGGCGTCGTGACTGCACGCGTCGACTCCGGTGGCGAACTCAAGAGCAGAGCCGGCGTCAACGTCCCGGGTGTCGACCTCGACTTGCCGACGATCACCGAGGCCGACGAGCGGGAACTCGACCTCGCTGCGGAGGCCGACGTCGACTTCGTGGCGGCGAGTTTCGTCCGCTCGGCCGACGACATCTACGAGATTAGCGCCGAACTGGAGGCCCGCGGTGCGGAGATTCCGCTGATTGCAAAAATCGAGCGGGCAGACGCCGTCGAAAACGTCACGGGGCTTATCGACGCCGCCTACGGCGTGATGGTCGCCCGCGGTGACCTCGGCGTGGAGTGTCCCCTGGAAGATGTCCCGATTATCCAGAAACGAATCGTCCGGGAGTGTCACCGCGCCGGCGTCCCGGTCATCACTGCCACGGAGATGCTCGATTCGATGATCCACAGTCGGCGACCGACCCGCGCCGAGGCCTCGGACGTGGCAAACGCCGTCCTCGACGGAACCGATGCAGTCATGCTCTCCGGGGAAACGGCCGTGGGCGAGCACCCGGTCCGCGTCGTCGAGACGATGTGTCGCATCATCGCGGACGTAGAAGACAGCGACGAGTACGACGAACTCTTAGAACAGCGGGTCCCACCAGCCGACGAGACGAAAACCGGCGCGCTCGCTCGCTCGGCCCGATTTCTCTCGCGGGACGTCGGCGCCGAGGCCATCGTCGCCGCCTCCGAATCCGGCTACACCGCACGGAAGGCAGCGAAGTATCGGCCGAACATCCCTATCGTCGCGGCCACGCCCAGGGACGGCGTGCGCCGACAGCTCGCACTCTCCTGGGGCATCATCCCCAAGCGCGCGGTCCACACCGGCGAGAGTGCCGACGCAGTGATTCAGGACGCCGTCCAGGCCGCCATCGAGACCGGTGCAGCAGAGAGCGGCGACACCGTCGCGGTCCTCTCGGGGATGATGACCGAACTGGAGGGACTCGACACCGCGAACATGCTCAAGGTCCACGTCGCCTCGGAGACGCTCGCCTCCGGTCGTGGCGTCGTCGCCGGCTACGCCGCAGGCCCGCTGTACCGCGTCAGAGACGGGAGTTTCGACGAGATTCCGGCGGGCGCTATCCTGGCGGTCCCGGCGAGTTTCGACGGGAAGTTCTCGGGAGACACCTCGAAACTGAGTGGCATCGTCGACGAACACGACGGGGTGACGAGCTACGCCGCCATCATCGCCAGGGAACTCGGTATCTCGATGGTCGGCTCCGTGGCGCTTCCCGACGTGGCCGACGGCACCGAAGTGACGATAGACGGGGAGCGCGGCGTCGTCTACGCTGGCCCCGTCGAGGACGCCGACAGACGCTGACTGTCGTTGGTGACGTCGACCTGGGCGCGACGACGGTACGTGAGGAAGTCGTCGGTGACCGGCCGACGGTTAGGGGTGACGCCACTCGGGGACGATGCGGTCCTGCACGAGGCGGTTGCGAGCGTGCTGGATGCAGTGTGACACACCCGTGTTCGACCTGTCAGGGTCTCGGCGACCGATGATATAAGTTAGTTCCCGGCACAGAGACGAACGAGCAGATGGGAGAGACACCACACGTTCTGGTCGTCGGCGGCGGCGCAACCGGGACCGGAATCGCGCGGGACCTCGCGATGCGCGGATTGGACGTGACGCTCGCGGAGCGCGGACCGCTGGCCAGCGGGGCCACCGGACGGATGCACGGCTTGCTCCACAGCGGAGCCCGGTACGCGGTCGCAGACCCGGAGAGCGCCCGGGCCTGTATCGCCGAAAACGACGTCCTTCGGTCGATAGCCGATCACTGCATCGACGACACGGGTGGGTTGTTCGTCCAGCACCCCGACGACCCGCCGGAGTATCTGGACCGCAAACGAGAGGCGTGCCGGGAGTGTTCGATTCCGGTCGAGGAACTGTCCGGCAGGGAAGCCAGAGAGCGGGAGCCGAACCTGAGCAAGGACGTTTCGCGGGCGCTCGCGGTCCCCGACGGCGCCGTCGACCCGTACCGGCTGACCGTCGCAAACGCCACCTCGGCACAGCGCCACGGCGCGGATATACTGCCAGGGACGCCCGTCACGAATCTGGAGACTGACGATGACGGCATCGCGAGTGCGACACTCCGGTCGAACGATGCCACGTCGACAGTCGACGTCGAGTACGTCGTCAACGCCGCCGGTGCGTGGGCGCCCGACATCGCGGCGCTGGCCGGTATCGACGTCTCGACGCGTCCCACGAAGGGAGCACTGGTACTGACAGACGTCGAAAGCGCGACGGTCGTCAATCGCTGCCGGCCGAAAGCCGAGGGCGACATCCTCGTCCCCCACGGCACACGGGCGGTCCTCGGTGCAACCGACGTGCCAGTCGAGGACCCAGACGAGTTCCCGACCAACGACGACGAAATCGAGTTGCTGTTCGAGGAACTCGAACCGGTCGTCCCGGCACTCGAAAACGCCCAGGCCATCGAGACGTTCTGGGGCGTTCGACCGCTGTTCGACCCGGCGAAAGACGGCGCAGTCGCCGGCGACATCACCCGCGGGTTCACCGTACTCGACCACGAGCGCCGCGACGACTGCCCTGGCATGTCGACTGTCGTCGGTGGAAAGTTCACCACTCACCGGCAGATGGCTGAGGCAGTCAGCGACCACGTCTGTGCGTCGTTCGGTCTCGACAGGGAGTGTGAGACGGCTTCGACCCCGTTGCCCGGCGGCGGTGGAACGCCAGAACTCGCTTCCTTCCCGGTGGAACCGCCTATCCCCGAGTGGTCGTAGGCGCCGTGATCGGTCATGAGCTTCAGTAACGTTGTTCAGGTGCGAGCCGTGTTAACGCTGTTCGCGAAGTTGTCCCTGCGTGAAAATCAGTTACAGACGCCGCAGACCCCGGGAGCCCTAAACTTTCAAGAGCGCGAGCGGCAACAGTGCCCGTATGCCATATGCTGACAACGATGGTGTCCAGTTGGCGTACGAACGGGACGGTGTCGAGGACGGAGAGACCATCGCTTTCGTCTGCGGACTCGGGTACGGGACGTGGATGTGGAACTGGCAACGAGAGCGTCTTGCAGACGAGTTCGACCTGCTCCTGTGGGACAACCGTGGTGCGGGAGACTCGGACGTTCCCGAAGGACCGTACACGATTTCCGAGATGGCGGCCGACCTCGAAGCCGTTCTCGAAGCCGCCGGTGTCGCGTCGGCCCACGTCGTCGGCGCGAGTATGGGCGGGATGATTGCCCAGCAGTACGCCTTAGAGTACGACCGGGCAGAGACGCTGAGCTTGCTCTGTACAACCCCAGGCGGGCCCGAGGAGGTCCCGATTCCCGAGGCGACACTCGAACGCATGTTCGGCGTTCCCGACGGATACGACAGCCGCGAGACCATCCGGTACAAGATGCAACCGGCACTGACCGACGAGTTCTGGGCCGAACACGAGGATGTCATCGAGCAAATCGTCGACTGGCGCCTCGACAGTGACGCTTCGGAACAGGCCAGAGCGTGGCAGGGCGCGGCCGTCGAGGCATTCGACGTCAGTCAGCGACTCGACGAGATAACGGTCCCGACGCTGGTCCTCCATGGCGAGCGCGACCGCGTTGTTCCCGTGGGGAACAGCGACCTGCTGGTCGAAGGGATTCCGACGGCAACCCGAACGACGTTCGACGAGGGTGGCGCACACCTGTTCTTTATCGAACGTGCCGATGCGGTCACCGATTCGATTCGGCAGTTTCTCCGGTAGCAAATTCCGGTAGGTCGCGGGTAAAACGTGGGAAGCACTTATTAACGCGCGTCCGCGAGTATGGGTGACAGAGGCCGTTAGGACAATGATAGATATCTCCATGGAGATGGAACAATACGATTGTCCGTTTATCGATACGACTGCGGACTACGCGGTCTCGTTTTCCAGTTTCCAGTGGGAGTTCAACGAGTCGACGCGGGAACTCGAGACGCGGATGGTCGTCCAGGCCGACGAACGTGGCGCCCTGGACGATGGACTTCGTGCGCTCAAAGAGCACGGGAATATGCACGAGTATCGCCTGCTCAAGCGGTGGGACGACATCGCACACATCCGGACGACAATCGACGAGACGGACGCGATGCAGACCATCCGCGCCAACGACGGCTACATCACCGGGCCGTTCTACGTCGAAGCGGGGTCGGAACTGTGGCACGTCGGCTTTGACTCCGAGGAGTGTGCCGACAGGACGCTGTCGGACCTCGAGCGGAACAACGAGTACTCAGTCCTGACCAGAGAGCAAAACAGCATGCCCGACCTCCAGGAACTCGTCCTGAACGCGAACCCGGCGATGCATCTTATCGAGGGCGGGCGGGAACTCTCCGACGTCGAGCGAGAGACTCTGCAAGCCGCTATCGAGGACGGGTACTTCGAATCCCCCCGCGAGACGACGCTTGGCGCACTGGCCGAGGAGTTCGACATCTCCAAACCCGCCGTCTCGAAGAATCTCCGCCGCGGCCAGCAGAAAGTCATCACCCGGATGGTCGACGTCCTCGACGACATCGACCTGGCCTGATAGGGGTTCGAACGTTTCCATTGTTTAACGCTACGCCGAATCTCTGAGAGATTTCCCCGACCCGTTATTGACTCACGTTAACACACTACATACCCATAAGCTTAACATATGAACAGGTGAGTTTATAACCATCATCTTGGTAGAACCTATTCGTCATGGATTCGAATGGCATCTCTCGACGACGGGTTCTCAGTACGCTGGGTGCAGCTGGTGCAATTGGGCTTGCCGGCTGTGGCTCGACAGGAGACAGCGACGACAGCTCTGCACAGCTGAGCATCGGATTTATCAACGACTTCACCGGGCCTGTAGCCTACTACGGACAGCAGGCGATGACCGGCTTCCTGTCGGGGCTGGCGTACAAAAACGACCAGGCGTCCCCGACTGCGTACGCCGAGGCAGGTGAATACGAAGTCGAGGTTGGCGACACTACCATCGAGATTATCGCCCGAGACACGCAGTTCGACCCGTCCGAGGCGCTCAACATCGCCCAGGACCTGGAACGCAACGAAGGCGTCGACATTCTGGCCGGGGTCAGCAACTCGACGGGCGCTCGCCGTGTCATCAACAACGTGGTCTCGGAGGCAGAGATTCCGTATATCGTCTGTCCGGCGGCGTCCGCAGACCTGACCGGCAGCTCGGACACATGTTCTGACCTCGTCTACCGGGCAAACGAAAACACCGCGATGGACGCCCGCTCCGGTGGCCGGTACATCGTCGACGAGACGGACGTCCAGAACGTCGCGCTGTTCGGTGCCGACTACAGTTTCGGCCGATCAGTCGTCGAAAACTACAAGCAAGTCCTCGAAGCGGGCGGCATCAACATCGTCATCGAAGAGTACGTCGACCAGGGCTACTCGGAGTGGGAAGGCTTCTTCGAAAACGCCGAAGACCAAGGCGCGGAAGGTATCGTCGGTGGCTTCACCGCACAGACGCTTCCATCCTTTACCACTGAGTTGCTGACCGGGGACTACGACATGCAGATGTTCGGTGGGTTCGCATCGAATCTCACCCTCGGACTGTTGGGCGATACGATTGTGAGCGTGCTTGGAGACGACTTCACCGCCGAGGACCTTCGGTCGCAGAACTTCGGGCCGTTCACGACCCGCTATCACTGGAATCAGTACGACAACGACATCAACGATTGGTTCGTCGAAAACCACACGTCCGCCTACGACATCGTCCCGGACCTGTTCACGGGTGGGGCCTTCACCGCCGCGTCGGCCGTCGTTCAGGCAATCGAACAGGAAGGAGAGGCAACCAGGGACGCCATCCCGAACCAGATGAAGGGGATGACCGTCGCGGACACGCCGAAGGGACAGGACGGTTACCAGTTCCAGGAGTACAACAACCAGGCCCGTTCGGAGATGACCGTCGCGGAGGTGATTCCCGACGAAACCGACAGCTGGCCAGCGGCGATTCAACCAAGCGACCCGGTCTCGCGCGTCAGCGCCTCGGAGACGACGATTCCGCAGTCCGACGTGTCGTGTGACCTGAGCTGATATGATGCTTCGTACTACGGGACTCACGAAGCGTTTCGGTGGCATCACTGCCGTCGACGACGTGGATTTCGAACTGTCGTCCGGCGAACTGTGCTCGCTCATCGGACCAAACGGCGCCGGCAAGACGACGTTTTTCAATCTGCTGACCGGCGCATTGACTCCCAGCGACGGGCAGATAGAGTTCCACGAGGGCGAAGACTGGACGGACATCACCGACAAGTCCCCACAGGAGACGGCGTCGCTCGGCATGCACCGCTCCTTCCAAATTACGAATATTTTCCCGACGGTGAGCGTCCTCGAAAACGTCCGGATTGCCTCGCAGGTCCACGGCGAGAACTCCCTGAAGTTCTGGCGAAACTACAACGCCTTCGAGGAGCACTTCGAGGAGGCACGCGCGATACTCGACCGCGTCGGTCTCGACGACCAGGCAGAGATAACCGCGGAGAATCTCAGCCACGGTGACAAGCGAAAACTCGAGGTCGGAATCGCACTCGCGGGTGACCCCGACGTCCTGTTGCTGGACGAGCCAAACGCCGGCGTGTCCTCGGAGAGTGTCGGTGACATCATCGCGCTCATCGAGGACGTCGCACGCGACCACGCCGTGTTGCTCGTCGAACACAACATGGACATCGTGATGCAGGTCTCCGACCGGATTGTGGTGTTAAATCAGGGCGCGGTCATCGCAGACGACGAGCCGGAGGCCATCCGGAACGACCCCGCAGTACAGGAAGCGTATCTCGGCGGCTACGAGGCCGGCGACCTGGATACTGGCTCCGCACAGATGGGCGAGGAGGGGTTCGCGTGACGCTGCTCGAAGTCGACGATATCCACACCTACTACGGCCAGAGCCACATTCTCGAAGGTGTCTCACTGGACATCGCGGACGGGGAAGTGGTCGCGCTGCTGGGCCGGAACGGCGTGGGAAAGACGACGACGATGCGCTCGATACTCCAGCTAACGCCACCCCGGACCGGAAGCGTCCGCTTTAGAGGCGAGGAACTCGTCGGGAAACAGACCAGCGAGGTCGCAGCCGCCGGTATCGGCTGGATTCCCGAGGACCGACGCATCTTCAGTCAACTCACGGTCGAAGAGAACCTCCGCGTCTCGGTCCCGGACCCCGACGGCGTCGCGAATGCGCTGGAGTCGGCGTTCGATACGTTTCCGATTCTCGAAGAGCGCCGGGGCCAGGACGCCGGCACCCTCTCTGGTGGCCAACAGCAGATGCTCGCTATCGCTCGCGGACTCGTCGGCGACAACGACCTGATGCTCGTCGACGAACCAAGCGAGGGACTCGCCCCGCAGATAGTCGCCGACGTCGGCGAAGCATTGCTCAAGGCGTCCCAGGAGGTGCCGCTGTTGCTGGTCGAACAGAACTTGCAGATGGCACTGGACCTGGCCGACCGGTTTTACGTCCTCGACCACGGCCAGATCGTCGACAAAGGTGACGCGGCGGCGGTCTCTGCGGAGGACGACCGACTCAGGAGGCATCTCTCAGCATGATGGCAACACTCATCAACGACATCGGGCAGTTCCTCTCACCGTCGACGCTCGTCAGCGTCATCGCGGAAGGAATCGCCGAAGCCGGCGTACTCGTGATGATTGCCGCGGGCCTGACGCTCATCTTCGGACTGATGGGCGTGTTGAACTTCGCCCACGGCTCGCTCACGATGATTGGCGCCTTCGTCGGCGGCTGGATGGCCTTGTTCGTCATCGGCCAGTCGTCGTTTGGCGTCTCGTTGCTCCTCTTTCTCCTGACGATGATCGTCGGCTTCGTCGTCCTCGCCGGCATCGGAACGGGGATCGAAGTCGGTCTCATCAGGCGACTGTACGACCGGCCACCCATCTACCAGATTCTGTTGACTTTCGGGCTGACGCTCGTCCTCGACGAGATTATCGCCATCATCGTCGAGTTCTACCGTGGACCAGGGCGCGCGCAAAACGACTGGCGCGAACCGTTGCAGTCGCTCCCTGCGGAACTGCGGACCGACTACTTTGTCGGTCTCAGCGGGCTCGAACTGCTGCAAATCGCGCTCGGAGTGTTCACTGTCGTCGGCGTCTGGGCGTTCCTGAACAAGACCCGGTACGGACTGTACGTCCGCGCCGGCAGCGAGGACGAGGAGATGGCCGAGGCACTCGGTATCGACGTCCGGCGCGTGTTCACTGTGGTGTTCGCACTGGGTGCCGGTCTCGCCGGCGCAGCGGGTGTGTTGGTCGTCTGGGACCAGTCGTACTCCCTGAGCGTGCCACTCGCCGCGGACGTGCTCTTGCCGGCCTTCGTCATCGTCATCATCGGCGGGCTCGGGACGTTCAAGGGGACTGTCGTCGCGTCGCTCATCGTCGGTCAGGTGACGGTCGTCACCCGATGGTTCTTCCAGAACTCCGCCGCCATCGACTTCGCCGGCCTACCGTCGCTGATGATATTCCTCATCCTCGTCGTGATGTTGCTCATCAGGCCACAGGGACTCTTCGGCGTCGAGGAGGTGGGGGGCCATTAGCTCCGAACCCGCAACTCCCCAGGAGTCGGTCGGGGACAGCTGGCCCGTCCAGTACCTGCGGGACCACGCCATACACGTCGCTGTCGTCCTCGCGTTCCTGGTCTACCCGCACCTCTATGACATCCTCACCGTCGAGGTGCCGGCGACCCAGGCGTTCCTGCCCCAGATAAGCACGGGCATCTTCATCCTCTATTTCGGCCTGTTTGCCATCTCATTTGACTTTATCAGCGGCTACACGGGGTATCTCTCCTTTGGCCACGCGGCCTTCTACGGCGCCGGCGGGTACTTCGTGGTCCTGGCCGGGAACGGCAAACTGCCGCTTGTCGGCCCGGAGACCCCGTACGTGTTCCTGATTCTCGGCGCGGCAGTGGTCGCACTCTTGCTTTCGGTCGCTATCGGGCTGCTCTCCTTTCGGCTGACCGGCGTGTACTTCGCGATGATTACGCTCGGGTTCGGCCAGGTGCTGTACGTCGTCTCGGAGAGCTGGCGCTGGCTTGGGAGTTCGCCAAGCGAGGGACTCGAAACCGGGGCGAACTTCGTCTTCGGTGTTCCCTACACCGACCTGGGGCTCGAACTCGGATTCTACGGCAGCGAAGTCGAGATTCTCAACATCTACAACAACCCCGAGTTTGTCGCCTTCTACGTCATCGGCTTTGTCGTCCTCATCTGTTATCTGGCGATGCAGCGGATGATTCACTCGCCGTTTGGCCGTGCGATGATTGCCATCCGCGAAAACGAGGAGCGAGCGCGTGCAATCGGGTACAACACGCTCGTGTACAAGCTCGGCGCGTTCATGATTAGCGCCTTCTTCGCCGGCGTCGCGGGCGCGCTGTGGGCCGGTTACCAGAACGGCGTCTCCCCCGACGAGGGATTCTACTTCCTCGTGACCGGGAACGCACTTTTGGCCTCTATCATCGGCGGCCTCGGGACGCTCGTCGGTCCGCTGTACGGGTGGATATTCACCGAGTCTGTCGACGAGTTCCTCGCCCCGGAATCGCAGGGTGGCGGACTCCAGGCACTCCTCGAAGGCGTGCTCCCGGAAAGCGGCGTCCAGATTCTCGAAGCGGTGATGACCGGTCACGCCGGCCTGTATCTGGGCATCATCTTCGTCGTCTTCGTCCTGTTCGTTCCCGGTGGTCTCATCGGCTCTATCCGGGCGCGGGTCGGCAACACCTCCATCGCAAAGGCTGTGAGCCAGCGGATAGAGCAACTCCGCTGACTCCGCCCGTCTGTTTTTGGTAAACCTAAAAGCT
Source organism: Salinibaculum rarum (assembly GCF_030505615.1). Lineage (GTDB taxonomy): Archaea > Halobacteriota > Halobacteria > Halobacteriales > Haloarculaceae > Salinibaculum > Salinibaculum rarum. The sequence continues at coordinate 2,367,369 of NZ_CP129992.1, forward strand.
CAAGAGGGGCGAGCGATATCGGTCACGTAATGGCAACACAGAGCCGCTCGGCGGCAACAGAGGAGTACACGTTCGAAGATTTGAGCGTCGTCATGGGAACGTACAACGAGGAGGCAGCTATCGGGACGGTCCTCTCGGACATCGACGACGTGACGGACGGACAGGCAGAGGTCGTCTGCGTCGACGGGTCCAGCGACGCGACACCGGAAATCGCACGCGAACACGGCGCACGCGTCATCGAACAGGAGCCACAGGGGTACGGCGTCGCGGTCAGGGAGGCACTACTGTCGGCGAGTCGTCCGGTCGTCGTCACGACAGACTGTGACGACACCTACCCGATGGAGCAACTCCCGGAGTTTCTCGACGCCATCAACGACGGGTGTGACGTGGTCAGCGGCGACCGACTCTATCACGGTGCCGAGGCGATGCCGGCGATGAACCGCCTCGGCAACAGTGCCTTCGCGTATCTTGCCTCGGCGCTGATGGGCGAACGCGTTCACGATACCACGACCGGGATGCGAGCCTACCGGAAAGAGCTCATCGAGAAAATCGAGTGGACCGAAAACACCGGCCTCTCTGCCGAGTTGCTGATTCGACCGGTGATGCGGGGCTACGAGGTACGGGAGGCCCCAATCGAGTACCGCGAACGAAAAGGTGAGACGAAACTCGACCCCTTCCAGGGCGGCGCAGAGATTGCAAAATCCATCGTCAAAGTCTGTCTCGAAGAGCGGTTCCGATAGGTCGGTTGCACCGACCGAGTCGGGGGTCACTCCGGCGGGCCGTGCTGGTAGCTTTCGGTTCCCCCAGGGTGGCCCTGCGGATTTTCGAGCCCCAGCAGTTTTCCCCCGGTCGGTGAACTGTACAGCGCGTACAGGAGTTCGTTGACGACGTAGAACCGGACCTGCTCGACATCGCCCCCGTCCGGGTCCGGGTCGCTCACGTCTGCGCCCATCGCACTGAGGACAGTCTCCTGGCGCGTCGGCGACAGCTCCAGATACGGTGTGTCGTACCACTCGCTGGCGTACCTGTCCACATACTCCAGAGCGTCGATCATTCCCGCAAGTCGGTCGGGTTGGTCGTGGATGCGGCCGACGACGTAGGTTTCGACGAACTCCGGAATCCCCGAGACGGCCGACGGGTACGTCGCGACGGCGACCGCCTGGAGCAGTTCGCGGTCGTGCTCGGACATCGTCGGGCCGTCTTCGTCGTCGGCGCCGTCCTGTAGTGCGTTCCAGGTCAGTGCTCCGCCGGCGGCGACACCGAGGGAGGCGAGTGCTGCAATCGCGTCACGGCGTGTGAGTTCGTACTCTGTCATCTGTTGGCTCCGTGTACTGTTGCGTTCATGCTGACCCCCTCGCGGTGCTCGCCGGGGACGTAGGCGGCTTCGCCACCACAGCGAGTCGGGCCGCGACAGACTTCGAGTGAAGGCGTGAGCGCCCGGTAGCCGTCACGGGTCCGGTCGACCGGGACTGTCACGACGTACTCGAACCCGCCGAGTGTCCCAGAGTCGACGTAAGCCACGAGCCTGAACGGCACAGAGCTCTGGCGGTCGACGCTGAAGTTCTCGGCAAACTGCGGCGAGGTGACCGTCGCCCGACCGTTTTCGATGGTGATGGAGATATCGAGTTCCGGGCCTGGCCTGGTGGCCGTCGAGCTTTGGCCGTTCTGGGCGAAACTGCCCCTGACGAGCACTGTCTCGGCAGCCGGTGGAACCCCAAGCGAGACGTTCGCGGTGACGCGTGACCCCTCAGCGACGCGGACTCGCTGGAGCCGCGGCGCCACTGCCTGCCGGGAGTGGGGCGTCCAGTCACCGCGGTAGGTGTACCGGTAGACGGTCCGATTGGGGAACGCATCGACGACGTCGAACTGCCGGTCGTCGAGTGCGTAGACGGTGTCCCCGTCGAATCCGGGCCCGTTCCGCAACGGCTGGAACGGATGATTGAGCCAGTCGCCGTACGGCGACGGGAGGAAGACGAGCGCGTTCTGGAACTCCCGCTCCTCGAATGGTTCGTAGGCCTGTTCGTACTGCCGGGTCACCTCGCTGTTGTCCGCAAGCGGGCCGGCGACGGCGCCGGCAGTGACTCCCACCAGGACGAGCGAACTGGCCAGGAGGACGACCAGCGAGACAACTCGTACTCGTCGGCTATCGAGTCCAGCGTACTGCGTGTGGACGACCTTCGCGATGGCAAGGGCACCGACGGCTCCGAACGCCACCGTCGGGAGCAACAGGCCGACGTGGTAGTACGGACCGAGAAAGGAGATGAGTCCGTCCGTCGTATCCGAGAGGTCACCGAGGACGTTCAGCGTCCCCCAGAAGTAGACGTTCCCCAGCGGTATCGTGACCGCGAGACCGGCAAGGGTGAGCGTCCGCGGGGCGGGTCGCCAATCACTTCGATGGAGGACGGCACCGAGGCCGCCGAGTGCCAGCAGACTACCCAGTGGGCCGCCGGCGGTCCACTGGGTCGCGTAGGTCAGGAGGTTCCGTGCGTTTGCCTCCAGCGCGAGCGGGATGGTGTAGTCGCGTTCGTAGCCCACTATCCGACGGACGCCGAAGCCAGGGCCGTCAAGCGGGGCAAACGCCTGATACGGAAAGACCAGCGGGTCACCGGTCACGACGGCGTTGTACCCCAGCGCGACGCCGACACCACAGAGACCGAGCGCCGCGGTGATTCCCTGCCGTACCACTGCATCGCGGTCGAACCCCCGGAGCGTCCAGAGGGCGTGGGCGATAAACGGCGCCGCAAACAGCACGGCGGTGTACGGGCGGGCGAAAAAGGAGAGTCCGATTGCCCCACCCGCCAGCGCACCGAAGCGTCTGTCGCCGGTGCGGTCAGCGCGGAGGTACGCCCACGCAAAACAGAGGTTCAGCGTAAAGGCCGGGATGTAGGGGAGAAAGACCGACCCGTCGACGAGAAAGAGCGGTGTGAGCACGAGCAAGACGGCGGCGACGACGCCAGTCTCGCGGTCGAACACCTCGGCGACGACAGCGTAGGTCAGGGCAACAGCGAGTGCCGCGACGACTGCAAGAGCGAGTCGTGCCGACCCGGCCACCATCCCGAGCGCGAAGATGGCGGCGGTGACTGGCGTGTACTTCGGGTACAGTGTTTCCCCCTCGGCGACGAAAAACCACGGCCGGAACACGTCGGGAACCGGCGGACGGAGGAACAACTGTCCGTCCAGAAGCATCGCGGCCTGCTGGAGATAGACGGCCTCGTCGTGGTTCGTCGTGTAGTACGGAAAGACGCTCTCGCCGATAGCAAACACGAGGAGGGCAGTGAGGACAGCGAGCGAGCCCACGACCCAGCGTGGCCGTCTTCGAGCCGAAGCAAGTCGGTCGCGCGCGCCCATTTCAGTCGACCGGGTACCAGGCCAGCGGGTGGTCGGCGACGATGTCGACGGCGACTGGCTGGCCGTGTTCGAAGGTCTTGACGTGGTTGTGCAGACAGCGGACGACGCCGCCGTCGTTCAATTCGACGCGGTAGACGAAGTTCGGGCCGTTGTACTGCCGGTGGACGATGTGGCCGTCGGCCATACTCTCGTCGATGGGTGTCGCTTCGAGGTCGTCCGGCCGGACCAGCACGTCGATACGTGCCCCGTCGTAGGCGCTGAGTGGGCCGTTTATCTGGTCGGTCGAGAGCGTATCGAGGGTGGTCTCGACGATGTCGCCGCGGACGCGGCCGGTTAGAAAGCTGGCCCGGCCGAGGAAGGAGGCGACGAACTTCGATTCGGGGTTCTCGAAGACGGTCTCGGGCTTGCCGACCTGTTCGAGATGGCCGTCGTTGATAATCGCCACGCGGTCGCTGATAGAGAGTGCCTCCTCCTGGTCGTGCGTGACCGAAATCGCGGTGACGCCGGCTTCTTTCAGGATGCGTCGGACCTCCTCGCGCATCTCGACGCGCAGGCGGATGTCGAGATTCGAGAACGGCTCGTCGAGCAGGAGGACGTCCGGTTGCGGCGCGAGCGAGCGGGCGAGCGCGACGCGTTGTTGCTGGCCACCGGAGAGCTGACTGGGCATCTTCTCGCGGTGGTCTTCGAGCCCGACGAGTTCGAGCAGTTCGTCGACGCGGTCCTCGCGGTCGGCTTTCGCCCAACTGTCGATGCCGAAGGCGATGTTCTCGGCGACGTCGAGGTGGGGAAAGAGCGCGAAGTTCTGAAAGACCAGCCCGACGTCGCGGTCTTCCGGGGCGACGAAGTGGCCGTCACCGGCGACAGTCTCGCCGGCGATGGTTATCGTCCCGCTGGTGGGCTCGGTCAGACCGGCGATGAGTCGGAGCGTCGTCGTCTTCCCACAGCCCGACGGTCCCAGGAAGGTGAGCAGTTCACCCTCGTCGACCGACAGCGAGAGGTCTTCGACCGCCGCTTCTGGACCGAACTCCTTCGTGACACCGTCTAGTTCGAGGACCGCCGCCGTCTGCTCCTCGTGGTCGTCGGTCGATTCTGTCGCCGGTTCGGTCGTGGGTGGTTCGTTACGGGGCATCGTCGGTTTCCTGTCGTAGTATGATGAGCATCGAGAGCGCAGAGACGCCAACCAGGATGAGCGCCGGGACAGCGGCCTGGCCGTAGTATGCTGCCTCTTGGACCTGCCAGATGTAAGTAACGATGGTTTCGCCGCCGAGCGGTCGCAGGAGAAGCGTCGCCGGGAGCTCCTTCATCGTGGTGAGAAAGACCAGCGCACCGCCCGCAATAACGCCTGGCGCAATCTGGGGGAAGACGACTCGCCGGAACGACCGCAGCGAGCCATCGCCCATCGACCGGGCCGCCTCGACGTGTTTGGGGTCGACCTGGAGTATCGACGACTCCATCGTCCCGACGGCCTGCGGAATAAAGCGGACGATATACGCGAATATCAGGATGAAGACGGTGCCATAGAGGACGTTCGCGTAGCGAAGCCCCAGGAAGATAAGCGAGAGCCCGACGACGACACCTGGCATCGCGTAGCCGATGTAGCTCGCCCGCTCGGGAAGCGAACCCAGCGTCGAGTCACTGCGCGCCGAGAGATAGGCCAGCGGGAGCCCGACCAGAACCGCACCGATGGCGGCGGCCGCCGAGACGCCGAGTGAGTTTGCGATAAAGGACAACTCGAAGGAGAATCCTCCCTCGGCGTAGCCCGGCGAGGGGCGACCGAGCCACATGAACAGAATGCCGACGGGGACCGCAAGACCCAGGAAGGCAATCGACGCGCAAAACGCCAGCGCGGGCCACTTCCAGCGGCCGAGTTCGATAGTTCCCGGCCGCTTCGAGCCACTGGAGACGTGTGCGCCTTCCCGGCTGGCGTTGATTCGGGACTCCCAGACGAGAATGCCCACCGTAATCACGAGCAACAGCAGGGAGAGCAACGCGGCACGGCCGAGGAAGAAGTTGTTGTACCAGACGTAAATCATCCGCGTGAACACGTCGTAGCGCATAATCTGGGGCGTCCCGAAATCAGAGAGCGTATAGAGTGCGACCAGGAGCGACCCCGCAGCGATGCCAGGTTTGATCTGCGGGAGCGTGACGCGTCGAAAGGCCTGCCAGCGGGAGTGGTTGAGCGTCTGGGCTGCCTCGACGACAGTGCCGTCGAAGGAAAGCAGTGAGGCTCGCGTGGTCAGGTAGACGTACGGGTAGGTAAACAGCGTCAGGACCAGTGCCGTGCCGAACAGGCCGTAGATTGCCGGCAGCTCCTGGATGCCAAGCGGGGCGAGGATGTCCTGAAGGACACCGCGGGGCCCAAATGCGGAGACGAAGGCGAAGGCACCGATGTAGCTCGGCACGACGAGTGGCAGCGCCGACACGATGGTCCAGAACCGGCGGAAGGGAAGGTCAGTCTGGACGGTGAGGATGGCCAGTGGGACGCCGACGAGAATCGAGCCTGCGGTTACCGTCGCCGTCAGGAGCAGGGAGTTGAGAACGATTTCGCCGGTTCGTGCGCTGAAGACCATCTCGGTCGCCCGGTCGAGACCGACGGTCTGGGCTTCGAGGACAATCCAGGCGACCGGCGAGAGCAAGACGACGGCGGCGAGCGTGGCAACGACGACGAGCGGCGACGGGAGATGCCGGCGAGCACGCTCGCGGACCCGTCTGAACGTGCCACGGAGACGCGAGCCGACCGACGCAAGCGTCGATTGCGAGGGACCGTCCATCAGTCTGTGCAGTGATTATCACCCCGTCGGTTAGAGGACTCCGGTTTCGGTGAGCAAGTCGAGCGTCGGGCCGGTGTCCGAAAGCTCTGCGAGGTCGATGTCCGGCGGGTTGAGTTCGTCGATAGACGGGAGTCCACCGACTGGGTTGATGCCGGAGACGGTCGGGTACGCGAACGTCCGGGTCGCGAAGAACTCCTGGGCTTCAGAGGAGAGCAGGTGGCGCACGAAGTTCTCGGCGAGGTCCTGCTTCTGTGTCCCGCTGATAATCTGTGCTCCGGAGACGTTGATGAGCGCGCCCGCGTCACCGCTGGTAAACGCGAGGTCGAGCGGTGCGTCCTGACGCTGGCTCTGGACGCGCAGTGCATAGTAGTGGTTGGCAAAGCCGGAGACAATTTCGCCGTTTGCGACCTGGTTTGAGACTTCGAACTCGCTGCCAAACTCCAGTACCTCAGCCGCCTGCATATCGTTGAGCCACTGGCGGGTCTCACTCTTGCCACGGATGAGCCGCATCGCCGTGATAAAGGACTGGAAGGCGCCGTAAGACGGTGCCCAGCCCATGTTGTTCTGGAAGGCGTCCGTGTTCGGGAACGCCTGGACCGTATCTGGAATGTCACTCGCAGAGAGCTGGGTCGTGTTGTACGGGACAGCCCGAGCACGACCGGCGATGCCGACCCAATCACCGGTCGTGAACTGCGAGGGGACGGAATCGGTAACACTGGAGGGGAGCGACGCTGCCGCACCGGCGTCGGCGACGTTGCCGAGCGAACCGGCGTCGACTGCGATGAACACGTCCGCCTGGCTCGCGTTGGCGTCGACTTCCTCGACGATGCGACTCGACAGCTGGCTGGAGGGGGCACGCGTGTGGCTGAACGTGAAATCCGGATACACCTGTTCGAACAGCCTGATGAGGTCGAGATACAGCCCGCCTTCACCGCCACCGAGATAGAAGCTCAGTTCCCCCTCCAGGTCGGGGAGCTCCGAGATGGACGTTCCGCCGGGGTCACCACGGGAGGAAACCAGCGGGCCCGACCCGCGGAAGTCCGCTATGTTGACGTCGCTACTGCTGCCGTTGTTTCCGTTGCCGCCGAACAGCCCGAAACAACCGGCCAGAGAGCCCGCGCTGGCCAGGCCCGTCGCGGCCAGCACCTTCCGCCGGGTGGGTCGATGGGTCGTCTCACTTCGTTCAGAAGTTCGGTCAGAATTTTCTTGCATTGTCATAATTTAGGTTTGCCTAAAACACTTAACGCTTTCTAGTCGTCTCCGGTCGTGGGAACGCCCTGTTTGGGGGCCGCCGTGGCGTCGAGTTCGTCGAGGCAGGTCAGCCAATCGAGCATGTACTCCCCGACTTGATTGAGGAAGGCCCCGTTCTCGTAGTCGGCGAAATCGCCGTCGGCGAGTTCGTGGGCCATCGCCTCAAAGACACCCGCGTAGCTGTCGGCGTCCGCACCGGCGTCGTCGATTATCTCCCAGACGTGTTCGTTCAGTTCGAGGCCGTGAACCTCGTTGGTGAGGTCCGAAAACGTCGAGCGCGGCGCCTTGTTGTGCTCACAGAGCGGGTCGCCGTTGTAAATCTGCGTTCCGAGCACGTCACAGGCCCGCTTGAGAAACACGCCCGACCAGATGTCGTCGAACCGGCCAACGTCCCACTCGTTGTCGTCCATCGGCAACTGGTAGAAGGCCGGAATCACTTCCCGGCGGAAGGCGAGGTTCATCGAACAGACGGTGAGGTAATTGCCTTCCCGGGCAACGAAGTCCTCGCCGAAGTCCTCGGCGCTGGTCCGGGTTTGTGCCTGGCCCTGGAGGTCGCCGTCCATCAGGATGCGGACCGCATCGAGGTCTGGGACGTTCGTCCAGAGGCCCTGCGATGCGACCACATCGTCGACTTCGACGGGTTCGGTTTCGACCGTCTCGTCCATCGCGCTGTAGGGATAACCGCGAGGGTAGAGACCGTGTTCGTCCTCGTTCTGGTAGAGGACGTTGACCCACTGTTCGTCGGAGCTGACGCCGGTCACTTCGCCCTCGTACTGGAGATTGTCGAGGTGGCGACCGAAGAAGTCGAACTCGTCGTGGGGGAGCGTGTCGTCGTCGATGAAGACGCCGTACTCGAAGTCGTTGGCCCACATGTAGAGCAGGCCAAAGGAGGTCTGGGCGTGGCTGGCCTCGGGGACGAGGTGGTTGTACTCGCCGACGCCGTGGCGTTCGAACCACGCTTTGCGGCTGGTGCCGTCGTAGACGTCGCCGGAGACGCCCTCCTCGTCGAGCATCGCCTGCATCTCCTCTGTGTCACAGAAGTCCTCGGTGACGAGGACGACGTGGAGTCGGTCCAAATCGAAGTCGTGTGCGCGTGCGTTCTCGAAGTACGCCCGCATACACTCGTACTCGCGTATCGTCGGGACGATTACGCAGATGTCCTGGGCTGTCCGTGCCATCGTATCTACTCCTCAGTCTTTAGGGCGTCCTAAAATAACTGTTGTTTTAGGATGGCCTAAGACTCCGCGACGTGGGGCAGTGACCGAAACGACCACAACGTCGCCCCGTGACGGTCCAATATGGACGTTGCCATCATCGCGGCTGCGATGACAGACTTCGGCGAGCGCGACGCGTGGATACGGGAGTTGCTCGCCGAGGCCGGAGAGGCCTGTCTGGACAGCGCGCCGGTCGGACGCGACGCGGTCGAACACCTCTACGTCTCGAATATGGCAAGTGGTGAACTGGAAGGGCAGACCGGCGTGATGAACGCGCTGGCACACGACCTCGGCGTCTTGCCCGCCTACGCCGAGCGCGTCGATCAGACCTCCGCGTCGGGCGCGGCCGGCGTCTTCGAGGCCTGGCAGTCTGTGGCGTCGGGCGCAAGCGAGATGACGCTGCTCGTGGGCGGCGAGAAGATGACCCACCGGGACACCCCGGAAACCTCCGACGTCGTCGCGTCGGTGACCCACCCCGTCGAGTACAAACACGGGGTGACCCTGCCAGCCTTCGGCGCGATGGCCGCGCGGCTGTACATGCACGAACACGACGCTCCCCGGGAGAGTCTGGCCCGAGTTGCGGTCAAAAACCACGAGAACGCCCTCGCGAACCCGTTCGCACAGTTCCACAAGGAGATCGACGTCGAGACGGTCCTGGAGAGTCCGATGGTCAACGACCCGCTCCGCCTCTACGATTACTGCCCGGTCACCGACGGGAGCGCGGCACTGCTGTTCTGTCCGGTGTCGGTCGCCGAGCAATACACCGACGACTACGTTCGCGTGGCCGGTGTCGGCGGCGCGACGGACACACACGTCGTCCACGAACGGTCGGACCCGCTGGCGATGGACGCCGTCGCCGAAAGCGGCGACCGGGCCTTCGGGATGGCCGATTGGGGCGTCGACGACCTCGACGTCGCCGAGTTACACGACATGGTGACAGTTCTGGAACCACTCCAGCTAGAAGCACTCGGCATCGCCGACCGGGGCGAGGGATGGAAATTCGTCGAAGACGGGACGACCTCCCGGGACGGTGCGCTCCCGGTCAATCCGTCCGGGGGGCTGAAAGCCCGGGGCCACCCGCTCGGCGCGACCGGCGTCGCACAGGTCGCCGAACTCTACTGGCAGTTGCTCGGTGCGGCGGGTGACCGACAGGTCGATGCCGACCGCGGCCTCGCCTGCAACGTCGGTGGCTTTGGCAACTGTGTCGTCACCTCACTGCTGGAGGTGCCAGCATGACTGACAGCGATAGTCCTCCCAGCGAGGCCAGCAGGGAGCGGCTGCTCGCACACCGGTGTCGGAACGACCACCTGACCTATCCCGGCCACACCGTCTGTCCGACCTGCGGCGGCGACCAGGTCGAGACGGTCGATCTCACCGACAGGACGGCGACAGTGGTAACATGGACGGAGAGCGTCGCGACACCCTCTGGCGTCCGGGCACCGAATACGCTGGCAATCGTGGAATTTACCTTCGACGGAAATTCAGTGACAGTCCTCGGGCAGACGACTGCTGGGGTTGCTATCGGCGACACTGTCCAGCCAGTGTACGTCGACGAATTACGGGACCCCACAGCGAGTTTGAGAGCAAAAGACAGCCAGTCGTGGTCTGGCTATCGGTTCGAACCGGTCGAGTAGTCAGTCCGCGACGAGCGGGTCGACAATCGTATCGGCAGACCCCTCATCCAGGAGGGCTTGCAGGCCATCCTCGACTGTCTTTGCCTCCTCGTCGGTGTGTGGATAGACAGCCGCGACACCCGTTCCGTCGTAGACGGCGAGACAGAACGCTGGCATGACGAGCCAGTCCGTGTGTTCCCCTTCTGCCGGCGTGAAACACTCTCTGGTCTGGAAAAACGGCGTGAGACGGACCCCCTCGATGTCCGCCCACGACCTGAACGCCAGATACGTGTCCCGAATGTCGCGGTCGCAGTCGGCGACTGGCATCCGCTTGCGCCACTCGTTCCGACTGACCGTGTCGACGAGGCCGCGCTCGCCGAGTTCCACGAGGCGCTCGTGAAGGCTGTCGGCGCGGTCCTGAGACGGAGGTGGTAACTCACTCCGTTCGTACAGCACTACCTCGATAGCCCCCTCTCGCTTGTTGCTGTGCATAGGTACCCTCGCGGATACGTTCGCTCCCCGTGGTAATAAAACGTTTCTATCATATTACAAATTGGCGCGACATGCCACGAATCGCCAAACCTCGAATCGGCGTCACAAGCCACCAGAACCGCGCTGCATGGCAATCATCGGTTTATAATGGTTGGTAATGTATACACTATTTGTTATTTTCATCGCCCCCGTGAGAATCGCTATCGTCGACGTCGTCTTTGAGAGACTGGAGTTCCGCATCCACGTCGATGTCCACTGCATCGCGGTCGGTCGACGTGGTCTCAAGCCGGTCGTCGACTTCCGACTGGAGGTCTCGGACCTCTTCGAGTAACTCCCGGGCCTCGTCGTCGGGTGGCCGGCTCTCCAGTGCCGACCCGAGGTCCGACAGCGCCTCGTCCAGTCGAGACAGCGTCGCGCGGCCAAGGTCCGTCGCCCGCTGCCGGGCCTGGGAACTCCCGGGCGTTGCTTCCCGTCCCTCGGCGATGCGGAGCGCGCGCTGGACGAGTCGTAGCGCCCGGACGTTGGTCTCGAGGACGAGTACGATAGCCGGTATCGTCACCTCGCTTGTAAACTGGGCGAGTTGACGTGGCGTCGGCGGCCGCAATGGCCCGCGTGCCGGGTCGAGTTCGTCCTGTAACTGCTCGAGAGATGCTGTGAGTTCACTCAAAAGCGCCGATAGTTCTTGACCCCCGTTGCTCATACCTGCTGTAGGGACCGACTCCACAAAAGTCCCGCCGGCGATTCAGCCTCCGAGTTCTTAGGCCAACCAAAACTCTTTTAATTTTAGGGCGGCCTAAGTTCAGCCGATGACTCGCGCAGACGACGGTCGGACAATCTCAGACCTGGACAAGACGGGAGAGAATCCGGACCAGCATGACCGAGCCGTGACTGTTCACGAGTGTTCGCCGACACGGACTGTGTTTACGGAAACCGGAAACTCGGACGGCTGGATTGCGACCGACACGACCGTCGACCTGCAAAGATAGCGGCCGCTTTTCAGTTCATCGCGCTGTCGAAGACGAGCGTATCGTCCTCGAGGTAGTGCTCGATGTGGTGTGCATCGTCTTCTGTCTCGACCAGAATCTCGCGGAGAATCTGTGCGGTGGCGTGGTCGCCCAGGTTCTCGGCGAGTTCGATGTGGTCCCGGAGACTCTCGATGACGTCACCGTACATCTCCATGTCGTTCTCCAGTGACGTCCGGATGTCGTAGACGTCCTCGTCTTCGGCTTCGACTGTCGCGTGTTCTTGCAGGTTGCTCATGCTGGCGACCGGGGTGCCCCCGAGTGCCTGCGCGCGCTCGGCGAGTTCGTCGGCCGCAGCCTCGACGCCCTCGGCTGCCTCACCAAGGAAGATATGCAGGTCCCGGAACTCGGCGCCTTCGACGTTCCAGTGGTGTTTTCGAAGCTGGTGATAGAGGACGAATGCGTCTGCGAGGTCCGTGTTCAGCGCCTCGACAATCTGTTCTGCCTTCTCGCCGTCGAGTCGCAGCGCGTCGCTTTCCTCGACAGTCCCGAACTCTTGTTGGACGGTCTTCTGGGTGCTCATTACAGCACATACTACTCCCTGTTCCCACATAAAGACTCCTATCGAGGAAAAATATTTTCTAGTTCGAAAAATATCTATTCCGTATCGCAAATCAAGCCAGGTGTAGACAGTCCCCTCTCACGGTCGAGTCAGAACGACAGCCGCGTCCGAATCGAACCGGCCGGCGTCGGCGACGAGCGAGCGAGCCTGTGTGTCGTGGAGCGTCCGAAGCCCGTCGAGTTCCGCGTCGGTCACGTCCAGTTGCGAGGCGAACTCGCTCCAGACGTGGTCACGGAGCGCGAGGACGTAGACATCAGGCTCCTGATACACGAGTGGGTCTTGGTGGAACTGGTTGCGCCACTCGTAGACGATGTCGTCGACGCCGGGGAGGTCACGGACGTTCTCCTGGTGACTGCGAGTAATCTCCCGCAATCGACCTTCGTCGATTCCGGCTGTTGTCGCGGCTGTCTCGACAGATTCGTCGTCGAATGCTGCCAGTGGGTCGCGTGGGTCTGCCATGAGACGGTGTAGGGCCGATGGGGGCAAAAGTGCTGGCAGACCAGCGGTATTGCCGGAGACCATATATTAATCTATGGGCTTGTCGTATTCCAAGTGATGGGAAAGCTAGCGACGCTCTTTGCACCCGAACGGGTCGCCGTCGTCGGCGCCACAGAACGGGAGGGGTCAGTCGGGTACGCGGTAACCCGGAACCTCCAGATGGACTTCGACGGTGAAGTCCTCCCAGTAAACCCGGGCAGCGACGAGGTGCTGGGGCTACCGGCTGCCGACTCACTGTCGGCACTAGACGACGTAGACGTTGCCGTCGTCGTCGTTCCGCCGGATGTGGCCGTCGATGTGGTCCGCGAGGCGGCCGAGTCAGGTATCGAAAACGTCGTCGTCATCACCGCCGGGTTCTCGGAAGCCGGCAGTGACGGCGCGGCGCGCGAACGCGAGATCGTCTCCATCGCCGAGGAACACGACATCAACCTCGTCGGTCCAAACTGCGTCGGCGTCATGTCGACGAGCGTCGGACTCAACGCGACGTTCGCCCCGCTGAACGCCGACCCCGGGAACATCTCGTTTATGAGTCAATCCGGGGCGTTCATCACCGCGGTCCTGGACTGGGCCAGCGACCGCGCTATTGGCTTCAAAGACATCGTCTCGCTGGGTAACAAGGCCGTCTTAGACGAGAGTGACTTCGTCCGGGAGTGGGGCCAGGACCCCGAAACGGACGTCGTGTTGGGCTATCTCGAAGACATCGACAACGGCCAGGCGTTCATGGAGACGGCCCGCGAAGTCGGGAAGGACACGCCGATTGTCGTCGTCAAGTCCGGTCGCACCGACGCCGGCGCGTCGGCGGCCGCCTCACACACCGGCGCTATCGCCGGCAGTGACCGGGCCTACGAGGCCGGCCTCGCGCAGGCCGGCGTCATCCGCGTCGACTCCGTGCAGGAACTGTTCGACGCGGCCTCTATCCTGGCCGACCAGCCGACACCAGAGTCGGGCGACATAGCCATCGTGACAAACGCCGGCGGTCCCGGCGTGCTGGCTACCGACGCCGTCGGCGACTCGTCGCTGTCGCTGGCCGAGTTCGAAAACGAGACTCTCGACACACTGGGCGAGCGCCTCCCTGAGAGCGCCAACATCTTCAACCCAGTCGACATCATCGGGGACGCGCCGGCCGAACGATTCGACGAGACCCTCGACGTGGTTCTCGACGACCCGAACGTCGGCATGGCAATCGTGCTGGCCTGTCCGACCGCGACCCTCGAGTTCGAGGACCTGGCGGAGGCAACAGTCGCCAGACAGGAGGCCCACGACGTGCCGGTCGCCGGCGTGTTGATGGGCGGGTCCTCGACCAAGGAGGCTGCCAGCACCCTGTCGGACGCCGGCATCCCCTCGTACTTCGACCCCGCCCGGGCCGTCCGGAGTCTGGAAATTCTCACCGAGTACGGTGAGAGTCGCGAGAACGAAGTCGTCGAGCCGACGGCCTTCGACGTAGACAAAGACCGCGCTCGCGCCATACTCGAGCGGGCGGCCAGACGCAACACGACACGCCTCGGTGTCGAGGCGATGGAGTTACTCGAGGCCTACGGCATCCCGACACCCGAAGGCGATGTCGTCAACGACCCCGCCGAGGCAAAGGCAATCGCCGAGGACATCGGTGACGACGTCGTGATGAAAATCGTCAGCCCCGACATTCTGCACAAGTCGGACATCGGCGGCGTCGAAGTGGGCATCAGTCCCGAGGAGGTCTGGGACACCTACGAGGACCTGGTTGCCCGCGCCCGGCAGTACCAGCCCGATGCGACGATTCTCGGTGTCCAGGTCCAGGAGATGCTGGACCTCGACTCGGCCACCGAGACTATCGTCGGCGTCACCCGTGACCCACAGTTCGGGCCGCTGGTGATGTTCGGCCTCGGCGGTATCTTCGTCGAGATTCTGGAGGATACGTCGTTCCGGGTCGCGCCGGTACCCGAATCGGAGGCGGCGGAGATGCTGGACGAGATCGAGGCGGCGCCGCTGTTGCGGGGGGCGCGTGGACGCTCCTCAGTCGACGAGGCGGGGCTCATCGAGACGATTCAGCGCATCTCACAGCTCGTGACCGACTTCCCGGCGATTACGGAACTGGACATCAACCCCGTCGTCGCGACGCCAGAGGGCGTCTCGGCGGTGGACCTGCGACTCACCCTGGATACGGAGGAGCTATGAAAACTATACTCGTCACTTCGACAGAACCGAGCACAGGCAAGACGGCTATCAGCGTTGCGCTCGCGCGCATCGCCCAGCAGGCGGGCCACGACGTGGGCTACATGAAGCCCAAAGGGACGCGACTGGAGAGTGCGGTCGGGAAGACCCGGGACGAGGACCCGATGCTCGCCCGGGAGATGCTCGGCATCGACGCCGCGATGCACGAACTGGAACCGGTCGTCTACTCGCCGACCTTCGTCCAGGAGGCCATCCGTGGCCGCGAGGACCCCGCGGCGTTGCGCGAGCGCATCTCCGAGAACTTCGAGACGCTCGCCGAGGACAGAGACGTGATGATAGTCGAGGGCGGCGGTCGTCTCTGGACGGGCGGTATCGTCGACCTCGACGACACCGACGTCGCCGAACTGTTGGACGCCGAGGTACTGCTAGTCAGCCGGTACGAGGACGGCGAGTCACTCGACGACGTACTCGCGGCCGCTGACTCGCTGGGTGACAGACTCAGCGGCGTCCTGTTCAACGCCGTCGACCGGACGGCGTTCGACGGCCTCGCCGAAGACGCGATGCCGTTCCTCGACGGTCGCGGCATCCACCCGCTCGGTGCAATCGAACGGGACGAACAGCTCGCCGGTATCAGCGTCGCCGACCTGGCAGACGGCATCGGTGCGAAACTGTTGACCAGTGACGCACCGACAGACAGCCTGGTCGAGCGGTTCGCTGTCGGCGCGATGGGGAGCAATGCCGCACTCGAGAAGTTCCGGCGGGTCCGGAACGCGGCCGTCATCACTGGCGGTGACCGCTCTGACATCCAGACGACTGCACTCCAGGCCCCCGGCGTCGAGTGTCTGGTTCTGACCGGTGGCTACCGCCCCTCCAGTGCCGTGGTCGGGAAGGCGGAGGAACACGGGATTCCGCTGATGTTGGTCCAGTCGGACACCAGCACGACAATCGACCGCGTCGAGGAGGAACTGCGCTCGGGACGGACCCGCTCGGAGGGCGCTATCGACCGCATGGAGACGCTCATCGAGGATGCTGTCGACACCAAGGCGCTCCTCGAATAGGGGCCGTTCCCGGTGGCGCGGTCCCCACTCCGCCCACCAGTCAAGCAACTGACAGGCGTCAGACACACTTATTTTCTCCAAGATATTACGGGCTAGTGGAGCCATTCGGCTCCGTAGTGTCACACGCTGGGGCTCCCCGCCCCACCGTTCCCTTGTGTTTGAAATCAGATAGGAGAGTCCCGACAACCGCCAGTAGGCGATTCCCCGAGAGCCGGGTGGCGATTAGTCGTCGTCCAGTTGTGCGTTGCTCGTCGCCGTTCCCACCGCGGTTTCGGCGTCGGTCACGTCCGTCTCGGTGGTGCGTGTCTTGACCGCCTCTTTGTCGAACTCGTTTGCGTCCATATTCGGCTCCATGCCGGCCCGCTCCATCGCCTCGATGTCGTCTCCCGGTGACTGGCCCGACGTGGTGAGGTAATCGCCGGTGAGGATGCCGTCGGCGCCGGCCTCGAAGGGCAGGTGTTGCTCGTCCGCGTCGAGATTGACCTCCCGCCCGCCAGTCAGTCGCACGCGCGAGTCTGGGTGCAGGAACCTGTAGACGGCGATGGTCTGGATTATCTCTTCGGTCGTGATAGGCGGGGAGTCGCCAAAGCGGTCGCCGAGTGGCGTCCCTGCCACGGGGTTGAGGATGTTGACCGGCACCGAAGAGACGCCGATGTCTTGGAGCGCGATGGCGGCGTCCACGCGATCAGTCGGCGATTCGCCCATCCCGAGTATGACGCCGGCACAGAGGTCCATCCCGGCCGCTTTCGCGACTTCGAGTGTCTCGACGCGGTCCGAAAAGGAGTGGGTATCGACGACTTCCGGGAAGAAATCCGGGGAGGTCTCGATGTTGTGATTGTAGTGGTTGATGCCTTCCGCGGCCAGAATCTCGGCTTCCTCGTGGGTGAGGATTCCGAGGCTGGCGTCGACTTCCACGTCCGTCTCGTCTCGGACCAGCCGGATGGCTCTGATGACATCGTCCCACTCGTCCGGACGTTGCTCTTTGGAGACGCCTTTCTCGGCGACGACGATGCCAAAGCGCTGGGCGCCGTCCCGTTCGGCGCGTTTGGCAGCCTGGAGAATCTCGTCAGGGTCCAGGAAGCCGTACGTCTCGATGCCGCTGTCGAAGTGGACAGACTGTGCACAGAAGCCACAGTCTTCGGCGCAATCGCCGGCCTTCGCGTTCACGATAGAACAGGCGTCGACAGTGTCGTCGCCCAGCTGTGACCGAACGTAGTCTGCGGCCGGTGCCAGGTCCTCGACTGGCTGTGCGACCAGCGCCAGTCCGTCACGCCGGTCCAGTTGCTCGCCAGCGAGCACGCGCTCTACCGCGTCGTCGACCGTGGGGTTTCCCGTCTCGTAAACCACACTTTCTGAGAGGGTTAACGACAGGATAAAGATTGGTGGTACGTCGTTCAACGCCCGTCGAAGTCATTCCGGGAGGTCCGCCAGTACGAACGGGACGGTACTGCCCAGTGGGTCCTCGACGCGGCGCTGCCACCGAATGTCAAAGCCCGCGTCTTCGAGTTGTCGGACCGTTTCGCGCTGACCGGGCGTGCTGAAAAACATCTCCCTTCCAGTCCCGAGCCAGTCAGCGCGGACCCGCTCGTACGCCGAAGAACCGACGGTCAGCAGGACGGTCCCACCGGGGCGGAGCAGACGAGCAAACTCCCGATAGACGGCCGGGTGGTCCTCGCGCTGCACGTGGAAGACGGCGTGATATGCGGTGATAGCGTCGACGCTGTCGTCGGCGAGCGGAATCGAGACCATATCACCCTGTAGCAGGTGCGCGCTAGGGACGTTCCCGGCAGCCATCTCGACCTGTGTGCGGGCGACGTCGAGACCGAGTGCTGTGACACCGCCCATATTCGAGAGCGTACGCATACCGTCGCCACAGCCGACATCGAGCACCGTCGCGTCCGGGCCGAGTGACTCCACGAGGTCACGGACGAGCGCGGCGTCGTCGCCGTCGACCGGCCGCACCCGGGCGTAATCACTCGCGGCGTCCTCCCAGGCGGATTTGACCTGTTTGCGGTCCATACCCTCTCTTGGGGCGGGCCGGAATCTGCCTTTCGCCGGTCAGACGGCGAAGGCGATTGGGACGGGTGTGAAACAGAGAATTCCGACGAGCAGTGTCAACGCAGCGACGGCCTGTCGCGCGGGACCGACCGAGGATTCGTCGACGGGCGTCGCGTTCCCGACGCGGGTAAAGACGATGGTGAGAATCCCCCAGAGAATCCACAGGGTCGCGCCACGGCCCGCCGCGAAGGCGATGAGATAGCCCGCCAGCCCAAACAGCGCCAGCGGGACGGCCCGCTGGACGAGACTGATTCGCTCGCCGACGATGGCGCGGGTGACGTGAGCCCCGTCGAGTTGTCCCACCGGGAGCAGGTTCAGGAACGTGACGAAGGCACCGACCCAGCCCCCGATGACGACGGGGTTGACCATGAGATTCGGGTCGCTGTACTGGAGTGGCTCGCCGAGGACGGCCGCGATACCCTGGACGAGCAACGGGAAGCCGAGTTCGACCTCCGCGATAAGCGAGTTCTGAGGGACCGCGACCGGGGGCAAGGAGACGCCGACTGCGGTGACGACGACAGTGGCGGCGATGCCCGCCAGTGGTCCCGCTGCACCGATGTCGAACAGCGCTCGCCTGCTGGGGATGTTGTCCCGCATCCGGATGACAGCGCCCAGCGTTCCCAGGACGTTCGGGAGCGGAATGAAATAGGGGAGCGACGCTTCGACGCTGTGGTACCGGCTCAGGACGTAGTGGCCGAGTTCGTGGACAGCCAGCACGCCGAGCACGGAGACGGCGAAGGGCCACGCATCGAGTAGCTGGACCGGGTCTGCGAGCGGGGAGTACCCGTACCAGCGTGCGCCAGCAAACAGCGTGGTGACCGCCGTCACGACGAAGAGGACGACGTTCGTCCACGGAATCCCGTCGACGCCGAGGGAGCGTTCGGTCGCGACGAGGACGAACTCGCCGGTTTCGCGGCGAATCGTGACGCGGTAGCCACGCTGGCGAAATCTGGGCGCGAGTCGGCGGAGGACCTCCTCGTGTTGGTCCAGCGGCTCACCGTAGTAGCGGACGTTCTCGTCTGTCACCTCGACCTCGTAGACGGTGAAGGTCTCGGCAAACGAGTCGGGGTCGGGGACATCACCTGGCACTGCCGGGGTGGCCATCGACGCCAGCTAGGGACTGCACCCATTTATGCCTGTTTCCGCCGAGAATCGACGGACACGGCGGGTCACTCGCCCCAGTAGTATCGCGGTGCGAGCGTCATGTACGCCAGCGCAGCGAGCACGAGAAGTCGGGGAAAGACCCGCTGTCCGAGCGTGGGTGCCAAAATCCCTCCCGCCTGCACCAGTCCCATCAACCCGGCATCGCGCGCCCGGAGTTTGGGATATGAAACAGGGCCGACCATCAGCAAAGCGAGAACGACACCGCCGACCAGTAACACGGCGGGCGCGGTCACGCCGGCCAGATAGCCCGCGGCGAGTATCGACGCCCCCAGCGTGTTCTGGATGCCGGGCCTGTTCTCACCCTCATCGACGTAGATGGTGTAGAGTACCGTCCGGACGAGCGAGAACACGACGAAGACGGCTGGCACGGCCGAGACAGCGAGGATTTCGACGGTGCCAGCGAGCGGGATGTCCGCCGGGAGCAGCGTCGAAACCGCATCGCGTGTGGCGGCGTAGAGAAACAGTGCTGGCGCCGTTCCAAACGAGACGACGTCGGCAATCGAGTCGAGCAGCGGCCCAACTTCCGAACTTCCCTGCGAGCGGGCGATGATGCCATCGAGGGCGTCGGTGATAGCTGCGAGCAAAACGAGGCGGGCGGCGGCCGTCGGGCCGACGGTGACGGCGACGACCATCGCGACGACGCCCAGCGTCGCGTTGAGCAGCGTCATCACGTCGGCAGCACCCAGTCGGCGGCGCACCTGGAGCGACATACCCGGACGGATGGGGACCGCCCACAAGAATGGCGTGGAATCGACCGCGCTCCCGGAAGACATATACTCACGCCAGCGGTGGCTACGCCTAACGACGCCGTAGCTATGGACCGGGCAACCGCTTTCGTCTGTTCTCACTGTGACGAGGAGATTCCGGTCCCCTCCGACCACGAGTGTGCCGGTCCCAATTCGTCTGTCTCGCTCCATCACGACGCCGAGACCGTCCGCGACCAGTTTGACGAAGGGGGCACTGTCGGGGACATTCGCCGATACGCGCCGCTGTTGCCGGTCGCGACGCTGGACGGAGTAACCCTCGGCGAGGGTGGGACCGACCTGGTCGACGCTCCGTCCCTCGGTGCCGACCTGGGGGTCGACCTCCAGCTCAAACTCGAAGGTGCAAATCCGACCGGGTCGACGAAAGACCGCGGGAGCGTCGTCGTCGCGGCACACGCCGTCGAACTCGGTGACGACGTGGTCGCGTGTGCCTCGACCGGGAACGCGGCCGCGTCGATGGCCGCTTACGCGGCCCGGAGCGGGCTCCAGTGCTGTCTGTTCGTCCCCGAGCGCGCCCCGGACGCCAAAGCCGTCCAGCCGCTCGTCTACGGCGCCGACGTCCTCTCCGTCGAGGGAGCTTACGACGACGCGCACGACCTCTGTCAGCGGGTCACGGCGGCGAGTGGCTGGCTCGACCGCTCGGCCGGTGCGACGCCGTACACCGACGCCGGCGCGCGGACGCTCGGCTACGAACTGGCCGAACAGACCGCCACAGCGCCGGATTGGGTGGTCGTCCCGATGGGCAACGGCGGAACCTTGGCCAGCGCGTGGCGCGGGCTCGAAACGTTCGCCAGTCTTGGCCTCGCCGACGGGACGCCGCGGATGCTCGGCGTCCAGGCTGAGGGGACGGCACCGATTCACGACGCCGTCCAGAACACCGACAGCGAAGACGGAGAGACGTGTGCCGACAGCATCGACGTGGGGACCCCGCACCGACTGACCGACGCCCGGCGGGCAATCGACGACAGTGGGGGAACGACCGTCACCGTCTCGGAGACGGCGATTCGCGACGCGACAGCCGACCTCGGCGCCAGCGAAGGCGTCTTCGTCGAGCCAGCCTGTGCGGCCGCAATCGCCGGCATCGACAACGCCCGGGACTGTGACATCATCGACCGCGGCGAGCGGGTGGTCGCCGTGATGACCGGCAGCGGACTGAAAGACACAGCGACGGCGAGAACGGTCGTCGACTTTCCGGAGACGATTGGTGCAGAGACCGACCCCGCGACACTCGCCCGACGTTACTCCTCAGACAGCGAGTGAGACACGCGAAGTCGGGCGAGCGTGACGGCCGTCCCGGTGAGCAAGACGACCAGTTGCCATCCTGCCCGGACGACCGGGAAGATGCGCTCGGGGTCTGTCTCCTGTCCGGACGGGTCGGGGTCGACGCCCGTCGAGAGGTTCACTTCCTGGGAACTGCCCTGTGGCTCCGGCGAGGGGATGGAACCGGCATCGCCGCCGGTTTCGAGGAACGTCTGGACGATGCCACGCTGGTCCGAGAGGACGAGTTTCCCCTCAAGTTCGTAGAACTGGTCGTGGAGCGGATAGAGTGGGTTGACGTATCCGCTGACCATATCGAGTCCGACCCCGGCGGCGGCGTAGGCGACGACACTCACCCACGCGATGCGAACACCGCGTGGACCCCAGCGCGCCCGGAGCCACGATTCCTCTCGCCGCAAGTCTACCCACAACAGTACCCCAGCGACCGCCGGAATCACGAAGTTGTGCAACACCGTCCTGTGTCCGGCCGTCGAGACGAGCGCGATAAACGAGTCGAGGTCGGGAATCGCCGTCACACCGAGGACGACAGCCAGCGCCCGGCGGTCAACCGCCTCCCCGAGCAACGCAGCAGCTATCAGTCCGGCAAACGCCATGTGAACAATTGTCCCGGCCATGTGGTACTGTTTGTCACTATCCGGTTGAGCGTTGTGGCGCCGGAAGCGAGCGTCCGACGCCCCGCCAAAATTAAGAGGGCGCCCCGCAACCGATGCATATGGACAGAGACTCCGCACCGCAGGAGATTACGTCACTGGTCGGTCGCGAGGTGTACACGAACAACGGCGTCTTCATCGGGGAGGTTGAGGACCTCCGTCTGAACCTCGATTCCGAGAACGTCACCGGGCTAGCACTGCACGAACTGAACCGGGAACTGTTCGGCGCCGAAATATCCTCTGCGCGCGGCATCATCGTTCCCTACCGGTGGGTCCAGTCGGTCGGGGACGTCATCATCGTTAACGACATCGTCGAGCGCATCCAGCGCCAGAAAGACGACGAGGACGCCGAAGACGAAGTCGCGGCCTAGCTCCCGTTGCTGCCGTCGCTGCTCTCGACGCCCATCGCCTCGAACAACTTCGTCTTGACTGCTTCTTCGGTGAGTGTCAACAGCGTCTCACGGTTGTCCTCGCTGACCTCGATACCGGTAAAGATACCGAGCGGGATTTCGACGCTCGCGTCAGTGGAGTGGCCCGCCGTCTCGCCGCTGTCCTCGAATGCTTCCTCCAGGACGCGCCCGATGTCCATCCGGATGTCCTTCGACCGAGCGGCGAGGTAGATGTTGTCTTCGGCAATCGCGAAGACGGCCGTCGTCGTGATACCCTCCAGATTGAGGAGGTGCTGTGCGGCCTGCGTGAGCGCGTCGCGGTCCCGGATGAAACCGGCATTCGAGACGAGATGCGAGCCCTGGACCTCACGATTCCGGATGGCCTCGGCGAGGACGTCCAGCGTCTCGGGAGACATCGACGGTGACTCGACCTGTTCGAGCGTGTCGTGGTCGGCGAACGGATAGAGGTAGGCCGCGGCCGTGAGGTCCGCGGGCGTCGTATCCCGTTTGAAATCGAGCGTTTCGGCGCGGATACCGTAGAGCAGGGCCGTGGCGACTTCCTTCTCGAGCGAGAGGTTCAGCTCCTGGATGTACTTCGTGAGAATCGTCGACGTCGAGGAGACGTTCGGCCGGATGTCGGTAAACTCGGCGTCGTGTTCGTGTTCGTGCTCGTAGTGGTCGATGATGATGTCGGCTTCCGTCTCGTCTGCCGGTTCGCCCGACTTGGCGTGGTCGACCAGCGCAATCGTATCGTACTCGTCGATGTCGATATCGGCCGCAGAGACCAGCTCGATACCGAGGAGGTTGACGAAGGCGCGGTTTTCCTGGTGGCCGATTTCGCCCTCGTAGATGATGTCTGCCTCGATGTCACGGCTCCCAGCGATGGCACGGAGCGCAGCAGCACTGGCAATCGAGTCGGGGTCGGGACTCCGATGGACGCGAATCGCGAGGCGCCGCTCGGTGGCGTCGATGACGTCGGCGAGCTGTCGGGCTTTGTACTCCAGTTCACCCGTCTCCAGCGCGCGGAGGGCGGAATCTGCGATGACCGCCGAAGGGTTGATAACCACGTCCGCACCGAGCGTCGAGAGGGTGTCGGCAGAGACCGGGTCCGAGGCACGCGCGACGATAAACTGGTCGCCGCCGCGCCCGCGGATGTGCTCGACGGCGGTGGCGTTTGCCTCTTCGTCAGAAGAGAGGATGAGAATGACGTCCCTGTCTGCGACGTCTTCGGCGACCGTCTCGTCTTCGATGTCGCCCTGTCGCGCGTCGAGGTCCTGGTCGCGCAGCGCCTCGACGCGGCCCTCGTCGGCGTCGATGATGAGAACGTCCTTGTCTTCGTCGACGAGTTCGTCCGCGACAGCGTGTCCGACGCTGCCACAGCCGAGAATCGCATATGTAGACATCGAGGCCATCGTGATGCCCGTACCCGTACCCGTACTCATGACTATCTAGCGGGTCGGCACCCAGACCCTTATAACACACAGGTTCCGGCCAATGGACAGACGCGCGACAACTGTCCCGGAGTCCAATCTACAGAATCCGGACAGTACAGATTTGTTGGAGAGGTTAGTAATCAATACGACCCACTATCAGATGAGTTAAACGAACAATTGGGTGGCGGCATTGAGGGTGGGCAAAACGAGACCGGACACCCATCAGAGTGGGCAGATACAGGGACAGTCCCATGGTGGGCTAACCCGCGAGGAGCACAGTCATCGCAGCGGGCACCATCTGGACCGAGCGGCATCTCTCCGAACCCTCCGGGGCCCAATCTCAGGATGACGCGCAGTACTAACTCACGACGGAACACGTCTCACGACTGACGTGTCTGAAACGGACGAAAGGAAACGTATTTTACCAGGCCACAGTAAGCGATTGTTGCTGGGCCGGTAGCTCAGTCTGGCAGAGCGACGGCCTCTTAAGCCGTCGGTCGAGGGTTCAAATCCCTTCCGGCCCGTTTCTCTGCGACGAGCAAACCACAAGACGGCGGTACGTCTGACTGAAGCTTTTCAACCCCCGCGACAATCCCGTATTGATATGGAAGAGGTTCTACGCGATATGGAGGAAGTTACACTCGAATTCGACGAGGAGACGCTGGAGGCCATCGACGACAAGGCCTTCCGAGACCACTGTGACAACCGGGAGGCCGCGATTCGGACGCTCCTCGACGAGTGGCTGAAGGGCCGAGACGATTAGAGGGATTTCGTCATCTCGACGTGCTCGATACCCGCTTGGTCGAACGTCTCGCTGACCGTCTGGTATCCCAACCGCTGGTAAAACGACTCGACGGCAACCTGGGCGTGGAGCCGAACACGACGACAGCCCTGCTCGCGCGCCACGGCTTCGGCACGAACCATCAATTGCGCCCCCAGTCCGTTGCCCCGCTCGTCCGGGAGCACAGCAACGCGCTCGATTTTGGCAGTCTCGTCGTCAAGCGTACGAACCCGCGCAGTCCCGACCGGCGCACCGTCGTCCGCCTCGTGGGCAACGACGTGCGTGGCAGCGTCGTCTCTGTCGTCCATTTCGACGGCCTCGGGGACCCCCTGTTCGTCGATGAAGACACGGCGACGCACTGCGTGGGCGTCAGCGAGCGTCGCCCCCTCGTCGACCACCTGCAGGTCGTAAGCAGCCATCGCCACCAAGTTGTCGGCCAACACATCTGAACGTTGTGACTGACCACGATTGGCTCGGAGCGCCGGCAGTGGAAAAATCATTTTCAACGTGGCCGCAGAACTGGCCCGTGTATTTCGGACTTCGATACCTTCAGCTGTGAGAACTGTGGTACGGAGTTCAAAGCGTATCCCGACGCAGAAGCGGCACAGAACGGGTACTGTAGTCCGAGTTGTCAAACAGCAGGGAAGGGGCTGAACTGAGCAGCCGTCTGCTGTCGGTCAGGTCACGGCAGCGTCAGTTTTCGGGGCTGTAATTCGGTGCTTCGTCGGTGATGACCACGTCGTGTGGGTGACTCTCCTGTTGGCCGGCCGAAGAGACGCGGACGAACTCCGACCGCTCCTTGAACGCCGGAATCGACTCCGCACCGACATAGCCCATCCCGGACTGCATCCCACCGACGAGCTGGTGGAGCTCCGATTCGAGCGTTCCCTTGTAGGGGGTCGCTGCCTCGACGCCCTCGGGGACGTAGTCCTCGTCTTCGTTGTCGTCTTTCAGGTATCGGTCGCCACCGCCCGACTTCATCGCGCCGACCGAGCCCATGCCGCGGTACTGCTTGTACTTCTTGCCGTTCATCGTGATGACACGGCCGGGCGCTTCGTCGGTGCCGGCGAAGTACGACCCGAGCATCACGGCGTCGGCGCCGGCGGCAATCGCCTTGATTGCGTCACCGGAGTAGCGGATGCCACCGTCGGCGATGACGGGCACGTCCTCCTGGACAGCTACGTCGGCAACCTCAGAGATGGCCGTAATCTGGGGCATCCCAGCGCCGGAGACGACGCGGGTCGTACAGATAGAGCCAGGACCGATGCCGACCTTGATGCCGTCGGCGAAGTCGACGATTTCTTTCGCGGCTTTCCGGGTGCCGACGTTCCCGACGACGACGTCAGCGTCGACTTCGGCCTTGATTTCGCGGGCGCTCTCGATGACGTTCGCGTTGTGTGCGTGTGCACAGTCGATAAAGAGCACGTCGGCGCCAGCGTCGTCGGCGACTTTCGCGCGTTCGGCTTCGAAGGGGCCGACAGCGACGCCGGCACGGAGGTGCCCGTCCTCGTCGCGGGCCGCCTGGTCGTACTCGCGGCGTTGGAGGATACCGGCCATCGTCACCAGCCCGACGAGGCGCTCGGCCTCGTCGACAATCGGGACGCGCTCGATTTTGTGCTCGTACATAAGTTCGAGCGCGTCGCGCGGGGAGACGTCCTCGCCGGCGGTGACGACCTCGTCGGTCATCGCTTCGCGGACTGCGTCGGATTCGCCGACTTCCAGATACGGCCGGATGTCGGTCCCGGAGATGATGCCAAGGACCTTGCCGTCGTCGTCGACGACCGGTGCGCCGGAGACCCCCTGCCGGCTCATCATCTTGTCGACCTCTCGAACAGTCTGGTCCGGTGAGGCGGTGACGACATCGCGGATGATGAGTTCGTCGGCGCGCTTGACGCGCTCGATTTCCGCGGCCGTCTCCTCGACGGTCATGTTGCGGTGGATGACACCCAGGCCACCCTGTCGGGCCATCGCGATAGCCATCTCGCCCTCGGTGACGGTGTCCATCGCCGCCGTGAGGACTGGGACGTTCACTTCGACGTTTTTCGAGACGCGCGACGCGGTGTCGGCCTCGTCGGGTTCGACGTGACTCTCCTTGGGACGGAGCAACACGTCGTCGAATGTCAGCGCCTCCGGTACCTCGAGTTTCTCAGAGAAAGGACCTGAATCGTTCGCCATGTAAGTCGTCATCGGGGACTGATGAAAAGGGTTGCGAGATTCAGTTTCCACACACGACTATCCGGAGAAGACTGGATACGTTCGCGACGCGTTTTACACTGCCTCGGGACACGAACATCAGCAGGATTTAGCCCGCAGTAGTGTAATCAATCCAGTTGTGGGATGAATATATCCGCAAACGTTTGGTGTGGTGCCGTTTGCCACACAATCCTTTTGTCGATATACCCAATACTTGTGTGTATGTACTCCGCCAGTTCCACCAGCGGACGTAGCGGTTCGAAGCAGTCGCGCCACAGCCTGAGCGCGGCGAATACATTTTCGGTGGGACACGCGTTTGGGTCGACCACGACCCACACGGCGGAGCGACAGTCCAGGCGGGGACCTTCCTATCGACTGGCCAGGGGAGATGGCCACTGCTGAGCAGCGATGAGTAGCTCCGAACACCCGATTGCGCTCTCTCTGGAGCGACAGGTCGGGGACGCGACGAGATTGCTGGCCATCGTGATGTGTCTCCCGCTGGTCGACGGGCTGTTCCCCGCGCTCGTTCTCGCTGGGGCTCTCGATAGCGTGACCGGCATCCTGGAGGTCGGCCTCCTGGTCTTCGGCGGGAGCGCGATGGTCGCGGTCATCCTCGCCGAGATGGACGACACGCCGCGCAAACAGGCGCGCATCGTCCTCAGCGTCGGTGCTGTAGTCATCGCTCTTGCCATCGTCGAGGCGGCGCTCGCGCCGACGCTTGCCGGCGTCCTCAACCTCGCTGTCTTCGAGCGCTTTGCCGGCGTTGTCATCCTCGCCGTCGCAGCGTCGACGGCCAGTGCACGCATCGGCGAGTATCTGCCCCGCCCGGCAGTCATCGTCGCGCTCGGCCTCGTCGCCAGCGTGGACCCGTCCGGGGCCTCGCTCGTCGTCGACGCGCGGCCGGACCTAATGTTGCGTGCGGCCGCGGCAGCGGGCGTCGGGGTGGGCTTTGCGCTCGTCGTCGCGCTGGTGAGCCCATGGCTCCGGAATGCGGTCGACCTGGACCGCTTTCGCTTCGGGAGTGCCGTCGCGCTCGGGGTGTTGCCCCTCTCGATTTACGGCATCATCCCCTCGAACGCACCGCTGGCGCTGGCGGTGCTGGTCGTGACGGCTATCTTCGCGTTCGACCCCGGCCGCGCCCGGGAGCGAGACTGGGAGTACGAACCCGACGACATCGACGTCACTGCCGCGCTGTCCAACGGCGGCAACACCACGACCCAGCCGGTCGACGAGCGCGTCGAGAGCGGTGACGGCGGCGAGTACGACGACGAACGGCTGCCCTGGCTGTGACCGCCGAAACGAACTTTTAGGGGTGCTCACGCCCCAACTGCGTCTATGGCAGACAACCGCGTGGTTCAGGGGCGGATGGTGACCCCGAAGCACCTAGCCAAGCTCATCGAAGGAGAGGACGTGATGGACGCAGAGCCTATTGAGGACGCAGACCGGGAGTGTCCAGACTGTGGCGAGAACGTGCTCGAAGTCGGCTACATGCCCTCGGCACTGGAGTTTGTGACCGGCTGGAAGTGCCAGGAGTGTGACTGGCACGACACCGACCGGGAGTAATCGAAATTCCTTTAGGGGGATTCGACAAAGGGGTGAGTGCGGGCTCGTGGCCTAGTCCGGGAAGGCGGCTGACTCCAGAGGCTACGCGCCTGGGACGACACTCCAGCTGATATACTGAGCGGTCCGGCTGATCACCGGCCGCGTTGATGACCCTCTGGAGTTCCGAGGCGCAACCGGAGATATCAGCCGATCGGGGGTTCAAATCCCTCCGAGCCCATTCTGACGTTCAATCGTTCGGAGAGCTGTCTGTAACGGTTCAGGCCGAGTACACGGACTGGCTGTGGTCGCTATCACGACGGCCGGACTGGTCTGGAACACCATCAACGACGTTTTCGGCTGCTGTCAGCCAGTCAGCGACAGTGTACGTCATCGCGCCCCCGGATTCGGATGGAACGGTGTAGGGAACGACACCTTCCAACGTCGCTGTGTCCGACGTTGCTGGTTCGAACGCCAGGAGAACGAGCGGGACTCGAATAGTCTGCCCAGACCGTGCAGTGTCGACCAGAGACTGCGGCGTTTGCTGTCGACTGACGGCTGGAGAAAGCGTGTAGCCGCGTTCGCCAGCCCATCGCTCGAATCGGCGGACAAGTCTATCACGGGTAGCTGGGAGGCTGAGGTCAGCGCCTGCGTGTGATTGTGGTGGCCACTGTCGAGTCCGGAGTTCGTCGACGAGTGGCGTCGCTGCGAGTGCTTCTAATCGCTGTTGAATGCTGAGTATCTGGTGGTGACTCGCCGCATTCACGTCCCCTCGGACGTAGCAGTTCACGGTCAGTGGTGTCGTCGGGTCGGTGCATATTGGGCCACGAGGGTGACTGTCGCCACCAGTGCCCGCTATCGCGGAGCGGTCAGGCATCAACTGCGAGTACAGTCGCCTGCCTCGTGAACGCTTCTAGGAGGGGTATAAACTACCATCAAAATGACCGAGACGGACGTACTGCTCGTCTGCGGTATCACGACAACAGATGTCACAACTACGCTCCCGGACCGGACTAGCAGTTCACAGCCACCCGATTCGAGACAAGAGACAGACGCCTGAACTAGTGACGAGGTCGCGGGGTGCTTGTCAGGATTGAGCAGGCGAGACGGATTAGGCAGTCTCTGGTGGGGTTTTCGGCGGCAGATAGAAACAGACTATTGCGGCTTCAGTCCTGAACTGCTAGCTTTATCTACTTAGAGCGCCTCTAGAGAGTATTCAGAAATCTTCTGAAGTAGACCATGCCACGAACACAACAGTACTCTGTCGATCTGTCTGCCGATGAACGAGCGGAACTGAACGCGATGCTTTCGGCTGGCACATACAAGACGCGGGAACTCACGCGTGCACGGTGTCTCTTGCACGCCGATGACGGCTTGACTGACCCGGAGGTCAGTGAAGCCGTCGGCTGTCATCCCGGGACAGTCGGTCGCATCCGTAAACGCTACACTGAAGACGGCCTCGCGGCGATCACTCGCCGCAAGGCCGACCGCGTCTACGAGCGAAAACTCGACGGACGTGAGGAAGCCCACCTCATCGCCTTGGCGTGCAGCGATCCGCCAGAAGGACGTTCTCGCTGGTCGCTCCATCTTCTTGCAGACCACTTCGTCGCTCTCTCCGAGATCGACGTTGAGTCGATCTCTCACGAAACCGTGCGACAGATCCTAAAAAAACACAACTCCACCCTCACCGATCCAAATCTTGGGTGATTACGCCCGAGAACAGCGCTGCCTTCGTCTGCAAGATGGAGGACGTTCTTGATCTCTACCACGAACCCTACGACGAAAAACGTCCAGTCGTTTGTTTTGACGAGTCCAACAAGGAACTGCACAAGGAAGTCCGCGACCCGCTCCCGGCCCGCCCGGGAGCGGTCGCTCGGTACGACTACACCTACGAACGGAATGGCACACGCAACCTCTTCGTGGTAAGCGAACCGTTGACTGGCTGGCGACACGTCGAGGTAACCGAGCGACGACGCAAACAGGAATTCGTCGCTCAGATGCAGTCGTTGGTGGATGATCACTACCCGGATGCGGAGTGCATCCGGGTGGTGATGGATAATCTGAACACGCACCAACGGTACGCCTTCTACGAACATCTCCCGCCAGCAGAAGCTCGTCGGTTGCTCAGTAAGCTCGAGTTTCACTTCACGCCAGAACACGGCAGTTGGCTGAACATGGCGGAAATCGAGTTCAGCGCTCTGTGGACGGAGTGTCTTGACCGCCGCATTCCTGACCCAGCGACACTCCGTACGGAGGTCGCTGCGTGGGAACGCACCCGAAACGAGGACGAATCCGAGATTGATTGGCAGTTCACGGCCGATGACGCTCGCATCAAACTCCGCCAGCTATATCCAGCAAATCACGATTGAAGCCGCACTATGTTGCCTTGTGGGTCGCGCTGTTTGAATTCGATTTCACCGCCGAGCGATTCGATACACCATTTCATCACGAACAGGCCAACACCCGAACCGTGGCATGTGGGCGTGGTTTCGTCCGGGGTAAACAGCGCATCGAACTCGTCGTCGTGGATTGGCGGGTTCGAGTCGCTGATGTCGATCTCGACGCGGCCAGTGTTCGGAGAGGACCCGATGCTGACATCGACAGCCGGTCTTTCGTCCTCACTGTGGACGATAGCGTTTTCGAGTGCGTGAGTGAGCGCGTGCGTAAACGCCCCTTCACCAGCAATCCACATCTCGTCACGTTCGGTGATCGAAATTTCAGCTGACGGGTACTCGCACTCGACATCGTCTACCACCTGCTCGACGGCAGTCGTTGCGTGTCGCCGGACGAGCTCTGTTTCGGTCTGTGTTACTGCCTGCTCGATTTCTTTGACAGACTCTGCGATACTGCTCAAGTTCCTACCCCGGTTCCGAATTGTGGTGGCAGCCTCCCGAACCGACGCTACCGTGGTCGTCTCGATAATCTGGCTCATATTGCCCGCGATTATCGTGGCTTCGTTTCGCAGATTGTGTCGGAGGATTCGCCAGAAGAGTTCTGCACGGTGGTATGTCTCATAGTAGTCTGTAATGTCGCGAATTTCCGCGCGGACGCAGGGTCGGTCCGCGACGGTTTGCCGGGAGAGTTCGATCTCCGCCCAGATTAGCTCCCCGTCGGCCCGTTTGAACCGCCACGTGAACTGTCGCGGACTGTCGGTCGTACTCTCGTATAAATGACGCTGGAAATCGCTTTCAGAACGTGGGTGTGTGTTGGCAGTATATGATTCGATAGAGCGGTCACGCAACTGTTCGGTCGTGTACCCGAGAATGGTCTCTACTCGTTCGTTCGCATCTAAAATCATCCCGTTTTGTGGGTCATATAACGCAATCCCGACGCTGAGAGTGTTATACTCCGACGGCAGTTCGATCCCCTTCTGGCATGGCATACAACAGTCGTAAGACTGCATCCGCGGCAAGTGTTTGTTACTAAGAGCAGTATATACCTCTCTTTTTGGCTACCGTGACCCAGGATAGTGTGACGTGGTCTGCCCTCAACGACCAGTTACGCTGAGAGTTTCTGTACTTCTGCTGTCCACTCGCCGATGACATATCCATTCAGGTCTGCGTCTTTCCGCACATCGAGTTTATCTGCCATCGCTATCCGGAAGATTCCGCGTTCACTCTCGCTCAGTCGATGCGTCTCGAGGTGGGCAGCGACGCAGTCTTTCACTTCTGACTGGTCGGCGTATTCGGTCATGCGGATGGCACGAGACTGGTCACAGACTGGGCAGTTGAGGATGCCGATTTCTGCCATACGGACGAATTTCTAGCCACTACAAAAGCCAACTGCTATGAGTACTATTGAGAGGTACGTACATTCACGACGCTTCAATACCTGCTATATTCAGAGTCCATGGGTCGTGAGAGCCGGTTTTTGGCTTCATCTCCCAGCAGATATTCGCTGGCACGAGACTGTTTTGCCCTCGTAAGACCGACGCTCAGTTGTCTGTGAGACGGTGGGCAGTTTCGTTTATTTCGCGGACTTTGGCGGTGTGTTCTTCGTTTGCGGTGGCAATTGATTCAATCTCATCGGCGACAGCCTCAGCCTGAGAAACGAGTTCGTCGACCATGGAGGCGACCTCCTCAGTCGAGGCCGCCTGGTCGTTGGTCACCGCTGAAACCTCCTGGATGCCGTCTGAAGCCTCCTTGACTACCTCGGCGATGTTCTGGAGTTTCGACATGGCATCCTCGACCTGCTCCGTTCCCGTATCGACTTGCTGGGTCGTGTTCTCGAGGCTCCGGACAGTGTCGGCGGTGTCGTCCTTGATTTCGGAGACCATTTGCTCGATGTCGCTGGCGTGGTTCTTGGACTCCTCGGCAAGTGACTTGACCTCGTCTGCGACAACGGCAAAGCCCCCGCCAGCCTCGCCGGCGCGTGCGGCCTCGATGCTCGCGTTGAGTGCCAACAGGTTGGTCTGCTCGGCGATGCCGTTTATCATCTCGACAACCTCATCTATCTCGTCGATTCGGTCCTGCAGACGAGCAACATCAGCCGCCGCCTTCGTGGAGGACTCGTTGACGCTGTTCATCACGTCGATGGCCTCAGTCGCGGCCTCCCGTCCATCACCGGCAAGTGTCTCGGCCCGTTCGCTCGTCTGAGTCACCTCATCTGCAGTCGCCGCGATTTCCTCGACGGTCGCAGACAGGCTTTCGACCTCTCCTGCGACTTCGTTCATCGAGGTGGTCTGTTTTTGTGCCTTCGAGCTAATGTGTGCGGCCCGGTCGGCGATGTCGTCTGCTGCGTCCTGGCACTCTCCGACTGCTGTTTCGACGTCGTCAGCGACATCCTGCTGGCGCTCTAGTTCCCGTTCGAGGTCCTGGCTGTAGGAGTGAATGTACGACTCCATGGCGACCTGCTGGTCGAGGTTCAGCAGTTTCATCACAGCCAGAGACTGGTCGACGACTTTGTCGATTGCCTCTGTCGGCGTGTATGTCTCTCGAGGGCCACTCGTCGCACTGTTCTGGACGGCCGTCCCGCCATCTGTCACAGCGACGTTCTCTTTGATATCCTCCGCGACTGCCTCCATGATACCCTCGTAGTATATCGAGTAGGCACCGAGGTAGATTTTCGGCCCCAAATCGAGCATGTCGTGAATCTTGCCGATTCGGGCACGGTTCGAGAAGTACTCTTGGTCGTACTCGCCGCTTGAGAGGTCCGTGAGATACTGGCGTTGGGTCTGTTTGAGCTGGTCGACAGTTTTGCTCGACCGGCCAAAGATAGCCAGAGTCTCATCGAACTGCTGGAGATGGTCGTAGAAATCGTCGACGAGGTCGCCACTGATCTGGCTGAGAGAATCAGACATCTCTTCGAGTAGCCTGGCATCTTCGGCATCGAATCCAGTAAACTCCTTTCGCCACTGGATTTCCCGTTGGTCGAGACCGAGTTCGCTTGTCAGCTGTCGGCCGTCTACCTGTCGTCGGTCTGCTGCAGTGAGTGTGTTGTCGTCGGTCATGTTGTCTCGTTAGATAAGCCTCGACGGCGACCGACGATTCAGATTCGAGAACGGAGTTCCTTGCTAATAGTAGTATATACACCTACAACCAGCTACGATGGTATCACCAGTCCCCATCGAACAGACGATTCTCTATTTGCATGCCTCGCTTTCAAAAAACCAACGTCAGTTGACCATCCGGTTGTCAGAGCTGCAAGTCGTCGGGTTACTGCATCGACGACTGGGCCTGAGGTGGGGAAGCGTCGGGCTGTTCCGCAAGGGCACTCTGAATCGCCGCTCGCAGCGTGTCCAGTTTGAAGGGCTTCTCGAGGCACTCGGCGACACCGTGAGCCTGCAAGTTTCGCGGCGGGAGACACCCCGAAATCGCAATTATGGATGGGTCGCAAGGGGACCGTTCGATGGCGGTGAGCAGTTCAAGTTGCTGTGTCCCCTCGATTCGCCAATCACAGACCACCACATCGACCGACGGGTCGAGGGCATCGAGCAAGGCGTCACCGGTCTCGACGCCGCGGACGTCGTGAAACTCCCGGAGCCGTCGAACGAAAATATTTCTGAGTTCGGTGTTGTCGTCAGCGACCACAATAGTGCGCTCAGGCATCACCTGAATTGACACAGATGAGCTATGTGAAGGCTGCTAAGAGTAATACTGAGTGGGGCCCATACCTCACCAGACTATATATCTGCACACAGTTTTGCAGTAGCCAGCGTCTCGGTGGTGATTGACGGACCGTTTTTGTTTTGGTTCGTGCCACACGCTGACTGCTGTGCAGAGACAGTACCCGCCGCCGCCGTGACCGTACGCTATAGAACTGTCATCACTCGAAGACTCCATCGTCACGCAACCCGGTCATGAGGTCAGCGACGAGCGCCTCCACATCGTCGTACGGGTAGTCCTGATACTCGGCGTACCCCATCCCGAGCTCCATCGCTCCCAACGAGACGCCGGGCGCCTCGAACGTCGTCGCTGCCCCGTCCGGGAGAACCGGGATGAGTTCCATCGGGTCGACGACGGGGTACTCCGCCTGTCCGAACACCGCCACCAGTTGCTCTCGAATCTCTTCTTCGGGGTTTTCGGCAGTCATCACGAGTGGGTACACCACTTTGGCATAACACTATTTCGGGAGCCCTGGGCCACCCGTCGCCAGCGGTGACATCTTATTTTTGACACTGCTGGCGGTGCAGGACGAGATGTAGATGTCGCTTGAGGAGTGTAAGTCGGGCCTGTGTCATCACGACAGGCCCTGAGTTGGCAGTCGTTATGGACTATCCTTAGTCCCGGACTACCGGACGGGCACGATGCCCGTACTGTCTGGAGCGACTGCCGGCGTATAAACACCAGCATCCCACTCGGTGTGGTGGGTACGGCGGCCGGGGGTAGCGTTTTCGGTGGCCGGGCACAAAAGACGGTCATGCCACGAACAGCGGTCATCGCCGGCGTCGGTCCCGGTCTCGGAGAGTCACTCGCTCGAAAGTTCGCCAGTGAGGGCTGTCAGGTCGCACTGTTTGCGCGGTCCGAAGAGTACATCGACGAACTGGCCGACGACCTGCCCGCCCCTGGGGAGGGACTCGCAGTGCGGACGGACCTCACAGACGTCGACCAGATTAGAGATGGCTTCGAAACAGTCAGGGACGCGTTCGGTCCGGTCGACGTACTCGTCAACCACGCCAGCGCAGCGTCCTGGACAGGGCTGCTCGATACCGACGTCGAGGAGTTCGAACGGGCGTGGGAAGTCAACGGCCGGGGCGCGTTCGTCTGCTCGCAGGAAGCCGTCGGCGATATGGTCGACACGGGCGGCGGAACGGTCATCTTCACTGGTGCAACGTCGGCGGTGCGGAGTCTCGGCGGCACCATCGGGTTCACGGCCGCGAAGTTCGCGGCCCGCGGGATGGCGATGGACATCGCACAGGAGTTCGGTCCGGAGGGAGTCCACGTCGCACATGTGGTCATCGACGGCCAGATAGACGGGCCGAATGCGCGGGAGATGGCACCCGACCGCGCGGACGAGACTTTCCTGGACCCCGACGCGATGGCCGACACCTACTGGCACCTCGTCGAACAGGACGACGTGAGCACCCAACCGTTCGAAGTTCACATCACGAACGGCCCGCAAAACTCCGAGTTTATCTGAATTGAATCGACCGATTTCCGGCGAGACGACGAAGTGGGAATCTGCTCGTGGGATGGACGTGCCAACGCACCAGTTATCAATATCTGTAATTGGAGAATCGTCTACTGCATCGAACTCTCTAGAATGGCCGGGAAATCCATCCGAAAACCGCCATACTGAACGGTTATTGAGAAGATGTTTGGCCGACCTGTTTTTCAATCTACACGTGCCCCAATTATTATCACAGGTGATATCCAACTACCGGGTTGAGAGGAGTGTCGAGCCAACTGAGTGGAGTGGTGTGTCACCTCCTGTGAATTGATACTAATGTACGTCTCCAAACGGGTCCTGGGGGAAGGATACATCGTCGCAACAGGCGCTGTACTGGGCGCCGTCCTCGCCGTGCGATTGCTTCTGGAGGGGGGTGCTGGATTGTTCTGGGTCCTGGCCTCCGGCGTCTCCGTCGCCATCCTCGTCGGCGCCGATTACTGGCTCAAGCGACTGGACCTGGGGAGCGATCAGGTCTGGCAAGTCTCGAACTGGAGTGCGCTCGGGCTGGGAATCGGCACGGCGACACTCGTTGTCCTGACGGTGGCCACGCCGGCGACGACAGTGCGGGGCATCGACGTGACCGTACTCGGTGCCACACTCGGCGCGGCGGCTGTCATCGGAGCACTCACCGGCGTCATCGTCACTGTCCACCAGACGAATCAGAACCTCCAGCGACAGAACGCTGTACTCCACAGAATCATGCGCCACAACCTCAGAAACGACATGTCGGTCGTGCTGTGTCTCCTCGACGATATTCAGGCGGACGGCAACGACGAAACAAGCGAGACGGCGCGTCAGGCTCGGGAGAAGATACAGTCGTTCGTCAAACTGACGGACAGGGTCCGCCAGGCGAATGTCGGACTGAGCGACACCGCAGACAAACGCAAGCGACGCGACGTGGCAGCTATCGTCGCGTCACGGGTCAAGCAGCTGCGACGGGAAAACCCTGACCTGACCGTGGAAATGGAGCTGTGTGGCCAGGCGTTTGCATCCGTCGGGGAGACGTTCGGCCTCGTCATCGACAACCTCGTCGAGAGCGCACTCTCCGAGGAGACACCGACACCGCATCTCACGGTCCGGGTCGAGTGTGAACGAGAGACGGTCAGGCTGGTCATCGACGACACCCGACAGACCATCCCGGCAGCGGACCTCTCGGCGGTCGCTTCTGGGTCGGAGACGGCACTCAAACACGGCCTGGGAGTCGAACTGTGGCTCGTCGAATGGCTGGTCAACGCAAACGAAGGAAAAGTGACCTACGAGACCAACGATGACGGGCATCGCGTCACCATCAAACTCGACCGGGTGCGGGCACGCTTCGCCCGGTGAGTGCGACTGCGCCGGGCGAAACGCCGAATCTTTTTGCGCGCGCCGGCCCCAGCGCAGGTATGGTCTCAGAGCTGTTCGACCCCGACGAGTGGGACGCTGTCGACGAGTTCGACTTCCGTGATATCACCTATCACCGCGGGACGGACGTTCCAGCGGCTCGCATCGCCTTCGACCGGCCGGAGGTCAGGAACGCGTTCCGGCCCGAAACCGTCGACGAACTGTACACGGCACTCGACCACGCCCGCCGCCAACCGGACGTGGGCTGTGTCCTCCTGACGGGCAACGGTCCGAGCGAGAAAGACGGCGGCTGGGCCTTCTGTTCGGGTGGCGACCAGTCGATTCGTGGCGACTCCGGGTACGAGTACACCGACGACGAGGACGACGAGGCCGCACAGCACGGCGTCGGCCGACTCCACATTCTCGAAGTCCAGCGCCTCATCCGATTTATGCCGAAACCAGTCATCTGCGTCGCGCCGGGCTGGGCGGTCGGTGGCGGCCACTCGCTGCACGTCATCTGTGACATGACCATCGCCAGCGAGGAGGAAGCCATCTTCAAACAGACCGACGCGGACGTGGCGAGTTTCGACGCCGGCTTTGGCTCCGCGTATCTCGCCAAGCAGGTCGGCCAGAAGAAAGCCCGTGAGATTTTCTTCCTCGGGAAAGACTACGACGCCGAGGAAGCCGAGGAGATGGGGATGGTCAACGAAGTCGTCCCCCACGAGGAGCTGGAGGAGGTCGCGCTCGCGTGGGCCGACGCCATCACGCGGAAGTCACCGATGGCGATTCGAATGCTGAAGTTCGCGTTCAACGCCGCCGACGACGGGATGGTCGGCCAGCAGGTCTTTGCCGGCGAGGCGACTCGCCTGGGCTACATGACCGAGGAGGCAAGCGAAGGCCGGGACGCGTTCAACGAGGGGCGACAGCCGGACTTCCGACAGTTCCCCTGGCACTACTGACCGCCGAACCACTCGGCGTCCGGCACCCAACCGCAGTCGCTTTGGGTGTCCCGCACGTACGGAATCACAATGACGACAGCCGACGTTTCGCGGACGCAAGCGTGGCTGATGGCGGCCCGGCCACAGACACTTCCGGCGGGTGCCGCGCCGGTGATTCTGGGTGCCGCCGTCGCCGTCTACGCGGGCGTGTTCGCACCGCTGCCGGCGCTGGCCGCGCTGGTCGGCGCACTGCTCATCCAGGTCGGCACGAACTTCGCCAACGACTACTACGACGCCGTCAACGGCGCCGACACCGACGAACGCGAAGGGTTCACTCGCGTGACCGCCGGCGGCCTCATCGAACCCCGGAAAGTCAAGTACGCGATGGCCGCCACCTACGGCCTCGCCGTCGTCGTCGGCCTCTATCTGGTCTACATCGGCGGCGTTCCGATTCTCGTCGTCGGC
Organism: Salinibaculum rarum; assembly: GCF_030505615.1. Classification (GTDB taxonomy): domain Archaea; phylum Halobacteriota; class Halobacteria; order Halobacteriales; family Haloarculaceae; genus Salinibaculum; species Salinibaculum rarum. The sequence continues at coordinate 2,405,932 of NZ_CP129992.1, forward strand.
CTCACCAGTATCGTCGCCGGCCTCCTCTACACCGGCGGTCCGTATCCATACGGCTACTACGGACTGGGTGATTTCTTCGTCTTCCTGTATTTCGGCGTGGTTGCCGTCACCGGAACCTACTACGTGCAAGCGGTGACCCAGGCGGCCGGGGCGTTCCCGACGACGATTCCCGCTGGGACGGTCCCGCTCGACGTCGTCGTCGTCAGCCTCGCCGCAGCCGGCCCCTCGACCGCAATCCTAGTCGTGAACAACATCCGAGACATGGAGACCGACCGCAAGTCCGGCAAGCAGACGCTCGCCGTGAAACTCGGCTATCGGTGGAGCCGCGTCGAGTTCGTCGCGATGGTCGCACTCGCGTACGTCGTGCCGCCGGTGCTTATCGCGGTGTTTGGCTACCCGATTACGGTCCTCCTGCCGCTGCTCTCATTGCCGCTTGCGGCCGGGCTGACACGAACGGTGTTGACCCGGACAGACGGCGAGGCGCTCAATCCCGCGCTGGAACGGACCGGGCAGTTGCTCGCCGTCTACTCGCTGTTGCTTGCGGTCGGACTCGTCGTCTCGGGGGTGACGTGATGCTCGAACTCGAAGCGTTCTCAGTAGAGCTGACCTCGCCGCTGGAGACGGCAGCAGGGACTATCGACCACCGCGAAGGATTTCTGGTCACCGTCGAGTACGATGGTCGACAGGGTGTCGGTGAGGCCACTCCGCTGCCGGGATGGACCGAATCACGGTCCGAATGCCGGACCGCCCTCTCCCGCGCCGCCGAGATAGCCGAGGAACTCGACTGGGGAATCGCACTCGCGAAAACCGACCAGCCAGCCGCGCGCCACGGACTCGCGCTCGCACTCGCGGACGCGCGCGCGCGAGCCGTCGAGGAGCCGCTCTATCGCTACTTTGGCGACGACCGGTTCGTTCCGTCGGTCCCCGTCAACGCGACCATCGGCGACAAGCCATCCGCCGAGACCGTCGAATCGGCCGCCGCCGCAGTCGACGAGGGGTTCGACTGCCTGAAAATCAAGGTCGGCGCTCGCTCCGTCGACGAAGATGTCGAGCGCCTGCAAGCGGTCCGCGAGCGAGTCGGCGACGGCGTCGAACTCCGCGCGGACGCGAACGGCGCGTGGTCCGTCGAGCAGGCCGACCACGCCTTCGACGCCCTGGCAGACGTCGGTGTCAGCTACGTCGAACAGCCACTTCCCGCGGCGAATCTGGAAGGGCACGCGCGACTCCGCGGTGGGGCTGTCGATGTGGCACTCGACGAATCGCTGACCGAGTACGCCGTCGCCGAGATTCTGGCGGCGTCCGCGACGGACGTACTCGTCGTCAAACCGATGGTCGTGGGTGGCCCCGACAGGGCACGGGAGATTGCACTGACCGCCCGCGAAGCCGGTGTCGACCCCGTCGTGTCAACGACCGTCGACGCTGTCGTCGGGCGAACCGGCGCGGTCCATCTGGCAGCGAGTCTCCCCGACGTGCGTGCGTCCGGACTGGCGACGGCGTCGTTGCTCGCCGACGACCTCTCGGCGGACCCGGCGCCGGTGACCGACGGCGCAATCGAAGTGCCACAGGGCAAGGGTCTTGGGCTACCGGACCGACCGACCGAGTAGAATGGGCGAGCCTATCGAATGGCCCACGAGCGACGTGTTGTCCCACCGCACAGCGGCGACGCCCGACCGGACCGGAGTCGTCGACGTCGCGACGGACCGCGAGTGGACATACCGGGAGTTCGATTCCGTCGTCTCCGGCCTCGCCGCCCGACTGGAGCGGCTGGTCGAGATGGACTCGGACTCCCAGCGCCGCGTCGGATTGCTCGCCTCGACGCGCCCTGAGATTTTCTCGACACTCTTTGCCTGCTGGCGACTCGGCTACACCGTCGTGCCGCTGGACACACAACTGACCAGCAACGAACTCGCGACGCGACTCGACCGCATAGACCCGGCACTGCTCGTCTGTGAAGGCGGGACCGAAGAGACTGCACTCACGACAGCAACCTGTCCCGTGGTCTCGCTGGACACGCCAGCCGACGAGCGCGTCGAGTCACTCCAGCCGAGGAAACCAAACGGCGGCGAGCCCGAGGAAATCGCCCGCTGGCACCGCGGGGACACCGCCGTCGTCATGTTCACGTCGGGGACGACCGGCCAGCCCAAGGGCGTGAGACTGACGCTTGGCAATCTGGTCGCCAGCGCCACCGGGTCGGCATTCCGACTGGGCGTGTCGCGGGGAGACCGCTGGCTCGACTGTCTCCCGGCCTACCATATGGGCGGGCTGGCGCCGGCAGTCAGGTGCTCGCTGTACGGCACCACGCTCGTCGTCCAGCAGACCTTCGAGGCCGACCGCGTGGCCGACACTCTGGCCTCCTACGGCGTGACCGTCGTCTCGCTGGTCCCGACCCAGTTGAAGCGACTGCTCGACAACGACTGGACGCCGGCTGAGCCACTCGAGACGGTGTTGCTCGGTGGCGCACCAGCCAGTACCGACCTGCTCGACCGCGCACTCGAGGCCGGCGTGCCGGTGTACCCGACCTACGGCATGACCGAGACGGCATCGCAGGTGACGACGGCGACGCCGGCCGACGCGGCGGCGTACCCCGGAACGGTCGGCCAGCCGCTCGTAACGACGACAGTTACCGTCGTCGCTGGGGATGGCACACGGGTCGAGGCCGGTGAGACCGGTGAACTCGTCGTCGACGGACCGACGGTCACGCCGGGGTATCTCGACGACGCCACGACCGAGCGGGCCTTCGGCGAGTTCGGTCTCCACACCGGTGACGTGGGTTACCGCGACGAGGACGGCCGGCTGTGGGTGCTCGGGCGGGCCGACGACACCATCATCACCGGCGGGGAGAACGTCCACCCGAGCGAAGTCGAGTCGGTCCTCTGTGACCATCCGGCCGTCACCGACGCCGCCGTCGTCGGTCTCGCCGACGAAGAGTGGGGCGAACGCATCGGTGCGCTGGTCGTTGCCGACGAGGTCACAACTACCGACATCGAGTCGTTCGCACGCGAGCGGCTGGCAGATTACAAGGTCCCCAAGACGCTCTCACTCACGTCGGCGCTCCCGCGGACCGCCTCAGGCACTGTCGACCGCGACTCCGTCCGCACGCGACTGGAGTGAAATCGGCCGCACGCACCCGGTCGGACCCGACGGCTTTTGGTCGCGGCTGTGCTACGCTTTCGCGTGTGCACTATCACTTTCGCCTGGCAGGCCTTCGAAGACGCGCCCGTGGTGGTGGCCGCAAACCGCGACGAGCAGGACGACCGTCCGTCGGAGCCGCCAGCCCGTCGTGACTGGGAACGCCCCGTGGTCGCCCCACGCGACAGCGAGGCGGGCGGAACGTGGATCGGCTACAACGACGCCGGCGTCCTCGTGGCGATAACGAACCGCTGGCTGGAGGAATCTATCGCCGGTGACCGCTCCCGAGGACTGCTCGTTCGGGATGCCCTGAACCACGACAGCGCGGAGGACGCAGTCCGATTCGTCGAACGGGAACTGGACAGGCGCTCGTATCAGGGGTTCAATCTGGTCGTCGCGGACGCAAGCGCCGCCCTGCTCGTCGAGTGGGACGGTCGCCGCCGCATCAGCAACTTCGACCCCGGCGTCCACGTCGTCGTCAACGTCGGCGCCGACGGTAACTACGTCATCCCCGGCCACCGAACGGAGGTCAGTGAACAGCAGGCGGCAAACGCCGACGCCGTCCGGACAGCACTCAAGCCCGAACCGGGCGAGGACAGCCAAGCGTGGCTCGACCGGGCCGCGACGGTCATCTCGGACCACGAGTACGGCGTCTGCGTCCACGGTGACGGCTTTGGAACGCGCTCGTCGTCGCTCGTTCGCCTCTGCGAGTCGGAGACCACCTACGAATTCGCGGACGGCCCGCCCTGTGAGACGTCCTTCCGGCCGGTCGAGGCCAGGCTCTAGCCCGAATGTCCGACAGTCACTTTTAAACGGCCGACGAACTGTGTACAGTATATGAGCGCGACACCCAGAGAAGAGGGACTCTCGGAGGACGAGCTTCGGGGGCTGGAACTCGTCCGCGAGACCGGTGGTATCCACCAGAGCAACTTCTGGAAAGAGCTTGACGTCTCCTCGCGGAAGGGAAGTCGAATCGTCGACTCGCTGAGCGAGAAAGACCTCATCGAACGGGAGAAGACGGTCTTCGAGGGACACAACACCTACTACCTGACGCCAGCGGCCCAGGACCTCGACTTCTCGCTCCTGATGGCCGGCGACCAGCTCTCGCCGTTTGTCGGCGACGAAGAGATAGACGCCCACAGCGACGCCTTCTCGCAGTGGGTGATGAACCTCGCCTACGAAGAGTAACGGGCGTCTCGCCGGAAGTACCGTCGGTTACAACGTATTCTCGTCGCAGATTGTGGCTCTTCGATAGGGCGAGGTCAAGATAGCGCGCAGTCGACCGAGTTCTCTCACCCGGTCGATACGAGAAGAATACAGCAGAGACTGCGTCTCAGTCTTCGAGCGCGTCGGCAATCCGGTCGAGGGACCGTCGCATGTCGTGGACCTCGTCACGGAGTTTTCGCATCTCACGGGTGAGTTCTTCGTTGCCGCTGTCGCTTTCGCCACGGTCGCCCGGACCGCCAGGGCCGCCACCCATGCCGCCGGGGCCACCGCCCATCATACCGCCCATCATCTGTGCGAAGGGGTTGCCGCCACCCATGCCGCCGCCACCGCCCATCATCTCCTCGGGCGGACCACGCTGGCCCTCGCCTTCTTCGCCTTCCTCGGCGCGCTGCTGGCGAATCTCTTCGACGCGCTCGCGGAAGGACTTCTCTTCGCTGTCTCCGGATTCTGACTCGGCTCCTGGTTCGCTTTCGTCGGGTTCGTCTGCCATACCCTGCCTTCTGTCCGCCGCCAGAAAAGGGTTGTCGTCGCTACCGAAACGCGCCCAGACTCGACTGGAGTTGCCGGTCTGTTCCGCCGGGTTCGACCTCGTAGCCGACGAGGTCGCGCATGTCCACGGCGTAGGTGCTCCCGTTCGTTTCGAGGACGAGCAGGCGCCCCTGTGTCCCCCTGACACTGCCGGTCGCGAGCGTCTCGGCGACCGGTCGCTCGCTCAGCGCCAGCCCGTAATCGAACGAGTAGGTCGAAACCGGGGTGAAATCTGCGAGCAGGGCCTCCCAGGCGTCCTCGTCGACGCGCTGGTGGAGACCGCGACGCTTCGCCGCGACGCGAACCCGGTCGCCAACGTCGGTTGCGATGTCGGCCTCGATTTGACGCGCAACGCGGCCGTCCGCGACCGTCCGGAGGTGGGCGGCGCGGTCTGCACCCTGTTCACGGAGGCGCGTCTCGAGGCGCCACGAGCGCGTGACGCCGACTTTGAATGTCGCCGGCGCAAAGGCCGCGAGATACACCGCGTGTTCTTCGGTACACGAGGGCAGCGGCAGGTCACACTCGCCGGTACACCGCGCGCAGGCCCACCGGCTCGTATGCTGGTCGCAATACGGCGCCTGCTCGCGTTCACAGGGCGTGTGCATCGCCTCGTCGATGGTTCCGGCACAGTGGCGCTCGAGGAGCGTAAAGGAGAGTTCTGTGCCCGCTGTGAGTGTCTCCCGCTGGAGGGCACCGTCGCGTGCGACCAACAGGGCCGCGTCGTCGTCATCACCCCCTACCGTTGTCTCGTAGCCGACGATTTGCACGCGTGGCTGTTCGGGAACAGTCGTGATATGCCCTCCGCTCAGCGTCGGGGACCACAATCCGGCCGGCCGCGCTCGCCGAGACTGGAAGATGTCAGTTACAGTTCGTCGAGGAGTTCTCGCGTTGCCTGCCGAATCGCGTCGTCGCTCGACTGTGCTGGTTCCCACCCCAGTGCCGACAGTTTCTCGACGGAGAGGCGCATCCGCGGCACGTCGCCGGTCCAGCCCCGCTCGCCGCCGGTGTGTTCGTAGGCCGGGGACAGGTCCATCTCGTCGGCGACGATGTCGGCAATCGTGTCGACGGACGTGGTGGTCCGGGTGCCGAGGTTGTAGACGTTCAGGTCGTCGGTGGCGTGTTCGACGATGTGGGCCATCGCGTCGACACACTCCTCGATGTGCATGTAGGACTTCTCCTGGCGGCCGTCGCCGAGGATGACGAGTTTGTCGGGGTTCTCGCGGAGTTTCTCGACGAAATCCGGCACGACCGCACCTCGTAGCCGCGGGCCGACGATGTTGGCGAAGCGAAACACCCACGCCTGCAGGTCGTGGCTGTGGGCGTACGTCGAGATGAGACTCTCCTCTGCGAGTTTCCCGGCGCCGTACTCGCTGATTGGCTCTTTGGGAGCGTAGTCCTCCGGGGTCGGCCGGGGCGCTTCGCCGTAGACGACCGACGAGGAGGTGTACGCGAGTCGGGAGACGCCGACGGCGGCCATCTGTTCGAGGACGTTGTGCGTCATCCGGAGGTTGTCCTCGAACTGCTGTCGCGGGTGGTCGCTGTCGACTGCTTTGGCGGCGGCGAAATGAAAGACGGCGTCGACATCCGCCGTTATCGTCTCCGCGACGACGTCGGGGTCAGTCAGATCACCGCGAACGAACTCGGCGCCGTCGGGGACCCACGCTTCGTTGCCGTTCGAGCAGTCGTCGACGACGAGCACATCGTTTGCGGCAAGCAGAGATTCGGTGAGGTGTGACCCGACGAAGCCAGCACCGCCAGTGACCACCAGTCGTTTGCCGGTCAGGTTCATGCCGGGGCGTCACTCGGCAGGAAAATGGGTGTTCCGATGTGGGAATCGGGGCGATGGCGGACCGAAAACAGTTTGCCGGGTGTCGTGATACGTTCTCCCATGCGAGTCGTCGTCAACGCAGCGATGAGTGCCGACGGGAAACTCTCGACGAGAGAGCGCGAGCAAGTGGAGATTAGCGGCCCGGAGGATTTCGAGCGGGTGGACCGACTGCGCGCCGACAGTGACGCCGTGATGGTCGGCGTGGGGACGGTCGTCGCGGACGACCCCTCTTTGACGGTCGACGACCCCGACCTCCGGGCGGCCAGAGAGGAGCGTGGCGAATCGGCAAATCCCGCCCGCGTGGTCGCCGACTCACGCATTCGGACACCGCCGAGTTCGGAGGTGCTCGACGAGCGGGCCGACAGCTATCTGCTCGTCACCGAGGCCGCGCCGGCCGATTTCGTCGCACAGATGGAAGAAAGCGGAGCGACGGTCGTCGTCGCCGGCGAGGAGCGGGTCGACCTCGAAGCCGCCTTCGAGCGGCTCGAGTCGGAGGGCATCGACCAGTTGATGGTCGAAGGTGGCGGGGAGCTCATCTTCTCGCTGTTCGAGTCGGGGCTGGTCGACGAACTGTCGGTGTTCGTCGGGCCGACGATACTCGGCGGGCGCGAGTCGCCGACGCTGGCCGATGGTGATGGCTTCGTCGATGGGTTCCCGGAACTGACGCTGGAGACGGTCCAGCGACTGGACGGTGGGGTGCTCTTGCAGTACGAGGTGGGGCAGAACAGTTAGTGGGAGTGGCCGGTCACTTCACCGTAGCTCTGTCCGAAGCGGTCTTCGAACAGGTCCATCGCCAGTTCCTCTGCCTCCTCGAGTTCGGCGTCGGCGTCACCGTGACTGTGGTGGACGAGCGCGTGAGCCTGCTGTGCGATACCGAGCATCGCCAGGTCACCGACCACGGTGGTCGTGTCCTCGTCTGCCTCGCCGAGCATCTCGACGATTGCACGGGGTACTTCGATTGCGTCGCTACCGTCGTCATCGGTTTCCAGACGGACCGTGACTGTCTCACTAGCCATGCCCCACGTTCGGCAGCCCAGTGTAAAGGGTCTGTGGGTCCGGACTCTGACCGTCGGCCGAGCGGTTAGTCGTCGGACTCGGCGACTGTCGTCTCGGCGGTCGCAGCCTCCGTCGCTGGCTGTTCTTCCAGGTACTCGTCGGCATCGAGTGCGGCCTTCGAGCCCATGCCCGCAGCAGTGACAGCCTGCTGGTAGTGGTGGTCGACGACGTCTCCGGCGCCGAAGATTCCCTCCACGGCCGTCTTGGTCTGTCCGCCGCCCTCTCCGCCCTTGGTCCGCAAGTAGCCGGCGTCGTCCATCTCGACGCCCGTTCCTTCGAGGTAGTCGGTGTTGGGCGTGTGGCCGATGGCGTAGAACACTGCGCCGACGTCGAAGTCGAACGTCTCCGTGTCCGGGTCGTCGAGGTTGTCCTTGGGATGGCCCGCCTCGTTTCGGGCGAGCGTCACGTGGTCGACGCCGTCTTCGGGCGAGCCGTGAATCTCCAGTAGCTCGGTGTTTCGCATAATCTCGATGTCGCCTTCGTCGACTTTCTCCTCGACGCGGTCTATCCAGTAGTCCTCGGCGCGGAACTCCTCACGACGGTGGGCGATGTAGACGGTGTCGGCGAATTTCGTGAGGAAGTTTGCTTCCTCCATGGCAGCGTCGCCACCACCGACGACGAGCATGTCCTCGTCGCGGAAGAACGCGCCGTCACAGGTGGCACACGTCGAGAGGCCGTAGCCCATCAGTTCGTCTTCGCCGGGCACGCCGAGCGTGCGTGCGCTGGCCCCCGACGCGGCGATAAAGGCGTCGGTAGTGTACACGTCGCCATTCGAGAGTTCCACGCGGAACGGTGGCCCGTCGCCGTCGATGTGCTCGACGATACCGTGGTCGATGTCGGCTCCGAACTGGGTGGCCTGTTCTTTCATCTGCTGGACGAGTTCGGGGCCGCCGATGCCGTCGGGAAAGCCCGGGTAGTTCGCCACGTCAGTCGTCAGCGTGAGCTGGCCACCGGGTTCGTCCCCTTCGAGTACCAGCGGGTCGTTGTTCGACCGACCGGCATAGATTGCTGCTGTGAGTCCTGCGATGCCGGTTCCGGCGATGATGAGCTGCCGATGTTCGACTGCGTCGTCTGTCATAGACGTTGCTTGGGCAGGCCGCACTTTGTAGGTTGCGCTATATTGTGTGGTTCGCGAACAACCGTTCCGGGCGTCGTGGCCGAACGTTGATGCCGGTCGGAGCGAAAGGGCGGACATGGCCGACATCGAGGAGAAGACCGAACGATACGAGCGACTGCTTGCAGAGGCACTGGAGGCGGCAACGATTGCCCCACCGGAAGGGACGCCGATGGCCGAGGCGGCTGGGGAGTGCGAGGAGATGGCTCGGTCGTATCTGGAGGACGGTCGCCACTTCACGACAGAAGACGACCTGGTGAACGCGCTTGCCTCGTTCTCGTACGGGCACGCGTGGCTGGATGCGGGCGCACGAATCGGTCTCTTCGACGTGCCCAGCGACGGACACCTCTTTACGGTCTGACGGTACCGTCTCACATTCGCGACGGGTACAGGAACTGAAAATCGCTACAGGGGATGGTACCAAGTATCACTGCCGGCGAAAGGTTTATATGTTTTTCGCACTAACTAACAGTTAACAGAGTGCCACGCGAGGAACTTCAATATTTTTCCCTCGGCAACTCAGAACTCCCCCAATCATGAGCGAATCACCAATCCGAACCACGGAACAGACACGAGAGAGCGACCAGACAACAGAGACAGAGACGGAATCAGTAGACACCTGCCCAGAGTGTGGCGGGAAAATCGTCTCCGACGCGGAGCACGGCGAGACGGTCTGCAACGAGTGTGGACTCGTCATCGACGAGGACGAGATAGACCCCGGGCCGGAGTGGCGCGCGTTCAACCCCGGCGAGCGCGACCAGAAGAGCCGGGTCGGCGCGCCGACGACGAACATGATGCACGACAAGGGCCTCTCGACGAACATCGGCTGGCAGAACAAAGACGCCTACGGCAACTCGCTGTCCTCCAGCCAGCGCGAGAAGATGCAGCGGCTCCGGACCTGGAACGAGCGGTTCCGCACCCGAAACAGCAAAGAGCGCAACCTCAAGCAGGCACTCGGTGAAATTGACCGGATGGCATCCGCGCTCGGGCTCCCCAAGAGTGTCCGCGAGACGGCAAGCGTCATCTACCGCCGCGCGCTCGAAGAGGACCTCCTTCCCGGCCGCTCTATCGAAGGTGTGGCGACGAGTGCACTGTACGCCGCTGCCCGACAGGCCGGCAACCCCCGCTCGCTCGACGAGATGTCGCGTGTCTCCCGCGTCGACCGGATGGAACTGACCCGAACCTACCGGTACATCATCCGGGAACTGAGCCTGGAAGTCCAGCCTGCAGACCCCAAAAGCTACGTCCCCCGGTTCATCTCGGACCTCGGCCTCTCCGACGAGTCCGAACGGCGCGCCCGCCAGCTCCTCGATGCGGCAAGCGAAACCGGCGCTGTCTCCGGGAAATCCCCGGTCGGACTGGCCGCCGCGTCGGTGTACGCCGCCGCGCTTTTGACCAACGAGAAGGTCACTCAGAGCGAGGTCTCGGAGGTCGCGGACATCTCCGAAGTCACCATCCGGAACCGCTACAAGGAACTCCTCGACGCAGACCAGGGCGTCCCAGCCTGACCGAAGGGTCGTCAATCTATCAGCAAAACGACGCAAACCTTTTTCCCCGACGTCTGTGTGTGAACCACACGCATGACTGAAGCGTACGTTCGATTACTCTGCCCCGAATGCAAGAAAGACTGGGAAGACTCACCAGGTGAGCTTCCAGCAGCGAACAGGACCTTCCACTGTCCGAACTGTCACGCGAGTCGCCCGATGTCCGAGTTTACGCGGACCGAACACGACCTGAACACGCTGAAACAACTCAACTAGCCGCTGGTCGCCGAGCGTGCGCCACAGGCTTCACACCGGAGGATGACCGCTCCCTGTTCCTTGTCGAGGCGTGTGTCCGGCAGCCCACACTCCGAGCAGAGGACGAACTCGTCGGCGTATTCGTCGATTGCCTCGCCGATACGGTCGGCGTCGAAACTCCCCGTCAGCCGAGCGCGACCGCTCTCGTCGATATGGCCGCTCGTCCCGAGTTCGTTCTGCAGGAATTTCATCACGTGGTCGTCCTCGCGGCCGAGGTCAGAACACACCGTCTGGAAGTTCTCGAAGACGCTGACGTTGCCCTCCTGACGGACCTCCGGGTCGGTCACGTCGAACCGCTCGGAGTCACCCTGGATGTCGGGCGTCTCTTCGAGTCCACGGTCGAGCATCTCGTCGTAGTCCATACTGATACCTGGCACTGGGCAGATTAAAATGCCACGGGATTCCCGACAGTCGAGACGCTCAGTCGACGCGTTCGGCGGGGACGCCGGCGACTGTCGCACCCGGTGGCACGTCATCGGCGACGAGTGAGTTTGCCGCGACGCGGGCGTTCTCGCCGACTTGGACCCCCGGCAGGATGACCGCTTCTGCTCCGATCATCGCACCCTCGCCGATGACGACTTCACCGGTGCGGTACTCGTCGCGCAGAAATTCGTGACAGAGAAGCGTGGCGTCGTAGCCGACGATTGCGTCGTCGTCTATCCGGACGAGTTCCGGCCAGAACACGTCCGGTGTCGCCGACAGCGCCAGCGAGACGCCGCTCCCGACGTCGGCCCCCAGCCGCCGGAGCAGCCACGTCTTGACGCGGAGTATCGGCGAGAACTTGATGAGTTGGACGACGAGGAAGTTGACGACAATCCGGAGTGGGTGTTTGGCGTCGGTCCAGTGCCAAAGCGAGTTTTTCGGCCCCGGCGTGGCTGTCGCCGTGAGCCGCTCGTGGCGGCTGTTCTGCGACCCGACCGCGCCGCTGTCGTCGGGACTACCAGTCTCACGGGACGACTCGTCGCGTCCGCCGGGCGTCACATCACTCACACTCCCGCATTCGGTACGAGGGCTATTGAAATGCGCGCCCCGACAGGGTGACATGCCCGACGGCCGACAGTATTAGGAGCCATGGCGACGACGCACCCGTGATGGCAGCCGATTCAGGCAGATGGCGGATGCTCGTCCTCGTCGGCGTCGCCGAACTGTTCGCGATGACACTGTGGTTTAGTGCCTCCGCGGTGGGCCCCGAACTGGCCGCCCTCTGGTCGCTCTCGGATGCGGAGACGGCCTGGCTGACCAACGCCGTACAACTCGGCTTCGTCGTCGGTGCGTTGCTCTCTGCAACGCTTACCATCGCCGACACCATCCGCCCCCGGTATCTCTTTGCTGGCTCTGCCTTCGCCGGGGCGGGCGCGACGGCACTCATCGCCGGCGTCGTCGACGGTGGCTTTTCCGCTATCGTGCTTCGCTTTCTCACCGGCGTCACGCTCGCTGGCGTCTACCCCACAGGAATGAAGATGATGGCCGGCTGGTTCCGCGAGGGTCGCGGCCTCGCTATCGGCGTTCTCGTAGGCGCGCTCACCGTCGGCTCCGCTGCCCCCCACCTGTTGCGCGCCGTCGGTGGCATCGGGCGACCGCGCGTCGTCCTGTTTGGCGCGGCCGGTATCGCCGCTGTCGGCGGCGTCCTCGCTCTTGGCTACCGCGAAGGACCGTACCAGCCCGGCACGGCACCCTTCGACCCCGGTGCGATTCGACGCATCGTCAGCGACCGCGGCGTGGTCCTCGCCAACACCGGTTACTTCGGCCACATGTGGGAGCTGTACGCCGTCTGGACGTGGATACCGGTGTACCTGCTCGCGAGCCTCGAAGCCGGCGGCGTGGCGAATCCGGAAGTGACGGCCGCCCTGCTCGCCTTTGGCACCATCGCCATCGGCGGCGTCGGCGCGTGGCTCGCCGGCTCCGCTGCCGACCGGTGGGGCCGGTCGCTGGTCACCAGCGTCTCGATGGTCGTCTCCGGGACTGCCTGTCTGCTCGCCGGTGTCGTGTATGGCTCGTCGCTGCTGGTGCTCGTCCCGTTCGTTCTCGTCTGGGGCTTTTTCATCGTGGCCGACTCCGCGCAGTTCTCGGCGGCCGTCTCGGAACTGGCTGAAGACAGTTACGTCGGGTCGGCGCTGACGCTGCAGACAGCAATCGGCTTTCTCATCACCATCGGCTCGATTCAGTTGATTCCGCTCGTCCAGAACGTTGTCGGCTGGCAGTGGGCGTTTGCGCCCCTGGTCGTCGGGCCGCTCGTCGGGACGGCAGCGATGCTGGCGCTCAGACGACTCCCGGAATCTGCACAGTTGGCCGGCGGTAAAGGATAGAACTACGGACAGTCGATTACTCGCCGCGAAGTTCCGCCATGTGGTCGATGCGCTGCTGGACGAGGTCGGGCTTGCCGATGTCGTGGCGGATGCGCAGTCCCTCCTCGCCGGCGACGGCCAGCGCGCCCTCGGCGATCTCTTCTGCGTCGGTGATGGTGTCTGCGACGCCGACGACGGCGAACGACCGGGACGTGGTCGTGTAGATGCCGTCCTCGCGTTCGTCGACGCTGGCGTAGAACAGGATTGCCTCGCCTGCCGACTCCTCGTCAACTTTGACCAGGGCGCCGGATTCGGGGTCGGTCGGGTAGCCCTCCGGGACGGCGTACTTGCAGACGGTGGCCTGGCGCTGGAACTTCAGTTTCGGCAGGTCGTCGCCGTCACGGGCCGCGGTGAGTACGTCGAGGAAGTCAGTCTCCAGGACGGGCAGGGTGTTCATCGCTTCGGGGTCGCCAAACCGGGCGTTGAACTCGACGACTTTGATGCCCTCTGCGGTGAGCATAAACTGGCCGTAGAGAACGCCCTTGTAGCCGTCGAGCGCGTCGACGGTGGCCTGCATGACGTCGACGGCGTCCATGTACTCGGATTCGCTCAGGAAGGGCAGTTCCAGCGAGGAGTCGCTGTACGAGCCCATGCCGCCGGTGTTGGGTCCTTCATCGCCCTCGTAGGCGCGCTTGTGGTCCTGCACGGCGGGAGTTACACGCAGGTCGCCGTTGGCGACGAAGCCCTGGATGGTGAACTCCTCGCCGACGAGGCGCTCTTCGAGGACGATGCGGTCGTAGTCAGAGGCGCGGATGTACTCCTTTGCACCCTCGGCGTCGACCTGGTCGCCCATGACGCGGACGCCCTTGCCACCGGTCAGGCCGGCGGGCTTGACGACGAGGTCACCGTCGTACTCGTCGATGTACTCGCAGGCGGCGTCCATGTCCTCGAACGTCTCGAAGTCCGGACAGCCCGGGATGTCCTCGTCTTCCATGAAGCGCCGCTGGAAGGCCTTGTCCGTCTCGATGCGGACCTCCTGCTCCTGTGGGCCGAAGGTGTAGATGTCCGCGTCGTCGAGTGCGTCAGCGACACCCGCCTCGAGTGCGGCCTCTGGGCCGATGACGGCGAGGGACGCGCCGGCCTCCCTGGCGAAGTCGACCACTGCGGGCGGGTTCGTCGTATCGAGCGTCTCGAACCCCTCGGCGAGTCGCGCGATGCCGGGATTTTTGTTGCCTGCACAGGCATAGAGGTCGACGTTCGAATCGGCAAGCGCGCGAGCAATCGCGTGCTCGCGGCCGCCACCGCCGACGAGCAGCACTGTCTCTGTCATATCTCGAAGGGTGGTAGGCGGCGACGTAAGCGTTTCCACTCATTCCCGCGACCAATCGCTTTTGGGTCCCGCGCCCGGACTGGTGTGCATGACAGACCCAACCCAGCGAAATCGTCTGGACGAGGAACAGTCCCCCTACCTCCAGGCACACGCCGACAATCCCGTCAACTGGCAACCGTGGGACGACCAGGCGATGGAGGCGGCCCGCGAGAGCGGGAAGCCAATCTTCCTCTCGATTGGCTACGCCGCCTGTCACTGGTGTCACGTCATGGCCGAGGAGAGTTTCGAGGATGAAGCCGTTGCGGAGGTGCTCAACGAACACTTCGTCCCGGTCAAAGTCGACCGGGAGGAACGACCAGACGTCGACAGCATCTACATGTCTATCTGCCAGCAGGTGACCGGTCGCGGCGGGTGGCCGCTGTCCGCGTGGCTCACGCCCGACGGACGCCCATTTTACGTCGGGACGTACTTCCCGAGAGAGCCAAAACGCGGCCAGCCAGGCTTTCGCCAGTTGCTCGAAGACATCGCGGCGTCGTGGAACGACCCCGAGGAACGCGAGGACATGGAGACGCGAGCCGACCAGTGGACCAGCGCCATCGAGGGCGAACTCGAAGAGGTCCCCGACCAACCCGGCGAAGCCCCCGACACCGTCGCCATCGAGAACGCCGCAGAGGCAGCAGTGCGGGGAGCAGACCGCGAGCACGGCGGGTGGGGAAGCGGCCAGAAATTCCCGCAAAACGGTCGATTGCACATTCTGATGCGAAACGCCGCCCGCGGCGGGCGCGAGGAGTACCAGCAGGTCGTCACCAAGACGCTCGACGCGATGGCGAGTGGCGGACTCTACGACCACGTCGGCGGCGGCTTTCACCGGTACACGACCGACCGCGACTGGACAGTACCCCACTTCGAGAAGATGCTCTACGACAACGCCGAGATTCCCCGGGCGTTCCTGGCTGGCTACCAGTTGACCGGGAACGAGCGATACGCCGACGTCGTCACGGACACGTTTGCCTTCCTCCAGCGGGAACTCCAGCACCCAGAAGGTGGGTTCTACAGCACGTTAGATGCCAGGAGTGAGGGTGAAAGTGGCGAACAAGAGGAGGGCGCATTCTACGTCTGGACGCCCGAGGAAGTCCGCGATGCCGTCGACGACGAGACGGCCGCGGACCTGTTCTGTGACCGCTACGGGGTCGTCCCGGGCGGGAACTTCGAGAAGGGCCAGACCGTACTGACCGAGCGGACCAGCGTCGACGAACTGGCCGAGGAGTACGACATGGACGCGGCAAACGTCGAGGCTGCCATCGAGCGAGCGCGCACGCAGGTGTTCGACGCACGGAGCGAGCGCCCGCGGCCCGCCCGCGACGAGAAGGTTCTGGCTAGCTGGAACGGTCTCACCATCTCCGCGCTCGCCGAGGGCGCGCTCGTCATCGACGACTCCTATGCCGACGTTGCCGCCGACGCCCTCTCCTTTATCCGCGAGCGACTTTGGGACGACGACGAGATGCGGCTTCAGCGGCGGTTCAAGGACGGCGAGACGAAAATCGACGGCTACCTCGAAGATTACGCCTTCCTCGGCCGTGGCGCGTTCGACCTCTACCAGGCGACCGGTGAAGTGGACCATCTGGCCTTCACGCTGGCGCTGGCCCGCGCCATCGAGGAGCGGTTCTGGGACGACGAGGCCGGCACGCTGTATTTCACTCAGACCGGCGGGGAGTCACTGGTGGCCCGGCCACAGGAGGTGACCGACCAGTCGACCCCCTCCAGTGCGGGCGTCGCCGCCGAACTCCTCCTCTCGCTGTCGCATTTCACGCCAGACGACCGCTTCGAGGAGATAGCGACGCGAGTCATCGAGACACACGCGGCGAAGATAGACGCGAACCCGCTCCAGCACGCGTCGCTGACGCTGGCTGCAGACCGGTTGGCGACGGGGTCACTGGAGTTGACCCTCGTCGCGGACGAGGAGCCTGCCGACTGGCGACAGGTGCTGGCCACCCGCTATCTGCCGACGAAGCTACTGGCGTGGCGTCCCGCTGATGATGCGACGTTCGAACAGTGGCTTGGGACCCTCGAATTGGACGAGACGCCGGCAATCTGGGCCGACCGAACGCCACAGGACGGCGAGCCGACGGTGTACGCCTGTCGGTCCTTCACCTGTTCACCGCCGCGTCACGACCTGGGCGACGCGCTGGCGTGGGCCGACGAACAACTGCAAGAATAGGCCGTCGTTACTGGGTGTCGACGTCGCCGAGCGCCTCTTCGATATGGTCGGCGAGATAGACGGCAATCGGAACTGACTCTTCTTCGACGAAGCGCGCTATCTCTTCGCCGTCATATTCGACGACCACAGTCGGAATGAGTTCGATGTCGTACTCGTCGACGCCGGGCCCCTGTTTGTCCTCGTCGAGTTCGTAGTGGACGACGTTCTCGTCCGGTACATCTGCCGCATCGAGTGCGGCCCCGAAATCCGGGAGCTGTGACCGACAGTCTTTGCACCAGTCACCGCCCCAGACGCGGACGGTGATATCGTCCCCGTAGGCCTCGAACACGGCGACAGTTTCGGCGTAGGCATCCTGTACCCACACCGGGTTCGGTTCCATGGTTTCAAGTGGCATATTACAACGTTGGGCGTGCCGTGGGTTAAGAGTATTCGTCAGACAGTTCCAGTGGGACAGACGTGCACGGTCGAAACCGCGACGACGGCACGCCCTGCCGGTGGCAGGCAGAGTTTAAACGGGCGTGGCATACGCCTCGCCAATGGACGAGAGTATCCTCGACACTATCGGTTCTCCGCTGGTCGCCGTCGAGTCACCCGAGGGAACGACGATAGCCGCGAAAGTCGAGTCGTTCAATCCGGGCGGGTCAGCCAAGGACCGGCCAGCGATGGCGATGGTCGAAGCGGCCGAAGAGCGCGGCGAGCTATCGCCGGACGACACCATCGTCGAGCCGACGAGCGGGAACACCGGTATCGGACTCGCGATGGTCGGGGCGGCGAAAGGCTACGACGTAACCCTCGTCATGCCCGCCTCGAAATCGCCCGAGCGCAGACAGATAATGAAAGCCTACGGCGCCGACCTCGAACTCATCGAGGGGACGATAAGCGACTGTCGCGAGCGCGCCGACGAACTCGACGAACAGGACGGCTACGTCCAGATGCGGCAGTTCGAGAACGCCGCAAACCCCGATTCGCACTACGAGACGACCGGTCCCGAAATCGTCGAGCAAGTCGGCGACCGGACCGTCGACGCACTCGTCGCCGGCGTCGGCACTGGCGGCACGATAACGGGCATCGGTCGCCGACTCCGCGAGGCGTTCCCCGAAATGGACATCGTCGCCGTCGAACCCGCTGACAACGCCGTCCTCTCGGGTGGAGAACCGAGCGACGACGACTTCCAGGGCATGGGCCCGGGCTTCGTCAGCGAGAACCTCGACGTGGACCTGCTGGACAGCGTGGAGACGGTCACCATCGAGGAGGCCGAAGAGGAGTGTCGCCGCCTCGCTCACGAGGAAGGCATTCTCGTCGGCCAGTCCTCCGGTGGGTCGCTTGTCGCGGCAAAACGCGTCGCCGAGGACCTGCGCGGCGATATCGAGGACCCGCTGGTCGTGACAGTCTTCTGGGACTCGGGGGAGCGGTACATGTCCACCGGGATGTTCGAGGCGTAGCTAGGCGTCGAACTCGGATTCGGTGAGGCGGACGACGAGTGTTTCATCGACGTCCCGCAGGTCGTACTCGGGAATCATCTCGCCGGTCCGGGCGACCAGCATCGGTTCGACGAGCCGCGGCGGACGGTCCTGTGTTGGCTCGGCCGTCTCGTCTACAGCGTTCGACTCATCCTCTGTTCCGCCAGATTCAGTCGACTCTTCGGCGTCGGTCTCGTCCGCGCCGGGGTGGTCGATACCGTAGACTTTGAGATACCGGTCGATGGTTTCTTCGTCGGCTTCGTCCGCTCGGATTCTCGCCGCGAGGTCCCGTGAGAGCCACTCGTCGTCGCTAATCGACGGTTCGAGGACGAGCGCTTCCTCGACGAAGCGGACGAGATACCAGTCGAGGTCGTTGAGCAGGGCCACGGCAGCACCGAGGCTGACCGTCTCGATGCCGATAGCGTTCTCGAAGGGTTCCCGGAGGTCGTAGGTGACGAGCGCGTTCCGGGACGTTTCACGCGAGAGTAACTCGTACCGGAGATTGACGTCGTCGTCACCGACCAGACAGACCCGGGTCATACACGGACCGAGACGGGCGTGATAAAAGGCGGTTACGCTCGTCCCTCGAGTCGCTCTACTGGCGTCGCCTGTTCGAGATACGACTCGTATTGCTCGCTGGCCCACTGGCGTGCGTCGTCGTTATCGGTGACGATGAGTCCCTGGACACCCGTCGCGGCGTTTGGCATCAGTCCGGTGTACTTTTCGTCTGCCGTCTCCGCAATCCAGAGTGTGTACGGCGGCGCCGTTGGGAGTTCGTAGAGACTGTGCCCGGGCCCTTCGAGCGACGATAGTTCGTCCCGATAGCGGTCGGCCATCGTGTCCAGTACGTCTTCGGGAACGGCCAGCTCGACCGTCTTCCCGTCGTTTGCCCACTCTTTGATAGCCTCTACGCATCTCGGAAAAACCGCGGGACTGAGCGTCTTGACCTGCGCTGCCCTCGACATGGTCTCTGCTGCCAGTTCGAGTGGCTGGTGGGGGTCGTGTGACTCCGCTCGCCGGACCCGCGCGTCTTCGAGCAAATCGAAGGAAAACGGAACGTCCGGTGGCAACATCGCCAGAACCTCCAGTGCCTGCTGGATAGGCTGGAGGTCGTCGAGATACGACTGGTGTTGCTCGTGGACGGCTTTTCCGGCCATGGTTAGCTGGTATCGGTCGTCCGGGCGAGAAACGAAGTTGCACCGCTCCAGGTCGTCGATGGCGCGGTCGACTGTCGAACGCGACGTGTTCAGCCGGTCGACGAGTTCGGGCTTGGTTGCAGGACTGTCGTCGAGTGCGTCGAGAAAGTCATGCCGCTTGATTACTAGCTCTTCGATTTCCGAGACAGACGGCACCATTGGTCGATTGTTCTGGCCGGCATCATTTACTTATTTTTGTTTAATATATACTTCTTACATTGACGTGCCGACCCCGACGTGTGACTATCATCAAAACGTAGAGCAGTAGAAAATAGATGTTGGACCACAATAGAGGGTATCAAAGCTAGTTTGAGATAGATTTTATATGTATACCATCACTTGAAAAAATTACCGCGTCCTGATTCCCCTCTGTCTGCGTATATTTCCTCGGAGATTGAATCGCTCTCGGAGTCAGTCGATACAGAATCGTCACCGTCCGGGGATTCTCCCGGGCGGTTGGCATATATACCGATGCGGTAGAAGGCCATCTTGGGCCCGGGGCACACTGGGCCTGGACTGGCGAGCATGCGAGGGTAGACAGCACCTGTGCCTCTGACACCACATGTGGTTCGGCGCTACCGTCGTGTGCTCGCCAGTGTCGGAGTGTTGAACGGCACTGCCTGGGGAGAGAGGCCCCCCGTTCGGACTTCGTGCGGTAACCCGAGCGCGACACGCTGTCTCGCTGGGGGTTATTTTTTGACGGCACTCGCCGCTTCGCGGACGAGCGAATCGATATCTGCTGGTTCGACCTCCCGGACTTCGGCAAGCGAAGCGGCTGTCTCCGGGTAGGAGGGTGCGACCCGATTGCAGCCTGCGGGTATCGTCGCATCGTCGTAGGTCCCAATGTTCCGTGCACGTTCCGTAATCGTCGATTTGTCGAGTGTCAGTAGGGGGCGGTGGACTGGAAGGTCCGTCGCGGCGCTGGTCACCCGGAGATTCGCGCTCGTCTGACTCGATTTCTGGCCGATTGCCTCGCCAGTCACGATGCCGACGGCGCCCGCCCCGTCGGCCACGGCCGCCGCGACGCGAAGCATGAACCGCCGGAGAACGAGCATCCGATGTTTCTCCGTGGCATCGACGATTGCCTGGACTGCCTCTCCCCCCGGTGCGACTCGCAGCGACAGGTCCCCACTCGGCGCGTACCGTGCGAGTGCCTCGGCCGTCGATTCGGCGCGGGCACGGTGGTCGGGACCGCCGTACTCGCCGAGGTCGACATACAGCGGGACGACTGGACAGCCCCGGCGCATCATCTCCCACGCTGCCACCGGCGAATCGATGCCGCCACTGACGAGTGCGACGACTGGCCGCTGTGTCCCGTAGGGCAATCCGCCAGGCCCGTCGCGTTTCTCCAGAAAGACGTAGGCATCCTCGGCCCGGCATTCGACGAAAAACGTCACGTCCGGGTCGTCCAGGTCGACAACCGGATCGAGACCAGCAGCCTCAGCAGCCCGCCAGACTGCCGCGCCGCCCTCCTCTTCTAGTTCCTTGCTCGAAAAGGGATGTGCGCCGGTCTGTCCGGCCCGCCGTGCCCGGACAGCGAAGGTGCCACCGGTGTACACTTCTCGTGCAGTCTCGGCGAGACACGACGAGATGGCATCGAGTGTCGGGTCCGTTCGAACGGCGGGACTCGCCGAGACGACACCGAACGTGTCGGTCACCGCGTCGGTCACCGCCTCGATGCGGTCGCTATCCGAGCGGACGTACAGGCGCGTTCGCTCGCGCTCGACGCGGTCGTCGAACCCGCGGTCGAAAAGAATCGCCGCGACGTTGTCCCGGAGTTGCCCCTCCATCTTCCGGCCGACCTGTTCGCTTTTCGTGCCGATTTCACCGTGCCGAACGAGAACGGTGTCGGCACCCGGCGGATGCATGCTCCGTCGTTGCGCAGGCGGAGATAAACAGGCTTCGTTCGCTTCGAGCCCTCAGAACGTCGAGAGTTCGCCTTCGATGACGCGCTTTGTCAGTTCGGTCACGTCGGCCAGTTCCTCGTCGATTGCCGCTTCGATGTCGGCCTCGATGTCCGCGACGGTGACACCGTCGACGGTGACGACCTCCGCGTCGGCGACGTGGGGCTTGTCGATCGGCTGGCCGATCTGGCTGAGCAGGCGAACCTGGAGCTGTCGGATGCCGTCGACCTCGTCGGCGACGGTCTGTGCGACCTCCGTCGAGAGGAGGTTGTAGATTTTCCCGATGTGGTTGACCGGATTCTTCCCGCTCGTCGCTTCCATACTCATCGGCCGGTTCGGCGTAATGAGGCCGTTGGCACGGTTGCCACGGCCGACCGAGCCGTCGTCGCCCTGTTCGGCGCTGGTCCCGGTCGTCGTCAGGTAGATAGAGCCCTCGTCGTAGTCGTCGGCCGTGTTGACGTGGACGGTCACGTCGCGGTCGGTGTACTCCTCGGCCAGCCCCGTCACGTACTCACGGACCCCTTCGACGGCTTCCTGGTATGCCTCCATCCCGTCGATGTATCGGTCTATCATCGCAACGGCGACGGTGACGTCGATGTGGTCGCCCTCGCGCTTGCCCATGACCTTGATGTCCTGCCCGATTTCGGGATGGCTCTCGCCGTACTCGGTGTCGAGACGGCGCTCGGTGTTGTAGACGATCTGTTCGGTCTCGGAGAGGGGTGCGTGGCCGACCCCGTAGCTGGTGTCGTTTGCCATCGGGACCGCGCCGTCCTCGCCGAACACTTCCTGGAGGTCGCCGCTGCCCTCGCCGAGTCGCACGTCGACGATGATGTCCGACCCGACGTCCAGTTCGGGGAACGTCTCGTCGAGGTACTCCCGGGCGGCGTTGAGTGCGATGGTCTCCGCGGGGATACGCTCGCCCTCGTAGCGCTTGGTCGCGCGCCCGACGATAAGCAGGTAGATTGGTTCGAGCATCTCGCCGCCGCCGAAGGCCGGCGCGGCCGACCCGGCGACCAGTTGCGTCTCGTCGGTGTTGAAGTGCAACACTGTGCCGACCCGGTCGAGATACGCCTGCGCGAGCGCCTTCGAGACGGTCTCTGCGACGCCGTCACAGATAGAGTCCGGGTGTCCGACACCCTTCCGCTCGACGATTTCGACATTCTGGTCCTCTACCGCCCGCCCGGCGGCTTTCTGGACGTGGATATTCCGCTCTGTCATTGTCAGTTCGCTTTGTAAGCACCGGGTCTATACCTTTCGGTAACCACAGCGTACAAAAGAATTACTCAGAAGCATCTTCTTCGAGCAACAGGCCCAGATACGAGGTGCGAATCTGCTCGTCGGGGTCGAGGCCGAGCGTTTCCATCACGTCGCGTGCGCCGTCGCGAGCGGCGTCGATGTCCGCTTCGACCTCCGTCTCGACTTCGACGAACTCGCCGAGTCCGTCCACGGAGTCGAGGGTCACGGTGTACTCCCGAATCCGGAATCGGGTTCGCTCCTTGTGAACCTCCGCAGCGGGTTCGTAGCCAAGGCCGGCCAAGATGGCTTCGAGTTCTTCGCTGTCCGCAACGGGTGTTTTCGCCTCCTCGCGGGTCTTCGAGGATTCGTCAACGAGTGGTCCCTTGTAGGTGAGTCTGGTTTCGGTGCCTTCATCGCTCCGTTCGGTCCGGACGCGCAGCGCCTCGTCCGTCTCGGCGAAGTTCCGGTCGGGCGCGTCGTAGTAGACGTCAGCCTGTTCGACGGTCCCGACGCGGGTCGCCCCCGCCTCTTCGAGTCGTTTTCGGACATCCTCGTGGTCGGCCCGAACTTTCAGTTCGACCTCGTACATACGGCCTGAGACGTGGGCATTCGACAAAAGCGGCCGGAAACGGTCCGCGCTGGGTGGGTCGTCTGACCGGGGCGAAACGTTGTGCTTAAGAGTGCAACGACAGAGAGAGACGGTATGAGCAACGACTCCGAGGCCACGGCGGCCGACGACGAGACAGCGGACGAAGAGACCGAGAACGAGCAGGTAGACGGGCTTCAGGAAGACGATTTCATCAAACTCGCCTACACTGCCCGCACCGTCGAGGACGGCGACCTCGTGGACACGACCGACGAGGACGTCGCCGAAGCAGAAGACGTCGACACCGAGGACCAGGAGTTCGCTCCGCGGACCATCGTCCTCGGCCAGGGCCACATCTTCGAATCCGTCGAGGACGACATCGTCGGCAAGGACGTCGGCGACTCCGGCAGTGTCGTCGTCCCGGCCGAGGAAGCCTTCGGCGAGTACGACGACGAGGAAGTCCGCACCGTCAGCAAGGACAAGATTCCCGAGGACGACCGCTACCCCGGTGCCCAGGTCCAGATTGACCAGCAGCAGGGCTTCATCGAGACCATCATCGGTGGCCGCGCGCGCGTCGACTTCAACCACCCGCTGGCCGGTGAGGACATCGAGTACGAGTACGAAGTCATCGAAGAAGTCGAGGACCGCGAGGAGAAGGCCCAGGGCATCATCTCGATGATGCTCGACATGGAACTCGACGTCTGGTTCGAGACCGACACCGTCGAAGAAGAGCAACTCGTCGAGGACGAAGACGACGAGGAGGAAGACGAGGACGCAGAACCAGAGTTCGAGACCGTCGAAGTCGAGAAAGAGACCCTCTACATCGAGGCGACGCCGCAGCTCTCGATGAACCAGCAGTGGATGATGGGCAAACAGCAGATCGCCCAGCAGCTCACCGACCTGCTCGACATCGACCGCATCATCGTCCAGGAAGAGCTCGGCGGCGGCATGGGCATGGGCGGTATGATGGGCGGTATGGGCGGCATGGGCGGTGGCGACGTCGACCTCGAAGAAGCGCTCGAGGACGCCGACATCGACGCCGACGAACTCGCCGAAGAGATCGACGAGTAACTCCCGAATCGCGGCAGTTTTCTTTCACAGAACGGTTCGTGAGCGAGGCGTCCGCGCGTGAGTGACGGAGGACCGGTCAGACCAGAATGTGTGCGGCGAGGTCCTCCCGGATGATGGTGTCACAGTACTCACAGCGGACACCGTCGTCGAGGACGTCAAACCGGGAGGCGACCGGTTCGTCCTCGGTCGTGATACAGTTGTGGTTGGGGCATTTCAGCACGCCGGTAACCTCGTCGGGCCGCTCGACGCGGTTCTTGTCGACCACGTCGTAGTCGCGGATGATATTGATGGTCGCCGCGGGCGCGACCAGCGAGAGGACGTCCAGTTCGCTCTGTGAGAGTTCCCGGCCCTCGATTTTGACGACGTCTTTGCGGCCCAGTCGGTCCGAGGGGACGTTCATCCCGATAGAGAGCACGTCGTCGCCCCGGCCGTCGATGCCGAGGATAGCAAGGACGTTCAGCGCCTGGCCGGCGGAGACGTGGTCGATGACGGTTCCGTTCTCGATTTTGCTGACCCGAAGGGCTTCTTTATCAGTCATTGGTCACCTCCAAGCAGCAGGTCGAGCAGCGCCATCCGCACGGGGACGCCGTTGTGTGCCTGCTGGAAGTACGTCGCGTGGTCTGTCTGGTCGACGTCGTGTTCGATTTCGTCGACGCGCGGCAGCGGGTGCATCACGGTCAGGTCGTCGCTTGCCGCCGCCAGTGTGTCGGTGTCGATCTGGTACTCGCCGGCGACCTCGCGGTACTCGTTCTCGTCGGGGAACCGCTCTTTCTGGATGCGCGTGACGTAGAGCACGTCGAGACTCGGCAGAATCTCGTCGAGCTGTGTGTGCTCTTTGATAGACGACCCTGCCTTGTGGAGGTCGTACCGGACGTTCCGCGGGAGTTTGAGGCTCTCGGGGCTGATGAAGTGCTGGCTCGCATCGAAGTTCGTCAACGCGTAGGCCAGCGAGTGGACGGTTCGACCGTACTTCAAATCGCCCATGATGCCTATCGTCAGGTCGTCGAGGCCGGCGTTCTCGCGGATAGTATAGAGGTCGAGCAGCGTCTGGGTCGGGTGCTGTCCGGCCCCGTCGCCGGCGTTGATGAGCGGGACGTCGACGAATTCGGTGGCCATCTTCGCGGACCCCTCGCTGGGGTGACGGAGCACGAGCGCGTCGGCGTAGCCCTCGACGACGCGGACGGTGTCGGCGAGACTCTCACCTTTCTGGACGCTCGAGTACTCGACCGGTCCCATGTCCACGATGTCGCCGCCGAGGCGTTTCATCGCGGCGCTGAAACTCATTTTCGTCCGCGTGCTGGGTTCGTAGAACATGAGCCCCAGCAGGGTGCCGGCGTGGCGCTCGCTGTACGCCGCGGGGTCGTCGGCGATGGCGCTCGCACGGTCGAGAACCGCCTCGATGTCCTCCCGTGCGAGGTGTTTCGCGCTGATGATGTGGTCCTGCCGCATTGCCCGAAGGGGCGTCCCGGACGCTCTTGAATCTCCCGGACCGCCCCAGCATTTATCAACGAATTGCCGACCACTCCCCCTATGTTCGCAATCGCAGGCGGGAAAGGTGGCTGTGGGAAGACGACAACGGCAGTCGGCGTCGCTCGCGCGCTCGCGTCGCGCGGCGCGGACCCACTCGTCGTCGATGCCGACGTGGGTATGCCGGACCTGCACATCCTGACCGACGTAAGGGCGGTGCCAAATGCGGACGACCTCGCGGCCGGGGCACACGTCGAGTGTGTCTGCCAGCAGCCACCGGATGCACCCGGTGTTGCCATCGTCCCGGCAGGAGAGGCCGCGGCGACTGCGACAGCACTGGCCCGCCTCGCAGAGTGGCACGGCCCGGTCTTGGTCGACTGTCCCGCGGGCGCGAGCGAAGACGCGACTGTGCCGCTCCGGGCGAGTGACAGGACGGTGCTGGTGACGACCGATACGCCCCAGTCGCTATCGGACGCAGCGAAGACCGCACGCGTCGCTGCCCGACTGGACGCTTCGGTGTGTGCGACGCTGATTCGGGGGCCAGATGCAGACGCCGTCTCGTCGCCGACCGACTCGGCAGTGACCGAACGCGTCGCCGACAGCCCGGCCGGGGCCGTCCTGTCGGACCCGAACTTTCGGCTCGCCTGCCGTTCGATAGCAGAACTGATAGATTCTGCTGGCCGGCAAGAATCCCCCAATCTGCGCAATACTCGCCGCCAAACCCGCGTTTCGTCTGGAGGTTCCGTATTCGCTGACGATAATTAAGGCGGAATATTTAACGGGGGGTAGCCGATATTTCTTACTGGCATGACAAACCGGTTGCGGACCGGGATAGACGTGCTCGACCGCAAGCTCGACGGGGGGATACCAGCCGGCAGTATGGTCGCGCTGACGGCCCATCCCGCGAGCCAGGCCGAGCTATTTCTCTACGAACTCACCGCAACCAGAGGGACGCTGTGGCTCTCGCTCGACCGCACCGCCGAGGCCGTGACGATGAGCATGGAGAACACGCCCGCAGAGACGGGTGACCCGACGGTGCGACACATCTCGGGGGAGGCACCGCTCGACAACGCCGGGAAACTCATCAGCGCCCTCCCCGAGACGTCGAATCTCATCGTCGACCCGCTCGACGTCCTCGAATCCCAGGAGCCGCCATCGCGATTCCGGAGTTTCATGAACGACCTCCAGAATCACATTTTCAACACCGATAGTCTGGCTATCCTGCACTGTCTGGACGGGCGGTCGGTGCCGCCACTCCGGGACACGACAGAGCACTTCGCCGACGTGGTCTTTGACTTGCAGACCGACGCGACCGGCGACGAGGTGAAAAACCAGCTTGCGATTCCGAAGTTCCGTGGCGGCCGCGCTCCCTCGGACATCATCAAACTCGACCTCGTCGAGGAAGTCTCGGTCGACACCAGCCGCGACATCGCCTGAGTGTCTGACCGTTCCCCGGAAAAACTATACGCCAGCGATTCGTTCTGTCAAGTGATGTCGAAGAAGCTCAAACTGGTCGTCGCTCTGGTCGCAATCGTCCTCGCGTACAAGTTCACGCAAAGCGAATAGACGGTCCCGACCCGCCGGACGTATCGCACCTCAATCACCTTCTCTCGAACGCCTTACGTACCCGCCAGCCGTTAGTGGGTCGCATGTACGGCGTCGTCACGCGAAACGAGCCAGAGCTCTCCTGGGACGGGTTCGACCGGGCGTTCTACGAGATGAAAGACGTGACCGGCCGCGCCACCGAACCGGTCACCAACGGTATCAACATGATTTCCTGTTTCGGCGACAACGCCGCTGTCGAGGGGAATCCCGACGTGGCGTCGGTCAGCGCCGAGGGTGACCTCGCGACCCGCGAGCGAACCTACTTCGACTGGGACTACGTCTGCCCGACCCACGAGGAGTACCGGCGCGGAATCCTCGAAATGGTCGAAAGCGCCGCCAGCGACTACCCGGACGTGCGCCTGGACGATGTCGGCTTTGCGCGCCCGGAGTACTGTCACTGTGACCGCTGTAACGAGCGGTTCGCCGACAGCGAGTACGAGGACAGACAGGAGTGGCGCGCCAGTGTCATCACCGAGTTCGTCGCCGAGGCCCGCGAACTGATTCCGGGGGACCTCTATCTCACGCTCTATCCGGACCCCTACGAGGGGCACCTCTACGAGCGCAGTGGGCTCGACATCGACGCGCTCGCGGAGTACGTCGACGAGTTCGTCGTTCCGCTGTACGACATGGCGTACACGACGACCTACTGGGTCGAGGTCATCGCGAGTGGCTTCGTCGACCGCTTGCCGAAGCCAGTCAGTATCGAACTCTACGCAGTCGACGTAGACATCGACAACCTGATTCACGCCGTCGAGGTGGCCGACGAGTACGCCGAGTCGGTCCTGTTTGGTTACGACGCCTCGCAGGCACGCGCCACGCTCCGCCGGATGCAGGCCGACCAGCAAGACGGCGTGAGCCACGGCGTCGACGTCGTCGACGAAGACTCGTAATCTGATTTCCGGCCGCGAACTCACGGAAGTGTTCGGAGACGAGTGGCGGGTGGATACTCAACCCTTAGGTGCCCGCCCCGTCATGATGGGTGTATGTCCGACCCCTTCGTCGTCGTCGGCGGTGACGCGGCCGGTTTGAGCGCCGCAAGCAAGTGCAAACGCGAGGACCCCGACCGAGAGGTCATCGTCTTCGAGAAAGACAAGTGGGTGTCCTTTGCGCACTGCGGGATGCCCTACTACATCAAAGGCGAGGTCGACTCCCAGACCGACATGCTGTCGCTCTCGCCGGAGGAGATCGAGGAGCGGGGCATCGACCTGCGCCGACAGTACGAGGTGACCGGCGTCAACACCGACGAGCAGTACGTCACGTACAACACACGCGTCGGGAAGACAGTCAGGCAGGCCTACGGTGACCTCCTCGTGGCGACCGGGGCACGCGCCGTCACCGGTCCCTTCGACGGCATGGACTTAGACGGTGCGTTCACGCTCCATCACATGGACTCGGCGGCCGCAATCCGGGCGTACCTCACCGACCCGGATGAGGACCACGGCATCGACAACGAGTTCGTGGATACGTCGCTCGTCGAGAAATACGCAGATATGGTCCCGCCGGAGACCGTCGCCATCGTCGGCGGCGGCTACGTCGGTGTCGAGATGGCAGAGGCGTTCCACGCCCACGACCTCGATATTCACCTCTTTCAGCGCTCGGAGCAGGTGTTGCCGCCCTTCGGCGAACCCGTTGGTGAGGCCGTCGCCGAACGACTCGAAGCGAAGGGAATCACACTGCATCTCGGGACGGAAGTCGAGCACCTGTCCGGCACCGACCACGTCGAGGAAGTCGTCGCCGAAGACGGGTCCACGGCGGTCGACTGTGCCCTGGTCGGCATCGGCATCAAACCGAACACGGGTATCGTCGACGGGACGGACGTCATGGTCGGGGAGTCGGGCGCCATCTCCGTCGATGACTTCGGGCAGACCACCGCGGACCGAATCTTTGCCGCCGGCGACTGCGCGGAGATGCGACACGCGGTCACCGGCGACTACGACTGGGTGCCACTCGGACTGACTGCCAACCGGGCCGGCCGAGCCATCGGACAGACCATCGCCGGCGACCCCGAGCCAATCGGCGATATCGCCGGGACAGCCGTCGTGAAGGCGTTCGAACTGGAGTGTGGCCGAGCCGGAATCATCGACCACGACCGGGCGCGGGAGGCCGGATTCGACCCGGTCTCGGAAACGGTCACGACCGGGTCCCGGTCGGGCTACTATCCGGGCAACGAGGAGACTGTTGTCCACCTGACCGCCGACCGCGAGACGGGACAGGTGCTCGGTGGCAGCATCGTCGGCGAAGACCGCGCCGCCATCCGCATCGACACGCTCTCGACGGCACTGGAGGCGAACATGACCGTCGCGGAACTCGAACGGCTCGATTTGGCCTACGCGCCGCCCTTTAGCCCCGTGTGGGACCCGATTCTCGTCGCCGCGAAGGTTCTCCGAGGGACCGTAGAAGAGTAGTCAGTCGCTGCGTCGGTCGCGCCACCGCCTGAGTTGTTCCCGGTCACGCGTATCTTCAGGCAGGTCGCTGAACCACTGAGCGGCCGTGATTTCGTCGTCCGGGTCGGCGACCGTCGGGTCGTCGCTCTCGCGGTGGACCGTCGCCTCGAAAACGGGGAGGACACCCCACGTCGAGTGGTCGCCGCTGACAAACTGGACAGAACCGAGCAATCCCATCCCATCGTAGGCGGCAGTGACTCCCGCTTCCTCTTCGAGTTCGCGTTCTGCACCCTCCCGGAACGTCTCGCTCGCTTCTGTCTCCCCGCCGGGCAGGACCCACATCCCGACGCCGGCGTGACGGACGAGGAGGAGTTGGTCGGACGGGCGAGTGACCAGCGTATGTGCGCCGTACGGCGCGCCGTTTTCCTGGATTCGGCTGGCGACGGTTCGGAACCGAGGACGGGAGACGTATTTCGTCGTCTCGAAGGTCAGCGTCTCCTCGTATCGGTCCTGCAGGTCGTGGTAGGTCTGCTCGGCCTGCTGGGCGGCCTCGTCGGCCAGATACCAGAGGTCGTCGAGGGACGTCATCGTCGCGGCTGAATCCGAGACTGCGCCTGCGAGGCCGACCCGGACGTAAAGCGAACGCGCTGCATCATGTCGCGAGATTCGAGCGTCGGCGATAAAAGCCTTCGACCTGGACCGGGCGATTCGCCCACGTACCGAATCAGTCCCTTTTTGTCGAATCATCGATTACCGCGGTGTATGACATTCGAAGAAGACGACGAGGTAATCCTCAACGACGAACACAGCGAGTACGACGGCGAAACGGGGACCGTCACGCAGGTGATGGAGACGATGTTCGGGGACGCGACCTACACCGTCGATTTCGAGGACGGCAACGAGCAGGGCGTGCCCGAGGACAACCTCGAAGCGGCCGAGGAGTAGGTGACGATGTCCTCGATTCCGTTTCACTACTTCGACCTCCGCGCGTTCTGCTATGTCACCGAGGACGACAAACGGGTCGAGGACGCTCTCCGGACGTTTCTCCCCGAAGAGTTCGAGATTCAGCGCGCCGAGTCGGCGGGCCACTACGGCGACAGAATCCTCGTCCTCTCGGCACGCGTCGAGCGAAGCCGGGAGATGCAGACGGTCCTCGACAGTCTCGGCGACCTCGGTGCCGACGAACTCGACAGAGTACAGGCGGAACTCGACGAGCGCGTCAACGAGAACTGTGCCTTCTTCCTGACGCTGGACAAGCAAGCCGCGTACAACGGTGAGGTGGCACTCGGCGACGGCATCACGCTTCGCGGGAAAGTCGAAGCGTACCCGGCGAAACGCGAGTCAGCCATCGAGAACGCCCAGGAAGCCATCGAGGAACTGTGATGTACGAGGCGGTCCACGCCCTCCCCGACGGCGACAGCACCGTCGCCCGGATGGCACTGACCGCCAGCGACTACGGCTACGACGGCATCGTCGTTGCCAACCACGGCGACAGCCCCGCATCCTACGACCCCGAGGCCATCAGCGACGAGTACGGCATCGACCTCGTCACCGGCGTCGAAGTCCGGGCCGACGACCCCTCGCGGGCGAGCGGGTTCGTCGGGAACCACCGCGAGAACCAGACCATCGTCGCCATCCACGGCGGCGACCCGAAGATGAACCGCTTTGCCGTCGAACAAGCGGCCGTCGACGTACTCGCACACCCGATGGTCGGCGACGGGGATTTCAACCACGTGCTCGCCCGAGAGGCCGCCGCGAACGGCGTCCGGGTGGAACTTTCCTTTGCTCGGGTTCTCCGCCGTGATGGCGGACAGCGCGTCCAGGCGATTCGCAGCCTGCGGAAACTGCACGAACTAGTAACACACTACGACACCCCCTACGTCGTCAGTGCCGGGGCAACGAATCACCTGCAACTGCGTGCCCCGCGTGAACTGGTCGCACTCGGTGAACAGATAGGGATTCCCGGCGAGGACGTCGAGACGGGACTCCGGGAGTGGCAACGCCTGGCCGAGCGCAACCGGGGGCGCCACTCCGATGCGTTCGTCGAACCGGGCGTGTGGCGCGGGTCGTGCCAGGACGCGGACGAAACGGACAGCAGTTGACAGGTGCGTATCCAGAATACTTTAGCCGCGGGACAAACAAGCAGAAGCGAGATGGAAGGCGGCGCTGCCGAGAACTTCACCCGGATGGGGACGCTTGGTATCGAGGAGGAGTTTTACGTCGTCGACGAGCGTGCCAGACCGACGGCTGGCACCGACGAACTCGTCTACGAGTCAGAGCCGCCCGAGATTCTGGAAGACAGGCTCGACCACGAACTGTTTAAGTGTGTCATCGAGACACAGACGCCGCTCATCGAATCGCTCTCGGACGCACGGGAGAAACTACTCGCCGTCAGAAACGCCCTGATAGACCACGCTCGCGAACACGGCTTCGACATCGCCGCCGCCGGACTTCACCCCGAGGCGGACTGGCGCGAACTCGCCCACGCGACCAAACCCCGGTATCAGGCCCAGCTCGACCGCATCCAGTACCCCCAGCACCGCAACACGACGGCGGGTCTGCACGTCCACGTCGGTGTCGACGACGCCGATAAGGCCGTCTGGATTGCCAACGAACTGCGGTGGTATCTCCCGCTCATGCTCGCGCTCTCGGCGAACTCGCCGTACTGGTGTGGCTTCGATACCGGCCTCCAGTCGGCACGCGCAAAGATTTTCGAGGCACTCCCCAACACCGGCGTCCCGACGGCCTTCGACTCCTACGAGGACTTCGCCCGCTTCGAGGAGACGATGCTCGAGACGGACTCGATTCGCGACCGGGGCGAACTCTGGTACGACGTCCGCCCCCACACTGGCCACGGGACCGTCGAAGTGCGAGCCCCAGACGGCCAGAAAGACCCCGACCGCGTCCTCGCGTTCGTCGAGTACGTCCACGCGCTCGTCGAAGACCTGAGCGCACGCTACGACGACGGCGAGAGTGGCACAGACCATCGGCGGGAACTGCTCGACGAGAACAAGTGGCGGGCGATTCGCCACGGTCAGGACGCGCGACTGCTCGGGTCGGACTTCGAGACGACGCTCGGCCTGGGAGAGCTAGTCAACCGGGAGACGTCCCGACTTGGCGTGTCCGGCCTCCGTGACCTCTACGACCGGGAAAGCGGGGCGACACGGCAGCGGCGGCTGCGAGACGAGGAGGGCGTCGACGAGCTCTGTCAGTCGCTGGTCCTCGAAAAGCGATAGGAACGCCCACAGTCTGTTCTAACGGTCAATCTGAGTCGAGTATACGCCCAGAGAGACGGGGAGCCAAGGGTTTTTATCGGGGTGTCGCTTTCGACCTTACAGAAGCAACGTATGTCTGCGGATGATACGTCAGAATCTGACGAGACGGAGGGGAGTGTCGACGCCGCCGGAGACGGGTCGACGGGAGACGTTCGCCAGCGCATCGAACGCGAGGCCGACAGGGCGATCGAGCAGTTCGACGACGGGGTCGTAGACGTTCTCGGCTGGCTCCTCGATACGGAGACGCGGGCCCGTATCTACGTGTATCTCAGACAGCATCCACAGAGTACGAGCGACGAGGTCGCCGATGGGACGGGACTCTACCCGAGCACCGTCAGAGAAGCACTCGCGGAACTTCACGAGGAAGAGACCGTCGAGCGACAGAAACGCGAGAGCGACGGCGCGGGGAACAACCCCTACGAGTACAGCGCCATCGCGCCGAGCGACCTGGTCGGGGCCGTCGTCAGTGACGTACAGGCCCAGCTCAACGCCGTCTGCAAGCTCGACAGTCAGTTCGACGACGAGGCGACGCCCGCCGACGCAGAGTCCGACGAGGGACCAGTGACGATCACGGTCGAAGACGAACGAGCGGAGTGAGTCTGTCGCGTGATTGAGACCCGACGGGGAGAGTCGAAGATTCTAAACGTTAACGCACCGTGGCGGCTGGTATGAAGGTCGCGCTGGGAGGGACGTTCGACCCGCTACATGACGGTCACCGAGCATTGTTCGAGCGGGCATTCGAACTTGGTGATGTTACGGTTGGGTTGACGAGTGACAGGCTCGCTCCCAGAACCCGCCACGAAGACAGGAAAGTTCGGTCCTTCGAGGAACGAAAGCGTGACCTCGAGGCCGAACTCAGCGAGTATGCAGCGGAACACGACCGCTCGTTCGATATTCGGGAGCTGTCAGAGCCGACCGGCATCGCGAGCGAAGAGCAGTTCGACGTGCTTGTCGTCTCCCCGGAAACCGAGACCGGCGGCAAGCGCATCAACGAGATTCGCCGCGAACGCGGGCACGACGAACTCGACATCGAAGTCGTCGACCACGTCTATGCCGAGGACGGCGACGTCATCTCCTCGACGCGTATCGTCCGCGGAGAAATCGACGAACACGGGAATCTGACCCCCGACAGCGACGGTCGTCCAGTGACGACCGAAGAACAGTAGTTACCAGTCCGGCGCGTCGAAGCCGACGGTTTCGAGCAGTTCCTTCCAGCGTTGCTGTACGGACAGTCGAGAGACACCGACAGCGTCGGCGACAGCCCGTTGTGACCGCTGGTCGCCGGCCACCAGCGCACCGACGTACAGCGACGAGGCGACGGTCGCTCGCTTCGAGCGCGAGGACTCCGGGAGATTCGAAAGAAACACGTCCTCCGCCCGCGAACGCGCCTCCGTCCCGAGGTCCAGTCGGTCGGCTGCCTCCTGTAACTCCTCGATGTACTCTTCGTTGTCCACATGGTCGCTCGCCCGATACACGGGCGGCGATACGCCGGCCTGAAATAAAGAGTTTTGCCGCGCGCAGTTCCGACTCGGACAGCGAGGACGAAATTATTTAGGCAAGGACGTGACCATCCCCCACGCAGAACGCATGCTTCGTGGGGTTTTGGTGGCGGTACTGCTTGTTGTGGCATCGGTTACGGGTGTTGGAATCGTCAGCGCGAACGAGTCTCCGCTGGCCGCGGCAGGACTCGACCAAGAGGTTGTCGAGGGGTCGACGGTGTATCTCGACGGCGGCGGGTCACTCGACCCAGATGGGCGTATCGAGGAGTACCGATGGACGATTACGACACCGAACGGGACCACGATTCGCCCGGACTGTCCGACCTGTGCCCGGACGCAGTTTCAGACCAAGCAAAACGGGACGTACAACGCCACGTTGACTGTCGTCGACGACGACGGCGCGACAGCATCGGACACACTCTACGTTACAGCGAACTCAGCAGAACCACCGACAGTAAGGATTTCCGGACCGTCGGCTGTCGAAGATGGAACGAGTGCCACCTTCGAGGCAGACGTCAGTGCTGGGACCAACGAGCTGGCAACGCTGGTCTGGATGGTAAATGGGACAGAACGAACTCGCGAGGATGTCGATGGCTACGACGCAAAGAGTACGCTATCACTCGATTTCGAGACTCAGGGCCAGAGGGAGCTTCAGGTTCGTGCCATAGACACCACTGGAACCAGCGAAACAGCGACCCATGGCGTCGAAGTAACCCAGTCCAGCGACGGCACATCGAGTAACGGAGACATGGACGCATACGCCTCCATGCTACGTCGGACTGACGAGTCCTACGAGATACTCATGCCACGCGGTGTCGTTGACGGGCGTGGTCCTGGCACGATGTTGGACGAGAACGAGGTTAGGGATTTACAAAGAGTATCTGGAGTAACACGCACCTCAGTCTATACAAACACGGGCCCTGTTGACGCACTCTCGATTACGAACCCCAATTTGAAAGAAGACATCGACAAGGAAGCCGGTAAGCGAGGTGCCGGATTTCTCGATTCGTCGAACGAGTATATCAATCCACGTAGTGCAAGTTACGAGGTGAATACGAAGCGACAGTTCGAAAGCCCGGGAGTAAACTGGGAGCGAACAGACCGGGTAGTTACAGGAACAACAACGACAGAAAATAGAGTCAACAAAGAGAATTACGAACTTATCGAAGTAATAGAGAAGTCCGACCCTCAGACGTACAAATCTCCACTGCCACACAGTCCGCTTGACCAACAGGTAGGAACAGGCAAAAAGTACACTACAAGCTGGCAGGACACCCCTCCGGCGGACGGTGATTACGTGGCAACGAGAAAGGTGCTAACCCACTATACGTGGACAGAAACACGGACGAAAACAAAACGTGTCAAAGTTGGAACTGAGGTTGTCAGGCGCTCTCCGGCGTATGGCTGGAAAACAGTGCGGCGAGTTGGGACAGAGCAAGTCTGTGTCGAGTACATGTCTATTTTTGGACCGAGAACGTGTGTCAAAACAGAGTTGCGACAAACTCGGACGATGGAGCGAGTGTGGGGGGTAATCGGGACGGAGAAGATCACTCGGCCGGTTTACGAAACCAGAACCTACACTGAAACTGTGACCGAATCTGGGAAGAATCCTCCTAGAACCGCTACCGACGTAACTCCTCACTACAACACACAATACAAAGTTAGGGAGTTTACAGGTTCGGTACCACTTTGGCAGTCCGCTTCGAAGAAGTATCGGTACGAGATATTCACCTACGAGTGGGAGCGGAGCGATATTTAAGGAGTATTGTAGTGTTTTCCAAGAGACGAGAACGTGACCTGCTTATACACTTCGACTACTCCATCCACACCGCCACCAGCACCTTTCTGTGCCCAGCCGGTAGGGATGTCCCAGGTCTGGTGGACTTGTCCATCGGAATTTCGAAACTGGAGTCGGACACTCTCAGGAACTTCCCCGTGCTTCCCTGAATGTGAGAGATTCCCCCATTTGAAAATAGTCTCGAACACTCTCACTCCGCCGTCGGTCGAACTGAAGCCACGGTAATCCATTTGTTCCTCTTCTCGTGGGATTTCAAACTCGACATAGATAGACGCGTTCGGCCCGAGCGTTTCTGTGGATTCGGGGATACTGATACTCTCGTTGAACAGTCCGTAATCGGCGACAGTCAGATTGCCGTGTTTGGAGTCGTTTAGTCGCCGTGCCAACTCCTCGACGTACGCCTTTCGAGCGCGGTCTCCGGTTGCGTAGGTGAACTCTTCAGGATAGAATCGTGGGTCGAACTGCGATTCGTACCCTATGGAGTTCTCGTCTAACTCAGTCCGAAACTCGGCAGGAGAAAGCGTCTGGTTGGCATAGCGTTCAGCGAGTGACTTCGAAAGTGTCGACTGCCATCGCGGTTCCTCGATCTGCCCTGCGAGCGTCAGCGTCACCCACTCCGGAGCCTGCGAATTATTTGCCATCTCGAAGGCGGCAGCCTGCGGGACCGGCATTGCTGAGCCAGCACGGTACTCGTCGATGTGATTCTCGTCGCTAGCGAAGGTCAATTGGACGTAATCCGGCCCGACGAGACGTGAGTTTTGTACGACCAGCGTTCGATTCCGCACCGCATCGACGTACTGTTCGAGCGGGTCACGCGACTTCACAGCGAGACTGTGCTCTATCGAGTCAGTGGCTGTCGAGATGACAAGCGTCTGCGTTCCCGAATCCAACGCTGACGTGTTCGGGTTCGACAGCGAGAACTGCCGAGTCTCGCCCGGCTCGACTTCCACGCGCCGGTCCGCGAGTGTGGTATCTCCCGCCGTAACCGCTAGTTTCTGGGTTGTCGGTTGGTCCCCGATGTTTTCGACAGTCACGTTCAGCGTAACTGAGTTCCCTTCGAGGACCGTCGGCGGGGTTCCTGCGCCGGTAATCATGAGCGTCGAGTTGGCTCCTGTGCCGTTGGCTGGCGATGCCGCTGTCAACGTCGCGTCGCTACCCCCACCCATTCCCCCGGAACAACCCGCCAGGAGGACGAGGACAGCAACGAGACAGAGCGCTGCCCGCTGCATGCGTTCTGAGCGGGTGTTGTCCCGGTTAGTTACTTAAAGTAAATCATTTCGTCGAGTATTCTGCGCGAAGTGTCTGCAGCGCAGAAGTCGGCAAGGTATGAGGCCCGTATATTAATTTTTGCCACCG
This sequence comes from Salinibaculum rarum, assembly GCF_030505615.1. Classification (GTDB taxonomy): domain Archaea; phylum Halobacteriota; class Halobacteria; order Halobacteriales; family Haloarculaceae; genus Salinibaculum; species Salinibaculum rarum. Next base: position 2,443,283 of record NZ_CP129992.1, read on the forward strand.
AGTGAAAGTGCAAGCGGCAGATTCATGGGCGGGTCGGCGGAACAGTAGAGTGCGCGCGGGTAGCCGAGCCAGGCCAAAGGTGCAGCGCTTAGGACGCTGTCCCGTAGGGGTCCGCCGGTTCAAATCCGGTCCCGCGCATATTCTGTCCGAACGACAACGAGCGCGTTACTGGCGACGGTACGCTTATTATCGAGACGCCACTTCTGGGAGTAGACTATGACCGACGACGAGCGCGCTGTGCTCGGCCGTGACGGCCGACATGCTCAGACAGTCGTCGTTGGTGTTGGCGTGGCCGCCGTCGTAATAATTCTCGGCGTCGCCCTCGTCGGCGGCCTCAATACGAGCGTCTTGGGCCTTGGAGCCGAAGAGACACAGACCACCGTCGTCGATGTCTGGGGTGACACGACTGTCACAGTCACGTATACCACCGAGACGGGCGAGACCAGGGGGTTCGTCGTCGACGGCGTCTCGTCTGAGTTGAGCGACTCGGACAATGGCTGGGCGTTCATCGACCGGTCGGCGTTACCGCCGGCACTCGAGGAAGGCGAAAACGTCGACTCTGACAGTGTCGTCCCAGTCGGCGACCGAGTACTCGTCGGCAACACGACCAGTTCAACCAGGCAGGTCGGTGAAGCCACAGTGAGAGTCGTCGTCCCGGCCAGTCGGGATGTCGACCCTGTACGAAAAGCGCATTTCATCTCGGAATTTCTGTCGCCATACGCCCTCAATTCGGACCAGCGAGCGGTCACGCTGGTCGCGGCGCCAGACGCGTTGCCCTACAGCGGCCTGTCGTACGCTGATGGGACCGGCTACGTGACCATCGAGGCGTTCTGGGACGGCAACGTTGGCAGCGTCTGGCTGCACGAATTCTTCCACGCCCGGCAGACGTTCACGCTCGAGTCAGAGATGACGTGGTTTCGAGAGGCCAGTGCGGAATATCTCACGTATCGTGCGATGCAAGAACAGTACGGACCGGTCACTGACCGCGACATCAGAGCGCGCCTCGATGGCGTTCCGGACTACCACGATGTGGCACTGGCGTCACCGTCGACGTGGGACAATGAATCCGTCGACTACACGAAAGGCGCCCGCCTCCTCTATGCCATCGACGCAAGCGTCCGGACCGGAAGCAACGGAGAGCACACGCTGTTCGATGTCTTTCGGGCGATAAACGAGCGCGAAGGTCCCGTGTCGGTCTCGGAGTTTACCGCCGTTGTCGAAGCCCACTCCGGAACCAACGAGAGTTGGATACGGGACGCCATCGAAACGACCGGGCCGATAGACCGGTATCGCGAGTCGCAGGGGATTTTCCGGAACGGCTGACGTTGCGGGTGGGCAGCGGCCAGCAGACGAGCGACTTTTTACGCGACAGCGACGGTAGTCACAGACGCACATGAGTGTACGCACAGTCAGTTGTCGGAGTCTGGAGGAAGGGGCGTGACACGAGTCGTACTCGTCGCGGGGACGACGGAGACGGCGACAATCGAGGGAATCAGTGCAGCGGGAGCAAACCCGGACGCGATGGTGCACACGCCGAGTGCGGACGCGGAAATCGTCGAGTACGGCACGCCCGTCCGGTCCCCGGTGGTGCCAGTGAGCCCGTCGGGGTGTCCGACGCCGGCCGTGATGACCCGCGCCGTCCGCGAAGAACTGGGCTTCGACCTGACCGTGGTCGACGGAGGATTGGCAGAGCCAAGCGGAGCGCCGACAGTGACCGTCGGAGCGAGGCCGGGCGGGGACATTCGCGACGAAGACCCTGTGCCGACGGCACCGGGTGCATACGAGGCCGCCCGGCAGTTCGGCCGAGCGATTCCTGACGACGAACTGTTTCTCGCCGAGACGGTCCCCGGCGGAACGACGACGGCACTGGGCGTGTTGCGAGCGCTCGGCGAGCGGGCGTCTGTCTCCTCGTCGTTACCGGAGAACCCACTCGAGCAAAAGGAAGCGGTCGTCTCCGAGGGGCTGGCGGCCAGTTCACTCGACGACGGCGGAGCGGCCGGCGAGCCAAAGCGGGCTGTTCGTCGGATGGGCGACCCGGTGCTGGCAGTCGCCGCTGGGCTCGCACGCGGGGCGACCGAGACGGACACTGCAGTGACCTTCGCGGGCGGGACACAGATGCTCGCCGTGATTGCCCTGGTTCGGCACGCTGGCCTCGAACGGGAACTCTCACTTGCCACGACTTCGTTTGTCGCAGACGACGCGAGCGCTGGGGTCGACGAGTTGGCGGCGGACCTGAACGTCGATGTGACGGCCACGGACCCGGGATTCGATGGCACCGATCATCCGGCGATGGCCGCCTACGAAGCAGGTGAAGCAAAGGAAGGCGTCGGAATGGGTGGAGCGCTGGCGATGGCAAGTCGGGCTGGCGTCCCGATGGACAGGATACGGGAGCGCATCGTGGACGTCTACGACCGGGTGACAGAATCCGACGAAAAGCCAGAACGGTAACATCTGTTCGAGTTGTGACCGGTGGCGTTGGAGATTCCGCTAATCCTTAGAGAGGAGCGCCAGGCGACAGGATTGAAGCGTGTGACGTGTGTGAGACGGGAGTCAGACAGGCCGCAAGGCTTTTTCCTGTCGGATGAGTTGATACGACAATGACCGCGCTGGACGAGCTGTTAGACGATGTTGTCGCCGATGCAGACGAGGTGTTGCTGTTTTCTCCGAGCGCGGCGACGTACGAACCGTTCGAGGAGACAGATGTCTCGCCGGTAGTCGTCGCGCCGGAGAACACGGTCGATGCGGAGAATTACGTCGAGTTGCCCCTGGAGTTCGACGACGTGACCGGTCGTATCAGATTCGGACTCGAGGGCGCAGTCGACCAGGGGCTGGTCGACGAGGAGAGTTCGGTCGTCTGTATCACGAATCTGTTCAGTGACGGCGTCGATACCGTCGTCAGAGTCAACGCAGGGGAGTTCAGCCGAGCGGGCGTGTACGACCTGTTCGTAAACTCCCGCGCGGACTCTGATGTCATCCGTGACGTGTTCGAGGTGGCTATCGAACTCGGAAAGAAAGGGCAGAAGGGCAAACCGGTGGGCGCGCTCTTTGTCGTCGGCGACGCCGGGAAGGTGATGAACAAATCCCGGCCGCTGAGCTACAACCCATTCGAGAAGTCCCACGTCCACGTCGGCGACCCAATCGTGAACGTGATGCTCAAGGAGTTCTCGCGGCTCGACGGGGCATTCGTCATTTCGGACTCGGGCAAAATCGTCTCTGCGTATCGCTATCTCGAACCGTCCGCAGAGGGCGTCGACATCCCGAAGGGCCTCGGCGCGCGTCACATGGCTGCCGGCGCAGTGACGCGGGATACGAACGCCACGGCCATCGTCCTCTCGGAGAGTGACGGGATGGTTCGAGCATTCAAGGCAGGTGAACTCGTTCTCGAACTCGACCCGGAGGAGTATTAGATGCAATTCGAGTGGGCGCCGTACGTCCGGGAGATTTTCTCGGCGGAGACGGCCTTTATTCTCTCCATCGCAGTCCTGGTCCTCGGAGTCCTGGTCGCGTACTGGGTCTGGAAGCGGACCTACAGCACGTTGCACTCGATGGGCGTCGAGGAACTGGTCGAGGGGACACCGTTCGAACGCAGCGCACAGAACTTCGGAACCTCGACCATCAGCATTCTCGCGCAACTGGCAGCGCTGTTCGTCTACATCGTCGCTATCATCGTTGCGCTGAACATCGCGCAGTTGACCAGCGTCCAGTTGTTCTGGGCGCAGATTACAGGGTATCTTCCTCGTATCTTCATCGCCATTCTGGCGCTAATCGTGGGACTGGTCGCCGGTGACAAGGCAAAGCTCGTCGTCAGCGACCGCCTTCGGAGCATCAAACTCCCTGAGGCAGAGATTATTCCCGAGATTGTCAAGTACAGCATCTTCTACATCGCAATCTTGCTCGCACTCTCGCAGATTGGCGTCGCGACGCAGGCGTTGCTCGTGCTCCTTGCGGCGTACTCCTTTGGCCTGGTCTTCCTGTCGGGACTGGCGTTCAAAGACTTGCTCGCAGCGAGTGCAGCCGGTGTCTACCTCCTGCTGGTCGAACCCTACGCCATCGGCGATAAGGTCGAAATCGACGACAAGCGAGGTATCGTCCAGGAGGTGGATATGTTCGTCACACACATCGAGACCAACGGCGAGGAGTACATCATCCCGAATCAGCGCGTCATCCGGTCGGGAATCATCCGGATTCGAGAGTAGCGACTCAGGTCGGGAACTGCGACTAGTCTACGGCCAGTTTTTCCGCGATCATGACTGTGATTTTCCGAGTGAAGAGGACTACCGGTACGATCGAGTCGTGCCACCGGCAGGAGACGAGCAACCGCGCCCGAGAGACTCTCGCAAAATAAAGCCTTTACATTTGGAAAGTTAACTTTTCTTTTGACGGCAATTTGTTAGCCAGCGGTGCGACAGATGCCCATATTAAACCGAGGGTTTACGAAACGGACTTTCGGTCTCCGTCTGCCCATCTCAGCGCATCGGTAGTACAGCGCCTCAGGACGCAATTCAGAAGGAAGTATGTTAACGAGGCTCAGAGTACTACTATAACCCTCCAGTTGTTAGGTAAGGTTGACTATGAAAAAGCAGGAGCTCATTCATCTCCACGGGCTACTTGCGCAGGTACAGAACCACTACGAAGAACAGACAGGCGATACTGTCGAGCACGACGAGTACGCCGAACTGGGCGTCCAGCCGACATCCATCCACAAATCGAAGACGGACCACAAGGCCGCTGTCTTCGCTATTGCGGACGGTATTACATCTGAGATGACCAGCGAAGAGACCGAACGCGTCTCCGCGACTGCCGACTGAACGCGCTGTTTCTCGGGCTCCACCCGGAGCCACACACGCTACGTTTCACGCAGAGCCATCGCTGTCGAGTGGCAGTAGTCAAAACAGAATCCGCTTACTCGTCGATGAGTTCTTCGAACTCCGGGAGAACGTCCTCGTCGTCGCTGTCAGGTGACGGGGCCGAGTCCTCGTCCTCGGCTGGCGTCTCAGCCTCGGACTCCGCCGTCGTGTCACTTTCCTCGTCGTCTTCCTCTTCGAGTTCCTCGATTTCGAGGACTTCGAGCGGGATGTTCTCGAGTCGCTGCCCGATTTCTTTCCGGGCGATTCGGGCAGCGTGCTCGTCGCGTTCGACGTTGAACACCGTCATCTCTAACTCCAGCGCGACGAGACTCTCGTCGGCAGCGATGAAGGCTGGCTCCAGCTCCTCGTCACAGTGGGGACAGGACCGCTCGCCCATGTTGATCTCGACGTAGTTCAAGTCGGGGTTCAGCATCTCTCCTGTCTTCGAGATGGCGATGCGAACCGCTTCGTCGGGAGACCCTACGTCGTACACTGGGACTGCTGCCTCGACGACAACTCTGCAGTTCATATACGTTGTTTGACTGGCAACCAATATGAAGGTTAGCCCGGGGGATTGAGAAGCCCTGAAGGTCGTTGGGCACCTCTCTCGGGCTGATGGAGTCAGGCGTCATCGACGTCGACAGTCTCGCCGGCGGGTTCGACCTCCAGTCGACCCTGGAGAGTGGGCAGTCCTACCTCTGGTGGCGCGAGGACGGCCGCGACTACGAGGACGACAGCCAGTACGGCGGCGACGCCAGCTATCTGACCACGACACGCGAAGACGGAACCCCCGCGGTCGTCCGTGTCCGGCAGACAGACGGGCAGGTCCGCTGGGAGTCGGCAGTCGACGCCGAGTCGGCGGTCCGGCGGCGGCTCCGACTCGACGACGACCTCGTCGAGATTCGCGACGCGACCCCTGCCGACGAACTGCTCGAAACCGCGTTCGACACCTACCGAGGAATGCGGTTGGTCCGCGACCCTCCCTTCGGAGCGCTCGTCTCGTTTATCTGCTCGGCACAGATGCACGTCACCCGAATCCACGGCATGCAACAGTCACTCCGGGCGGCGTTCGGAACACCAGTCGAGTTCGATGGGGAGACCTACCATGCCTATCCGACACCAGCGCAGTTGGCGGATGCGACAGAGGAGCAACTCCGGGACCTGAGTCTCGGCTACAGGGCACCCTACGTCAAGCGGACCGCAAAGATGGTCGCCGACGGTGAGGCCGACCCCGCCGATGCCCGGGAACTCCCGTACGAGGAGGCCCGCGACGCGCTGACCGAGTTCGTCGGCGTCGGCGACAAGGTCGCAGACTGTGTCCTGCTGTTCTCCCTTGACTATCTCGAAGCGGTCCCGCTCGACACCTGGATTCGCAAGACCATCACCGAGTACTACCCCGACTGTGACCGTGGCAATTACACCGACACCTCCCGGGCGATTCGGGAGCGCCTGGGTGGCAAGTACGCCGGCTACGCACAGACGTACGTGTTCCAGTTTATCAGGAATCACAGGAGTACCGACGTTTAGCCACCACCCACTGTCCCGACAAAGAGTGTGCCGCCACGAGCGCGGGCTTCGAAATTCTCCAGCCCACAATCGGGGAGAAAGATTGGTTTTAGCTGCAGGGAATTGGTAGAGGGACGAACATTTTTATGGCTACACCCCAACCAATAGTTGACTATGTCAGAAACCACCACAGAAGACGAGACCATGACATGGCCGGACCTGGCAATCGGCCTCTACGACCGACTGACCGGGCGCGGCGCGGAGATTGTCTACGAGTTCGACGACATGGAAGTCGAAGTGCCGAGTGGAACCGGCGACGACGTCGAACACGCCCCCTGGCGACTCGACGGGACGGTCACCATCACGACCCGCGAGCGTGACTGAACCACCGGCACCCAAGGCGCCGCTGTCTGTCGAGACAGACCTCGAACTCACAATCGACGGAACCGACGTTGACGTCCAGTCGACCGGCGACCGACTGTTCGTCGAGTTTCCGTCTCTCAGCGGCGTTGTCCATGCTGCGCGTACCGTTCCTCGGTCGAGAACGGAAGAAGTCACTGCGACGCTGACAGCGACAGCACTCACCGTCGAGGTTCGCTCGCGCGGGCGAACTATCGCTGCGCTCGGCGCAGATGCTCCCGCTGGCCCGGTCTCTCGATGGCTGGGGATCGCCCCGGCCCAGATACGCGTCGGTGGCCTCGCTGGTGCGGTCAGTGAGGAACTCAGCGCCGGGGCTCGGGCGCTCCGTGAGTTGCTCGGCTAGCGGGGCGCTGACCGTACCATTTTGTAACACCGCGTCGAAGAGTAGCGTATGTCCGACCGCACTCGTGCACACGTGTTCGTCACCGGCAACGTACAGGGTGTGTACTTTCGCGCGACGACCCGCGACGAGGCACAGGAGCGCGACGTCGACGGCTGGGTCCGGAATCTGGACGACGGGCGCGTCGAGGCCGTCTTCGAGGGGCCAGCGGAGACCGTCGAAGAGATGGTCGAGTTCTGTCACCGCGGGAGTTCCGCTGCCACCGTCGAAGATGTCGACGTGACCTACGAGGCGCCACAGGACGAAGGCGAGTTCCGGGTCCGGTGGTGAGCAAAGCGGGTCGCTGGTTTTGCCATCACAGCCCAATATAAATGTCCGCGGAAACGGGGCAGCAGGGCTACGCCACCCCCAGTCGAAGTGTTGCACATGACTGTAGGAGTGGTTCCGCTGTCGACCGCCCTCCCTGACGCACTCGCTGACGCTGTCGGACTGGTCCCAGATACGACACTGGGAAGCGTCGTCGGTGGACTCCTCGGTGCAACACTGGTCGCAACGGTCATCCTCATCAATGCAGCTATCGCCGGTCCGTGGGCGAAGCGGCGGGTCTACTCCTCGTTTATCGACAAGATCGGGCCGAACAGGCACGGCCCAGCGGGACTGCTCATCATCGTCGCCGACTCGGTCCGCATGCTTTCGAAAGAACTCACCGTCCCCGAGGGTGTTGACCGACCGGCCTTCGACCTGGCTCCACTGGTGATGGCCGCCTCGGCGCTGCTCGGATTTGCTGTTATCCCCTTTGGAACTCTCGGCAGCATCTCTCTCCAGCTCGCCGACCCAGAGAGCGGACTGGTATTCGTCTTTGCCGTTGCCTCGCTGGCCTCACTGGGGCTCGTGATGGCCGGGTACGCCTCGAACAACAAGTTCTCGTTTCTCGGCGGGATGCGCGCTGTCGCGCAAAACATCGCGTACGAGATTCCGCTCGTTCTCGTCGGGGCGTCAGTCGCGCTGTTTTTCGGCACTCTCCGGTTGAGTGAAATCGTCGCCGCACAGCAAGACACGCTCGTCGCGCTTGGCCCACTCGGGATTCCGGACTGGTACGCGTTCGTCAACCCCTTCGCGTTCGTCCTGTTCATGGCCGCGAATCTCGCGGAGATCGGTCGGAACCCGTTCGATATCCCCGAAGCGCCGACCGAAATCGTCGCTGGCCACATGACTGAGTACTCCTCGGTGTACTTCGTGCTATTGTACCTCAGCGAATTTCTCCACATCTTCCTCGGCGGCGCGCTCGTCGCCGTCCTCTTTCTCGGCGGCCCGGCCGGCCCAGTCTTGCCTGGGCCAATCTGGATGTTCGCGAAAATCTGGGCAATCTTCCTGTTCACGCAGTGGGCGCGGACCACGTTCCCCCGCGTACGTATCGACCAGCTCATCCAGATTGGCTGGAAGTTCCTGCTCGTCGCTGCGCTTGGCAATCTCCTCCTGACTGCTGGCCTCGTCGCTCTCGTCTGAGGCCCCACAGTTATTCCCCCGCCGGTCGTACGCCCGACCATGATTACCGGTTCGGAGATGGCCGTCGTCGACGAGAACGCGGCCGCACTCGGTGTGCCACGCAAGCAGTTGATGGAGTCGAGCGGCAACGCGATTGCCCGCGTCGTTCGCGACCTCGCTGCCCCCGGTGACAAGATTACCATCGTCTGTGGCCGAGGGAACAACGGCGGCGACGCCGCAGTCGCTGCCCGCTTTCTCGACGAGTTCGACCTCAGTATCTGCCTGCTCGGCCGCGCAGAGACCATCACCACCGACATCGCTCGGGAGAACTGGGCTGCGCTCCAGGAAGCCGACTACGACACAAGGGAGGTCCGGGACTCGACGGCCGTCGACCTCGCGGACCCGGACCTAATCGTCGACGCGATGCTCGGAACCGGCATCGCCGGAGAGCTTCGAGAGCCAGCAGCCACCGCGGCCGCTGCGATGAACGGCGCCGACGCGACGGTCCTCTCTGTCGACGTTCCCTCCGGCTTGGACGCCGACGCCGCGACGCTCACGGACAACGCCGTCTCGCCGGACCACGTCGTCACGTTCCACGACACCAAACCCGGCCTGGCCGACCTCGCGGCGGACGTGACAGTCGCCGAAATCGGCATCCCGGCCGCCGCCGAGACGTTCGTCGAGCGGGGAGACCTACAGCGGCTCTCCCGGGACCCGACCAGTCACAAGGGCGACCACGGCGAAGTACTGGTCGTCGGTGGCGGCCCCTACACCGGTGCGCCCGCACTCGCCGGGCAGGCGGCGCTCCGTGCCGGTGCCGACCTGGTTCGGGTGAGCAGTCCGACGGCCGTCGCCCACGAGATACAGGGCTACTGCGAGGACCTCATCGTCCGCCCGATGGAAGGGCGAACCCTCGAGACGAGCCACGTCAGCCCCATAACGGAACTCGCCAACGAACAGGACGCGCTCGTCTTCGGTCCGGGCCTGGGTGACGACCCCGAGACGCTCAAGGCGGCCAGAGCAATCCTCGAAAGATACGATGGCACTGCTGTCGTCGACGCCGACGCCCTCGCTGTCGTCCCGGACGTCGAGACCGACGCAGACCTCATCTGTACCCCCCACCAGGGCGAACTGGAAAAGATGGGCGGAGAGACCGCCGCCGACTGGCGCGAACGCTCCGAACTAGTCGAGGACTTTGCCGCTGAAGTGGGCCACACGCTGCTCGTGAAAGGGCACTACGACATCGTCTCCGATGGGGACCGAACCCGCGTCAGTCGCACCGGCAACCCGGGCATGACGGTGGGCGGAACCGGCGACGTGCTCGCTGGCGTCACCGGGGCGCTCGCTGCGACACAGGACCCACTGGACGCGGCTGCGCTCGCGGCCTTCGTCAACGGGCGTGCAGGCGATATCGTCTACGAACAGTCCGGGAACGGACTCGTCGCGAGTGACCTCCTCGATGCGATTCCAGCGGCGATGCAAAACGACCGGTAGTCAGGCAGAGGCTTCGGTTTCGACCAGGTCGCTCGCTTTGGCCCGTGACTGCTCGACGATGGCGGGGCGGGCCTCGAACTCGATGACGACCTGGTCGCCGTAGTCGACGGAGTCGACGTTCGCGTTGTCGTGAATCCAGGAGACGACGCTCATCGTCTCGTCGTTCATCGGCAGGACGAGTCGCTCCTGGACGAAATCTGGCAGTTCGGCGTGGACCCGCTCGCGGAGGTGGTCGAGATTTTCGCCGGTCCGTGCGCTGACCGCGACCGGGTCCGGCGCGAGCGCAGAGAGTGCCTCCCGTTTGCGCGCCAGTTCGTCTTCGTCGACGCTGTCTATCTTGTTGAGGACGGTGACGATTGGCGCCTCGTTGCGCTCGTAGAGCGTGTCGTGAGAGGTGACCAGTTTCTCGCGTATCTCCTCGACGGGTTCGCTGACGTCGACGACGAGCAAGACCAGGTCGGCCCGATAGACGGCATCAAGCGTGGACTTGAACGACTCGACCAGCCAGTGTGGGAGGTCGGAAATGAACCCGACAGTGTCGGTCAGGAGGACGTCTCGGGCATCGATGTCTGCCCGACGGGTCGTCGTTCCCAGCGTCGTGAACAGTCGGTCCTCGGATTCGGCGGTCGAGTCGAGGTCCGGATGGAGGTCGTCGTTCTCGTCGACGTCAAGGTCGGCGGCGAGTTGCCGCAACAGCGTCGACTTGCCGGCGTTCGTGTAGCCAGCCATCGCCACGAGGTCGAAGCCGGATTCGCGGCGCTGCTCGCGGCGGTGCTGTTCTGTCTGCTCGATTGTCTCCAGTTCGTCCCGGATGCGAGCGATGCGTGCCTTGATGTCCCACTCGCGGCTCTCGTCGTACTCGCCAAGCCCCATGAAGCCGGGACGTTCGTCGCGTTTGGCGAGGCTCGCTTTCGCCTCGGCACGCGGCAGTTCGTAGCGCAGTTCCGCAAGTTCGACCTGGAGCTGTGCCTTCTTGGTCTGGGCACGCTGGCCGAAAATCTCCAAAATTAGCCGGAACCGGTCCAGAATGCGCACGTCCTCGGGGAGCTTGTTCCCCACGTTGAACGTCTGGTAGGGGCCAAGTTGATTGTCGAAGACAACGACCTTCGCGTCGGTCTGTCGCACGAGCGTCGCCAGCGTCTCGACTTTTCCCTCCCCCATGTGGAAGGCGGGGTCCTCGGTCCGGGTCTGGGTCACCGTCTCGACGGGGCTGTACCCGGCAGCATGTGCGAGGTCGACGATTTCGGTCGTGTCCGCCTCGCCACTGTCGACGCGCTTGGCGATGACCGCCCGCTCGGTGGTAGTGGTGTCTCGCTCCGTCACTTACACCGTTGTACGTCGCCCCGATATTTAAATCCGGGCTCGAAGGTATCCCCGACCACCGCGGGCACAAAGCTCTTACCCCCGCGCAGTCAGGTGGTACACATGGCAATAGACATTCCGGGGCTAGGGTTGCAGATGGGCGGGAGCGCACTCATCGGCGCCATCATCGGCTTCACCGCGAAGAAAGTGGCAAAGATAATCGCTATCATCGTCGGTCTCGAGCTCGTGCTGTTCAAGTTCCTCGAATCGCGCGGCATCCTCCAGGTCAACTGGGAGGAACTCGGCGGGGTCTTCGAGGGACTTGCCACCGACGCAAGCGCACAGACACAGACACTCGTCGAGACATTCATCTCGACGGCGGGTATCGGCGCCGGCTTTGCCGGCGGTTTTGCCATCGGCTTCAAGCGAGCCTAAGTCACTTTTTCCCTATCGGGTGTCGAGGTCGTCTTCGTCTTTGACCATCTGTGTCTCTGCTTCCCCATTGGATAGTTCGTTGACGAGGTCGTAGAAGTCGTTTTGCAGGCCGGCCGGGAACTCGACGACGCCAATCCAGGAGCCGTCGGGTTGCCACTCCTCGCGTTCTAAGTCGCCGAACTGCCGAATCTGGGCCTGCGCGCTGCCGGCGTGGTCGGCGGGGACGTGTGCAGCGACGGTGACCGTATCGAAGCGAATCGGGATGACCGGTCGGAGTTTGTCGAGCGCCTCGTCGACCTGGTTTTCGACTGGCTCCATCGGGTCGATACGAAAGTCAGTCTCCTCGAGTGCGCTCTCGATGCGCTCGGGTGGATGGGGCGCATCGTCCATCTGCGGGTTGACCGCGTTGCGCGTGATGCGGTTGATGAGTTGTTTGCGCTTCTGTTCTTGCATCTCGCGGCGCTGCTCTGCGGTAATCTGAATCTCGCCCCGTTTGATTACCTCCGGGATGATTTCCATCGGGTCTGTCGTCTCGAAGACCTCTTCGAGCGCGCTCTCGGCAGGGCGGTCCCCGCGCGCAGCGTCCTCGAAGACGTCCTCTGCAGCGATGACCTCTTCGAGGTCACCGTCGAACTCGTCGCGTTTGATTTCCAGCGCAGCATCCGGGTCGACCAGTACCTCGAACCGTTCCCCGTGTGATTCGAGGCGCGCCGTCACCGCCTCGTCAAGCGATATCATACATCGACCTTATCTGGCCCGATTTAAAGGTGTTTCCGAATCGTAGACCACCGCGCTGTGCCAGACTGTCGTACCTCACACGGTGTTGTAAATGGCTGTCACTGCCCGGCGGACGCACTACAGCGTCAGAACCTGCAAAACGAGTGACGGCGCTGGTTATTCTTCGTCAGCGTCGTCGGCGTCAGCGTCCTCTTCTTCTTCCGGCGCCAGCAGTTCGAACTCTTCGAGGTAGTCCTCGCGTTCGTCCTCGCTCAGTTCGTGGAACGTCTCGGTTTCTTTATCGATTGTCGCGACGCCGATACCTTCCGGATGGAGTTCGTCGTCGTTGACGGAGGCCAGCGATTCGAGCGCCAGACGGATGCCGTCGTCGAGACTCAGGTCCTCGGCGTAGTTCTCTTCTAAGTACTCCCGGATGTCCCCGCGGTCGGCGCCGACGGCGAGTGCCTTCCACTCGTAGGGCGTTCCCGACGGGTCTGTCTCGTAGAGTTTGGGTTCGCCGTCAGCGATGCCGGCGATGATGAGCGCGACACCGAAGGGACGTGCGCCACCGACCTGCGTGTACTGCTGGATGTAGTCGGTGACTTCCTTGGTCAGCGTCTCGACGCCGATGGGTTCGCCGTAGCGGAGTTCGTTGACCTGCGCCTGGCGGCGAGCAAAGTCGATGAGCTGGCGAGCGTCGGCGACGTGGCCGGCACTGGCGATGCCGATGTGGTCGTCGGCTTTGTGAATCTTCTCGACGCTGTCCCGTTCCATCAGCGGCGAACGGATGCGCTTGTCGACGACGAGAACGACGCCCTCGGGTGTTCGAACGCCGATACTCGCGGTCCCGCGCTTGACGGCCTCGCGGGCGTACTCGACCTGATAGAGGCGTCCGTCCGGGGAGAAGATGGTAATCCCGCGGTCGTAGGCCTGCTGTTGGTTTTGTCCCTGCATAGTTAGATATCGAGCGTCGTCGCGCCCGCGAACGCCTCGTCGGTCGCCACGTCGACGCGCGAGTGCCCGACGTGAGCAGTCCGCTCGGCGTTACGAAACACGACGTCTCTCTTCTCTGGGCCTTCCGGTCGGCGCCCCATATACTTTTCTTCACAGGCCCGCACCGTCCCGCTGACGCCGCGGACACGAACCCCGACCTCGGCCCCATCGACTCGGTTCAGACTCGCCAGGACGGCCCGAGCCCTGTCGACCTCACCGCGGCGCGCCCTGAGGATGGCGCTCCCCCACCCATCCGCAAACGAGTAGGAGAGCAGCGTCAGGTCGATGGCTGCGCTCCCGACGTCACCGACCAGATTCTGTGCAGCGTACCAGAGCTGTCGCTGGAAGGTTCCACGGTCGATGTCGGCGTCCGGCCAGGATTCGATGCCGACGGCGAGATACCGCCATCGCGGCCGGAGATGCTTCGGGAGGTGTTTCACACTGCCGTGTTGGCTCGCCGCCAGTATCAACCACACGCTCTGGACAGAGCGAGTGACTCATCGCCGGGCGTGCCGAGAATTTCAAGTCCCCGGGTAGCCAACAGTCCCCTATGTCAGAAGTCGTCCCACCGGAGGAACGCGTCTGCGAGCGATGCGGTCGGATGGACGTCTGGAGTGAGCGCGAACAGAAGTGGGTCGTCGCCGAGTCCGACGGCGAACCACAGCACGGACAGCCACACTGTCTCCACGAGTGGGACATCAACGGCGCGTACAACCCCTTCTCGAAGTAAGCCAGCTCCCGGCCGCCGACAGAACGCTGATACACTCATAAAACGACGCTCACGCATGGTCACTCTTTACGTCACGGCCCCGGAATCAGCCGCCGACGACATCGCCCGAACCATCGTCGACGAGCGATTGGCCGCCTGTGTCAACGCAGTCCCGTGTGAGTCGACGTATCGCTGGGACGGCGCCGTCCACGAAGACAGCGAAGTCATCCTTCTGGTGAAAACGACCAGCGACGCTGTCGACCGCCTCACCGACCGTCTCGAAAGCCTCCATCCCTACGACGTGCCCTGCATCGAGCGCTTCGATGAAGACGATGTCCTCCCAGCGTTTGCCGACTGGCGTGCAAAAAGCGTCGAGTAAGAGCCTCAGGCGGCGACAGTCGAGAGGTCCTCGGTGTAGTAATCCAACAGGAGGACAGCGATAGCACCGACCAGCGCAGTCCCGAGTACTGTCGTCACGTCTGCGACCGCCGTGACCTCGACCCCGCCGAGAACTTCGGCGGCCGGGAGTCGGAGTGAGCCGACCATCAGGCTGACCAGGAACGCGATGGTCGCTTCACGGTATTCTTCGAGCGCGCGATTGACCGCGTGAGCGACGGTGAACAGGCCGATTACAGCACCACTGCCGAAGGTGACAACGACACCGACGTTCGCGAGGAGGTCATCGGCACCGAACGCCAGCAAGCCGTCGACCAGGTCGGTCAACACCCCCGTCAGGTACTCGTACTGTCCGAGAAGGATGAGCAAAAAGGCACCCGAGATACCAGGTAAAACCATCGCGGAGATTGCGACCGCACCAGCGACGAAGATGAGTGGGAGTGCGTGCCCGAGGCCGGCCCCGTTCGAGATTCCACTCACCAGAAAGGCAAAGACGAATCCCACGATGGCCGCGCCGATCTGCAGTGGCGTCTCCAGAGAGAGCTGGTCGTAGAGCACGACCGCAGAGGCCGCAATCAATCCGAAAAAGAAGGCGAACGTCTGCGGGCGCGCCATCGTCAACGCACCGTGAACGATTCGTGAGACGGTCACGATAGACGTTGCCACGCCAAGTCCCAGTACGACCAGAAAGTACGCGTCCATCCGGCGAAGGTCGGAAAGGACCTCTTGTCGCCCGTCGGCGCTGTCGAGTTCGGGCACCTTTCTGAGCAACCGGGGGTCGAGCGCGGTCAGCGCGTCGATGAGTCGCTCGTAGATACCCGCAATCAGCGCAATCGTGCCGCCGGAGACACCCGGAACGGAGTCTGCAGCACCCATCGCGAGCCCTTTGAGATAGACTGTGAGCCACGCGCGCACGCCGGTCGTCGCGTGCATCGCCGGCGTCTCCTCGTCGGCTGTCGTATCAGTCGGCACGGATTGTGGTGGGTGCGGTGTCGGTAGTCAGTGATTGCTGTGCGCTCCCACCGGACGTGGTATTCGTGTCGTCGGTCGTCTCACCGTCGTCAGTCGACCCGTCAGTCGACCCGTCGGTCGTGTCGCCGTCAGTCCCGTCTGAACCGTCATCGCCACCGAAGTCGATTTCCTGGGACTGTTCTTCCAGCGTCACCTCGACTGGCGACCCGTCTTCGCTCACGACTGCCGACTCGGAGACGTTGACAGTGCCGGTGTACTGGGTGACGGTCCCGTTTTCGAAGGTCGGTGACGACGCAATCTGGTAGGGCCCCGTCGCACGGACGCTCGTGTTCGTGTGCCCGTCCTCGAGTCCAACATCATCGTAGCCCGTGCTCGCGTACGGCACCGTCGCAGTGAAGCTTCCGTCCTCGTCGGTAGTCACCTGCTGACTGTAGTCGAACGTCTCACCGTTGGCGGGGTCGAGTTCGACCTGCAGGCGGATGGTGCTGTTCGGTGCTGCACCGTCCCCTTCGATGGTCGCCCCTGGCACGCGTTCGAACGTCTTGACCCACGACGGCGTGTTCGGGTACAGCCCGTCGATTGCGGCGTTCCGGACGTCTTGCTGTGTCGCGTTCGGCGAGATACCCAGCGAGCCGAGGAAGCCAGGCGTGTTCGCATCACGGGTGAATACCTGCGAGAGGCCGCCCTGGAGCCCACTGAACTCGCTCATGTGGACGAGTCGGTAGTGTTCCAGAGCCGGGACGCGCTCCTGTGGATACGGCCCGAAGCCGCCGATCTGTGCGTCCGTATCGTTCTCGACGAACGCCTTCGCCTCCTGCATGCTCTGGAAGCGCTTTATCGGTTGTCCGTCAGATGGCGGACTCACGACTGTATCGCCGTTGCGGAGTCGCTGTTCCCCGCCCTGCCAGTCGAGCACCCACGGCTGAGGCTCCATGGAACTGCCGTGGTAGCGGTACAGCCGAACTGCCATCGAATCGTAGTACGCCTGCTTTTGGCGGATGACGTCTGTCCCTTGAAGGAGTCCATTCTGCTGGAGACTCTCTAGCGACGCGACACGGGTGTAGAAGTCCGACCGTGTCGTGTTGGGGTTGAACCGAATCGGCGCGAAGTACTTCCCACCAACCTGTGTCTCCGTCTCGACCATCTTCCAGTCGACCATGACATAACGCGTCTGGGCGTCGTCCTCGTCGATGTCCTCAAGCACCTGCTCGCTCCGGCTTTCGTTCTGTGCCGTCAGGAAATTAGCGGCTTTTGTGGCCTGTTGCTGGAACGGGTTGGCGACAGGTATGTTCTCACCTTCGACTGTAATCCAGTGGCCGTAGTCCCACCACGACATCACGCCGTAGGACCCCTCCGGATAGTCGTAGTCGTCGGTGCGAGCGTTCGTCCCGTAGTACTCCATGACCTCACCGTCGGGGTTTGCGTACTGTCCCTGCGCTGGCGTGTTCTCTGCCATCCAGTCGAGTCCGTCCGACCAGCCGACGATACCGGCACCGGGATTTTGCGCGCGGTCGGAGCTCTCCATCGCCTGTACGCTCACGCTCGCACCAGCACCGAAGAACATCGGCGCGAGCACGATGAGAATGACCGAGACGACGGCCATCACCTGATACGGCTCGACCTTCGAGATATCCTCGACACGAGGGATAAATCGCATCACTTCACCGACCGCGACTGCAGTCAGTGCCGCGACGGGCACGGCAAGGTAGTATCCGAAACGCGCCTGCGTGAACGTCGCAGCAATTATGAAGACGAACCAGATGGCGACGAGCAAGCGCTCACCGGACGGGTCTGTGGCCGTGAACTGTCTTGCGAGCACGAGGCCGACGCCACCGATAGCAGCGAACAGAGCCAGCCTGTAGTACGAATACAGCGTGTAGGGGTCGGAAAGGGGCTGGGCTTCACCGACCGTCTGGGCCGTCGGCGACGTCTGGAAGCCAATGACTCGCAGAACTTGGTCAACGAAATATCCAAAGAGGTCAGGCAAGACGACTGCCATGAAGCCGGCTCCAACCAGGAGGATACCGGCGACAGCTCCGGGATAACCGATCTTCGACAGCTCTCGGGCCTCCCACTGTCGGAACAGCCAGGACATGAACACACAGCCAAAGGCGACAGCAAAGGCCAGTCCAGGCTGGAGAGCGGAGCGTGCTGTTGCGCTTATCTCAAGTGTTGCAATGGAGGGAAGTTGTAACAATCCAGCCACGACCATCGAGATGACACCCGCGAACGCCGTGTGTTCTGGACTCTGGCCGCGGACCACCTGTGCAGAGAGGTGGATAAGGAAGAACACTCCAAGAATACCCAGCAGCAGGACACCCGGTGGCCACGTCCAAAGATACATCGCGACAGCCACACCGGCGAGTACCGAGTAGCCAAGCGGCCGGCGGAGCGCGTCAAAGTCTCGTTCAAGTAGGAGTTCGTAAACTGGTTTCTCCTTTTGTGTAACCGAGAGGGCGACCATCACCGCGAGCACCGCCAGAGCCATAAACAGTGCTTCGGCAACTTGGTGGTCCGAGAAGCCCGCGACAGATAGCGAAAGTAGCCTGTCAGGCGCAAAGGCGATAATTGAGGCAGCCAGAACGCCAGCGAAGCGGCCACCAAGCCGGCGGCCGACGAAATACGCCGGGATGAGAACGAGTGTCCCGAACAGAGCTGGCGAGATGAGGACGACTCGACGGACCAGTTCTTCACTCGGACTCCCGAGACCGATGACCAACGCCATCGCCGCCATCAGCTGGTCGAAGAACGTGCCAAACTGAGACGGCGCAGTCCCGATGGGGAACTGTGTCCACACTTCGAACGGCATCGTCTCCGGGAAGTTGTTGACCGTGTACTGCGTCGACCGGTAGTGATACCAGGCGTCGTTTCCACGAAAGAGAATCGTTCCATCGACGAGGTATCTTCCCCAGTTTCGCGCGCGATTCCAAAACGCGAAGACGAGCAGAAAGGCGACTACGACGTAGTGGTAGTACTGGCCGAGCAACGCCGTGAAAGCGCCGGTGCCAGATTCGCCTTTGACCTGTTCGCGCCAGTTACTCATTACGCGTGCAGAATCCCAGTGCGCGCATAAGCCTTATGTATTCAGTTGAAATAGACTCTACTCGACCACCGCCCAGCGGTACGATTTTCTCGGTTTGACAGACAACAGTAACGCCTATTGGCCGGGGTCATCCATCACACAATGTGCGCGTTTCAGTCGTCGTCTGCGAACACTCGATGGACCGATACGAAGACTTTCGAGAGGCAGTCGAGAGTTTGCTCGGACAGACCTACGACGACACCGAAATCGTTCTCGTCAGCGACGGCAACGAGACCGTTTGTGAGCATATACGCGACGACTATGGTGGCGTTGAGAGTATTATTGTTCACTGCCTCGACGAAAACGTCGGATTGCTCGCTGCTCGCAACGCTGGCGCAGAGGCTGCAAGCGGTGATGTAGTAGCTTTCATGGACGACGACGCTATTGCCGACGAAGAGTGGGTCGCCCAACTAGTGGAGGTCTACGAAACCAAGGACGTGCCTGCGGCCGGCGGAAAAATGACGCCAGCGTGGGTGGCTGGAAAGCCCGATTTCCTCCCGGAAGAGTTCTACTGGCTCGTCGGTGTCACGCACCGCGGATTCGGTCCTGACGGTGACCCGGAACTGCCTGGTGAGGTTCGCAATACGTTCGGGTCGAACATCTCCTTTCGACGGGAGGTGTTTCTTGACCTCGATGGGTTTGACGCCGATATTGGGGGCCGGCAGGGTGATGCCAATTTACAGGGGGGAGAGACAGAGTTATGTGCGCGGCTTCGAGAAACGTACGATCAAGGAGTCTACTACAATCCCCAAGCAGAAGTCGCACACAAGGTGTTCGACTATCGCACGTCACCACGATGGCTAATTGACCGCGCGTTCTGGCAGGGATACTCGAAACGAGGAATGGAGGAGTTTGTTCCCCAGTCGAGCGCCGAGGAATCCGATTTTCTCAGTGCTCTCCTGTTCTCTTTCGTCCCTGCCCGGATCAGTCGTTTGGGCAGTTCACCATCACGGACTGGTTTCCTCCAGATCCTCTTTCTATCCGTTCTGACCGGTTGTGTCGGACTTGGGTATCTGTATGGCGTCTATGTCTGGAGGTAGCTGGATGACAGAAACTGAACTTCCCAACGTCTGCGTTGTTACGCATCCACTTGCTGCCGCTGGGGAGAACGCAACTCGAAGTCTGCTCGATATCCTCGCAGCGATTACAAGCGTGTCGCTGGTAACGGCAAATCTGCCAGCAGATTCTGAGATACGGGACCGTCATGAATTCATCGAACTAACAAAAAAAGGAGCTGGTGATTCAGTCGTTGTTGCCGCTGGACGGTTCCTCCTGAACCAACTACGGATGTGTCGGGTGCTGGCAACACGCGACGAAGAAGTTGTGATATTCTACGGTGCGACATCGTATCTGCTCCCGATTCTCGCTGCTCGGTTGCTTGGGAAGACCGTTCTGGTCGAACCACGTGGTGATGTCCCGCTCACGCTCCAACTCAATTGGGAACAACAAATGCCGTCATTGATCGCACGTGGGCTCGCCTCCGCAGTACGCCTACTCGAACGAGCTGGCTTCGCCGCTGCCAGTGGTGTTATTACCTATACACCAGAGATGGCGCGGGAACTCGGGATAGACCCAACAGAAACAGATGTCTATCCTTCCGGCGCTCGCTACGTCCGCACGGAGCAGTTTGCTGTCGAGAAACCCTACGAAGAGCGCGACCGCGCCGTCGGCTTCCTCGGTCGGCTTGACGAAGAAAAAGGGATCAGAGAGTTGGCGGCAGTGGCGAAGCGATTGCCAGAAAACGTGACGTTCCGGTTTATCGGGGACGGTGATTTGCGGGCGTGGCTAGAATCAGAACTAAACTCCGAACTTGACGCAGGCCGTGTTGAACTCACGGGCTGGGTTACCCATGACGAAGTACCTGCTCAACTGAACAACCTCGCACTGTTAGTATTACCCTCCCAACCGACAGAGGGACTGCCGACAACGATTCTTGAGGCACTAGCCTGCGGAACACCAGTCTGTGCCTCCCCCGTCTCAGGCGTTCCAGATGTCGTTCGAGACGGTGAAACTGGCTTTCTTGTCGAATCACGTGATCCAGCGGCACTGAGTCGCCAGATTACAGCTATTTTATCTCGAGATGACCTTGCAGAGATTAGTTCAGCTGGACGCGAATTGGTTGAACAAGAGTATAGTTTTGATTCCGCATGTGGGCGGTATCGACGAATTTTATCCGCATTTCCAAGAAGTTAACTCAAGTCCAGTTGGCAGATGAAAATATATTACTCATAGATTCAATGTACGTGTTTAGCCCCGATGAATTTCGCCACTATCTCGTAACAGGCGACCAATCGGGGCGATATGTACCCTCAACAAGGGCTAATTGAATTTCTCCAGGGATGGTCTCCGCTCGGAGACCATCCCGGTAGCCCTGCTGAGGTAACGCTGAGGTGGTCATAGTGGATTGGGATGACCTCAGCAAAGACGAACTTCTCTCACGGTTTCTCCAGATGGAAGAGCGAATTGACGAGCTGGAGGAGAAACTTGAGCAAAAGGACGAACGAATCGAAGAGCAGCAAGAGCGAATCGAAGAACTCGAAACACGCCTTCGCAAATACGAGAATCCACATACACCACCGAGTAAGCGACGGTCGGGGACTGACGAGTCCCCGACCTCGCAAGACGACGAAGACGACGATGTCAGAACTGATGGCGGCACTCCCGGACGAAAGGACGGTCACGACCCGGAGTGGCGCTCTACAGCTGATCCAGACGAAGAAGTTGAGGTCACCTGTGACTGTTGTCCAGAGTGTGGCCAACACTTCGACGAGTCGGTGGGCGTCAGCCCCCGACTCGTCGAGGAGATTCCGGACCCACAGCCACCAGAAGTCACGCAATACAACCGCCACTGCTACCAGTGCGACTCCTGTGGGACTGAGACAGTCGCTACACACCCCGACTGCCCCGATGAGGGGCAGTTCGGGGTGAACGTTATCGCCCAATCAGCACTGTCGAGGTATGATTATCGCTTCCCCTATCGGAAGATTGCAGACCGTTTCGACCAGTTGCATGGACTGGAGTTGTCGGGCGCGTCCGCATGGCACGCGACCGAGCGCGCTGCGCGCGCCGGTCGCTGTGAATACAACCAGATTCGCCGTCAGATCCAGCAGGCTGACGTTGTTCATGTCGATGAGACAGGAATCAAGCGTGACGGCGAGCAGGCCTGGATCTGGACGTTCACCACCGAGAGCCACACGCTGTACGCAGTTAGAGAGTCGTGGGAGCGATGTTCCCGCGGAAGTCCTCGGCGAGGACTTCGCGGGAACGGTCATCTGTGATGGATGGACGGCCTATCCAGCCTTCAGCGACAACTTACAGCGGTGTTGGGCACATATTCTGCGAGAGGCTGAAGATGTCGCTGAGAAGCAGCCAGAAGGCAAACCGATCTACGACTCTCTCAAGCAGTTGTACGTCGCTCTCCAGACTCGGCTGGAGAGCGACTTGACCATTCGTGAGCGAGCTGAACTACAGCGCGTAGCACGTAGAGAGGTTGAGTCGTTGATTGAGCGGTCAGTTCCCGACGGACCAGTGGCAACACTGCTCGGAAAGATAGAAGGTGGCCTCGACCACTGGCTCACCTTCGTCGGTGAGCCAGCGGTCTCTCCGACAAACAACGCCGCCGAAAACGCGCTCCGTGAACCGGTGGTCCTACGGAAACTTATCGGAACGCTCCGGAACGATCGCGGAATGTTCGTTCATGAGACGCTGCTGTCCCTGCTGGCGACGTGGCGCCAGCAGGGACGCAATCCCTACGACGAACTCAAGCGAGTTTCCCGAGACAACGAGATGATTTCACGGACTCAGGCTGTGCCGGCCGTTGAATCCTCGGGGTAAACACGTACGATTCAATAAAATCTGAATGATCTGCTAAATCCTATCAGCGCTATCCAAATGAGGTGTGATTGCGGAAATGACGCGAAGACTTCTCTCAGAGTCGGTACTTCCCAACCAGCGTAATCAGCTGAATTGAATCGCCGAATTAACCACGGGAAAGTGTCTGGATCTGGATGTGTTTACCATACCCGATCCAGACGGGTTCCTTTCGGCGTCGGATGTCAAAGACGTAGCGGAAGAGGTCATTACCGCCCTGCCCTTGCCGGGTGTCGAGGGGATAATGAGTGACCGAAGTTATGGGCATAGCATGAGATTGGAAGGTTATGGGTGGAGATCGCCGGATAGAGATTGTTCGGCATTTGGATGAAGAGGAATTGGATCGTCTGCTGGACGAAGCAGACGATCCAAAGGTTACGAAGCGGCTCACATTTGTCAAGCGTCTCTACAAGGGAGCAAATTTGGAAGACGCAGCTGACGATGTTGGCAAGTCCGCTTCGACAGGAAGTCGCTGGGCGCGCCGCTGGAATGAAGGCGGACTTGGACTACTCACGCCGAACTTCGGGGCCGGTAGGCCCCCGAAGCTCGGCGAAGAGCAACAAGAGCAGTTGCTTGAGATGCTTCGCGAGGATCAACCGTGGAAAGCACAGGAAATACACCACCTCATTGACGAAGAGTTCGGCGTTCAGTACCACCCTGATTATCTCCATCGCTTCCTCCGTGATCTTGGCTTATCGTACGCAAAACCACGTCCACAGCGCCCTTCTCAGCCGGAGAACTCCGAGGAAATCCTCGAAGAACGCGTCGGAGACGCGTTCGACGAGGATGATCAGACACCACACAACAAGCACCCGGATGACGATGACGAAGGCTGGGTCCTCGACGACGATGTTTGTACAGATGGTGGCACAGTTGTCGGTTTTTGTGATGCGTCGCATCCACAACCCTACGGCGGGCGTGCAGAAGAGTTCTCATAGCTCAACGATCGGACTTGCGATGTCACCTCCTCGTTCATGGTTAGCGATGACGACAGCCAAACGAAGACAGAGAGCGACGAAGACGTGAGTTTTTGCCCGTTCTCGGCCTCGGACTTGCGGAGTCCCGAGGCCGAGATCCTTGCACACGCCGATTGCTGTTTCGACCTGTGACCGGTTATCGTAGGTGTCGTCAAGCTGCTTTTCCCAGACGCGGACAGTGTCGCTATGTTCCTTGATTCGTTTCTGGATGCGGTACTCGATATCTGGTGGATCATTTGTGTTCCGTGGATTGTACGGAACCACTGGCACGACGCCTGCTTCAATCAGGTCGTCGTGCCAGTCCAACATGTCGAACTCTGCGTCACCAACGAACGTGACTGGCTTTTTGACGGCGAGCGCATCCTGTGTGATGCGCCTCGCCGTCGCCTTGTCCACAGATTTCTCATCTGTGAACTCTGCGGCAATCGGGATGTTGTTGTCGGTCGTCACCAGACAGCAACCGTAGCCGTAGTAAGTCTCCTCAGCTGTACTGTCGTAGTTCCACGAGGCATCCTCGTCCGGGCGAGGCGCCCGGACATCGGTGCCGTCAATCCGAAAGCAAGAACCCAGTTCAACTCGGACGAGCACTTGCTGGAGAATTCGTGAGAAGACTTCCTCAACGACACCAGAGAGCTCGTCGATAAACCGGCCAATCGTCCGCCGTGACGGCGGTCGCTCGAACTCGCAGACACGCCAGACATCATCGTTGGCGAGTTCTTGAGCCATCGCTTCTGGTTCGTAGATTCTGTTGTAGAAGCAGTGAAGCAATCCTCGGAACAGTTCAGGTGGATGGAACTCCCGCGTTCGCCCCCGCGGATCGGGGGCGAACACGGGGAATTCATAGAGAAACTGGAGATCAAGATGTTCGAATAGTACTGTTGTCTCGGTTTCCAGTGATTTCAAGACCTCTGTGATCGTATCTTGGTGTGGCAGGGTAGTGGTTGACACATCTCACTGTCCCTGCCTCATCTCCGAGAGAGTTCCTATCGATCCTCCAGAATCGCTGATCAGCCAGCAGAGCCGTGCTAACTATTCTGCACGCCCGCCCCGTAGTAGCAGCTGAGACTGGCCGTCTAATCATACAGAAAGTGACTGTTTTGTGGCGTTCAGGCAGCACTCTCTCGACTCATTTGGGAAGTAACGATGTTGGTAATGGCGAACATCAGAACGATTTCACGGAACTGCCGATACCACTTCAGCGCTCGCACGGCTCGCCGAGCGAGCGCTTTGTTGTCGAGTAGGATGTTTCCGCCATCCAGCGCTGAGTGTATCCTTTTGCCCGGATGAGTGCGTTGTTCGCGGTTGCATTCAGTGATGAACCGCGGTAGTGAACGAGGTAGTCGAGATTTAGCGCAGCAATCTCGTATTCGGTGTGCCAGTCTTGGAACCCGTTATCGGCGGCGACAGTGTGCAGATCGTCCGCGTTCCGGCGGACGATCTGCGGACCAGTCTTCGTATCATGCCTCCATTGGGCGTGACACTGCACATCGAGAACAGCAAGTGACTCTGTATCAGTCAGTGTCGTCACTTTGAGCGTTTCTACCGACCGATCAGACCGGGTACGGTAGTACGCTGAGGCGTGGCCTCGGTCGAAGAACGTGCTGTCGAGGGCGACGTGACCGGACAGCGTGTGTTGCTGCGCTGAAACGCGCAGTAACGCCCGCCAGACCCACATTTTGAACCGATCGAACGACTTGTTGAGTGTGGTGAAGTCAGGTATGTCTCCTTCCTCCAGATCGAGTACCTCCAGTAGTGCGGTCATGTAACTCCAGCCGGTTTTCCGTTTCACGGAAGCTATGCCCCTCCTCACGGCGGAAACAGTGAATGACGACGTGCTTCCAGCGGGCGAACCCGCCGCTGGCGGGCTCGCCCGCGTGCCTCCCTAAAGCTTGTTTAGCCAGGTGCCGACACTCTTCCACGAAGTCGAGGATATCGACTTCCATAAGTAAGAATCGATTTCCTCGGCTTCACCCTTCTAACCCGTGATATCGGCCGATAAAATCGCTATTCAACAGAGCAGGTTCTAAAGGATTCGGAGTCTCGACCAGTAAATGAAAAGTCGATGGAAAAACCACGGGTCGAATTGGAGTATTTCTAGATAGTAGTCAGACAATACAGAAAAGCCCTACACTCACTTGGTGAAGTTAGCAGCTGAATACAGTCCTGAGCTACTCTCTTCTTATCCCTCGATATACCGCATCGAGATCGGAAATTATCGTATTCCAGCTGTGATTCTCGACCACCCATTTGCGAGCCGACACTCCCATCCTTTCTCGACGGGTATCAGCCTCACATAACAACTCAAGCCGATCACGTAGTCCTTCCTCGTTGCCAGGTTCAACAATAAACCCAGTTTCGCCGTCAACGACAGCGTCTGCAACGCCACCAGTACCGGTGACGACCACAGGCAATCCAATAGCCATCGCTTCGAGCACGGCGTTCGGTAGCCCCTCTCCGCGAACGGACGGAAGAACGAACGCCTTTCCTCGATGGAGGTACTCCTCGACGGCCTCGGGATTGACTTCTCCCACAAACTCTATCTCGACGTCTAGTCGAGATGCTAGCCTCTCCAACCGCTCGCGTTCTGGACCGTCTCCCACGATTAGCAGTTTCTCATCAAGGTCTTCGAGGGCTTGGATGAGTACGTGAACTCCTTTTTGATCCTTGAGGCGACCTACAAACACGATTTCGTCGCCATCGGCCGTTTGTTCCGGAATATCGACGCCGTTTCCGAGCACGTCCAGATTAGAATCGGAGAATTCGTCACGGACATCGCTGGCGACGCGTTCTGTCTGAACAAGCACCAGCGTATCTGCGAGTACCTTTGAGATCGCCCAGCGTTTACCGGGTGTATCCTTCATGAAATAATAATCTCCACCACGAATCCAGGCGAAATATGGGAGGCCCTGAAAGCGATTGACTAACCACCCGACGAACCCGTTTGGATAGACCATCATGCACTGGAGCACATCAAACTCATCGGCGTCGCGCACTAACATGAACGTCGCCGCGAGAACGAACGTGAACGTGCTGAGG
The DNA here is from genome assembly GCF_030505615.1 of Salinibaculum rarum. Taxonomy (GTDB): domain Archaea; phylum Halobacteriota; class Halobacteria; order Halobacteriales; family Haloarculaceae; genus Salinibaculum; species Salinibaculum rarum. The sequence goes on from NZ_CP129992.1 coordinate 2,469,864, forward strand.
AAAGGTGACCGCCGCCAGTTAGGAACCCCAACGAGGTCGAACGGCACGTCCGGGGGATCGCTCGGATAACGCTTGGTATAGACTGTCACTTCGTGGGCAGTCTGCTCTTGCAGTTCACGCGCCATTCGGAGCGTCTGGGTTTCCGTACCACCGATTACATCCGGCGGGAATTCTTTGACAAGGATTGCAACATTCATACGACTAGTTCGTACTACTAGAGCAGAATCAGTTCTCAGGTAAGCGTTGTGGGTTCCGGAGCGAGCGACAAACAAGTAGGACGCATCGGTTTTGGGCCGAATTGAGGTAAACTCGTTCTCGCAAAAGTTCGCGTTTCATGGCCGCGGCAGTGTCATGAGACGGGCCTTTTAAGACTCGTGGTCGTTGAGGTTCTAGTAATGAGTCGGCCGAACATCGTCCTACTCGTGTTGGATGCAGTCCGCTCGGATCACGTCTCTGCCTACGGACACGATCGACCGACCACACCAAACATCGATAAGCTCGCCGAGGAAGGGACGCGTTACCGAAACGCCTTCGCGAACTCCAACTGGACAGGGACATCTCACGGAACGATCTTCACCGGCCGACTACCCTCCAACTCAGGCATCCACGGCGATCACCAAGAGTTGCCAGACGGGGAGAAGACACTTCCTGAAGCAGTAAAAGAGGAAGGTTACCGTACATTTGCGATGAGTGCAGGTGCGCACATACGGAAGGAGCGCGGCTACGATCGTGGTGTGGACGCGTTCAAGGAAACCTACCGAATAGACCCGAGCCGCAAATTCGCCGCACGGCTATTCACCGATCCACCACTACGTCGCCAGACTGCGTTCACGGCGACACGAGGGCCGGACGACAAAACACTCTACAAATTCGAGACTTTGAAGCGGTGGATAGCGGCGAACGAGGAACCATTCTTCGCGTTCATCAACGCTAAGACGGCCCATCATCCGTACAATCCGCCGCGTCCCAGCAAATCACGATTCTGCCCAGACCTCGAAAGACCAAGGTTCCAACTGACCGAGGAACTGTTCGGCGACGAATTCGGCGAGCGCCAGACCTTGCCGGGCACAGACTTTGAGCGCCTGCAGCGCCTTTCGTATCAATACCCTATTATTTCTGACGAGCTCAATCCAACCGACGAGGAGTGGGAGATTATCCAATCTTGGTATGACGGTGCGATCCATTACCTCGACCGTCGAGTCGGCGAGTTCGTCGACTGGCTGCGGAACCGAGGCCAGCTTGAGGAGACGTACGTGATCGTTACTGCGGATCATGGAGAGTACTTCGGTGAACACGGGCTTGAAAAGCACTACTACGGGCTATACGAACCGGTATTGCGTGTCCCACTTATTGTTAGGGGGCCAGAAAGTGACGACGGACAGGATATCCGATCGATGGTCTCGTTGGCCGACCTCTATCCGACAATCGTAGAGCTTGCGAGCGGCGAAGCTCCGAAGCCCCCCCACTCCCGGTCGCTCGCACCGTTCGAGGACGCTCCCGACCACGACCACGTATTCGCGGAACTCGGCGCAGTCAACCCCTCTGGAATCCTGCGACACCACCCCGAGTTTGACGACAGCGGATACGGGATTCCGACTCAAGTTGTCCGTGATGATCGGTACAAACTCCACGCACGTACCGACGACAGTATCGAACTATACGACTGGAAATCCGACCCGGACGAAACGAAAGACCTCTCAGAAACCTATCCTAATGTCGTAGAGCGGCTTCGAAGTGCCATTAATGAAGAGCTAGGGACGCTCTCCGAAGCGGCACTCTCGGAAGATATCAAGGATGATCGGCTCCGCGAACACCTTCAGGATCTCGGGTACATATGAATCGAGCAGGATAGAACGTTCATCGGGGAGAAACCACCCATTATGTGGTGATTCGGTTTTAGAGATAGTTATACGACTACTGACCGAGGTGCGATACAGAGCTTACTCAATAACACGATGTAGAACGCGTTCGAACTCTTCTACGCGGTCCCTCGCATCGTATTGCCGGGCAGCATTATATGCTTGCTGACTCAACTCGTCACGATGTTCCAGCGCCTGTTCAATAGCGGTTCTCCACTCCTCCATGTCCATCGGGTTCGAGACTACGCGTCCAGCATCGTTTATGTGCTCAGGGATGGCACCGCGGTCACTCCCGACAGCGGGGATTCCATTCGCGAACCCCTCAATAACCACACGAGGTCCGCCGCCCTCTTCAACCAGGGATGGAACGAGTATAAGGCTCGCGTTCTCGTACACTCTTTGCATGTTATCCACCCAGCCAAGGTGGTCCACATGGTTGAGGCCCGCTATTCGCTGTTGGTCCTCCTTGCTCGCAAACTCGCCTGCAATCTGGAACTCGTAATTTGGGAAGTGCTCGGCGATACGGGCAGTCAAACGAGACCCTTTTAGCGTTGTTCGAGGATTTACGACCGTGAGGTACTTTGGATCGACCGATGAGGCCCGAACGTCGTCGAGCGGAACGGGCGTTCTCACAATTGTCGAGTCACAGTCGAAGGTGTTGTGGAGAACGTCTTGGAGGAACTCACTGATAACGACGGTCTCCGACGCCGCGGCTAGGGCTTGACGATGCCACTGGAACAAGCGCTGGACGAACGGGTACTGGATCTTAACCGAGAACGGTGCTCCCAGAAACGATGGTGTCTTTCGCTCGTCGAGATTCCATGGGTCGAACCGCGTGAATCCAAGTCCGGGAACGACGCCTACGGCAGGGACTCCGAGGTCATCTGCGGCAAGAAGCGTTGGAGCCATACATCGCCTGTCAGTCACTATAATGTCGGGGTCCACATCCGAGATATACGACCGGACCTTCGGTACCCAATCCCGGTAGAACAGCCACTGGCCAAACCAGTACGGCGTGTACAATTCACGAGTCGAGACACGGTCTATCGGAAACGCATCAATAACTTCGCCCTCCTCGTACTGGAGTCCACGGACGTCGTGTCCGCGGCGAGCGAGTTCTGCACCCACCAGCGGCATGAATCCCACGTTCTCGTGTGCCCCAAAGTGAGAAGTGACCAGTAGAATCTGCATATTTAAACGCGGTTGTGGTCCCTGTTAATCCTTTCTGAATGGGTAATCGAAAGGAGAGTTTCAGACGGGACATTAACGAGACATAGAAAATGAAAGCGAGAAATAGAGATTACAGCGTTGCTTAGCACAAATTGTTCAACGATATCCGATTAACTGCTTTCTAACAAGATGGACTACCTAGCGCAATATTGTAGGGTGGGGGATTTCATTATCGCTCTACATCCCGAACGAGCGTCTGGAGACACACCACTCATAGTGTTTAGGTCGAATCCTTACCGGTAAGATATGGCCAAACGCTGGGTTCGCTGATTGCGTTCACACCTCGGGAGATGTAGTCCTTCAGCGATGAGATATCAGGGACAAGTCGATACTTGAACCACTCTTGCAGCTGGTCCCAACATCCTTCGACGGCGTTCAGTTCGGGAAGTTTCGACGGGAAGTACCACACTTCGAGATCATCCCCTCGCACGCACGAGACCGAACTGTCTATAGTGACTAGACTAACTTATTGAGATAGTTGTCAAGATGATTCTCGATCCACGAGGAGGCGAAGCTAAGTTGGTTGGTCAAATTTCCGAACAGTTCTGTGATTCGTCTTCGATACTCATCTCCACCTTCGACAATGAATGGCGAAGATTCCCACTTGAGACTCTTCCAAACTGGCTCGATCGGATTGAGATCGGGCGATCCCACTGGAAGAAATATCAAATCTATCCCGAGTTCGTGTGCTCGCTTGCGCGTGTACTTACACACGTGTGACGAGAAATTATCCAACACGAGCAGAATCCGCTTGCCAGGATTCTGCTCGCGGACCTTCTCGAAACACCCGCAAATCTTCTCTTTCTCCTGATTCGGTGGAAACGACAGGACACTCTCACCGTTGAGGGCGTAGAATCCAGCTGCTGGTGTGTCGATCTTCACCAACTTCCGCTCAATGTGTGGCTCATCAACCGTATACATCCGCTGAGAATTGTCCCACGGTTGTGGGTGAGAGATATCGAAGAATCCGACAACAGCGCCTCCGTCTGTTCGGATATCCTCGTCGCGGTCCCAGTCTTCGTCGTCAGTATCATCTTCGCGTTTGTTGTGAGGTTGCTCAAGAGCCTCCTCGTCGAACGCGTACCTGACGCGTTCGTCGAGGATTTCTTCGGCGTTCTCTGGTCGCTCAGGGCGTTTTGTTCGAGGAATGGCGTAGTGGAGGCCGAGTTTATCCAGAAACGTTGGGAGGTAATGTGGGTGATATTCGACATCGAACTCCTCGTTGAGAAGATGCTGAATCTCTTGTTTCTTCCAGGGCTGTCCCTCACGGAGGCGTGCAATGAGTTGTTCTTGTTCTGCTTCGTCGAGCTTCGGGGGCCTGCCGCCCCCGAAGTTCGGCGTCAGTTTTCCGAGTCCACCTTCGTTCCACCGTGTCACCCAGTTACTTGCCGTTCCTTGTGAGATCCCTATATCTTCGGCAGCAGTTGCCAGCGTTGCACCATTGTAGAGCCGTTTGAGAAAGGTGAGGCGTTTGTATTCCTTTATGTCGTCTGCCTCAGCCTGTAATCGGTCAAGTTCTCCCTCACTCAGATGTTTGACGACATTTCTCTCACGGCCAACCATACACCGTCCAACTCACGCCAGCTTCACAAAAGCTTCCCTGAGGTACTAAAGGACAGCCCGGCCTCTTTCAACAAGTCATACGTGTAGGTTTCGTGGTATTCGACGCCGTATTCCTCTTTGGCGTGATGAAGCAACAGTTTCGCTGACCAAGCTTGTTGGTCGTATCCGAGTTCGGTCGGTGGCTGTTGCAACTGCCCGAACAATCGCTCACGATCTTCGCCCTCGATTTTTGCTGGACCTCCTGGTCGAGGAGCGTCGTAAGGTGCCTGCTCGATCGGTTCTTTCTCGAACCGATCGAGCCAGTTGCGAATCGTTTTTTCGACAACACCGTGGCGGTCAGCCAGTGTATCCAGTTGATCGCCCTTCTTGCGCCCGATCGCCGCGAGAACACGTTCTCGCGGCTTTCCTTCGTCGATCTGGTCCTTGAAATCGTAGAGTTCTTCGAGCGTGATATCGTCAAGCCGACCCATTACCAACACCAGCGTCTCTATCGGTAAAACAGTTCCCTAGACACTATCAAGCAATTTTATACGGAGGATGACGGAAAATCTAAAGGTCGCACGTTCCGTTCATTGCTCCGATGGCTTCAAATGCGCACGAGAATACACGTTGAATAATGAGAGTCAATCGACTATTCGTGATTGGGATTGACGGGGTTGACGTGTCTATCGCAGAAGATCAGGACATGTTGCTCTCAGATCACGTTCGGTGGGACCTTAATGATTACCCGAAAAACCATACTTACCGTATCTGGCCGAGTATGTATACGGGCGCGCTCCCACACCGCAATCCAGATCTCCCGGATCCGCTAGCGACAAAATCTAACGATGCAGCGGCAAATTGGCGGTCTGGGCCGCTAAGAGCGGTAAGTCGAGCGGCGAACTCGGTTGTTCCTCAGGCCCTTCGATCATGGGTGGGGAATCTCTTGTTAGAACGTGGTCTAGCGAAGGTTAACCCTGAGGCCGATGACTGGCCCGACACAGTCTTCGACGATCACTTGAGTCAAGCGATCAACATTCCTGTCTATAATCCACTCCCAGTTCAGGAGGACCTCAAGAGCGGTTGGATTGACCGTGTACGTTCGGGTAATGCCGGGCTAGATGCACTTGCAGAACTCGCTGATGAGGAAATGAAAGTCGTGAACAATACCTTGAATGAGGCGCTCAGCCGTGGCTACGATCTTACATGGGGATATATTTACTCACCCGACATCTTCGGCCATCTTGATTACGACCATAGCTACCCCCGGCGAGCGAAGCTGGTCTGGGACGAGGTCGTCGAGCCACTACGCGCTAAGTTGGGAGAAGACGACGAACTTGTGGTCATCTCTGATCATGGTATGAGAGATGTTGACGGCGTGGGTGAGCATCGGCCGCCAGGTTGGTTCGCTACTACGGTTGATGATGGTAATTTGCCGCAAAAGCCCGTTGCGGTCCGTGACTGGATTGACAATCTACTTGGCGACCGTACCCAGCGCCGGGAGGAGACGCTACGCAATCTTGGATACATCGAGTAGCAGTCCAGAAGCACTGGCCGTCGTTCAAGCGAGTGCTGCTGTGAGGAGAGCATAAACTTTCCTCCGGATTCTTCCAGAGAGCGCGAACAGCACCGTGAAGTAAGTCGCCGCCCCAAGTCCGACAACGGGAAGCAACAGCAACACGGAACGGATATCAACGAACTGCCTCGTCCCAAGAACCACCAACGACATAACCGTCGCTGCGAGCGCTTGCTCCCCGAGCTCATCAATCGGTACGGCTATGTCTACCTCAGAAGTGACAGCCCTCCACGAAAGCCCGAGCGTAATTCCAACCGATATCACAGTAGCTATAACTGCACCGACAACGCCAAACATGGGGATAAGTGCCACGTTAAGGAGTACATTCAGAATTATGAATATAAGGTTAATCCGGAACGTAACATCCGGTAAATCGAGTCCATTAAGTGCGGCAAGTAGCTGTTCCTGATAACCCCGTAGTACCACGGCCGAAGCAAGGCCGACGAGAATCCACTTTCCAGTCGTAAACTCTGGACCGTAGATGCTGAGTACGGGGCGACCAATAACGAGTGCCCCTATCAAGCCGCCGATCGGGATGATGCTGGTATAGATTAGTGACTCATAGACGATCTGTTCAACACGTGCACGGTTCTCCGCGGCGTTCACGTTCGAAACTTCAGGAAAGAGGTTGTTCTGGAGTGCACGGCCGACGATACCGAAGAACATCGCGAGCGTCCAGGCCACCCGATAGACTCCAACTTGGGACTGTACGACGAAGAAACCTAACACAGTTATATCAACCCAAGAATATGCATGGCTCCGTATTGAGGAGAGTACAGAGTATTTTGCATAATCATAGAGACTAACTATGTGGTCAAGACCGGGACGAGCGAGGCCTGCATCAAGAAAACGAAAGAGGTAACAAATACCAATAATGGCCGCAAACGCGTAGCTGGCCACGACACCGGCAAACATACCGAATATTTCAGCCCCGAAAGCTACAAGGGTAACCTGGACCACAACCCGGACCAATCGCTCCAGAGCGTCAAGAATATCAGCAACATCTGCACGCTGGTACCCACGGATTGACTGCTGTAAAGCGCCGTTGATGGCATAGCTGACGAAGAAAATCGCAGCGATAAGGAATGCATACTCGCCGCCCACGTATGAGTTTATTGAGTTACGAAACGTCACCACAAGCAGAACCACAACCAGTCCAATCACCCACTGTATCGCCATCGCGGCCGTGAGATACTGTGTGCTGTCCTGCCCCTCACTAATCCGCTTAACTGCAGATGGAGTGAGACCTAGGTCCGCTAATTGTAGCCATTTAACGACGCTCATACCCAGCGCGAAAACTCCTAATGCAGCAGCACCGAGCGTACGTGCAAAGTAGAGTGTTCCGAGAAAGCCAACGACTGATATGACGACGTAGGAGAATGTCGAAGTGAGGATTTTATGAGTGAGTTTCATATAATCCGAAACTTAATATTAAAGTTCCCCGGAAAGAATGCATAGCCGTTCCCAGTCGAAGCGTCCCTTTCGCCTTCGAGTACCGACCGTATTTTTCCGACGTACCATGTTTGACTTAGAGAGTATCCGCGCCTCTCACAGAGGTTGAGACGGAGAATAATAGTCGGATCGTTTCTACGTCAGCTGCCCAGCGCGTGACTTGTCCCGACCCTATGAGTCCTTTAATTCTGAGCAACTCTGGTATATGCTGTCGCGTTTCCAGTATTTAAAACCGGCGTGAAGCTGTCGCGTTTCCAGTATTTAAAACCGGCGTGAAGCTGTCGCGTTTCCAGTATTTAAAACCGGCGCGAAGCCGGTAGTGACGACCTGATGACTCGGTGTTCAGGCAAATCAGTCAGGTCGTCATTGGGTGAAACGCACGCTGAAAACTTCAATCTTGACCAGTCCACAGCCAGCGCAGTGTACTCGCTGCTCGACGAAGTCGACAGCGAGTCCATCGCCGACGAGTTCGACATCGGCAAGCACAGCAAGAAACACGACTTCGACAACCACCTCAAAGTCGCCGTGCGTGAAGGGATCGATCCCTCAGACTCGCTTGCCACACTCGAAGAAACCTCCTATACAGCCGCTGAAATGGAGAAGATGGCTGCCTCTACGTTCTCACGGTACACGAACGACCGCGACTACCGCGCGGTCGTTCGTACCATGTTCGAGCTACTCCATACCCCACAGTTGGCCCATCAACGAGCCGTCGAACGAAAACGACTCCAGCGACTCACGCGAGGCGTTGTTGCGACCGATGCGACAAATCTCGAACTCACACGGTCGGTCGTCGTCTCGGACGACTTCGTCGGAGACGACGAGCAGTCCTACGAGATCGACACTGGCGACGGTGGCATCAAACTCCATCTTGCCGCGCGTGTCGACGGAGAACACAAGCATCCGCTCGGTGCGACCGTGACAGAAGGTGAGACCCACGAAAACCCGCAGTTTGAGCATCTCTACGGCGATGTCGAGGTCTTTCCAGACCTCGACTCGCCGATCTGGGTCTTTGACCGTGGCTACACACGCTACGAGCGCTTTTGCGGCTTCACAGCCATCAACGATGACTTCATCACACTGCTAGAATCGGACGCTCGGTACGATGTCTGTGAACAGATCCAGACCGCTGAGGTAACCGACGGTGATGAAACACGGCAGGTACGGGACGACCGTATCGAACTCGCCGACACAGGAGAACAGTTCCGGCGAGTAGTGCTTGAAACGCCGGACGGAGAGCAACTCGAGTACCTGACGACGCTCGCTCTCAGGCGGCTCGCATTCGTGACTGGATTCTGATTAATCAAGGGAGATTACCGCCCTATCCAGCAGCATATATCAGATTAAGAGTAACATCTGAGTCCGACTCATCACTGCTGGGTCAAATTCAGGTCCAACTGCGTCGTCCAGTGAATTAATTTTGAACGTGCAACAGGGTATCCCGGCTAAAGTCGTTCACTGGACTTGATCGCGTCCGCGCACGCAAGGAGAACAACGTTGAAACTCACGTTGTTCTCTCAGCGGTCGCACTGGTTGCAGCGTCACTGACCGCAAAACGCCACGGCAAGCCAGGACTGATACGATCGCCAAGTCGACTCATCTGAGCGACACTGATATCTGCGCAGATGTCGCCGCCTGAGAGGCATCGCTCTCAGGCGGCTCGCGTTTGTGATTGAATCCTGACTAATCGGGGCAGATTACCAGTTGATTAAGCTGCATATATCAGATTGGAGTGGTATCTCGGTCCGGTTCATCACTACCGAGCCAGATTCAGGCTTGACTGTGCCGTCCGGCGAATTAATTTTGAACGTGCAACAGGGTATGTGAGTAAATAATGAGCTTCGTCAGAATTTCGAAGTCGCTTCTTTAATTACTACTCAGGCGAATATATAGCACATGTATCGAATGCGAGCGGTGACTAAGAATGCAAATCATTCAGACCTTCGGAGGGCCAATTCACTCTGATAATGCGCGTCCTCTACGTGTACTGGAGTGAGTTTCGCGAAGACCAAGCCCACGCAAATCAGATTGTTCATACATGTAACGCCCTTAATGATCGGGGACATGGGGTAACAGTAATAGCTGCGGGCGACATCAAATCGTATGCCGAGATTCACGATCTCCCGCTTAGGTTCAAGCACTATCGTGTTCCACAACTTCAAGTCGCCGGGAAAACGGGACGGGCATTTTACTATCTCGTTAACCTTCTCTCCGCTCAATTATTTGATGTTATATTCACGAGAGACATTTCCTTTCTCAGAGTGATTCGAGCTTTCCCCTTCCCTCTCTCTACTCCTGTAGTCTACGAGGCTCACAAGGTGTACAGCTATATCGACCAGGTTTCGGAGGGAGACGAATTGAGCCGATGCCAAGTGGCAGATAAGATCGTTACTATCTCTCAAGGTATTGCTGATGACCTCTCGGAATTAGGGGTTGAGGTGGCGGGAATCGTTCCTGATGCTGCCGACGTGAGCCAGTTGCCGACCGCCTCGGAGACGGAGATTCGTACTTCGCTTGGCATTCCCTCGGATGAAAAGCTGGTGGTCTATACAGGGAGTTTGTCGACATGGAAAAATGATCTTGGACTCACAATTGATGCATTCGCGTCAGTCGTAGCTGAACGGCCAGAGGTCCGTCTCTCAATTGTTGGAGGAGGAAGCGAACTTGAAGAGCTCCGGAAGCGAGCACGCGAGACAGCCCCAAGTGAAGCGATTAAGTTTCCCGGCCACGTCTCGCAGTCGACAGTTTTCGATTATCTCGCCGTTGCGGATGTCGGGGTCGTTCCCCTACGACCCGTCGATAGAATCGCAACACGCTACACCTCGCCACTAAAGCTGTACGAGTATCTTGTGTCCGACATCAACGTTGTCGCTGCGGAAGTACCGTCGATTACATCTGCCACAGCTGATATTGACGGCGTCTTCACCTACGAACCTGGCAACCTAAACGAGTTCGTCCGTGCCCTGCAACGAGCACTCGATGCCCCTCGTCCGAAGCGCAGTCCGGACGACTTTTCCTATGCGCGGCGGGCTAAACAGTTAGAATCAATCTTCTCTACGGCATTATCGTAGTCTTGATACGGACACGGATGTCACAATACTACAACGATGTGTGGAATCGCGGGGGCGTTCGGGTTCGGCGATCACGAGGTTGGTGACGACGATCAACTGGGCGCAATGTTAGATTGCATTACGCATCGTGGCCCGGACAGCGAAGGCCGATTTGTCCCTACTAACGATCCGGTGATAATGGGCGCACGCCGCCTTTCTATCATGGATGTCGAGGGTGGTGACCAACCGATCACAAACGAGGATGGCTCTGTAACAGTCGTCTATAATGGTGAGATATACAATCATGCCGAACTAAGAGAGGAACTCACTAACCAAGGACACGAGTTTCGGACCGAAGCTGATACCGAAGTCTTGGTACACCTCTGGGAAGAGCACGGGCACTCGATGCCCGAATACCTCGATGGGATGTTTGCGTTTTCCATTTGGGACAGCGATCAGGAGGCGCTGTTCCTCGCGAGGGACCGACTCGGAATCAAGCCGTTGTACGTCACTGAGACTGATGGACCGTTCTTTTGGGCGAGTGAGGTGAAGTCACTGTTGGAGGCAGGTATCGACCCCGTCCTCGATGACAGCGCGGTCCGCAACTATTTCACCCTTCGATACTGGCCATGGCCCCAGTCACCCTTCGATGGGGTGCGAAAAGTACCGCCAGGAACCAGCTTACTCATCACCGAAAACGAGACAGAAGAGCACCGATATTGGGATCTATCGTCGAACCCACGGACGGGATCCATCAATCGCCATGCGACTGACTTGCGAGAGATGTTGAGCGCATCCGTTGAGCGTAGGCTTATGTCAGATGTCCCGCTCGGTGCCTTCCTTTCTGGAGGTCTAGATTCCTCCTCCATCGTAGCCCTGATCTCAGAGATGCGCGACGAGCCACTAGATACGTTCTCTATTGGGTTTGAGGATGATGCGTTCGATGAGAGTGACCACGCTCGACATGTGGCTGAATACTTCGGCACTAATCATCATGAGATTACGGTTGATCTTGACTCAATGGATCTCTTCGGCGAAGTTGTTGAGCGTTTCGGCGAGCCACTCGCGGATCCAGCAGCCCTGCCGACTCTGGCACTCTCCAAATATGCTAGCGAAGATGTCAAAGTAGTATTAAGTGGAGAAGGCGCGGACGAACTACTCGGTGGATACTGGTACTTCGACCAAATCCCAAAACACCAGCAGATGTTTGACCGCGTACCCGATGCTGCATTTAAGCTCGCCGGACAAATCGAACCGTACGCACCAGTTAGAAATCAGACCCTTCGGTACATTTCGGCACTCAGGAACACGGAAACGGCCATCGAGGGCGTCGCACAGCGGTTTCAGATTCCATCCGACAGGTATCTTAAGTCGTCAAAGATTAGTGAGGAGGGTGGAATCGAAACTCTTGTACGCTCTACAGAGTCGTACGCCGACACCGACGACTTCTACAAGCGAATGCTCGCGTTCGACATCAAGTACTGGCTGCCCGACGACCTCCTGTATAAGGTTGACCAGTCCTCAATGGCAGCATCACTTGAGGCTAGGGTGCCATTCCTAGACCACGAACTAGTCGAGTTCGGATTCAATCTCCCGGTTGAGTACAAGCAAGACGGCTACAAGCGTGTTCTAAAGCGAGCTATGAAGGATTTGCTCCCAAAACGAGTGCTCCAGCGAAATAAGCACGGTCTAGGTGTTCCTGTCGGTGACTGGTTCAGGAGCGACCACAAAGCCATCACGAGTTGGATGACAGAGCAGCACCTCGAAGCGACGCCCTATGTCGAACCAGACTCCGTGTTTCGCATTTGGGATGCGCACAGAAGCGGAGCAGACTACGGATTGACCCTCTGGAAAATTCTAACGTTCGTTGCTTGGTACCATACCATCGTCCTCCCGTATCGAAAGTGAACCCGCTTGAACCTGTCGCGTTTCCAGTATTAAAACCGGCGTGAAGCCGGTAATGGCGACCTGATGGCTGCGAATCCCAACTCTCAGCAAAGGCCGCCAACAGGAAAAACGGACGCAGCGTACTTCAATTCTGATCAATCAACTGCGACCGCAGTGTACTCGCTGCTCGACGCAGTCGGCAGCGAGTCCATCGCCGACGAGTTCGATATCGGCAAACACAGCAAGAAACACGACTTCGACAACCACCTCAAAGTCGCCGTGCGTGAAGGGATCGATCCCTCAGACTCGCTTGCCGAACTCGAAGAAACCACCGATACAGCCGCTGAAATGGAGAAGATGGCTGCCTCTACGTTCTCACGGTACACGAACGACCGCGACTACCGCGCGGTCGTTCGTACCATGTTCGAGCTACTCCATACCCCACAGTTGGCCCATCAACGAGCCGTCGAACGAAAACGACTCCAGCGACTCACGCGAGGCGTTGTTGCGACCGATGCGACAAATCTCGAACTCACACGGTCGGTCGTCGTCTCGGACGACTTCGTCGGAGACGACGAGCAGTCCTACGAGATCGACACTGGCGACGGTGGCATCAAACTCCACCTTGCCGCGCGTGTCGACGGAGAACACAAGCATCCACTCGGTGCGACCGTGACAGAAGGTGAGACCCACGAGAATCCGCAGTTTGAGCATCTCTATGGCGATGTCGAGGTCTTTCCAGACCTCGACTCGCCAATCTGGGTCTTCGACCGTGGCTACACACGCTACGAGCGCTTTTGCGGCTTCACAGCCATCAACGATGACTTCATCACACTGCTAGAATCGGACGCTCGGTACGATGTCTGTGAACAGATCCAGACCGCTGAGGTAACCGACGGTGATGAAACACGGCAGGTACGCGACGACCGTATCGAACTCGCCGACACAGGAGAACAGTTCCGGCGAGTAGTGCTTGAAACGCCGGACGGAGAGCAACTCGAGTACCTGACGACGCTGGCGTCGTCAGAGTACGACCCTATCGACGTAATCAGCATCTACACGCTGCGAACTGTGATCGAGATCCTGTTTCGGGAGCTGAAGCAGTATTTGAACGGTGAAAACTTCCACTCGACAACGCTCAACGGCGTGCTGTTCGAGTTGTTTTCTGCGTTGATTGGACCGTTGTTGATCCAGTGGCTGCGGCAACGCCACCCGATGCGGGGTGGCGTGCCGCAAGCGATTCGAGAAGTACGGAAGCGCTGGAACGACACGCTCGGATTTATTTGGACATTCCTATTGGCTGTCTAAGCTTCTGTATCGGTTCACCAAGTGTCCAGGATGAGCTAAAGCAGACCTCCAAGGATCCAACCAGAACTACCCAAGTTCCCCAACACTCTCGTACTCCCAGATCAAATCGAAATACCGCTTCAACCCAGCCACAAAAGACCCGTTCTCCGTAATCGCAGCCTGGCGCATGTGATTCGGAACGTCGGGCTCTTCAACCAACAAAATCGCCTCCCCGGAGTCGTAATCGAGACTGGGGTCGATGAGCGTCCCGCGCCAGGGGAGCCGACCCGTCGAAAATCGGAGTCCCAGCTCCGGGTAGCTCTCCTGGATGTACTCGACGACTTCCGCCTGCCGAGGGCGTTTCTCGTCGGCCAGCAGGTCGGGGTGGAGAAAGAGCGCGTCGACAGCGACGCGGTCGAGCGCATCGGCGACAGCCGATTCGACAGCCTCGAAGTACGCGAAACTGTTCGTGATGACGTACACCTGTTCGCTGGCGTCGTTGTAGAGCCGGCGCGTCTCGCGCTCGCTGGGGTCGCCCACGTCGACGACGTAGAACAGTTCCTCGGCGGGTCGAATCTCCTCGCTTGCCTGCTCGTAGCGGGGCTGGAACTCGTCGAGAAACGCCTCGCGCATCTCGTCGAGCTGGTGGGCGAACTGCTCGAACTCCTGGCGTCGGTTCTCGACGGCCCGGTCCAGGATAGCGGCGGGTGGTTTGGACTGGTACTCCTTCGGCCGGCCGGGAACCACCTTGATGAATCCTCGGTCCGCGAGTGCGTCGAGGACGCCGTAGATGCGCGCCTTCGGTATCCCGGTCGCCTCGGCGAGGTTCGGGGCGGTGGTCCGGCCGAGCGTCAGCAACTCCGCGAGCGCCTGCTGTTCGTACTCCGTCAGTCCCAACTGTTCGAGCAGCGCCGTCGGCTCGGCGGCCATTGGGCGTCGGTTCGGCAGCCGCGCTCTTTAACCCTGCCGTTTGACCGTCTGATAGATAGTCCCAAATCGGTCAGTCGGACTCGCTACCCTCGGGCATGTCGTCCGTCTCCGGGTCGAACGGACGGCCGATGTCGTATCGAGGTGCACCTACGCCGAACACACGAACCGGCTGGTCAGCATCGGATGGGTTGTACGGGCGGTGTGGACTCTTCGGTTCGGCGACGAAGACGTGCCCGGCAGAGACAGTCTGTTCGCCGTCTGGCGTCTCGACGGTCAACGTCCCGTCGAGAACGTAGAACAGTTCCTCGCGCTGGTCGTGGTAGTGATACGTCTGCGGGAGTTGTTCGCCGGGCGCGATGTCGTAGACGGCGGCCGAAAGCGCCGAGAGGTCGACGGCTTCGGTCAGCGAGCGGCGGTCACATGGATGGTCTTCGGTCGGAGAAATCGACTCCGGGTCGACGACGTGATAGCCCATACGCCACCTTGCAAACCCAGTGCAAACAGCCCTCCGCTTACGCTGGGGCAGGATTCGAGTCGATTCACGCCGGCAGCACGGTATCGTCGATAGTGTCGCGGCGGCCATCGAGCACGGCAAAGCGCTCGTCCCGTCGGCGTTCGAGCCACAGGAGGAGTCGCTCCGCCCACACCAGTTTCTTCTGTTTCATCGGGTCGACAGCGGGGTCGTCGAAGTCCCAGCCGACAAACCGTAGTTCCTCGGCACCACAGTGGTCTGCGAGAAACGCCGCGCGGTCGCCGTCGGTGAACCCACCCACGTTGTACACTGCATCGGTCGGCGCTGCCTGGGTCGTCGGGACGATGGCACTATCCTCGAAGGTCGGGACGTGTGTCTCGAGCGCCGGGATATTGTCGCCGTGGGCGTGGACCGCGACGGGAGTTCCCGCCTCGGTGAGATGTGTGACCGTCTCGGGATTCTTGTCGAGGTCGGTGACCATGCAATCGATGGCGACGCCACATGCTTCGAGACGGTCCGCGGCCGTCGAGGCGGCGACGACGCTGTCCGCGGTCGCCGCTCGGTCTGCCTGCGCTTCGAGATTCGGCCCGGCACCGGCAATCGCCACGCTATCGACTGTGAAATCCAGATTGTCGGGAGCGACCGTCTCGGCGGGGTCAAGTAGTGTCGCAAGTCTATCACGGGCACGCTCGTCGGCGGCCCGTTCGAAGCCGAAATCAGACAGGATTGCGGTGTAGACCGGTTCCCATGTCGAGTAGTCCATCGCTACCACCTGACACCGTCCGTAGACACCGACAAACCAGCAGCGTCAGGGGACCATCGTGTTGCCACTGCTTCAGAGTAGGGTCTATATAAACCGGGTTGAGCCGAAATGGCACACTGAACTTCCCCTGCCCAGGTGCCCTTCCGGCCTTCACGCGGTGCTTTATTCGCATCCGGCATAAGTTTTCTTACCTGCACCCCTCCCGTACCCCGTCGAGCGCGTCGGCGAGTGCCGGGGGGCCCCGGATACGGTCGGTGAGTTCCAGCAGCGTCGAGACTGGACCGCCGAGCAACACTTTCTGGCCGGTGTCTGCCACGACAGCATCGGTCTCGCGGGTACCAGCGACGAGTGATTCCCGGGCCGAGGCGGGGATGTCGAGCGCGAAGAGTCGCGAGACGGTCGCGTCTGCCGCTGACGGGTCACCGTCGGAATCAGTGAGGTGGCGGGTCGCCTCCCTGACGGTGGTCACGTCGAGTTCTTCGACCGTGTCCGCACGGACCCTATCGCGGGAGAACTCGTCGCCGATGATGGCTGCATCGCGTGTCTCGGCAACGTCGTGTGTGCGGACGACGTGGGCGCCGCGTTCGACGGCCATCGAGGTGGCCGCAAGCGAGACGGGTAATGCCTCCTCTGTCGTCCGGTCGGCGAGGTCACGGAGGAAGTTCTTCCGGTTGATGGAGACGAGTATCGGCTGACCGATAGCGCGAAACTCCCGGAGCCTATGGAACGTTTCACGGTCGTCGTCGAGGGTCTTGTCCTCGCTCCATCCGCCGAAGGCGGGGTCGACGATGGTCTTGTCCGTGAGGCCGTTCTGGAAAAGGGCATCGTAGATGTCGTCAACTGCCTCGACGGCGCCCGGGCGTTCAAGGTCTGGAGGGCTCGCCATCTTGCCGACGGCGACGTCGTACTCCGCACAGATGTCGGGCATCTTCGGGTCGGCAAAGCCACAGATGTCGTTGACCATGTCGAACCCGCCGTCGAGTGCCGCCTCGGCGACTTCGTGATAGCGCGTCTCGATGGAATAGACGGCATCGCCGGAGACGGAGTCGATGGTTTCCAGTGCCGTCTCGAGTCGGTCGAGTTCCTGCTCGGCCGAGAGAACCTCGAATTTCTTGTTGGCGGATTCGAGTCCGACGTCGACGATGTCGGCACCTTCGCCGATGAGTTCGGTATCGACGTACTCGGCGGCCTCGCCAGAGTCGTCGTAGACGGAGGGGTCGTAGGGGGATTCCCGGCTGACGTTGAGAACGCCCATGATTCGGGGCGGGTGGTCGTCACCGATCGGGAGCCCGGCGGCGTCGACAGTTCGCATAGCCACACGTTGGACCCAATCCTGTTAAGCCGGTCGGTTGGGGCAGTCCGCGTGAGAGCAGACCCGGTGACGGTCCCGACGGTTCAGGCAATTTTTCACCGCTCGGCGCCCAGATGTGGTATGGCCAAAGTTTCGATCGGGTTGCGAGGGTGGCGCTTCGACGAAGAGGAGGTCTTCGACGAAGACGGGAACATCCGTCCGCTCACGGAGATGGACGACGACACGGTCTATCGGTTGATTCGACTCTCGTCGGTGATGGGAGAGCCGTGTGACGCGTGCTGGTTGCTCCACGGTGAAGCAGAGATTGAACAGGCAAACACAGCGACGATAGTGTACGGCGAACCGATGGCTGAAGTCGTCCTGTGTGACGAGCACGAACCGGACTTTCTGTACTGGTTCCGTGAAGAGGGCGGCGACGAGTACCAGGGCAGCGGTGACCTGCCGGACGCGTTCCACGAGTGGTTCCTCGACGGTAACCGCGCCCCGGAGGGGTACGGCGGCCTCGAACACGTCGATGAAGCGCCAGACGACCTTCCGGAGGCTCCGGCGGAACCCGACGCCGCCGAAAAAGAGGGTATCCCGGAAGTTGACGAGCAACTCGACGCGATGGAAGAGGCAGAGCAGGAAGCCCTGGACATCGACACCGACGCGCTGGACATATGAGCAAACGCGGGGCCGACGCGGCCAGAACCGTCTCCGTCGCCGTCGTCGATGCCGAGACGCCCGGTAACGTCGGCACTATCGCCCGGGCGATGAAGAATTTCGGCCTCTCGGAGTTGCTGCTCGTCGACCCGCCGGAACTGGACCGCGACGGTGAAGCCTACGGGTTCGCCGGACAGGCCCGCGAGGACATCCTCCCGAATGCCCGAGAGGTGTCGTTCGACCATCTCGTCGAGAACTACTACACCGTCGGCTGTACGGCCATCCCAAACGAAAGTGCCGACAGCCACGTCCGCTATCCGTTCCAGACGCCTGCCGCGCTCGCCGGGAAACTCGACGACGTCGCCGCCGACATCTGCGTCGTCTTCGGGCGCGAAGCCAACGGCCTGCGAAACGACGAACTCGCGCGGCTGGACGAAATCTGTGCCATTCCCGCAAGCGCCGATTACCCCGTCTTGAATCTCGGGCAGGCTGCGACCATCGTGCTGTACGAACTTCGGGACCTGACGGTCGACGCGAGCCAACTCCCGGATACTATCGACCGCGCCGACGAGACTGCAATCGAGGGACTCCACGACCAGTTCGGTGAGTTCCTGCAGGCGCTGGGTCACACGAGGGAGAAACAGCCAAAGACCAGGCGGATGTGGCGACGGCTGCTCGGGCGCGCGAACCCGACCGGCCGGGAAGTCCGGACGCTTCGCGGGCTCTTTCGCCGGGCGGGCGAGCGACTGGCCGAGAGCGGCCAGAGCGACCAAAGAGACCAGAGCGAACGACTAGAAGAGAGCAGTCAGGATAGGTCCTGACACCGACTTGGCGTCACAATAGCCCGTATCCGGCCCGACTAGGCCGAGAGTGGGAGCCGCTTACGCTCGCTTCTGTATCTCCTCGCGAAGTACCGAGCTGACGGTATCGCCGTCGGCCTTCCCGCGGAGCGCCCCCATACACTCGCCCATCAGCCCGGAGAAGGCGCCCATGCCTTCCTCCGCGACCTGGTCTGCGTTTCGTTCGACGACTTCGACGACGGCTTCCCGGACCTCGTCTTCGCCGACCCCGCCGAGTCCTTCCTGCTCGATGGCTTCTGCGGCAGTCAGCTCGGGTTTTTCGGCGAGTGCGGTGAGGAGGTCGTTGAGTCCCTCCTGTGGAATCTCGCCGTCGTCGACCAGGGAGATTGCGTCGGACAGGTGCTCGTCGGTGAGCGTATCGACGGGCACGTCGTCGCGGCGCAGTTCCGTCAGCGTCGACTCCAGCGTCCCGGCGGCGAGTGTCGGGTCGACGCCCTCCTCGTCGACCAGTTCCTCGAACAGCGGCATCCACTCGCCGTACGCGACCTGGTCTGCGAGACCGGCGCTGAGGTCGTACTCGTCCTGGTAGCGCTGTACTTTCTCGGTGAGCAGTTCCGGCGTCTCGACCTCCGAGGGGTCGAGGTCGACGGGCGGAACGTCCGTCTCGGGGTACATCCGCGCTGCGCCGGGGAGCGGACGGAGGTAGGTCGTCGTCGCGTCCTCGTTTGCGTCACGAGTCTCCTCGGGAACGCCCTCCATGGCCGTCTTCGCCCGCTCTGCGACGGCTTCGATGGCCAGTTCTGCGGTTTCGGGGTCGTCTGCGACCAGCGCGACGGCGTCTTCGGGCTCGGCGTCGACAGCGTCGCGGAGCTTACCGACTTCGGCCTCGGTGACGCCGTATGCGGGCAGTTCGTCAGTGTGGAAGATGCCGCCCGCACCGTGGCGCTTGGCGTGGTCGGCCAGTTCCGTCCCGAGGCGGCGGTCGGGCTGAATCTCGCGGCCGACGAGGCTGTCGAAACAGTCGAGACGGACGGCCATCGCTTTCCCGCCATCGGCGAGAGCTCCCTGGATGACGCCGCTATCGCTCTCTGCCATCACCTCGGTCACGTCGGTCGGGTCGCCGACGCTTGCACCGCGCTCCTGGAGTTCCGTCGCGATGTCGAGCAGTTCGACCTGGCGGCCAGCCTCGTTGCGGACGATGTCGTCGATGTCGTCGAGGCTCTGGACGCCCTTGATTTCGACGCGGGCACCCTCTGCGATGGAGACGTTCACGTCCTGGCGAATCGTCCCGAGGCCTCGCTTGACTTGCCCGGTCGAGCGGAGCAACATCCCGATTTGCTCGGCGGCTTCTTTGGCCTGTGCCGGGGTTCGGATGTCGGGGTCGGTCCCGATTTCCACCAGCGGAATCCCCAGTCTGTCGAGACTGTAGCGGACGCCGTCGTCTGTCTCGGCGACGCGCTGGGCGCTCTCCTCTTCGAGCATCATGTCCTCGATGCCGACCGGGCCGTCCTCGGTCTGGATTTCCCCGTCGGTCGCGACCAGCATCGTGCGCTGGAACCCGGTGGTGTTCGACCCGTCGACGACGATTTTCCGCATCACCTGCGCCTGGTCGATAGCGACCATATCGAGCAGTTGGGCGATTTCGAGTGCGACCTCCATCGCCTCGCGGTCGACGCGGTGGGGCGGCTCGTCGTCCTCCTCAACGAGACAGGTGGTGTCGTAGGCGAGATACTCGAACTCGCGGTCGACCATGCTCTCTTCGAGCGCGGCGGCGTCTATCTCGCCGAGTTCGCTCTTCGTGGGGTGGAGATACCGGGTGAAACGGCGGTCTGACTCCTCGGGTTCGCGCAGCCGAGTCGGACACTGACAGAACAGTTTCGTCGCGGTGTCGAGTTGCTGGTGAATCTCCAGCCCTGCGACGAGACCCAACGCTTCGTAGTCGTAATCGGTCATTGCCACTCACTGCACAGTCGACAGGCAAAAAACGCACTATCGACCCCGATGTTGCCGAGCGAACAGCGCCACCGGATAACAGCCGCCGGCGGTGTTTAGCGGGCTTTATCCGGCCGGAGTGTCTGGCAACACCTATGGGAGTCGCCGAACGGTCCCGGGACCAGGTGGAGGACAAACTGGGGGACCTCCACGAGACCTACGGGTCGTTTTCTATCAAACAGACGACCATCACGCTCCCGGGCGAGCAGTACGCGAGCATGCGCAACGGCGCCGAACCTGCGCAGGTCTCCGCCTACGCCGCCGTTCGAAACGACGACGACGACGAAATTCTCCACGTCGAGGGCGAAAGAGAGCCGGAACTTCCCGGTGTCGAACTGCCCATCGACGAGTCTCTGGAGCCGGCAATCTGTGAGCACGTCCAGCAAGAGGCTGGGGTCGACTGTGTCGTCGAGGATGTCCAACATGTGACGATTGCCGGGCTCCGCTGTCGGGACGACCCGGACGCGGCGACACTGTACAACCTCGTTGTCGTCTTCAGCGGGCGCCACGAGACCGGCGTGCCCGCCGAGTCGGCATCGTGGCGGCAACTCGACGAACAGATACAGCCCGCCTACGCCTGACAGTATCGTCAGATGACGCCTGTGACCGACGCCGCTTCTCGGGCCGCCCGCTCGTCCATACCGTCCCCGAGAATCGTGTAGCGGTCCCGGATTTCGTGACAGGTTATCAGCGCCTCGATAACAGTTTCCTCGTCGATACCCAGTTCCGCAGCCGTCGTCGGCGCGCCTATCGTCGCCAGGGCGTCGCGGACGTCCGTCCACTTGCCCTGTTCGCCGCTGTGGAGGTATTCGGTCATCATCGCGCCGACGCCGACCTGGTGGCCGTGCAGCGCCGCGTCGGGGACGAGCTGATCGAGCTTGTGCGAGAAGAGGTGTTCGGCGCCGCTCGCGGGCCGTGACGTGCCGGCGATTGACATCGCGACCCCCGAGGAGACGAGTGCCTTCACGACGACCCACGCCGACTCTTCGAGTCCCTGTTTGATCGAGTCGGCGTTCTGGACGAGCATCTCCGCGGTCATCTGGGAGAGTGCACCGCCGTACTCGGAGTACTCGACGTTTTTCAGTCGGTTTGCCAGTTGCCAGTCGCGGACGGCAGTGTAGTTCGAGATGATGTCGGCACACCCTGCCGTCGTCAGTCGCCACGGGGCGTCCGCGAGGATTTCCGTATCCGCGACGACGGCGAGTGGCGGTTCGGCGGCGACGCTATGGCGCGTATCGCCCTCGGCGACCGAACCACGACCGGAGACGATGCCGTCGTGGCTGGCTGCGGTCGGGACCGAGACGAAGCCGACACCGCGGTCCTCGGAGGCCATCTTCGCGATGTCGATTGCCTTGCCGCCGCCAACGCCGAGCAGGTAGCCCGCGTCGGTCTCGGAGGCAGCGTCGATGACTCGCTGGACGGAGTCGAAGGTGGCGTCCTCGACGGTGACGATGTCGGGGTCGTCACCGCGCTCTGCAAACTGGTCGTAGAGGCGCTCGCCGGCCACCGCCTTCGGTGTCGGACTCGTGACGATGAGCGGCCGGCCCGAGAGGTGCAGGTCGTCGACAGCGGCCGCAGTCTGCTCGATGACCCCGTGCCCCACCAACACGTTCCGCGGGAGGCGTATCCAGCTTGACTTCTCGAACATACTCACCCGTGGAGAGGCGGCGGTGTTAACAGTTCGGGCATGGCCGTCCGATAGACAAACAGGTGAGACGGGAGTCCGGTATCCGAACGGCGAAAATACGAGCGCCGGCGACCCGGTCAGTCGTCGGCGCGGCCGCGAACCGTATCGCCCGCCGTGGCAGTCGAGTCTGCGGCCGGCGGCAGTTCGTTGCGCACGTCGTCGCGTTCGCGTTCGGCGATGATTTCGGCGTAGGCGTCCGGCATGACCTTGGTGAAGTTCTCGATTTCCTCGTCCCAGTCCTCGAGGAGTTCGGCTGCGCGAGCCGAATCGGTGTAGGCGGCGTGGTTTTCGACGAGGCGGGTCAGCATGTCCCTGTCTTTGGGTTCGAGCGTTCCCATCAGCGTGACCATCCCGGTGTTGGCGTGGTCCTCGAACTCGCCGTCGGGGTCGTAGACGTAGGCGACACCGCCGCTCATCCCGGCCGCGAAGTTCTTGCCCGTTTCGCCGAGGACCGCGATGGCACCACCGGTCATGTACTCACAGCCGTGGTCGCCGACGCCCTCGACGACGCCTTTCACACCGGAGTTGCGAACGCCGAAGCGCTCGCCGGCGACGCCGTTGATGTAGGCCTCGCCCTGGGTGGCTCCATAGAGGGCGACGTTGCCGATGACGATGTTCTCGTCTGCGGCGTAGCCGGCGTCGTTTGGCGTCCGCACGAGGATTTTCCCACCCGAGAGCCCTTTGCCGACGTAGTCGTTTGCCGTCCCGACGAGGTCCATCGTCACGCCGGTCTGGGTGAACGCACCGAAGCTCTGTCCGGCGGTGCCTTCGAAGCGGAGGTCGAGCGTGTCTTCGGGAAGTCCCTCGACGCCGTGTTCGAGCGAGATGCGACTCGACAGCGTCGCGCCGACGGTCCGGTCGGTGTTGTCGATGTCCAGGTCGAGCGTCGTCGGCTCGCCGTCCTCGATTGCCGATTCGACCTGGTCGAGAATCTCCCAGTCGAGTTGCTGGTCGATTTCGTGGTCCTGTGGCTTGGTCTTGTAGCGGTCGATGTCGTAGTCGGTCTCGGGTTCGGCCAGAACCGAAGACAGGTCGAGTTTCTTCGCTTTCTCTTCCTCGACGTCCTCGCGCTGGCGGAGCACATCGACACGGCCGATCATCTCGTCGACCGTCTCGAAGCCGAGTTCGGCCATAATCTCGCGCAGTTCCTGCGCGACGAAGGTCATGTAGTTGATGACGTGCTCTGGCTGGCCGGGGAAGCGGTCCCGAAGTTTCTCGTTTTGCGTCGCGACGCCGACCGGACAGGTGTTCTCGTGGCACTGCCGGGCCATCACACAGCCGGAAGTGACCATCGAGGCCGTTCCGAAGGCGTATCCTTCGGCACCGAGCAGGGCGGCGACGGCCACGTCGCGGCCAGTCTTCATCCCGCCGTCAGTGGTGACCTTGATGCGGTCGCGCAGACCAGTCGCGCGGAGCATCTGGTTGGCCTCGGAGACACCCAGTTCCCACGGGAGGCCGGCGTTTTTGATGCTCGTCTTCGGCGAGGCACCGGTCCCGCCGTTGTCGCCGGAGATGTGGACGACGTCGGCGTTGGCTTTGGCGACGCCGGCGGCGACGGTGCCGATGCCGGCCTCGGCGACGAGTTTGACGTTGACGTCTG
The DNA here is from genome assembly GCF_030505615.1 of Salinibaculum rarum. GTDB lineage: Archaea > Halobacteriota > Halobacteria > Halobacteriales > Haloarculaceae > Salinibaculum > Salinibaculum rarum. Next base: position 2,493,945 of record NZ_CP129992.1, read on the forward strand.
CATCCGGGTTCGAGGCTTTCAGGTCGTAGATGAGTTGCTTGAGGTCCTCGATGGAGTAGATGTCGTGCAGCGGCGGCGGCGAGATGAGGCCGACGCCCGGCGTCGCGTACCGGACGTGGGCAATCATCTCGTTGACCTTCTTGCCGGGCAGGTGGCCACCTTCGCCGGGCTTTGAGCCCTGGGCCATCTTGATCTGCAGTTCGTCGGCGTTGGCGAGATACGTCGACGTGACGCCGAAGCGACCGGACGCGACCTGCTTCGTGGCGCTCTCTTTTTCGGTGTTGAACCGTTCTGGTGGTTCGCCACCTTCGCCAGTGTTGGAACTCGCGCCGATGCGGTTCATCGCGATAGCGTTGTTCTCGTGCATCTCCGGGGAGAGCGACCCGAGACTCATCGCGGCCGTCTCGAAGCGCTCGACGATATCGGAGATGGGTTCGACGTCCTCGATGGGTATCGACTCCCGGTCACTGTCGAACTCGAGCAGTCCGCGGAGCGTGTGGACGTTCTCGTTTTTGTCGTTGATGAGGTCCGCAAAGTCCTGGTATCGCTCGTAATCGCCCGTCCGGACGGCTTGCTGTATCGCACCGACCGTGTCGGGATTCCAGGAGTGGTAGATGCCGCCCGAGCGGTTCTCGTACTCGCCGACACGCTCCATCTCCGGTTCTTCTTCGGCCCAGGCGACCTCGTGGCGGCGTTCGAGGTCCCCCTCGATTTCTTCCAGGCCGATTCCTTCCGTCCGGTTTTCGGTCCCCTCGAAGTATTCGGCAACGAAATCAGAGGAGAGGCCGATGGCCTCGAAGATCTGTGCGCCCTGGTAGCTCTCCACCGTGGAGATACCCATCTTGGCCATCGTCTTCAGCAGGCCGTCCTCGACGGCGTTGATGTAGGCGTCGATAGCTCGGCTGGGGTCGGCACCGTCGGGGCCAGCGACGAGGTCCTCGATGGTCTGGTAGGAGAGGTAGGGGTTGATTGCGCCGGCACCGTAGCCGATGAGCGTCGCGAAGTGGTGGACAGCACGCGGGTCGCCGGATTCGAGGACGAGGCCGACGTGGTTGCGGAGTCCGTTGCGGACGAGGTGGTGGTGGACGCCGCCGACGGCCAGCAGGCTCGGAATCGGTACCTCGTCGGGGCCGGCGTCGCGGTCCGAGAGGACCACGATGTCGCTGTCGAGCGCGACGGCGTCGGCCTTCTCACGGACGGACTCGACGGCCGATTCGAGGTCCTCTTCGTCGGGGTCGTAGGTGATGTCGACGGTCGTCGTCGAGAGCCCGTTCTCGTCGATGTCTTTGATGTCTCGCATCTCCTGGTCGGTCAGGATTGGCGAGTCGAGGACGAGCTGGCGGGCGTGTTCGGGCGTTTCGTCGAGCAGGTTCCGCTGGTGACCGAGTCGGGACTCCAGTGAGGTGACCAGTTCCTCGCGGATGTAGTCAAGCGGCGGGTTGGTCACCTGTGCGAACAGTTGCTTGAAGTACGTAAACAGCGGCCGGTTGAACTGCGAGAGGACAGACAGCGGCGTGTCGTCGCCCATCGAGCCGACCGGGTCTTTGCCCTTCTCGGCCATCGGCTCGAGCAGGTGGTCGACCTCGTCGTAGGTGTACCCGTACATCGCCTGGTGGGACCGCAGGGACTCCACGTCGCCCCGCGGGAGGTTGTCGTCGTCCGTCGAGATGTCGCCGACGTCGACCTGTTCCCGGTCGACCCACTCGCCGTACTTCTCGTCGGCGAGGTCCTCGAACACTTCCTCGTCGGGGATGACGCGTCCCTTCTCCGGGTCGGCGAGGAAACACTGCCCGGGCCGGAGTCGGCCGCGCTCCTCGATTTCGTCTTCGTCGTAGTCCAGCGCGCCGATTTCGGAGGACATCACGAGCGTGTTGTCCGTCAGAATGTCGTACCGGCAGGGGCGCAGGCCATTGCGGTCGAGGACCGCACCGACCCGCTCGCCGTCAGTCGCCGCGACGAGTGCGGGGCCGTCCCACGGTTCGACCAGCGAGGCGTGGTAGTCGTAGAAGTCCCGGCGGTCGCCGGTCACGTCGTTTGCCTCGCCGCGCCACGCCTCGGGGATGAGTGTCCGGAGCGCGTGTGGCAAATCGCGCCCACCCTGCATGAGCAGTTCGAGGGCGTTGTCGACGCTCGCGGTGTCTGACTGCTCTGGGTCGTCGATGATGGGCGTGATTTTGTCGATGTCCTCGCCGAAGGCCTCGTGAGCGATGTCCGTCTCACGGGCACGCATCCAGTTGATGTTGCCCTGAATCGTGTTGAACTCGCCGTTGTGGATGATGTTGCGGTAGGGGTGTGCGAGGTGCCACGCGCCCAGCGTGTTCGTCGAGAAGCGGGCGTGGACCATCGCGAACGTGGAGGTCATCCGCTCGTCGTGCAGTTCGGGGTAGTACTCGGCGACCTGCTCGGCAAGCAGGAGGCCCTTGTAGACGACAGTGTCCTTGTCCAGCGAGACGATATAGAAGCGCTCGTGTCCCGGCGGCTGCTCGTCTTCGATTGCGTTCTCTACTACCCGGCGGCCGATGTAGAGTTGCCGGTCGAAGTCTTTGCCTGTCTTGCCCTCGGTGGAGGTGACAAAGACCTGCTGGACGTCGGGTTCGGATTCGACGGCGGTGTCGCCGAGCGTCGAGTTGTCGGTCGGCACTGACCGCCAGGCGAGCACGTCCAGTCCTTCCTCGGCGAAATGCTCCTCGACGAGCGTTTTCAGGTCTGCTCGCACGTCGACATCCTGCGGGAGAAAGAGCGAGCCGACAGCGTATTCGCCGGGGGATGGCAGGTCAGCGTCGACTTCGTCGGCGAAAAACTCGTGGGGTATCTGGAACATGATGCCGGCCCCGTCGCCGGTGTTTGACTCGGCCCCGGTCGTTCCCCGGTGTTCCATACATTCGACGAGGTCGAGTCCGTCCTGTACTACCTGGCTCTGTTTTCCACCGTCGAGGTCCATTACGACCCCGACGCCACAGTTCGACCGTTCGTCAGTGGGGTCCGCGAGCCCGGCATCGCACGCAGACTGCCCTGTAACCTGTCGCTCAGTCATTCTAACCCGTGTCAAGGACTGCATCCATAAGAGACTACCCCTGAAATAAGCATGGTGTGTTAAACTCAAATAATGGAATATTAGGGAAGTATTGTCAATATTAATATTCCGCCCTCCGAGGCGGCGGTTCGGTCAGGTGAGAGGATATATGTGTCTGCCGCGTGGCGTCGTACTCAAGAATGGAAGTCATCGACGAGAACGGTCGGGTGTTCGGTGTCGTCAACGTCATCGACCTGCTGGTCGTTTTGTTGCTCCTCGCCGTCGTCGCTGCCGGCGCCGCTCTGGTGCTAGGAACAGGCGGCGAAAGCAACCCTGAGACGGCTACAATCACCATCCGCGCAGACGGCGTCGAACCTTACGTCGCGGATGCGGTACCCGCAGTCGGCGACGTTGACGGTGGGAACGTCACCAGTATCGAAAACAAGACTGTCGAACCAGCCACAATTATCACCACAAACTCCGCTGGCGACGTGCTGGTGCGTGAGCACCCCCGACTGAAGACCGTCACGGTGACCGTGATTGTGAACATTTCACAGACAGACGGCACGCCGATGCTCGACCAGCAGCGGCTCAAAGTGGGGAACAGCGTGGGGCTCGACCTCGGGACTGTCGACCTACGAGGAAACGTGACGGCAATCGAGCGCGAACAGTAATTGACCGTCAGTAGCTCTTTGCGAAGTAAGCCGTCTCTTCTGCGTCGTCGCCACAGATGGCACACTCGTCGTGAATCGGTTCCTCGTCGCGGTCCAGCGGGACCATCACGATTTCGGCGGCGATGGCCTCCTTGATTGGCTCTTCGCAGTCCTCGTCGCCACACCAGCCACACTTGACGTAGCCGCCGTGCTGACCGATGGTCCCGAGAATCTCCTCGCGGCTCTCGGCCTCACGAATCTCGCCTTCCAGCGTCTCCTCGGCGCTGGCGTAGAGTTTGGCGTGGACGGTATCGAGGTGGTCGCGGGCCGTCTCGCCGATGGCCTCGCGCGGTTCGACCTCGCTCTCGCCGTCGGGGCGGTGGACGAAGGTGACTTCCTCGTCGTCGACCTCGTTTGGCCCGACTTCGATGCGGACGGGGACGCCCTTGAGCTCCCACTCGTTGTACTTAAAGCCGGGATTGCGGTTCTCCCTGTCGTCGAGTTCGACCCGGACGCCTGCGTCCTCCAAGTCGGCCGCGATTTCCTCGGCGTAGCCGACGACCTCCTCCTTGTTCTCCTCTTGCCAGATTGGGACGATGACGACCTGCTCGGGCGCGAGCGACGGCGGGAGGACCAGTCCCTGGTCATCGGAGTGGGTCATGAAGAGCGCCCCCATCGCGCGCCAGGAGAGCCCCCACGAGGTGGTGTGGGCGGTGTTTTCCTCCTCGTTTTCGTCGGCGTAAGTGATGTCGAACGCCTCCGCGAAGGAGGTGCCCAGATAGTGCGAGGTCGCACCCTGGACGGTCTTGCCGTCGGGCATCAGCGCCTCGACGGTCGTCGTCGTGTGCGCGCCGGGGAACTTGTCGTGGGGTGGCTTGCGGCCGCGCAGGACCGGCATCGCCAGAACATCCTCGTAGACGCGCTCGTACTGGTCGAGCCGGGTCATCGTCTCGTCCCAGGCACCCTCCTCGTCGCGATGGGCGGTGTGACCCTCCTGCCAGAGGAACTCCTTGGTGCGGAAGAACGGCTTGGTCTCGGTGGCCTCCCAGCGGACGACCGAACACCACTGGTTCAGGCGCATCGGGAGGTCACGGTGTGAGCGTGTCCACTGGGACATGAAGGGCGCGATGATAGACTCACTCGTCGGGCGGACCGCGAGGCGCTCGTCGAGTTCGTCGTAGCCGCCGTGGGTCACCCACGCGACTTCGGGGTCGAACCCTTCCACGACGTCTTTCTCGCGTTCGAGGAAGGACTCGGGGATGAACATCGGGAAGTAGGCGTTCTGGACGCCGGTGTCCTTGAACCAGCCGTCGAGGTGGTTCTGGATGCGCTCCCAGATGGCGTATCCGCGTGGTCGGGTGATGATGAACCCACCCATCGGCGCGTAGTCTGCAAGTTCTGCCTTCTGGACGAGTTCGGCGTACCACTCACCAGTCTCGTGTTCTTTCGATTTGGTGATGCCGAGGTCTTGCTCGGTATCGTCGCTCATTGACGAGGAGTGCGACGCGGAAGGATAAACGCGCTTTGTTTGGCCGCGAGTGTCGTTCCCGCATCAGACGGTGAAGGGACTCTCCCCCTCGGTCCACTCCCAGCCGGGCAATCGGGTCTGAAACCCGGCCGCCAGAGCCGCATCGAGGTCGTCTGCCCCGGCAGTGTCCCCGTCGTCGCCGTGGGTGTGGATGTCGGCGTAGTGGAAGGTAGCCTCGCCGAGGATGCGAAGCGGTTGCTGGCCGGCGAGCATCCCCGCGAGTTCGCGCCCGAGCAGTTCGTCGACGACGAATCCCGGGTAGTCGTTCTCGACGTCGAGGTCCCGGAGCAGGGCGACGAGCGTGGCGACGTTCACCGCGAGGTCGCCGTCGGCGAAGACGTCGTCGACGGCAACGTCGTACTGTGATTGGGAGATACTGGCAACGTCGGTCTCGAAGATGTCACCGAGTTTCTGACGAACGTCGTTGACGAGCGGAACAACAGTGGTGCCACGGTCGCGGACCCACTCGCATTCGCGCTCGACGACGGCAGGCGTAACACGCATGGGGGCTACTACGCCAGCGCGAAGTTTGATTCTTGAGGTCGGCGTCGAACGACAAACGGGCTGAGACCGCCGAGTTACGCCCGAATGGGCAGGTTGCGAAGGGCTTTTATAATCGGGACGGTGTACAAATTTGCACACGTCGGTTTTCCGGACACAGTTTCGTCCGGAGGTACCTCCTCCCCAGTTCGGGGACCACGGACCAACACAATGACTAGTGTTCCTGTCTCTCGTCCCGACCGGCCAGCGTTTCAGGAGGGGCACTGCCGACACCACGTTACGACACACGGTTCTTAGCTATGAGTGCAGTAGAAAAGCGGCTCGAGGAGATGAAAGCAGAGATTACGAACGAAGTCCCCGACGACATCACCATCACGCAGGTGACCTACGAGGGACCGGAACTGGTTGTGTACACGCGCGACCCAAAGAAGTTCGCACAGAACGGCGACCTGATTCGTCGGCTCGCCTCGCAGTTGCGCAAGCGAATCACGGTCCGCCCGGACCCGGCGGCGCTGTCGGCACCGGAGAGCGCCCGGACCGAGATTCTGTCGGTCATCCCAGAGGAGGCGGGCGTTACCGACCTCGATTTCCACCACGACACCGGTGAGGTGGTTATCGAAGCCGAAAAGCCCGGCATGGTCATCGGCAAACACGGCGCGACGCTCCGGGAGATAACCCAGGAAGTCGGGTGGACGCCCGAAGTGGTTCGGACGCCACCAATCGAGTCCTCGACGGTTCAGAACGTCCGGAACTTCCTCAAACAGCAGCGCGAGGACCGCCGGGACATTCTCGAACGGGTCGGCCGGCAGATTCACCGCGAGAAGATGTCCGACGACGAGTACGTCCGCATCACGACGCTTGGCTGCTGTCGCGAAGTCGGGCGGGCGGCGTTTATCCTCTCGACGCCGGAAACACGCGTTCTCATCGACTGTGGGGACAAGCCAGGCGCCGAAGGAGAGGTCCCCTATCTGCAGGTCCCGGAGGCACTCGGCGCCGGTGCCAGCAACATCGACGCGGTCGTGTTGACCCACGCCCACCTCGACCACTCTGCACTTATCCCGCTGCTATTCAAGTACGGCTACGACGGGCCAATCTACACCACCGAGCCGACGCGAGACCTGATGGGCCTGCTCCAGCTGGACTATCTAGACGTGGCCGCCAAGGAGGGACGGACACCGCCGTACGACTCCGAGATGGTCCGGGAAGCGATCAAGCACACAATCCCACTCGAATACGGTGACGTCACCGACATCGCACCCGACATCAAGCTCACGCTACACAACGCCGGCCACATCCTCGGGTCGGCTATCAGTCACTTCCACATCGGCGACGGGCTGTACAACGTCGCCTTCTCCGGGGACATCCACTACGACGACACGCGCCTGTTCAACGGTGCCGTCAACGACTTCCCGCGCGTGGAGACGCTCGTGCTGGAGTCGACGTACGGCGGTCGCAACGATTACCAGACCGACCAGAAAGACTCCGAGCAGAAGCTCAAACGCGTGATCAACGACACGATAGACGACGATGGGCAGGTCCTGATTCCCGCTTTCGCCGTCGGCCGCTCACAGGAGATTATGCTCGTCCTCGAGGAGGCGATGCGCGAGGGCGAGATTCCGGAAGTGCCGATTCACCTCGACGGGATGATCTGGGAGGCGACGGCCATCCATTCGACGTATCCGGAGTACCTCCGCGACGAGGTCAGAGACCGCATCTTCCACGAGGACGAGAACCCGTTCCTGGCAGACCAGTTCAACCACATCGACGGCGGCGAGGACGAGCGCCAGGAAGTCGCCGACGGCGGCCCCTGCATCATTCTCTCGACCTCGGGGATGGTCGAGGGTGGGCCGATTCTCTCCTGGCTCGAACACGTCGGTCCCGACCCCGACTCGACGATGACGTTCGTGGGCTATCAGGCCCAGGGGACGCTCGGTCGGCGGATTCAGAACGGCTGGGACGAAATCCCCATCGGAAACGGCAACGGCCGGGGCCGCGGTGACACGCTAAAATTGGAACTGGACGTCGAAGTCGTCGACGGCTTCTCCGGGCACGCCGACCGACAGGGACTGGAGAACTTCGTCAAGACGATGAACCCGCGGCCGGAGAAAATCCTCTGTGTCCACGGCGACGAGTCCTCTGTCCAGGATCTCTCGTCGGCCCTCTACCACGACTACAACATGCGAACGTTCGCCCCGAAGAACCTCGAAACGTTCCGGTTTATCTGAACATTCCTCGCCGATTTCGTACACCGGGAGTTTTCACTCGCCGACCGTCTCCGCCGGGTCTACCACGCGACCGTCTATCGTATCGACACCCACCTGGTCACAGAGGTCTGCCAGCGGGCAGGCCTCGGGGTCGTCCAGACAGGCCGGTTTGCGGGCCGAGCAGTACTCACGGCCGAACTGAATCATCGCAGTATGGCCGAAGCCGCATTTCTCGCCAGGAACCGACGCTTCGAGCGCTTCCCGGACTGCCTCGTGGTCGGCATCGGCTGGCGCGAGACCCATCCGGCGGCCGATGCGGTGGACGTGCGTATCGACAGGAAAGACGCCAGCGCGACCGCCGGCAAAGAGGAGCACGCAGTCGGCAGTTTTCGGCCCGACGCCGTCGACCGAGAGGAGTGTCTCTCTGACTTCGCCGGGGTCGCCCGTCTTCACGAACTCGTCGAAGGCAGCACCGTCGCCGTACTCCGCGCGGACCCACTCGGCTGCGCCGATGATTTTCTCGGATTTCTGGTTGTAGAGGCCGGCTGATTCGATGGTCTCCGCGAGCGTCGCCTGGTCGGCTCCGGCGAGTTCGGCCGCGAGGTCTCCCCCAGCGCCGTCGTACCGCTCCAGCAGCGCGTCGTGGGCGGGCTGGCTGGCCGTATCGGAGGTGTTCTGGCTCAAAATTGTACGGACGAGACACTCGAAGGCGTGCTGGGTGTTGTCTGCCGTCTGCCAGTAGGCGGCGTCGTCGTCAGTTTCGATTGTCGCGCTCTCGCCCTCGGGAAAGAGCATGAAATCGTCGGGGTCCAAGTCTTCGTGGTAGAGCAGTCCCAGCGCGTCGACGACTGCCTCCGCGCGGGTCTCGGCGTCCAGTTCCGTGGGCATACCCAGGACACGGGACCGAACCGAGAAAACGGGTGTGGTCGACACCGGCGCGACACCGACAGAAGGACGACGAAGTTTAGGGGTCTGGACGTCGTAGTACGACGTGAAGGCACACATCGACCCAGGACAATGTCAGGAATCTTGACGCGCGTCAGAGAGGACGTCTGTACAGCACTGGAGAACGACCCCGCCGCACGGTCAGTGCTGGCAGTGTTGACGTATCCGGGACTCCACGCCATCTGGGCACACCGCATCGAGCACGCACTCTGGACGCGCGGGTACAGGCTACTCGCGCGTCTCCTCTCACAGTTCACCCGCTTTCTGACGGGCGTCGAGATACACCCAGCCGCAGACATCGGCCGGCGCGTGTTCATCGACCACGGGATGGGCGTCGTCATCGGAGAGACCGCCCAGATCGGTGACGACGTGCAGATGTACCACGGCGTGACGCTCGGCGGGAACGACCCCCGACCGGTCAAGCGCCATCCGACCGTCGAGGACGGCGTGACACTCGGCGCGAACAGTACGCTCGTCGGGGACATCACGATTGGCACGGGCGCGAGAGTCGGGGCCGGCGCTGTCGTGGTCGACGACGTCCCACCCGGGGCGACGGTCGTCGGGAACCCTGCCACGGTCGTCGACGAGTCACACGACGGCGTCACTGTCGCCCCCGAACCGGCCGCGACGGCGAGTGGCGGGAGCGTCAGCCTCATCTCCTGCTGACTGCCGGCACGCGTCATGCGTGCGTCAGACGCAGGTCAGACGGTGCATCAGGATTTAAGACGGTCGAAAACAGTTATTACGCTGTGCCGTCACTTCGCTCAGACCCCCTCGACGAACTGGTCGTCCCGGACGGGACACACGTCGAGGAGCACGACCTGGTAACGGATGGGGATGTCATCGTCGGCGGACAGAGTACCGTCGAGTTCGGCGTTCGCGGGAACAACGTCATCGCGGGCGAGCGGGTCCAGTTCGGTGGCCACATCGAGGCCGAAGGCGACTGCCGGCTGGACATGTGGTGTGACGTCGCCGACAACGTCCTCGTCGGGGAGAACGCCTACCTCGGCGAGCGCGTCCACATCGCCGGCCAGCTCAAAGTCGCCGGTGACCTAGACATCGGCGACGACGTCGACATCGAAGACGGCTTCGAGGCAAACGGCTGGATTGTCATCCGCAACCCGATGCCGACTATCGTCTTCCTCTTTGTCTACCTCTCACAACTGCTCCGCATCGGCGAGGAAGAAGCCGCCGAGGAGGTGCTCTCGGAAATGATGGACGAGGACCGCGAACACGAACCCGTCGTCGTCCCCCGGAGCACGCGCGTCAGCGACGACGCCTGGCGCGTCTCGACGCCGGCCCGCATCGGCGACGACTGCCGACTCCACGGCAACATCCGCGCCCAGTCGCTCGTCGTCGGCCGCGACACGGAAATTTTCGGAAGCCTGCGCGGCAACGACGGCGTCACCGTCGGTGCCGGAACGCAGGTGACCGGGAACGTCACCACCCGCGACGGGACAGTCCGCATCGGCCCAGACACGGACATCCGGGGCGACGTCTCCGGGGAGTACGTCGAAATTCACCAAGATGCCGACGTCGAAGGTGCGATTCGCGCCCGCGAAGAGATGACGATGGTCAACGAGACTGTGCTGGACGACTCCGTCATCGAATCTGTCGACGTCGAGGAGGCCACTGACGACGAGCCGGTCACAGACGACGAACCGGCAAGCGAGAACACAGTCGACAGCGGCGACAGGACAGACAGTCACGACGAAGACGAAAGCACAGAAGGAGACGCCGAAGACGATACTGCCGACGACGAAGCCGGCAAAGCCGACGAAGACTCCGCCGTGGAGACAGTCGCCGCTGACGACGGGAACTAGGCAGACGGCGTACGCCAATCAAAAGGGGCTTTTGAGCGGTCGTGGTACAGGAGAGCATGCTCTCTGTCGCGCTCGCCGGGAAGCCGAACGCGGGGAAGTCTACCTTCTACACCGCCGCCACCATGGCCGACGTAGAGGTCGGAAACTACCCGTTTACCACCATCGACGCCAACCGTGGGGTCAGCCACGCCCGGACTCGCTGTCCGTGTCTCGACCTCGACCAGCGGTGTGGGTCGGACAACTGCCACGACGGCAAACGCTACGTCCCCATCGAACTACTGGACGTGGCCGGACTCGTCCCCGGCGCCCACGAGGGGAGAGGACTCGGTAACCAGTTTCTGGACGAACTGACCAACGCCGACGCCATCTTACACGTCGTCGACGCGTCAGGGGGAACCAACGAGGAGGGCGAACCCGTCGAAGTCGGGAGCCACGACCCCGTCGAGGACCTGGATTTCATCGAGGAGGAGATGGACCACTGGCTCGCCTCTATCGTCGAACGAAACTGGGAGTCTATCGTACGCCAGTCCCGGTCGCCGGATTTCGACATCGACGACTCGCTGACGGAGATGCTGACCGGTGTCGGCGCGACGGAACTCGACGTGGCGCGGGTCCTCCGTCGGGTCGAGTACCCGGAAGCACCCCGCCAGTGGACTGACGAGGACCGACAGCGCCTCGCCGCGGAGATTCGAGCGGAGACAAAACCCATCATCGTCGTCGCCAACAAGGCCGACATCGCCCCCGAGGAGAACATCGACCGCCTCCGCGACGCGGCCGAGACTGTCGTCCCAGCGTCGGCCGACGGCGAACTCGGCTTGCGGCGTGCCGTCGAGGCCGACATCGTCGACTACGACCCCGGCGACGACGGCTTCGACATCGTGGGTGACGTCAGCGAGTCACAGCAGACGGGACTGGAGCAAATCCGCGACGTCATCGAGGAGTGGGGTGGCACCGGCGTCCAGGAGGCACTCGACACCGTCGTCTACGACGTCCTCGACCAGATTACCGCCTATCCCGTCCAGAACGAGACGAAGTGGACCGACGCCAAAGGCAACGTGCTCCCCGACGCGCACTTGCTGCCCGACGGCTCGACACCGAAGGATTTGGCCTACGCCGTCCACTCCGACATCGGCGATAGCTACCTCCACGCCGTCGACGCCCGCGAGAAACGGCGTATCGGCGAGGACACACAACTGGAAGAAGGCGACGTCATCAAAATCGTCAGCAGCGCGAAGTAACGCGTCCGCAGACCGACGTCAGATAATCGCGCTGACCGGTCCTTCGATGAGGAAAAACAGCGTTTGGTAGGCAGCGTACGCGAGCACGACCGCCGCTGCTGCAAGCGCTCCCTTCGGGCGACCGAGCGAGACACCGCGCCGGGCCTCGGCTTTGCGGGCTTCGAACTCGAAGAAGTCAGTCAGGACCAGCCCGATGACCAGCGACGAGAGGACGAATCCCCCGTGGTACGAGACCGTCATGTAGTAGAACGCACCGACCAGGAGCACGACGTTCAACGCTTCGTGGGGGATAAAGCGGGTAATCGCTTCAGCGCCCTCGTCGGCCTGTGCGACGTGCCGGTCGTGAGCGATTTTTCGCGTTACGAAGTTCAGCACAACGAGTGCGAGGAGAAGAGCCTCGATGACGAGCACATCGGCGATTCCGAGTTCGGCGCCGAAGATGCTGTCGACGGGCCCGAAGAAGTTTACTCGGGTCATAGTTGAGTCTGTGTCCTTACTACATTAGAGTTTTTCCAATTCCGCGCCCCGCCGAGCGAAGGGTGACGTGCTCTCGGGAACACGAACAGTCCGGACGCTCCCGTCCGTCGAGAGTTGCACCTGCTCGCCGACGCTCGCGTGGCCGACAGTCCGGTCGTCGGCCAGCACGTCGACGACGGCATCGTCGCGTTCGACGGTGATACACACGTCCTCTGCCGGTACGACCCAGTGGTCGAGCGTCGTGGCAAAGGGTGCGATAGCGACGAGCGCGAGCACCGACGACCCGGGCGAAATCACGGGCGCTCCCGCGTCGCGGGCGTAGCCGACTGTCCCGGCCGGCGTCGCGGCGACGATGCCGTCGGCGCGGAATCGCGCCACGAGTTCGCCGTCGCTGGTGACGGTAAATTCGGAGATGCGTGCCGGTTCGGCCGTGGCAAGCGTGGCGTCAAGCAGCGCGAGCGACCGACCAGTCCCGTCGTCGACAGCGAGGAGTGGGTGCGTCTCTGTCGCCCAGTCCCCGGCGAGAAGTCGGGGCGCAACGTCTTCGAGGTCCTCGGTGGACACCGACCGGAGACCGGCGCCGGCCCCGACAGGGAGGAGTGGCACGGCGGGCCGTTCACGGGCCAGCGCCAGCACCGCGGACTCACCGAGTCCGACCGCAAGGTCGGGGTCAGCATCGAGGACACCCTCCGCCGAACCGACGACGGACTCGAGCCCGGCGTCCGAGAGCGTTGTGGCGGCTCGCTCGGCGTCCTCGCCGACGATGCCGACGCGCCGCGCCTCCGGTGACATACCGAGACGTGAGAGCAAGACAGTCAAAAAGGCACCGCACGCGGGCGAGCAGCGAGCGAGACGTGTACCGGTCGAAATATCGGAGACTGCGCACTGAAAACGGTCGAAGCGTTTTAGCTATCGCGTGTCGGAGTAGGGAACGTGAACTGAAATGTCGGCCAACTCGGAGCCGGGAGGAGCAACCTCCAAAGAGGAGACAACCCTTCTGGAAGTGCTTTCTGCCGGCTCAGATTGGAGCAGCGTCCTCCTCAGCGGGCCTGCGATGAGCGGGAAGCAATCACTCGGTGTCGAACTGCTCGCGACAGCCAACGGCGTCGGCGCACAGCCACTCGCGATTACGACCGCGGATTCAGCCGAGCAACTCCGGACGGTCTATCGGAGCAGCGGCGGCGAACCCACGGACAACCTCGCGGTCGTCGACTGTCTGCCCGGGACCGACGACAGCGCCGAGGACAGCTGGACCCGGACGGTCAGCTCACCGGGTGACCTCACCGGCATCGCGATGGCCGTCTCCGAGGTGTTCGACAACATCTCCGAGAACCGGGAGCAGGGTGCCAGAGTCATGTTCGACAATCTGGCGACGTCGCTGATGTACACGGACGCCCAGCCACTCTATCGGTTTCTCCACGCGCTCGTCGGCCGAGTGACCGCGACCGACGGGGCAGTTATCGCGACACTCGACACGGAAGGCATCGACGAGGCCGACCGGCGTGCGCTGGTCGGGCTCTTCGAGACGGTCGTCGACGTGCGCCGGTCCGACAACGGCACTGAGTTTCGGGTCGTCGGCCGTGACGACGTCCCGGACGGCTGGCACCGACACGACTCGGGAGGTGTCGACGCATGAAGGAACTGCTCGACTATCTCCGTGACCAGACGGTGACGCTGACCGTCTACAACTACGAGGGCAGTGAAGAGCAACTGGCGGCGCTGGCACGAACCTTCTCGGGGACGGGTGTTGCCGTCACGAAAGACACCACCGGCCGCGGGACGCCGACGAACCTGGGCGTGCTCCACCGTGGGGACGAGGTGTTCGGTGCACGCCCGGTCGACGAGTGGCTGGCAGACGACGACTTCGAGACGCTGCTGGCATCGGGGGCCGACACCGAGCGGGAGCGTCTGCCCGATCTCCCGAGCGACGGCCTGACGGTTGCGCCGGAGACGAGTCGTCGGCAGATGGTCGGCGTCTCCAGGATGTTCGAACGGCGCGCACTCCGCGAGAGCGAGGGAACGCTGGTCGCGGGGTTCCAGACGCTCTCGACGATGCGTGACTCGGAGCGGACCCGGTCTGTGTACGACCGCCTTGCGGGTACGGACGTCGACGTGACGGTGTGTGGCTATCCGGACATCGCTCTGGAAGACCCGCCGTTCGACATCTTCGAAGACAGCGACGGGACGTTTCGCGACTACTGGTTTCTGCTGTTCGACGGGAACGGCAACGACAGCCGGAAAGCAGCACTTGTCTCACGGGAGGAGGAGTCGGCGCTGTACAACAGTTTCTGGACCGACGACCCCGGGACCGTCGACGAGCTGTTTGCCCTGCTGTCCGAGACCCATCCGGAGTTGCTCCCGGGGGCAGAGCAGCCGACGAACGGATAGTCCCCGAAGGGTTATCCGCTCGGCAACCCAATACCGCAGTATGGCTGCAGAGCTATTTGGACTCCCGCTGGCGTTGCTTCTGTTGCTCGCAGGAGCCGGGCTAGTCGTCGCCGAGGCGTTCGCTCCCGGCGCGCACTTTTTCGTGCTCGGCGTGGGGCTGTTTGCCGCTGGGCTGGTCGGAGTCGCCCTCCCGAGCGGGCTGGGTGCACTGGCACTGCTCATCATGGCTGCCGCCGTCATCATCGCGACGGGGCTGACCCTCTACGTCTACCGCGAGTTCGATATCTACGCGGGGTCGGGCAAGGGAACGACGAGTGACTCGTCGTCGCTTCGCGGCCAGACTGGCCGTGTCACCGAGCGCGTGACCCCGACCGACGGCGAGGTGAAACTCGAAAGCGGCGGGTTCAACCCCTACTACAAGGCCCGGAGCGTCGACGGCACAATCGAGAAAGGCGAGACCGTCATCGTTGTCGACCCGGGTGGCGGCAACGTCATCACCGTCGAGTCATTTGCCGACCGGACCGACGACATCGACAGGGAACTGGCCCGGGAACGCGAGCGAACGGAGCGGGAGACGGAATCCGAATCGAGTTCGTAGCTCGCGCCCGCTGACTGGTCAGGCAGACAAACACTTTTCACCGGCTACCCCTAAGCCAGCACGAGATGTTCCCCGCAGTAGTATTACAGACAGATGGGACCTTCCCGATTATCGCAGGGATTTTCCTCATTCTGGCACTGGTCACAGCGTACAAGAGTATCGTCATCGTCGACGCCTACGACAAGGAAGCGTACACGCGCTTTGGGAAGTACCAGGGACTGCTCGAACCCGGCCCGAACTTCGTGTTGCCCTTTGTCACACGGACCTACCGGTTCGATATGCGGACCCAGACGCTTGACGTCCCGCGGCAGGAAGCGATTACCCGCGACAACTCGCCGGTGACCGCCGACGCCGTGGTCTACATCAAAGTGATGGACGCCCAGAAGGCGTTCCTCGAAGTCGACGACTACAAGCGTGCCGTCTCGAATCTCGCCCAGACAACCCTCCGTGCAGTGCTGGGTGACATGGAACTGGACGATACGCTCAACAAGCGCCAGCAAATCAACGCGAAAATCCGGAAAGAACTGGACGAGCCGACCGACGAGTGGGGGATTCGCGTCGAGAGCGTCGAGGTCCGCGAGGTCAACCCCTCGAAGGACGTCCAGCAGGCCATGGAGCAACAGACCTCCGCCGAGCGTCGCCGCCGTGCCATGATTCTGGAAGCGCAGGGTGAACGGCGCAGCTCCATCGAGGAAGCCCAGGGTGACAAGCAGTCGAACATCATCCGGGCACAGGGTGAAAAGCAAAGCCAGATTCTGGAAGCACAGGGTGACGCCATCTCGACGGTGCTCCGTGCGAAATCCGCCGAGTCGATGGGCGAGCGTGCCGTCATCGAGCGCGGGATGGAAACCCTAGAGGAAATCGGCAAGGGCGAATCGACGAAGTTCGTCCTCCCGCAGGAACTCACCTCGCTTGTGGGTCGGTACGGCAAGCACATCCAGGGCAGCGACGCCAAAGAGAACGGCACCATGCTCGAAGGTCTCGACTTCGACGAGGAGACCCGCGAGATGCTCGGCCTCGACGACATCGAGGAGATTCTGGGCGAACTCGACGACGAAGAGTCCGTCATCGACGTCGAGAAGATGGAACAGGAAGCCCAGGCCGTCAAATCCGGCGAGGCGACCGCCGACATCAAAGACCCAGACGACGTCATCGACGAGATGGACGACGAGATAGACATGGACGCGGGCGGCGCAAACTTCAGCCGGGAGTCGAGCGACGACGAAAAGTCGAACTGACCGGATAACGAACCGCCTTCCGGGTGGTATTCTCTGACACAGCGAAGGTGTTTTCCCCTCGTCTTACCAACGTGATAGCAATGAGTCGGGACGGGGACGTCGACGAGTCAAAGCGGGCGACACTGCGCAGGTTCGCCGCGCTGGGGGCAGCCAGTCCGCTTGTCGGACTCGCGAGCGCGAGCGACAGTGACGCACCCGATGCCATCATGGGGTATCTGACCGCGACGCCGGGCGCACACTTCTCGAAGATTCGTGACGACCTGCAACTGGGCACCGGCGAGACACAGCACCACCTCCGGCGGCTCGAAAGCGAGGGGACAATCGAGAGCCGGAAAGACGGCGACTACAGCCGCTACTTTCCTGCTGGGCGGTTTTCGGAGTTCGAGCAGGTCGCACTCGGCTACCTCCGGCGGGAGACACCACGCGGGATGCTCGTGGCATTGCTCGACTCGCCGGGCATCTCCGCTGGTGACATCGCGACGCGGCTGGACGTCTCACGACCGACAGTGAGCAAACACGCCGCCGAGCTGGAGACGGCAGGCTTGCTCTCTCGCGAGGACGGGTACACTGTCGAGCGTGCGGAGACGCTTCTCATGTTGCTGGTGCAGTACGCCGATTCGTTCGACGAAGCGACAGTCGAACTGGCGGCGGCGGCCGACGACCTGGTGGCCTACGACCCCGACTGACCGTCGGTGACCATCCAGGTGGTACTGGAGGAGTACCCCCACTTCTCGATGTCCAGGCCGACCTCGGCCTGTTCGAGGGCGGTCATGTTGGTCCCGACTTCCTTTGCCGAGAGGTCCAGTTCCTCGCCGATGAGGCGTGATTTGAAGTACGTCTGCGTGTCGGCGTTGTTCTGGAGGTACGAGAGAATCTGTCGCTGTTTCTCCGTGAGACTCGGCGTGTCCGCGCTGGCTGTGGCGGTCGCGCTCATACCAACACGGAGGGCTGTCACGCATATAGCCAGTTTGGTACGGTCGGTTAACAGGCCCACGTCTGGTGGTTTTGCCACTGACAGGTCCTCGGTGGCCGACCATACGCCAGAAAGGGGCGCGGTCGTTGGTACGGGTGCGAACGGCCTCAGACCTCTTCGTCGATGATTTCGCCGACCGCGAAGTTCGACTTGACTTCCGTCACTTCGACTTTGACGCGTTCGCCAATCTCCGAGTCCGGGACGATGATGACGTACCCACGCTCGACGCGGGCGATGCCGTCGCCTTGCTTGCCGATGTCCTCGATTTCGACGTACCGGATTTCTCCCGCCTCGACCGGCGGCTGTGGTTCGCTCGGTGCACCCTCGTCGCGCTCCGGCTCGGGTTCTGCCTCGGGCGTGTCGGCTGAAATCAGCGCCACGCGATAGGTTTCGTTCGGGTCGACAGAGCCGGTCTCGATCTCGCGCTTCGGGACTTCGATGACGTACTTGTCCTCGTCGGACGTAATATTCGAACTGAACAGACACAGGAGTTTATTCGAGATTTCCAAGGTAGTTAGACCTCCACTCGACGCAGACGGGTTCCACCCCCAAAATAGTGTGTGTAGGTCAGAGAGAACTACAGCGGCGTCCCGTCGGGCCGCTTTGGGCCTTCCGAATCGTGAACAACGATATCGCCGCGCCCGGTGTCGGTCGGTTCGTACCCATCGCGCACGGCGATTGCTTCCTCCAGTTCCCGCACCGCACGCGTTTTCAACGCGGCCGCAAGTTCCTCGGCGTCCTCTCGGCTAATATCCCGGCCGAGTCCCTCACACTCGTGGGCGCGGACCATCCCCTCCTCGTCTCCGATTCCACCGGCTTCCTGTTGCGCTGGAAGCGCAACGCTGTCAACCGCCTCGCCCATCGGCTGGCTCGTCCCACCGAGTGCGACGCTGAACGGGTAGGTCTGACAGACCAGCGGGCGATTCTCGTGGATGGTACAGGCGCCCTGCTCGGCGGGTGTCTCCCCGTCCTCGTAGAACGTACAATCCCCGCAGTCGTCGGTCTGGAGCGCCCACTCGAAGGTTTCGCCTTCCAGTCCGTCCGCACCCTCTGTGAGACCGTAGGGCATGGGTCGGGCCACGTCGCGAAAGTCGTAGTCGCCTCCGTCCTGAATCGTCCGGATTTCGTCGGGGAATATCGTCGCAGTATGGGGGTCGCCACTATCGGCGTCGCTGTCAGTGTCGGATTGGCTATCGCCACAGCCGTCTTCGGCTTTACAACAGGCCCCACAGCGGGTACACTCGAAGCCAATCGACTCGATTGCGTCGGCGAGGGCAGGGACAGACAGGTCCCGGGCGCGTTCCAGTTCCGATTCGAGAGTCTCCACGCAGGAGCGTACGTGAGCGTAGCAAAAAGGGCGTCGGCGCTGCCCTGTGTCGGAGTCAGACAGGCGCCGCTCGCTCGCCGTCCCACCGGACCCGCCCCTCGACAGCCAACTTTTCGAGGTGTGCGACGACCGTCGCGCGAGCGAGGTCACGCACCGCCGAGACGTCCTTGTCGTAGGCAGCGTCGACGATGTCGTCGGCAGTGGTTGCACCGTCAGCCACGGCTGTCACGACGGTTCGCTCGCGCTGGAGGCGGTGGGCGATGAGTCGGTGACAGGTCGCCCGTGGGTCCTCGACCACGGGGCCGTGGCCCGGATAGAGTCGGTCGGGGGCGCGGGCGGCGACGCGACGCAGCGAGGAGAGGTACGCGCGCATGTCACCTTCGGGTGCGCCGACGACGACCGACCCTTCCGCAACCGCGAGGTCGCCCGCGACGAGCCCATTGTCGACGGCGAAAGCGGTGTGTTCCGGCGCGTGGCCGGGCGTATCGACGACAGCGACGCCGTCGGCGGCCGGCACCGTCTCGCCGGGTGAAAAGGTACGGTCGGGTGTGAGACCGGTCGCGTCCGCGAATGCCGCGCTGCGACCGGCGCGGGCCCAGACGGTGAAGTCGAAGGTTCGTGCAACCTCGGCGACGGCGCCGACGTGGTCGGGATGGTGGTGTGTGACCGCGAGGTGGCCCACGTCGGCTTCGACGATTGCAGTTTCGAGGTCGTCGGTCAGTGTCGCGGGGTCGACCAGCAGGGCGTCGTCACTGCCGAGAACGTAGGCGCTGGTCTCGCCAGTCGGTGCTCGGGTCGCCGTCGGGACTGAGATGCGTCGTGGTGTCACTCTGCCAGTACGTACACCTGTTTGCGCGCATCGTGGAAACTGTACCGGGATTCGACGAGACTCTCGTCTTCCAGCCGGTTCAGTGCGTACCGGACCGTCCGGTCTGGCAGCCGCGACTCCTCCGCGAGTTGCCCCTGCGAGAGCGGTGACTCGGTCTCGAGAACCTTCGCGACGAGTTTGGCACTCGGTGGCAACTCACAGAGCCGGCGTTCGAACTCCGAGGACCCAATATCATTGCTACTTTCACCAGTATTCGTGCTCATACGTTCGCTTCTAATCCGGATAGTGGTAAATCTTTTCTACAAACAAAGCTATATAATACAGAATGTTAACCCAGTATAACCATCCTTAAACACGGTCGTCGCGCGCGGTCGGCGAACGGCGCGTCGTCGGTCGGCCACAGAGTCAATACCATTTTATCCCCCGGGCAGCGAGAACACTGTAGCGTGAAAGGACAGGAGTGGTACCAGGCCGACGAGATTGCGGAGGCCTACGAGGACAAGCGCTTCTCCCGCGGCGGACGACTCATCGACGACCGGGAGAAAGCGGCAGTGCTGGACGCTCTGGGCAACGTCGAGGACAAAGATGTCCTGGAGATTGCCTGTGGGACGGGACGGTTTACCGCGATGCTCGCCGAGGAAGGCGCAGACGTCGTCGGCCTCGACATCTCCGGGCCGATGCTCCGGCAGGGCCGGGAGAAGGCAATCGAGCTCGGCGTAAACGACCACATGGAGCTGCTGCGCGGGGACGCGGGGCGGCTACCCTTCCCCGACAATCACTTCGATACCGTGCTCGCGATGCGATTTTTCCACCTCGCAGACACGCCGCGGGACTTTCTCAGGGAGATGCGCCGCGTCTCGAAAGACCAGGTCTTCTTCGACACCTTCAACCGGTTTTCGACGCGGTCGCTGTACAACTGGGCGCTGCCGATGGGGTCGCGCCTGTACTCCGGGACGGAGGTCGCCCGCCTGCTGCGTGACACGAACCTCGAACTCGCCGATTCGGAACACGACTGGATCTTCCCCTACGGCTTCTACCGGCAGATTCCGGGGCGTATCGCATCGGCGTTTCGGACGGTAGACACCGCACTCGGCGGCACCTACGTCGGCGACCGGCTCGCGTCGGTGTCCTACTGGGACGCTCGCGTCTGACCGGTCCCCGCGACTTTTTTACCTTCCAGCGCGCTACCGGTGGGTATGGATATCTCGGTAGTCGTCCCGACACTCAACGCCTGCGACAAGCTAGCGGGCTGTCTGGACGCACTCGCCGAGCACGCCCCCAGCGCCGAAATCATCGTCGTCAACGGTCCCTCGACCGACGGAACAACCGGAATGGTCCGTGACCGCGACGACGTGGCGGTTCTCGTCGAGGTCGCAGACCGGACGATAAACGCCGAGCGAAACGCGGGCATCAACCACGCGAGCGGAGAGGCAATCGCGCTCGTCAACCAGAACCTCTCTGTGACCGAGACGTGGGAGGAAGCCGTCCGCAGCGGCCTCGCCGACAACGACGTGGTCACGGGACCGACACACACCCAGCTGACAGCCGGCATCGAGACGGAAAAGAAGGAATCACGGACGATTTCCGGCCGTGAGGTGACATACCTCAACGGCGGAAACACGGCTTTCCGCAGGGAGCCACTGGACGAACTCGATGGCTTCGACGAGTATCTCGACATCGGCGGGATGCGAGACCTGGCTCACCGACTCGCGGCACTGGACGTCTCGGTCCGGTGGGACGACGAATTGTGCGCACGCCGTGACGTGGGCGCCGACGGCGGCGAGACAGCGACCGACTGGGGCTGGAAATACCGGTCGCTCGCCTACCGCCTCGTGAAAAACTACGGGTTCCGGCCGACGGTCGTCCGGCGCCTGCTCGGTCATGCCGGCTCCGACGGGTACGCCGAACTCCGGGGAGTCGTCCGCGGGAACGGGCGGCCGTCGAACTGGCTTGGGACTGGTCGCGATGTCACCAGCAACATGCTCGGCGGCATCAAAGACGGACTGGTCGCCCGGCGACTCGACAAGACGGTCCGGCGGAATCCGCGGGGACGGTCCTCCCGGACAGACCGAGCGGTGACGGTGTACGACTGGCGCTGACGGTCAGGGCGACAGCGCCTCGATGACCCGCGCGGCGTTTTTCGAGAACACTTTCTTCATCGCATCTTCCGGCACGTCGAGTGTCAGCACTTCCATGATGGCGACGTTCGGGTGCGAGGCCGGGGCACCGCTGCCGAAGAAGACGCGGTCAGGGTGCTCTCGGACCGCCCGCTCTATGGGGTCGCGCTTGCGCACGAACGTCGTATCGAGATAGCAGTTGTCGTGACGGGAGAGCAGGTCGATTGCCGCCTCCGTCAACTCGTCGTCGAGCGGATAGCCGCCAAAGTGTGAGACGACAAGCGGGAAATCGTACTCCAGAAGCGTCTCCTCGATTACCGACGGCGGAAAGCCGCGGCCGCCGTAGGTGAGCACCGGCAGGCCGCGCTCGGCCAGTTCCGAGAGGACCTCCTCGTCGGGAAGGCCATCGACAGTCGGGTGGAGCTTGAACCCGGCAAAGCGGTCGTCGTACGCGTACTTCTCGATGTCCTCGGGCGACGTGTGATACTCCGTCCGCGAGGCCGCGATGTTTCGCAGGCGCGACCCGGTCCCCTGCCCGGGGTCTCTGGCGCCGTTGATACGCGCCATCGCCACGAAGGGGCGTCCGACGCTCATCCGGGCAACGGCGTTGTTCGCCTTCAGATACCCCTCCTCTCGCGCGCCGGCGAAGGCGAGCGCCCGGACGACGCCCGCCTGGTGGAGTTCCCGTTCGACCTGCTCCGGGTCACCACGGTCACCGGCACGGCGACTCTCGTCCGGTTCGAGTTGGAGATGGACGTCGACGACTCTGAACCCGTGCTCCAGTTCGAGCATCTACCGGGTAATCACGGAGGTGCCTATTAAACCCTGCACGAGTGGGCCGGCCGACAGCGCCCCGCGGTCGCTTCGATGCGACATATTTATATAGAACCACAAACCACACATGAAACGAGGAACTCAATCATGTCTCAATCTGGCCAGCGACGCATGGGTGGACAGCCCCTCTTTATTCTCAACGAGGATTCCGAGCGAACTAGCGGTGAAGACGCACAGTCTGCAAACATCACAGCCGGCAAAGCGATAAGTGAATCGGTACGGACGACACTCGGTCCGCGCGGCATGGACAAGATGCTCGTCGCCGACGGCGACGTCGTCATCACCAACGACGGCGCGACCATCCTCGAGGAGATGGACATCGAGCATCCCGCCGCGCAGATGCTCAGCGAAGTCGCCGAAACGCAGGAAGAAGAAGTCGGCGACGGCACCACGACGGCCGCCGTCCTCGCCGGTGAACTCCTCTCGCAGGCCGAAGACCTGCTCGAGGAAGACGTACACCCGACGACCATCGTCGAAGGGTACCACGCTGCTGCCGGCATCGCACAGGAGACCATCGACGAGGTCACGCTCGGTGGCGACCTGAGCGACGAACAGCTGCTCGAAGTCGCCGAGTCGAGCATGACCGGCAAGGGCACGGGCGACGTTGCCGCAGAAGTGCTCGCCAAGACCGTCGTCGAGGCGATTCGCCACGTCGACGGTGACCGCGAGAAGGGTGTCGACCGCAACAACATCACGATTCACGCCCAGACGGGCGCGGCCTCCAGTGCGACAGAACTCGTCGAGGGTGTCATCGTCGACGAGGAACCGGTCGTCTCCGACATGCCCCGCAGTGTCTCCGACGCCGCTATCGCGCTCGTCGACGCCGACCTCGAAGTCCAGGAGAGCAACATCGACGCCGAGTACAGCGTCTCGAACGTCGACCAGCTCAACGCCGCCATCGAGGCCGAGGACTCCGAGCTTCGCAACTACGCGGAGCAACTCGCCGACGTCGGCGCAGACGTCGTCCTCGTCACCGGTGACATGGAAGACCGCGTCGGAACCTACCTCGCCGAAGAGGGTATTCTCGCCTTCGAGGGTCTTTCGGACAGCGACGTGAAGTCCATCGCCTCCGCAACCGGCGGCAACCGCGTCGGCTCCGTCGACACGCTCGAAGCAGCGGACCTCGGTGCGGCCGACGACATCCACGTCGAGACCTACGGCGACGACGACCTCGTCTTCGTCGAGGGTGGCGCTGCCGCCGAGGCCGTCACCGTCTTCGCTCGCGGCGGCACCGAACACGTCGTCGACGAACTCGAACGCGCGCTCCGCGACGCACTCGACGTCGTGACCGCCGCCATCGATATGGGCGGTGTCGTCGCCGGCGCTGGCGCGACCGAAATCGCCATCGCCGACCGCATCCGCGAGGAGTCCGCAGGCATCGAGGGCCGCAAGCAACTGGCCGTCGAAGCCTTCGCCGACGCTGTCGACGTGCTCCCGCGCACGCTCGCCGAGAACACCGGCATGGACCCAATCGACGCACTCGTCGACCTCCGCGCCGCACACGACGACACCGGCCGCGCTGGCGTCATCAGCCAGGGTCAGACCGGCGTCATCGACGACCCCGTCGACCACGGTGTCCTCGACCCCGCCGCTGTCAAGCGCGAAGCCGTCGAGTCGGCTAACGAAGCCGCGACGATGATCGTCCGCATCGACGACGTCATCTCGGCCCAGTAAGACGGACACACCATCTCGAATTTTTTGCGGAGCCGTTACTTCCCTCCAGTGCCTACAGTCGGCTGTGTCAGCGCCGCCTGCCGTCACGACAGCACCGTGGGAGAAAGTCGACGAGTGGGCAGAAACCGCCTTCGAGAACCGGTTTGTCACGGTGAAGTCGGTCAACGCCGTCTACGAAGACCCTAAATTTCTATCGACGGTTCAGCCACTCATGCCGTCGGGCGTCGACCAGACGCCGCGAGCGGTGTTTACCACCGGCCTGACGTTCGACCCACCGCCACCCGGCAACCGGACGATGGCGAAACTGCTTGCGCTCGCAGCGAAGTACGCGAGTCGCGAGTTCCGCCAGAGTCTCGGCGAGGACGGCCTCCGGAACGTCGAACAGACCGGCACAAAGGACCTGCGGTTGCGTGGCCAGCGAACGGCCAAAGCCTTCCAGTACGACGCCAGCTATCCGCTGGACGGTGCAGCGCTTGGGGTCCCCGACGCCGACCCCGTGCTCTCGATTCGCGTCTGGGCGGCCATCTGGCCACGCGGCGATTCTTTCGAGATGGGTGGGGGCATCTACCCGCTCGAAGACCTCTCGACGGCGGTGGCACGCGCAGGCGGGGAGACCGACGTGACCATCGAAGCACGGCCGGGCGGTGACCGACGCGAAGTGTTCGACCGAATCCGGGAGGCCGCAGAGTAGGTCACCACGACAGGCGAATCCGATTGCCGACGTCGACACCGAAGGTCCTGTCCCCACGACCCTGGTTGACCGCGAGTTCGACGTTGCCGTGACTGCCGACGGTGACGACGCGATGGCCCTCGTCGACGGCCGCGTAGGAGTGGCGCACCGACGCCGAGATGCCGTTTGCCTGAACGTGGTCGCCGAAGCGACCGGCCAGTGTGTCACCGGGGATGTTCGTGATGACGTTGCCGAAACTGTCGACGGTCAGCACCTCACCGGTCGCCCCGTCCTCGCGGAGCGTCGGTTCCGGGAACTGGAGTTCGGCGAACTCGTCGGTCCGTTCGAACCCCGCGTCGGTCTCGACGGTCTCGTCGTCGGCGTCGTGGACGTGGGCCGCGGCAGGGGCAAAGAGGTCGCGGCCGTGGAACGTCTGGCTATCGGGCCGGGGCGGCCACGCGCTCTCGGTCGGGTCGGCCTCCGTCGGGTCGCCCTGTTCGTAGTCGACGGCGAACACCTCGATGTCGTCGCCCAGACGGCGCGCCGCCGGAAGGAGGATGCCGTTGTCGGGACCGACGAGAACGTGTTCGCCGGCGCGGACGACGAGCGCGTCCCGGTCGGTGCCGACGCCGGGGTCGACGACGACAAGATGTACCGCGGGCGGAAAGTACGGGAGCAGTTCCTGCAACCAGAACGCCGTCGCGCGCACGTCCTGTCTGGGAAAGTCGTGTGAGATGTCGACCAGACGGGCGTCGGTGTGCTGACAGAGCACCCCCTTCATCGCCGCCGGATACGGGGAACCAAAATCGGAACTGAGCGTTATCATCGTCTCATAGTTGGAGACTGGCAGTCTTGTAGGTTGCCGGTGTGAGACCCAAAAATCAGTCGTCGGCGTCGGAGTCAGCAATCGTCTGGAGGCGTTTCACGCCGTCGATTTCGGCGATGGCACCGACCACGGCCTCGGGGACCCGGTCCCGCCACGACTCGCCGTCGATGATTCGCTCGCGGATGTTCGTTCCGCGCAGGCGGCCACGGTCTATCATCTGCGAGTCCCGGACGTCGTAGTCGGACTCGCCGAACAGTCGGATGACGAGCGGATTGTTCGTGTACACCACGTCGAAGGGCGGACACATACTCTCGACGTGACTGACCCAGACGGCGTTACGGTCGATGTCTTCCAGCGGCACGACGTACGTCTGGACGTCGATGTCCGCCAGCACGTTCGAAATCATCACCATCCGTTCCCCGGCCGTGAACGGGTTTCGGACGGTGTGTGATGCGTCGGCACTCCCGATGCCGATGACGAGTTCGTCGACCTCCGCGGCGATAGATTCGACGAGTTGCTGGTGGCCGTTGTGGAACGGCTGGAACCGGCCCACGAGGAATCCGCGAATCGTCTGCATGTGGTCTCGAATCGTGTGGTAGTTTGATAAACCCGACGGGTTCTGTACCACTCGCTCGGTAGCGCGACTATCCGGCCGCAGTCTTGCGATTCCAAGTGCAAGCAAGCCTGGCTAATGGGAGAAAGTATATCAGTCGACAGACCTTGGTTACGGGTGTTAGCAACGTTTGCATGAGTGACAATATAGAAACAGACGACATTCCGGGAATCGACCCGGACGTCGACTCCGACGAGGACGATCCGGAGGCCGAAGAGCCGCCGGAGTCTGAGGAGGTTGGGAGCGACACCGACCTCGGGAGCGACGTCACGGTCGACGCCGGGGTGGAAGTCGACGAGGAGGCAGCCGAAGACGACCTGCTCGGCGGCCTGAAAATCGACTCCTCGGCGGACATCGAGGTCCCCGACAGGCTGGTCGACCAGGTCATCGGGCAGGGCAACGCCCGCGACATCGTCAAGAAAGCGGCCAAGCAGCGCCGCCACGTGATGATGATTGGCTCGCCAGGGACCGGCAAGTCCATGCTGGCCAAGGCGATGAGCCAGTTGCTCCCCAAAGAGGAACTACAGGACGTACTCGTCTATCACAATCCCGACGACGGCAACGAGCCGAAAGTCCGGACGGTTCCGGCCGGGAAAGGCGAGCAAATCGTCGAAGCACACAAAGAGGAAGCCCGCAAGCGCAACCAGATGCGGAACTTCCTGATGTGGATTATCATCGCTATCGTCATCGGGTACTCGCTGATTATCGTCCAGCAGATTCTGCTGGGCATTCTCGCAGCGGGTGTCATCTATCTTGCTTTCCGCTATGGCTCGCGTGGCAGCGACGCGATGATTCCGAACCTGCTGGTCAGCCGCGGCGACCAGCAGACCGCGCCCTTCGAGGAGGCGACCGGCGCACACGCCGGGGCGCTCCTGGGCGACGTCCGCCACGACCCGTTCCAGTCCGGTGGGATGGAGACGCCGAGCCACGACCGCGTCGAGGCCGGCGCCATCCACAAGGCCAACAAGGGCGTGCTGTTCATCGACGAAATCAACACGCTGGACATCCGGAGCCAGCAGAAGTTGATGACCGCCATCCAGGAAGGCGAGTTCTCGATTACGGGCCAGTCCGAGCGCTCCTCGGGTGCGATGGTCCAGACCGAGCCCGTCCCCTGTGACTTCGTGATGGTCGCGGCCGGGAACTTAGACGCCATGGAGAACATGCACCCGGCGCTGCGCTCGCGTATCAAAGGGTACGGCTACGAGGTGTACATGGACGACACCATCGACGACACGCCGGAGATGCGCCGGAAGTACGCCCGCTTCGTGGCCCAGGAAGTCGAGAAAGACGGCCGTCTACCCCACTTCACGCCCGAGGCAATCGAGGAGGTCATCCTCGAATCACAGCGCCGCTCGGGGCGCAAAGAGCACCTCTCGCTGAAGCTTCGTGACCTCGGTGGGCTGGTCCGCGTCGCTGGCGACATCGCCCGCGCCGAGGACAAAGACTACACCGAACGCGACGACGTGTTGCAGGCAAAGAAGCGCTCCCGGTCTATCGAGCAACAGCTCGCGGACAACTACATCGAACGGCGCAAGGACTACGAACTCACCGTCTCCGACGGTGACGTGGTCGGCCGCGTCAACGGCCTGGCAGTCATGGGCGAGGACAGCGGTATCGTCCTCCCCGTGATGGCCGAAGTGACCCCGAGCCAGGGCCCCGGCGAAGTCATCGCCACGGGTCAGCTCAAGGAGATGGCCGAGGAGGCTGTCCTGAACGTCTCGGCTATCATCAAGAAGTTCTCCGACGAGGACATCTCCGAGAAGGACGTTCACATCCAGTTCGTCCAGGTCGGGGAGGGCGGCGTCGACGGCGACTCCGCCTCCATCACCGTTGCCACGGCAGTCATCTCCGCGCTGGAGGACATGCCCGTCGAGCAAAACATCGCCATGACCGGCTCGCTGTCGGTCCGTGGTGACGTCTTGCCCGTCGGCGGCGTCACGCACAAAATCGAGGCCGCCGCAAAGTCCGGCCTCGACAAGGTCATCATCCCTGCCGCAAACGAGCAGGACGTGATGATCGAAGACGAGTACGAGGAGATGATCGAAATCATCCCGGTCAGCCACATCAGCGAAGTGCTGGAAGTCGCGCTGGCCGGCGAGACGGACAAGGACTCGCTGGTCTCCCGGCTCAAGTCCATCACCGGCTCGGCACTCGAACACGACGTGGGCCGTGGCTCGGGCAGCCCCAACCCACAGTAACGCGTGCCCGGGTGGGTTCCGTTCACCGGGCTCACCGCCGTCGTCGTACTGCTTTTACTCGGTCTCGCACGACTCTCACAGCGTGCCGTCGACGACCAGCCTGCGCTTCCCGACGCCCGCGAATCGACGGCCACGCCAGACACCCCGGGAGACGGTGATGGGGAGCGTGCTGGCGTCGCGGTGGGAGACGAATCGACGCCGACTGAGACGACATCGTCGTCGGTGACAGTCGAGTCAGACCAGGTAGACGCAGGGCCGACGACGAAAAGCGACCGGGGGGACGGGGAACTGGAGTCGTCCCGGTCAGCCGACGACACCCCAGGTGCAGGCCCGGAGTTTTCGACGGGCGCGCTGCTGGCAAACGTCGCGCTCACCCAGGGATTGTTCGGTGTGGCACTCGCGGTCGGCGCGTGGTACTACGAGATACCGCTGTCGGCGCTGGGACTGACTGAGACAGCGGTCGGGACAGGGGCCCTCGCCATCGGCGTCGGCATCGTCTTCGGCGTCGTCCTCTGGGTGGCAAACGAGACGAGCGCGAGCGTCGCCGACGCGGTGGGTGCGACCTACGACGAGTCGCTTCGGGGGATGCTCGCCCCTGAGACGATTCCCGGCTGGGTGCTTCTGTTGGGTATTATCTTGCCGACCATCGCCCTCGTCGAGGAGTTGCTCTTCCGGGCGGCGCTTATCGGCGTCCCGGCAGCAGGCTTTGGCATCTCCCCGCTGGCGTTGGCCATCTTCTCGTCGGCACTGTTCGCGCTGGGCCACGGCGCTCAGGGGAAGGTCGGCATCGCGGTCACCGGTGGACTCGGACTCGTCCTCGCAGGCGGGTACATCCTCTCGGGTAGCCTGCTGGTGGTCGTCGTCGCCCACTATCTCGTGAACGCACTGGAATTTCTCGTCCACGAAGGACTCGGCGCAGACCGGTTCTAGAGGCCTTCGACCGCGCGGAGTTTCTGCTCGACCGGCGCCGGTGCGGCGCTGGGGCCGTCGCGAACGCGGTGGTCGGGAATCAAAAGCGGCGCCGGATTCCCCGCGAGCGCTTCGCGAGCGAGCGTGTGGTCGCTGTCCTCGTCGACGTCCAGGTCGGGCGTCATACGGACGAGTTGCTCGACAGTTATCTGGTCCCCGTACGGAACCTCGCGGAGTCGTTCGAGAACGCCGCGCTGGTCGGTGGGCACTGTCATTGCGATGTCAACGTCGTCGAACCCGTCGGTTGTTCCCTCCAGATACGATGCGATGCGGTCGAGCAGGTCGTGGTCCTCCGACGCATCCTCCCCGATTGTCGTCGGGAACGACACGGAGATGACCCGCTGCTGTGCGAGACCGAGTTGCACGTAGCGGTCGAGATACGTCGACTCGCGGGCGTAGATACCGGCAGTCTCGTCCATACCACGCAGTCGGGCCTCGGACCCTTGAAAATTTGTGTCGGACCGCAACCGTGCCCCAGCAGGCGCCACAGCCCAGGTGTCGCGAGTTGGGAGCAGTGTCGCAAGCCTTTTGTACATCTCTGTTCATTAGTGTCCACTAATGGACGCCAATGAAGAGTTCGCGCCAGCGATACGGTCGATACTGGAGACTGCACGCGAGCGCGGCGGCGGTGACGAGCGAGTCGACGTCGAGGCACGGTCGCTCCTGGACGCAATCGAGCAAACGGAGACAGAGGGGCGCGTGCCGGTCATCGCGGAGGTGAAACCGACGAGTCCGACGACAGACGGCGAGCAACGGGCAGACCCCGTCGAACTCGCCGAGCAGATGGTCGCTGGCGGCGCGACGGCGCTGTCGGTACTGACCGAACCCGAACACTTCGGTGGGACTCCCGAGGACCTACAGGCAGTGCGAGAGGCAGTCGACGTGCCAGTGCTCCGGAAGGACTTCATCCTCCGCGAGGAGCAACTGGACACCGTCGAGGCCGATATTATCCTGCTCATCGCTCGCTTCGTCGACGACCTGGATTCGTTGCTGACGGCCGCCCGAGAGCGTGGCTTTCAGGTACTCGTCGAGACCCACACCGAATCTGAGGTCGAGCAGGCACTCGCTGCGGGCGCTGACATCATCGGCGTCAACAACCGGGACCTGGCGAAACTGGAAGTGGACCTGGCGACCTTCGAGCGAGTCAGCGAGAGTGTCCCCGAGAGCGCCACGTTGATAGCCGAAAGCGGCATAGGGACCACCGACGACGTGGCACGGATGCGCGAGGCCGGGGCCGACGCCCTGCTCATCGGGTCGGCGATTATGGCCCACGACGATGCGGGCGGTTCGGGAGGCGACGTCGAGACGAACACACGACGATTCACACAAGCATGAGTACGGATAGCAAATTCGGAGAGTATGGCGGACAGTACGTGCCGGAGGCGTTGATGCCGGCAATCGAAGAGCTGACAGACGCATACGAGCGGTACGTCCTCAACAACGAGGACGGCTTCGTCGACGAGTTCCGCCGCCGGATGAAAGACTTCGGCGGCCGCCCGACGCCGCTCCAGCGCGCCGACCAACTCTCCGAGCGCTACGACACCGAGGTGTATCTCAAGCGCGAAGACCTGCTCCACGGCGGCGCACACAAGCTCAACAACGCACTCGGGCAGGTGCTGCTGGCGAAGTACATGGGCAAAGAACGCATCGTCGCCGAGACGGGGGCCGGCCAGCACGGCACCGCGACGGCGATGGCCGCGGCCCACCTCGATATGCCCTGCGAGATATACATGGGCAAGACCGACATCGCACGACAGCGGCCCAACGTCTTCCGGATGCGCATCAACGGTGCAGAGGTCAACCCCGTCACGGCCGGCCGGGGAACCCTGAAAGAGGCCATCAGCGAGACGATGCGCGACTGGGCGACCACCGTCGAGAACACCCACTACGTCATCGGAAGCGTCGTCGGGCCCGCCCCGTTCCCGGCGATGGTCCGGGACTTTCAGGCGCTTATCTCCGAGGAAGCCCGCGAACAGATTCGAGAGCAGGCTGGCCGCCTCCCCGACTCGGTGCTTGCCTGTGCCGGTGGCGGGTCGAACACGATGGGAACCTTCGACCACTTCATCGATGACAACGACGTCTCCCTCTACGCCGTCGAGGCCGGTGGGTCCTCGCTGTCTGTCGACGAGGAAGCGGGCGTCGCGCCGAACTCGGCGTCACTGTCGACCGGCGAGGAGGGCGTCCTCCACGGTGCGCGAACGAAGGTCCTGCAGGACACCGACGGCCAGATTATGGAGTCACACAGCGTCTCCGCCGGACTCGACTACGCCGGCGTCGGGCCGGAGCTGGCACACCTCGTCGACAGCGGTCGGGTCGATGCGGTCAACGTCGACGACGACATCGCGTTGGAGGCGTTCCACCGCCTCTCGCAAGACGAGGGCGTCATTCCGGCACTGGAGACCGCACACGCCTTTGGCTACCTTGAAAAACACCACGACGCCCTCGGTGACCTCGTGGTCGTCAACGTCTCCGGTCGCGGGGACAAAGACCTCGAAACGGTCATCGAGGAGACGATGGACCGGGACCTCGACATCGCGCCCGACATGAGCATCTTCCGCGAAATCGGAGGTGGGTCGCTGTGAGTCTCGCCGATGCTTTCGCCGACGAACCCGCCTTCGTCCCCTACCTCGCAGCGGGTGACCCCGACTACGAGTCCTCTCTCGCGTACGTCGAGGCGCTGGCCCGCGGTGGCGCAGACGTCATCGAACTCGGCTTGCCCTTCTCCGAACCGATTGCAGAGGGCTCGACGATTCAGGAGGCAATCGTCCGGTCGCTCGAAGCCGGGATGACGCCCGACCGCTTTTTCGAGTTCGTCGAGGACCTGGACGTCGACGTGCCGCTGGTCTGTATGACCTACTACAACCTCGTCTACCAGTACGGCTCCGAGCCAGGCCCTCGCCCCTTCGTCGAGAAGGCTGCCGAAGTCGGCATCGAAGGGCTCGTCATTCCAGACCTGCCCGCAGAGGAGGCTGGACCGCTCCGGGAAGCTTGCGACGAGTTTGGCCTCGACCTGATATTCATCGTCGCGCCGACGACGAAAGGCGAGCGGCTCGACCGGATGCGCGAGCAGGTCTCGGGCTATGTCTACGTGCAGGCGCGTCTCGGCACCACGGGTGCGCGCGACGACGTGAGCGACCACACCGAGGAGTCGCTGGCCCGCATCGCCGACTGGGACGTGCCCAAGGCCGTCGGATTCGGCATCAAGACAGGCGAGCACGCCCAGCGTATCGTCTCGGCGGGCGCGGACGGCATCATCGTGGGCTCTGCGCTGGTCGACATTGTCGCCGAGGGAGCCGAAAACGGCGACCCGACCGCCGAGGTGGCAACGAGACTGGAAGAAAAGGCCCGTGAATTAAAAGAGGGTGCGCTCGCCGGGCAGTCGAGTGACCCCCAAGACCGGCCGCAACCGGAACGCACATAATCGTACTTGCCACAGTGTCGCACAATGACAGCAGGGAAGTCGGCACGACTGACACGCATCGGGACAGACGGACGCTACCTCGTCGTCCCGATGGACCACGGCATCACAATGGGCGCTGTAAAGGGCCTGAAAGACATCGAATCGACTATCGACGCGGTGACGCGGGGCGGCGCGGACTCAGTTCTCACTCAGCGCGGCATCGCGCCACGCGTCCACGAGAACAAAAACGACGCTGGCTACATCGTTCACCTCAACGGGTCGACGACTATCGGACCGGACGAGAACGACAAACGACTGACGGGAACCGTCGAGGACGCCATTCGTGCCGGGGCCGACGCCGTCTCCCTTCACCTCAACGTCGGCAGCGAATACGAACCTGGCCAGATCACCCAGCTCTCGGAGATGACCAGCGAGGCCGCAGAGTATGGTATCCCCGTCCTGGCGATGACGTACGCCCGCGGCCACGACATCCGCGACGACGACCCGGAAGCCTTCTCCGAGGACCTGGGTCACGCCGTCCGCCTCGGTGAAGAACTCGGCGCAGACGTCATCAAGACGGCCTACTCCGGGACCCCCGAGACGTTCGAACACGTCGTCGAGTCAACGCGGCTGCCGGTCGTCATCGCCGGCGGGTCGCGGGGGACCGACGCGGAGACGCTGGATATGGTCCGCGGTGCGATGGACGCCGGTGCGGCCGGCGTCTCGATGGGACGGTCTATCTTCCAGCACGACGACCCCGAAGCGATTACCAGCGCCGTCGCCGCCGTCGTCCACGACGATGCGACGGCGAGTGTCGCACTCGAACGGGCGGGACTGAAAACGGAAGCATAGCGTCTCCGACCGGTCGTTACGTTCCGGGCCCGAGTCGACCGACGAACGACCGAATCCGGCCGGTCAGGGAGTGACTGGCAGCATCGTCTTCTGAGTCAGATTCTTCTTCCGACGCCGACGCTGTCTCATCTTCGGTAGTGTCTGCTGTGTTACTGGCCGATTCCGATTCTCCATCGCGGGTTTCAGCAGTCTCGTCAGTGTCGGAGCCAGCTCCAGTGGTCGCCTCAGTCGGCTCTGTCGCCTCAGTCGGCTCTGTCGTTTCAGTCGGCTCTGTCGTTTCAGTCGGCTCTGTCGTTTCAGTCGGCTCTGTCGTTTCAGTCGGCTCTGTCGTTTCAGCCGTGGTCGAGGACCGGTCCTCAGACTCCGGCGCGGTCTCACTCTCCGGAGCCGGTCCGTGTCTGGTTGCACCCTGCCCGTCAGACATCGCCTTTCCCTGTGGGTCTTGTCGGGTATCCGGTTCAGTAGTCTGCTCCTGAGGGTCGTCTATCCAATCGGGAACTGACGTTTCGGCCGATGTCTGCGTATCTTCAGAGTCACTGCTCTCGTCGGAGTCAGCACTCTCTTCGGAGTCAGCGCTCTCTTCCGAGTCCTCAGATTGGTCGTTGGTCCCAGATTGTGCCGTCTCGAGTCTCTCCGGTAGGCTGTTGGCGACGCGGCGGTACTGAGCCGCGGCGTCACTGCCGGGTGCTGACTCGACGACTGGGACACCGTTGTCCTGCGAAGCGGGGACGGCTTCATCCTCCGGGATGTGACCCAGCAGCGGAACGTCGAGAAACTCGGCAATCCGTTCTGGCCCGGGCGAGGCACCGGTTCCCGACTTCGTCAACAGGAATCCACAGGTCGGCGTCCCGACACGCTCCGAAAGCGTCTTTGTCTTCTCGACGTCTCGAATCGCCGCGACTCGAGGCGTCGAGACGAGCAACGTCGCATCCGCCTGGCGAATCGGTTCGACGACCGCGCGACTGAGTCCGGCGCCGGTGTCGACGATGACGAGGTCGAAGGCCTCACGGAGTTTGTCGAGCACTCCCCCAAAGCGGTCGAAATTAACCGAGATGTATCCCTCAAGATCCGTCCCGCTTGGAGCAACGGCGAGGTGTTCATCCACGCTGTACACGGCATCCGAAACGTCGGTATCACCACCGAGAACGTCGTGCAGCGTCGGGTCGTCGTCCCCACGCGGCACCGACAGGAAGTCGACGATGTTCGCCATCGCCAGGTCGAGTTCGACGACGACCACCCGATGCCCCATCGCGGCCACGGCCGCACCGAGGTTGATGCTGGTCGTCGTCTTACCCACACCTCCCTTGGCACCGGCGATGGTGACGATAGTGCCGTCCATACTCATTGTCATGTCATTCAGTTATTTAATAGTGTGCAATGGAAACACAATCGAGGTTACGCAAAATAGCATTAGAGGCCCCGCGCTCGCAAGTACTGGCCCCAATCGTCGGCCTACTGACGACGCCGCCACGCCCAGAGCCAGACGAGGACGAACGCGCCACCGAGGAAGAACGCAAGACCGGCAACGAGTGCGGGGTCGAGTCCCGATGTTGCCGGGTCTGTGACCGTACTCAGGTTCTCGGGTGTCGGCGTGGGCGTCGTCTCGTTTGCCTTCATAATCGAGACGCCGCCGTCGGGCGTCGGTGTCCCCTGCGGCGTACTACCGGCGTCGACGGGGGCCTCACCACCTGCTGACTCCGGGGACGGCCCAGGTTCGATCTGGCGTGCCAGCCACGCCACGCCGGCGCTCATCGGCAGCAACACGGCGAGTGCGCCGACGATGCGTTCGAGTACCGACCGCAGCGACGACTGTTTGTCCCGCCCGGCAAACAACACCAGCGCCTCGTCGGTCGGCGCATACACCTTCATCTCGGTCCCTCGCTCGGAGTACCAGGTATCGACGACTTCGATGAGGTCGGCGTCGACGAGTTTCTCGAGGTGGTACTGCGCGTTCTGGACGGACGTCTCGGTCACGTCCGCGAGGTCAGAGGCCGTCTGTGGTGTCTCGTGTAACTCTGAGAAGATTCGGCGCGTCGTCCCCGAAGAGAGGGCCTGAAAGACGTCGTCGGCGATGTCGTCGTCGAGATCGACCAGCCGGGGTTTGCGGCCGTCGTCGAGGCTTACCTTCTCCCGGAGCGGGAATATCGAACTCATCCGTCTACGTCGGGATACAGCCGTGACTATAATGACTGTATTCGAAGCGCAAAGAGCCGTTTTAGTCTTGATTGTGACTCGATTGGAGACGCAAGCCGCTGTTCCCACCCGGTCTGGTAGCCCACCGCCACGAGGGGTCCGCCTGGAGATGCGGCAGCGGTCTTACCTGACCAGTCAGTGGCATCCGCCACACTCAAGCCACCCGCACGCCAGCGTACCCACATGACACGCTCTGTCTGGCTGAAAGCCGACGACGAGGTTGGCGACTGGAAAGCCCGCAAGCGTCGCATCACCGCCGGGCTGGAGGCTGGCGTCGACTGGGTGCTCGTCGACGAATCGGACGTCGACCGGGTTCGCGAACTCGGAGACGTCAACATCGCCGCCTTCGCCGGTGACGACGTCCACGTACTGGAGGCCGAGGACCGCGAGAACGACGCCGACGCCACCATCGTCGGCAAGCACGGCGAGGGTGACGGCACTGTCTCGCTCCCGACCGACTTCTCCGGGTCTGCGGACCTCTCTGCGCTCCGGCAGGACAGCTCGCTCCCGAAAGGCGGCTACGTCCGCATCCACGACGAGGACTACGAGGAGTTCGCCGGCGCTGTCGCCGAGGAAGCCGACTACACTATCGTCATCGGTGAGAACTGGCAAATCATTCCCCTGGAGAATCTCATCGCTCGCATCGGCGGAGAGACCACACTCGTCGCTGGAGTCCAGACCGCCGAAGAGGCACAGACGGCCTACGAAACGCTCGAAATCGGTGCCGACGCCGTGTTGCTGGATACCGACAGCCCCGACGAGATTCGCGACACCGTCGAAGTCCGCGATGCTGCCGACCGGGAGACACTCGACTTGCAGTACGCCGAGGTCACCACCGTCGAACGGACCGGCTCCGCTGACCGCGTCTGCATCGATACGGGCAACATGATGGACCACGACGAGGGGATGCTCGTCGGCTCGATGTCCCGCGGGCTCTTTTTCGTCCACGCCGAAACCGCCGAGTCACCCTACGTCGCCTCCCGACCGTTCCGCGTCAACGCCGGTGCGGTCCACGCCTACGTCCGCACACCCGGCGGCGAGACGAAGTACCTCGCCGAAGTCGGGAGCGGCACCGAACTCCAGGTCGTCGACACCGACGGAAACACACGCGAGAGCATCGTCGGTCGCGCGAAAATCGAGAAACGTCCGATGTTCCGCGTCGAAGCCGAAGTCGAGACAGACGAGGGGACAGACCGCATCGAGACGTTGCTCCAGAACGCAGAGACCATCAAGGTCAACACCCCCGACGGGCGCAAGGCAGTGACGGATCTCGAAGCCGGCGACGACATTCTGGTCTACTACGAGGACACCGCTCGCCACTTCGGCGAGGCCGTCGAAGAAAGCATCATCGAAAAATAAGGCAGTCGACCGTTCTTACCCGCCGTCGCTGGTCTCGAACTCCGTCGTACACCAGTGACAGAAGTCGAGATTTTCGTCGATTTCCTTCCCGCAGTTCGGGCAGGTCTGCGTGCCGTCCTCGCCGACGGGACTGGTTGTGTCTGCCTGTGCAGTCCCGGAGTTTGCCGCAATCCAGTATGCATCGAGGACACTCAGCGCCGAGAGCACGAGCGCGACGAGCGCGACGCGTTCGGGGACGGCAGCGCGGGCCTCGAGAATGGCGTCTATCGAGAAGGTCGTCGGCACCGCCTCGGGCGGGACAAGCCAGACGACACTCGCGATGATAGCGACGAACCAGAGCAGGGCACGCCCCCACCGTCTGAGGTAGACGTGCCCGAGTCCGGGGTACAGTACCGCCAGCACGACCGCT
Organism: Salinibaculum rarum; assembly: GCF_030505615.1. Lineage (GTDB taxonomy): Archaea > Halobacteriota > Halobacteria > Halobacteriales > Haloarculaceae > Salinibaculum > Salinibaculum rarum. The sequence goes on from NZ_CP129992.1 coordinate 2,531,794, forward strand.
ACCAGCGGGCTCTTCTTTTTCGACCTGCCGGACGAACTGGCACTGCTCACATTCTACGTTCGGTCGGCTATGTGTGTTTAAACTTCCGCACTGGCGGAGTCACCCGCCAACTGGTCGACAAGACCCGCCAGCGTGGCGAGGTCGTACTGTCCCGGTGCGGTCGCGTCTGCGGGGTCGACCGGCGCGTAGCCGATACGTGACCCGTACAGCGGTGCGACCGCTCGTGAGTGCCGTCCAGCCTCACCCATCGCCATCGTCGCTACCGTCTCACCCGCCTCGGTCAGGTCCCAGGTCGCGTCCAGCAGGTCGAGGACGTCCCCGCGTGTGGCCGCGGTGACTGCCAGTTTCCCCACGTCGCCGTAGTCACAGGCGGCGCGGAGCGACTCGCGCAGTTCGTCGGGGGCCGGCGTCGCCTCGAAGTCGTGTGTCGAGACGACGACGCGGACGTCGTGGTCCTCGGCGTGGTCGCGGACCCGCTGTGCGTCCCCGGCCTCGAGTGCGGCGAGTTCGAGGTCGACTGCCGCGACAGACGGGTTCTCGACGGCCGTTTCCAGCGCATCGAGTCGGTCCGGCGTGTCCGGCGTCTCGCCGCCTTCCCAGGCCACGCGATTTGTCACGAGCAGAGGGAGCCGCCCGTCGTAGGCGGCCAGTGCATCTAGCGGGTCGGCGGCGAGGTCCATGCGGAACTCGACGAGGTCGGCGTGGTCGCGGGCCGCTGGCTCGTCGGCGAGGTCGGCAGTCGACGCGGCGAGGCGAAACTCCTCGAAGTGCATACGCTCACTACCTGCCACCGCCAGAAAAGTGTGCCCAAACCGAGAGTCGTGCGGATGCTTGGTCAGGCGACGGGCAGGTCCTGCTCGGCTTCGAGCAGTTCGTGGTAGCGGTTCCGGATGGTCACTTCCGAGATGTCGGCGACCTCGCTGACCGCGGCCTGGGTTGTCTTCTCGTTGGTCAGCAGTGCGGCGGCGTAGACGGCCGCGGCGGCCAGTCCGACCGGGGACTTGCCGGAGTGGACGCCTTTCTCCTTTGCGTTCTGGAGGAGTTGGCGGGCGCGACGCTCGGACTCCTCGGAGAGGTCGAGCGACGACGCGAAGCGTGGGACGTAGCTCTCTGGGTCTGCCGGCTGGACTTCCAGGCCGAGTTCCCGGACGACGTACCGGTAGGTTCGAGCAATCTCGCTTTTCTCGACACGGGAGACGTCGGTAATCTCGTCGAGCGAGCGGGGGACACCGGCCTGTCGGGCAGCGGCGTACACCGACGCCGTCGAGACGCCTTCGATAGAGCGGCCGGGCAGCAGGTCCTCGTCGAGCGCACGGCGGTAGATGACGCTTGCCGTCTCGCGTACGTTCTCGGGGAGACCGAGTGCCGACGCCATCCGGTCGATTTCGCCCAGCGCCTGCTTGAGGTTGCGCTCTTTGGAGTCGCGGGTCCGGAACCGCTCGTTCCATTTGCGCAGGCGCTGCATCTTCTTGCGCTGGGTCGAGGACAGGGAGTTACCGTAGGCGTCCTTGTCGCGCCAGTCGATGTTCGTCGAGAGGCCCTTGTCGTGCATCATGTTCGTCGTCGGTGCACCGACACGGCTCTTCTCGTCTTTCTCCTTGGAGTCGAAGGCGCGCCACTCGGGACCGCGGTCGACGGAGTCCTCTTCGACGACCAGCCCACAGTCCTGGCAGACCGTCTCGCCGTGCTCGTCGTCGGCGATGACGCTCCCACCACATTCTGGGCATTCGAGGCCGGCGCTTTGTTCTTCTGTCTCTTCTTGCTCTCGACTGCGTGTTCGGGTTTGTGAGTCGCTCATTGTGAAGGCAGATGCCAGCCGCGGGCAGGCCAATCCTGAAAATTCCCGGGCTCAGTTGATGATACCGATGTTCGCTCGAACAATACTTAAAATCTTTGCTATGGCACTCACGATGCGTGTCAGACGCCGCGAAATGCCTATTCTGGGCGATTATTTCGAACAGTTCAAATATGGGGTCGGTTGACGCGGAGTACGACTACTCGACGGTCTCGGCTTCGATGTCCCGGCTCTGTTCGACCGCCGTCGTCAGCGAGACGTTCAGCCACGCCATCGACACGATGCCGCCGACGATAGTGACGACGTTTTTCACCGCGTGGTCGACCACCGAGATGGCAAGGGCCGTCGTCGCTGTCAGCGCCGGCGAGGTCGTCAGCCCGACGACGATGAGCGTGAACGCGCCCTCGTAGAGGCCGATGCCGCCCGGCGAGAGCGGCAGCACTTTCGCCAGGTTCCCCACGCTGACCGCGAAGAAGGCGACGGCGACCAGCAGAAGCGTCACGTCGATACCGAAGGCAACGAAGACGACGAGCGCTGTCACAACGTCGAGCGTCCAGATGACGAGACTCCCGCCGCCGACGCGCAGGAAAGCACCCCGTTCGCTGACGATGGTCTGGATGTCGCCGACGAACTGTTCGAGCACGCCCGCGACGACGTCGGCGTAGGCGTCGGAACTCAGTGTCGCGATGGCCGGCCGGATGAGGTCGGTCTCCCGGCGGGCGTTGAGGACGATAACAGCCACGGCGACGACTGCCGCCGCACCGACGGCCGCTGCGACGCGGAGTGCAGTCTGTGCGGCCGCGGCGGGGTCGACCGTCTCGCCGCCGATTGAGACTGTTCCGATGTCGGCGGCGATGGCGGCAGCGATACCCGCCGTCCCGTCAGTGAGAACGAGTCCGACGAGCACGGTGCTCGCGAGGATGGTGATGGCAAGCAAGTCGAAGACTCGTTCGACCGCAAGCGAGGCAAACCCCGTCGGGTACGGGACACCGCGGCGTGCCTTGACGACGTACGCCCGGACGCCATCGCCCAGTCGGGCGGGGAAGACGAGGTTCCCGGTCTGGCTGATAAATACCGCGCCGGTCATGAACCAGCGGTCGCTCGGGTGGCCGAGTCGCTCGAGGATGTGCTGGTAGCGGCTCCCGCGGAGCGGCCACGAGAAGAGATAGACCAGCGCCGAGACGCCGACGATGACGGGGTCTGCACCCGTAATCGCGTCGAGAACCGACTGCGGGTCGAGATACACCGTCATGAGCGCCAGCGCAACGACGACCAGCAGTGTCCCCGCGGCGAGACTCGTCGTGCGCGTGATGCGCGGACTGACCGATAGTTCCCACCACGTCCGCAGTATCTGGCTCCCCATGCCGAAGACGTCCCTGATAATGTCGACTTTCGAGTCACCCTTCGGCGTCCAGTCGACCGGGAACTCCTTGACGCGGTACCCCTCTCGCTGTGCCTTGACGAGGATTTCCGTGTCCCAGAACCAGTGGTCGTCCTCGACGTCGTCGGCCAGAGCGAGCTGTGCCTCGCGGTCGAACGCTTTGAAGCCACACTGGTGGTCGCGGACTCCAGACCGCAAGAACAGTCGCACGAAGCCGTTGTACGCCAGACTCGGAACGCCACGCTTTGCCGGCCGGTCGGCGGCGCTTTCGGGGAGCCAGCGCGACCCGGTCGCCACGTCGTATCCTTCCGTGCGGATACTCTCGACGAGTTCCTCGAGGTGTCGCATGTCCGTCGCGAGGTCCGTATCGAAGTAGACGAGCGTCTCGCCGTCGGCCTCGCGGAAGGCGTATTCGAGCGCCCCGCCCCGGCCAAGCCGCTCTTCGCTGTGGATGTGACGGACGGCGTCGAACTCGGCGGCGAGTTCGTCGGCGATTTCCGGCGTGCGGTCCTCGCAGCCGTCCTCCGCGACGATGACTTCGTAGCTGTCGGCCGGGAGAAACGCCGCGAGGTGGTCCAGCGTCACGGTGACAGTCTCGCGGAGCGTCGCCTCCTCGTTGTACGCGGGGAGCACGACACTCACCTCGACGGGACCACTCATTGGCGAGTGTAACGCGAGGGCCTGCAAGAACTTTCTGTTCCGGAAGGCGTGCCGGTTGCCGACGCCACGGTCACCCGTTCACCGCGGATTTCTCCTCGCCGAAAATCGGCAGAATCCTTATCAGGAATGGCCGGCCGACTGTCGAGTATGAACGAGGCATTCGTTCAGTTGTCCTGTCCTGCCTGTGACAAACAGTGGGAAGACGAACCGACGGCCCTCCATGCGCCCGACACCGATTTCACCTGCCCGGACTGTGGTGAAAGTCGACACCCCTCGGAGTTCATGCGGACCGACCGTGACCTCGAAGTCCTCAAGGACTTCACCGAATCGTAGCGGGTCCGGCTCAGCCAGGAGCCGACTGCCGGAGAAGGGTCAGTCAGCGCCTTCCGGAGTGCTCACAATCGCGAACTTCGAGAGGTCGACGCCCTCGACGTTGTCGACAGAGTCGTAGGGCCTGTCGACGAGGATGTTGCCCGCACGCTGGCGGCCCAGTCCCGGAATCGCCGCGAGCTCGTCCATCGACGCCGCATTCAGGTCGAGCGGATGAGGGATACCGCTGACCGAGCGATAGCCGTGGTCGGTGACGGCCACGTCGATGGTCCGGCCGAGTTCGCGCTCGCCCGGTATCCCGACCAGCAGCGGGTACGTCCCCAGTTGCCGGCCGAAGGTCTTGCCGTCCTGGTGATATTCGAGGTGCACGTCCTCCAGGAGTGTTCCAGCCGGGGAGAGGCGCTGAAGCATCGGATTGTCGATTTCCTCGCGAACCTCGCGCTTGTACTGTTTGAACTGCTTTTTGTGGTCGTGGGCGATTTCGGCACCCGTCTCTGACATCTCGGTCCCATCGAAGGCCATCACCTGCCGGATGTTCACGCGCCGGAGCATCAGCCCCTCGTCGTAGACGCGCTGGAGGAACTCCCTGTTGTGCTCAAACGTCTCGGCGCGTTCGCCTTTCAGCCCGTGGACGAGATTGATTCCCGGCAGCAGTTTCGGGAGGCGGTCGGCTGCACCGTCGCCGAACTGTGGCGCACTATTCTTGTCTTCACCGGGCCGCCAGCCGGCTTCCTCGTTGACGATGCGAACCGCGCGCAGGCACTCCTCGGCGGAGACGTTGAGGTTGTTCTCCTCTTGGACGACCGGGTCGGCCGACTCCAAGCCAAAGGCGGCGGTGTCGCCTGGCGTGTTGTGTTCGGCGATGATGCGGATTCCCTCCCGGGATTTCTCGGGCCACTTGACGATGGTGATAGGGTTCATATTGTCGAGGTGGAGCGTCTCCAGGTTCGGGGCCACCTCTCGAATCCCGCGGTACAGCGCTCGCAGGGCGTCGGGGTTCGGCGCCTCACCGTCACCGCCGTACGCGAGAATGTCTGCCTGTCGGCCCAGTCGGAAGTGTTTCGCGCCGTGGTCCGACAGGGCGTCTACCTCGCCGACGACCGAATCGGGCGCGCGGAAACTCGGGTCGGCGCCGTAGAGCGGTTCGGTACAGAACGAACAGCGGTACGGACAGCCCCGCGACGTCTCCATCTCGCAGATGAGATAGTCGGGGTGGTTCGGGTGCTGTTCGATGACGAATGCGCCCTCCTGTGCCCACCGTGAGATCTCCTCGTTGTCGCGCATCCGGTTGTCGAACCCCTCCATCCCGCCGTGGACGAGGTCGTAGACGGCCGCCTCCACGTCGCCTTTGGCGACGAAGTCGTAGTCGAGGTCGTCCCGTTCCATATCCTGTGCGCCGGCGTTCTCGTCGCCGACGCCAAAGCGGACCGGGCCACCCATCAGCGTCGTGCCGTTGGCGGTCCATGCGAGTTCCCGGACCTCGTCGGGTTCTGCTGGCGTGCCGCCGACGTACTTTCCGGGGACAGTCATGCCGCCGACGTAGACCATCAGGTCGGCATCGTCGACGTCCTGCCAGCGCTGGCGGTCGTCGCGGAGCGCGTCGATGGTGTGGTAGGTAATCTGCTCGCGGGGAACGCCCGCATCGACGAGCGCGCCGGCGACGTACCGCGGGTACGTCGAGATGTAGGGTGGGACGCCGAAGTGGGCCGGCTCGTCGACGTAGCCGTCCACGATTGTCACCGAGAGCGTCGCCGGGTCAGTCATACCACTCCCTACCGACTCGACGCGTAAAACCGTGACTGACCGGTGCCCACAAGGCGTCTGCGTTACTCAGACTCTTTGAACCCCTCGGGGAGTCCGGCGTGTTTGTACCCTTCCCGACTCTCGATGTGATACTCGTAGACGCGAACGGTGGCGTCGGCTTCGGCCTCCTGGAGCGCCTCCGGCCGCCAGGTGTTGGATTTGACGGCCTGGAACTCGTCCCACCGGTCAGGCGTGAGATACTCGATTGTGCCCGTCAGTGTGACACTCTCCCACTGGAACGGGGCTGTCGCCTCGTAGACCAGAAAGGCCGCTTTGTCGACTTCGGCCGAGAGTCGCTCTTTCTGGCTGTCCTCGTCGACGACGTATGTGAAATACAACCGCTCGTCACCATCGTACCCAAACGACATCGGCAAGATATACGGAACCGTTCCGGCATCAAGTCCGAGAACGCCAAACCCCTGGCTGGTCAAAAACTGGCTTATCTCCTCGTCGTCCATCGGCTCCACTCCTCGCTCGGTGAGTGTATCGATGGTCATGTGTGAATTGTTACCACACGAATAGCATATAGATTGACAGGATTCCCAGTTGGAGAGAACGACCTGTGCCGGATGCGGACCATTCTTACCGTCTGCGCCCGTACATAGTGGTATGCCAGCCACGCTGGAAGTCACCTGCACTGACGACGAGTGCGAACTCGACATGTTCGAGATGCACTACACGTACGACATGCCCGACAGCGTGGGCATCGGTGACTTCACCTGTCCGTACTGTGGCGAGACAGAATCGCTGGAGGTTATCGAACTATGATTCGGGAACTCGGCGAAACGATTGGCGACGCGGTGGTCGAATCGGTCGGGCGTGCAGTCGCGCGCTCCCAGGAACAGATGCCGCTGGACGCTGACCTGCTTGAGAGCGACGACGCATACCTCGCGCTCTTCGACGCCCCGGGCGTCGAATCCGGCGACGTGCAGGTCCGCTTCGAGGACGGCACCGTCATCGTCCGCGTCGACCGCTTCCGGGACTTCCACGATGGCTACGAGATGCGGTTCCCCGGCCGTGGCCTCTCGCTTGACGGCCGCGTCGACTTGCCGGACGATGCCACAGTCGATGTCAGCGGCGCGACGGCGACACTGAAGGAGAACGGCACGCTCCAGGTCGAGATTCCGAAAGTCGAGGCCGGCGACGTGGCCAACGAGCAGACGGACGCCGAAGACGACGATGCCGAAGCGACCGGGGACGACACGGCAGACGCGGCAGACGAGAATTAATCGACGATACCGGCGGGTAGGTCGACCGGCTCGTCGCCATCGAACCGGGTCGGGTCCCAGTGTGTGATTCCCTCGCCCCCGAGAACCTGTTTTGCCAGTCGCTCACCGACAGCAGGCGCGCGCATGAAGCCGTGGCCGTGCCAGCCGGTCGCCACGAACAGTCCGGGGCCACAGCGGCCAACGAGCGGGTCTCGGTCCGGCGTCGCCGTACACAGACCGGCCCAGGACCGCGAGATGGCGGCGGACTGACCGAGTGTCCGTTCGAGGCGCGCCAGGGAATCGCTCAGAAACGTCGAATCCGTCGTCCGGTCGTACTCGTCCGGGTCACCCTCGTAGGGGTGTGCGCCGTCGCCGACGAGAACGCCATCGTCGGCAGGCCGGAGGTAGAATCGCTCGGAAGCGTCGTAGAATATCGGCGGGGCGGCCGCGATGCCCTCGGTCACCAGCGCCTGTGCCCGGTAGGTCCCCAGCGCCAGCGAGTGGCCGGCCGATGCGGCAAGCGTGCGGGTTTGTGGCCCCGCTGCGAGGACGATACTGTCTGGGCTGGTCGAGCAATCGGGCGTGACGAGTTCCCCGTCTGCCTGTAGTGAGACGAGGCAGTCGGTGCGGAGAGTGACACCGGCCGAACGCGCCCGGTCGACCATCGCCGCCACGAACGCGTCGGTGTCGACGTAGCCGGCGTTTTCCGCGATTGCCCCGACTGCGAGATGGTCGGTCTCCAGTGCGGGGAGCCGGTCTGCGAGTTCCGCCGGGTCGACGATGGAGACGTCCCGTCCGCGGTCGGCCATCCGACCGGCGTGCTCTCGGATTGCGGCCACAGCGTGGTCGTCGCCGTCGCGTGCCACCCAGACGTAAGGTCGTTCGGTCAGGACATCCAGTTCGCGAAACCGCTCCAGTGAGCGGGCAGCGAGTCGCGCATCGGTTCGTTCGACGTAAGCATCGTAACAGAGTCCGGCGGCTCGGCCGGTCGACCCACTCCCGGGGTCGCCCCGGTCGTAGAGTGTGACTTCGACGCCACGCCGGGCGAGTACAGTCGCGACGGAGAGGCCGACCGCCCCCGCACCGACGACGGCCACACGCGTTGGGTCGGGAGCCATTCAATCGACCAGGCGGTCGGGTCCGCGAGTGGGGTAGCCAACGACGACATCGGCACCAGTATTGGCGGGCGAGAGCCCAGAGAGTGCAGTCATGTTGGCCGTAGTGGGTCGGCCCGAAGCAAAGTCCTGTCGTTCGTCTCAGGCAGACTCCACCGGATTTTTACAGACGGATACGCCACCCTCGCCGTATGGCCACAGCGATGCCGACGGGTGAAGTGACCCTCCGACTCGTCGCGGGCGTCGCACTGATTCTCACCAACGGCTTTTTCGTCGCTATCGAGTTCGCACTGACCCGTGCTCGCCAGTATCCCGAATCAGAGTTCGACGAACCGGGCCTGCGCCGGGCGTGGGAGATGACCAACGACCTCGAAATCTATCTGACGAGCTGTCAGGTCGGGATTACGGCATCGAGTATCGCAGTCGGTATCGTCGCCGAACCGGCGCTTGCGGCGCTTTTTCACCCGTACTTCGGGAGCGGCGTTCTGGCCTCGGTTGGCGCCGGCGGGATTCTCGCGTTCCTCATCATCAACCTCGTGCACCTGACTCACGGCGAGCAGACGCCGACGTATCTGGGCGTCGAGCGAGCCAAGTTCGTCTGCCGGTACGGCGCGAGTCCGCTGTACTGGTTCGCCTGGCTCATCTCGCCGGTTATCACAATCGGCGACCAGGTCGCCAAGGGAACGCTCGCACTCTTTGGCGTCGAGATGACCGGTGCGTGGCTGGAGACTGAAGTGGAGACATTCGAATCGCGCGCCGAACTCCGCCAGGCGATGGGCGAGACACTGGACAAGGGTGACCTCCCCGACGAGCGACGCGAAGAGGTCCTCAACGCACTCAGTATCGGCGACACGACCGTCAAGGAGATAATGGTCGGCCGCGACGAAATCGTGGCCCTCTCGACGGCCGACGACTGGGAGACGAACGCCGAACGGATGCAGAATTCACCCCACTCGCGGTTTCCGCTGGTCGATGACGGTCTCGAATCCTTCGAGGGGATTGTCTACGCCCCGGCCTTGCTCCGGCAGCTGAGCGCCGACGGCGGGCCAATCGACCTCGCATCCCTCGCGCAGCCGCCGATGACGACGAGTCCGGACACCGTCGTGAGTGACCTCATTGACCAGTTCCAGACCGAAAATCAGGAACTCGCACTGGTCATCCGTGGTGGGGATGTCGTGGGGCTGGTCACTGCGACAGACGCCTTCGAGGAGATTACGGGCGAGCTACAGGACCCGCTTGACAGCGAGTTCGACCTCGAATCGGACCGGACCTGAGTCACGCTGGCTGCGCCGGCTCAGACCGGGAACTCCGCGTCGGGGTCGACCACGCGGTCGACTTCGGGGGGCATCTCCCAGTCGGTCGCGAGTTCGAGAAACTGCACGAGCATCCGGGCGGTCGCCCCCCACACCGTGTAACCCTGAACGTAAAAAAAGTGGAGCCGTATCTCGCCGTAGTAGGGGTGGTCACGGCGCTCGCTCTCGTAGTTGTCCAGGTTCGTAATCTCGGAGAGCGGGAGGACGGCGATTTCTGCGACCTCCTGGTCACCGGGTTCGTACTCCCGGTCGGGAATCCGGGCGACGAACGGCCGGACGGAGTACCGGGTCACCGTCCGGATATCGTCCAGGCGGCCGACGCGGTCGACTTCCTCGGCGGCGAGGCCGATTTCCTCGTTTGCCTCGCGGAGCGCCGTCCGCCAGAGGTCGCTGTCTTCGGGTTCGCGGCCGCCGCCGGGAAAGCTCATCTGGCCGGGGTGGTCCGAGAGGTGGTCGGCGCGTTTCGTAAAGAGGATTGACGGCTCCTGGCCGCCGTCGACCACGGGCGCGATGACCGCCGCCTCGCGCTCCTGGTCTGAGACTACCGCCGCGTCGTGTCCTCGCACCCCCGCCAGGTTCATATTCGAACCGATGGCCCGGAGAATCTTATACCAACCGCCTGCCTACTGCAACGTCGCGTCGAGGCGGTCCCGAGAGCGGGCCAGGTCGACGCCGCCCCACGCCTCCAGTTCGTAACTCACGTCGAGCAACGCCTCGATGCGCTCGGTGTCACCAGCCTCGACGGCCGCACTCGCGTCGTCTCTGAATCGTCGTTCGGCCGCCCGAGCGACCGTCTCTCGCTCGATGTTGCGCGATTCGACATCGAGGATATGGGGCAGGTCCGTCGCGCCCTCGGGTAACTCGGGAAAGGCCACCGGACCGACGACGTAGAGCGTTTCGTCGACGGCCGCGTCCGTCGCATCCGGTTCGACGGCGACGAGATGATACGACCGGACGGCCGCGTCGATGTCCGCCGCGAAGGCATCCGGGTCGTGGTCTTCGCCGCGCTTGAAGGCCAGTTCCGCGAGCGCCTCGCCGAGTTCCGCCCGGGTGAGCGCGCCGAACAGGTCGACGACCCCCGCCACGTCGTGTCCCGTCAGGTCCATGTCGGTACCCCGACTGGGTCGGTCTTAACGGTTGGTGGTCGGAACGGTCTGTCATTCCGTCGCATCCGCGATGGCGGCCCGCGAGCGGTCCAGAACGTCGGCCGGCGACAGTGGCGTGTCGACCCAGGCCGGCAGACGACAGTCCTCGGCCGGCGGCTCGATAGCCTCGACGTACGTATCGACCTGCTGGCGTTCTGCCGCCCGGTCGTGGGTCAGGCCGTTGAATCCGGCGTCTGCGGCGTACTGGTCGACGAGTCGCTCGGCCTGCGTGCAGTATTCGGTAGCGAGGTCGTCGTACGACGGGTCCACGCCGGCGTCTGCCAGCGCCCGGAAGAGCGCGCTCCCGACTTCCCGGCACATGTCGCCGAGTCCCTGGGGACCACCGACCGAACGGTGGTCGTGTTCGTGGACGCCGAGGTCGACCTGCGCCGAGCGCTCGAAGCCCACCAGCCGGAACGCCTCGCCCAGCGTCCCCACTTCCAGCCCCCAACTTCGCTGGGCGCGTACCTGGCGAGCCACGTCGCCAGTGACGGCAAATTCGCCGGCCAGCCCGTACCGGAAGGCATCGAAGTAATCGACGATGGCATCGTCGTACAGTGCATCGAGCGCCCGCACGAGCGGGGCGTAAAACAGCCGGAACAGCCGTCCGTACAGGCGGTTGTTCTCGACGCGGGCGTAGTACCCCTTCGAAAACTCGTGACCGTTTGCGAGCGGAAACAGGAGTTTCGGGACGTGTGCCTCGGTGTAGGTTTTGGCGTCGGCGTCGTGGACGACGACGTATTCGGAGTCGGCGGCGACGCCGAGCGCCAGCCACACGTCACGGCCCTTACCCGCGTTCCCGTCGAGGCCGGCATCGGCGAGCAGGGACTCGACGCGAGGGGCGGTACACCACAGCACCTCGGCGTCGATGTCGAACTCGGAAACCCACGAGACGACGTCACCGACTTCCGTCGCCGTCGCGCGCAAGGCGACGACGACCCGCTTGGGGTCGACCCGTTCGAGGGCCGCGAGCACGCGTTCGGCGGCCAGACTGGCGTGGTCGCGCTCGGTCATCGGGACGACGACCGTCGTGCGGCCCGTCGGTGCGGTGGGCGTGGCGTCACCGAAATCGTGGAGCGTCGTGACCCGCTCCTGAACGTACTCCATCGATGCCAGGTTAGGACTGTGTGAGAAAAAGCCACCCGGTCGACCGCCACGAAGCTTTTGCCGGTAGGTGTCCTACGGTTGGGTATGACATCTGTCAGGAAGGGGCTCCGCTCGGGTGACCTCGAGAAGGACACCTACGAGCGATTGACCTGCACGAACTGCGGGGAAGTACTGGACACGAGAAACGACCCCGACGAAGTCGGGCGTCTCAGAGTCTGCCCGTCCTGTGACTCGGAGTGGACGGAAGTCGGCTAGTCACTCGAAGACGGCGTCGAACGCCTGTGCACCGAGCGGTTCGTACCGGCCGGCGTCGACGTTTTCCGCGACGTGGTCCGGCGACCCCATCCCGACGAGCGATGTCGTGACACCGGGTCCACTGCGCGCGAAGTTGATGGCCCGCTGTGCGTCCGTCTCGCCGTCGAGTTTGGCCGCGACGTCTTCGGGCAGTTCCGACGCCAGCCGCCCCTGCATGATACTCGCGCTCGTAAAGACGGCCAGTCCCGCGTCGTTGGCAAACCACAGCGCGCTCTTCTCGCCGTCGGGCGTCTCGTGTGACCGGACGGTGAAGGCGTCGGCCATGTAGACGTTGAACGGGAGCTGAATCGCGCGGAAGTGCGTCCCGGCCGTGCCGGCGCTGTCGGAGGCAGCCCGCGCTCGCTCGACGATTTCCGGCAGTGAGAGATACTGGCCGTGCTCGGCCGCGACTCGCAGCGCATCCCAGGTCGCGATGCCGTACCGTTCGATGTCGCCGGCCGCAGCGCGCTCCTCGAGTCGGGTGAAGGCGGCCTCCAGTTTGTCGTAGACGTCGTCTCGGCTGTGGGTCGTGAGCTGTGTCTCAGGGTTGTGGACGTAGTAGAGGTCGAGCGTATCCACGCCGAGATTCGACAGCGACCGGTCGAGCTGGTCGTCGAGAAACGCCGGCTCGATGCAGTGCTGGCCGCTGACGAAGTCCTCGGCGTCAACCAGCCCCGAATCGACGTACTCCTCGTGAATGTATCGTCCTGGGTTGGCCGGTCGACTGCCGTCGAAGGGCGCAAAGCCACCCTTGGTCGCGACGAAGACGGTGTCGCGGTCGACATCGGCGTCGGCGATAGCGTCGCCGACCACCCGTTCGCTGCGCTGACACCGGTAGTTGATGGCCGTGTCGACGACGTTGATTCCCGATTCGAGCGCCTCGACGACGGCGTCGTGGTAGTCGTCGTCGGCCTCGTCGGTCGTGTCGCCGAGATAGGTGCCGACGCCGACACTCGAGACGACGCAGTTGCCGAACATCCGGAAGTACGTCCGGGCGAAGTCGTCGGTAAACCGGTCGCGGTAGTCCCAGGTCGCCTCGCGCGTAGCCATGGGTCTGGTTCGGCACGGAGACGTAAAAACGGCGTCGTCCCGCCCGTAAACAACCTCGGGCGCGGTGGCCCGAGGCTTTTGTAGTTCCCTCAGCCGTGCGCTAGCACTCCCTGCTCGGCAAGCGAGCGGGATGAGGGTGGGCGGCTTACGCGCCCCGACCCGGACAGACGCACCAACCTGACCTGCGGCTGGGTTTTGTGAGTCCGGTAATTCGTCGTGTCACCGTCGAGTTTCGCCGTCTCACGCCACGCGATGTTCACTGACGCATTGCGGTCAGCGTGGTCTTGCACCACGTCACACTCGTCGTTCGGACAGCGGAACCGCCGTCCCTGCCGATACCCACGCTCACCACAGCACGAACACGTCTTCGAGTTGTAGTAGGCATCCACTGTATCTGTCGGAATCTCTCGCCACGTCGCCTTGTACGACACGAACTTCTCGAACTTGTGGAAGGGGAGTTTGTGCAATCGGCGGTTCATATACGTCCCGTACTGCATTTCCTCGCGGATACCGCTCATATCCTCGAACACGATAACCGGATTCGAGAACTGCTCTGCGAACTCCACGACAGCATGGGAGAGGCGATGCAACACCCACCCGGTGAACCGCTCTTCCTTGTCACCGAGCTTCCGGTGGATGCTCGTTTTGCCGTGTTCCTGACACCGAGTAGTGATGGTGTGGTAGCGTTGGCGTTCCTGCTTTACTCGCCCGTAGTCGAGGACGAGCGTACCCTTCGTCCGCATCGTCTCACGGTCGAGGGCGGTGAGAGCGACGTTGCGCTCGTTGATGTCTACGCCGACCACAGTATCAGCAGTGTCTGGTTCGGGTACGGCGAACTCACGTGTGACCGTGACGTGTAGGTAGTACACGCCATCGCGGTAGAGGAGTTCGGCCTGCCCAACATCCACCTCATCCGACGTGAGGGCGTCTCGAAGTTCGTCCATCGCGTCCGGTTCACCGCGCAGGTGGCCTCTCACCTTCTTGTAGGGTTTCGGGCTGATGCGGAACTGGACGCGGTTCGTGTCTTCATCCACGGTGAGGCGGTAGCCTTCCGTATGTGCCATCACGAGCGGATACGCACCAGACTTGTCCGTACTCGGCGGCGTCGGCTTGCCGCCATCAGGATCGTCTTGATTCTCCCACCACTCTCTGAGCGATTGGTAGGAGTCCCACGTTTGGAGGGCCTTGCCGACGACCGCGCACTTGTTGTTCCGCAAGAAGTCGTTGCGGTCAACCTCCTTCTGTATCTCAGTGCGAGTGTACCCGCGTTGTTTGAGGCGGATGGTGTCGTTGAATATCTCGCGTGAGGCGAGGCGGGCGTCGTGAAGCCACGACCGGTCACCAGACGCTATGTGAAGGCGCGTCTGAATCGTCTTCGTGGCTCCCTCACCCATACGTTGACAATCGTTCCAGACTGTCATAAATGCAGGGATTAGGGATAGAGAAGTACCGCAGTCATGCAGATTCGGTTAGTTCCTGCAAGTATCACTTCGTCTGGTGCCCGAAGTCAAGCAAAGCGAGGCTTTGCGTACCTCGCGGGATGTCCGATCCCGCTCAGTATCGACACCCAGTTCTGGATGTAGTGGAGGACGATGTGCGAGAGTTGTTTGGTGAGACTGCCGACCACTTCGGACACGAGATTCTAGCGTTGGAGATCGCGGACGACCACGTACACCTGTTCGTGCAGACAGACCCGAAGCACAGTCCGGCGGACATCGCTCGGCAATTCAAGTCGTATTCGGGTAAGCACTTGCTGGATCGGCATCCCGGAATTCGAGAGTCGTATTTCTGGGGTGGCGGATTCTGGAAGGTTGGGTACTACATGGGAACGACGGGAGCGGTGTCGGAAGCAGTGGTTGAACGGTATATCGAAGAGACGGAACACGCGCCGGAATGACGCGCTTCACCCCCGCCCACGGTGGGGCGGGGAACTCGCGCTGCTTTTCGTTTAGAGGTCGCCGCTCAGCGACGCAAACAGCCGGTCTTTGAGCTGGTCGCGGGTCATCCCGTTGCTCGGGCCCAGCCCCTCCATGTGGTCAAGCGAGAGTTGCCCACCACCCATCCGGGCGTGACCGCCGGCCCCGGCCATCGGGACGTCCTCGACGACTGCACGGAGGGCCTTGCCCATGTGGACGCGGTCGTCCCGCGACCGGCCCGAGAGGTGAATCGTCCCGTCCTTTTCGCCGAGAACGACGACCGCGGTGACCCCTTCGAGGCGGAGGAGTTCGTCCGCTGCCTGCGGAATCGCGTCGACGTTCGAGACTGCCCCGAC
The DNA here is from genome assembly GCF_030505615.1 of Salinibaculum rarum. Classification (GTDB taxonomy): domain Archaea; phylum Halobacteriota; class Halobacteria; order Halobacteriales; family Haloarculaceae; genus Salinibaculum; species Salinibaculum rarum. The sequence goes on from NZ_CP129992.1 coordinate 2,547,267, forward strand.
GTCACTGACCGCGAACGCCTGCTCGATGACGCGATTCCTGATTGCGGTCGCCTTGATGTCGAGGACTTCGGCGTCGACTTCGGGGTTGGCGATGCGGTCGAGGCTGTCCTCGTCGACACCCGGATAGAGAAACGCCGCGGCCTCGAACTCGGCGTCGGAACAGCCTTTCGTCAGCGATTTCGTGTCCGACTGGATGCCGTATATCAACCCGGTCGCCACGCGCGACGGAAGCGTTGCCTCCTCTTCGTCGCTGTCGTCGTCATCGGGGTCGGCTGGCTCCCAGCCCATCTCCTCGAAGTACTCTGCCAGGATAGTCGCACAGGCGCCGTTTTCTGTTCGAACGTCCGTAAACTCCCGTCCCTTGCCGCCGCCGGGATGGTGGTCGATGACGGCGACGGGGTCGACCGTCTCGGACCCAGGGAACCCACGGGGCTCGTTGTGGTCGACGAGCACGACGGGGCGGTCCCCGAGGTCGGCGTCAGAGTCGATGTGGTCGAACTCCAGGTCGAGCACCGTCTCGAAGGCTCTGTTCTCCTGGTGGCGAATCTGACCGGGGTACTGTATCTCTGTGTCGGTGTCGACGCTGTTGGCGATGGTCTGGACCCCCAGCGCCGCCGACATAGCGTCCGGGTCGGGGTTTGGATGCATCAGGACGGACACTTCGTCGTAGCGAGCCAGCAGACGCGAAAAGCCCGTCCCGCCGGTCTGCTGTTTACGACGGAGCGCGAGAGCGACCAGTCCGACGAGGAAAACCACCCCGACGAGAGCACCTACAGCCAGCAACGGGTTCTCGGTGACGAATGCAGAAACGTCCTCGACCTGGAGGGCGACGCTGCCGGCCTCGGCAGACAACATATGCCGTACTGGTCTACGCGGAGACAAAAATACGTTCCCCTCTGTGACAATTGCCGGGCGACCGAACGAAATCGTCGCTGTGGCCCGGCTTAGCTCCGGTACGAGTCGATAGCGGCTTCGTATCCCGCTCGAAACGTCGGATACCTGAACTCGTAGCCCAGCCCCCGAAGTTTCTCGTTCGAACAGCGTTTGCTCGTCTGAATGCGACGACGCGCGGTCTCCGAGAGTGTCTCGTCGGCCAGTCGCTCCGCTTTCGTCTGTTTGGGCGGTTCGGGGACGCCACACTGCTCGGCCAGCCAGTCCGCAAAGTCCCACTTCGAGACCGGTTCGTCGTCGACGACCAGTACCGTCTCGCCCCGGGCGTGGTCACCGACCAGCAGGTGTGCGACAGCACCGGCCGCGTCATCCCGGTGGACCATGTTGAGATATCCGTCTGTGACCGGCCCGTCGATGTACCGCTCCAGTCGGTACCGCTCCGGACCGTACAGTCCTCCATAGCGGGCGACGGTGCCCTCGAATCCGAACTCGGCTGGCCGCTCGAGCGCGACGCGTTCGGCCTCGGCGAGAACTGCGGTCTTGTCGGTCTGGGGGTCCAGCGGCGTCTCCTCGTCGACCCAGTCACCGCCGTGGTCGCCGTACACGCCCGTACTGGAGGTGTAGACGTATCGGTCGGGCGCCACAGCGCGACTGCCGAAGTGGTCGATTGCCACCTGTTGGCCGGCCACGTACACCTCGCGTGCAGCCTCGGCACCACGGCCGCCCGAACTCGCGGCAAAGACTACGACGTCGACGTCGGGCACCGCCGAAAGGTCGCTCGGGTCCGTGAGGTCGGCCTGCACCGCGTCGAAGCCGGCCTGCTCGATTGCCGCAATCCCAGCGTCTGACCGACGGACACCAACTACGTCGTGGTCCGGTGAGAGCTGTCGGCCCAGTTCGAGGCCGACGTAGCCACACCCGAGTATCGCGACGCGCATGTTCACCGTTTTCTGTTCTCGATAAAGGCGTGCAACAGTGCGTACTCGTCGAGTGTCATCGAGTAGCGCCCTTCGATTTTCTGCTGTATCTCCTTTGGCTCGAGTTCGTCGTCGATGCCGGCAGCGATGGCTTCGACATCCAGGACGGCCGCTGACATCCCCATGAGGAGGATGTCGCGGGCCTCGGCGACGAGGACGTCCGCGTCGGGGTGGTCGTCGTCCAGTGCGAAGATGGTCGCCGCCGCGTCCAGTGAGAGGTCCGGCGTCTCACCGTCGACAACCGCCCGCAGTGTCGACTCGTCGAGGTTTGTCTGCTCGGCAGCAGCCGAGACCCCCACCGACTCGATGGCGTCGGCCAGCGCCTCGTCGTACGCCGCCCGGAGTTCTGTGGGGTCCAGTTCGCCAGCCGTCTCGAAGGCACCGCGAATCATGGCCACTCGTACGGTGTCGGGGTACAAGTCAGTGTCACTTTCCACAGCGTTGGCCACTATCGGCCCGGCTCTGGCCACCCTGATGACCGCTCGTCCATCGTCCCGTCGACGTCGCCCACCCCCCGTGGGCCCGGTGGCACCGCGATGGCGACGCTGGTCTGTGTCCGAAACGAGATGCGGGTACTCTTCCCAAGGCGCTCCTCGCGTCCGTCCTCGTCGAGGTCGAGCGAGACGGTGTCGCTGTGACGGACGTACCTGAGTCTCGTTTCGGGTGTGTCCGGCGTCCCGCGTGGCACGCTGACGGCAAAGAGGTCGTACTCGCCGCGAACCTCGACGTGCCAGTAGTTGACGGTCGTGACCCACGGCGCTATCGGCGGCGCGAGCGGCAGCCCCGCCGGGAGTCGGCTGAGCGTCCGCCCGGTGACTTTCTCCAGACGGTACTTCGCCTCCTTTTTGAGTTTGTCACTGAGCTTTGATTTCAATCGCTCCTGGGCGCGGGCTTTCAGCTCCCGTGTCGTTTCGTTGACGGCGGGAGCCGGTGGTTGGGCACGGTTCGAGTCGAGTGTCTTCGCCGTTATAAACCGGAGAGACAGTTTCAGGCGGTCACTTTGGGAAACAGAGAGGTCGTATCGCTGCCGCACTTCTCTGTGAATCGCGGCGACGGCGGAGCCGTTGGTCCACGCGTCCCCGAGTGCGACGGGTGTCTCCCAGGGTTCGAGCGCAGACTCGACGACGGCGGCCGACTCATCGACCTTGGCGGGTGTCCGTCTGTAGACGCCGGCGGCTGCCCGGGCGTTGAGTGCTCTCACCGCGTTCGAGACTGCCGATTCAAGTTTTTCGGTCCCCGCCGAACTGTCTTCCTGTGTCATCGCGTCAGCGTTCCGTGTCGACTCAAGCGTCTGGACGGCCGTCCGCAGTCTGACTCGCTCTGGGCCGAGAATCCGCTCGACGATTCCCTGCGCGATGTCGCCGTACGGGACGGTAAAGTAGTTCACGTTGCGCGCCACCAGCGGCGTGGTCGTCGTGTCGGAGGCGAGAGTGGGAACTGACGAGCCGTCGAGTTCCGCGAGCGTGAGATACGACGGCGCTGTTTCGACGCGCAGCGGAATGTCGAGTGGCGAACTCGTCTCCCGAGTTCTCCGGTCCTCGTAGTCGGTGCGGACTGTTCCCGTCTCGGAAAAGCCTCGCTCGGCGAGTTTCTCGTCGATGTCCTGCTGGCTTTGCTCGTAGGCGTCTGCGCGAGCCTGCAGTTTCTCCAGGACGGTACTGAGATACGCTTCTCTGGCGTTGAACCGCGCCCTGTCCGGCACCGACCCGTAGCTGTCTGGCACCGCGAGTAGCTCTCCTCGCCGCGATTCGAGTTTGTCTGCGAGGCGGGCCCCGGGGTTGACCTGGAACGTCGCCAGTTTACCGCGGGTCGTTGTTATCGACAGGTCACGAACCCGTTCGCGGACGCGCCGGAGGTCACGGTACACGAACTCGTAGAGGCCGTCGGGTTGGATACCGTCTATCGTCGCTGTCGACGTCTGCCCGCCGGTCAACAGCCCCTCGACAGCAAGGGTGTCGATGCTCCGACCACCGAGAAATCGGTGCCGAGCGGCAGTCTCGATGCGCTTCAGATTCGGGCCGTCCAGTGGCCCACCACGCTCGTGGACCGCCTCGACCGGCCGGTCGGCAGCGGAACCCCCGTCGTGGCGCCCGACCAGCGCGACATCGACAGCGCCGCGCCACTCCCGAACTTCGACAGTCGTCTCGAACCCCGACGAGGTATTCCACCGACGCTCGACGGTTTGCCGGACCACGACACGCCGCGGATGGTACTCGAAGTAGTGCCAGGGACCGTCGAGCGTCGGTTTCGCCGCGTCTCGTTGCTGGACCTGCTGGGTTTTCTGACGCGAGACGCCGACCAGTTCCCAGTCCGATTCGGGGTCCTGTGGCTCGACCGAAACGTGTTTGGTTTTGTCGACGACGCGCTGGCGGAGCTGGACGCGTGCGTCGTAGGTTTCGTCGATGGTCTCGTTGAGGTCCCCCAGCAAGTCGGCGAAGGCGATGTCTGCGGTTCGGTTGATTCCGATACTCGTCTCATCTTCGGGGATGACGGACGGGTTCGCCGTGACTGATGCTGAGAGATCTTTTCCAGAAAGCGTGTTCTGGCCGGCGTAACTCTGGGCATCCGAAAGGAGGCTTGCGGCACGATTGTCCGAGCCAGACAGTACGTCCGTGAGAGCAGTGTGTGCGGTCGCCCGCCCCAACACGGCGCGCCCTCGCGGGTCGCTCTGGCCGAACTGCGCTCGTTGCATCGAGAGTACCGCCCCGTTTGTCAACAGCGCCAGATGACGGTTGGCGACGACGTTCGAGATGGGCGCTCCACCGAACTGGGCATACCCCCGTGCCCACGTGAGTGCGTACAGCTTCGCAGTGAGCCGACTCCCCAGGCCGGGTTGGCCGGAACCGGCGTTGAGGCGACGTTCGAACGACGAGACGCGGTCGTGGACGGCAAGCGTCGGGACCGGGACGGTGACCGTCGGCGAAACGCTGCGTTCCCCGACGATACGTCCGTCACGCCGAGCGGTCAGCGTGACGTTCCGGACCGTGGCTCGGAGGTCAGTGCCCTGGGGTCCCGCTCTCGAAATCGATACCCGGTCAGTCGCTGCCGCGAGCGGGCGGCCAGTCGGCGTCGCGGGCAGGGACGCAGAGACCGTGACGTCGTCCCGCTGGCGGTCGAGACGGTCGAGTCGGTCCCGCACTGCGACGTAGATGCGGACCCGAAGCGAGTCTCGGAACGTGTCGTCGTTGCTGACGGCCGCCCCGAAGGGGTTCGAAGCCGGGACAGTGAGCGGATTCCTGGCTGCCTCCGTCGCGGCGCTCGTCACTGCTTCCCGGAGCGCGCTCTGTGTCGCCGCTTCTGTGCGGTCCATCGCGCGGTCGACGCTCGGTTCACTGACTGTCGGCCCGGCGAGAGACCCGGCGAAGGTAGCACTCCCGACGAGCAACAATACGCCGACGAGGGCAAACGGAACGCGAGCGGTCACGCCTCCCACCGCCTGACCGTGAGACGTACGGTCCCGGTTCGGACCGTCTCGGCTGCCGCTGCCGGCGTGTCGAAGCGCTCGCGCATATCGGCCGCGAACGTCCGTGAAAGGGCGGCGACGATACGGTCGTGTGCGACGCCGACAGCCCCGCTGTCGAGTGGTCCCCGGACTGTCGTCCCCGTCTCTTCGGCGAGGGTCTCGTAGCGCCGTGTTGTCAGGACCGTGGTCGGTGAGTTGCGAAACAGGGAGGCGTCGACAGCGTTGTCGGGGAGCAGGCCGTCGGCGACCGCAGTTGCCACGACGTGTGCGACGCTGTCGTATCCGGCTGCAGACTGATTTACTGCACGCGCTCTGCTGTCCCGAACTGGGACAGTGACGGCCACTGTTGCGCTGTTGACATCCCGACCGTCGGGCGGCGCCGGACCGACAGCAATCTGGCCCTGCACCGGGCCGCCACGATAGGGGACCCAGCGTGCCACTATCTGTGTCCGGTTCGGGGAGACGAGACGCGCGCTCGTCGCGGCGTTGACCCTCGCCGAGAAGTCACCGCTTTTCGGAGAGAGTTGTGTCCCTTCGATGGTCGCGTTGGCTACCGCAGCACGCGCCAGCAATTCGGCGGCTGTCCCGTGGGCGCGGCGTGTCTCTCCCTGCAGGTCGTATTCGACAGCAAGCGTACTACTCGCGAGGGTTTCGGCCGTCTCGTCGGCGCGGCTGTCCGTCTGTTCCGGCGGCTCCGCGAGAACCAGCATCCCGACGGCCGCGGAGACGAGCAACAGGAAGACGGCGACATCAAGGACCGTACTGACCGCTCTCATCGCCAGACCACCACCCTGAGCTGCCCTGGCTGGATTCGCCGGGGCGCCACCCGAACGCTCACCCGCCGGCTCACGCGGTCGGCAGACGCCGGTGGCGCAGGGCCACGCTGCCAGCGTGTCCCGTCGGCAGCGAGCGTCACGTTTGCCTCCCACCCGCTGGGTACGGCAGTCGTCGCGGCGTCGAGACGAGCAGGGCTGGCGACGCCCGCCGACTGGAGGGACCGTTGTACGGCGTCGACAATCGCAGACGGCGTCTGGTCGTCGGGTTCCTCCGGTGTCGTCTCCTCGAAAGTGTCAGCGTAGACGACGAACCCGGCAGAGACCGCAAGCACCGCCGCGAGCGCTGCCAGCGGCTCGACCTGCCCTCTACCCGACGAGCGTCGCATCGACATCCCCCCATGAGACACGCGCGACGGTGAGTCGGTCCGGCGCCTCCTGCCAGCTCCCGGTCCGGTTCTGGGCCGTTCCAATCGCGGTTTCGAACGCAGACTGGTTGGAAAATACGTCTCGTGGGCGCTCGCCATCGAGAACGCGGCGGAGTTTCCCGTCGCCGACAGGTGTGACCGGGCCAAACGCCAGTTGGGCATGCGCTGTTCCACCGTCCGACCGGAGTGCGAGCGACTTGGGCTGGAGTCGGAATTTCGCTGCGGGCACTTTGACTGTCGTTCTGGCGTCGTGCGGACTGGACGCAACGCTGTCGATGCCGTCAGCGACGGGCGTGGCCGACGGCGCCGGGGCCGTCGGGAAGGATAGTGCCAGTCCTGTGGCGGCCACGCTCACGATACCGACGCCGAGCCAGACGTACCACGCCTCGACAGGAGGGTCGAACATGGGGGGTCTGGTCCCGGATTCGAATATAAACGTCAGGCTATCGCGCCGACGAAGTGATAGGCAGCGAGATAGACGACGGTCGCAGAGACCAGTGACTTGCCGACACGCGCGCCGACGAGTGCACGGTCGAAACCGCGGACCAGCGCCGTCGAGAGTGCTGGCAAAATCGTCGCCAGCGCCAGTGCGTAGAGGCCAATCGAGAGCCCGAGAGACGGCAAGGACCCACCCTCTGCGGAAACCACGCCGCTCTGGCCCACCATCCCCTGTGCGAGCGCGACAGTCGAGCCCGCGACGAGCGGCCCGAAGACCATCCCCGTACTCTGCAGCGTCCCACAGACCGACTGGAGCGTATGGCGAGACTCCGCCTCCACGCGTCGGAGGTCGTCGATGTGGTCGGCAAGTGAGAGAATCGCCGGTCCTGCCGGTTTGCCCTCCTCGGCCGCGAGCGCGAGGAAGGCAACAGCGCCCCTGACTCGGCGACTGGGTACGTCCGCAAGCGAGCCACCCTCGCCGAGAAACGCGTCGTGGACGCTCACCTGAAGTTGTCGCTGCTTGCGGGCCGTCTCCACGAGCACTGCACCCATCTCGCCAGATACCTCGTCGCCGGCCCGCGCGATTGCCGACTCGACGGCCTCCCCGCCGGCGACGCGCCTGCCGACGATAGAGAGTGCATCAGTCAATCCTTCTTCGACGTTTCTGACGTGCTCGTAGACGTCCAGTACCGGCCGGTAATAGGCGAACAACCCTCCACCAACACCGATTCCGGTCGCGCCGAGCGGTATCGCCCACGAGGGAAAGAACTGCCAGGTGACAACGCCGCCAGCGAGCACACCAGCCAGGAATACGCCGACAGCGGGCAATGCTCTGTCGGGGACATCAGGGTGAGTGCGTGAGACGTTCGGCGGAGGGAAGGCGACCGGCCGGTGTGCCAGCAGCCAGCACGCCACAGCGAGCAACAGCGCGGGCAAGAGGAGGTTGTACACCAGCGCCACGGTAGCGGTAGTGATACCAACGCCGACAGCGTGGGCCGCCGGCAAGAGCGCGACCAGCGCCGTCGGCAGCAAGACGCCGAAGGCATACAGTGCGGTCACCGGACGGCTAAGGCCGCTCGCAAAAGATTGCATCTGCTCTCGCGTCCCGTCGAGAACGACCGTCAGCGCCCGGTCGAGCGTCCGCTCGCGGTCGACAGTCGACATCGAGCTCGCTGCCACGACGAGTGCGAGCGACCGTGCAAGTGATGGAAATCGTGGTTTCCACTCCTCGGCGAAAGAGGTGAGCGCGGGCGCTGTCCCGGCACGGGCTTGGCGGACGTGCCGGGCGAGACTCGTCGCGAGCGGACCGTCCCCGGCCGACGCGGCAAAGGCCGCGGCCCGTTCCGGAGACGGCGTGAGTCGCATCCGGAGGACTGCCCGCGCGACGAGGTCGGGAGCGTCGCCGAGCGCCCGCACCCGCTGGGCGGTCACGAGGAGTTCCGGACCCGACTGTGCGCCGACAAGGAGCAACACCGTCAGCGTTCCAACCACGAACGCCACCGGTAACCGAACGCGTGACGGCGCAAGGAGCGCGACCACTGCCGTCGCCATCGTCCCGACGGCACCGGCCCCGTAGGCTGCACTGAGCAGGGTCGACGGGTCGGCCGAAAGGTCGAGATATCGCGCTGCCCGTCGGAGTTCGTCGCTGGGCTCGACCGGCCACGGGTAGAGTCGCGCGAGCGTGCCGAGGGCATTCATCGGTTTCGCTCCAGTGTCCGCTCGTCGACTATGTCGGGGCTGGTTCGACCGCTGTCGGCCAGCCTGCGGAACTGGTCGACACGGTCGTCGAGAGCGGCGCGGACCTCGGCGTAGGATTCGTCGGGGCGACAGAGTGCATCGACGAAGTGACTGTTACCACGGCCGATGTGGCCAGTTGCCTCGAGGCTTCCGTCGGGTCGCGCGTACAGCGTCTCGAAGTCGTCAGTGTCTCCACCGGTGACCTCTTCGATTGCTCGCAGTCGCCTGGTGCCATCGGCCGTCTGTTCAAGCGAGACGACGAGGTCGGTGACGCCGAACGACGACGCCGGGACGCCGAGGTCCGCGACGACCCGTTCGCGAACGCCGGCAGCACCGTCGCCGTGGATTGTCCCAAGCACCGCTGCGTCGTTGGCCCCGACTCGCATCGCCTCGTAGAGCACCGTCGCCTCCTCGCCTCGGACCTCGCCGACGGCAATCGCGCCATCGCCCAACCGAAGCGCCGTCCGGAGTGCATCGACCGGCGTGAAGTCGTCGTCAGTCGAGGCCCGAAGTGGCTGAACCTCGCGGCCGTGGTCCTGCAAGCGAGCCACCGGAAGCTCCGGCGAGTCTTCGATGGTGAGCGTCCGCACAGTCGGCGGGAGTTCCCACAGGAGTGCTCCAAGCAGCGTCGTCTTACCAGCGCCGCGCGGACCGGCCACGAGGATGGCTCGCCCGCGCTCTGTTGCCAGCGAGAGCAGTGCCGCCGCCGATGCGGTCATGGTGCCGTTCGCGACCAGCGCCGGAAGCGTCCACACGTCTCGGTCGTGAGCCCGGAAGGCAAATCCGACACCATCGCTCGCAGGATCGGTGACACCGGCGACACGAACGCGGCGGCCCCGAATCTCGGTCGTCGCATCGAGAGTCGGGTCCGCCCGCGAGAACGCACGGCCGCTCTCCCGTCGGTACCGCGATGCGAGCGCCCGAACGCCGCGAGCGGTGAGCCGGACGTTCGTCGGGAGTCGGCGGTCGCCGACGCGAACGGAGAGCGGATTCTCCGGCGCGGGGGCAGTCACGAACACGTCCGAGACGGCAGGGTCCGCAAAGAGATCCGCGAGCAGACCGTGGCCGCGCGTGTGTTTGTGAAGGACCCGTGTGACACGCTCGACCGGAATGTCCTCGTCGGCTTCGACGACAGACCGAACCGCACGTCCGGCAGCGCGGTCGCCGCCAGTGATGGTTCCGTCGGCCAGTCGCTCGTAGGCACGCGAGAGGACGGCCGTACTGGCGGCGTCGAGGGACTGCCCGACTGGCGAGAGGACGTACCGGTTGCGTTGGTCCGGGAAACGGTATATACGGACAGTCGAGTCGGTTTCGAGGTCGCGGTGCGTCTCCAGTGTCGCGTCGGGCGGGACGGCAGTGTCGACACGCCAGTCGCTGACGGCAAGCCCGGAGAGCGGTGCGAGTATCGATTCGTAGGACGCTGCGTCCTCGACGAGCGCACCGAGTCCCGTTTCGGCAGCGACGTCGGCGGCGGCGTCGGCGCGACCGACGGCCTCGCGACCGGCCGCAAGCGGGTCGCGGACGGCGCGGTCGGCCAGGCGCTGGTCCCGATCGCGAACCTGCTCGCAGAACCGGCCGGCAGCGACGAGAAAGGCGCCGGCAGCGCCGTCGTAGACTCGTTCGACGCCGGACTGGTGGACGTGGACGCTCTCCGCGTCGCGCTGGGTGAGTTTCCGGACGACCTTCGCGCGACAGCCCTCGCTCGTGGTGAGTCGACCGTCTCCCGGACAGTCGGACGCGTCGACGACGAGGCGGTCGTCTTCGAAACCCGGCCGACACCGGCAGTCGTCGTCGGTTTCTACCCCCTCGAAGAGCCGCTCGGTCACCGCACGGCGGAGTGAACTCATGGGGCGGGCTGGCTGCGGCTTCGGATTTAAACGTCCGCCCGGGTGACCACGATGACCGCGTCACCCCCACGACGTTCCAGCGAGAGCGTGAGTCGGTGGGGACCACCGTCGCGAAGGACCAACCCCTCCGGCGGTGCGACCAGTGGCGGGGTCAAGTGTGCTGTCTGAGTCGTTCCCCCGGAGACTCGCCAGCGGATGCGCCCGTCAGTCTGGGCGGGTATCCGTAGTCGTTCCAGCCGGGCGGTCCCCCAGGACTCGGTCGGGAGGACGAGCGTTCGCTCGATGCGCGCGCCGGGCGCACCTGGCAGTGCGGGGTCGCTCTCGGCGTAGAGTGCCTCCGTGGCCGTGTCGAGAGAGTCGAGTTGGGACTGGACTTGGGAATCCGCGTGGCTCACCCTGGCGTCGTCGACGACTGGAAGCGCAAGACCGAGCAGCGCCGTCGCGAGCAGGACCGCGAGAACGGTCCGGAGCATTACAGCAGCGCACGAATCCCGGCGAGCAGTCCTGGACTGTCAGCGGACGACTCGTCTGTCTGCACGCGGCCGCCGTCGGTGAGTCCCTGGAGACGGTCCGAGGGTTCGGAGTGTCCGTCGTCGCTCTGTCGGTCGCGGAGTGACCGGGCGGTCGTCTCCTCACATACCGGACACCTGTCGCCCGACTGGCTGTGGCGTGGCTCGTCTGTCGCCGTCCGGTCTGCTGTCAGTTCGAGTGTCGGCTCCGACTCGGTGTCGTTGGAGGACTTTTGGTCGTTCGGCCGGCCTCTCTGTCGGTCTGTCGCTCGGGTCGTCGGGTTGTCTGTCGATTTTTCTTTTTGTCGGTCTGTCGGCTGGTCTGTCGGCCGGTTTGTTGACCGGTCTGTTGATGGCTTGGTGGGGCTCCCGTGGGCCGTCTCAGAGTCGGAGTCGGCCGCCTCGGCTCTGGCTTGCTCGGCCGTCTCTAGGGCGAGGTCGGCGCGCTCGCGAGTTTCCTCGTTGACCGAACGGACGTTGCCGACGTAGCCACGGAGCGCCTGCGTTGCTGCTTCGAGTTCAGCCACTCGGTCGGTCAGCGTTTCGAGGTCCGATTCGACAGTCTGGACGCGGTCTGCGACCGCTCCGTCGGTGGCGAGTGCCTCGAAATCGTGTTCACCGTCAGCGATTGCACGTTCGAGTGCGGCGAGGCGGTCTTCCAGTGTCTCGTCCATGTGCCGGCCTGGTCGCGGTCCGGTATTTGAATCTAGGGCAAGCGCTGTACGGAGGCCCCAATGTTCATTACCGGGTGACACAAGTGACAACGTATGAAGGTCGTCCTGATTGGTGTCGGCCAGGCCGGTGGGAAAGTCACACAGGCCCTGGCCGAATTTGACTACGAGATGGGTTTCGGGGCGGTGACGGGCGCATTTGCGGTCAACACGGCGAGGTCGGACCTCCAAGAACTCGAGCTCGATACCATGCTCATCGGGCAAGACCGGGTGAAAGGCCACGGTGTCGGCGGGGACAACGAACTCGGGGCCGAGATTATGCAGGCCGAATCTACGGAGGTGATGGACGAACTCGACCAGCGCATTACCTCCGAGGTCGAGGGCGTCATGGTCGTCGCCGGTCTCGGCGGCGGGACCGGAAGCGGGGGCGCACCCGCACTCGCAAAGGAACTCCAGCGCATCTACGAGGTACCGATCTACGTCCTCGGCGTCCTCCCGGGCCGGGACGAGGGGTCGATCTACCAGGCCAACGCCGGGCGGTCGCTAAAGACCGTCGCCCGGGAGGCCGACTCGGCGATTCTCATCGACAACGATGCCTGGCACGAGTCCGGCGAGAGCGTCGAGGAGGGATACGACCACATCAACGAGCAGATTGCCCAGCGTATCGGCCTCCTGCTCGCCGCTGGCGAGGCCGTCGAGGGCGTCGCAGAGAGCGTCGTCGACAGTTCCGAGATTATCAACACGCTCCGGGAGGGCGGCATCGCCTGCATGGGCTATGCGACCGCCGAGGCAAGTGAGGACCCAGAAGAGAACGTCAACACGATCACCAGCATCACCCGGAACGCCCTCCTGACGAAGATGAGTCTGCCAGACGCCGTCGAGGCAGAAACTGCACTGCTTGTCATCGCCGGCGACCCGGAACGCGTCTCGCGGAAGGGCGTCGAGCGCGCACGAAAGTGGGTCGAGGAGGAGACCGGGTCGCTCCAGGTCCGTGGCGGAGACTTCCCGCTGAACAGCGACCGCCTCGGAGCGCTCGTGTTGCTCGGTGGCGTCGAACGGTCGCGCCGCGTCGAGGAGTTCATGGACCGGGCGAGAGAAGCCGCAGAAACCGAGTCGCAGGCAGACCCGACCGATGAGTTCGAGAACGACGACTTAGAGGACCTGTTTTAGCTCCGCGTGAGCAGGCTCGCGCCGTCGAACTCCGTTTTGTCGTACTGGAGGTCGAGCAGGTCGAGCAGCGTCGGCCCAATGTCGTAGAGGTCGGCGTCGCCGATACGTACGTCGGGGTCGTCGACGAACAGACAGGCGTTGTCGAAACTGTGCATCCCGTTTCGCGGACCGGTCCCGAACACGTCGTCGCTGCCCTTGAACCCGGCCTTCAGGTCGAAGCCGTGGTTCGGGACGACGGTGAGGTCCGGCGCGATGTCGTCGTGTGCGCCCCGGTAGGCCGCCTCCTTCGTCTCGACGGTGTCCGCGACGGGGTTGCCGTTCGGACCGGTGAGATTCTCCAGTTTCTCCTTGAGTTCGGCTCTGACATCTTCGTACTCGTCTTCGGGGACGCTCCCACGCGGGTCACGGCCTTCGAGATTGATGTAGAACCGACCCGGAATAAGCGAGTAGGCGCGACTGTCCTCGTCGATATCGCCGAGTTCGCTGTGGTCGTCGCCCTCGTAGGAGAGCCAGCCCTTCTGGCGGAGCCATTCGTTGAGGTGGACCTCGTATTCGAGCGTGGTGAAGCCGTGGTCGGAGGCGACGGCCATCGTCACGTCGTCGGCGAGCATCTCGCGGAGGCGACCGAGGTACTCGTCGACCTTCTGGTAGAATTCGAGGAACTCCTCCTTGTATTCGCCGTCCTGGGTGTAATGTTTGAACAGGAAGTGGTTGACCCGGTCGGTGGTCATGAACACGCCGAAAAAGAGGTCCCAGTCGTCCTGTTCGATGTAGTGTTTGAACGCCTCGAAGCGCGCGTCGAGGGTCTCGTGGGCATCCTCGATGAAGTCGCTCTTGTCCTCGTTGTGGCCGAGCTTGGCGTTGACGTCGATTTTGTAGTCGTTGTCCTGGAGGAACGTCCGCAGTTGTTCGGGGCGGGCGGCGCGGTCGACGCCCGGCGAGAGAAAGCCCGACACCATCCGCTGGACGTTCTCCTGGGGCGGGAACGTAACGGGGACGTTCATCACCGTCGCCGACCGCTGGGCGCCCTCGACGCGGTCCCAGATGCGGGTCGCCTGCACGTCACGCCCCATCGGAACGTACGTGTCGTACGAACCGTTCTCGCGGTCTTGGAAGCCGTAGACACCCGTTTCACCGGGGTTGACGCCGGTGGTGAGCGCGGGCCAGCAGGCGCTCGACTCCGGCGGGACGATGCTGTCTATCGGTCCCCCGCTCCCGTCCTCGGCAATCGCGTTGAGATGTTCGAACTCGTCGGGATTGTCCGCGACGAGACTGTACGGCACGCCATCGATACCAAAGAAGGCTACCCGGGGGTCTCCGTCACCGCGTAGCCTGTCGAACAGACCCATACCTCCGCTTACTCAATTGGGGCACAAGAAGCTTCTTTTCGAGTGGTCCGGACGCGGGCGAGCGGTCCGGAACGACCGGTTCTCGGAGAAACCGGCAATCACTGCTCGGAGGTGCCGTCCTCGGATGCGACAGGGTGGTCTTCGTCCGGGTCGAAGTTGGTCGGCCGGACCGTCGGGTGGTCAATACCGACAGTATGCTCGGTCGCTGCCATTGTATCTGGACGTACGACACCCAGACCCATATAATTACCCATGCTCATAATTAATCGGCAACAGTTGCAGACATTACCGACGAGAATATCCCGACCTGACAGAGAGACCAGGTTGACTCCGCAGACGCTGTGGATGGCGACTCCGAGCGGGAACCATCTCGCAAAAAAGCGGTGTCGATAGAGTGACGCGGCCGTATTTCGGCGGCGTCGTTACGCGATTTTCTCGTCGTAGAGGTCCTGGGCGTGCTCGATAGCGTCTTTGGCGGCCTGCTTGTCTTCCCAGCCCAGCGTCTCGACTTGCTTGCCCTCTTCGAGGTTCTTGTACGTCTCGAAGAACTCCTCGATTTCGTCGAGGGTCTGCTGTGGGATGTCGTCGAGGTCCTCGATGTGGTCGTAGCGCGGGTCCTCGATGGGAACGGCGATGACCTTGTCGTCCTGTTCGCCATCGTCGTCCATCTTCATCATCGCGACCGGACGCGCTTCGATGACACAGCCGGGGAACGTTTGGTCCTCGACGAGCACGAGCACGTCGAAGGGGTCCTCGTCGTCGTAGTACGACTGCGGGATGAAACCGTAGTCGCTCGGGTAGTGGACGTTGCTGTGGAGGACGCGGTCCAGCATGACGCCCGGAATGTCCTTGTCGTACTCGTATTTGTTGCGCTCGCCTTTGAGACACTCAACGACTGCGTAGATTTCTTCCGGCGGGTTCGGTCCCGTTTCGAGGTCTTCCCAGAGATTTACCATCGTCCGGAGTTCTGCGTGACTACCAAAAACTACTTTCGGTCTGCGTTCAGACCAGAAAAACAGAGTTCGACACTGAACTGACAACGACGGTACCGTTCGGCGGTCGTGAACTTTCTGTTCTCTAGTATGACGTCGCCTGATCCTCCGCTTTCTTGCGATTGTGTCCTGACAACGTGCTTCTCATTTACCAAAGATTAAATACCGAGATGACATCTAACCGACCATGTCAGAGACACAGGCAGAGACTGACACTCCCGGCATCGCACGAGAGTTAACGGCGTTCCAGCAGAACATTCTCACCATTCTCGCAGAGGAACCACGGTACGGACTCGCTATCAAACGGGAACTCGAGACCTACTACGATTCGGACGTAAACCACGGGCGACTCTACCCCAACCTCGACGACCTCGTCGAGATGGGCCTCGTCGAAAAGAGCGAACTCGACAAGCGGACCAACCAGTACGACCTCACCGACGAGGGCTACGAGGCAGTTCTCGACCAGCTCGGCTGGGTGTTCGACAAGCTCGTTACCGACGACAGCAGGGCGGCAGACCTCGATGCGGTCATCGACCAGCGTCGATAACGTCGACGTTCCCGTCTGCAACCTCGAGGACTAGCTCGACCGACTCCTCGACGACCGCTTTCTGGTCGTCGGACGGAAACGCGTTTCGCGGGAAGTACTCCCGGAGGAACTCCTGAATCTCCTCCCGGGTCAAGTCCCCGATGGGTTTTGCGTAGTGATTGCTGGCAAAATCCGCAACGGCGTGGGCGTTCGGTCCGTGCGGGTCGTCGTGTTCGCTCTCGACGGTCTCGGCAAGGTCGCGGTTGTGCCCCTCGACAGTGTCCCAGTCGTCGGCCGACCCCGGGCCTTCGAGGGTGCGCTCGATACCGCGGTCGACGTCGTCGATACGCTCCGGATAGACCGTCCCGTCCTCGACCCACTCCTCGGGATAGAGAACGAGCGTGTCCCGGTCCTCCTCGCGGACGCGGGCGGTAAAGTCGTAGTCAGCGACCAGCGCATCGCGGTCGTCGAGATAGGCCGCCGCCTCCTCGTCGACGGTGGCGTCTCGTGCCAGCCGTGTCAGTCTCTCCGCCTCGTCGACGACATCGGGTGGTATCTCCCGGTCGTCCTCTGGCTCGTCGGTTGTCTCAGTCATCGTCGAGGGCCTCGTTTGCCAGTTCGTCGGCGCGGTCGTTTATCTCCCGCGGTACGTGCGAGAGCGACCAGTCCTCGAAGTTCGTCAGCAGTTCCCGAACGTCGATGCGGTACTCCCGGAGTTCGGGGTCGTTCGTGTCGTACTCGCCGCGGACCTGTTTGACGATGAGTTCCGAGTCGCCCCGCACGTCCACCTCGTCGAATCCGTGGTTAGCGGCGACCTCTAGTGCCTGACGAAGTGCCTCGTACTCGGCCTGGTTGTTCGTCGCGCGGCCGATTCGTTTCCCGCCTTCGGCGACGATGCCGTCGCTTGTGACGACGACCCAGCCGACGGCGGCCGGGCCGGGATTGCCCCGGGCGGCTCCGTCGAAGTAGACGTGCGCGCGCCCGCCGTCATCGCGGAGAACTCCCTGGAGTTTCGACGGGTCCGCGCCCTGAATGACGACTTTGTCGTCGTAGGCGACGGCCGTCGCGCCGCCGTATTCGGCCCGCCAGCGTTCGTGGTCCGTGTTCCCCGGCTCTACCTCGATATCTGCCGCTGTCAGGCGGTCCCGAGCTTCGTCGACGTCACACTCGATGACGGGCATCATCGCGTACCTCACCATTCGACCAATATGACGGTTTCCACTTGGGGATCAGTCTGTGAAGAGTACTATCGGCCGCAGTCCAGCGATTTTGCGATCTTCTGTCGTCCCCCATAGAACAGGAACGGGGGTGGAATCCGGCGAGGGGTTTAAGTATCTCGCTCTTACTACTATAAAAATGCGATGACACAGTCCAGCCGCCAGCGGGAGCGCGAGCGCGAATCTGAAACTGAACAACAAGAAGACGAGGGAGTTCGGGAATGTCCGGAGTGTGATTCCGAAAACCTCATCAAGAGTTCTGACCGCGGAGAGCTCATCTGTGAGGACTGTGGTCTGGTCGTCGAAGAGGGGAACATCGACCCAGGTCCGGAGTGGCGCGCGTTCAACCATCAGGAACGCCAGGAGAAATCCAGGGTCGGTGCGCCGACGACCCAAACCATGCACGACAAGGGTCTGACCACCACCATCGACTGGAAAGACAAAGACGCCTACGGCCGGTCGATTTCCTCGAAGAAGCGAAGCCAGATGCACCGGCTGCGAAAGTGGCAGGAACGCATCCGAACCAAAGACGCCGGCGAACGAAATCTCCAGTTTGCACTCTCGGAAATCGACCGGATGGCCTCCGCGCTGGGGGTCCCCCGCTCGGTCCGGGAGGTCGCGTCGGTCATCTACCGGCGCGCGCTCAAGGAAGACCTCATCCGCGGCCGCTCCATCGAGGGCGTCGCGACCAGCGCACTCTATGCCGCCTGTCGCAAGGAGGGGATTCCGCGCAGCCTCGAAGAGATTTCGGACGTCTCACGCGTCGAGCGCAAAGAAATCGGACGTACATACCGGTACATCTCCCAGGAACTCGGTCTGGAGATGGAGCCGGTCGACCCCAAAAAGTACGTCCCACGCTTTTGCTCCGAACTGGAACTGTCCGAGGAGGTACAGACCAAGGCCAACGAAATCATCGAAACGACTGCCGAGAAGGGACTGCTCTCGGGTAAATCCCCGACCGGCTACGCCGCCGCCGCTATCTACGCCGCGTCGCTGCTCTGCAACGAGAAAAAGACCCAGCGGGAGGTCGCCGACGTGGCACAGGTGACGGAAGTCACCATCCGGAACCGGTACCAGGAACAGATAGAGGCGATGGGTATCCACAGCTAACGGCTCGGCCCATCTACCGTCCACTCCTTCCGTCTTCTACCGCTCCAGAGTCGTCCGTCGACGTGGCGTTGAGAGTCAGATTGATACGCGCGAGGGTCCTCCACTCACGCAATGCGGTTAGACGAGTTCGTCGAGGGGTTCGAACGCGACGAGGCCGCCGAGCGGCGGCGCCTCGCCGAAGAGAAGTCCTACGAGATAACGAACTACCTCGACGACGTCGAGCGGCAGTTCGAGGAGACTGTCCAGGGTGATTCCCTCTATGGCTCGACGGCCCCGGAAATCTTCGTCGGGCGGTCGAACTACCCCAGCGTCTCGACCGGACTGCTCTCGCCGATGGCCGATGGCGCAGACGCGGCCGATTACGCGACCAGCGGCGACTGGTATCAGCAGGGCTTTGACATCGACGACGTGCTCCAGCGCCGGACGGGACTGCTCAACTCGACGCGGTCCTCGCAGGTGAACGTCGAGGACGTCTGGGACGGCTTCGTCGGCGTCCAGCGGGAAGTCGCCATCGCTGACCGACCGGTCGACGTGGAACTGGGACTTGACACCGCCCCGGAACTGGACCTCTCGCTCGACGACATCTCGACGCCGACCGGTCCCCGCGCTCGCGCGACGGACGCGGACCTCACGGAGAATCCCCACGTCCCGCGTCCCGTCGAGAAGACGCTGGAAGACGACGACTGGCAGGCAGAGGGCGCGATAAATTACCTCTACCGGCGGGGGTTCGACGTCTACGATATCAACACGATTCTCTCGGCAGGTGCGCTCGGCCAGGGACACAACCGCCGGCTGGTCCCGACGCGGTGGTCGATTACGGCCGTCGACGACACCGTCGGACAGTATCTCCGGGGGACGATTCGCAACGAACAGACCGTCAACGAAGTCCAGGTGTGGTACAACGAGTACGTCGGCAACGACTACTGGGTGATTCTCGCGCCCGGCAACTGGGAGTTCGAACTCGTCGAGCTCAAGGCTCCGGGGAGCATCTGGAACCCCGAACCGGACGGCTCCTACTACATGGCGGCCGACAACGAGAGCTACGAGGGGCGCACCGCCTACGTCGACGAGACCTCCGGTGCGTACTACGCCTCGCGGCTGGCCGTGTTAGAACACCTTCAGGACGTGGGCCGCCAGGCGACCTGTCTGGTGATACGCCACGCCAGCGAATCCTACTGGGCACCGGTAGGCGTCTGGCAGATTCGCGAGGGTATCCGCCACGCCTTCGACGGGGAGTACGCGACCGCGGAGACGTTCCACGACGCCGTCCAGCAACTGGCCCCGGCGCTGCCGGTCTCGCTCGCCGACCTCCGGCGAAAGTCGACGATGGTCTCGGGGATACAGTCACAGCTGGGCGATTTCTAAAGGCGAGATGGCAGGCCCCAGCCCGCACCCGGAGAGAAGAATCTCACTCGGCGGCGTGGTCGGACTCGCGGAGTGTCGAGAACAGGTCGTCGACGTACTCGCCGGTCTCGGAGACGATGTCGGCCCACGTCTCGTCGTCCGGTGCCATCCCGAGCAGGCGGCCGATACGCATAATCGAGACGTGATAGACGCGCTGTCGGCCCGGCTCTTCCTCCCAGATGACGACGTTACACGGCATCAGAGCACCGAGTGTGTTCGCCGAGGCGTCGAGGGCGCGGTCTGCGACGGCGGGATTGCACGCTCCCAGAATATAGTAGGGGTCCCGTCCGGCATCGACTTTCTCATTGAGCATCTCGGACGGCGAGAACTCGACCGGGACACCGAAGTTGGCCCCCTCGCAGGCGTCGCGGACAAACTCGATTGCCGCCTCGTGGTCCATTTCGAGGACGACCTGTTCTTCACCGATGTCTTCCGGGTCGATAGCAGCCGGATCAACTGGTAACGTCATGGACGGACCGACGCCGCCACGGGTGAAAAAGACAGCGCCGATGCGGTCGGCGCACTCAGTTCGTCACTCGGTCGGAACCGGGTCTGTGCCGAGAACTGTCTCGACAGCGTCGGTAAACTCCTGCCGGGTCGCAAAGTACGTCTCGTCTATCTCAGAGAGCACCGCCGAGAGGTCACGCGGTCCGTCCGGCGTCCGGACGACGGTGTCGCCCTCGCGGGCCTCGATTTCGCTTTTCTCGATACCCCACATCAGGCGCTCGGCGACGCGGGCGACGGGTGCACCCTCGACGTCGGCACCCTCGCCGAGTGAGACGGCAGGTTCGTCCTCGCTTTCGTCCTCGTCAGCCATGTCCGGGAATTTATCCCCCCGGTGATTAGAGCTTTCGAATCGACTCTCGGCCGGTGGCGGCCCACAGAGTCGTGTGACGAACGTCTGACGGGTAGTTTTGTGGATGTCGAGCGTACACGCACGCATGACCAGTCTCACAGACGTCTACGACGGCGGCGTCGGGAGTGTGGCGACCCGCCGGCGTCGGGTTACGGGGGCCAGCCTGTTCGTCGTCGGCGCGGCGATGGTTGTCGGGGCCATCCCGTTGGCGACGACGGACCTCGCCGCCGACCTCGGGCTCTCGGTGTTCGAGGCCCGGAAGCTCGCGGGCGTCCTCGCCGGCCTGGGCGTGCCAGCCGTCTTCGTCGGCATCTTCACCGTCCTCCCGGCAGGACGTGCGACCCGCGGCGCAGCGGCAATCGGTGCCAGCCTCGCCGTCCTCGGCGTTGCGTTGTTTGGCTACGCGTACCCCTACGAGTGGGTCGCGTCGAACCCCGCGATGGCCGTCGCGACCACGCTGTTGTACTCGGCGGGCACGCTCATCACGTTCTGGTGTCTGTTCGTCGGCGTTGCGACGTTCAAGACCCGGACCGACCCCGGTGGCTCGGCGCGGCTGGAAGTGACCGACGAGGGCACGGTCCGAATCGTCCGCGACGACACCGGTATCCCAGGGATGGGCGGCATCGGCCTGTTCGGTCGTGACCCCGACGGGGACGTCGACACTCAGACGAACCAAGACGAAAGTGACGACGAGACCCTGGTTCCAGAGCCGACACTCGACGAGACGACGCCGACCCAACGGTCGGCAGACCACACGAGCTCGACCACTCCGACGCCGGCCGGCGACGGCGCCGGTGCTGTCGACAATTCGGACTCTGAGACGCCCGTCCAGCCGCCCGCTGCGGCGAACGCAGACGTTCACCAGGCCGTCACAGAGCGTGGCAGCCCGGACCGGTACTGTGGGAACTGTGCGCACTTCGAGTACGTCCGCGCCGACGACGAGATTACATCCTACTGTGGCTTCCACGACGAACTCATGGACGATATGGACGCGTGCCGGCAGTGGGACGGAAACAGTTAATCCGGGGAGTTATATTTCTGAAACCGGTAGCTTGCGGATATGGAATTTTGCGACGAATGCGGTTCGATGATGAAAACAGAAGGCGACCGGTGGGTCTGTGGAAGCTGTGGCAACGAGACGCTCCGGGACGACGCCAAAGAGGAAGCGATGGTCACGACACAGGGCCAAGAGGAGTCGGAAGTCGTCGACATGAGCGAGGCCGGCGACGAGGCGATGGGACCGACGACCAACGCGCGCTGTCCGGAGTGTGGCAACGACACAGCGTACTACGAGATGAAACAAATTCGAGCCGCAGACGAGTCCGAGACGCGCTTTTTCACCTGTACCGAGTGCGACCACAAGTGGCGCGAGGACGACCACTGAATGGCCACAGCACCCGACTATCCTGCGGTCCCAGCCGAGAAACTCGACGGATGGGAACTCGTCGAGGAATCCGTCGAGACGGTGTTCCAGCTCCCCGGGGCGCAGGTTGTCGGGGCGACACGCCAGTACGAGGACGAACGACTGCGCGGGGCTGTCCACGAAGTAACCGACGACAGTATCGACCACCAGTGGCGGTTTTTCGCGGCGACGCGCCTCGGCTTCGACCCGATGCTCCCGCCGGGGACGATGCCGTCGATGATACTCCCGACGATGCGCTCGGAGGCAAAGAAGACGTTCAAAGACCGCCTGCGGAGTCGCGGCGTCGAGGACATCGAACGGGGTCGCAGAGAGCGAGTCCGTGTTCGGTCTGGCAGTCGAGCGCGTCTGGTTCGCTACGATGGCGTCGACCCCGCCGCCGGCGGCGTGCCGGTCGCAGGGTGGGTCGGCGTCTGGAACGACGGCACCGACTTCTTCGTCGTCACCGGCGGGTACCCAGTCCGGCCGCTCTCGGAGGTGCTCGACCTCGACGAGACGGGCGACGGGCTCGACCGAA
The DNA here is from genome assembly GCF_030505615.1 of Salinibaculum rarum. Lineage (GTDB taxonomy): Archaea > Halobacteriota > Halobacteria > Halobacteriales > Haloarculaceae > Salinibaculum > Salinibaculum rarum. The sequence continues at coordinate 2,569,562 of NZ_CP129992.1, forward strand.
CGGGGACGACGGCACAAAATGAGTTTCTCGACTTACTCCGCGACGTCGCCTGACCGCTTCAGAGTCGCCGTGCGAAAGTCAGGTAGCCAGTGTGACCGACTCCCGCAGTCGAGGGGCGGGAGCCGCGGTCGTCGAAGTCCATCTCGCGTTGAATCGTCTCGACAGTCTCGACGTCGGAGAGTCCAACGTCGTGTGCCGTCTCGACGACCTCCCGGGTCTGTTCGACGAACGGGGAGTACACCGCGACGTACCCGCCGGAGACGAGTAGATTCGGCGTGTGTTCGACGACACTCGCCGCGTCTTCCGTATCGAGCGTGAGCACGTCGAAGGTGTCCAGTTCACCGAGATGCTCGGTCACGTCACCGGTCCTGACGTCGACACAGTCGGCGACGCTGGCCAGTTCCATGTTCTCGCGAGCCACGTCGGCGAAGTCGGCGTCGCGCTCGAACGTGGTCACGTCGACGCCGATACGGCCGAGATACGACGCGAGGACGCCGGTCCCGGTGCCGGCGTCGAGAACGGCGTCGTCGGACTCGATGCCGGTGTGGCCAACGATAAGCCCGATGTCCCGGGGCATCATCGGCGCGCCGGTGCGTTCGAGATGGTGAAAGAGGTCCGGCCCGCGGAGTTTCCGGACCCTGAAGACGGTGCCCAGATGCGTCTCGACGGTGTCGCCAGCCGTGGCGTCCTCGGGGACTTCGAGGATGCCGAGGTCGGTCTCCAGTCGGTCACCGGCTCCGAGCAGGTACTCGCGGTCCTCGTGGACGAGCAGGAACGACACTATTCGAGCCGTTCGACGGCCGCTGCGAGGTCACCGTCGGTCGCCTCGAGTGCCTCCCGCGCGGCGTCCTCACCGGCACCGGTCCGCTGGGCGACGAGGTCCACGTCGTCCTGGGGAATCCCGTCGTCGGTCTCTGCATCGTCACCGTCGTCGAGTGCCGGCTCGCTGCCGGCGCCGCGCTCGCGTGTCTCCGGCGAGCCGACGACCTGGTAGGTCTCCTGACCCTGTGCGTCCATCAGCTGGACCTCGGCGTCGGTAAAGACCAGTTCCTCGTCGGCCGTCCGGATGACGACCTCTTCGGCATCGATTTCCTCGATGTCGATGCCCATCTGCTTCATCATTTGCTTCATTTTACTGGGGTTCAGTCCGCCGCCGCCTCCTCCTCCTCCAAACATACCCCCCAGTTCACGCCAGTCGATAAAAAGGGCTGTGTTGCCGACTGGCCAGCCACCGGTGACTACTCGGCGCCTTCCCTGACGAAGACGGCCATACCGGTCTCGAAATCGAGCATCCCCTCGCCGGACAACTCCGCACGCCCGACAGCGAGCAGTCGGCCGTCCTCGTGTTCGACGACGACCTCATCCCGGGGCCGGATTCGCTCGTCGGCGACGCTGACGAACTTCGCAAAGACGTTTCTCCCGTCCCGGACGAACGGTTCGCTCTCGTCGCCGACGACGACCCGATACGGCGTCTCGGACGCGGTCGTCTGGAGTCGCTCGCCCCCGGCGGTCCCGAGCGTAAAGCGCCCGTCGGTCCCGTAGGAGACCAGTCGTCCCTCGTCAGCGCGCACCTGGCGGGGGCGGCCGGAACTCGTCGTTGTCACCGTCATCGCTTCGCCGGGCGGAAAGAGTGTCTCGCCGACACCGCGGCCGAACTGATAGTCGGCAATCCGCTGGAGGAACGTCCGGTGGCTGTCGTCCATCAGCCCCGCGTAGACGGCGCCTACCTAAAACCACACTGTTTGGTGGGTCGGTCTCGGTCGCAGACTCGGGTACACGTCACGCCATCACATTGAGCAGATTTATACCCTGATGGCGGTAAGGGACCTATACCAATGACTGAAACGAGCACGACGAAGATTCTCTTCGGTGGCGCCCTGTTGCTGGCGGGGACAGCAATCATTCTCGCCGCCAGCAGTGCCGGCGGAGTACTCCTGCCCGGAATCGTCGGCAGCGTCGCTGCACTCGCCATGGCGGCGGGCGCACTGCTGGTCGGCACGTCGGAAGGCGGCCGTCCGGTCTGAACGGTCCCAGTTTTCCGGTCCACACGACGCCACGAGCGGCGGCTCTATAGTAAGAATCGGTCGGTGTCGGCACTGAGGTCCGTAAAGTCGTGGGCGGCCTCGATGAGGTCTTCGGACGTCGACTCTTCGAAGCAGTACGCCTCAACACGGACACCCTCGTGTTCGAGATGCCGACAGAGTCGTGCGAAGTCGCCGTCGCCGGTACAGAGTGCGACAGTGTCGACGTGGGGGGCCAGCGAGACGGCGTCGAGGCTCATCCCCACGTCCCAGTCGGCTTTCTTCGTCCCGTCGCTGAAGGTGCGAATCTCCTTGATGTGCGTCTCGAAACCGATGTCCGTCAACGCGTCGAAGAAGGACTCTTCTTCGGGGGCGTCGGCTTTGACGACGTAGGCGAGCGCGCGTGTGAGTTGGCGACCATCGACGGCTGCTTCGAGGAGGCTTCCGTAGTCGATATTCTGCGTGTAGAGGCTCTGTGCAGTATGATAGAGGTTCTGTGAGTCTGCGAGAACTGCGACTCGCTGACTCGGGTGAATCTCGGCCATGACTCCCTTAGCGAAGGGCGGACAGAAAGGGCTTGCTACCGCCGTTAGCGGGCGCGGAGCTTCTCGATGCGTTTCTCGATTGGTGGGTGCGTGGCGAAAATCGTCTGGAGGATGCCACGGTCACCGCCGGAAATACAGAGCGCGGCGACTTCGTCGGGCAGTCCGTCGTCCTGCTGTTGCCGTCCGCGGCCGCCACGTTGAACGGCGCTCTGGCTGGCCTGCTGGCGCTGTTTGGCCCCCTGGCTGATTTTCTCGAGGGCGCGAGCCATCGCGTCGGGGTTGTTGGTGTACTCTGCGGCGTCACTGTCGGCGACGTACTCGCGGTACCGCGAGATTGCCATCACGAAAATCGAGACGATCATCTGCGCGATAGAGCCGGCAATCATCGCGAAGATGTACGAGCCGATGTTTCGTTCGCCACCGAATATGACGGCAAACTGGACGACGATACCGACCATCGCGGCGATAGACTGGCCGATGAGCATCATCACCACGTCGCGGTTGCTGATGTGGGCCAGTTCGTGAGCGAGGACACCCTTCAGTTCGTCACGGTCGAGCAGGTCGATGATTTCCGTCGAGACGACGACGACACCGGCGCCTTTCCGACCGACGGCAAAGGCGTTCGGGACGCCCATATCGGCGACCATCAGCCGCGGCTTTTCGATGCCCATGTCGCGGCTCAACTGCCCGACTTGCTGGTGAATCTCCTGATAGCGTCCCTCTTCGGGCATATCCTCTGCCCCGACGCTCCGGAGTGCGGCCCATTTGCCGAACTTGTACTGGAAGCCGACGAACGCAAACGTTCCAAGGAGGACGAGACCGAGCGCGCCGGTCGTCGCTCCGAGATACAGATAGGCAAGACTCGCGATGGCCGCATAGAAGGCAAAGAGGATACTGCCCATGACGACCATTCGGAATTTGAGACCTGTGTGGCGTACCATCGGAACTGACTAGATGGCGCTTCGTAAAAAAGGGTACGCTCCATGACATGGCATGGCAAGACGAGGCCACGACAGGGGACACGTGATGCCCTCGGTGTGGCAACAGTACCACAATACTGTTGGTCGTCGTCGCGAAGTCTGGAGTAGTGGCGACGCCGACACAACTCCGCCGGTCGCTGTGGGTGCTGGTCGCTGCGGCGACACTGACAGTCATGGCCGGTGCGATTCTCGGTCCGGTCGTCCCACAGATTCAATCCGAACTGGGCGTCTCCGGAATCGCAGCGGGACTCATCATCACCACCCACGGTGGCGTCATCGTCCTCGGCAGCCCAATCGTCGGGACGCTCGTCGACCGTATCGGACCACGACAGCCCTTTGTCGGCGGGTTAGTGGTCTACGGCCTCGGTGGCGGGGCCGGGCTGTTCGTCGACTCGTATCTCCCCCTGCTGGCTTCCCGTGTCCTGCTCGGCGCCGGCACCGCCGCAGTCTATACGTCCGTCACCGTGCTCATCTACCAGCTCTACGAGGGTCAACAGATGGAACGGGCGCTCGGCCTGCGAAGCGGTGCGAACAGCGCCGGGGCCGCAGTCTGGCCGCTCGTCGGCGGCGCGGCCGGAACGGTGGCCTGGAACCTCCCTTTCGGCGTCTATCTCGTCGCGCTCCCTCTCGGGTTGCTTGCCGCGCTGACGATTCCAGACGTCGACGCGACGGCCGCCCAGGTAGGGGGTGGCGGTCGAACGGATTCTGGAGACGGTCTTGCCGGTGTTTTGGCGGTCTTTCGCGACCAGCCGGTCCTCCCGCTGGTGTATCTGCTCTACTTCGGCACGAACGTCCTGATATACGTCATCGTCGTGTACTACCCGCAGTTTCTGGGCGGCGTCGGTGTAACCTCCTCGCTACAGATTAGCTTCTATCTGGGCGCAAACGGCGCCGCAGGCGGTGTGACCGCAGCCGTCTACGACCGACTGGTCCAGCGCGTCGAGCGGGTGACCCTCGTCCTCGGCGCGCTGGTGCTCTGGTCGGTGGCACTGCTCTCGACGCTCGCCGTCGAGACGCCCCTCGGCGCAGCGGTCCCAGTCGTCCTGTTCGGTCTCGGAATCGGACTCGCCTTTCCTTCCTCGTTTGCCTGGGTCGAGAAGTTCGCCCCCGAAGACCGGCAGGGACAGTACAGCGCCTATCTCGCCTCCTTTGGCTACACCGGCCAGTTTCTCTCGCCGATTCTCTTCGGGGTGGTGCTCGTCTTCGGTGACGTCGGTTGGGTGTTCGTCGCCGCCGGGACACTGACAGCTATTAGCGCCCTCGCGTTCGGTTCGCGAGTGCTTCGACCGGCGTGAGCGGCCGACAGAAGACACAATACATAAGTCAGTTCCGTACGCTGTCACGAGTATGCGGGTCGTCACGCACACCAACGGAGCAGTCGGGACGGGCCAGCGTGGCGGCCGCTCTTTTTCGAAACGCAAACGCTGAGTCAGACTCCCGGCAGGCGTGGCATTCCTGTCGTGGGTCGTGCTGGATACGCTCCCAGCGACTGGTCGAGAACCGAACCACACAAGCGACACCCCTGCGAGATAGCAGACAACGACGACCCGACCACGATACCATGACAGACTTCGACACGTTCGGCGGCGTGTACCCTGCGATGTGCACGCCCTTCCACGACGACGGTAGCATCGATTTTGAAACACTCCGAGCCGACGCCCAGCGCCTCGAATCGGCGGGCGTGGACGGCCTCGTTCCGATGGGGTCGACCGGCGAATCCGCAACAGTCAGTCACGACGAACACATCGAGGTTATCGACGCCGTCATCGACGCCGTCGACGTGCCCGTCATCGCCGGCAGCGGCTCGAACAACACCGCAGAGGCACTCTCGCTCTCCCAGCGCGCGGCCGACGCTGGCGCGGACGCGCTCCTCCTCATCTCGCCGTACTACAACAAGCCCGAACAGCGCGGCTTCATCGAACACTACGAGACCATCGCCGACGAGGTGGACGTCCCACAGATTGTCTACAACGTCCCTTCCCGGACCGGCCAGAACATCGAAGCCGACACCGTCGCACAGCTGGCCGAACACGAGAACATCCAGGGGTTCAAGGCCGCCGGCGGCGACCTGAACCAGGTCAGTGAAATCGTCGAGAAGACCCGCGACGAGGAGTTCGACGTGCTCTCGGGCAACGACGGCGAGACGCTCCCGATTCTCTCGGTCGGCGGCACCGGCTGTATCAGCGTCGCCGCGAACGTCGAACCCGAGCGGATGAGCGGGATGGTCCAGGCCGCACTCGATGAGGACTACGCCGAGGCGCGCGCCCGCCACCACGACCTCGGCCCGCTGTTCCGCGGGATGTTCTGGGAGACCAACCCCATTCCGGTCAAGGCCGCACTGGAGATTCGCGGCAACGGCAACGGCAACGTCCGCTCACCGCTGAGCGAGGCGACCCCCGAGACCTACGACCGACTGGAGTCACTGCTGGCCGAGTACGACGACCCGTACGCTGGGGAGGCACGATGACGCGGCTGGGCGTCAACGGCGCGGCCGGTCGGATGGGCCAGACCGTCATCGAGACGGCGAGCGAACGCGACGACGTAAGCGTCGCCTTCGGCATCGACGTGGACAGCGACGCCGACACCGAGGTCCCCCTCTATGCGCCCGACGAAACTGCCGACGCACTCGCCGAGCACGAGCCCGACGCAATCATCGATTTCACCGTCCCTGACTCGACGGTCGCACTCGCAGAAGCCTGTGCAGACGCGGGCGTCGCGCTGGTCGTCGGGACGACGGGTATCGACGAAGACCAACTCTCCGTGTTGCAGGAAGCCAGCGAGGCGGTCCCACTCCTGAAGGCGACGAACTTCTCGCGAGGGATTCAGGGACTCTTGCGCGCGCTCGGCCCCGCGCTGGAGGCGCTCGACGGCTACGACATCGAAGTGATGGAGACCCACCACAACCAGAAGCAGGACGCCCCGAGTGGTACCGCGAAGACGATACTCGAAGAGGTTTCCGAGCATCGTGACTTCGAGACGGTCGCCGGCCGTGAGGGTATCCAGCCCCGCGAGGACGGCGAAGTCGGGATGCTCGTCCGGCGGGCGGGGGACATCCGTGGCGAACACGAGGTCATCCTCGCGGACAACGACGAAGTGCTCTCGATTAGCCACCGCGCGGAGGACCGCGCTGTCTTCGCGGCAGGCGCCATCGACGCCGCGGTGTGGCTGACCGAACAGGACGCCGGCTGGTACGGCTTCGACGACGTTGTCGACGAGAGCTGAGTCGGTCGCCCCAACCGACCGGACTGTCAGTTGTAACCGACGGTTCCAATAGCCAGGCCCGGGAACGAAGGGCTATGAGTCTCCAATCCGACATCGAGAATCTCTGGGACCGGTACGACGACGGACTGACAGCCGAGAACGTGTCCGGCAACGACCTCGACGTACTCGCGGAGTTTCTCCGCGCGCTCGAACAGGGCGACATCCGCGCCGCCGAAAAGAGAAACGGCGAGTGGGAAGTAAACGAGTGGGTCAAGCAGGGCGTCCTCCTGAACTTCGGACTGCGCCAGATTTCCGCCTACGAGTACGGCGACGTGACCTACAACGACGTGCTCCCGCTGCTGGACACCGACGACCTGGCCGACCGCGGCTCCCGGAACACGCCGGACGGGACCGTCGCTCGCCGCGGCGCGTATCTGGGCTCGGACATCATCATGATGAGCCCCTCCTTCGTCAACATCGGTGCGTACGTCGGCGACGGCACGCTCGTCGACTCCTGTGACACCGTCGGTTCCTGCGCCCAGATCGGCGAGAACGTCAAACTTGGCGCGAACACGCTGATCGGGGGCGTCCTCGAACCCGTCGAGAACGCGCCGGTCATCGTCGAAGACGGTGCCTCGCTGGGCGCTGGCTGTCGTGTGACCAGTGGCTTCGTCGTCGGCGAGAACAGCGTCGTCGGCGAGAACACGCTTCTTACTCCTCGGATTCCGGTCTACGACCTCGTCGAAGAGGAGATTATCTACGGTCGCCTCCCGCCGGAGCGCCGTGCCTTCTCGCGATACGTCGAATCCTCGATTGGCGAGCACGACCTCTTCGACGGCGGCGCCTACAAGCCGGCCGTCGTCGCGACGGACATCGAACAGGAGACCCTGGAAGGGACCGAACGCGAAGACGCACTTCGAGAATAATCGCGTCGGCTCGCAGACTGAAGCGGAACCCTTGTTATCGACCGTCCCCCGTCTCGAAGCAATGACTCAGGCCACGTCGCCGCCGGTTCGCCGGCTCGCCGACTGGGACCACGACCGGCTGGAACGACTCGCCGCCGACCACGGGACGCCGCTCTACGTCCTCGATGTCGAACGGGTGCAGGCGAACTATCGACGCTTTGCAGACGCCTTTCCCGACGCACACGTCATGTACGCGGCCAAGGCCCACACCGGCCAGGCCGTCCTCTCTGCCTTACTCGACGTTGGCGCGGACATCGAGTGTGCCGCGGCCGGGGAACTGCAGCGGGCAATCGAGGCCGGCGCGGACCCGAACACGCTCCAGTACACCGCAGTCAACCCGCCGGCTGGCGACCTCGATTACGCCGTCGAACTGGCGGGTGAGAATCCAGGTCTGACAATCACCGGGGGCGCCCGGGACACCTTCGACCGCCTGGAAGAACGCGGCTACGACGGCCGCGTCGCCATCCGAATCAACCCCGGCATCGGCACCGGTCACCACGAGAAAGTCGCCACCGGGAAAGACGCGAAATTTGGCATCCCCTACGACGAGGTGCCCAAACTGGCCGAGGAGATTGCAGACCGGTTTGAACTGGTCGGTATCCACGCCCACGCCGGCAGCGGCGTCCTCCACGACGACCTGGACGACCACTGTCGCGCCATCGGAAAGGTGGCAGAGATGGGCCAGACCGTCGAAGAGCGCGTGGGCGGACTGGAGTTTGTCGACTTCGGCGGCGGCTTCGGCGTCCCCTACCGCGAGGACGAGGAGCCACTCGATATGGAAGTCGTCGGCGAGAAGGTCCGCGAGGCCGTCGGTGACCTCGATGCCCAGATGAAACTCGAACCGGGCCGGTACGTCGTCGCCGACGCCGAGTTGATTCTGACCGAAGTCAACACGGTCAAGGAGACGCCAGCGACGACCGTCGTCGGCGTGGACGCCTCGCTGGCGACGCTCATCCGGCCGGCGATGTTCGACTCGTATCATCCGATTCGAAATATCTCAGCCCCCACGCGAGATGCAAAACCGGTCTCGGTGGGCGGCCCCTGCTGTACGAGCGCAGACGTGTTCTGTACCGACCGCCCAATCGCGCGGCCGGAGCGTAAGGACCTGCTCGCTATCGGTAACGCCGGGGCCTACGGCTACGAACTCGCGAATCAGTTCCACTCCCAGCCCCGCCCCGCAGAGGTCGCAATCGACGGCGAGGAGGAGCGTATCGTCCGGCGGCGGGAGACGATGGACGACGTGGTGCGAGTGGAACGAGAGCAATGACCATCGACGTCCACGAGTTTCACCGCGAAGCCGTCGAGACACCCTCACACGAGGACGTGACCGCGATGCGGGAACTGCTCGTCGAAACGCTCGAATCGGGAGGGGTCGAGCCGACCGTCGACGACATCGGGAACGTCACTGCGACGCGCGGCGCGGGGAGTCCCCACATCGTCCTCAACACGCACATCGACACCGTGCCACCCCACGTCGAGTACGAGCGCGATGGCGACATCGTCCGCGGGCGCGGGGCCTGTGACGCGAAGGGACCACTCGCGGCGCTGCTGGCCGCATTCTTCGACGCTACCGTCTCCGACGGCCGACTCACGCTCGCAATCTCGCCCAACGAGGAGACGGTCCAGACCGGCGGCGCCCATCTCGCGGAGACGCTCGATGCAGACGGGGTCATCGTCGGCGAACCGACCGACCTCGACGTCTGTACGGCCGCACGGGGACAGTTCGAGGGTGAGATAACGATACGTGGTGAGAGTGCCCACGCCGCAGACCCGGCGAGCGGGCAAAACGCCATCCGCGCGGCGACGGTCATCGTGCAGGGCATGGAGACCTACGACGAGAAGTACGGCCCCGGCGAACACGACTCGCTTGGCCGGCCGACGCTGACGCCGACGCTCATCGAGGGTGGCGAAGCGACGAATCAGGTGCCCGGCGAGTGTACCATCACCTTCGACCGGCGGTCGGTCCCGCCGGAGTCAGTCGATGCTTTCGTGGCACAACTGGAAGAGCACCTCTACCAGTTGCTGCCCCGCGGGATGGACCTCTCGGTGTCGCTTGCACGCCCGGAGATGCCCTATCCCGAGGCGTTCGCGACCGACGAGGACGACCCGCTTGTCGAGACGCTTCAGCAGGCGAGCGGCGGCGACGTGCGCCCGTTCGGTGCCGCGACCGAGGCATCCTACTTCGCAGCGTCGGCGCCGACCGTCGTCTTCGGGCCCGGCGTGCTCGCCGACGACGAGGGGCCGGTCGCCCACGCCGACCGGGAGTACGTCGACCGGCGGGACGTGGCAGCCGCTGCTCGCGCCGTGACCGACGCCGTCTCGGACCTGCTGGGCTGAGAGCACCCGCCGACTGCAGTATCTTCTTGCAGTCGGGTCGAGAAGGACGACGTATGAGCGCGATACGCGTCTCGGAGCTGACGAAAGACTACGACGGGGTGAGGGCAAACGACGAAGTGAGCTTCGAGGTGGCCGAGGGGGAGATATTCGGGTATCTCGGGCCGAACGGAGCCGGGAAGACGACGACGATTCGGACGCTGATGGGATTTCAGTCCCCGACCAGCGGGACGGCCACGCTGCTCGATGCGGACATCCGCGACGAGGAGGCGATGGTCGCGGCGAAAGAGCGAGTGGGCTATCTCCCCTCGACGCCCGGGTTCGACGAGACGGCGACCGGAACGGAGATACTCGACCTGCACGCCTCGTTGAAAGGCGATTCCCGGCGGCGGGAACTGCTCGAGATGTTCGACGTGCCCGTCGAGCGGGCGATTCGCGGGTACTCGACGGGTCAAAAGCAGAAACTCGGGCTGGTACAGGCGTTCATGCACGAACCGGACCTGGTGGTGATGGACGAACCGACCTCCGGACTGGATCCGCTGGTCCAGCAGCGGTTCAACGAGTTCGTCCGCGAGGAAAAGCAGTCAGGAACCACGATTTTTCTCTCCTCGCACGTCCTGAGCGAAGTCCGGCGGGTCTGTGACCGCATCGGAATCATCCGTGACGGCCGGATGGTCACCGTCGAGAACGTCGAGGACCTGCTCCACCGCAGCGGGAAGTTCGTCCGCGTCCGTGTCGCGGCCGATGTCAGTCGCGAAACTGTTGCCCTCGACGGCATCCACGACCTCTCGGTCCGGACCTTAGACGAGAGCTACACCGAGACAACCGTCGCCGCTGGAACCGGAGCGACAGTCGACACGGCCACCGAACTCACCTTCACGTACACCGGTGATTTCGATTCGTTGGTCGACTTCGTCGACGACTATCACATCCTCGAACTCGACGTGGAGGAGGCACCCCTCGAACAGGTGTTCATGCAGTTCTATGGTTCGGAATCGGAACCTAACGCCGTCAGCGGAGGTGAGGCCTGATGTTCGAGTTTGCCCGCTACTACGGCCGGCGACGGGTGAAAGGCTCGCTCGCACTGGCCGCTGGGCTCGCGGTCCTCACCAGCCTGTACGTGTACATGTTCCCCTCCATCAGCGAGGGCGTCGACCTCGATGCGTACATCGAAGCGATGCCCCCGGCGTTCCGTGCGGCGTTCGGCGTTCAGTCGCTTGGCAGCATCGAGGGATTTCTCGCGGCCGAACTGTACTCGTTCGGTATCGTCCTCCTGATGGGGTTGTACCTGACCTACAGCGCCGCCTCGGTCATCGCAGACGACGTGGAAGACGAGCGCATGGACATGCTCCTCGCGTTGCCGGTGACCCGCTCGAAGCTCCTCCTAGAGAAGTTCGTCGCGTTGCTCGTCCCCATCGTGGTCGTCAGCGTCGTCCTCCCGGTCGTCGTCTATCTCGGGGTCGTCGCTATCGGGGAAAGCATCTCCGTCCCGGACCTCCTGATGGCCCACGTCCTGTCGGTGCCCTATCTGTTGACGACGGCCGCGGTCGGACTGTTCGCCTCGGTCTGGTTCGACCGGACCAGCCTCGCACAGCGCGCCTCGATGGGCGTCGTCTTCGGACTGTTCCTGATCGATTCGGTCGTGACGAACACCGATTTCGCGGACCTGGGCGTGCTCTCGCCGATGCGATACTACGACCCTGCCGCAATCCTGGTCCAGTCGGAGTACGACCTGGCCGGTGGTGTCATTCTGCTGGTGGCGGCGCTGGGTCTCGTCGGCGCGAGTCGTGCGTACTTGCAGCGCAAGGACATCTCCTGAGAGCGTCACCCGAAGTGCGCGTACAGTTGGAAGGCGACGACGACCGTCGCGAGAGCGGAGAGCGCGACGAGCGAGTAGAGGCGAGCGCCGAACTCCGTGGGCGGGTTTCTGAGCCGGTCGAGGTTCCGGAGTCGGTACAGTCCGGCGACGAGAAAGAGCGGGCCAGTCCCGAAGATAGCGAGCCAGCTCAAATCCGACTGCGTCCAGGTGAAAAGTACAGCAGCGCCGGTAAACAGCGCGCCAACGTAGACAAAACAGAGCGATTCGAGCCGGGCAGGGTCCATACCAACGGCACGGCGCCCCCGCCAAAGAAAGGTTCCGTTGCTGACTGAACGGGCGACGATACCGGAGTCGCGGCGGGTGCCGACAGGTCAGAGTCGGTCGACGAGGTCGTCCGCGACGCCAGTGTAGCCCGCCGGCGTCAACGCCTGCAACTCCTCACGGACCGATTCGGGGACGTCGAGGTCCGCAAAGAGGTCGTGGAAGGCCTCGATGGTGACGTTCTTGCCCCGCGTCAGCTCTTTGACGCGTTCGTAGGCGTCGGTGTGGCCCTCGCGGCGGAGGATGGTCTGGACTGCTTCGCCGATGATTTCGGGCGTGGCAGCCAGTTCCTCGGCCATCACTTGCTCGTTTGGAACGACCTTTGCGAGCCCGTTCTGGCACTTGTTGTAGCCGATGAGACAGTGGGCAAATGCCGCGCCGATGTTTCGCTTGACCGTCGAGTCCGAGAGGTCACGCTGGAGCCGGGATGTGGTGACGTAATCGCCGAGAAAGACCAGGTCGGAGTTTGCCTTCGAGAGGTTCCCCTCGCTGTTCTCGAAGTCGATGGGGTTGACCTTGTGGGGCATCGTCGAAGAACCGGTCTCGCCGTCGACAGCCTCCTGGCCGAGATAGCGGTCCGAGACGTAGAGCCACGCGTCCAGGTCCAGGTCCAGCAGGACGTTGTTCGCGCCGCGGAGCGCGTCGAAGACGGCTTCGAGGTCGTCGCAGGGGTTGACCTGCGTGGTCAGGGGTTCGTGGCGCAGGCCGAGACCGGTGACGAACGACTTGGAGAAGGCGGGCCAGTCGACGTCGGGATAGGCGGCGTGGTGGGCGGCGTAGGTGCCACTCGCGCCAGCCAGTTTCCCGGCGAGGTCGTCGGCGGCCTGGTCGATGCGGGCGATAGCACGACCGAGGCGGGACGCGTAGACGGCCATCTCCTTGCCAAAGGTCGTGGGCGTGGCGGGCTGACCGTGAGTCCGGGCGAGCATCGGCACGTCGCGGAACTCGCGGGCCATCTCGGCGAGTGTGTCGCGAGTCGCGCGCAGTTCCGGCACCAGTACCTCCTCGACGGCCGGTTTGACGAGCAGTCGGTGTGCGAGGTTGTTCACGTCTTCGCTGGTGAGCCCGAAGTGAATCCACTGGGCTGCATCGAGGTCCTCGGGCAGTCCCTCGCGGACGAAGTACTCGACGGCTTTCACGTCGTGGTTGGTGGCGGAATACTCGCCGTACCCGTCCGTTTCGAGCTGTTTGACGATATCGGCGTCGTCCTCGTCGAAGTCCTCGTAGAGCGCCTCTAGTGTGGCGCGCTGGTCTGCGTCGATACTGAGCGGTGTCGCATCAAGGTCGGCGAGCGCGATGAGGTAGTCGACTTCGACGCGGACACGGGCGCGCATGAGTGCTTGCTCGCTGGCGTACTCGACCAGCGGTTCGGTGTAGCGGGCGTAGCGCCCGTCCAGCGGTGATACTGCCTGTACCGGGGGACGGTGAGTCATATGCTCACCTCCACGACTCCGGCGAAAAAGCCTGCCGGTCTCACCAGCCGTCGTCGCGCTGGTTGGCTCGCTGGTCGGCGTCGCCGCTCGTCTGTGCCCGCCTGTAGTAGTGTTTGTACCGGGCGACCTTCCGGTAGAGGACACCGAGCCAGAACCCGACGTAGACGAGCAGGAAGAGAGCGAGCGTCACGGAGGTCAACGGCAGAGTGCTCACGAGTGTGTTGTAGAGTGCGTGGATGAACACCGCGATGAGCAATCCCTTGACGACGATTGGGCCGCGGTTGTCCGGATTGAACTTCGCCAGACCCAGGTAGTAGCCGGCAAACGCCGAGTAGATGACGTGGCCCGGCCCGACGAACGCCCGGACGTAGGCCGTCTGACTCGCCCCTTCCAGTTGTGCGGCCGCCCCCGCCGGTGCGGCCGCCGAGTAGATGTTGATGATGTAGATGAAGTTCTCGATGGCGGCAAATCCCAGGCCGGCGATGGCGCCATAGACGACCCCGTCGATGACCGCGTCGAACCGGTCGTCCTTGTAGGCGTGGATGCGAATCGAGGCCCACTTGACCGTCTCCTCGATGGGCGCGACGACGAGGAAAAAATACAGCGGGAGTCCGACGATGGGGATGAAACCGAAAATCGGCGACATCACCGTGTTGACGATGGCGGCGAAACTGGCAAACAGGATACTCAGAAGAAAGGTGACGGCCATCGGTTCGAGCGGTTCGCGACGCGTCGGGTCATCGAACCACAAATACGCCGCCAGCGCGAGTGCGGGGAGAATCGAGATGGCACCGAGTGCACCCAGAACCGGCTCCTCGAGGACGAAAAGCGCGATAACCGCAGTCTGTGCGAAAAACAGCACCGCCGCGATAGAGATTAGCGTCCACTTTCGTGTCTTCTGGAGCCCACCGGTCAGCGTGACCGCAAACCGGTCGAGACGACTCCGCACGTCCCAGGTCGCGATGTCGTAGAGGTCCTCGCTCGTGCCGAAGACCCGCTGTATCGGGTCCCACTGCCCGTTGGGACCGGGACCGGACGGGTCTTCGACGGAATGTGCAATCGTGCCGTGGCGCCCCTGCGACTGGTCGCCACTGACTGTCGACTCCCCGTCGTCCGCCCGGGCCGTGTCCCGCTGGTCGGACTCGGAGCCCCACTCGTCGTCTGGCATACCTTCGTGTTGGTGCCGACCGGTCTAAAAGGTGCCACCGACTGCGTCGAGAGTGCAAGCGTCGATGGCGCGCCGAGACCAGCCGAGACACGAGACAGACATCGGGCGTCGTTGCACTGCGTGGGCGGGCGTGTCTCCGCGCTGCATTCCGAATAGCAGCCTGCGATTCGCAACGCCTTTGCGCTCGCCGCGCGGGCACTCGAATATGAAACTCGCCGGCATGGCTTCGAACCGCGGCCGAAATCTGATGAACATCGCCGACCGCGCCCCGGGTGGCGCTGAGTTTGCCGTCGTTCTCACGAACTCGGAGGACGCCCCGGTCGTCGAGAAAGCCGAGAAACGCGACATTCCCACTGAGACCGTCGTACAGAAGGACGGTGAATCGCGGAAAGAACACGAACAGCGCGTGCTCGACGCACTGGCCGACTACGACTTCGAGTTGGTCGCACTCGACGGCTACATGCGCATCCTCTCGGATACGTTCCTCGCGGAGGCGCCGACGACACTGAACGTCCACCCCGCTCTCCTACCCTCGTTCCCCGGCATGGACGCGTGGGGCGACGCCCTCGACGCTGGCGTCTCCGTCACCGGCTGTACGGTCCACGTCGTCACGGACGCCACCGACGACGAGGGCAACGTCGTCGACGAACAGGTCGACGCGGGCCCCGTCGTCACACAGGAACCCATCCCAATCTACGAAGGAGACACCAAGTCCGACCTCCAGGAGCGCGTTCTCTACCAGGGAGAGTTCAAAGCCTACCCGCGCGCCATCCAATATTTCGCCGAGGACCGCGTCACGGTCGACTACGACGAGAACGTCGTCCACGTCGAGGGCGACGAGAGTGGTGAGTTCCCCGGCCGGCGCGTCGCCAGCCACGACCGCACCGCAGACCTCCGGTACGGAGAGAACCCCCATCAGGATGCAGCGCTCTATGCGGACTACACCGTCGACGAGGCAAGCGTCGTCCACGCGCCACAGCTCAACGAGGGCGCGAAGGGGCTCTCCTACAACAACTACAACGACGCCGACGGCGCGTTGAATCTCATCAAGGAGTTCGACGAGCCCGCCGCCGCAGTCATCAAACACACCAACCCCGCCGGCTGTGCCACCGCCGACTCCATCGCAGAGGCGTACGACCGCGCGCTCTCGACGGACCCGATGAGCGCCTTCGGCGGTATCGTCGCACTCAACCGCGAGTGTGACGCCGAAACGGCCGAACAGATTATCGACTCGTTCAAGGAGGTCGTCGTCGCGCCGGGGTACACCGACGACGCCCTCGACGTCCTCTTCGAGAAGGACAACCTGCGAGTGCTCGATGTCGGTGAACTGGGCGACCGAACCGATTCCCTGACCGAGAAACCGCTGGTCGGTGGGCGACTCGTTCAGGAGCGGGACCTCCAGACGGTCACAGCAGACGACCTGGAAGTTGTCACGGAGCGCGAGCCGACCGACGAACAAATCGAGTCGATGCTGTTTGCCTGGCAGACCATCAAACACGTCAAGTCCAACGCGATTCTCTTCGCGAAGGGGACCGAGACAGTCGGCATCGGGATGGGTCAGGTCTCGCGTGTCGATGCCGTCCACCTCGCCGGGATGAAAGCCGAGGAACACGCCGAAGGGAAAGACACGGAGGGTGCCGTGATGGCATCGGACGCCTTCTTCCCGTTCCCCGACGGCGTCGAGAAGGCCGCAGAGGCGGGTATCGAGGCCGTCATCCAGCCCGGCGGTTCGAAAAACGACGATATGGTCATCGAGGCCGCAAACGAGCACGACATGGCGATGGTCTTCACCGGGAATCGGTGTTTCCGGCACGATTAGTGGCGGAAACTCGGAAACGAGCGAATCGAATTTTCGACTTATCTGCCACGGCCGAACGCGCGCGTATTCGTCACTCGATTTCGACGCCGCTAAACTCGAATCGCGCGCCACCGGACTCGCCGTCTGTCAGCGTGATGTCCCACTCGTGTGCTTCGGCGAGCCGTTGCACGATAGCCAGTCCCAGTCCTGTGCCAGTAGGCGTCGACGAGTGTCCCGCCTCGAGGACCGCTTCTCGTTTGTCTTCCGGGATGCCGGGGCCGTCATCTTCAATGTAAATCGTCTGCTCGTCTGTCTGGCCAACCCGGACGGTGACATTGTCGTCACCGTGTTCGATAGCATTTCGAAAGAGATTCTCGCAGATTCGCTGGAGTCGGTCGGGGTCCGCACGGATTGTCATCTCGTTTTCAAACTCTAGCGTGGCCGCGGCGGTGTCGACCATTTTCCAGCAGTTCCCGACCAGGTCAACCATGCGGACTGATTCCACCTCACGGACCTGTTCGCCGTTCCGAGCGAGCGTCAGCGTCTCCGCAACGATTGTCTCTATCCGGTCCAGAGCAGTCTGTAGCGGGTCGATATGTTCGCTCTCGCACTCCTGGTCGAGCAGTGTGGCCCTGGCCTGGGCGACATTTAGCGGATTCCGCAAATCGTGTGAAACGACGCTGGCAAACTCGTCGAGTCGCTCGTTCTGATGCTGGAGTTCACGTTGCCGCCGGAGTCGTTCCGAGATGTCCCGGAAGACGCCCTGGAAGAGTGACTGGCCAGAGTCCGGGTCCTCGATGGCCCAAGAGTTGATCTCGATGGGAATCTGTTCGCCATCTGCCGTCACCGCAAACAGGGGCGAGCCATCGTCGAACTGGGAGACGACAGCCGGCTGGTGCTCAAAATGCGTCTCGAAGAGCCGCCGATACTGTTCGTGTTCGTCGGCAGGATGGAGGTCAATCACGTCCATCGAGCACAGTTCCTCCTGTGTGTACCCGAAGAAGTCTTCAGCCGCTTGACTTACGTCGATTATCTCTCCCGTCTCAGGGTCAGCAATCACAGTCGCGTCCGGCGAACTCTTGATAAACCCTTGAAGATTCGTATCAGAAGACATCTAATATTACCAGTTGAGCATAGAGGCAGAAAAAGAAGTCGTCATGAGTCTCTCGGGAATTTCCCTGCCAGCGACTCTGTACCGTCTATGGAGTACGCCGTCTGTACCACAGGATGAGGTTTTCGAAAGGCTCGACAGCAGTAGCTTCTGACCGGTCGCACACAGTACCGAAGCGCCAGGAGTGGACAACGAGAGACCCTGGCTGAGATTTATCCGCTGTCTCGTCGTGGGCGTAGCCATGCCGCTCTTGCAGTTCGATACGTCGGTCGAGATGACGGGAATCGAGAAACAAGAGTTTGCAGCCACAGTCCGAGAGTTATACGGCGAGACGATGCAAACGGGCACCAGTCACGTCGCCGTCGTGGTGCGCCCCCGGACCCCGGCAGAGGTGTCGCTCGGCCGGCAGACGGACGACCCGCGCGTACTCGTTCTCGACGCCGAAATTAGAGCAGGCCGGTCGACAGAGCAAAAGCGGGAGTTTGCACTCGCTGTCATGGACACCGCGACAGAGGACTTCGGCGTCCCGGAACCGAACATGAAAGTCGTCTTCACCGAACACGAGGGCGAGGCGATGATGGGCTACGACCGTGTCGGTTCGGCGTGGAGTAGCGACGAGGGTGACGATAGATGACGATGACCGAGGAGGATGACGACGCCGTGCGACGACTCGGTGATAATAAATCCACGGGCAAAAACCCCGAGCGAGCAATCGGATGGGACCTTATTTTTGAGTGGGTCACTGAGTCGGAGGTATGGTAGTGAGCGGACTTCGTGGCCGCATCGAGCGGAGACATCTCGTTCTCGTCGGGCTGGCAGTGCTCGTTGCGCTGGCAGGGTGTACCGGCGGGACCGGGGATGCCACAGAGACGCCGGCAAACACCTCGACGCCGACAGACGGCGTCGGGGACAGTGACTCTGAGCAGCGACAGAACGCCAGTATCGACAACTACACTGCCGGAGAGGGCCTGGAAAGTGAACTGACGCCGCCAGCGGAGCTATCGGTCGGTGTCGAAGCGGTGCGAAACGACACACAGACCGCAATCGCGGGCGTCGATGGCTACCGACTGACCGGAGATTCGACGCTTCGCACGCAGTCGAACAACGTCGGTCAGACCCAGGAGATAAAGCGGGAGACGCGGGTCGACCGCGAGCGGTCGCGACTGGCGAGCAATCAGACGGTGTCTGCCCGCGGGCGGACGATAGACCAGGCGACGTACATCGTCGACGGGACACTCTACCAGCGCAGTGCGCAGTTCGTCCGGGCTTACAACTCCGAGTGGGTGAAACAGGACATCTCCGAGAACTTCTCGACAATCTTCGGGAACTCCGACCGCCTCGCACTCTACGAGCGGATGCTCGAAAACGGCTCGGTGAATCTCGAGGGGGCACAGACTGTCAACGGGACCGACACCTATCGGCTCCGGGTCAGAACGAACAGCACGGCCTTCGCAAACGTGTTCAATCTCCCGACCGACGCAGAGTCGGACGCGGCGATGGTGACGACGTTCTGGGTCGACACCGAGTCGTCGACTATCGTCCGCGCGGAGGGAGCGATGGAAGTCGTGACCACCATCCAGGGACAGCAGACGGTCGTTTCCGGGTCCTTCGTCGAGCAGTTCGAGTACGGGCCGGTCGAGGTGACACTCCCCGAGGAAGCAGGGACAGCGTACGAAATCGGGTCCGACGGGACGGATGCATGAAGTGACGATGGAACGTACACTGCAACGTCTCGCCGTCGGTCTGCTCGTCGTCGCGACGATGACCGCGGGCTGTCAGGCACCAGCGGCAGACGCCGGCAACGACGGACTCGAATCGCCAGCCCCGTCGGAAAACGAGACTGGCGACCGACTCAATTCCGAATCGGCCCCGAACGTAACCGTGCTGAACGGGTCACTGGAACTGGACCCTGGCAAGGTGTTCGCGCGCGTCCAGCGCGTGTCGGACACGAACGTCACCGCGCCGGCGGCGGTGCGCGTGTTCGGGACCTCCGAGGAGTTCTACAGCAGCACGCCCGGTGGCCTCGGCCCGAACACGCTGCCGCGGTTCTGGCACGTCGCCGGCCTCGAGACGGAGTCGGTCAACGGGTCCGCGCTGGAATTTCGGAAGAACGGATACGTGACCGGGACTGGCGCCGTGACCATCTACCTCGGCGAGAACGCGACGGTGGCCGACGAACGACTCGTGCTGGCCCACGAGTTTACCCACTACGTCCAGCTACAGACCGGTCGCCAGACCGACCTGAACGGCGCAGTCGGCGGCCGGACCACCGACTCGGCGTACGTCAGCCGCGCCATCGTCGAGGGCGGGGCGGTGCTGACAACGGACGCGTACGTCCGCGAGTACGCACCCGGCGAGCAACTGAACTCGCCGTGGTACGACGAGATTCAGGCCACCTATCCAGCCGGCCACGTCGGCCAGTTCCAGAACGGTCGGTACGTCCACGGCCACGACTACGCCGCGACACGGCTGGATTCACCGACGGCACTCCCCGAGGTCTACGAGAATCCACCACAGACCAGCGAGCAGTTGCTCCACGGCCTCACCCCCAATGAGGAGCCACCGACCGACCTGGCCGTCGACACCACCACCGGAGACGACTGGGTCGCGAGCGGGACCGACAGGATGGGTGAAGCGTTCGTCCGCTACGCGCTGGCGAGCGACGTGGGCACCGAACGGGCCACACGCGCGGCGGCGGGGTGGGGCAACGACTCGCTGCACATCTTCCGGCCGGTCGACGGTGGCACGGCAAGTTACGTCTGGGTGCTCGACTGGGACGACCCGGCAAACGCAAGCGAGTTCGAGCAGACACTCCGCTCGGCGCTCGACGCCCGCGGTGACAGCGAAGGCGGCGTCTGGTCGCTGTCGGACGCCGACGCCGCTGTCACGGTCGCCGAAGTGGATGGGGCGACGACGGCCGTCGTCTTCGGTTCTGAATCGTTCGTCGCTGGGACAACTGTCACCGGGACCACGGATACGGTTACCATCGAGGCCGGATAGCGGCTCGCGAATACCACCTCGGACCACAACGGGTAGGGAGCAGGAGGCGTAACGCGCAGGCATGAGCGACCACGGCGAGGCCGAACTGGCGGCCCTAGAGGACAGAGACGGGTGGACGCGGGAGGGGCAGGCCGCCCGCGTACACTACAGCGGTGCGACGGACAAGTACAGCATCGAGTACTACGCGCCGAGTGACTGTATCGTCTACTGGAAAGTGCCCCCGGAGGAGCGCGGGAAGACGGCAGTCCCGGTCGGTCGGTCGACGGTCCCGACGCCGCTTCGCGAACGCATTCGCGAGGACCTGGCCGCGGCAGACATCGACCCAGAGGTCGAGCGGCGGACGCTGTAGCGGCCCCGGCAGTCGCTCGGACGGCAAGAACCGATGGGCTAAAACGGGCAGACCCGATTGCAACAGGCATGACGTTCCACGAGGCGGCGAACTTCCTCTTTGGCCTCAGACGATACGCGCCGCGGCCGGGGACCGACGCCACTGCGGCGCTGCTCGAGCACCTCGGGGACCCGCAAGAATCCGTCGACTGCATCCAGATTGCCGGCTCGAACGGAAAGGGGTCGACGGCCCGCATGGTCGAGTCGACGCTCCGCGAGGCGGGGCTGTCTGTAGGGCTGTACACGTCGCCACACCTCGACGACGTTCGGGAGCGTATCCGCGTCGACGGGCGGATGCTCCCGGAGGCTGCGGTGACGACCTTTGTCGACGAAATCAAGCCGTACGTGACCGACCGCGCTGCCGACGGCAACGCGCCTACCTTTTTCGAGACGCTGACCGCACTCGCACTCTGGGAGTTCGGTCGGCGCGACGTCGACATCGCCGTCCTGGAGGTCGGTATCGGTGGACGATACGACGCCACAAGCGTCGTCGACCCCGTCGCCGGGGCTGTCACCAGCGTCTCACTTGAACACACTGACGTGCTGGGTGAGACAGTCGCGGAGATAGCCCGCGACAAGGCACACGTCGCACCGGAAGACCGGCCGCTGGTCTGTGGCACCGACGAGACGGCCCGGACGGCAATCACCGACGAAATCGGCGACGTGCTGACCGTCGGGGGTCCGGACGCAGACGTTGCCGTCGCCTACGGTGGCCGCGACGGCCAGGAGAGCATCGTCTCGCTGGACGGGCGTGGCTGGACCGTCGAGACCCACCTCCCCCTGCTGGGTGAACATCAGGCACACAATGCCGGTATCGCGGCCGCACTCGTCAGGCAGGTCGCTGACGTGACAGACGAGACGGTCGCCCGCGGCCTGCGCAACGCCCACTGGCCGGGGCGGTTCGAACTGTTCGGCGAGGACCCGCTCGTTGTTCTCGACGGCGCGCACAACCCGGACAGCTGTCAGCGCGTCGCGGCGACGCTCGAGACCTTCGAGTTCGACGACCTCCACGTCGTCGCGGGCGTGATGTCGGACAAGGACCACCGCGGCATCGCGTCCGCGTTCGAGGGGGCGACACACGTCGTCGCCTGCCAGCCCGACCGTGACCGGGCAGAGGAGGAGGCTGTCGTCGCACGCGCGTTCGAACAGGAGACCGACGCCGACGTGGAGACGCGCTCGGACGTGGCCGGCGCACTCGACATCGCACTCGACGCCGCAGAGGAAGGAGACTGTGTCCTCGTCACCGGGTCGCTGTACACCGTCGCCGAAGCCCGAACCCGCTGGAGCAGAGCGACGGTTCCCAAACAGGTCGACTCGGTGGGCGAGGCACGCGAGGTGATGGCAGACGCCCACGTGACCGACGCCGGCGCCTGGCGCATGGGCGGGAAGGGCGTCCATCGCGTCCTCAAGACACGCGTCCAGCCCCGGCAGGCCCAGTATCTCAAGGAGGAACTCCTCTCGCTGGGCGGGGAGTGTGCGATTTCGGGGCTCAACGACCAGGACGAAGAGAACCTCTCGGTCGTCATGATGGCGACGATGGCGCAGTTCAAACGGCTCGCAAACAAACTCGACGGACAGCCCTACGGGCTGGCGACGTTTGGCCGACAGCTCCGGGAGACACTCGGCATCGGCGTCGAACCTGACCACCGGGGGTACCCGTGGGAAGACGGCACAGCGGTGATGGGCATTCTGAACGTGACGCCGGACAGTTTCCACGACGGCGGCGAGTACGACGCCGTCGCCGACGCAGTCGACCGCGCCGAGGAGATGGTCGATGCGGGGGCGGACATCATCGACATCGGTGGGGAGTCGACCCGGCCCGGTGCAGAACCAGTCTCTGTCGCCGAAGAGAAATCCCGCGTGGTCCCGGTCGTCGAGCGAATCGCTGACCTCGACGTCCACATCGCCGTCGACACCCGGAAAGCGGAGGTGGCACGCGCGGCCCTCGACGCGGGAGCGGACATTCTCAACGACGTGTCGGGACTGGCAGACCCCGAGATGCGACTGGTCGCGGCCGACTACGACGTACCGGTCGTCGTGATGCACTCTATCGACACGCCGGTCGACCCGGACCGAGACGTCCCCTACGACGACGTCGTCGAGGACGTCGTCGAGGAACTCACCGAGCGCGTCTTACTCGCCGAGAAGGCCGGTCTGGACCGCTCGCAAATCATCGTCGACCCGGGACTCGGGTTCGGGAAGACTGCCGCCGAGAACTTCGAGTTGCTCGGCCGTATCGAGGAGTTTGCGGGACTTGGCTGTCCCATCCTCGTGGGCCACTCCCACAAGTCGATGTTCGACGCAGTCGACAGAGACGCCGACGAACGCCTCGAACCGACGATTGCAGCGACGGCGGTCGCCGTCGAACACGGCGCGGATATTGTCCGCGTCCACGATGTCGCCGAAAACGTCGCCGCCGTCGACGTCGCCGATGCGGCCGCCGACCCCGACCGACTCGACGCGGAGTAAGGACACTGTGGGGCGACTGTGAATATCCTATCGTGTGAGAATTGATCACACGTTCAGGCTATTGACACTCGGTAGCATGAAGGCAGTCCAATTCCTCCGTCGAAATGCCCGGAACCGATGTCAAGCACCTACCAGCGGCGTCGGGTCGGGCGATAGCGAACCCCATCACCACCCCGAATACGCCATACTGTGTACTGTCACCACGACACGAGGCGAGCTTTGGCGTGTACCACCATGGTTGCTCGCCACAACTCACTTCGGACAGCACGACCAGTCCGCTGCCTCGTGTCGTCCCCGTCTCGTTCCGGTACCCGTCAGTATCGGGACAGCCCAACAGTCCGAAACATAGCGCAACGATACTAATTGTCTAGGGGTGCGACTGACCCAGGGACTGTCAGCAGTACCACTGCGCTGGTCTCAGAGACCCCCATGCAGCGTCGGGGACCCTGGGGCGGCACCGGGCCCGAGCGTGGATTGGCTAGTGAGACCAGTTCTGTGTATCCGGCAGTTACAGCGCAGTAGTGGCGAGAATCGTTGTGATAGTTAGCGCCTCGTTTTAATGGGGAATTGGACAATCCAGAAAACAGGGACACTATGGGAACAACTCAATACACGCAATCAGAGACGGTGGAGACACTGCAGTTTCTGGTTGGGTCAGAAGTCCGGATTCGCCTGCTGGCGACGCTCAACGAGAGTCGGGACGACGCACGGACGCTCGTCGACAAACTCGACGTGCCACACTCGACGGTGCAACGCAATCTGAACAAACTCGAAAATCGGGGGTGGATAGACGCGACCGTCAACCGGCAATACTACACGACGCCGGTCGGGGAGATGGTGCTCGATAGCCTCGACGGACTGCTCGGGACCGTCGAGTCGATGGACGGGCTCGCGGCCTTTGTCGACTGTGTTCCCTTCGACGATTTCGACATCGACCTCGACCTGCTGGCAGAAGCCGACTGCGTCGTTGCCGACAGCGACACGCCGGCGGCCCCGCTCAACGAGTTCGTCGAACTGCTGGCGGAATCGTCGGGGTTTACGCTCGTGACGCCCCACTGGAACCCGGCGTACAGCGACGTCATCGAACGGCAACTCGATGCGGGCAACGAGGTCCAGCTGGTGACGACAGAGTCACAGCGCTCGCTGTTGACTGGACGGGGCGTCTCGGCTATCGAGGAGTCGCTCGACAGCGACAACCTCACCGTCCGACTCTCCGAGGACACCCTCCCCTTCGGTCTCGCTATCGTCGACTGCACAGTCGCGCTCGTCGGGTACCGCGACGGGGCACTCCGCGTCCTCGTCGAGAGTGACGACCCCGCTATCGCCCAGTGGACCGACCGCTATCTCGACGGTATCGAAGCCACGGCGAAGCCGCTGCGCAAGCAGATTCAGTAGGTCAGAGGTAGCCAAACTCGCTCTCGAGACTCTCGTAGATGTCGAGGTACTGTGCGAGAACGCGACTGTGGTCGTATTCGCGCCACGTTTCGTCGACGGTCAGGTGGTCGTACTGGCCGGCGTCGACGATAGCGTCCGCCAGTTGCTGGGGGTTTGTCACCCGGAAGCTCCGTTCGTAATTCTCGATGAGTTCGTGGGCGCTCGATTCGGCCTGATACTCGACGAGACCGACACAGCCAGCGGCGAGTGCCCACAGCAGTTCGGTCGCGAAGTGCTCGCGATACGCGGTCTGGACGAAGGCGTGGGCGCCCCGGTAGATGGCGAGTCGCTGCTCGCGGTCACAGGCCCCGACGAACTGGACCCGGTCGTCGATGCGCAGGTCCGAAGCCTGCCGTTCGTAGGCTGCCCGCTGTGGGCCGTCACCGATGATAGTCGCCGTCCAGTCGCGGTCGCGCAGTTCTGCCAGTCCGAGAAAGAGACTCTCGATGTTCGCACTCTCGTCGAGCGGGTGAGCGTAGGCCACGTCGACTTCCTCGCTTGCGTCGACGGACTCGACGAGCGAGAAGTCGATGCCCTCCGGAACGACGCGGGTGTTCTCCCCGCCCGCACCGAGTTCGCGGACCTCGGTTCGAGTCATCTGCGAGGGCGTGATGACGAGCTGGGGTTCCGTGACCGCCCAGCGTGTCAGGCGTGCACTCCTGTCGAGGCTCTCGTCGCCGAACCACTCCACGGCCAGCGGCGTTCTGGCGAGCGTGCCACCGACAGAGGCCGCGATAACCTGCTGTGGTGGTGCCGGCCGGGCGTGGATGACGTCGGGACTGTAGCGGGCGAGCATCGTCGGCAGGCGGAGACAGAAAGAGGCCAGCGCCCGGTTTATCGTGACGGCCCGATACTGGATGCCGTCGGCCTCGAAGCGGTCGGGCTCGCCGTCCCACCACTGGGCACAGAAGACAGTCACGTCGTGGCCGGCCTCGGTGAGTTGTCGGGCGAGGCGCTCGAAGCGACGATTGCCGGCGGTATCGTTGTGCCGGGTCGTCTCCATGGCGACGAGCGCGACGCGCATACGCTGGCGGATGTGGGGAGGTGTCAAAAATCCCGTGGACCAGCGCCGAGACCCGAAAGCTATTGCCCGTCAGCGACAATGGAGAATCGAGCGTGGAATTTGTCGCCGACTCCGACCGGAATCCCTTCGGGATGGACCCACCGTGTGAGCGGTCGGTCCCGGGCTACGGCGACACCAGCGCACACTTTCACGTCATCGGTGACAATCCGGCCCGCCACGGCGGGCTGGACACCGGTATCCCCTTCACCGACCGTCCGTGGTCGGCGGCGTTTTTCGACGCGCTCGCTCGTGGCGGTCTGGTCGAGGGTGTCGACCTCGAGGCGGGGCGTCTGGACCTCGACCGCACCTTCCTCTCGTATCTACACATGTGTGACCCCGGCGAGGGGGAGCCGACAGAATCCGACTACGCGACGCTGGAACCGTTTTTCGACGCAGCGCTCCGGGCCGTCACCGCACATGTGCTGCTCCCGGTCGGGGACCGTGCAATCGAGCACATCCTCGCCACCTGCACCAGCAAGTCGGCGACAGCCGTCGACGCCGATGCCGTCCACGCGACCGAAGTTCACGGGTCGGGGTGGCTCGTTATCCCCGTCAAGGAACCAGCAACGTGGACCGACGCGGACGCCGAGGCGCTGGCCCAGATGCTGACCGACCTCCTGGCGAGCGATTACCGCCAGACGGCGGACCTCGGCCGATTTCTCCCCGACGAGGAGTCCCATCTGGTCCGGTGAGACAACCGCACCACTGCGAGTGGCCCGAACTCAGTCTGTACGCGAAGGAGTACCTTCGAGAAGAGAGAGCGGACCGCAAAGGATAATCAACGACCGCGAGCGTCGTCGCTCAGTCGTCGCCCAGAATGACGCGCTCGGTCATCTTCGCCGGGTCGAGTACCTCTTCGGCCTCCTCCTCGTCGAGATAGCCTTCAGCGACGACGACTTCTTTGACCGTCTTGCCTTCCTTGAGCGCCTTCTTTGCGACCTTGCTGGCCTTGTCGTAGCCGATAGCGGGGTTGAGCGCCGTGGCGAGTGCCATCGACTGCTCGACGCGCTCGGCACAGTGTTCGCGGTCGGCTTCGAGTTTGTCCACGAACCGTTCGGCGAACACCTCGCTGCTGTTTGCCAGCAGTTTCGCAGACTGGAGGAAGTTGTACGCCAGAACCGGCTTGTAGAGGTTCAGGTCGATCTGGCCCTCGGCAGCGCCGGCGGAGACGGCGGCGTCGTTGCCGACAACCTGCTTGTGGACCTGGTTGACTGCCTCGGCGACGACGGGGTTGATCTTGCCGGGCATAATCGAGGAACCGGGCTGGTTCTCGGGCTGGTCGATTTCGCCGAGTCCGTTGCGCGGACCGGAGGCGAGCAGGCGCAGGTCGTTTGCAATCTTGTTCAGCGACCCGGCGATGGTCCGCAGGGCACCGTGGGCCTCGTTCATCGCGTCGTGGGCGGCCTGGGCCTCGAAGTGGTTGTCCGCTTCGCGGAAGTCGACGCCCGTCTCCTCGCTCATGTACTCGGCCGCTTTGGCGGGGAACTCGGGATGGGTGTTGAGCCCGGTCCCGACAGCGGTCCCGCCGAGTGCGAGTTCCTGCAGGTGGGGCAGGGCGTTCTCGGCGCGCTGGATGCCCTTCTCGACTTGCGTCCGGTAGCCGGAGAACTCCTGGCCGAGCATGATAGGCGTCGCATCCTGGAGGTGTGTCCGCCCGGTCTTGACGACGTCGTCGTACTCCTCGGCCTTGGCGTCGAGGGAGTCGGCGAGCGTCTCCAGTGCCGGAAGGAGGTCCTTCTGGACCGCTTCGGCGCTGGCGACGTGCATCGCCGTCGGAATCACGTCGTTGCTGGACTGGCCGTAGTTGACGTGGTCGTTCGGGTGAATCTCGCGGGTCCCGATTTCGCCACCGTAGAGTTCGGTCGCCCGGTTCGAGATAACCTCGTTTGCGTTCATGTTCGAGGACGTGCCAGAGCCGGTCTGGAACACGTCGACCGGGAACTGGTCGTCGTGCTCGCCGGCGATGACCTCGTCTGCGGCCTCGATGATACAATCTGCCTTCTCCTCGGCGACCAGACCAAGTTCCTTGTTGGCCTGGGCTGCACCCTTCTTGACGACACCGAGAGCGCGAACGAATCGGCGGCCGAAGGTCGCATCGCTGATCGGGAAGTTCTGAATCGCACGCTGTGTCTGTGCCCCCCAGTAGGCGTCGGCGGGCACCTGCATCTCTCCGAGACTGTCCTGTTCGGTTCGGAACTCGTCGCTCATACGTATCACACTCCACCCGCCCGGGCGTAAAAGCCACCGATACCGTCGGAGCGCCCCCGCGAACACTGTTTACCAGACGGACTTTCAGGTGGTTTGATATGCTGGGGCGATGACTACGGGAATGGAGACGTGATCCCTATGAGTCAGGAAAACCCCATCAACACGGTCTTTGAACTGCAGCGACAGACACTCCAGCAGAGCCAGCAGGCGCTCGAACAGTCCATCGAATTCCAGAAGCGGCTCAACGAGGCCATCACCAGCGGCATGGAAGGCCAAGCCGATGCCCAGCAGCGAAGCGTTGAGGTGACCCAGTCGGCAATGGAGAACTACCTCGATACCATCGAGTCGAACGTTCCGGGCTCTGAATCCGGTGTGGCCCAGATTCGCGAGGCGATGGAAGAGCAGTTCAGCGCCGTCGAGGAAGCTCAGGCGGAGGCCCAGGAGATGGCCCAGGAGGGACTCGACGAGTACGAGAACCTCTCCGAGCAGTACCTCGATGCACTCGGCGAGCAAATGCAGATGCTCCAGGATGCCCACGAGGACATGGAGACACAGACCCAGGAGTTCGTCGACGACACCGAGGAGCGCCTCGAAACGCTGCACGAGGAGGCCAACGAGCAGGTCCAGGAGCAAATCGAACAGCTCCAGGACCAGATGGCAGACCTTCGCTCGCAGGTCACCGACGAGTAACCGTCAGCATTCTTCATTTTTCACCCGGGGGACAGCGCCGCCGCCGTCAGGAGTCCAGTCAGGCCCAGTCGTCGAGTCCGGTCTGGACGAGCGAGTCCTCGATGCGCTCGAATCCCCGCGCCACCTCGTCGGCGTCGACCTCCCACTCGTCGGTGACGAACGCGCGGGCGGCGTCGACATCGGGATTCAGGTCCGTATCGAAGTCCGGGTCGTCGACGACGGCGGGGTCGAGAAACAGTTGCCGGATGCGGTCGGCATTCTCGACGGTGTACCCCTCCGCATCGAAGACACTCCAGAGGTCGCCGTGTTCGGTGACCAGCGAGACGGCCGTCTTCGGGCCGACGCCAGAAATGCCCTCGTTGAAGTCCGTCCCACACAGGATTCCGACGTCGACCAGCTGTTCCCACGTCAGGTCGTGGCGGGTCAGCGTCGCATCGAAGTCCATCAGTTCGGGGTCACCCTTGCTGGTAAGCTGGCGCAACGTCCGTGGGGACCCAAAGAGGAGTGCGTCGTAGTCTTCGGTTCCCGCGTAGTCGACCTGTCCCTTTCGGGCCATGACTGCGGCCTGGGCCTCGCCCTCGGCGGGCGCATCCACGACAGGGACGTCGAGCAAGTCAAGCAAGTCCCGCGTCGTGTCGACGATGGTGTCGGTCAGCCGCTGGGTTCTCGATTCGAGACGTGCGACGGCGACAGCGTCACCCTCCTCTCGGGCGTCTTCGAGCTGGTCCTCGTACTTTTCGCGCTGTTCGCGGCGACTCTGTACCTCGTCGTCTTTCAGTTCCGTGACAGCGCCGTCGAAGACGAACACGGGCGTCAGGTCGTGCTCGAAGAACTTCGGTAGCCCCTGGACGACGCCGACGAGGTTCGCGACTTCGGTGCCGTCGCCGGTCGTGTACACGTCCTCGCTGGTCCACTTGACCGTCGTCGTCAGATACCGGTAGAGCCAGTTGTGCGCGTCGACAGCGACGACAGAACCCGAGAGTTCGTCGAACGGTATCTCCTCGAGTGCGGCAAGCGAGCGCAGGTCCGCGTTTCCCATTGCCCGCCTTTGGAGTGAGCGGGGCTTGAATCTCCCGACGTCGAGCGTGACGACTGTCTGATTCGCGACCACTGCCGCTCAGACCGGCGGGTCGACGGTCTCGGGTGGCTCGACTCGGGCCGCAAGAAACTGTTCTTCTGCGTCGGTGAGGTCGCGCTCGCGGTACCGGTCCAGGCCACGCTGGTAGCGCTCACGGCCGCCTTCAGTGGGCGGGCTGGCACAGACCAGTTCTGCGAGGCCGGTCGTCTCGCCGGTGAAAGCAAAGCCAGCCCGGTAGGCGGCCTCGTAGGCGAAGGGGTTGTTGACCGCAATCGAGACGCGGTCGTATCCGTTCGCTCGCGCCCGCTCGGTGAGAAAGCGGAGCAGTCGGGGGCCGATACCCTCGCCACGGCGGTCGGTTCTGACGGTGATGTATCGACAGCGGAGCGTGTCGGGGTCGGTCCGGTCGGCGTCGAACGCGACGGCTGCGAGCACGTTGTCGGCGAAGGGACCGTCCCCAGCGTCGGACTTGGTCACGTCGTCGGTCCGTACGACGGCTTTGCCCGTGGTCGACATGACGAACTTCCCGGCGTAGGAGAACTGCTCGTGGTCGAGACGGAGCGTCGGGCCGTCGTCGGGCCATCCGAGCAGTGTAAACTCCATACAGCGGTGTGGGCGGCCAGCCCAAAGTGTCCTGTGGGAGAGACGTTTTGGTGGTCCAGGCCCAGCGGTTGCATATGGCAGTGGGTGACGTCTCGACGTTCGACCGCTTTGCTCGCGTGTACGACCTCCTGATGCCAGCGGCACGGCGGTCGAAGCTCCAGGCCGGACTCGCCCTCGCAGAGCGGCCGGTCGAGCGCGTCGTCGACGTCGGTGGCGGACCCGGGCGCGCGGTCCGGGCAATCGACGCGGACTGTCGTGTGGTCGCCGACCCCGCACGCGGGATGCTCGCCCAGGCCCAGACACACGGTCTCGGGGCCGTCCAAGGAGACGGCTCTCGACTTCCGATTCGCAACTCGGTAGTCGACGCAGTCATCGTCTCGGATGCACTCCACCACATCGCCGACCAGCGAGGTGTCTTGGAGGAGGCCCGGCGGGTGTTGCGGCCCGGCGGTGTGCTCGTCGTCCGGGAGTTCGACCCGACGACACTGCGCGGGCGGGCGCTCGTCGCCGCAGAACGCGTCTGGGGTTTTGACTCGACGTTTTACAGCCCGGACGCACTCCGTGCGGACGTCGACGCCGTCGGGCTGGACGGGCAGGTCGTCGAACACGGGTTCGGGTACACCGTCGCCGGCGTCGCCCGGACGGAGAACGGGAACCCCAAGGCAGAGGAGTCCGAGTAGCCACGTATGAGCACGACCTCCTATCTCCGGTCGCAGGTCGAACCGACCTCACTGGCGGCCGGGCTCGCGGTGGGTGACGTTCTCGCGATTGCGGCGTTTATCGCGGCCGGGCGCCAGCAACACATCGGACAGCCAATCGGTGACCCGGTCGGCTTTCTGGACACGCTCGCGCCGTTTCTCATCGGCTGGGCCATCGCCGCGCTGGTCGGTGGGCTGTACACGCGCGAGGCGGTGCTGACGCCGCGCCGGGCAATCAGCTGGACGCTCCCGGCGTGGGTGCTGGCCGTCGTGGTCGGGGCCGGCCTGCGAGCGACGCCACTCTTTACCGGCAGTGCGGCACTGACCTTCGTCCTGGTGACGTTCGTCGTCGGCGGTACACTGTTGGTCGGCTGGCGGACACTCGCGGCAACGGTTACAGAAAACAGAACGCGGCCGTAGCCGGTCAGCGGTCACTCCAAGGACGGAACGATATCGAGCAAGTCGCAGGGAAGTGAGCGTGGCAGGGTCGTCTGGACACCCGCCACTCACCGGTGTTCGTCGGCTGTGATGACTGCTGTCGACTGAATCCACGCCTGGTGGTTCTCCCGGTCGTAGATGACAAACTCCTCGTCACTGATATTTAGCTCTGCGTACCGGTTGGTCTGGCCGTCGTCTGTGACTCGGTCGTCGGTTTCGTCGGTAGCGTTGGTGGTCATGGATGTCCAGGGTCGGCCCGGCGGGCCGTCGCTGTTTCTCCATGTCAACGTTACACATTGTCGTAAATAAATACTCCCCCGTAATTATCGTGTTTAAAAATAGACCAGGTAGACCGGTTCCGGTAATCTCTGTGCCGAATTCGCCGCCGGAGTGTCGGGTCACAGTGTTCAAAAGTCGAGCCCTGCTACCGAGTGGTATGTCACCCGACGTGGAGACACTGTTTCTGAGGAGCGACGAGTTGGCCGACCTCGCGACGCCGGCCGAATACGTCGATGCCGTCCGTGAAGGGTATCGACAGCGAGGCAATGGCGCACCCGCCGAGCCCCGAACCCGACTCGACAGCGCCGACCCGCCTGGCTTTCTGACCGGCTACTTCGCTATCCTCCCGGAGACGGGGGCGATGGGCGGATACAACTACGCAGCGGGATTCGGCGCTCGGGACGCTCACTTTTTCCTCCCGCTTTTCGACGCCGAGAGTGGCAAACCCCTCGCACTGCTGGATGGTGCGAGCATGAACCCCTCGAAGACGGGGGCAGCGGGTGCAGTCGGTATCGACGCACTCGCACGCGAGGACGCGACGGACCTCGCAGTCATCGGTAGCGGTTCGCAAGCGCGCGGCCAGTTGCTCGCGGCAGCGACGGTCCGTGACCTCGAGACGGTCTCTGTGTTCTCACCGACCGCCGAGAACCGGCGTGCCTTCGCCGACTCGATGGACGGCAGCCTCGATGCCGCTGTCACTGCCGTCGAGGACACCGAGACGGCACTCGACGGGGCAGACATCGTCATCACGGCGACGACAGCCAGCGAACCAGTGTTCGACGGCGACCTGCTCGAAGCGGGAACACACGTCACTGCGATGGGCCAGTACGACCGCAAGAAGCGGGAAGTCGACGCGACGACGATAGCCCGCGCGACGTACGTCCCGGACCTCCGGACACGCATAGACCAGGACGCCGGTGCCTACATCCAGGCACTCGCGGATGGCGCTATCGACGAGGGGCACGTCCACGCAGAACTGGGCGAGGTCGTCGCGGGCGTGGCAGAAGGACGCACCAGCGACGACGAAATTACGCTGTTCGACAGCGGCGGGACGGGTATCGAGACAGTCGCCGCAGCACATATGCTCTACGAGAAGGCACGCGAGAAGGGACTCGGGACGACGCTCCCGTTCTCACCAGCCAGCGACGCTATGCCCGGCCGTTAGAAGAAGCCCGCCAGACCGAGTGCCTCGAGGAGTGGAATCCCGCTCGCGAGGGCGCCGACCAGATACCCGGCGATAGAGCCGCCGTTGAGCAGGGGGAGACCCGCGTGGGCGCGCCCTTTCAACACCATCCACAGCAGGACGACGAGTCCGAGCAGCGTCCCGACCATCGCAGTCCCCGCCGGCAGTGGAATCGAGAGGCCAGGCAGCGACAGGGTCGGGACGTCGGTGACGAAAAAGGCCGCGCTGGCGACCAGAACGGTCGGAATCACCGCATCACCGAGCCCGATAAAGAGCGCGTCCCGGTCGCCGATTGCGTCCTCGCCGTCCTGGTCTGCGTCTGCGTCATCGGTTGCATGCTCGCCTGTCGCGGCCTCGGCGTCCTCGACCAACTCCCCGCTATCCATGTCTTCGCTCTCGGAGGATTCCTCATTCTCTTCGTCGTCGGAGACGCTGCCGGGCATATCCGCATCGAGAAACGAGTACGACAGGGAGAGCGGGATGACGAGCACGATGGGGACACGCATCTCCATGACGCCGGACGCGAGCGTGAGCATGTGTTCGGTGCCGTAGACGCTGATAGCGTCGTAGACTGCGAGCGCCGAGAGCAACACGAGCGCGGGCAGGATACCGAAATTGATGCCGAAGATTCCGGCTGCGCCGATACCCATCAGGATACCCGCGGCGTCGATGACGTACCACTCTGGGTAGGTCCAGAGCGCGATACCGAGGAGGGCGGCCATCCCAACCGCAACGATGGGGATGGCGGTGCCGCCGACAGAGACGACGACCGGCGGTAACACCACCTGGAAGACGTAGAAGGCGACGTAGGCTCCCGAGAAGACGACGAAACCTCTGAGGAGCACGTCGACGTCGAGTTTGATAGCCGCGAGCATCAAGGCAGTGGCGACGAGAATCGCACCGATGTAGACGACGCTGTTGGTCGGGTCGGAGGTGTCCTCGACGAACTGGTAGTTCTGTGCTTTGAACGGCTCGACGACGGCGAGTGCACCGAGCTGTACGACGAGAAAGAGACCCACGATTGCCCCACTGGCGAGAAACGCACGCCGGCGCTGGTCCATACTCGGCTACTCGACTGAGAGCCGTTTCAGGGTTTCGACAGCCACTCCACCTACGACCCGTCGCGAGCGTAGACTTTCGACCCGACCAGCGTAGCAACTCGGACGCTCTCGCCGGGCGAGACGGCGACGTAGGGCTGTTCGACGGGGCCAAACACGTCGACGACGCGACCCACGTCGGAAAGAGACTCGTCGACGACACGCGTTCCGACGCCAGGCACCGAATCGTCGGGACTCCGGACGACCGCGATTCCCTGTGCCGTCCGGACCACCTCGCCGAGGCGTTTCATCCGCGAATGACGTCGAGATAGGCCGCGACGGCCCCAAGGAGGTCGGTCTTGCTGGCGTCGTCGGCACCTTTCACGAGTACGCGCCCGCGTGGGTCGTACTCACGAGGATAGGTCTTCTCGCGCTCGATAACGGCGTCGTAGCCCACCTGCTGGACCGCCTGTGCAATCTCGTCGACGGTCGGCTCGCTGACTGCGAGTTCCGTCGATACCCGTCGCCCCTCGGCACGGGTACAGTCCGCATCGAGAAAGGCCGGCCAGATGACGTTCTCGACCATACCCTCACGTCGACGGGCGTGACACAAACGTCTTTCCAGTCGCGGCGTCGCCGGCGCTCAGCCCTCGGTCAACACGTCGACCGCCTCCGCGCCGACGTAGAGGTCACGCCGCCCGGTCTCCTTCTCGATGACGACCGCCCCGGCGGAGAAGTCGGGGTCGCCGTCGTCGTCGAAGAGTGCATCCGGCTTGCCACCGATGCGTGTCGCCGACCCGACCGACAGCATCGCCTCCCGCCGGGCGTCAGCGCGGCTCTCCGCGCCGGCGATGTCAGTCGTCTCGACTGTTTCGGGCCGGTCCTCGACCAGCCGTGCCACTTGTCGCCCAGTCTCGGTCGCCGCCGCGGAATCGAAGAGGAACTCCACTACGCGCATGGACAGCGTTGGGGCCGACAGCCCAAAGTTCCCCTCGGTTGGCGGGCCTTGATGAGCGGCGAGTGCCTATGTCGGGGTGTGTCTGACGACTCGCCTCCCGATACCGGCGGTATCGACAACACGCCGACGGTCACCTGTGCCCGGTGTGACCAGTCGTGGCGCCTCGACTACGAGCTGGATGACATGCAGGTTGGCAACCAGGCGGTCGAGCAGTTCGCCCTCGACCACTACCGCCACACCGGCCACTTCCCTGACGACGTGACGCCGTGGCTCGTCGACTGTCGCCACTGTCCCGACGGCGACCAGTTCCTCTCCGAACAGCCCGCCCGCCGCTGGGCAGAAACGCACGTCCGGCACACGCGCCATACGGTCGCCGTCGAGGCGCCGACATCTGCCGAGACAGAGTTACTCGCTCCGGACGGCGAGTAACCGAAACCGACGCCAGTAATGGTTCTGTCCCTCTTCTGGAAACTACCGAGACCGAAACGGACGAAAAGATGTGGCGGGTAGAAGATTACCCGAACATCTGGCGCATCATCTGTGTTTTGGGGACACACAGGGAACCCAACAGCGATGAATATCCAGGTCTACTCAGCAACAGAAGCTTCTGGAAATCCTTACTTCGCGGGTCGTCGTAAGTGTCGATAATGAGCCACGAGTGCGACGATTGCAGACAAGAGTTTGACACACTCTCACGACTCCGCCTGCACGATTGTCCCGGCAACCAGCCTGCCGAAGCGACAGAGACCTCCACGACTGAGACGACAGACGAACCTACAAGAACCTCGCTTGAAGATTCCGGCCTTGACCGAGAGAAACTCGAACGCGAGTACCCCGACGTAGTTGGAGACCTGCCTGAACTCTCTGACGACGCACGCGAAGGAGATTTGTCAGCCCTGTCTCGTGCGATTGCCGAATACGAACGAGTGCTGACGAAAGTCTCCCGCGGTGACGCACCAGGCGGCGACGACCTCCACAGTGACCTCTTGTTCGCCTATTATGAACCGCTCGCCGATGGACTTGCGGCCGCCACTGAGACGAATGGATGGGAGGTACTTGTTGAGTTTGCCGACGCCTATGATCCGCGCGGACAGGACGCGTTCCCCGAAGTTGGGCACGTCATCGCCAACGTACTCGGACGCTCGGTCATTCGGACCTGCCAAGACGACGGCGTCGACGCTATCCCGGCTGCCGCGCTGGCGTTTCTCGGCGCGATTCCCAAGTACGTTGACGAGCACCACGTCGCGTACGAAGAGTCGTACACCTACGGCTGGGGGATCGGTCACCCCGAGCATTCCGTCGCTGACCAGCTCCTTGCGCTCGCCGAAGACGAACCTAAGTTCGTGAAAATCACGCTGAACACCGCGTTCTACGTGGATCAGCACGCCGCCATCGACGTGTTCGAGACACTCGTCACCGATGAGGAGATCTCCGGCACGCGCAGTACACTCGGGCTGGAAACCGACCTCACGGAGTTCTACTTTCAAGCCGTGGCGGACCTCGAAACGGAGGCACTGCTCGGCCCGCACGCCCCGCCGTACTGGGACGAGGACGACGATCTCCCCCGCGTCATCGATGTTGATCCTGACGTGAAACAGCGGATCCGTGCCCTTGCCCACGAGACCGGTGTCGCCGACGGACTTCCCGCCGAATGGGCACTTCGAGACCTTGAGCCAGGGCCGATGTCAGAGATGCTGGACATGATGAGTGCGAACGACGACAATCCCTGACTATCCCGACGGCCCCACACGATTTTAGTCGTTGCTCGCGTCACTCGACCTATGTCGTTCAGTGTCTCGTGGCACACGCTTCTCGATGAACTCGATAATCTCCCCGAAGATGCCACGCTGCTCACGCCGCTGTCACACGACCGGTTTCACGTGACTGACGTTCAGGAGCAACGTGTCATCATCGCGTTTCTCGACCGCGACATTGACGAGACGCGGCCGCTCCAACGGGACCAGTTCGAAACGCTGTATCGCCGGGTCACCGACGAGCCGGGCGGCTTCGACCTCGACAGGCTCCCACCCGACGCAGACCCGTATCCGGCCGTGTTGAGCGTGCATCCACGGTTCGAAATCGACGAAGACCAGGGTGTGATCGTCGAGAAAGAGGCCCCGACGGCCAGCCAACTCCTCGACGCCGAGGACGAAGCCGAGACTACGGAGGACCGAACCGAGCCAGAGCTGGACGTGTATGCTGATGCGCTGTTACTCGTGGATGCGCTCGAACGTCACGAGGTCGAAGTCCTCGAAGACATGGAGACGGACGCGCTGGTCAACCTCTACACGCTGCTCTCGGACGTCCAGCGGAACGCGAACGACCTCCGCCAAGACGTGGCCGACGTGCTGTTAAACCGGCTTCACCACGACCGGCCGGTGAGTGGGCCGTTCGGCTCCGTCCAGCGCACCACGCGGCGCAACCGCTCACTCAAAGACGACGACGAAGTGCTGGGAACCCTCGAAGCGGCTGGCATCGACCGCGAGCGCGTGTTGGGCGTGGATCGTGACAAGGTAGACGACGCCTTGGACGTCACCGAACTGTCGGAGAGCGACGTGTACGAGATCGAGCAGTCCGAGTACGTCCGCAAAGCCGAGGTAGACGAAGAGCGCAAGGAGACCCGGCTTCAGGGGCTCAAAGATCGACTTGCTGCCGCTGAGGGTGACGAGGCCGAGGAACTCCGCGAGGAGATCGAAGACCTCGAAGATCGCATCGAGGAGTTGACCGAGTTCAAATCGGGTGCATCGTTTCACACCCACGCTGGGGGTGAGCAATGACCGAGCGAGACGAGGACCGGGACCAGCGCATCGAGATGGAGATCATCGTGGACGCCTATACTCAGGACGAGCAGGCGATGGGCTGGCACATCTATCTAGCGGAGACGATGGACTTCCCCTTCGACGCACGGTGTATCGAACAGCAGGAGATTTCACCGCTGGAGGAAGGCGAGACGGTTCGTGTCGTGGACAAACCCTCGTCGGAGCCGTCGCTCCGCCAGCAATTCGTCACCATCGAGTGGAACGGCCGCGAGTTCGGCGTCCCACTGAGCCAACTGGAGCCTGTCGAAGCCAGCGCTGACACTGAGCAAGCTGTTGCCGACTGGCACTACTGGCTCGAACGATAGACCCACCATCGTCCGTGAGAACGGACTCCACAAGCACGACGACGTACCGCTTTCGCGTCAAGTGTGACTACGGTCCAACCTCGCTGTGGCGAGACATCGTCGTCGGCGCGGATCGCACCCTCAACGAGGTCCAGATACACCATCACTAACCTGATACAACACGCACCCTTACCACGCCACCAGCACGCCCACGCACCCACCCACCCGCAACACAATCATCACTCCTCACTCACACACCAACAGGACTCCTCATACTCGAGTCCCTAAACGCCGGCCACTGCCAAGCTACCTGCTTACCGGATTGTCAGCACTCCCACCAGAGACCACCTTCTCTCCGCCTTCCTCTCCTCCCTTCCACGGGGGGCAGACTTCCGTGGGCTTCTGTCCCTCGAGGAGCGGGGAAACCCCCGGCGCGACCCTCCGGAAGCGCGCCCGGGTCCTCGCGCGCACCTCTCAACAACCCGACCAAAACAACTCGACCCTCAAAAGGGCAGGCCGCACGGTCTGCTCGCCTGAGCGTCCCACCAGCATCACACAGCCCCACCGCACACCCACCCCCACGCGCCCCCTCGCGGGGGCGCCCCACACAAGAGAGGTGTGCCCCCTCTCCGCTCACGACCCCCGCACCCGCCACCCGCAGGAAATGACACACACCGTATGCAACGCACGACCAACTCACCAAGGCCGACTGCCGCCAGAAATCCGCCCACCAAGCGCACCCCCTCCACAATGAGCCCCTCCAACGGGGCCAAACCTCGTACGTCACCCTCTTTCTTGGGACGATTCCCTCCGACGTACATGGGGGTTTTACCCCCTCTCACAACTTTAGATAGCTTTAGAGTTACTATTATACTCTCAAAATCCTCAGAATAGAGCCAACTGCCCGCGACGAACGCCAATTACCCACTTAAAACGTTTTAGAGGGTCCTTTTCCCTATTCTAAAGACGTTATTTTTTGTTGCTATCAATTGAGTGAATGCATAAGAAAGAAATTCGTGACAAAATAAAATAATGGGACTATAGTGAGACTATGGGTGTGGCGTTCAAACCCTCTACAACGAGAAATCTGGCAGTTCATACAAACTCGATAGTCCAAGATAATTATGAGTTTGGCGAAAACGCAGAATGGCGTCTCAGATGCTCTACTGCCCGGTACACCCTATGTAATATAGATGATTGCAAACTATAGTCTCACTATAGACCCTGAAACACCAGGTGGTTTAATGGGCTCAACACCGAGAATCTGAAATCTGGTATCTGCCAATAAACATATGATTAAGGGAAAATTCAGTTCCCCGCACTCGCAGGTTTTATTCGCTAAAATAATGGTATGAATGATCATACTTACCTATAGGCTCACTATAGGTGTAGGAGAAACAGGACATAGCAAGCCAGTACACCAAGATATAGTTGATGCAGTCTTTGCAAATATCACACATGTGGAAATGGTTACTGGTGTCCGTATATTTCGCATTATTTCTTATCAAATGAAAAGTGTAGTCCTATAGTGAGACTATAGAATGCCTGATTAATGGCAGACAAAGAGCTGATGGTGGCTATGAAAGAGTGTTCAAATAATGGAGAGTAAGTAAACAACCTCGGGCGCGGTGGCCCGAGGCTTTTGTAGTTTCCTCAGCTGTGCGCTAGCACTCCCTGTTCCGCAAGGGAACGGGATGAGGGTGGGCGGCTTACGCGCCCCGACCCGGACAGACGCACCAACCTAACTTGCGGCTGGGTTTTGTGAGTCCGGTAATTCGATTCGTCGCCGTCGAGTTTTACCTTCTCGCGCCACGCGATATTCACCGATGCGTTCCGGTCGGCGTGGTCTTGCGTCACTTTCTTGTAGGGTTGCGGGCTGATGCGGACTTGGACGCGGTTTGTGTCGTCGTCCACGGTGAGACGATACCCTTCCGTGTGCGCCATCACGAGTGGGTACGCACCAGTTTTGTCCGTACTTGGTGGTGTTGGCTTGCCTCCGTCAGGGTTGTCTTGGTTTTCCCACCAGTCTTTGAGTGACTGGTAGGAGTCCCACGTTTGGAGGGCCTTGCCAACGACTGCGCACTTGTTGTTCCGTAAGAAGTCGTCGCGGTCAACCTCCTGCTGTATCTCGGTGCGCGTGTATCCCTGCTGTTTGAGGCGGATGGTTTGGTTGAAGATCTCGCGTGACGCGAGGCGGGCGTCGTGAAGCCACGACCGTTCACCAGACGCGACGTGAAGGCGCGTCTGAATCGTTTTCGTGGCTTCTTCACCCATACCTTGACAATCGTTCCATACTATCATAAATGTAGGGATTCGGGATGGAGAAGTATCGCAGTCATGCACATTCGGTTAGTTCCTGCAAGTATCACTTCGTCTGGTGTCCCGAGTACCGCCACCCGGTTCTCAACGTGGTCGAAGACGATGTGCAGGAGTTGTTTGGTGAGACTGCTGACCACTTTGGGCACGAGATTCTGGCGTTGGAAATCGTGGACGACCACGTACACTTGTTTGTGCAGACAGATCCAAAGCACAGTCCAGCCGACCTCGCCCGGCAGTTCAAGTCGTACTCGGGAAAGCACTTGCTGGAGCGGTACCCTGAGATTCGGGAGTCGTATTTCTGGGGTGGTGGCTTCTGGAAGATCGGGTACTACGTGGGAACGACGGGTGCGGTATCGGAAGAGGTGGTTGAGCGGTATATCGAAGAGACGGAACACGCGCCGGAGTGACGCGCTTCACCCCCGCCTACGGTGGGGCGGGGAACTTGCGCTGCTTTTCGTTTAGATGCTCAACTGGAGCTTTGGCCAACGACTGCACTCGACTTCGTTCATTCTGCGGGGTCGCGCTCGGCAGCAATAATTGTTGCCGCGAAAATTCTATTTATTTGACTGCAACAAAAGGGGACAAAATGTGACTGGAAAGTCTACAGGCAGTGGACTGCGTCACGGAATCGATACCGCGTGCGAAGAGATAGGCACACAAATCGCAGATGATTTCCCGACAACGCCGTCTGAAGTACAATCACAGCTGAGTGACTTCCAATCCGGATCGATTGTGGAGTCCGATAACGTATCAGAACCGCTAGTTCGGAAAGCAATCAACGATTCGCCGCTCGGTAAGTATCTCAGCGAAACGTGCTTTGAAACAACCACAGACGACAAATGAGCGACAATACGAGTATCTCTGACGACGGAGAGACCGACTCACTCACTGCTGACGTCGAACAGCGCAAACTGAAGAGCGTAGAAGAGTATTTCAACTATCTCCGAGAGTCAAATCCCTACTACAGCTGGCTGGATCCAGAGATTCTCACTGTTGACCGGGGAGTCGTGCAACTCCGACAGCCAACTGACGAGCGGACACAGCCACCAGAAGTCGGGCCAGCGGACGGGATCAACGGCGGGATTCTCATGACCCTTGCCGACGCAGCAGGGATGGCAGCGATCATCACCGAGGCCCTCGAGCCGATCCCATTGGCCACCACGCAACTCAATATGTCATTCCACGACGGGGCCGACGAGCCTCACATCATCCAAGCGGAGGTCCTCGACTTCGGCTCGACGCTAGCAACCGCTCAAATTAAAGTGCTTCCTGAAAGTGACCTCAACGCTTCGGAGCCGCGTCTTTTCGCCTCAGGGGAAGCGACAGCACGACTGTTTCAGTGACCTTCGATTAAATACAGGAAGGCGGTGGTGCAGAAGCCTTCACACACCCTGAAATGCCCAATCTCGGTTTTTGAGTGGGACAAGCTTTCGCCCCGATATGAACGGTTATTGCCCTCCGAACATCGGTTCGGTTTATCCGAGCCCGATGAGCGAAATCCTCCAAGTTCGGCCTTGAGAACTATTCTCCACCACCGCCACTGCTGTGATTAAACCGACTTTCGTTGACGGTACAAGTTCAGTCGATCACATCGGGTTAGGGGAAGTGTCTGCTTTGGGAGGATGTGCAACAATGGCGGCGCCCCGCCGCGAGAGGCGCCGCCTCTGGAAGTGGCCGTTCACGGAGTTCT
This sequence comes from Salinibaculum rarum, assembly GCF_030505615.1. Lineage (GTDB taxonomy): Archaea > Halobacteriota > Halobacteria > Halobacteriales > Haloarculaceae > Salinibaculum > Salinibaculum rarum. The sequence continues at coordinate 2,611,895 of NZ_CP129992.1, forward strand.
GTGAGATGGTGCTGCGGGCCGCCTAGACAGCGCTCGGTGTGCGCAGGGCTGTTCCAGCGAACCAGCCACTCGACGACGATCCACGACCAGTACGATCTGATTCACCGGCATCAGACGAGATTACGCGGCTGTCGATGTGATCGACTGAATTTCGGTGTCGTGCTCACGAGCGAGTTCGAATCGAGAATAATAATATCGAAGTCGGTCTCGGAGAGTTCAGAGTTGCCTTCCGAGACAACCTCGTACTGCTCCTGTTGTTGTACCCAGTCGGCAAGTACTCATTGTTATTTTCGAATATATCGCCGTCTACTCAACACGGCTGAATGGTGAGGTTCGGTCAATGCGTCTGACCGCTCTCTCAGCAGTTTCGAGGCGGAGCCCCCGGCCTCAAGGAGCGAGAGCTTCCGACCAGTCGGAAGCGCGAAGCGAGTAGGCCGGGGAGGAAGCCGACACATCCCGACACACATGACGGGACTGTTGCTGTCTGACTCCCGCATTATTAAGTACCGTCAGAATAACATCTGAAATATGGAGGTCAGGCGTACCGCGCCGGTCAAACTCGTCGTCCCCGACGAATACCACGACGACCTCCACAAAACCGCCGAGCAATTCCTCTATTGTGCAAATGAGGCGAGTGACTACTGTTGGGACAACACCGACTACGAAGACTGCGTCACCTCGAACGTGAAAGCCAGAGATGCGTTGTATGACCGACTCCGTGATGAAACAGACCTGACCGCGAATCTCGTCCAAGAAGCCATTCGGCGTGCCGTCCACGCCGTTGATAGTGGTGTTGACCGCTGGAAGAAGGGCAAGCGGACGAACAAACCAGAATTCACCTCTTGGAGTGTGGTCTACGACAAGCGGAGTGCGACGTTCTACCGCAACAAAATCTCGCTTTCGACGGTGAACGGACGCATCGAGTGTGACTTTGAGTTGCCAGTAGACAGTCCAACACCATACGAGGAGTACGTGCTTTCGGACGAGTACGAGTTTCGGACGAGTACACTTCAGTACGACCAAGCCACCGACGAGTTCTACTTCCACATCAAAACGCGAAAGGTAGACACAGACGGTGAGGCTGTTGAAATCGAGGTTTCGGACGATACCGGGAACCAGACAGTCCTCGGAATCGACCTCGGGGTGAACAGCCTTGCCGTGTCGTCAACAGGCACGTTCTGGAGTGGTGACGAGTACGACCACTGGATACAGGAGTTTGAAAAACGCCGAGCGGAGATGCAACAGCGTGGCACACAAGCCGCTCATAACGCCTTGCTTCGGCTTGGAAAGCGAGAGCGAGCATGGCGGAAACAGTACATCCATACGGTCGCCAACGAGATCGTTGACGAAGCGGTTGACCACGACTGCGACGTGATCGTGTTCGAGGACTTGACCGATATCCGTGAGCGACTGCCTCACGCTGACTGGCATCACATCTGGGCGTTCCGTCGTCTCGTCGAGTACGTCGAGTACAAAGCGCCAGAACGCGGTGTGGCGGTTGAACAGGTCGAACCCGACCACACCAGCCAGCGGTGTTCACACTCCGACTGCGGGTTCACTCACGAAGACAACCGCGACGGCGAGCAGTTCAAGTGCCTCAAATGCGGGTACGAAATCAATGCGGACTACAATGGCGCGAAAAACGTCGGCCTGCGGTATATGCGGAAGCGACAACACAGACTGCGTTCCTCGCCCACGTCGGGGAGCGCAGACGCACCAGTAGACGTGCGTATACATGGTGGGACGTTGAACGGCGACGGCTATCGGCCAATCGCCGAAAGCTGATCGCCGGGAGTCCACATCAAAGCCCCTCCCTCAAGGACCGAGGCGCGTCTGCGCCGAGGGAGTAGGGAGGGGTAGTTTACTCCTGTTGACTGGCGCTGCCGCCGTCGCTCACCGCTGCTGACTGGCTGCCAGTGGTTAACGACTGTGAACGATTACCGGTCGCTCCAACTTCGAATGCTGCTGCTTGATCGTTGAGTCTGTCTGCGAGCGTTGCCATCTCTTGAAGCGACGTTGCTGCCTCCGACAGGGACGCAGCCTGCTCTTCGGCCGCGGCAGACACGTTGCTTGCTTCACTGGCAGTCTGTTTGCTCACACTGGAAACTGCATCCACCATCGAGACAACCTCCTCCGTCGAAGCCGCCTGGTCATCGGTCGCGTCACTAATCTCTCGGATACCGCCCTCAGCCTCTCGGACTGCGTTCGCGATCTCATCGAACATCTCGACCGCATCCTCGATCGTTTCGGCTCCGGACTCTACGGTTTCCCGCATTCCGTCAATTTCATCGACCGTAGAATCGGTCGTGTTTTGAACGTCTTCGATTCGCTCCTCAATCGTGGTCGTCGCATCTGCGGCTTCCTCGGCAAGCCCTTTGATTTCGTCGGCGACCACACCGAACCCTTCTCCGGCTTCGCCTGCTCGTGCCGCCTCAATGGAGGCGTTTAGCGCGAGCATGTTCGTCTGTTCGGCGATTTCGGTAATCATCTCGACAACTTCACCGATTTCGTCCATCTTCGCATCGAGTTCTTGCACTTCTTTGGCCGCGTCGTTTGCCTGTGCTTTGATTGAATCAAGTTCGGTAGAGGCATCAGCCGCGGAATCGCGGCCCGCTTCGCCGCGATCAACGGCCGTCGAAGCGGTCGAAGCGACTTCTTCGGCCGAGGAGGCAATCTCTTCGATCGTTGCAGACATATCGTTCATTTCACCGGCGACTTCTTGGAGACTCTCGCTTTGGTTGTCCGCGCCGGCTGAGATCTCCTCGACGGACGTCGCAATCTCGCTGCTTGCCGTTTCGGTCTCTTCGATGCTCGCCGTGGTTTTCTCACTCGACTGAGCCACATCATCTGCAATCTCCTGGACCGATGCGATACTCGCGCTCAACTGGTCGATTCCGTCTTCGAGGTCGACGAGAACGTCTCCATAGGCACCCGGGAAGTCCGTCTCGATATCTTGCTCCAGATCTCCGGTCCGCAGGCCCTCGCTTGCCGTGGATATCTGGTCGAAACTGTCCGAGAGTTGCGCCGTGCCTGCTGAGAGGTCAGTGAGAACGGCTCCGTACGTCCCAGGGCGGTCCGTGTCTATGTCATAGTCGAGTTCCCCGTTCTGGAGGTCTTCGCTGATAGACTGTATCTCTTGGAAACTCGTCTGTAGCTCGACGGTTCCTGAATTCAGACTGTTCATGACATCCCCGTAGACACCGGGAAGATCCGTCTGAGTATCGTCGTCGAAGTCGCCACTCTCAAGGCCCTCGCTGACAGTCCTGAGTTGGTCGAACGACCCCTGTAGAACCGTCTGTAGCCTGTCAAACGACCCAGTCATCGACATGACTTCGTCGTTGACGTTCTCAGTCCCGTTCTGACCGGACCCTCCGGTGCTTACTTCCTGGAGCGCAGTTGCTCCGAACTCACCATTCGCAAGTGCGTCCGCCGCGTCGGCAAGCTCTTGAATCGGGTCCGAGAGGACTCGACGAGCGAAGCGGATACTGACGATGAATACGATAATATCAATCACCAGTAGACCAATCAGCAACTGCTTCATGAACCCGATTCTCGAGGATGAGACATCGGCAAACGCCCCCGTGAGGTCATCACTCGTTTTCAACAGCGAGTTACTATTGGACTTCACGAACTCAAGGGACTGCTGGAACTCTTCGGACTCGGGGTCAGCGTTGAGAATTGTCTCGATATGGGGGCGGTACTCGTTCCAGTCTTGTTTTTCAGCCTCAAGTTCGTCCTGGACTGCGTTGGGTGCTGGTTTCAGGGTGGCCCCGTTTGCAGTCCCTCCATTTTCGAGCGTCTCGAGGTTCGACTGATACTTTTCCATGGCGGCACGAAGGCCTTCGCGACTGTCTGCGGTGTTCCCGCCAGTTGCGACTTCGGCGGAATAGCGGGCCATTTGCTGGCTCAACATCCGCTGTTGGCCCGCCGTGTTGACAGAGTTACTCAGCGTATCAGTCTGGCCCATGAAATAATAGACTGCGCCGACGTTGACAGCAGCGATTACCAGCATAATCCCAAGAAGGATTCCAATCTTGGCTTGAATGCTAAGCTTGCTATTCAAATGTTTGAGGTTCATGTCTCAATAATCATCACGCAATTGAATAGAACCTCTCTGCGAACATGTTCGCCAGAATTATCAAGATATGTAATAGGAGCGACCACACGTATTGACCTCCTCCCCCGCAACGCGGGGGAATCCCGAGCGTTCGGATATTAGGGTCTGCGCGTCACCCGGCGGGCGCTCGCGGTTAGAATCCACGAGTCCGGCTGAAGTGGATGACGCTTGGCTGGGCCAACCAGCCGTTATCGCTATCCCCAAGTGGGGGAGTCACGCTTAGCGTTTCTTGCCTGATGTTGTCGGCTCCGTTCACGTCGTCATGCGCGACCACGCCGCACCGGTCGCACTTCCACAGCCCACGTTCAACACGACTGTCCTCATCCTCGTGCCCGCATACGCTACACGCGGATGATGTCCCGCGTTCATCCGGCATTTCCACCTCTATCCCACGCTCTCGGGCTTTGAACTCGATGAGGTTCATCACCCGTTTGTACGCCCAGTTGTCCAAGCGTTTGTTGCCGTGCCTACCCCAGTCGTCTTCGTGTACTCCGCTTGGGTCGCCTACAACGAGTGTTCCTACGTCATGCTCGACACACCGTCCGCTGAAAGAGGGCGAAACAGTTCGCGTCGTCGGGATGTCGTCAACGGAACCGACGCTCAGCCAGCAGTACGTGACCGTCGAGTGGATGAACCGCGAACTCGGCGTGCCACTGGAGCAACTGGAACCTGTCGATGGTAGTGACGACACAACGCAAGCCATCGAAGACTGGCACTACTGGCTCGAACGATAGAACCACCAGCGCGCACGACCAACACCTAGACACCGATGACCACCTCCCGCTCCTGCGTCAAATACGAGCACGACCCGGCGTCGCTGTGGCGAGACATCGTCGCCGGCGCGGATCGCACCCTCGACGGGTTCCAGCCACACCATCACTAACCTGATACAACACGCACCCCTACCACGCCACCAGTACGCCCACACACCACGCCACGAACCCACCATCCACACCACATCCACACCCGCCACCACACCAACGAGACTCCTCATACTCGACTCCCTATGCACGGACAACTGTCGCGCTACATGCTCACCGGATTGCCATCACTCGCACCTGGGCATCTCCCTCCCTCCGCCCTCCTCCTCCCCCTCCTTCTCCGGGGGGCAGAAGCCCACGGAAGTCTGCCCCCGCGGAGCGGGGGACCCCCGGCGCGACCCTCCGGAAGCGCGCCCGGGTCCTCGCGCACACCTCTCAACAACCCGACCAAAACAACTCGACCCTCCAAAGGGCAGGCCGCACGGCCTGCTCGCCTGAGCATCCCAGCAACATCACACAGCCCCACCGCACACCCACCCCCACGCGCCCCCCTCGCGGGGGCGCCACACGGAAGAGAGGTGTGCCCCCTCTCCGCTCACGACCCCCGCAACCACCGTCAGCTGTACATGACACACACCGTATGCAACGCACGACCAACTCACCAAGGCCGACTGCCGCCAGAAATCCGCCCACCAAGCGCACCCCCTCCACAATGAGCCCCTCCAACGGGGCCAAACCTCGTACGTCACCCTTTTGTTTAGGACGATTTCCCCCGACGTACATGGGGGTTTTACCCCCTCTCAAAACTTTAGATAGTTTTAGAGGCACTATTATACTCTCAAAATCCTCAGAATAGAACTGATTACCCGCAGGAACCATCAATAAAACCCTCAAAACAGTTTAGAGGGTCTCTACCACATCCTAAAGACGTTATTTTTTGTTGATGTCAATTGAGTGAATGCATAAGAAAGAAATTTGTGGCAAAATAAAATAATAGAACTATAGTGAGACTATGGGTGTAGCGTTCAAACCCTCTACAACGAGAAATCTGGCAGTTTATACAAACTCGATGTTCCAAGATGATTATGAGTTTGACGAAAACGTAGAATGGCGTCTCAGATGCTCTACTGCCCGGTACACCCTATGTAATATAGATGATTGCAAACTATAGTCTCACTATAGACCCTGGAATGCCAGGTGGTTCAATGGCTTTAACACCGAGAATCTGAAATCTGGCATCTCCCAATAAACATATGCTTATGGAGAAAATTCAGTTCCCCGCACTCGCGGGTTTTATTCGCTAAAATAATAGTATGAATAATCATACTTACCTATAGGCTCACTATAGGTATAGGAGAAACAGGACATAGAAAGCCAGTACACCAAGATATAGTTGGTGCAGTCTTCGCAAACATCGCACATGTGAAGATAGTTACTGGTGTCCGTATATTTCGTATGATTTCTTATCAAATGAAAAGTGCAGTTCTATAGTGAGACTATAGAATGCCTGATTAATGGCAGACAAAGAGCTGGTGGTGACTATGAAAGAGTGTTCAAATAATGGAGAGTAATTGGAGTGGTTTGCATGTTTGCGAAGACTCGTAATCACCTGGGTTTACCGTAGAAGAAAACCGGGTTGTTAGACTGTTTGCGGAGTGAATTCGCTGGGTTCGCGTTCAAGACACTGGGTGAATTAGTCCTCACCGGGATCGTATCTGGAAAGTTAAATTTCTGCCGTGAAATCGACAGGGTGGGGAGAAGCGACGGTTCTTGTAGCCGTGATTGGAATGGATCGAGGACTTTATTCAGCGTGGTTAGTAGCGTGATTGCTCAAAGACTGCGTATTAATTTATCTCTTAGAGAGAGATGAATGCGCTTTGAATAGAGCACTGAAGATACGCAGAACTCTGAACAGAGAATGTGCATATATCAGTTTAGATATGGTACTGGTGAGAAGTAGAAAGGGGTTGAGACGGGAGGGCAAGTAGTTTCTTTGGCGAGAAAACGGTTGTTGAATGAACTAGTTTTGACTCGGGAATCATTGCGGGCGCTACTCAGAATAAAGTACAGACGAGAGCTGGAATATTCTTGGTCACATTCTGAATGACGCTCTACTAACTAACAACATAGAGCTTTATTTTGGAGGGTGATTAATATTGAGGAAACACGAACGCTGAGAAAAATAATGCGACTCTTAGAGAAAAATTTTAAGAAGAGTGCGCAGTACATAACTGGTGATGTGGGGCGTAAGAAATGTCGTGAGACACGAGTTGACTACTTACGTTCAATGAGAAGAAGAGAGTTAAATTAACGAGTGGATGCTGTTTTATTCAGTGGAACGATCGTTGTCAGGGAGACGGTCGTAGACCGCTTCTTCGAATGGAAGACTACGGTAAATTGAGTCGCCGCAGTTCTCCAGTCCGATGCAGAACTGGGAGAAGTTGCGGTTATCATTGTGGCAACTCACTGGGAGAGGTTCGTCGGTAGTTCCCGGTGCGTTTTGCTGCGTCTCATAACGAATTTGATACCGGCTTGTCTGCTCATCGAACCATGGGTATTGCCGGAAATGTTCGACGATGTCATCGATGTCGAATGCGTAGACAAATTCGATCGGCGCCCATTCCTTCCGACGCCAAATGGACGTGTGATTCTAAGTCAAATTCGTCGTGATCTCTACAAGATGACTTGCCCCCGCGTCACCACGAACTCATGCCCCCACGACGAACCCATCGATGACTATGAGGCAGCCAATAACCGTATGGCGTACGAGTACGAGTCAGGCTTGGCTCTTTGCGTAGCCGGTAAACCTATTTTCGAAGCAGCACAAGATAATTCTGAGTCGCTCCAAGCAGATACAACTAAAAGAGTGATATATATGACCGAAGTTGGTAAAAGACCTAGCGCTGAAGCCGAATCTGTCCGAGAATCTGCTGCCAAAGACCCAACTGTCGAGTACTGGTCTTTAGATCCGAATGTTGAAGATATGGACTGCGGTGATCGCATACGAATCACCACGGACATCCCTAACAACGAGAGCATCGTTGGTCGCGTCACGTCGCACGGCAGCAAGCGCACCGTAATCAACGTCAATGACGGAGCAGACTATCTCCTCGATACCACGGGTGAATCACGAACACTGCGAGCATACAGTGGACCACCCCGGCTGGATGTCCCAGCACGAGTTATCAAGATCGCTAAATTATCTCCGTATGCAGCCGACTCGGTCGAAGACGATCACGCCGAAGTAACTGGTTCACAGCGTCAGTTAGACTCGTTTTGATTCCATTCCAAACTTCGCGGATTTAGATAGTGAGCCATAAACAGAGGAATGCAGCAATCATCGAATATCAAGAAGGAAAGAAGTCCCCCAAAGCCGTAGAAATATCTTGGAGAATTTACACCCGTTCGCACCATCGATTGCTTAGCAAGAGTGTGTCATCGAAACATCTTCACGAGATTTTTCATCGATATTCAGCTGAATCACCAGCTGAGTGTAGTGTGCAGACGGACCACTCAAAAATTCCAGATGGATATAATATTTGCACTGATATGCAAGATAGAATGCGCGTTTGTGGCGATCCAGTGGTATCCCTGACTCAAAGACAGTTCATGACCCACTGGTCGCGGTCCACGTCGCACTAGCCTCGACAGCATTCTCGAACGTGAGTTGCGCTACTTCTGGCGGAGAATCTTCTCCGCCCGCGGGGAGAAACTGAAATCTGAGTAGCTCTCCAGTCTTTCCAATTTGGGCTTTGAGAGTCACGATATCACCCTCATCAGCGGTGACGAACTCACGACGAACAACTGTTTCACCGCCAGCGACTTCGGTATCAAGTGAGGCATCATATTGATCCAATTTTGTGTTTACCGAGACTCTCGCAGGGCTATCACCCGTATTCTCGACGACCAGGGTGCCTCCCGGATACTCCGGGTTCTGATTACCGCCTGGAAGAATTCCCGAACAACCAGAGAGTGACACAGCACCAAAACAGCCCACAGTGGCGCGGAAATATTGTCTTCTCTGCATATCTAGACATCAAAATTGTTACGGAAGTGTCTTTTCATGAGCCAAGGATCCTCTGCTGACTTCATTCTCTATATTCAGCGGGCACTCTGTTGATGTGTCACTGATATGCCGCCTTTGAATTCGGGGGCGCAGCGTTCTTGTGGTGGATGACGGACGACTATCATCAGTCGAGTGAATGGGCACAGCAGCATCGACAATCCTTGACGACGCGGCACACCCACGAGGACGTACTCACGGACAGAGAGTTTGAACTCCTCCTGGAAGCGTGTAGTTCACTGCCGGAGCCGCGAGACTTGCAGGCACGGTTCGTGTGTCTGGCTGCTGGCCGACTCGGACTCCGGGCTGGCGAGATTGCGCACTTCCGTGCAGATTGGCTCGATTGGGATCGGATGCTGCTTCGCATTCCACAACACGAACCCTGCGAATGCGGCTATTGTCGTCGGCAAGCAACACAAGAGACGACTCACAATGAGGAACTTACACAGGAAGAAGCGATGGAAGCTCGCTGGCACCCGAAGACGGTTGCCTCCGCTCGGTCGATCCCCATTGATTTGTCGCTCCGGCTTGAGCTGTGTCTGGAGCGATTCACCGACCAGTATGACTCGTTCCCTCGATCCCGTACTACTGTCAATAGACGAGTGACAGCTGCCGCCGAGGCAGCAGATATTGATGGCCGGGTCTATCCGCATTGTCTCCGTGCGACCGCTGCCAGCTACCACGCCTACCAAGGGGTTGCGCCGGTACCACTTCAAGCGCTCATGGGTTGGAGCGACTTGGCAACAGCGCAGAAGTACATCCGCATCTCCGGGCGAGCCACGGCTGACGCTCTTCGGCAAGTCCACCATCGATGAAAGCGGTCTAATATCCGTCAACTCTCACAATCCGTGCTGAATTGAAGGCGCGTATTTTGTACGGTTTGACGTTCAGATTGGAGCTCAAGAACCGGTCCCTTAATGGACTCTTTCTACGGGACCGTCACGCTCTGTATCTTGCACGGCCCGCGTGACAGGTACTGGATAAATCACATTGCGGCGCGATATTTTGCAAGCCGTTCTCAGCAAGTCAGTATCCGGCCATGGTGGAAGTCAGTGCGGGTGCGCGTGACTTGAGGAGATGGGTGAGCACGGGACGTGGAATCAGGCGGGTCAGCGAGAACTCATCCTAGTCCTGTGTTTTTAAACATGATACATATGTCAGTGGCGTGTTTCTCGTTGTCAATCCGGTTTATTCTGGTTCGTGGTAACGATTAACTAACATTGGTTTATCGAACTGGTTGATGGCAAGTTCAGAAGATAATCCCTCAGAGCATCACAACGCAGAGATACTGTCAATCGACGCTGGCGGGACGATGACGGACACCTTCCTGATGGATTCGAACGGCGAATTCACTGTTGGGAAAGCAAAGACGACACCGGATGATGAATCGCGTGGGTTCATCAAGTCCTCCCAGGACGCCCTAGAAGATTGGGACCTGAGTGTTGAGGAAGGGTTCCCGAATCTCGTGTCGACGGTGTACTCTGGGACGGCGATGTTGAATCGTCTCGTCGAGCGTGAGAGCGAGGTTGACGTGGGAATTCTCATCACCGGCGGGATGGAGGATACACTCCGGATGGGACGTGGTCGGCAGTCCTACACCGGGTACTCCTATTCCGATCGGCTCCACGTCAACACGCACAAACACCCCGAACCGCTGATCCCGCGCAATCAGATCCGTGGCGTCCGAGAGCGCATTGACGTCAAGGGAAACAAACTGGTTCCGCTGTACGAGGACGACGTGCGGGAGAGTGTCAACGACCTACTTGACCAGGACGTTGACCACATCGTCGTCATGTATCTCCACTCGTACAAGAACGGCGATCACGAACACCGCACCCAGGAGATCGCCGAGGAAATCATCGACGAGCGGGGGATGGACACGACAGTGATGCTGTCCAGTGAGTACTACCCGACGTTGAAAGAATCTGAGCGGCTGAACACGGTTACTGCGGAAGCGTTTGCCGCAGAGCCCTCGCGTGACCAGCTGACGAACATCCAGGAATCCGTTGATGAACAGGGCGGGAACGTCGGTGTTCGCGTCATGGCGAGCCACGGCGGTACTATCGACATCCACGCCAACGAACTGGCCCGGACGCTCATTTCCGGCCCCATCGGCGGGATGATTGGTGCCAACTATTTCGGCGAGAAACTCGATTACGAGAATCTGGTCTGTACTGACATCGGCGGGACCAGCTTCGATATGGGCATCATCATCGGTAACGACTGGCAAATAGACTACAGCCCGGAGATGGCTCGCCTTCTCCTGTCCCTGCCGATGGTCAACATGGAGAGTGTTGGCGCGGGAACGGGCAGTTACGTCCGGGTGAATCCCACGTTCGACAAGATCGAACTCGGCCCCGAAAGCGCCGGCGACCAGGTCGGCGTTAGTGCGGTGGAAACCGACGTGGAGACTGTGACTGTCACTGACTGTCACGTCGCAATGGGGTGGATCAATCCTGAGAACTTCCTGGGTGGGGATATGCCCATTGACCGCGAGGTGGCCGAAGAGGAGATAAAGAAGCAAATAGCGGACCCGCTCGATATGGGCGTCTATGAGGCCGCGCAGGGCGTCATCGACATTCTGGAAAGTAAACTCCGAAACGATCTCGAAGCAGTCGTGACTGGCGAAGGGTACGCCCCATCGAACTTCAAGTGCCTTTCCTACGGTGGTGGCGGCCCGGTCCACACGGCGGGTTACACGAAAGATCTTGGCTTCGACGAGGTTCTCATCCCAGAATGGGCGGCTGGGTTCTCGGCGTTTGGCTGTGGCGCTGCCGATTACGAGTATCGCTACGACCAGACAACGAGTATCGACATCGATCCCGATCTCTCGATGGAGGAGGCTGCAAAGACAGCCGGGGAAGAACTGACGGAGGTTTGGAAGAACCTCGAGCAGAAGGTCGAAGACGAGTTCGAGAACAGCAATATCGGCCGGAGCGAGATCGAGTTCCAGTACAACATCCTCGGCCAGTATCAGGGCCAGCTCAACAGCATCGACATCGAGTCGCCGGTCAGCCGTGTCGACACGCCGGAGAAGCTCGAACGGTTGCTGGACACCTTCGAAGCAGAGTACCGACGCACGTACTCCGAGGAGGCCCGCTCCCCGGAACTCGGACACACCGTTACGCAGGCCTCGGTTCGGGGCGTCCGAGACGTCGTCAAGCCGGAGATTCCGACCGAAGAGACTCAGGGCCCGGAACCGCCCGAGGAGGCCTTCAAGGAGACCCGAGAGGCATATTGGGATGGTGAGTGGATGGAGACTGAGATTTACGATCTCCATGCGCTCCAGCCAGGGAACAGGCTCAGTGGCCCAGCTGTGATGGAGGGTGCAGCGACGACGTACGCGCTCCCGCCGGACTGTGAAACCTACCTCGATGAGCACCGTGTCCACCACCTGACCAGAACTGAATAAGAGCGGTCTTCCGCTCTTGTACAGTCATGCATCTATCTCGCCGTCGGATCCACGGCTGGCGGCGGGGTGGGTGCACTGTACGAGCCCGCATCTGGCTCCGAGCAGATGCTCTTAACAACGATATCACACCATGAGCTCAGAACACGAATCAGGGGAGAACTTTCCCCGTATGCGACGCGAGAAGGAGAAAGTCCATGAGAAACTGGAAAACGGTGAAGGAATTGGCTGGGACGGGAAGACGCTCCGGGAACAGTTCGAAGAACTTGAGCAGAAGACCGAGGAGTCAGACCACTACGCTGGCTTCGAGAAACTCGAGTTCAAAAACGAAGAACCGATCGAGTACGAACAGATGTTTGCGCAGTTGCGGGGTGACCTCGTGACTGCACGGGAAACATCGAAGGAGGTGGCCGCAACACCAATCGTTGAGCAGGAGGGTGAACTCTGTTATGGCCTGTTCACTCCGGAAGGCGACTCTATCGCTGTCTCGACGGGGATCATCGTGCACATCCACACGATGAGCGAGGCCATCAAATACATGATTAACCACGATTACGAGGAGAGTCCCGGTATCGAACCGGGCGATATCTTCGTCAACAACGACACGCACGTGGGCGACGTGCACCCGTGCGACATCATGACACTCATCCCCATCTTCCATGAGGGTGAACTTGTCGCTTGGGCCGGTGGCGTCAACCACGTTATCGACGCCGGTGCGATTGGTCCTGGTAGTATGAACGTCTCGCAGGCCTCGCGCTTCGGTGACGGTGCCTACTACACAGCCCGGAAGATCGGCGAAGACCTCGAGATATACAACTCTTGGAAGAACGACTTCCCAGACAAGACACGGACGCCGGACTTCCTGAAACTCGATGAGAAGACGCGGATGACTGGCTGTTTGATGATTCGGAACGCGGTCAACGACATCATCGACGAGTATGGCATCGAGCGGTTCAAGCAGCTCTCGCGTGAGGCAGTCGAAGACGGTCGTCGGGGCTTCCGGAGTCGCATCCAGAAAACGATGCTTCCGGGCACCTATCGAGGGGCCTCTTTCGTCGACGCCCTTTACGAGGGACAGAGCAACCTCACCCGTGAGTATGCAAATGAGAACCACCTCATGCATGCTCCCTCTGAGCTGCACGTCCGCGAAGACGGGTCCTTCCAAGTCTCTTTCGAGGGCGCGAACAAGTGGGGGTGGCATCCGTACAACTGCACGCCAGCCGCCATTCAGGGTGGTATCTGGGTGATGCTCACCCAAACGGTCATCCCTAACTCGAACGTCAACGACGGCGCGTACTACAGTTGTGACTTCCACCTACCGGTCGGGTCGTGGGCAAACACACAGAATACGGAAACCGCCCACGCGTATGCCTGGCACTTCCTTGTCTCCGCTTGGGCTCCGCTCTGGCAGCACCTCTCACGAGGCTACTACTCACGCGGCTTCTGGGAGGAAATCAACGCGGGCAACGCTAACACTTCGAACTGGCTCCAAGGCGGCGGTATCGACCAGTTCGATAAGCTCCACGCGGTCAACTCCTTCGAGTCGGCCTGTGAGGGCGTCGGTGCCCGGTACGTTGAGGACGGCGAACCTCACGCCGCAGCTATTTGGAACCCTGAGGGTGACATGGGTGACGCCGAAGTCTGGGAGATGACTGAGCCGCTGCCGTTCCTCGGCCGCGCAGTCAAGCCCAACACGGGTGGCGCAGGACGCCGCTCGGGTGGTGCCGGCTTCGAGTCGATGCGGACAGTCAAGGACGTGAGCCGCTGGTTGCTCTACGAGATGGGCAATGGATACATGACCAGTGACGGTGGTCTTTTCGGTGGCTACCCCGCGGCATCGGGCTACATTCTCAACGCCCAAGACACGGACCTCAAAGAGCGCTTCGAGAACGGCGAGGACTACCCACAGCACGACCTCGACCCCGAAAGCGGCGAGTTCGAGTCCAAAATTGACGGCGAGATCACCCGTCGTCCTGAAGGTATCAGCACGCCCAAGCAGTTCGATGATTACGACATGTACCTGAACTACCTCCGTGGCGGTTCAGGCTTGGGCGATCCGCTTGAGCGAGAGCCCGAAGACGTCCTCTCTGACATCCACGATGGCTACGTCCTTCCACGGCACGCCAGGGATGCGTACGCCGTTGTCGTCGAGAAAGTCAACGACGAGGCAAAGCACAACTCCGCGGTTCAGGGTGAGTGGGAACTTGACGAAGACGCAACCGAGGAACTCCGTGAAGAGCGGATGCAAGAGCGTGCCGAGAAGGCACAACCTGTCTCGGAGTGGTACGAAGAAGAGCGCGATCGAATCCAGAACGAGGACAACCTCATCGACGACGTGAAAAAGACCTACGAGAGCAGTATGCGGATGAGCAAGCAGTTCGCCGACTTCTACCACGAGTTCTGGGAGCTGCCGGAAGACTTCGAGTTCACTCTCAGCGAGAAAGCCGAGCGGTCGCTCGACAACCGGTTCAAAACGGGCACGAAAAAGAAGTGGAAGAACCCGACGAAAGGCCACGAAACGTGGCTTGGCGTCGGTCGTGACGACGAACCGGAGGTGCCGTACACATGGACGGCCGAGCGGTCGATCCGCGACCTGCCGACCCCGAAAGCATCGTTCGGTGACGAAACCACCGGAAAAGCAATGGACGACGACTAAGAGGTGAATACACATGCCAGAATCCTACCCACGCGAACACATCGAAGACCTTGTCGACGACAACCTAGAGTGGAACCAGTTGCACAACATGATGAGCGACTTCAAAGATGCGGACCGATTCCAGAAGGTCCGTGATGTCTTGCAGGAGCGGGTTGATTGGGACGACCCAATCGTCATCCCGTATGCAGACCACCTGTATGTCGTTGCGAAATCCGAAGACCGATGGGTCATCAAGTGTGACTGCGGCCACGAGTTCTGCGAACACGACGAGAACTGGAAAGCAGACGCGCTCATCAACGTCCGCGACTCCGAAGAAGAGTATCTCGAGATCTACCCGGAGGATATGCATCCCCACCCCGATTATATGGAACTGCGGGAGTTCTTCTGCCCGGGCTGTAAGACTCTACTTGAAGTGACGAACGTCATGCCGGGCTACCCGCTCATTCACGAGTTCGAGCCGGATATTGAGACGTTCTACAACGACTGGATCGACGAGCCGATTCCGACCCCAGAAGGCCAGTCGGCGTAACATCCTGGCGATTTCCTTTCATTCCACATTCGAGAAACAACCATGTTAGAACAGAGTCCACCGACGCTGAAGCATCTCTATGAGTCGGTTCTTCGTAGGTACGAGAACGCACCCGCGATTACGTTCGGCGATGAGACGCTGACCTATGGTGACCTTGAGGAGCATTCGGCGCGTCTCGCCAGTGCACTCGTTGAGCGTGGCCTCCAGTCTGAGGACCGCGTCGGGATTTTGCTGTCGAACTGCCCGGAGTACGCCGTGAGCGACGTCGCACTCGCTCGTGCAGGTCTCGCAAAAGTGCCGCTAAACGACATGCTGTCGGCAGCGGACATCGAGTATATGTTGGACAACAGCGACGCAAGTGCGCTTATCGTCGGGCCGAACTTCGTCGAGACTGTTGAGGCAGTCGCCCCGAACGTACCGACGTTGGAACAAATCATCACCGTTGACGGCCCAGGTAGCCCAGAGCTGGAGCGCACACACCAGGTCGAATCATTCGACCACCTGGTCGAAACGGCCGATCCGGTCGCTCCGGATGTCGAAGTTTCGAAGTCTGCTCTTGCCGGTGTCTTCCACACGGGTGGGACAACCGGTGACCCCAAGGGCGTGAAACACACTCAAGAGAATCTCGCGTTGAACGCGATCGCACACGCAATCGAGCTCAACATCCAACCCCGTGACAGGCTCTTGTTGATGACACCTCTCCCACACTCGGCTGGCCTCATCATGGCTGGCGGGTTGACACAGGGAAGCCATCACGTCGTAACACAGGGGTTTGACGCCGAGCGCGCGCTCAAACTCATCGACCAAGAGGACATCTCATGGACGTTCATGGTGCCGACGATGGTGTACCGGATCCTCGATTTGCTTGACACAGATGAGTACGACACGTCGACGCTTGAGACGCTCGTCTACGGCGCGGCACCGATGAAGCCAGATCGATTGCGTGAAGGACTGAACAAGCTTGGCAACGTCTTCCTCCAACTGTACGGGCAATACGAAACCCCGGACCTCATCACTGTCCTGCCAAAAGCAGCTCATGATCCTGCTGACGAAGAACGGTTGTCGTCATGTGGTCTCCCAACCACGATGTGTGAAGTGAAAGTTGTTGACGAGAGCGGCGAACAGGTCCCACCCGGCCAGCCGGGTGAGATTCTGGCACGCGCCGCCTACTCTATGGACGGATACTACGAGATGCCAAAAAAGACCGCAGAGACAGTTGAGAACGGTTGGGTTCACACTGGCGATATAGGGAAGATGGATGAAGACGGCTACTTTTACATCGTTGACCGGGATTCAGATGTCATCGTCAGCGGCGGGATGAACGTCTACTCCGTCACCGTCGAAGAAGTCGTTCAGCAACACGACCAGGTCGCAAACGTCGCCGTCATCGGCGTGCCTGATGACGAATGGGGCGAAGCGGTCAAAGCCGTCGTTGTCCCAGAAGGCGACACCGTTGACCAGGCGGACATCAGGTCGTTCTGTCTTGATCATTTGGCAGATTACGAGGTGCCGAAATCCGTTGATGTTGTCGAAGAACTTCCGACAACGCCCTACGGAAAGCTCGATAAAAAACGGCTCCGCGAACCCTACTGGCAGGACCACTCACGCCAAATTAGCTGACCCATGGTCTCGAAAATCGACCACCTTGGTATCCTCGTTGCTGACATCAACGCCACCAAGGAGGTGTTTGAGGTGCTCGGCCTTGAAGTCGGAGCCGTCGAACATGTCCCGACGTTCGGCGTCGAGATCGCGTTCATTAGGGTCGGTGACAGTTTAGTTGAGCTTGTTGAACCGGTTGACGATGACTCGGAGATTGCTGGTGATCTTGAAGCGACGCCGCAGTCGGCACTGTTACACCACGTTGCGTTCCGCGTCAATGATATTGAATCCAAATTGGCGAAACTCCGCGACGCTGGTGTGCCACTAGCAGACGAAGAGCCTCGCCGGGGTGCAGGCGGCGCGAGCGTCGCGTTTCTTGACCGACAGGCGGCCAACGGCGTCCGGGTTGAACTTGTTGAGCGAGAGGCGGATGTAGTACTTGACTAGCTACTGGAAGAAAGACCTCCAATTTATACGGAACACAGGAGAAAACCCACGGCTGGCCGTGGGTAGCTCAAACTGGTCAGCGAGGTGAATACCCCGACCCACCGTGGTCGGGCATGAAGCCGACCCACAGGGAGACAAACCATCAACTCGAAACATCACTAATCAGGAGACAGCGATGGAATACAGTCACCGCTACCACGCCCACCCGACCGGGAAGGTAGCGGACAGGCTGGAACACCATCTCGACGTTCATCGCCAACTCTACAACCACGTCCGCTGGGACTACGAGAACAGTCCCGAGGGCGACAAGCCGTCCGAGTACGACCAGAACAACAAACTCCCCGAGTGGAAGCGCAAGTGGCCGGTGTTCGGTGAGTTGCACTCGAAGGCCGCACAAGCCACCGTTGCACGCTTCCACCGTAATCTCTTGAACCTTCGCAAGAAGAAAGAGAAGGGATACGGTGTTGGTCGGCTCAAACGGCAATCACCAACCGACTACCGGAGCGTGACGTACAGCCAGTCTGGTTTCGACCTGTACGGCACGCACGTCGTGCAAGTCGAAGCACGAGGGACAACGAAGGAGTGCGCCCGGTGTGGTGTGGAGACGGCGAAGCCCATCTGGGTCAGGGAACACTCCTGCCCGTCATGTGGATTCGAGTGTGACCGTGACGCGAACGCTGCGATGAACGTCTTACAGAGAGGGTTTCAGGAGTTAGGGCTGGGATGGCCCGAAGCAACGCCTGTGGAGACTGTGACCGCTACGGACACCGCTGATTTCCAGTGCGTGTCTGCAAGTCACGTCGTCGAAGCAGGAAGCCTGCCCTCGTGAGAGCAGGATTCCCCGCGCCACCGTGCGCGGGGTAACATTCAAAACAGCGAAACATATGCCAGCAGTATTCGTGGCAATACTTAATTAGAAGAATTACCTCGTAGGTTGGTACCAGCCACCAGACTCATATGACGTGGATACAATCGGCAACAGTACGTAGTTCATGCGTCAACGTTGTTGCAACCGGAGCTACAGTCGGGAGAAATAGGACATGATACTAGGCTTAACACATAGAGTCGTTCTCTGAACAGATGCTCAGAATCGAATTTCAGATACAGTTGTCCGGTATTTCGTCACGAATCGTTGACATCGACGACCAAGTCGGGAGTGTTGAGATAGACAATGCATTGCCAGTGGCGGGTGATTCGGTCTTTCTCTTTCTAACTGCCCAGTTCGATTCTGATGTTTCGGAGAAAGAACTCGCAGAGAAGCTATCTGACATACGAATAGTAGATATGTCGAAGGCAGAGGTGAACCAGCATACATACTATCTCGGTGTGATAGCTCCGCTTTCGGACGCATCTGTACTTTCAATACTGACCGAAAACCAGGCAATTCCGCATCGGATCGTCGGGCAGAATGCACACCTTGATGTGGTCGCATCGGTCCGCGACTGGAACCACCTCAAGGAAGTCGCCAGTACTATCGAAGACGAGCACGGTTCACTGGAACTAGTCGGAACGACACAGACTGAGACGATTGGGTACCCACTCGGCGGCAACAAAATCAAACAGAGTATGTCTGGTAAATTATCAGACAAACAGCTGGAGGTGCTGGAAACCGCCTACAAGATGGGGTATTTCAAAGTCCCACAAGAGGTGACGGCAGAAGAGATTGCAGGCGAACTTGATATTAGTAGATCGACGCTGAGCGAACGGCTCCGCCGGGTTGAGCATAACTTCTGTGAATTACTGTTCGGGGCCCAAGAATGACGACGATCCTCATTATCAACTCCGTCGAACAACAGCCTACCGTCAAAGAAGTTCTGGGCTCGGTTGTGAGCCAAGGCGAGACAGTTTACTTTCTCCGATTGCCAACTGTCCGCTGTCTCGGCCCACTGATTCAGGACGTAAACCCGATGCTCGAATACGGTGTCGAATACACTATCAATTGTCTCTCGAAGGGGTACGACGTTGCAGAACTTGTCGAATTTGCTGTCGAAACTGACGCCGATCGCATCTGTATCGGGATTTCCGAACGGACAGTAACCGGCAAAGCCCGAATCGATGACTTGACACAATCGGTGCTACTTCACGACCGGATCTCTGGCGACTGCGTGGTCGGTGAGCACGTCATCATTCTGGAGGAACTCGAATATGCGTAGTGACGTGATCATCCGGTTGACGCGCCCGCATCAAGCCGTTACATCACCAACGGAGAAAAGCAACAATGAGTCAAACTGACCAGAACAAGGCCGAAGAGCGTCGCACGGAAGTGCGCGAAGAAAAGGAGAAAGTCCGTAAGAAACAGCAGCGAAACGAAGGCATCGGTTGGGACGGTAGGACACTCCGCGAACAACTGGCTGAACTTGAAGACAAGACGGAGGCAACGGGTCACTACGCGGGATTCACAGAGTTATCGCTGAAAGATGACGAGCCGATACGATACGAGCAACTCTTTTCTCGTCTTCGAGGAGATCTCGTTACTGCACGAGAAACCTCGAAAGAAGTCTCTGCAACTCCCATCGTCGAGCAGGAAGGTGAACTTTGCTACGGCCTGTTCACCCCAGAAGGAGATTCTATCGCCGTTTCAACGGGCATTATTGTCCACGTCCATACGATGAGTGAGGCAATCAAGTTCATGATAAATCACGATTATGAGGAAAGTCCCGGTATCGAACCGGGTGATATCTTCGTCAACAACGACCCTCACGTCGGGGACGTTCACCCCTGTGACTTGATGACACTCATTCCTATTTTTCATGAAGGAGAACTCGTCGCTTGGGCCGGTGGCGTCAACCACGTTATCGATACGGGTGCTATCGGTCCTGGTAGCATGAACGTCTCACAGGCCTCGCGCTTCGGTGACGGTGCCTACTACACCGCACGAAAGATTGGTGAGGACTTTGAACTGTACAACTCTTGGAAGAAGGAATACCCCGCTAAGACGCGGACACCAAACTTCCTGAAACTCGACGAACGAACCCGTATTACTGGCTGTTTGATGATCCGGGACTCGGTCAAGGAGATGATTGGGAAAACGGGGGTTGATACATTCAAACAACTCTCGCGGGAAGCAATCGAGGACGGCCGTCGGGGCTTCCGCAGTCGAATCAAGGAAACAATGCTTCCGGGCACCTATCGTGGCGCCTCCTTCGTCGACGCTCTCTATGAGGGACAAGAGAACGTTACCCGCGAGTACGCAAAAGAGAACCATCTCATGCATGCTCCCTCTGAGCTGCACATTCGCGAAGACGGCTCCTTTCAGGTCTCTTTCGAGGGCGCAAACAAGTGGGGCTGGCATCCGTACAACTGCACGCCAGCCGCCATCCAGGGCGGCATCTGGGTGATGCTCACCCAGACTGTGATCCCAAATGAGTTGGTCAACGACGGCGCGTACTACGCCTGTGATTTCCACCTACCGGTCGGGTCGTGGGCAAACACACAGAACACTGAAACCGCCCACGCGTATGCCTGGCACTTCCTCGTCTCTGCCTGGGCTCCGCTCTGGCAGCATCTCTCACGTGGGTATTATGCACGCGGCTTCTGGGAGGAAATCAACGCGGGCAACGCCAACACTTCAAACTGGCTCCAAGGCGGTGGTATCGACCAATTCGATAAGCTCCACGCAGTCAACTCCTTTGAAGCCGCCTGTGAGGGTGTTGGTGCCCGATACGTTGAAGACGGAGAGCCACACGCATCGGCAATCTGGAATCCCGAAGGTGACATGGGCGACGCTGAAGCATGGGAACGAGTCGAACCATTACCGTTCCTCGGCCGCGCGGTCAAACCGAATACAGGTGGCGCTGGTCGTCGTGCGGGTGGGGCGGGTTTTGAATCAATGCGAACGATCAAGGATGTGAGCCGCTGGTTGCTCTACGAGATGGGCAACGGCTACATGACTAGCGATAGCGGTCTGTTCGGCGGCTATCCCGCAGCCTCAGGGTATATTCTCAACGCTGAGGACACAGATCTCGAAGAGCGCTTCGAGAACGGCGAGGACTACCCACAGCACGACCTCGACCCTGAGAGCGGCGAGTTCGAGTCCAAAATCGACGGCGAAGTGACTCGGCGACCAGAAGGTATCAGCACACCAAAAGAATTTGACGACTACGATGTGTATCTGAACTACCTCCGTGGGGGTTCTGGACTTGGTGACCCGTTAGAGCGTGACCCTGAAGATGTATTGTCTGACATTCATGATGGATATGTCCTCCCGAGACACGCCAAAGATGCGTACGCTGTCGTCGTTGAGAAGATCGATCACGACGCGAAACACAATTCTGCCGTCCAAGGGGAGTGGGTGCTTGACGAAAAAGCCACCGAGAAACTTCGTGAACAACGGATTGATGAGCGTGCCGAGAAAGCCCAACCAGTCTCCGAGTGGTACGACGAGCAGCGCGACCGCATTCGGGACAACGGAGACCTGATTGACGACGTAAAAAAGACCTACGCGAGCAGCATGCGGATGAGTAACCAGTTTGCTAACTTCTTCCGCGAGTTCTGGGATTTGCCCGATGACTTCGAATTCGATCTCAGCGACCAAGCTCAGCAATCACTGGACAACCGATTTGACTCCGGACTCCGTCCGATGTGGGATAATTTCACACAACGACACAAAACTTGGCTCAACGTTGACGACGAACCATACGTACCGTACACATGGACGAACCGGTCAATTCAGGATCTCCCCAACCCAGCATCAACATTCAAAAACGAGGAACAAACAACCGATCACGAGTGAGAGGATTATTCTGACGCACAGGAGAGTTGGTTGTGTTGACACCAGCGACAGTGATCACCAGACGCGAACCGGTCAAACGACAGGTCCGAGATCTCGTTCATCATCGTCGTGACTTCGGACTTAACTGCTGAGAGGTCAGCCTCGCTGAAGCGCCGGGATTCGATTTTCGGGCCGATCTCGCCGACATATGCGTATCCGGCCCGCGTAACCGGCTCGTCGTACAAGCCACGGCATGCGAGCAAGTAGATCGGTAGTTGCTTGTCGTCGTCCAAATCTCGATGCCGTTCGGTCGCCTTGTAATCGACAACGACCAATTCGTCAGCGGACGTTCGGTAGACCGCGTCGATATACCCGGTGAGTTCGTGCCCGTTGAGGTTGATCTCGAATTCGCGTTCGGCATCAATAATCTCGTAGTCGGAGATGTCCAGTTCGAAGTACCGGTCAATACACTGCATGGCCGCTGGCAGTGCGTCCTCGGCGCGGCGCTGACTGGCGAGACGCTCGCAAATTTCGTACCACTCCTCGCGGTTCTGGACACTCTGGTTTGCAGCTTGCTCAGCGGTGTCGTGGAAGAGAAGTCCGATATCGCGTTGCGACACACCATCAGTACCCTCACCGGTCGATGCCTGGTAATCCGGGAACGCGTTGATCACGTAGTCGAGGTAGTGGCTGCGCGGGCACTCCTCGTACGCCGCCAGCGACGTGTAACTGTGCGAAAGCGACGGATTCGGCGTCGGCGGCCCAGTCAGTGCCTCAACGTGGAGTGTCGACCGCTCACCGGCTGTTGTCAGGTTACCATCGAGCGATGCTGTAGCGAGATTTAACACGCGGTCGCGCGCTGTCTCAACCGCGACGTCGTCGCCAGCATAACGGACTGTGCCGCCAACCCCGCCAACCGTGTCCAGCGCCACGGTGTCGGTCCAATCGACTGCCGCTGGTGGGAGACACTCTTGGACATCATCCCAAATCGGGAGATGGCCACGCTCTGGCTGCCACGGAATCCGGGACGGCAGCATCTCACGAACTGCGTCGGACATGAGAGTGGTGTCCTCACCAGCGTCATCTACCTCGCTGCCACCCTGTAGAACGAGAACATCTTCGGCGCGCGTAATCCCGACATGGAACACACGCCGGGTCTCACGAGCATCACGCTCGACGAAATCCTCGGCGAACGCTGCCTCTGCGCCATCCGAGAGGCTGGTTTCGAGCGCGTCGTAGGTGCGTGAACTCGGCGCCCACTCGTCAGCCGTGACTTGCGGAATGAGAACCACCGGGAAGTCCAGACCCTTGCTCTTGTGGATGGTCATCACGTTGACCGCGTCGTCGGCGACATCCGGCTGACTCGTCGGCGTGGACCCGCTCTCGTCGAACAGCGAGTCGTAGTGTTCGAGCGAGTCGATGAACTCCGGAGTCAGCGGCGGCTGGACGGCGCTATCACCATACTGTTCGATCACATCCTCGAGTTGCACGAGGTCACGGCGCTCTTGCTCACTGAGGTACCACTCAATGTTCGTGATATCCGTGAGTTCGCGGTACAGGTGGCTGAGCGACGCGGAGTCCCGGATATCAAGGAGTTCTGTGACGTGCTTGCGAGCCTCCGCGACACGGTCGGGCTCTTCGAACTCCTCGAGCGGCGCTCCCCGAAGCGTATCCACGAGAGAATCGTCGCCCGCGTTGAGTGTGCGGAGATCTGCGTCGCACACGCGGTACCGCATTTGCAAGACGCGATTCCAACTCACCTCGTCGTCGGTCCGCGCGAGCGCTTTCAGGTACGCGGTGACGGTCCCGACACCAACCGACTCCGTGGCCAAATCACCAGCCACCTGGTACGGGATCCCGGCGTCTTCGAATTCCTCGATAACAGGCGTTGCGTGATCGTTCTTCCGGACAAGCAGCGCAATATCACCTGGGTCATACGCCTCGTCGAGTTGCTCAGCGTCGCCGCTCAGCAAATTCTGGACGACAGTGCGAAGCTGGCCTGGGCCGTCCGCCTCGGCATCCTCGTCCGGCAGTTCAATGGTGGCGACAGTATCGCCGTCGTACGCGGGTTCGTCGATGCGGGTGAGCGTCTTGTGTCGCTCGCGGTGGTCGAGTTTCTGAATCGCTTCGTTGGCGAGGTCGAGGATCGGCTGCCGAGAACGGAAATTCTCCTCCAGTGGTTCGTCGGTGAGCGCGTCGAACACGGCGTCGAGTTCGTCGGTGATGTTGGCGACGTGCGCGCCGCGCCACTCGTAGATCGCTTGGTCGTCGTCGCCGACGACGAACAGGTTGTCCTCGGTAACCAGCGACGTGACGAGGTCGAACTGGAGGCGATCCGTGTCCTGGAATTCGTCGCAGAACACGTAGTCCCACCTGTCAGCAATCTCCTCGCCGACAGGCGAGTCCAGCAGCGCAGCTGTCTCCACGACGAGCCCGTCGAAGTCAATGAGATTCCGGTCGTCGAGTTCGCGTTCGTACGCCGCATACCCCGCCGTCAGGTCGCACGCTGTGAGACAGTCCGAAAGGAACGAATCGAGATGATCAGTGAGTTCGAGATCAAGATCGTCAGGGATGCCTGCCGGCGCACCACTCGCGTACCCCCCGAGCAGATATTTCGGGAGCTTGTACGCGTTGTCCGGTAACTCCTGCTCGCCCGCCTCGTGTGCTTCGAACGCAGCTTCCAGCGCGTCGCAGAGATCCACAAGACGGTCGAGGAAATCGCGTACGCTGGCTTCCATTCCATCCGTGCCCAACTGGTCACGTTCTTTGACGATGTCCGCGCGTGCGTCAGAGAGCGAGTCCAGCACGCTCGACACTGAACGGCCGCCCAGATGGTCGCTGGCAATCGCTTCGACACGGTCGGGGAGCTCAGCGAGCTCGTAGACGCGGTCAGCGGGGCCGAGGAAGGCGTCGATGTCAGCCGGCGTGATGCCGCTGCGCTTCATCGACCCGATGAAGTTCAGCAGCTTCGACGCGGCGCCCGACGCGTACCCGTCACTCCCGTACACGTTGGGTTTGACCGAGCGATACTCGATCTCGTCCAAGACATCCAACACAATAGCGTACTTCTCGGCGTCCGTTGCTACCTCGAAGTCCGGATCGATCCCCGCTTCGTACGCGTAGTCGGTGAGGATCTCGCTACAGATCGAGTGGTACGTGTACGCGTCGATGTCGTACCCTGCTGTCCCGAGTTTCGCGTTGAGCTTCTCACGCATCGAGTCCGCGGCGTTGTTCGTGAACGTCAACGCGAGAATCCGGTCCGGCGAGACGTCTTCCTCGTCGATGAGGTGCTCGATTTTCCGCACCATCGTGAACGTCTTCCCCGTCCCCGCCCCGGCTAGGACACGCATCGGGTACGCATCAGAGTCAATGATGGTCTGCTGTTGGGGCTCCGGCGAGATGTCCTCCTCCGGAACCGGGAACCACGACGGATACTCGTCACGATCGTCGCTCATCGTCGCACCTCCTCCGAGAGGCGATCAGCGCACATCTCCCGATAGTCACAGTCCGGGCACGCTTCCTCGTTAATGAGGTCGAACGGCTCGGGCTCGTAGGAGTCGCTCGTGATGCCGTCGTGCGCGGCGCGAATGAGCGCCCAGATCGTGTCATAGTGCTCGTCGTAGATGGCCGTGGTTTCCCGCGGATACCCGCGCGCAGACACCTCGTACCCACTCGGGGTACTCTCAAAGGACGTGCTGTTGAGCACCCCGTAGAAACTGAACCGGACCTCCATCCCGTCCTCGTAGAACGGTTCGTTCTTCACGCCCTCAATATACGCCGCGGTCTGGAACGCATTCCGGACCCGCTTTGGCTCGTGGCTCTCTCCATCAAGGTGCTCACCGAGATACGCCGCTGTCCCGGACGACAGTACGCCGCGCGTGTTCCGTTTGTAGTCGATGACGTGGAGCCCGTCTTCGGTCCGAAGGACGTTATCTGCTTTTCCGTGCAGCGCACGCCCGTCCCGTTCGCACTCCACCCAGCACTCAGTAGCGAGTGACTGGCGAGCGTGGTCAATGCCGTCCCCGCCGTCTGGATCGAAGAACGCGTCAATCCCAGCGCGGTTCTCAGCTCGCTGGTACTCCTGATGGGCCTCGGATTCGTAGTCCTCCGGCGTGCTGTGTTCGGCCCACTTCGCCTCGAAGATGTTCATCGCGCGCTCGTGGATTGTCTCTGGCGCGTCGTCTGCGTCAGTCGCGTCACACACGTCCTCGATTGTCTCGTGATAGATTATCCCCTGGTTGAGATACAGTTCGGTGCGGTCCGGCGTGGTGACGTCCTGGGCGTACCCGTAGTCGTACTGTCGCGGACATGTCGCGTACGTCGCCAACCGAGACGGAGAGAGCGAACCGTCGCTCATCGCCGCACCTCCCCGTTCGCGAACTCGACACGCGCACGCAACGCGTCCCGGAGCTCATCACCGCGCTCCCCACTCTGCGCAAGCAAGTCTTGAATTTCTCCCAGTTCCGCTTCGACTTCGTCAAGCGACACTGTCACGTCTTGACTATTCGCGCGGCGGACATCGGCGAGCGCGTCGTCAACCCGCGACAGGAGGTACTTTTCTGCCGCTTGCTCACTCGTAATCTGTGGCTCGTCGGCTTCGGTCACCCATGGGAGATCCTCATACGCCGCTGTGAGGAACCGCGACGCCTGCGCGCGTTCTTCGAGTGCTGTGTCCTCGTACTCGTAGAGACAACAGTACAGCCGCTCCGTCGCCGCACCCGCACCGACAGCCAACAGTCGCCGCGCGTGCTCTGTGTGATACCGCGCGAACGGCCGACTTGACGCCGTCGACGTCGTCGGGAACGTCGCACCCACATCTGCTCCATCGAGTTGC
This sequence comes from Salinibaculum rarum, assembly GCF_030505615.1. Taxonomy (GTDB): domain Archaea; phylum Halobacteriota; class Halobacteria; order Halobacteriales; family Haloarculaceae; genus Salinibaculum; species Salinibaculum rarum. The sequence goes on from NZ_CP129992.1 coordinate 2,639,021, forward strand.
GTGACGCCCGGGTAATCCGGCATCGACGCGACACGCGCCGTCGGGAACAACCGCGTCAGGAACGCGTCGCCCGGGTACTCGCTATCGACGAGATTCACGAGAAACACCGCGCGGAACGACTCGTTTTTGATCGCTTGCAAGTGGTCCACGCGGACACCGCCGTCGAGATCCGTCGCGCTCGTCTGGTTCTGCTGTGGCGCGTACTCGTGGGCGCGCTCAAGCATCTCCTCGAAGGACTCCCACGTCGCGTCCAGAAACTCGGTGTCTTCGAGAAACTCGGCCATTCGGAACGCCCGACGGACGTTTCCGAACTGCGCCCGTGCATCCAACGGACCCGCCCGTTCCGCAATCCGCTCTTTTAATCCGGCGTCTGTCGCCCACCAGCGAATCCCCTCTTCGAGGCCGTCCATCTCGCGGACGCGATCCAACCGCTCCGTCTCGAGACCCGCGCCGTGATTCGGTACCTCATCCTCATCCTCATCCTCGTCGGCGGCCGCAAGATGCCGGACGGCAGCGAGAAGTTCTCGAATCGCAGGATCATCACCAAACCCAGTGACAGTCGTCGATTCCGTCGGAATCCCAGTGCCTTCGAGGGCTTCGATAGTGTCCGTAACAGCACCGCCGCTTTGCTTCGTGGCAACAGCGATGTCGTCGTATCCCCACCCCGACTGCGCAACGAGCTCTTCGATCTCGTTGGCGATCTCGGCGAGTTGTTCGTCACTGGAATCAGTAGCAAGGACAGAAACCGACCCGACATCCGGATCTGCCGGGATCGTTTCCTCGGCGAAGTACTCCGCCGTTGCGGCTGGCCGCGTCGACGGCGTCCCCGCTTGCCCACGTCGGGACTCACTGAACGAGACGTAGTCCGTGACTGGCCCTGCCTCAACCCACGTCCGGCGTACACTCCCGTTTTCCTCGGCGACACAAACGAGGTCACAGTCCCCTACGAGCGCGTCGAGATACGCGCGATCCAGCGGGAAGAACTCCTCAAACTCGACTGCGAGCACCGCCTCGAAATCCACGACATCGTCGCGGGCATCCCCGGTGAGGACATCCAGCGCCTCCGAAATGAGTTGCCCGCGCTCCATGTGCTCGTGCGCGGCGAGCCACTCGTGGAACACGTCAAGCGCAGCTGCGATGTCACGGAGTTCCGGGGTTTCCTCAGGTGTGACCGTCTGCCAAGAGAGCGTACCCATCACGGTGTCCACATCCTCGATGAACGACGGCTGGTCAGACGCCCGTTGGAGGTACGCCGTGTCCCACTCATAGTCCTCGAGGAACCGGTGCAGCAGTTCACGTCTCAACGCATCAGAGAGAATGACGCGGTCGTCCGTCTGGTTGAGGACATCAGTCGCATGCACGACGAGCGACGTCACATACGGCGTCGCCGCGCCAGGCAACTCCGCACCTAACGTCTCCCGGAACGTGTCCGTACTCGTCGGGGCACCCGTAATGACGAGCACATCCTCAGAATCGTACTCCTCGAGGAGCATTCGGTATTCATCTCGCGCCGTGCGTGCCACATTCCCAGCCCCGAATGGCGTCGTGAGTAACACCCCATCGAACCGCCGAAGACCTGACTCACGAGTCACGAAATCCACCTTCTAGTTGCAGAGACCATAGTGTGCGTTTGATAGTGTATCGACCACCAAGTAGCCACGATCAAATAGAACTTCGCCATCGACAGACAGCTATCCTCCGCTACAAATCCGTTTCCGAATCAGAAGGCAAAGCGACTGTCAACCCTGATTCCCGACAAAAACACCGCAGAATCCGCGAGTCCCGGGGAACTTATCCGCCAGGGTGCAGAGTACACGACAGTGTCCGATTCGCATCTCGAAGATCAACTATTAGAAATCGAGCAGCAGCTGGACAGCGTTGAGGAGGTGCCAGCGACAACACTGTCGATCATCGGCCAGCCACGAAAGGAGAAATACTGGGAAGATCTCCTCGTCTACTTTCTCGATCACACGAACCCACACGGGTTTGGGACTGATGTCCTGGATGCGTTCGTGCGGTCGATTGCAGCACACAGTGCCACGAAGCTGCCGCGACCGAGTACCGACCTCACAGCAGTCCAAGTGCAGTCCCAAGTTCCGACCGCAAGCGGGCCGTTCGATATCCTCCTCTGGCTCGAAAATGAGTGGTTCGTTTGTCTCGAGTTGAAAAGCAAATCACCAGAATCCAACGCGCAAACAGTTCGCTACGCAGAGGCACCACAGCTTGGCGACCTCGACGTCGAGACCCACGAGGGCGTGGCCGAATACGTGTACTTAGCGCCAGCGACAGCGGCACCCTCTCAATCCGAGAGATTTGTCGACATCACTTGGGAGCACGTCATCGAGTACTTTGAGCAACTCATGACCGAGAGCCGGGGGCAGTATCCAGCGAAGAGTGAAGCACAGCTCGCTGACTACATCGACACGATCAAACACGAACTCAACATGGGAGACATCACTGACATTTCGACGGAGACCGAGCTGTACATTAAATACGCAGACACGATCGAAACCCTCACAGAAAACTTCGAACGCGACAAAAAGAAGATCTTCAACAGCCTCACCGAGGCGTTCTTTGCCACCGGAGAGTGCCAGAAAAGTGGCTGGACGGTAAATCGGACGCAAAACTACGTGAACTTCTACAAGCCCTCGTGGCGTGACGTCGGCCCCGGTGTCAACATCGAATACGAACCGCACATCGAACTCCAACGTGCACAACCAGTCATCCGTCTCCGACTCGACATCGAGCACGGGGACAAAGAGGCAGTCCGGGAGCAGGTCACAGCGAAATTAACTCCGGGCGACCGTGAGGCGCTTGAGGCTGCCGACTGGGAGTTCACTGACGGGAGTTGGTCGTACCTCGCAAAGCCAGTCCACTTCGATGTAACCGACCCAGAAGCCTCAATCCGCACCGCCGCACACGAACTGCACAACCTCCGCGACATAATTGAGCCACACATCGACTCGACAGTCGAGACCTACTCCAACTCCTGACCGCCACTCCAGTGACCTCAAGAAAGCAAGCCTAACAGACAGGACCCCAACCGGATAACGTGGCATGAATCGGCCGTCGCCTCTACCTACCCTGAAGGCTGCGCTTCGAGCATATCCCGACGCGAAGTCTCCCGTCACGAACCTGTTGCTTGGTCTCGTCGTGCTCGTCTTCTCCATGGAAGTCGCGTTGACAAGCATGCTCCCTCCCGCGACGATCCGGACGGTTGCCACGGGCCTGTTCGGCGTGTATCCCGTGATTGCGTGGCTGTTCGCACCCGTGCTTCACAGCGGCATTCTACATGTCAGTGCCACTGTGCTGGGACTCGTTGTCGTGGGCATCCCCGTTGAACAGCACTGGTCACGACTCCGATACGCGGCATTTCTCCTGCTCACCGGATACGCGACAATTGGAGCTGGCGCCGGAGTGTTATGGCTCTTTTCGGGACAACAAGTCGCATTCTACGGGACGAGCGGGGTGATATACGCGCTTGCCGGATTCGCGCTGACCAATTTCCCCCGTCACGGCGACGCGCTCTCGCCAATCGAGACCGCAGCCATCCTCGTCGGCGGGATCGCAGCCCTCTTAGTGCTCATCGATCCGCTCACCGGGCCCTATCTTGCGCCTCGCTGGATAAACGGCGGGCATACAACCGGGCTCCTGCTTGGACTCCTCACTGGGTGGACAGAGCGAGGCAACTCCCACACCCGCATCCCGGATTCTCCTGACTCTCAGTGAGCCACTGTCCACGAGCAACACCCGTACAAGGACGCCGTCTCCCAGAGTGCCCCCTGCTCAAGTCCCGTGTTGTTCTCATCCTCATTATTTATAGTACCGTTCGAAGCGTGGACTGACTAGTTGGGAACTGAACCAAATCCGTCATGACCCTCAATCAGACATCGAGTGCACTCTTCGGAGTAGATTTGGGACGGAACTAAAATATGAGTGTTATTTCTCCACGTAGGACGGCCGTTCGGCGTAGTCGATGGGATCTGTCGCTCCGAGATTTTGGAATGCCTGGAGTCGAAACGCGCACGCGTCACACGTCCCGCAAGCCGGTTCTTCCGCTCGGTAGCAACTCCACGTCAATTCGTAGGGGACGTTGAGTTCAAGTCCGCGCTCGGCGATCTCTGTTTTCGACCACTCAACGAAAGGCGCAATAAGGTCGATGTTCGTCTCGGGTTTGGTTCCAACGTTCATCACTTGCTGAAACGCGTCGAAAAACTGCGGGCGGCAATCTGGGTATCCGGAGAAGTCCTCGCTGTGCGCGCCGATAAACACCGCTGAACAGTCGTGTGCCTCGGCATAGGAAGTTGCCATCGATAACAGATTCGCATTCCGGAACGGGACGTAGGAACTCGGGATCTCCTCACTCTCCAAATCGGCGTCCTCCACGTCGATATCTGCATCAGTAAGGCTGGAGGTACCGATTCGAGCAAGGTGCCGTGTTTCAACATGGAGAAAGTCTGCTGCGTCAACCTCCTCTGCAAGGGCTTTTGCACACTCGCGTTCCTTGATTTCCGTTTCCTGGCCGTACGAGGTGTGAAAAAAATACGGGTCGTAACCGCGTTTCATCGCCTCGTAAACCGCCGTCGCGCTATCCATGCCGCCCGATACGAGGATCACTGCTCGATTATTGTCTGTCATGAGTTGCTAGTCAAGATTTTCCCAAGCCGTCTTCGAGTGCTGCCACTCCCTGCTGCTGATCATTGCGCATGCAGCTTCACAGGTCATGTTCCTGGTGCGTCGTTCCATAGATCGACATGCAGCCGTGGCGTGTACCGATACCCGTACTCTGTCGCCAGTTCCGCCACCTCATTTCGAGTCTGTTCCAACTGGTCACGGGTCATCCCTTCCGGCATCAACAAGACATCCGAGTCAGCTACGGTCGTACTCGTCGCAGAGCGGACTTGCTTAATGATTGTTTCAATCTCCGGCATATCGTCAGGCCCCGTTACGACGAACTTCAGTTGGCTCTCGTAACTGTCGACGAGTTCCGCAAGCGCTTCCATATTGAGCCGGCGCTTCTCGTGGCGTTCAGCCCACTCGCCGTCACCTTTTGGATCTTTCTGTTCGGTTGGTGTGCTACTCGTCAGTTTCGGGCTGATGCTGGCCAGGTCTATTTGCGCATCTTGGTAGAGAGTCCCGTTTGTCTCGACTGTCGTGTGATAGCCTGCTTCGCTGAGACGGTCAAGCAAGCCTGCTGTCTTGTCGTGCATCAGTGGCTCACCGCCAGTCACCACCACATGGTCAGCCTGGTCATGACTCTCGACCTCGGCGATGATCTTCTCGATGCTCATCCATGCTTGCGTCGGCTCCCACGATGTATGATAGGAATCGCAGAACCAACACCGGAGATTACACCCACTAGTCCGGACGAACACAGACGGGACACCCGCGAGCATGCCCTCCCCTTGCAGTGAGTAGAACAATTCGTTAACAGGGAGACCATCCTCAACATCTGGCTGAGACCGCTCTTCTCGGGTGTCAGCGTCAGCATTAACGGGCATCAATAAGTAGCACAGAGTTCGCCCGTTTCCCGCACTTCAACACCGACATCGGACACGGTATCTGGGAACTCATCGAGCATCCGCTCCTCGAGAACGACACTCATCACTTCTGCCGTTGGGGGATGCTCAAGGACAACTAAGGCGTCCTCATCACCGCTCATCTCAAACGCTTCGATCAAAGGGTCACCTCGTTCAACGAGGAATTTATGATCCCAATCAGATATTACGGAAGTAATTTCTCCTTTATCAACAATCCAGCCTTCATCAGTGAGTTCTCCAGTAACCTCCACTTGGATCTCATAATTGTGTCCATGCGGTCGTGAACACTTCCCGTCATGGTGGAGAATCCGGTGCCCACTACTGATTCGGATTGGTCGGTCAGAACCAACTTTCAAGACTCGTTTATCAGCAGTTAGATCCGTTGTATGTTCTTGACCTTCTTCGAGTAAACTTGAGGGCATACCATGGGATTACTGCGATATTACTTAAAATTGCCTATCAGCACGAAAACAATTCTGTCCGGCCCGTTACTCTTTGATAAATCCCGTATCGTTTCAGTAACAGAGAAAGTGTACCCAACACGTTCTACTTAGTACGAGTATGTTCATGACATTTCACAAAATATTTTCAAATCACGCATATGGAAGAAACGACACCGAAATAACTACTTCCGGTGGGGTTTAGCAGGATTCAAATAACAGGATACATACCTCAGTGTAGGTGACTGAGGAAGGTGCGATTTTATGTACCGGAATGGGAGGATCATGTTGACGCGGAGTATGACTTCGCGACCGACGAGCACTCATCTATCACACGGAGTGAGCGGAATCTTGCGTACATATGGGATGTCTTTGATAGAGATCCCACGGAGACGCCAATCGATGGTATTCTAATATCGCGCGAACAGATCGAGGAGAGCCCTGAGCGTGCACGCCGATTGAAAGAATATGGAGTATACGATGCGCCAGATGATGGGACCACCCTTGCTGTCCCAGAGTGGTTGCCGACGATCAGCGATTGTGGTGCCTGGGGGTACAAGGAGCTCCCCTTCCCGCCTTATGGGAACGAAGAGATGCTCTCCTTTTATGAGAATCTCAACGTCGATATCGGGGTGACGATTGACCACCTCGTACTTGGGAGCGGTCATGCTGCACGACTCTATCTAAACGAGACTGCATTTCCGGACGACTTTGGGGAAACCGATTTACCCGACGTAATCACGGATCACATTGATGTGATGATTGATGAGTGGCCAGAACCTGAATCCTGGCCAGATTATGTCGAAAGCCATGAGCCATCAATAACGAAGGTTGGACCGGCAGAAATGCCAGCAGACCGGCTGTTCGAGATCGCCCTGGGTGAAATCGATCCTGAGGAGGAAGCTGATGAGGTAAAGCGTCGTGTCAAGACCTATCTTCGGAATATCGCTGACGATCCGCGAATTGTCTACCGTGATGACGATATGCAGTTCCGGTATGACTTGACACTAGAAAACCTTCGCCAGATGCGAGAGTACTACGAGTCCGGCGACTATTCGTTCAGGCTCATGTGCGCTATTCAGGGGTGGGATACTGCATCCTACGCTAATGCCACGCGAGCGGCCCTCGCAGCAGGATACAATTATCTCGGGATTGGCGGTGTCGCGGGGAGCCAAGAAGATGCTGTGAAGCGGTACGTCTCTGCGGTTGGCGAGGTGGTGAAAGACTACGAGCGTGCCCATGAAACACGCGTCGACACACACGTCTTTGGCTTTGCCAAGACGGGGGCATTCGACACCATCGGGCGTAGCGGTATGTCGAGTTTCGACAGTGCGAGTATGCTTCGTGCAGCGTGGACTGGTGGGGAGAACTACCACTTGGATACGCCAGGGCAACGTCGTCGGTACGATGCCCTTCGCGTCCGGTATCCAGGACATGCGGGTGATCTTACAGATGCGATCGAGACAGCCCTATGGAGTCAAGAAATCCTCACCGCTCTGCGTGCGTACGACCGTGGCAACGCTCTGACTGACGCAATTGAAACGTGGCACACAGAAGCGAAGCGGTCACTGGCAGCACTCGAGGGACACCTCGCTGAGAACCGTTGGAAGGAGCCGTACAACCAGCACCGAATCCGGGATCTCAAGGAAGCATTCCGTACTGAATATGAGTACGGTCGTGAAGTGAAGGCAAACTTCAGCGACCGGTTTAGGAAGGCGATAATCAAACTCCTTCGAGACGACAACCCCGACAACCCGAAGGACTTCGATGAATATCTTGAGGTCATCCAGAAAGCAGAGGAGTCTCTGGAGCAGTTCCCGCAGACCGTTGACCGGATAAATTACCAACTTGAAAGAGGAGTCCCTGAATGCTCTTTTGGGACGGTGTGGACCGTTGTCGAAGCCTATACAGAATTTACTGGTGATGAGGACCACCGTGACGGGTACCGATCCTTGCTTCGGGATCGGGCGTGGGAAGACTGTTCGTGTCCTGTCTGTACTAGTCTCGGTATTGATGTTGCAATCTTCCGGGGAAACAATCGAAACCGTCGACGTGGGTTCCATAATACGCGCCGATTCTACGACCAATTCGAGCATGAATTGCCAAAACTACTCGTCCTCACGAAAGGTGGAACATCATTAACACCTAGACAACCGGTTGAAGACTTTCTCAGCGAACACCGCAGTCACTTCTGGAAACACGTCCACGACTTACCCGTCGCCGAAGTTGGAGTTGTCACTGCGGAGGGTGTTCATGAGTGGTGGGACCAGCCACCAGAAACCCTGTCATTCGCACCACACAAACTCAAAGAGCAACTCGTCGAACAGTGTGGTCGGTACCAAGCTATCTATATTGATGGGGCGAATTGGGACACGTCGAAGGAGATGCAAACCGCACTTGAATCGGCTGGATGTGACGTGTGGGTATTCGAGACGCCTGCTGACTTACGGGCAGCAGTTCTTGACAGGCTAGACTACGATGAACGGACGATTCCACCGCATCCTGAGCGAGAGAAGGCCAACCAAGTCGGACTCACAGATTTCTAACGATGGACATACTTGTTATCGATCAGTGTTCCAAGTCCAAGGAATATCGTGATGAGTTCTTGCCATACGATGCTGAGACTATCGATGCAAACACAATAGAGGACCTCCGAGAACGACCACAGACGCCAGTAATAGAAGCCCGAAAATTGTATTCTGGCCGCCAGCAGCAGTACGTCGATGACGCACTCGGCAAACTACGGGAGAATGGAGACACTGTCGATCGGTATTTCATTAGCGCAGGATTTGGTTTGGTGGAGGAGACTGACCCCCTCCCGCCGTACAATGTCACTTTTGCTGACTTCTCTCCAACTGAGATTCGGGAGCGGGCTGAAGAGCTTGACATCCAATCCGATATTTTGGCGCTGGTGACCCAGGAGTACGATATTATTTTCTTCGCCTTGGGGAGCGACTACATCAAGACAATGGCTCTTAAGACGGTGCTTGATGCAGTCCCCCAAGATACGTGGGCCGTCTGTTTCAATCAAGAGTCCGTGACTGAGAGATTTTCTAATGCTCTCTCACTGCCGGCACGAACGGAAGAAGCGAAGGCTCAAGAAACGATCGTCGTTGCTCTTAAGGGACGGTACTTACAGAACTTCGCTGATCACCGATCACACGGAAAACAGGTTTCAAGCCTTGGAGATATTGAGACGTTCTGTACGACGGAATACACCGCTCAAAGTGACCTCGATATATCCGATTTCTGAACTGTAATTTTCATTTCATTAACTTTATTACCCAGCCCGAGCTACCCGAGCGCGTCGCGCTATGCTGTATCGAGAACGAACTTTGGAGACCCCACATGGGACAGTCAAAACCCCTGTCCTTTTTCCCGTGAGAAATATCGGGAAGCGGTCTTCTGATAACACACCGGAGTACGTGGATAGTATCCCTGATCTGAATACAGGGATGGTGAACGCTCGGGCAATCAGACAACGCGATCCTCAGTGGGAGCGTATTCAACAGGGGGCGTCGATTCGAGACGAAATGGAGGTCCCGGACGAGACAGTCCTGTTTGCAGATAGTGGTGGCTTCGACTTTGCGGATGATGCGGTTGACACCACCCCAGAACGAACCCTCGAAACGCAACGGGCTATTGGTGCGGATATCTTTGGCACTGTTGATTTACCCATCGCGCGTGAGAACCGGTCAGCAGAAAATCAGCGCCGTATCGAAGAGAGCACGAGACTTGCGCTCACAGCGAGTGATTTGCATGACGGAGAGGAGTTACTCCTCGCAAGTGTTCACGGATATGACCCTGAAACGGTCCGGAATACACTCCGTCATCTTGAGCGAAACGGCGACTTCGATGGGTACGCCGTGGGGAGTATGGTCCCCATTAGGACGGACTATGAAAAGGTTACAAAACTGATACTTGCTGCACGGCAAGCAACTGACAAGCATCTTCATGTGTATGGCCTCGGCGGAATCGTATATCAGCCACTGCTATTGTATCTGGGAGTCGATAGTTTCGACTCAACCGCATTCATTCGAAGTGCAGGGAACCGGAACTACCTGATCCCAGGGTTCGGTGGTGAAGAGTTGCAAAATGTCGAAGAGCTAGATCATCTCCCGTGTTCGTGCCCCGTCTGTAGTTCTCACGACTACCAGACTATTCGGGCTGACCGGGATCTATTGACCCAACATAATCTCTGGTCGCTCGTGACAGAGTTGCGTCGGTTCCGGTTCATGGCCGCTGCCGACGAAGAAATCGAGTCGTACCTCGATCTCCGTTTCCAGGGGAATGCTGTGACACAACGTGCATATCAAATCGCCAAACAACAAGTCCGGAGGCTCACATGAGTGGACGACCCACAGTCCGTCCAGTGACACTAGCCCGGTTGGTCGAACTGACCAATGCCTGCGGCGAGCGTGCCCGAACAACCGAGGCCCTCGAAAGCGAATTGGAGGTAAGTCATCGCCGGGCCCGAGAAACGATTCTCGAGGCAGTGCGAATTGGTCTATTGGATGAAAATACCGCTGAGGATGGGGATGGTCCCGAATATTTGACGACGACCGTCGGGGCAAAGTTTCTCACGGCAGTTCAGAACCAACAGTGGCAGCAAGCAAGTGCGATTCTGATGACTCGGAGTCCACACTACGGTGCGTTTCTCGAGACAGTCGCCAAACTCGAACCGGCCGAACCACAAACAATCCTCGAGCGCCTCCAAGCGGACCACGAACACTCCCCATATGATTTCAACCAGACGAGTATCGACATCGTCGGCGATTGGGGAGAGCGATTGGGTGCGATTCAACGGAACGCATTCACTGGTTCGTACTACCGTGCAACAGAAACAACCGCGCCACCGAATTTTCCGTTCATTCTCCTCATGGTGTTCGATGAATTGGAGGAGACAGCTGGTGTCAACCTGAGTCAGCGGTATCTCTCGATTCCGGAGTTGCGAGAACACGTCTGCGAGCGGTGTGGATGCGTCCGGGCAGCCTTCGATAAAGCGCTGCTACAACTGGCCAACCAGAACATCGGGAAGGTAGAATTATCGGGTGCACCGATGGATACCGGCGCGAAAGAGGCGAAACTCGGCATCAAGCAGATTTCGCTCGCAGAGTCCGGTGGCTTAGTCTCGACTAACCAATCGACTGACCTCGTGATGAACGGCGTTGAACAGCACGGCAAGCAGTATTACTACCTCGCTATCCACGACGACAACCTCACATACACACAGGAGACAAACAAATGAGCAACGACGCATTCACCATTACAGACACCGAGCGCGATTACTCGATGTATGACATCGAAGCAAACCCGTTCCCGTATAGCCCCGTTCCAGACGAGGATCCAGAGGTATACTGCGGGCAGGACCACGTCGCCGAGGCGGTGAGCGATACCGTGTCGACACTGCTCGGGTCGGGGAAGTCGAAGCACTTGGTGATTACTGGGAAGTACGGCAATGGGAAGTCACACACCCTGAAATACGCACGATCACTGGTGCGGGACCGAGACGATGTCCTCGTCGGCTATGTGGCACAACCAGGCGAAGGCTTTCTGGATATTTACCACGAGTTCATGTATGACGTCGGATTTGATCGACTCCAGGAGATTGCCTACGAATTCTTAGCTGCTGTGGCCCGAGAGGAGATTGACGCGAACCCAATGGGTGCCAACGCAATGGAGGAACTCATTGACAGCGGTGATGTACTGCTTTCGGAGATAGTGCCGACAGCGATTCAGCGACTGAGCGACATCACAAAATTCGCTGATTTCGCCCGCGCGATTGTTCATATGGTCTACGAGGATACGAATCTCTATGCCTGGCAGTGGCTGACTGCGGAGGGTATTCGCTACGAGCAGCGCAAAGAGATGGAGATTCATAGCGCCTTAGATGATGACACTATGGGTGTCCGGGCGTTCACGTCGTTCAAGAATCTCTTGCTGGAGTTGGGATATACTGGTGTCTTTGTCTTCATCGACGAGTTCGAAGCGATTGCACGACTGAGTAATAAGGACAAGCAGGCAACTCTAAACAGTATTCGGCATCTGATGGATCAGAACAGTTCGGGGTTGTCAATCCTGTTTGGATGTGCTCCGGAAGTATGGCAGGATGTGATGAGTGAGTACCACGCCTTTTCTGAGCGAATTGGAAATGAGGTGGCTCTTAAACCACTCACCGACGATCATATTCGCGAACTCGTCGCAAACTACTTGGATACGACACGGAACAACCGATCCACGTCAATTACTCCCTTTACCCAAGACAGTCTCTCAGTCATACTACAGATGTCGCAAGGGAACATCAGACAGGTATTGTCGACGTGTAGTCAGGCCCTTGATGCCGCAGTCGAAGACGGCCGCGAATCTATTGATGCCGAATTCGTACAAGAGACACTCTGAACAAGCCAGGGGATACACAACTACGCTCAGTAACCCAGGAACCGTTTTTGGATTTTACTAGGCTGATCAATGAGGATTTTGTCAAAATCGAATACAATCAAATATATTCAAAAGTATCTACGAGAACGATTAAAAACAATCGCTTTCAGTATTGATTCTACACCCGGGGTCCAATTGTAGCTGTGCTTCGAGAATTTTACCGAACAGTCGGCCGCAATGCAAGCTTCGCAACTTGGTCTATCACGCTACGGCCACTCAGGGTGATAAAGTGTCTGTAGGTTCTCGTGCACTTGCTGGCCAAACCCGGTCGTATTGAGTTCATTATGGCTGGTTTCGTAAGCAAGATCAAGATGGAGCGCCCACGCGAGGTGTGCTTGAACTTTTTTCTTCCAAGCGTTGATACTGTCGACGTTTCGGTATCCATCAAGATGCTCTATTCTCATTTGGAATTTTTCTGCTCGCACTTCTGTTTCAGTGTCTGCAACTGGTTCTGTCGCCAGCAAGTTGACTGTTGCAAGCATCGGAACCCAGTTTCGCTCAAACAGCAGCGAACCGAACAGTGATTGCTCGACCGGCGATAGAGTTTCTTTGGCCCCCACATTTGGTTCTCCGTCAAGTCCCTGTTGGGAGGGAGACTCAAAATTGCGGGCTAACCACATTCCCTGTGGACGAAGCGACCCATCTTCGCCGAGTAGTCCCAATTTATTCGATCCTAAAAAAGTCCGTATCTGGCTGGGTTTAGTCTGTTCCGCATCAATAGCTACCTGTTCGATTATATCTTCTTCAGTTTCTCCCGATCTATCCCAATGTGCTTTCACAAGTTCACATGCGTAGGGAAGGTCTCCCCAAGTAGGTTGTGCACCTGAAAGGTGTGGAGAATCAGACGCAGTTGGATCATACATGTTGCCAAGTTTTTGCCCTTTGATTATAATCCTGGGGGAGCATGTGGAGAGCGCAACGTATAGGTGAATCCCCGCCCGCTCTGCTGACAACAAGGTTCACACATGCCGGAGACTATTCATGAGGTCCGCGACAATCAACGGTATATCGTTGGTGACGTCGAGGACGTTCTTCCTACTCTCGAGTTGAACGCAGACGTGATTTGTCTCGATGACGCCTGGGCCCGTCCGCAGCGTGCGGATTGGTTCGGGGTCGAGTACGAGACCCACGATTTCTCTTCGGGTGCGGATTCTGATGGAATCACCACGACCGATATTTTGGATCTATGTAAGGATTCGCTGGTCGAGGGTGGGTGGTTGATTGCTGATGCCGATGATTGGCTGTTGCCTCGACTAATCAATTATCTCCGTAAAGACTGGGGTGATGTTGCTGCGAGTTACGATGGAGGGGGATACCGCCGAATCGGTGGTGTAACGTTCCAAACGAAGGCTGGAGAACCAGACAAAAGCACGCCTGGAATGTATCTCTCGAATGGTGGTTATCCAGTTGTTTTCGCTCATAAGGGAGAGACAGACAGAAGGACATCAGTGTCTGCACGTCAGATAACACGTCAAGCATCATTTGACGGGGATTGGGGCAGCGTGAAACCAATTGATCCATATCAGGCCTGGCTGGCCGGTCTACTGAATGAGGGAGAACATCTGGTGGTACCTTGTGCTGGGACTGCACCTGCTGCGATCGCCGCAGAGCAACTGTTTGGTGAAGACATCCAGTACACATGCATCGACAAAGAGCCGAAAGCCCTCGAGATGTTCAAAAAGCGTCGGGATGAGGTCAAACTCACTGACGAAGGCGAATTATCGACTTTCGAATAACGCGTCTCGCGGTCAATATACGGTACGCAGCATGCTTTGGTTTAAGCTATAAGAGCTCTCACACCCCGTAGATGGCCAGAGGTTCTTTGCGTTGGCCTCCAAATCGCTATCCAACCATGTCAGTGGATAAAATCACAGGTGTCAGGACTGACTCCGTAATCATACTCAAGGATTCTCTAACAGCTTCTAACAACTCAGGAAATCAGATGGGCTATCTTCGCTCACTCCCCTATCTATACGAGGAGGGTATCTCTCGTTATACGTTCCCCCCTGGATGGCTTCGGCGGCGATCTCCAGAAACGTTCGATGAAGTCCTAGAAGAGGCAGAGGATGACTCATGGTTTAATTACCGCGCATTGCCGCCATTCCCCTTCGAGTACACTATAATCGACCAGAATATGGAATCTGACGAACTCTCGTACCAACACATATGTCAATATACTAATCAGGAGATGGAGTGTTATAGTAACGCTCGGACTACGCATAAACTCCTGAGAGCATACCTAAACGAACGCATTGAAGAGCTATTCCTTGTGACAGACCAGTCTTCATTCTCTATTAGTGACACGGTGTCGAAAAAACCTCTTCGGGAGGAATTACAACATGCAGAGGTCTTATCCTACGAGAATATTGCAAAGCAGTATCTTCGACGGGAGTTTGGCACCCCTAGCCTATCGTTCGGAACTACGCTCAACATCTGGCTCCATAGAGCGGCTGCTGATTACCAGGAGGCAATGGAAGAAACTCCGCGCCGGATCGCGGATCTATTCGAGTTCGATGTTTTAGAACCCGGAATCCGAACCTGGGACTTGTTTGAGTTCTTAGCGTCAGAGGTCTCGCATGAGAGCACCGATCACATCAACGCGACCGTTAGGCCGTGGATTGAGTCCGATATAACCAAAGTCGAAACTAACATCCGAAACGCCCTTCAGGAGTTTGATTACGATCGAGAGGCCGTTCGTAGGTTCAGAGAGTCCGGCACCCGACCAGACTAATCCTGCTCAACGGACTTCATTTGGGAACGAAGTTCTCCAGAGAATGTTGACTTCACATATTTTGTCTTGCCACGCATCTCAGCGGTGACGACGTTGGCTGCCTCAAGTTGTCGAACGTGCCTTGAGATGGTACTTTTTGCTCTATTGAGCTCTTCCGCGAGTTCAGGGATTCCTATCGCTGATTCGTTTCTAACTACTGCATCAAGTGTCTCAGTTGCGGACTCGGGAATTGCTCCCGTTATTTGAGGGAGCGGAATTTCTTCGACACTCCCATCAAGATCACTGAACTGGAGTGTTTTGTCTACTGAATCAGGGTGTGCGAGAGTGGCCGTTCCAATAGCCAGATACAATTCGCGGGGGCCTCCACCAAAGTTGATAACCAACTCACCTTCATTCTCAATTATCACTCTGCTGCACTCCAAAACTGAAGTTTGAAAGTCCTCAAGTGGAATTGCTCGCTTTGTCACTTTGTACGTGTTTACCCCGAGGATTCAACGGCCGGCACAGCCTGAGTCCGTGAAATCATCTCGTTGTCTCGGGAAACTCGCTTGAGTTCGTCGTAGGGATTGCGTCCCTGCTGGCGCCACGTCGCCAGCAGGGACAGCAGCGTCTCATGAACGAACATTCCGCGATCGTTCCGGAGCGTTCCGATAAGTTTCCGTAGGACCACCGGTTCACGGAGCGCGTTTTCGGCGGCGTTGTTTGTCGGAGAGACCGCTGGCTCACCGACGAAGGTGAGCCAGTGGTCGAGGCCACCTTCTATCTTTCCGAGCAGTGTTGCCACTGGTCCGTCGGGAACTGACCGCTCAATCAACGACTCAACCTCTCTACGTGCTACGCGCTGTAGTTCAGCTCGCTCACGAATGGTCAAGTCGCTCTCCAGCCGAGTCTGGAGAGCGACGTACAACTGCTTGAGAGAGTCGTAGATCGGTTTGCCTTCTGGCTGCTTCTCAGCGACATCTTCAGCCTCTCGCAGAATATGTGCCCAACACCGCTGTAAGTTGTCGCTGAAGGCTGGATAGGCCGTCCATCCATCACAGATGACCGTTCCCGCGAAGTCCTCGCCGAGGACTTCCGCGGGAACATCGCTCCCACGACTCTCTCTAACTGCGTACAGCGTGTGGCTCTCGGTGGTGAACGTCCAGATCCAGGCCTGCTCGCCGTCACGCTTGATTCCTGTCTCATCGACATGAACAACGTCAGCCTGCTGGATCTGACGGCGAATCTGGTTGTATTCACAGCGACCGGCGCGCGCAGCGCGCTCGGTCGCGTGCCATGCGGACGCGCCCGACAACTCCAGTCCATGCAACTGGTCGAAACGGTCTGCAATCTTCCGATAGGGGAAGCGATAATCATACCTCGACAGTGCTGATTGGGCGATAACGTTCACCCCGAACTGCCCCTCATCGGGGCAGTCGGGGTGTGTAGCGACTGTCTCAGTCCCACAGGAGTCGCACTGGTAGCAGTGGCGGTTGTATTGCGTGACTTCTGGTGGCTGTGGGTCCGGAATCTCCTCGACGAGTCGGGGGCTGACGCCCACCGACTCGTCGAAGTGTTGGCCACACTCTGGACAACAGTCACAGGTGACCTCAACTTCTTCGTCTGGATCAGCTGTAGAGCGCCACTCCGGGTCGTGACCGTCCTTTCGTCCGGGAGTGCCGCCATCAGTTCTGACATCGTCGTCTTCGTCGTCTTGCGAGGTCGGGGACTCGTCAGTCCCCGACCGTCGCTTACTCGGTGGTGTATGTGGATTCTCGTATTTGCGAAGGCGTGTTTCGAGTTCTTCGATTCGCTCTTGCTGCTCTTCGATTCGTTCGTCCTTTTGCTCAAGTTTCTCCTCCAGCTCGTCAATTCGCTCTTCCATCTGGAGAAACCGTGAGAGAAGTTCGTCTTTGCTGAGGTCATCCCAATCCACTATGACCACCTCAGCGTTACCTCAGCAGGGCTACCGGGATGGTCTCCGATAGTGACTAGACTAACTTATTGAGATAGTTGTCAAGATGATTCTCGATCCACGAGGAGGCGAAGCTAAGTTGGTTGGTCAAATTTCCGAACAGTTCTGTGATTCGTCTTCGATACTCATCTCCACCTTCGACAATGAATGGCGAAGATTCCCACTTGAGACTCTTCCAAACTGGCTCGATCGGATTGAGATCGGGCGATCCCACTGGAAGAAATATCAAATCTATCCCGAGTTCGTGTGCTCGCTTGCGCGTGTACTTACACACGTGTGACGAGAAATTATCCAACACGAGCAGAATCCGCTTGCCAGGATTCTGCTCGCGGACCTTCTCGAAACACCCGCAAATCTTCTCTTTCTCCTGATTCGGTGGAAACGACAGGACACTCTCACCGTTGAGGGCGTAGAATCCAGCTGCTGGTGTGTCGATCTTCACCAACTTCCGCTCAATGTGTGGCTCATCAACCGTATACATCCGCTGAGAATTGTCCCACGGTTGTGGGTGAGAGATATCGAAGAATCCGACAACAGCGCCTCCGTCTGTTCGGATATCCTCGTCGCGGTCCCAGTCTTCGTCGTCAGTATCATCTTCGCGTTTGTTGTGAGGTTGCTCAAGAGCCTCCTCGTCGAACGCGTACCTGACGCGTTCGTCGAGGATTTCTTCGGCGTTCTCTGGTCGCTCAGGGCGTTTTGTTCGAGGAATGGCGTAGTGGAGGCCGAGTTTATCCAGAAACGTTGGGAGGTAATGTGGGTGATATTCGACATCGAACTCCTCGTTGAGAAGATGCTGAATCTCTTGTTTCTTCCAGGGCTGTCCCTCACGGAGGCGTGCAATGAGTTGTTCTTGTTCTGCTTCGTCGAGCTTCGGGGGCCTGCCGCCCCCGAAGTTCGGCGTCAGTTTTCCGAGTCCACCTTCGTTCCACCGTGTCACCCAGTTACTTGCCGTTCCTTGTGAGATCCCTATATCTTCGGCAGCAGTTGCCAGCGTTGCACCATTGTAGAGCCGTTTGAGAAAGGTGAGGCGTTTGTATTCCTTTATGTCGTCTGCCTCAGCCTGTAATCGGTCAAGTTCTCCCTCACTCAGATGTTTGACGACATTTCTCTCACGGCCAACCATACACCGTCCAACTCACGCCAGCTTCACAAAAGCTTCCCTGAGATACTAGCGGAGACCATCCCTGGAGAAATTCAATTAGCCCTTGTTGAGGGTACATATCGCCCCGATTGGTCGCCTGTTACGAGATAGTGGCGAAATTCATCGGGGCTAAACACGTACGTCACTTTCACATCTGGTTGTATCTGCTGAACCATTCTTTCGACATCCTCGATCGCCTCTGCTGCTCGCTTGTCACTTTCCTCGCCATCCGGACGTAACAAAACAATCTGGTCGCCTTTGTCGATCCCCTCACTCAAAATGGGTCGAGTAATTCGCGTACTATCGTACCCAATGGGTGATATATATACGGTCATACAAGTTATTTCGTTTCGTCTTACTATACAAGTTCTGTTGCAGAGAAATGGAATAGAACAAGTGTAACTCACGACTCTCGACTGGCAGATATTAAGACAGAGTTGATACAACCAATTGTTCTATTGTCTTATTGTACATATCGGCCCATAACTTCGAAATTTATGGCCGCTGACTCTACCATATCCGAATAATTATTTTATTCCCGATACTTTCAATACGGAGGCGTTTCAAGAGACTTTGGTAGGAGAGACCTAATGAGCCTGACCTGCCATCCTGAAGGGAGAAATGATTGATATGTTCGGTATTTTCAACTGAGTTCTAGGTGGTGCATAAGATGAGTGTTCGACATATTCCCGCGCGTTTTGATAAATGACCATACTAATCCGTAATGTTACCGGGGCAGATGTATTGACAATTCGAAAAACAGTATCAGACGACGGACCGATAAACAGGGACGCACTCATTAACGCGTATTTTCCGGGGGACGGATCGAACCCACAAACGTCTGATCAACGGAAACCGCTTGAAGACGCCATTGAGTTTTTGATTGAGACTGACCAGATACACGAGACCAGTGATGGCTACGAACTGACTTCTACGGCAGCAGCGTTCGACGACTCCCGTCTTTCCCTATTATCTGGGATACGGTCAGCAGACGGCGAAGATGCTGCATACAACGAGGTGCTTGAGTACCTAGCAGAACAGACTGAGACGCTCGCTGATAGTGGTGGGGAGCTTCTGGACGAAATGAGCGATAGGGTGCCGAATGCCAACTGGAATAAGCAGAAGCTCAGGTACTGGTCCCGTGTTATGGCGGAACTAGGAGTTCTAAAGGAGATCAACGGCGAGAAGTCGAACCTCTTGATTGGTCCAAGCCGCGATCTAACGCTCCGCATGCTCACCGACGTGGCAGGAGAAGGAACTGCGTCGACGGCGTCGGTGGTAACCGACATCGACGAACGATATCTTCCTGTGCTAGGCGAAGGGAGGGACGTTGCCCCGTATTTTGAACAGACGCTACTCTCACTTCAAGAGACGAACGACGTATTGTTGCAAACGGTCAGCGACATTGGCCAGAGTGTGGACATCGGCGGGACAAGCTATAGCGCTATCGAGGTGATGACGAATGAGTGAAACATACAACATCCAGTATCCTAAAAATTGGACGCACGAGGCTATTCAAACATACCTCACACAGGAGTCACAGCAAAAGAGCCGCGAGCGGTTCGAAAAAACCCATGTCCCAATCCGCCGGATTAGGGTCACCCGCAATAATAACGTCCCTGGATTTGATGAGGATTATATTGATGAGCAAGCGTTTAGAAACGGGGTGATTGCGTCCGATCTTAAGGATGACAACCGGATGTTCTTCGTTGTTGGCGAATCTGGAAGTGGTAAGTCAGAACTCTGCCAGTGGCTTCAGTACAAACTTCAAGACCGAGCCGAATCAGACGATTCTGAGTTCACGCATGTACCGATCCACATTCCACGCCAGGTTCGAGAACCCCGCGAAGTTCTAGGTCGTCTTGCAGACTATCTCGAGGATGAAGATCTCGATGAAGCAAAGCAGCTTGCCAATTTACCTCCGTCGGGCGTCTTCGAAAAAACGATCGGAACCATCACCGTCGCTTTCGAAAAAGGCGATGCAGTAGTTGAACTCGTGGAAGACGAGCAGTTCCGAGAGACGATTCGAGAGAATCTTGAAGAATACGTCGACTCCTTTGACGACCCAGAGTCAGAGCTCGAGTTCGAACCAATCTCTCAGGCGACGATCTCAGACTTATTGGAAAAGTACCCAGCAGTCAGAGAAGAACGGGGTCAACAGGATGCATCTGCCTCGGAGGAGTTGTTCGACATTATCACTCGACAAGCAAAGGAAGCAATAAAAGATATGCTATTTGTTGGGGATTTAAAAGAAACCCTCCGACAAATCAACCAGCGCTTTCAGGAGCGCAACGAACGCCCGGTCCTCATAATAGAAGATCTCACTGGCTTCACAATTTTCCAGCATGAAATCCTATCATTCTTCTCCGATTTAGGAGCCTCGAACTGGGATGTCATTATTGGTGTGACGACAGGTATGGAACAGAAGCTCGTTGAGGGTCGGCGTGCAGATATCGCATCACAGGATACGATTAATGACCGCATCTCTGCCCGGGTTACTCTTACCGAGCAGACTGAGGAAGGGTCGAAAACACTGTTCCTCGAACAGGAAGGAGTCTACATTGAGCTTGCACGGACATATCTGGACGCAATCAAAGAAGAATCTGATAGAGAGTTTACTCCTGGCCCCGGGCTTTCAAACGACGAACTTAACGACGTATTCGGAGATGGACTGTACCCTTTCAACGAGGAGTTTTTGACCCGAATCTACGAGAACCTCCAAGAAGACGATCAGCGCAAACAAACTCCACGGGTCTTCCTGAAGTTCGTGCTTGAAGGATTGCTTGATAATGACAAGCCACCATTTCAACATGCGGAAATACTGGATACCCTTGGAAAGGTCCGTTGTATGATCACGGCCGACTATAAGGGCGCTGACCGGAATATTTTGAAATGGTACGGAACGGAAGAAAAGGAAGAAGGCGTTCAGCGTGTCAATCCACAGATTCCAGAGGTGTTTGGAATCGAGAGTGATGGCAAAGGGCCGCTGACAGTTGGTGATTCAAACCTCTGTCCAGAGTGTAGTGCTCCGATGGAGAACACCGAAAGTGGTGCGCTCGTCTGTCGCAACTGCGACACGACATGTGATGACTGCGGTGCACGAATGGAGAAGAGCGATGAGTACTGGATCTGTACTGAGAACCCGTCTCACAAGAAGCCTATCGGTGGGAAGAGAGGTCTATACGAAAAGCGGCTACAGGATCTACTTGATTGGCGGGGAGAAGGGTCCGAATTTAACAAGACATCACATATCGAAGATGGTGCCGAGCAGGCAATCCGATTCTTCTACAAACACCCGACGAGCCTCGTGAGAGAGGAGTGCCGATCTAGCAATGCCGCCGCATTCTGGTGGAGTAAAGGTGGTAGGAAAGTTCCCATACACATCGATAATGGAGATGAACCAGATTACCGTAAGGTGGTGCTTAGTCGTGATCTCCCGGAATCTTTGTTGAAAGACCTCCTTCGTCTAGGAATTTATGACGAAAGTACGACCGAAGAGCATATCCAAAATGGAGCAGTGAACGCTCACCAACTCCGAACGTGGGCCGACGACGCTGTCGAGGAACTTCGAACTGGCCTGGAGACGGATATTAGAGACGAGTTCGGATCTGACATTGACAAAACAGCTTTGCTTGGCAAGTATCTCTTGAATATCTTTACCGGAAACGGGGATGAGTTCTCGGCAAAAGCGCTTGCACAACCGGTTGATATGAATAACTTCCTTAGGTCCGCAAAACCAAGAAATCTGGATGTCAAGATAGGGGATCTTGAGGATTACGGCGAGTCGCTTCTTGGATTATTCCACGCGCGGTTCCATCTCCGAGCGAATATGATTGATTATGAGCGCCTCAAATCCCACGTCGACGCCACCTCGCCGCACGAACTCTGTGCAGCAGTCGGTCAAATGTCCTCTGGGATTACTGGATTTAAATTAGGCCCAACACGAAGCGATGCGATTGACCTCAAGGACTTTCTCACAGAGCCAACTCACTTTGGGATCCGGTCTCACGCCCGATCACTCAAGGAATATTATGAAGACGAACAGTATCGAGAGAAAATACACGGACTGAAGGGGACATTCTCTAACCTCCATAGTTTCTACGCTCCAATAGATTCGTTCGACGAAATTGGTTTATCAGAAATAGAAAGCGCGTACGATCATTTGCCAAGTACACATCCACCGGAATCGATAACGAACTTCCAGGGCCTTGATGACGATCAGCAGGAACGGTACGAGCAAACGTTGAAGCAGCTTGGGGCCATCACTGACAAATTGAGTGAAGTGTCCACTGTCTGGGAATTCTTCAGTGTATACTATGACGTCGCTCAGGTCAAATACGGTAAGTACAGCGAATACTATAATAATCTTGATGACTTGCTGACGGATTTAGATGATTTAGACAGTGATCTTGAGCGAGAGGTGAACAAACTTGAAGATAAAATACAGATCGATATCGACACCCAACCACTTTCAGACTGTCAAAACACAGCTAACGGGTTATTAGAGGAAATGGAGGGAACAAGATGAGTATCGTTGAGAGAGTTGATAGCATCAATACTCGTCAAGAACGTATAGATGAGTTGGCCAACGATGTTGATGAAATAGAGGAACGTCGTCGGAAAGCCGAACGGAAAAATGACGCTTTACGGAGTCTCAAGTCGGAACTGGTGGCTTTTCAGAGCGATTACAAGACTGTTTCCAAGTGGCAATCATTAGCCGATAAGATGGAGGTGCAGTACAAATCAGAAGCACTTGAAAAAATAGAGGCCGGTATAGAGCGCGACCTTCGTCAGTTCACGAAGAAAGATTTCGAGGAGTTCGCTGATGCTGAGGAAATCCGCGAACTGGAGCGGGGTTTCAGCACTCGGCACAACAAGTTAGATGAGCGGCAACAGGACATCCAACAGAGTATTGAGAGCCGATGCGGAGAGTTCTTAGACGAGTTGGCGACAAAGCGAACGGTGTTGAGAATCCCAGATATCGGGTCTGATGATGACGAGAAAACTATCGAAGAATTCCAGAGTTTCCTTCAAAAACACAAAAACGGGAATCTAGGCAAAAAACCGGCAGCGCGGTACGCAGAGTTGGCGGCGGCATACGAGGATGTTGAGATCAGTTTTGGAGGAGTCCAAGATGAGTACAATATTGGCGATGAATCAATGGCAGAGCTCAAGAAACTGCTGAAAAACAAGAGAGTAACGCTGGCTGAGATTGACGAGACCGTGCTCAGAGACCTCAAGAACCTCTCAGAGTTCAGTCAACTACTCACAATTCAGTTCCAGGAGGATAATTAAATGACATCTGAATTTAATCCGATCGAACTCGGAAAACACGCCCAACAGAACTACGCGAACTACCTCATTGGAAACAATCAGCGTGGCTATCAAGGACTGCTGGAGAACTTTGCTCACGATGAGGACGAAACCACCGAACAAGCGTTCATCCGTTCGAAGGGGCCGTACCTCCAAGGGGTCGCATCAGCCGCCTGGAGTGACACCTCGTGGGCCGACTTCGCCAATCAGGTTGAGGGGGAGTTTGCACCAAATGGGTTAGAAAAGCCGTTAATCGACGCGTTCGAAGCCGAAGGGTTCGAAAATCTACAGGTGCACCAGGAAGAAGCCATTGAGTGGCTTTCTGACGACAACCACGCACTTATAGCGGCAGGGACCGGGCGTGGAAAGACTGAATCCTGGTTCATTCCGATTATGCAGTATATCTTGCGTGCGAAGCAAAATCGGATTGATGGGGTGGCACCGAAGAGTATCAAGGCGCTGTTGACATATCCAACAAAAGCACTTGCCCAAGACCAACTCAAACGATTCATAGAGTATCTCTGGTTTGTCAACCGGAAATCCAGCCTTGCTGAAGACGAGTATATCACTATCGGGGTATACGACGGTGACACGCCGAGGCGTGGGCACCGAAAAGACGGTAAGAGCACTCATAAGTATCTTGAAGACTCGTTCGAATACTTCGAACTCCCAGATCGGATCGCCGACGAACTCGCTGAAAGTGACTCGATTCGGGAAAACGAAGCACCTAACCTCCATGTTAAAAAAGACGGGCAGGAGTACTATCTCAAGGCGAGGGGCGGCTATGGTGGTGAGTTCCTCCGATTCGTGCACTTGACTCGAGATCGGATCGAAGAGGAACAGCCCGACATACTACTAACAAACCCGGACGCCATCAACTATCGATTGTTTAACATCAACGATCGCAATGCCCACAATCTGTTTGTCGATCAGCCCAAATTCCTTGTGTTTGACGAGGTCCACACCTACCAGGGGCTGTTCGGTGCCCACGCGTCGATGTTGGTGAAGCGACTCAGAAAGCTCCGAGATTCGCGAGGTGTGGAGGATCCGTTGCGACTCATCGCCGCAAGCGCAACCATTGGCCAGAAGGAAGAATTGTTCCAACGACTCTTCGGAATTCGCCGTGGCGACCCATACAAAGTTATCGAAGAAGAGGTGGGATTCGATGATGATACTGAAGAGACTGATCGAATGCCACCAGGGACACTCCCGGAGTTCATGCGGACAGCACAACTGGATGCCGAGACTGTTGAAGACGATCTTGAACGTTGGCGAGAGGGCGAAGATCCACGGACCCATGGATGGATTGCGGACCTAGACGTTGACCCACAATACGGTCGTGGCCCGGGTGCAGTTCTAGAACTAGCAGCAAAGAGGGGGTCTCTGGGTTATCTTGTCCACCTTCACCAGGCACTTCAGCAACCCAGTGACGAAGAGTATGGACTTCCCGACGCACCACGCGCAGCGGATTTCGTGGAATATATTCACAATACTTACGCCTCAGTCGGCGACGAGGAGACCGCTCGCCGCGTCGCTCAGAACGCACTTGAGCTATTCGAACTCGCTGGGTATGAAGTTCGGATTCATGTGTTCAACTGGCCAGTGGACGGTTACTACAAATGCCTTCACTGCCACAAGATCTACGCGAAACCCCAGTCCTGTGACTGTGGAGAAGAGGGTGAGCACAGTCGTTACGTCACCAAAATCCGGCTCTGTAACAAGTGTGGTGAACAAGTCTACGAAGGTTGGTACTGTCCCGACTGCGGCGACGTGAGACCGGTAACACAGGAAACAGAAGGTGAGTATCTCTACGCCGATGAACCAGAGTGTGCCCACGAGAATCATGGAACACTGACTCGCGTATACTGGACACCAGATTATGAATGCACTGAGTGCGGACGAGAGGCCCATCCATCGGAGGCGCTTGGAGACTGTCAGCAGTGTGGCGGAGCACTCACCCGAACTGCCGACGGGATTGTCTGCAAGAATCCCGACTGCGGGGCGACCGTTGACCGGTCAGCGAGCGACTGTTACCACTGTGGAGGCGGATTAGAACTCGAAGATGACGTTTCTTACGAGTGCTCTGATCCAGAGTGCTCTCTCCATGGGCAGTCACAGGATGGACTCTCTTGCGCGGACTGTGACAGTCACCTAGTTCCCAAACTCGTCCTCCCGTGGATATGCGCCAATGAGGAACACGGAGCGAAGCACGGCCCAACGCCGCCAACCGAGGGATGTGAGTGTAATACCAGTACCTTTGTTTTACAAGGTTATCTCGATACACAGGAAGCAGACTACTGCCACG
This sequence comes from Salinibaculum rarum, assembly GCF_030505615.1. Lineage (GTDB taxonomy): Archaea > Halobacteriota > Halobacteria > Halobacteriales > Haloarculaceae > Salinibaculum > Salinibaculum rarum. The sequence goes on from NZ_CP129992.1 coordinate 2,664,883, forward strand.
AATGCAACGCTGATCGCTCAGATGTCTACTATTTAGCCGGAACTGGGTGTGCAATCCACGATGACGATGCCGTCGAACGGGTCCAGAAGTCGTTCAACCTCCGTGTGGCTTACCTCGACACAAGTGGAAACGTTCGGCTCGAAACACCCTCGAAAGGCCGGCACGCCGTTCCATGCTATCACCCCTACCGAGACTACGACACGTTGATGCGGTCACCAATAAACACGGGGGTTACCATGAGCCAGTTTATGCTTCGGCGACTGGCGGATGCGGAGTCGGCATCACAGCGCCAGGCCAAACTCATGTCGTTTGCCGATTCCTACCGCGATATGGAACGATTGGCCAATGACTTCGATGAGCCGGAGCGCCTACTGTTCATCCAACAGGTTCTTCTCTCATACATGGCTGACGAGCGTCGAGCGACGCTCAAAGATGTACTTGATGACACGATCCAGCAGGCCCGTGAGTACTGGGATGTCTTCGAAAACAAGGATGACATCATCAATGACGTCATCGGTTATATCGAATGGCGCCACACCATCACTGGCCAACTAATTCAGGGTAGTTACCGATTGTTCAACGGAGACTTTGGCCGTGAGTATGGCCGGCTAGTCAATGACGGGTTACTCGACGTCGGATTAAAAAAGCGACCGAAGACAGACGCTGAACGACACGTTTGTCAGGAATTGTTCGAGGGGAACCGTCAGGATCAAGATCGCCTCATTGAATCACTCCGAGACGATAGAGGTCTCGAGAATCCGACCGAGACGATTAGCAATTTGCAGGATCGCGGGATCATCCAAGTCAGCGACCAGAGTGATCGTGTTTCCTTTGATCCGGAGACAATCGAGGTTCGATTCGTTGATGACAATCAGCCCATGCGGTACCTCCACGAAGTGGACCAGTTCGTTAGTGATCTCAAAGCCGAGGTGACCCCAGAGAAAAACTACGAACATGCTATTGACTTCACGAGTTCGTACGAGGAGCGGGCCGATCTTTCGTCCCCACATTTCACGCGGACCGCTTATTGGGCTGCCGGAACTGGGGCTCGGATGTTGCTCAGCCAGGTATACAAGGGAGATCAACAGGCAGACGAACGCCGACGGATAGAACACGAATTTAAGCGCAACGCCACGCCAAACTTCCTCTCAACGGGGCCTGCGATGGAAATTGGGATCGACATCGGTGACCTAAACAGTCTTCTTCTGCTGGGAACGCCACCGAACACGAATGCATATCTCCAGCGCATCGGGCGTGCAGGCCGGTCGAGTGGGAAATCACTCGTGACGACGATCAGTAAGCGAAACCCGATTGACTTTTATTACCACAAACGGCCGGACGAGCTTATCGAGTCTGAGGAGAAACCGGTTCCGCTGAACCAGCACAACGAACATGTGCTCAAGTCTGCACTTACGTGGGCGATCATGGATTACATCGCAGCGTACTATGCGATACCCTGGAAGAAAGCTGACGAGATTGAGGGAACCAAAATTACTCCACCTGCACCGAACGAGTGGGACCGTTTCAAGAAGGAAAGCCCTAGCGAACAGGCATCGAGTGAATTCGAATCGTTCACGAGCATCTACTACCGAAACATCCAGGAGGTCACGGACGGGAAATGTTTGGCAGTTCTGAAGCAAATCGCGACGCAAGACGAGGGTGTCCGTGCTTGGCTTGAGGATTTGCTGGACTACGCGTATTGCCAACAGTGTGGGCACATGTTCGACGCTGATGTTAGTGGGACTTGTGACAATTGCGAGAGCACGGAGGAACTTAGGGTTGCCCGCCGTGAGTTTCGCGACATTATCGACGAAACGATCGAGCAGTTCGGCCACCGGCTCGTGACCTTTGCCAAAGAGTACAAATCCGATATTAAAGAGGAACTCGAAGAACTCGAGGACAACAAAGCCGATCTCCGAGAAGTCGTTGAGGACGAGGATGACTGGGGATGGGATGAGGATGACGGCCAAGACGATACGGAGGAGGCTCAGCGAAAACTCGAACGGGTCCGCTCGCAAATCAGAACACTCGAAGACTTACTCGATGAGTACAAGGAAGCGACACTCTCGGACATCCACCAGCAATCGAACCGCTCAGCTTATGTCCCTCAGATGCGAGCCTTCGGGAATAATGTCTCTGTGACTCGCCACGTCTACGACTCTGACAGCGGTGAGACGAGAGCAACCCAGGACTCCAACTGGGATCGTGATGAATCCATGGCGCTGCGTGAACTCCATCCCTACTCCTACAGTTTGAAGAGTAAAAGGGGGTACGTCACCACGCGAGTCCATGAGGATACCGAAGAGACGCGCGCGCTCAAGAAGCGACTTGGGGAAAAACGCCTCTTTTGTGAGGCGTGTGGCTTCGAAGGTCGCTATGAAGGACAGGCCGGATGTCCAGAATGTGGTGAAACAGATGCTGTTAGAACCATTGAACCAATTTCCCTCAAGCGAGTCGAGCTCTCCGATAAATCCAGGCAGTTCGAGGCCGCGAGAGCGAACGAAATATATCCGCTCTCAGATTACCACACAAATCCTCAGAGTACGTATGCCAACGTTGAGACGACCGTAGAGGAATTCAAGCCCAGTCAGAAATTAACCCTTCAATCTGCGTCCGGTGAGAGTCTGGTTACGATCGAACACGGTGGTCTAGAGATTATCGAAACGGTTAGCTCATACAGTACGTCTTATAATGGCGGTGCACGCGATCCGGGAGACCAGCCGTTGACCCTTTGTCGTGAGAGCCACTGCAACAGTGTGGTCGTCCAGCAGAAAGATGAAGATCAGGTCTGCCTTCGGGATCCTAAACACAATCAGTCGGCACAACAAGACGTGATGGTCGGTCGTACATTCCAAACCAAGGGATTGCGGTTGAAAGCAATCGACCGTCGAGTTTCGCCGGAGACACTTCACACTCTAGTTCATGGGTTCAGACTTGCACTTCAGCGGATCGGTGGAATAGAAATTCGCAGTCTTGATGAATCGTTTAACGACGGTGATTCTGAGGCGTTCATCTTCGAGGGCACTATTGGTGGCAACGGAGTGACGAAGCTCCTATTTGATCAATCTGATGCGGGCTTGCGGCAACTCGAAGATGCTCTGAAAGTCATGGAGGAGAACATTAGTGGCTGTGACTGTGCTGCGGGTTGCCCAGAGTGTGTTTACCAGTATGGGTGTGACGAACGCAACGATGAACGGACCTTCAACAAGGAAGATATGCTGGCTATTGTGGACGGACTGACAGCAACCCCAGATGACATTGAGATCGTTGCAGACGACTGATTGTCACAGGAGTCTCTCCAGCCGTTGATTTCAAGGGATCTACCACTTTCTTTGGACACAGATGATTGCTGACCTTCCAGACGCACTCCAGGCTCACTCGGCTGGCCAATACTGGGGACTCACGCCGGAGAGTCTTCTGCTCTACAATAATGCGACCATCACCGAATCGGACGAGGCGTGGGCTGATCTCCGTCGCTACTACGACATCACCGTGTACGTAACCAACCATTCCGTTGACTGGGAGACGTACACTGATGCACTCGGAAAGATTGTCGAAGAATGGTTTACCCCGACGACTCGACGTCTCGCACAACACGCTACGACGGCGACGGCCAAGCAGTTCGTTCTGGGAGCCGCCTACGAGGAGGAAGGGGGTGTAATGCGACTCCTGCGAACAGCCCAGGAGTACGATGAGGATGCGGAAGACGAGACTGCGGTAGTGTTATCCCGACGAGATGCACAGTCGATCGCTTCGCAGCAAGATATTAACATCCTGAGGACGCTCGGGGTACTGCGAGCTACGATGGAGGGGTTGCAGTTTGACCGAAAGATCATACGGAGAGTGCATGGTAGTCGCAACCTGACGACCTCTGAGGCGTGCTGGGCAATCCTCGCACGATTGTGCGAGGCTCATAATATTTCGAGGGTTGAGACGGCCGTCCCGCGACTGCTTGAATCGTTCGGGGTCACACCCGTCGAAAACGGCCCGACAAACATCCAGGGGAGCCTCCCTGTGTATGCTGGTGACAGCCGCGTCTCGGATTTTGTGGATGAGCTGTTCGATGAAGAGTCCCAGGTAGTGTTCGAAGAATTGGCAAACACCTTCACTGGCCGGGCAAAACGACTCCGCCGAACTACCGGTTTATCTCGGCCTGAGGCCCCGGTCGAGTCACCAGAGTGGCCGATCACTGACCGAGCAGCAGCGGTTTGTGCGGTTGCCAGCCAGCATAGCTGTCCGGTGGCAGTTGAGTGGCTTCTTGACGTCGAGTTAGACACCGACAAGTTCGAGTTACATCGTCGACTTTCCGATGCAGGCTTCGATGTTTCGCTTGAAGAAGAGTTGTTGAGATTCGAGGAGTCGTACACTGGTCCGACCGCTCCTGATGCGGTTTCAGCCTACGAGGCCTACGTCGAGAGTGAGCATGACCGTGCAATTGGGATCGCTACTACTGCACGCCAGCTTTCGGAAGCCTTGGATGGTGCTTGGACAGATCAGCGAACTGACCTGCTAGCCGCGGGTGCGTCCCGATTGGACGAGACCACCACGGCGCCTATTGAGTTCATATTCTCCATGTTCGATCCGATGTACCATGCTGACGAGTACGAAATCGAAGGGTACGTCGGGGAAAGCCCCCATCTCGCAGACGAGATCGAGCGCATCAGGGAATGGAGAACGAATCAACCCCACGATGCGGTGTCGTTCGCGGATAAGGTCCGGGAGATTTGTGCCCAACCCCTTGAAGAAGAATCTGTTCCGCCACGGCTCCGGGTGATGACACCATGGATGAATTTCAGCATAAAGGAATATACCGCACTTTTCCAACGATTGCTCGCCAATGATGTGCAAATTCAATTGCTGATTCGGTTACCTGACCCGGATGACTGGTCTAAAATCAAAAAGAATTTCCTGACCCGAATTGGCGATACTCGGGGAAATCTCGAACTCCGGACCTACACCCGCTACAAGAGGTTCAAAGATCATACCCAACTCCGCAAGCACAAACGGGATGAAATCGATAACGAAGGTGATGCGTTTGTCTCAGAGACGGGTGTTCACGCCAAGCTATTCGTCGCGGGGGACGCGAACGATGGCGCTGTTCTGGCAGGAAGTGCCAACCTCATGGAGAACAGTTTCTACTACAATCCGGAAGCTGGGATCCATACCCGCCATCCTGAGGTAATCCAGACGGCAATCGACTACTTTGACCTTATTTGGGAAGTCGCCAAACCGGACGCTATCGACGAGTCGGTGTTTACTGGGAAGACGAACTTCGAATTTTACCCCAAGGTGTATCGGCCTTAGGTTCACGGGAGTAGTTTTTGGCTGATTGCGAAGTACGAGCGTGAACCACATTTCGCGGCCCGCGGGTGCTATTTTCGTCTGTGTAGACTTTGAAGGGACATTCAAAACGAACAACTTTCGATCCACATTATAATCGACCTCGCGGCGCAAAATCAGCAAGAACAAGCCAGAGACCTCTCATAGTCTGGTTTTGTCCTCACAAGAATTATGAGTGAAACTGATCGAGAATGGCTGTATCCCGCTTGAGATTCGGTTCGATACGGGGGCTTCGACACTCGACATCAATTGCCTCGTCGTGCCAGTCTTTCCCTGTCTTTCCGCTCCAGACACCGTATAACGTCGCTTTGGGGATTTTGATAACGCCAAACAATATTGTAAGCATATACAGCGTATCCCGAATAGCCGTCCAGGAGCCCGTTGTCTTTCGTGGGAACTCGCGCGGAAAGTCTACATGGTGAGCTCTGATAGTGTGGCTTCGCGCGCGCTCAACGAAGTTTCGATCGTTGCTGAACAGGAGTACATCCTTCCGACCGGATCGTTGATAACGGTCGTAACCATCAACGATCTCATCGTCCCCGGTGTCACATTCGATCTCGTCAGCGTACTGGAGGTCTCGAAGTTGCCGATAGTGGATCTCGCCAAGCCGCCCTTCTCTGTTCGACGCGGTCGGTTGGCCGAGAAATCGATCGAACTCATCGCCGAACGCTTTCTCAAGCGGCCGAGTGTTGTTGTGCTTGTGGTCCCAGTCTAACTCGTCGCGTACACCCGTTGCGAGAGTGAATCCGTTGACTATCGGCCACTCACCGCGATACGGACTGTACCCACCGTCAAGTCCGAGAACACTCCAGATCCGCCAGGGCATTAAATTTGTATCAAACCCAGCAACGACGGGTGGATGGCCAGCATTGAGATTCGGAGAACCGAACCGGTCAAGGAAGTCATTAAGCTCCGCTCTGTTGCCGATATTCAAAAGTCCACCAGCCAAACAGGCCCAGACGTAGGAGTTCGGATCCGGAATATCATGACTCGCTGGTGGTCCGTACTTGCGATCGATATCGGCGCAAGCCTGCGTGAAGTCCTCTCGATTGGAAGTGAAGCGCACGGTCGCTTCATCCATGTCCTCGATATCTACCCGGAGCAGTTCCCCGATCTCTTCAGAGGGATGCTCGACCGTGATATCGGTGATACCTTCATCGTATAGTGCATTGAGCAAGACCGTGATTCTACGACGAGTGAGTTTCACGCCATCACCTCCGTGAAGTCATACAGTTCGATGGACGTCCGTGGAAGTTCAGGATACAGGTAGCCGTACTCACGGCGATCAAGATATAGATAGTGGACGCGGTCAGCCCCATAACGCATGCCAGCAGCAAACGCGAACGCAGTCATGAATTTCCGACCTGGGGTCACGTCGACGGCGACTTCTCCGCCGGCGTCTTTTGTCTCTTTGATCGCTCCTTTGACATGGTCATGTATCCCGTCGAAGTCGGCTTCTTCCTTCAGCTGAGTTGCCTCAATTGAGGGAGTTTCTCCGTTATAGGCCTCAATAATCGTCTTTGAGAGTTCTTTGACTTCTGCCATTTGCTCGCTGACCGCGGGCGTCTCAATGAGATAGAGGTCAGTTGGCACAAAACCATCGTTACAAGCCGCAATGAGTGGATTTATGACTGCTTCCACGTTCGTACTACTGGTCGTGACCCAGGTGCGTTTCATCGACGGCAAGTCAAGGCCCGGGAAAATAACTCTAGGCAAAAGTTGGCAGTTGCAGGCATCAAGACTGTTGAGAGTGTGTCCTGTCTATAATCGATTTCTTGTCTCTAATAACCATCTATCCTTCAGAGGCTGGACGGACAGGAATATGAAAATTCCCCATATTGAATGCCGGATGATATATTACGGTGACATCCAAACAAGTTCTTGATGGACGGCATGAACATCGACGCGTCTGAAAGTACTGTTCAAAAGGCATTCTCTGATAAGAGTACTTATACTGTTCCGGATTATCAGCGTCCCTACTCTTGGAAAAAAGAGCAATGGACTGATTTTTGGACAGACTTAAATTCGATTCCCCAAGATAGTACTCACTTCCTTGGCTCAATTGTTCTTATAAAACACAGCACCTCATTCAATAAATTAAATGAACTTGAAGTCGTGGATGGTCAGCAGAGACTCACGACAATTTCAATTCTTCTTTGCGCTATGCGTTCCCAATATGAAGAAAATGGAGACCCAGATGAAATTATAGAGCTAATTAATGACGAATACCTCTATGAAAGAGATGATAATAATAATAAAGAACCAAAATTATCACTAAGTACGTTTGATGGAAACGATTATGAAAACATTCTTGAAGAACGCGAAGGTGCAATTGATGCCGATTCTAGGCTTCTTGAGGCCTTAGAGTTCTTTGAAGGGAAACTCTCCGATTATACCTTAGATGAATTGGATCAGATTAGGGGAAAATTATCTAAGCAAATGACAGTTGTTATTGTGGAATGCAATAGTGCTGGATCAGCATTTCGGCTATTTGAAACATTGAATAACCGCGGTATGGAGTTGTCTGCTGTAGATCTTATGAAGAATTCTCTACTCCAAACAGCGACTGAAAGGTATCCCGGAGGGAGTAACAGTACTGAATACAAGGATATTCGGAGTCAGTGGGAACATCTATTAGAAAACGTAGTTCATCAAATAGACCATCCCAATAGATTCTTCCGTCATTTCATCATGTCTCGTAAAAGCCCAGACATTTCTGGGAACGTATCTTCAAGGACCCTATATGACAAATTTAGTAATATAATAAATGATATACTTCCTTCCCAAAACATACCATTGACGGACTATATTGATGAAATGGTTAATACCTCTGATGTTTATATGGGGATGATTGATGAGTCAACTGATAAATATAATGGGAAACAGTCGAAGAAAGTCAATGCACGACTTCGGAATTTAAATGATATTGAATCCTCTCATTCTCGCACACTGATTCTTCGTTCATTCGAAGAGTTTGATGACTCTACGAAGATGCTTGAGGTTTTGAGGTTGCTTGAATCATTTATGACTCGATGGAGAGTAGCCGATCTCACAACAGGGGCGACTCTTGATCGGATATTTTCTGATCTTTGTTCCAACGCGTTTGATGAAGATGATGCTGTTGACACAATTAGGAGGAGACTTAAAGATGAGGCACCTTCGGATGACGAATTTGAAGCAAAGTTTGCTAGCTCAGGATTTAAAAGGAATGGCGGGCGTGCAGAAGAGTTCTCATAGCTCAACGATCGGACTTGCGATGTCACCTCCTCGTTCATGGTTAGCGATGACGACAGCCAAACGAAGACAGAGAGCGACGAAGACGTGAGTTTTTGCCCGTTCTCGGCCTCGGACTTGCGGAGTCCCGAGGCCGAGATCCTTGCACACGCCGATTGCTGTTTCGACCTGTGACCGGTTATCGTAGGTGTCGTCAAGCTGCTTTTCCCAGACGCGGACAGTGTCGCTATGTTCCTTGATTCGTTTCTGGATGCGGTACTCGATATCTGGTGGATCATTTGTGTTCCGTGGATTGTACGGAACCACTGGCACGACGCCTGCTTCAATCAGGTCGTCGTGCCAGTCCAACATGTCGAACTCTGCGTCACCAACGAACGTGACTGGCTTTTTGACGGCGAGCGCATCCTGTGTGATGCGCCTCGCCGTCGCCTTGTCCACAGATTTCTCATCTGTGAACTCTGCGGCAATCGGGATGTTGTTGTCGGTCGTCACCAGACAGCAACCGTAGCCGTAGTAAGTCTCCTCAGCTGTACTGTCGTAGTTCCACGAGGCATCCTCGTCCGGGCGAGGCGCCCGGACATCGGTGCCGTCAATCCGAAAGCAAGAACCCAGTTCAACCCGGACAAGCACCTGCTGAAGAATTCGTGAGAAGACTTCCTCAACGACACCAGAGAGATCGTCGATAAACCGGCCAATCGTCCGCCGTGACGGCGGTCGCTCGAACTCGCAGACACGCCAGACATCATCGTTGGCGAGTTCTTGAGCCATCGCTTCTGGTTCGTAGATTCTGTTGTAGAAGCAGTGAAGCAATCCTCGGAACAGTTCAGGTGGATGGAACTCCCGCGTTCGCCCCCGCGGATCGGGGGCGAACACGGGGAATTCATAGAGAAACTGGAGATCAAGATGTTCGAATAGTACTGTTGTCTCGGTTTCCAGTGATTTCAAGACCTCTGTGATCGTATCTTGGTGTGGCAGGGTAGTGGTTGACACATCTCACTGTCCCTGCCTCATCTCCGAGAGAGTTCCTATCGATCCTCCAGAATCGCTGATCAGCCAGCAGAGCCGTGCTAACTATTCTGCACGCCCGCCAAGGAATTCCATGACAAGGTATATTCTGGATACTATTGAACGGGAGCACTATTCCAGTGGTGGAGGGAAAACATATGATAGGGCATCTGTCGATATTGAGCATATTGCTCCGCAGTCTGCTCTTTCCGCCGAGAAATACGAGTCCTGGAAGCCAATATTGGACGTAAGTGAAGCAGAGTATAAAAATCAGTATAGAAACCGAATTGGGAACCTCACTCTTCTTGAAGAGAGACTAAATGAGGAAGCAAGCACAAACCCATTTGGTCAAAAAAAGGATCAGTATAGACTGTCTGATTTCCAAATGACAGAATATCTCCGCTCCAATTACCAGGAGTGGAATACTAGTACGATAGAGGAGCGATCCGAAGAGCTAGCAGAGACTGCTACAAAAATCTGGGATTTCTAATAAATAGAAGAAGCAAAATATTACCTCAGAATTCTTTTTGCTTCTTTCGTTGCTTGTCTGCTTATTAGAACTCGCCATTTGGTAGACAACTCACCAGTACGATAACCCCGTGCTGGGTGTCCCAAGTGTTTTCCAGAACACAATATGCATCACAATTGCTATTGTCAAGACCAACTGTACATTGATTCTTCCCTCGACAGCTGGGATCGTCCGTGGCACTGACTCAGACACTGAAGAAGATGTTTCTCTCCTATCTGGGATTATCGATACTATCGAGCCTTGTTTTTATACGCATACTACGGTAGGATAGGAGATTTCGATGAGAAATTTAGCCGTTATCTATCTTCGTAGACGTCCACAACAGCGTATTCCCTACTTTACGGGAGGAGACTAACCCCTTTTTCTCCAGTCTCTGAAGTCTTTTGTATGCTGTATCGTGGGCACAGCCAACTCGATCTGCAATATCGCCCGTACCGGCCAGCCCATCCTCGGCGCTGATGGCATTAAGGAAGTCCTCAGTAGAGTACTCGCCGGTATAACGGCCGGTCTCTTCGTCACGGTCGGGCATTAGTTCGAGATTCACTACCTTTCTGATTAGTCCTAACGGTATACCCTCACCCCATTATGAGGACTCCGAAAGGCTTTTACCAATATGAGTTCTCATAATGGATATGGAGGCCCGGCCCTTCCGGGGCACCGATACTGAGAAACGCCTGGGTGCTGGAGACACCCGGGCCGGGTTCTCCCAATGGATATGAGCGAACCCATGAAAGATTCAACACTACCAAATCAAGAAGTTGTCGACAACGAATTAACTGAAGAACTATATCAAATTAATAATATTTCGCTCGGGGAAGGGGCCGCGACGTGTCAAGTGTGCGGCTCTTCTTTTTGTGAGGGTGATATAGTTACTGTGTACGTGTTCTGTCCGGTTGGGGAGGTGATGTTTCAGGTTGGATATGTTATTTGCGGTGATGGAAAACACGAGCCGCCGAAGGAGTTCACGCTGGGGGCGCGTGAGTTGGTGGTTGAAGGTCGTGTTGGGTGGTGTTCTGATGTGGCGACGCAGTCGTCGTGGCCGGTGTTGCTTGCGCCGGCGGTGGTAGCGGTGAGTGGGGCTTCGACGAAGTCGGTGCGGAAGGTGCCGAGCGGTGACGGTGTGAGTGTGTCGGTGGGTGAGGCGCGGCGTCGAGCTGACGGGGCGGATGGTGACGTGGTTCGCGGGTTGTTCTGGGGTGAGCAGCGATGACGTCGGGGTTCGTGGATTCTCACCTTGACATTGAACTGGACGTGCCGCGGTCGGTGGAGGAAATGCTGTTTCCGGACGTGTATGTCGGTCTCGAAGTCGATCTGCTGTCTCCGGGTGATGGGATCGTCACTGATCGGCATCATGCGTCGGCGGATCGGTATGAGGCGGATGATCCGATGAATCAGATTGAGGGGCAGATTTCCCCGTTCACATTGAGTGGCTGGCTGCGCCATGGCTGTGAGGAGGTTGTGCAGGTTGCGGGCGCGACGGCGTGTCATCCGGGTGAGTCGAATGCGGATTACATGCGCGCGGAGACGTATGAGCGCGACTTGGAGTCTGGGTATCACGAGAAGGGCGCGTGCGTGGATGACCACAATGCGGGCTGCGTGATCTACGACTTGTTCGGCGGGTTCGGCGACCAGCCGGGGAAGTTGTTGCGTCGTCCGGTGTCGTTCTCGCCGATCCGGCGGCAGGTGGACGTGCTGGATGGTGAGGCGGAGGCGCACTTCAGGCAACTCTCGAATCAGGTGCGCTCGCGGAACGAGGAGGATGGCGGGCAGCCGCTCCGGCATGCCGAGCGGGACGTGCTCGGGAATGTTGAGGGGACGTGGAAGCTGACACTCCGCGAATTGAAGCCGGAGTTCGTCGGATTATTGCTGGAGGCGGTGTCGTTCCTTGATGCGCATAGTGATGAGTTCGCATTTCAGGTCGGCGGCGCGCGGAATTTCGGCGCGGGGATTGCGGATGCGTGGCTGGTGAATCCGTTGTACACGGAGCGGGAGGTGCGGCGCGTGTTTAATCGCGCGCAGGACGAGACGGCTGCGATGGCGGAGAAGGATGAGGTGTGGCGGTCGGAATGTCGGGATGAGTTCGTGCGGGCGTTGCAGGCGCGCGTGGCGGCGCGTGATGGTGATGTGTCGATGCCTGAATCAGGTGATGAGTCGTGACGGCAGCAGCTGAGGGGGATGGTGAGACGGAGGCGCCGGCGATGGTGGCGGTGTATCGGCATGATGTGCACAAGTTGCGTGGGCGGTCGCATAGCAGTGCGGCGGAGACTGTTGCCGGTGAGCGAGTGAATGAGCCGGTGCCTCGCGGAGCGGATCGGGATGCGGCGTTGTTGAGTCGGCCGCGCGGCGATCCGGAGCAGACGCTCCCGGCGCACGAATCGCCATTCCGGCTGTCACTTCTGTCCGGGGAGGTCGTGACCGAGGAGATGAGCGTGGACGCGTTCCGCGATGCCGTTGAGGACTTAGTGGCGATCGAGGATGCGGAGGCGGCGCATGCGGCGTGGCTTGGGTCGGATGCGGCGGCGGTGTTCAATGAGGCGATGTACTACCCGTACACGTCGTTGAAGTACCATGTGTTGTTGGCGGCGGCGTTGTTGTCGAATTACCGTCGCGGAGCGGCGTTCGACGAGCTGTCTCTGGTCGTTGATGACTCGGATGCCGCGGTGACACCACACCGGACGATCCTGGAAGCGGGGCCGGTGTCGTTGCGGGTGACGGCTGACCCTGGTGGTCGGCCGGCGGCGACGTTGGGGTCGGTGCCGGCACGGTCGTTCGCTGATGTGTGGTCGCGGTTGCCGGAACTCCCGATCGGTGTGGACGGGCAGCGGCTGTGGCGCGTGTTGGATGCGCAGCTGCGGCGCGTACGGTCGTGGTCGGCGGCGTTGCAACTCATTGAGGATTACGTCGACGCGATGAATGGAGCCGGCGGTGATGCGCTGTGACGAGTGCTGTCAATTTTTGGAGTGGAAACGGAGGGGTGTGGTATCGATGACCATGATTCAGCAGGTGTTGTTCGAGATGGAGGCGCCGTACTTTGGGCATCCGTATTTCGTGACGGGACACGCGTTGTTCAATGCGATTGCTCGACGGGTTGCCGACGACGCGGTCCGGAAGCAGTTGCAGGTGAGTCATGGCGTGTTCGTGCCGGGGGAGTACGGTGAGTACCCGTCGGCGCACTCGGAGGAGGGGTACGCGGGGAAGCTCGGGCAGTCGTTGCCGCCGGTCGAAGCGTACGCTGATTTGTTCGTGTTCCGGGATGCGGCGCAGCGGTGGTTGTTGGAGTCACGACCACGGGATGCGCATAACGTGTTGGATGTCCAGGAGTACGGTGACCGGCAGGTGTTCGCTGATTCGTGTTGGTTTGGGAAGCCGGCGGGGCAGCGGAATCGGCGCCGGTCGGTGCAGTGGTACGTGCACGCGTACTTGCATGACGGCGGCGCCGACGATGTCGTCCCGCTGGCCGAGGACGTGCTGGATGGGGTGCGGGTCGGCGGAGGGCGGAATTACGGGTTCGGTGAGTTGTCAGTGGCGGATTCGCAGACGGTGACGCTCGAGGACCTCGATTACTCGCGGCTCGCTGACGTGGATGGCTACGAGCTGGAGGTGGTGTCGCCGTACGTGATGAGGACGGAGCATCCGAGCGCGGATGATCAGGATGTGCCGTGGTGGTGGGGCGCGTCGCGGTCAGACTTACGGTGGCGGGAAACGCGGCTCGTCGACGGCGAGGAGGAGTACGCGCTTGGGGTGGTGGATCACGGGCAGTGCGTCGCGTACACTGGCGGTGACCCGGTGGAGACGGCGGTGAACGGCGTGTTGCGCGTCGGGTCGCACTCGCGGTTCGGGTTCGGCGAACTCCGGGTACGGCCTGCTGCCGCGGATCGCGTCGGGGAGAGGGTCACTGTGAGTGCTGATGGTGGCACTGCGCGTGACGTCGGGGAGCGCGTCACTGCGAGTGGTGGTGACCGAAGTGCGCGTGACGTGGACGGGTGCGTCACTGTGAGTGATGACGACCGAAGTGCGCGTGACGAGGCAGGCGCCGGAGGTGACGTGGAGCGATGACGGACCCGCTTGAGCAGGTCGCGTTCGACATTGAGACGACGGGGTTCGACGCGGCTGATACGGTGACGGTCGTCGGGTTCGCGGTGCCGATGGGGGTGCGCGTGTTCGTGCAGACTGGCGGGCGCTCAGCGGTCGATGTCGAGGGGGTAGTGGAAGAGGCGACGGAGACGTTGGTGAAGGTTTCGACGCACGCGTCTGAGCTGGAGATGTTGACAGCAGTAGCTGGGTTCGTGGAGGAACGGTTGTGTGATGCGGATGTCTTGTTGGTCGCGTATAATGGTGAGCGGTGGAATGGCGGGTTCGATTTACCGTTCCTCCGAACGCGATTCGCGCAGTTGGACGTTGCGTGGCCGTTCGTGGAGGTGCCGTACGCCGACGTGATGCCGCTCGTTAGTGATCGGTTCAACACGACGGTGAACGGTGACGAGCACGGCGATCTCGCGGCCGCGTACGACGTGTTGTGTGACGGCGCGTATGGCGACTTGGATCCGTTCGCAGAGAGTGCAGAAGCCGTTGCAGCGTTCGAAGAGGGCCGTTTCACCGACCTCGCGTTGCATAACGTCGCGGACGTGTTGCGGACGCGGGCACTCGGGCGCGTTGCAGAGCGGTACTGCGGCAAATCCGAATTTCAAGTGAAATCATTGACGCCGACGAGGTCGATGTGATATGTTCGGGGAGCAGGCTGCGCGTGTCATGGGGAGGGCTCGTGTCTGGGATTGGGTGGTGCCGCCGGATCCGCGGTGAGTCTCCCCCGGTGCCTGCGCAGGACTCACGGACGCGGATTGAAGCGATACTCCAGGCTTCTGCGCGCGGTAGAGTGCTGAACAATTGACCAAGCCACCACACGACGAATGTCACAGACAGAATCACGAAGTCACGACGACGCAAGCGGTATCGATGAGGCGAGTAACGAGGCCCGGTCGGAGCAGCGAAGCCCGCATGAGTGCCACGAGACGGTCGATCCGGAGACGCGCCGAGAGGTGCTCAGCGAATACGAGCATCGGTGCCAGTCGTGCGGGCGACGCGACCCAGAGCAGGGCGGGTTGGCGACGCTGCACGTCCACCACATTGAGCGCGACCCGGACGGGATGGATGAGCACGATTTGGAGAATTTAACGCTGCTGTGCCGGTCGTGTCACAGTTGGTTGCACCAGCAGTCTACGCCGGAGGATTCGCCCGTTGAGATCACGGAGGAAGACCAGAGTGTGCTGCTCCCGCAGGACATCGAGATCCTGCGGTACCTGGCAGAGCAGGGGCCGACCCGGACGGGCGACATCGTTTCGGGAGTCTCGACGGATCTGTCCGTGTCGGCGGTCCGCGAACGGTTGTGGGTCTTGATGGGGTTGGACAATCTCGTCGAGACGCGCGACAAGCAGATCGTCGATAAAGACGTCGAGACTGGGGAGTGGGGCCTCACCGAGCACATCGAGAATTCGGCGCGCGGGCACATCCCGGACGACCCGCAGTTGCTGTTGCAGCGGATGGAGGACGAGCAGGTCCGCCAGGCGCTTGAACGCGGGTGTGATCGCAGTAACGTCATTGAGGTGCTTGGTGTGTCGCGCCGCACGACGTTCCACAAGCACAAGCGCGCGTGTGCATACGCCTTCCCGCTGGATGCGTTCAGTCGCGGTGGCCGGCCAGCTGACAGCGCACGGTCGGCCACGTCGGCTGTCACGAGTGACACTGCTGAGGGGGGCAGTGATGAGCAGCAGCGACTCGATGCGGTGGCCGAACAGTCCGCGGAGTCGGCGGAGCGGGCGGGACCTGGAGAGGCTCCCGAGTCGGGCTCGGATGCTCACGCTGGTGATGAACAGCAAGCACCGGGCGGGCATGGTGAGCGTGATGCGAACAAGGAGGTGCATGCTCGGTTGCAACGAGCGATTGACGCGCTTCAGGAGGTCGATAACGCGCTGTGAGTGGGAGTCTGTCTGATTTCGTTCAGTACTCCTCCCTGCAAGGGACAGGACATGGCTGACCGGGGGTCAATGATAGTTTCTACAGACGAGATTCCATGTGTTCGATGGCGGTCCAGATGTCGAGAATGCGGATACGGCCTTCGTAGTGTGTATTCTCGATCACACCAGTAATCGCTTTCTCGGCGTTCCGGTCATCCATGAGAACCCCGATGGAGTCGTGCGATGTTGAGCCGAGGAGCATCACCGCAACCGCAGGGAGTTCCGAATCCGTCTTTCGCAACTCGTCCGGGTCTACCTGCTCGAACGTGGCCAGCCGCTCGTGCACTTGATCCATTACCTCGCCAGCACGCGGTCCGTCGTGGACGCGGACACCAGGCTGGACCTCATCTGCAAGCGTGATCCAGTCTGTCGTGTCCGCTCGGTCAACCCAATCGACGCTGATGTAACCGTGTTGCTCAGTGAGTTCTTCGACGACACCACGGCTCAAGTACAGCTCTATGCCTTCCGTTTTGACGTACTGCATGAACGTCTGGTACGGGTCACTGTCTGTCCCACCGAGTGTTCTGAGGAAACTCGTATCGAGGATGAGCGCGGTTGGGAATGGCGATGGATGGGGCTCACTCATCGCTGCGCTGGTATGGGGCTTGGTCGAGCGCTCGGTCGTGGATGTCTACATCGAACGTGACGTCGTCGAGCGTCGGATCGTGGGGTCCCACAACGGCGATAATCCGTTCGATTGCCTGCGTGACTGCGATTCCCTCGACAGCAGGAACGTCGAGGATGTCCGCAGCACCGCGCCGCGTTGTGTTCCCCGTTAAGTACTCTATTGTCGCCGTGACAGCGGGTGCGAGTGCTGCCTTGCCGTGGCGGTCAACGAACAGTTCGAGATCGTCATCAACACTGGTGGCCCCATAGACAGCAATGATGACGGGACCGAACTCGACTGTCGTTTCACCCGTCCAGTTGCCGCTTACAGGGTCAGCACGCCAGAGTGCTGAGCCGTTTTCGTACTCGTCGAGTTCCGTTGCGACGCCTAACTCGGCCAGCGCGTTGGCGTACTTATACGCGGTGCTTTTCGAGAACCCTTGCCGGTCACGAGCAGCGGTAACCGTCGTCGGAGAATGAATCAGGAGATCTGTGTAGAACCGCGCGAGCTCAGGCGTGTCGAGCAGTTGTTGGAACACGAAGAACTGGCGGGCTGACTGCCCGGTATCCGGCGGGTTGGTGGGTGGTGACGCGTCCGACATAGTCTATAATACACAAACTATGAACTAAAGCCTTCGGGGTCAAATCAGTCTCCGTTCGATACAGGAGGGTCACATACCACGACGAGCGTGGACTTCTCTGGAATCGATCAGAATACCGGTGAAACGTGCAGAGGATGGATTCAGCAAGAGATCCAAGTTTAACTGTATGCAATTGATTCGATAGGGACTGTGAGAAGAGAGAGTGTTTCCGATACCGTCTCTCGGCTAGTTCGTCGGCCAGAGGCAACCGTTATCCGTCTACTGGCTCATATTAAGCATGATACTGCACCCGCCCTATGATCCATCCGAGATGGAGGCCCTTGCCACGGTTTCGTCCTACCCTTGACAGTCTTCGTCAAGTGGCACAAGACGGCTTAACCCAGCCTGTAAGGATCCTCCATCTTCCAGCGAGTAACTATGTCGGGAGACAAATCTGAACCGATACGGCGGGCTATCGAGGTTGAATACTGGGTGATCGACGACGAGGGACGGCTAGTCGAACCTGGAGCCCTTGTCGAGGCGTCGGCAGGGGCCGAGCGGGAGTTCGTCGAACCGATGCTTGAAATCAAAACGACGCCCTGTGAGAGCAGAGCGGAGCTACGTACCGAACTGCTCGATCGGATCGCAGACGTCCTGCGAGCAGCCGACGACCTGGGGAAGGGGCTCGTTCCGCTCGGAACGACGGTGAATACTGACCAGATACAGGAGATTCCAAGCGAGCGAACACGGATCCAGAACAGTGTCATCGGCGAGGACTTCGAGTATGTGCGCCACTGTGCGGGAACTCACATCCACATCGAACAACTGCCAGGACGCGAGATCGATCAGCTGAATACACTCATCGCACTTGACCCCGCACTAGCGCTGGTCAACTCCTCGCCGTACTTCGGGGGAGAGCGCATAGCTAACGGCGCGCGATCGAAGCTGTACCGCTGGACAGCGTACGATAACCTCCCACACCAGGGCCGGCTGTGGCCCTACGCCGATGACACCGCAGAGTGGACTCACCGTCTTGAACAGCGATACGAAGAGTTCGTGACTGCGGCCGTGAACGCAGGGGTGGATCGGCAGGCAGTCGTGTCCAGTTTCGATCCGGAGAGCGCGATCTGGACACCCGTCCAGCTTAGAGAGGCCTTTGGGACTGTCGAGTGGCGCTCGCCCGACACTGCCCTCCCAAGCCAGGTCCTTCAATTGGCTGAGCAAATGGTTGCAATCGTCGCCCGACTCGAAGACGCCCAGGTACGTATCGAAGGCGACATGGGTGACGTCACGGAGGAGGGCATTGTTATCCCGGAGTTTGACGAAGTACTCGAATACGTCACCGCCGCTATTCAGGACGGCGTAGCCTCGGACGCAGTCCGATCGTATCTCGATCGAATGGGGTTCGACGTCGGGGCCTACAAACCGGTTTCACAAGAAATCGACGGACGTGGGCCTGTCACTCCTGAGGAGGCGCGCCGACTCCGGCTCAAATACGCCGCTCGTCTAGAGCAGGACGTGTTTGACGAGAAATGATCCCAGGTACGAAACCCGATCTTCAGTGGACACTACAGGGAATACCGTTCTGATGAATATGCGCTCTGTATTGAGCAATTCAGTCCGTGTGGACTATTGGAGTCTGGAAACTATTCACTGGCACCCTCACCCCGGGTTGTGAGTCGCGTTACTCGAAGTGGATGAGTGGCTTGATGATGTCGTCTTCCTTCGCGTCCATCATGTCGAATGCTGTTTCGATTTCGTCAAAGTCGAACTCGTGAGTCGTCATCTTGGTCGGGTCGAGCAAGTCGTTCTCGAGCATGCGGAGCATCCGACGGATACGGAGCCGTCCACCGGGGCAGAGATCGGTCACAATGTCGATCTCGGCCATCCCGACCCCCCACTCTTCGCGGGGAATATGGCGGAACTCGTCGCCCCCGTGGTAGCCAACGTTCGAGACGGTTCCGCCGGGCTTTGCGACTTTGATGCAATCCTGAAGCGTCTGATCCGAACCGAGCGCCTCGATTGCAGCGTCGACGCCGTTACCGTCTGTGAGAGCCATAATCTCTTCGACCGGGTCGCTCTCTGCAAAGTCGACGATATGGTCTGCACCGAACTCGCGGGCGAGTTCCTGCCGTTTTTCGACTGTTTCGACAGCAATAACCTCGCCTGCACCCTGCAATCGCGCTCCTTTGGTGGCCATCAGGCCGACCGGCCCCTGCGCGAAGACGGCGACGGTGCCTCCCATCGGGATGTCACCGTTCTCGGCGGCCCTGAACCCGGTAGTCATCATGTCCGTGGTGTAGACAGCCTCGTGGTCAGTCACGTCGTCGGGAATGTGTGCGAGGTTTCCGTCCGCGTCGTTGACGTGGACGTACTCTTGGAAGGTTCCGTCTTTGACGTTCGCAAATTTCCAGCCGCCGAGTGCGCCGTTGGACTGAGAAGGATGGCCGGCCTGTGCAGCCTCCGAATTCCAATCCGGTGTAATCGCACCGACAGCAACTCTGTCTCCCGGCTCGAAATCAGTCACCTCTGACCCGATTTCGTCGACGGTACCTACGACTTCGTGGCCGAGTGTGAGGTTCTCCCGTTCTCCGATTGCACCGTGTACTGTGTGACAGTCTGACGTACAGACAAGTCCCAGCGTTGGCTTCAAAATCGCATCTGTGGTCCCTGCCTCTGGTGGTTCTTTGTCCAAAATACCGGTCTCACCGACTTGTTCCATGACAAACGCTTGCATACTTGCATATACAGAGACCCATCATATAACTTTCACTCAGATTACACTTTGGGGAGGGAATGCTGCGTAGGTGATCGTACGGACGGATGATGCCAACCACAGACTTTCTAACTTACGCGCGTCAGCCGCCTCGAGGTCCAGCCCCGGGGCTTGTCAGTGGATACTCAGGCGGTGAATTTATGTTTGTTCTCTATCAGTAATCAACTGGCTATCCATGAGCGAGCAAAATCTGGAGGACTTTCTCATCCTCCGTGAGCTTGATGAACCAATTACAGAAGAAGAGTTGGATGCAGCCGGCGACCAATCTGGTGACGCACTGCAAGAACTTAGAGACGAGGGCGTCGGAATCAGATGGGTCGATTCGGAAGTGATGAAAACTGACGGTGGCAAGGTCGCGGGAACATTCTGCCACTATCAGGCTGAAGATGAACAAGCTGTCCGTGAACATGCCAACCGGGCGGGGCTCCCAGCGACCCGAATTGACCGGCGTGGCGACCCTCTCGAGGGTGAATGACAGTCATTTGCCAATACTACTCCCCAGTGAGACTCACTTGCTCGAAATATTCTGAAACCCTCAATCAGTGATAGATTTCAAACTAGGTAGCGAGGCGGATTCCCCGCCCCACCGTGGGCGGGGTTGAATGAGTGCGGAGAGATTACTCTTGGACTGGTGTGAGCAGTGGTCGCTTGCTCTCAGGGGCGAGATCACTCCAGGAGACGGCGCCGGCATCTACGATGTTTTCGGGGGTCATGGCAGGATCGCTGAGAACGAGTCCGGCTGTAAATTCGGGCGGGCGAGACTGCTCGGTCGGTGCCGGAGCTTCTCCGACTGGATTCGCGCCTGGGCCGGTGGCTGACCCGACAACGATCGAACCAACCATCCCGAATAGTTCGTGAGGGGCACACATGATGTTATGGACGCCTTCGGTCTCGAAGGTGTACATCCAATATTCACCGACACCGAGGATTGGCGAGGAAAACGGTGGCACCTCGTCTGGCACACGTTGTGTGTAGCCGAATGCTGGATGATAGGCGTTGATGTTGTGATGGGGTGTTGGGAGGTTGAACCGGACAGTGTCTCCCGGTTCGATTGCAAGTCCCGTTGGTTCGAAGTAAAATTCTGGAATCGGGATCTCTTCGCGCTCTTGGAGAAGCAGTTCGACCGTATGGTCGGCTTCAACTGGTGGGGAGCTATCGCCGGTTCCAACATAGCCGAATCGAGGGTCGATTGACTGACTATCCGTCTGTGGTTGTGTCGTGGTCGGTTGCATGGGTGGAGAAGTTGTCGAGTTAGTATCGGAGTCGTTTGAAGGGCTCGCACAGCCGGCGACTGCTGGCATGGCAGCAGCGCCGAGGGCTGTCAGCATCTTCCGGCGATTCAACACAGCCCGTGACGAGCTGTCTGAGGGAGTATCACCTGATGGTTGCTGGTTAGCATCCATTTCAATACCCGTTCTATCATGGGCATTTAATTATATATTGAAGTGGCATGATATTGCCGGATAACTCTAACTCCCATCATTTAGATGACAGTGGTGTTTCATTGGGATCTATCCACGCAGACATCGTCTTCTACTGGCTCGGTACTTCAGCGACTGACAGCGAGAATCGTGTTTCGACGCAGTAGCTGAGGTCGATCTCGGTTCCACGCAGCGATCTACCACAAAATTAATGCGCATAGAGCATATATTCTTTCTTGATTATGCTCAAAGGGCATTTCACGTCGGCGGGGGCGAGCATTGATTACGGGGACGCGACCGAATTTTTTCCCGTCGACGGACTGGACGCAACTGTGCTCCAGTATCGGGATGCTCAACTCGCTCTTGACGACGTCGCTGGCGAGGATGTCGTCGTTGTTGCTCCGACGAGTCTCGCTACCAGTTACCGCCTCACGCAACACGCACTCACTGCGATCCCTATCGAGACCCTTCCAGCGGCGGTTCAGGCGGCACTCGACGAAGGAGTTGAGGAGGGTCTCGATGCGTTCGAGCTTATTCAGATTGGGAAGTGGACCACTGACAGCCCGAACTACTCACTTGCCGAGTTCACGACCGCCTGATCACCAGCATAGACGCGGGATCAACGGACTATCAGCGAGCCACCAACCATGACCAACAACCTCGAAGAAGAGTACCCAGAGGGTGTCGAGTATATCCGGCAAGCTGTCGCTGAGCACGGCGAAGCGTGGGTGTTGGAGAATTATCACGAGCAACTCTATCCGCTTGGTGTGTCTGATAAGTTGTTGCTTGACCTGAGTGGGGAAACAAGACGGTCGCGCAATCTTTAGGTACTACGCACCGTAGTACTTTGTATGAGCACAGAAACAGACAATGACGGAGAGACCACGCGGATCACGCGAAAGGGCCAGGTCACCATTCCGAAAGAGCTTCGTGAAGAGTTTGGCCTTGAAGAGGGGGACGAAATTCGGTGGGAGAAGGCTGAGGACGGAATCAGGGTTCGGAAAGCGACACGGTCAGCAGGGCGTGGAATGCTCGTTGACGATGATGTCTCTGAAGAGAAGCGTGAAGAGATGGCTGAAGAACTGGAAGCCGAAATCAGAGAAAAGCGCCAGACTGAGTGGCAGCCGTGACCCGGTACACTGTAGACGGTGTTTCGATGGCACGGTATCTCGTTGATCGGCTTCCAGCAACCGCAAACGAAGTCTTTGAGCGAGCCGAGGACGGCGTAGATGTGATCGAGGCTCCGACAGTCACGGTTGGTGAAGCAATCTGGACGGCGGTTAACAAAGGCGAGATTGCAGGGGTCGAAGTAGACACGACGCCGAACGCGGTGCTCCGAGGATTGGTGAATGATGGGCCAGTACAGATAGCACCTACTGACGAGCAAGACTTAGCTGTCTCTGGAAGTCTGATCGACCATCACACACTTCATGACGCGCTCGTAATCGCCAACCACCGCGTCCGTGGAACTGAAGCAATCGTGACGAAAGACGGAGAGTTCGCGGCTGAAAGTACTGTGTGGCGGTGACGCTCAAGTTCCTAGTAGCTCCCGGCGTAATCGGGGTTGACAGACACCGGGTTCCCAGCGAAAGTGAGCGAGTAGTGCAATAACTCGCTCAGACAGTATCACTTCGTTACGCGCCCGGCTGGACGAATGCGCTGTTCACTAAGTGTACAGACTGACCGTTTCGGAAAAATTCCAGATTGATATAATATTTGTACTGGTATGCAAGATGTAAGGCGCGTATCTCACGGTAGCAGAACGTGGCAAGTCAGAGCCTTCCGCATCCGCAAATGGATACGAATCTTCTTAATGAAGTGTAATCAAAATCCAGTATGACCGAAGAGACCGACGATTACGAATTTATTGAGGAGTACGAATGTGAGAGCTGTGGTGTGACGTTTATTGGTGCACCGAACCGCCGAAAAAACCTCTGTGAGGAATGTGTGACCGATGATACCGCGGATGAAGACTAACGCTACTTAGACAGACATGCCAAACGGGTGATTCAGCTCATTCGGGTTGAATCGTACGGAGTTGGCGTGCTGTACCCACGCTCTATATCTCGCACGTACTTCCTGACGGTTTCTCGGTAAGTCACTTCGACACCGGCAACCGTGCCTTGCATGTGTGGATACGACTCTCTCGATTTGCAATGCCCAACAGCTCGTCGACACCGACCTTTGCTAGCCCGACGATAGCGTTCCGGCCTGAGCAGTGGAGAATATCCACCCTGTGAGGACACTCATACTCCTCACGGAGCCACGGATCGGTCAGTCTTACTGCCAGTCTACGATGGCATCGAGGGGTGGAACCGCTTTGGACAATTGAGATTGATGCGTATACTCATCCTGCTGATCACCGTCAAGTATTACAGTACGTTGTATACTCCGCATCGAACTCTCGTGGCGGCGGTTGTTGGAATCGTGAACCCATATCCTCTGCTGTATAGGGGTTTGCTAACACGGTCAGTAACTCCTCGAATGTGGATAGCTCCCCAGTTTCGAGATACTCGTCCAGTGCCTCTTCGACCAGGTAGTTGCGGGGGATATACCGCGGATTGGCTTCCTGCATCAACTCCTCGTCTAGACCAACAGCAGCCACTCTATCCCGAAGCTGTTCGAACTCTGCAGTTGCAAACACTGGGTCGTCGAACGTCCCAGGCGTCTCTAGTTCTAGGAACGTATTGGTATAGTCTGCGTTCGATTCGCGAAGCCACGCCAGAAATTCATCGACCAGCTCTCGGGTACCATCTGAGTCGACCCCCAGTTTCTTCCGCATCATCGTGTAGTATCGCGCATCGAATCGCTCCTCGAATTCGTCTAGCTTGACTTCGAGTTCGTCGTACGTGAGCGCCGAATGTGTACACAGCGGTTGGAGTGCCTTCGCGAACCGTTCGAGATTCCACCGCAGGATGGGTCGCTGGTTTCCGAATGCATATCGCCCGTGCTTATCGATCGAGCTGAAGACCGCCTCCTCGTCGTAGTAATTCATGAATGCACAAGGTCCGTAGTCAAATGTCTCTCCATCGATGCTCATGTTGTCCGTATTCATGACGCCGTGGACGAATCCGACACGCAGCCAGTCAACGACCATCTCGATCGAAGACTGCATGACTGCATCGAAGAACTCCAGGTATGTACGATCCGTATCCTCTAGCTGTGGGTAGTGCCGCTCAATAACGTAGTCTGTGAATCGTTGTAGCTCGTCAGATGCTTTGCCTGCAACATACTGGAAGGTCCCGTAGCGAATGTGGCTGTTCATCACTCGAACGAGGATGGCGCCGGGTTCTGTCCGTCGTCGTTCGACTGCCTCGTCAGTTTCGACGACTGCCAGACTTCTAGATGTTTTGATATTCAGATTCTGCATCGCGTACGAATACAGATACTCTCTGAGCATCGAACTGACAGTTGCGTTGCCATCGCCTCGTCCGGAGTAGGGGGTTCGACCGGCCCCTTTCAGTTGAATATCATCTCTATTATCATCGTGAACATGTTCGCCGAGAATCATCGTTCTCCCATCACCCAAGACAGTAAAACTCCCATACTGGTGGCCTGCATACGCCTGGGCGATTGGCTCTTCCAGGCGGTTTTGGCCGGCGAGAACGTCAGCATCGAGCCTCGCTGCCTCCAATCCGAGATCAGCACACAATTCGTCGTTACGAACCAAAATCTCGGGAGTAGCGATACTTTTCGGCGTTACTCTCGAATAGAGGCCCGAGTCTAACTCTTTGTAAGTGGTGTCGAAGGAAAATGGCATTTAGTTCCATACGGTGTTATGTTGCTTGGTTTAATAATCTTGTTTCGGGGATGCTACGAATCGAACGATCAGAGGTGCTCCGCGCTATTGACCGGCACGTTCTCAACGAGAGCGAACCGGTCTACGAGGGCGATGGACAATTTCGCGTTACTCTGCCCGACGATATTGAGGAACGGAGACAGGCCTTGCCCGGTGACAAGGAGACCTTTGACGCCGTTCTCACAGAGTTCGTCGATCGGATCGAAAATGAATTGCGCCAAATTTTCGGATTTGAAGAGTAAGCGCGGGGTGAGGTCCCTTGATCTGGAGGGTGGATCAAAAAATAGTTGCCACGAATACAGTGGCAGCGATATTGTTGCGCTCTCGCCCCCTGCTCTACGGAATTGAGTTATATTGAATGGAACTTCCCACCTTATCGCGGAACCGCAGAGAGCAGTACCTTTCTGTGACCGAGTCTCGTCACCCCTTCCGGCCAGCCAGCGTAATCTGTAGACACTCTTTGGGACGGGGATCACAGAAGCGATAACGTCGAGGTCGCGTTTCTACCTCGAATATCTCGAATTCAATCATGAGACGACGCCCATCGGCCAAAGTTCCACGACAGAGTGGGCCGCAACTAGTCACCACGTAATATGGTGGTGCGGCGACCGGTGCTCCGCGAATCTCCTCGCCGAGCGTTGCAGCAGTTGTTTCGAGGGTCGCAAGCAGTGGGGCCAGTAGTCCACGTTCTTGGAGTAGGTTGTCAAGCGGCACCCGGATGACCGTGCCATCCATAACTGGCCACTCTTCGATTGCAGTAGCAACTGCTGTTCCCGCGTCAACAACGTCCCTGATTGTGTCTGCATGTGCGGCGAGTAGTCGGCTACGGAGACGTTCCACAACAGTTCAGCCACTCGTACTCGCCGCATTCAAATAATTCCCACTGGAACTGGGGAAGGCTTGATACAGCTTTTCGATATCGTCAATGGTTTTCTCAAAACGTCATATGATCTCACCAAGCAAGCGGTCTTCTTAGCTCAGCAGTCCGAGTGTATCCAGTTCCTTTCCGACAGCATCTAGCGCCCGATGAGCATCATCTGGTTCTGTGGCACCGGTGATAACGACTTTCCCCGATCCAAACAGGAGCAAGACGACATCGTGGTCTTCGAGTCGGTAGACTAATCCAGGGAACTGTTCTGGTTCGTACTCGACGTGTTCAAGACCGAGTCCGATAGCTATTGCGTTGAGATTCAGCTTCGTGCCTAAATCGCCAGACGAGACGATATTTTGTACAGCAATATCTAGCTCATCGGGCATGTCGATGTCGAGGGTGCTGAACATACTGGAGACGATATTAATACTTTCGTGAGCAGCGTCTACACTGTCAGCGCCGGTGCAGACGATTTTTCCTGACCGGAAAATGAGGGTTGCTGCTTCGGGGTCGTTCGTACGATAGATAACGCCCGGAAACTGTTCAGGATCGTAGTCGACACCATCCAGATCCAACGCAACACTGTTGAGGTTAAGTTCTCGTCCGATGCTGGTCGTGGCGACGACGTTCTCGATCGAGATTGATTGTTGTATGGACATTAAATAATCTCTAGTATTCAGTAGAATTCACGGACGAGATCCACCGCGTCGTCCGGGGCCCCATCGGGAATGTCGGCCATGTTCTCGGTGACTCCTTCGCGCTGTTCCCAGGGAGTGGAGTCCTCGTTTCGGTAAACGATGCCCTGATACTCTTTGTCGGCGTCAAGAATGGCGTCTTTTGCGTCGTCGTAGTCGGTGGGGTCGTGGTCACTTTCTTCTAGGTCGACGATGGAGTCTCTGAAGTAGTCGTAGGTGTCCACGTCGTTGAACGTGACACACGGTGAGTAGACGTTGACGAAGCCGAAGCCGTCGTGTTCGACCGCTTGCTGGACGATTTCGGTGTGGCGCTGTGAGTCCGACGAGAACGACTGGGCAATAAACGTTCCCCCAGCAGCCAGCGCGAGCGCGAGTGGGTTGACTGGCGGTTGGTTCGGCCCATCGGGCGTCGTCGACGTCTCGAAGTCCTCACGCGATGTCGGCGAGGCTTGGCCTTTCGTCAGCCCGTAGATGCGGTTGTCCATGACGACGTAGCTCATGTCGACGTTGCGGCGGACGGCGTGGATGAAGTGGCCAGCACCGATGGAGTATCCGTCACCGTCACCGCCGGCGACCATGACCTCCAGGTTCGGGTTCGCCAGCTTTGCGCCGATACCCACGGGTAGGGCGCGGCCGTGCACGCCGTGGAGCGCGTAGCTGTGCATATAGGTGCCAATCTTCCCCGAGCACCCGATACCGGCGACGACGAACGTGTTATCCGGGTCATTGCCCGTGTTCGCAAGCGCTTTCATCATCCCGTTCATCGTCCCGAAATCGCCGCAGCCGGGACACCAAGTCGGTTGTTTGTCGGATTTGAAGTCGGTGAATCTGATGTCTGAACTCATGTTCTCATGTTCCTCACGTTTCGGTTTTGACAGCCGGATTCGCTGCCGTGTTGTGTCTCATCCTCGATCATCAGTCGGTCAGGTGAATGCCTGTCATCGCTTCGATTGTACGGGTGTATTTGCGTCCACTCGATCAATTCCTGCGTCAGCGAGTTCGGTTCTCACTGCCGGGGGAAGCGTTTCGAGTGTCTCGTCTATTCGTGGATCAACGGACACACCGTCGACTCTCAGTGCGACTAACTTTCCACGGTTCCTCTGTGCGGCGACTTCGAATTCGAACGGGCGATCTCGTTCGTCGAGCGCATACACCCAAACTTTCGAGAGTCCGTTTGCGCTCTCCCAGTGGGCACTGTTGAGGACGTTGAGACTCCCTGCAGGGGGAACACACGGCGAGCCACACGCCTGGCACTGGCCTGGATGAGGTGAGGTGCCAACGTACTCGTAGTCTGCCCCGCAGCGGTAACACTGTAATGTCAGAATCATCGTCAGCACTCATCCACCCCGAGTTCAGAGCCTCCCCGCACGTCCCGGGTCAACGTCGATGGCGTCAACAGGGCAGACATCGACACAGAGCATACAGTCAATACACTGGTCCTCGTAGGTGGGGTCAGCCTTGATTTCGGACTCGGGGTGACCGGGAGTATCAGTCCACTCGAACACGTCAACGGGGCAGTCCTCCAGACAGGCCCCATCGGCGATACAGATATCGAAATCTACTGCGACATGAGTCCCGTGGATTCCCTGTTTTTCGTCCGTTGGTTCCTCGCCATCTGTCGTCCACACCCGGTGGTCCTCGTGGCGGTCAACTTCTTCGTGGGTGTTTTCGAAATTTGGATCGATAGCCATTGAGATATCCTCTGGTACGTTGTTTAGCGATCAGCCGACCTGGTCACTACCCGAGCGAGCCCTCCATCTCGAGTTCGATGAGCCGGTTCATCTCGACCGCGTACTCGATGGGCAGTTCCTCCGTGAGCGGCTCGATGAAGCCGGCGACGATCATCTGCTTTGCGTCGTCGTCATCGAGGCCACGGCTCTGGAGGTAGAAGACGTCCTCGTCGCCGATTTTGCCGACGGTCGCCTCGTGGGCCACGTCGACTTTCTGCTCCTGAATCTCCATGTACGGCATGGTGTCCGACGTTGACTCGTTGTCGAACATCAGCGCGTCGCACTCGACCGACGTGGAGGCGTTCTCGGCGCCGTCGGCGATGTGGACCAGCCCACGGTAGTTGGTGCGGCCGCCGTCCTTGCTGATGGATTTGGACTCAATGGTCGATTTCGTGTCGGGCGCGTTGTGGTACACCTTCGCGCCGGTGTCGATGTTCTGCCCCTCCCCAGCCATAGCAATGGTGATATGATTGTCCGTCGCGCCCGGTCCCTTGAGGATAGTCGACGGATACAACATCGTCGCCTTCGAGCCCATGCTGCCCGAAACCCACTCCATGGTGGCGTCCTCTTCAGCGATGGCGCGTTTGGTGTTGAGGTTGTAGGTGTTTTTCGACCAGTTTTGCACGGTCGAGTACTGGACGTGAGCGTTCTCCTTGACGAACACTTCGACGCCGCCGCTGTGGAGGTTGAACTCCGAGTACTTCGGGGCGGAACAGCCCTCGATGTAGTGGACTTCGGAGTTCTCCTCGGCGACGATGAGCGTGTGTTCGAACTGGCCCATCCCTTCCGAATTCATCCGGAAGTACGCCTGGACGGGCATGTCGACGTTCGTGTCCTCGGGAACGTAGACGAACGACCCACCGGACCAGATGGCGCCGTGCAACGCCGCGAACTTGTTGTCGCTGGGTGGGACGGCCTTGGTCATGAAGTACTCCTTGACGATGTCTTCATGCTCCTGGACGGCCTTGTCCATGTCACAGAAGATGACGCCTTTCTCTTCCCACTGTTCCTGCATGTTCTGATAGACGATTTCGGACTCATACTGGGCGCCGACGCCCGAGAGGGCGTTTTTCTCGGCTTCCGGAATACCCAGTTTGTCGAATGTGTCCTGAATCTCCTCGGGGAGGTCCTCCCAGTTCTCGGCACCGCCGCGGGTCTCGATGTCCGGGCGGATGTACGGGACGATTTCGTCGATGTCGACTTCCGAGAGGTCAGGGGCGCCGGGCCACCCGGTCGGCATCGGCATCTCCTGGAACTGCTCGAGCGCGCGAAGGCGTCGTTCGAGCATCCATTCGGGTTCGTCCTTGTCCTCGGAGATGACGCGAATCGTCTCCTCAGTCAGGCCCTTCTCAGTCTCGAAAGCCGACTTCTCCTCTTTCTTGAATTCGAAGCGCGCTTCGGTATCGGTGTCTTGGAGATGATCTTGTTCCGAACTCATGAATTCAGGTTGAGACTCTGGGCACATAAGTTTGGTTCATAACTGTTTTTCATAGCTATCTAAGTAATTATTCTCTAAAACTCCTATATTGAGTATTGGAATACCCAATCAGATTTTTCGATATAAAAACTTAGTATCGCACAGATGCAATAGAGTCGTATGGTATCATTGCCCACCGATTGTCAGTCCAGGAAACAGCCAGACAACCGATCTCCGCTCAAAGTCAGTATACCCAGCTCGTATGCTAGCTTCCGGAGTTGCCGGGATTGGGATATCCGCTTGTCCAGTTGGCTGCGCCGCTTCCGCCTTCCTACCGGGGTAGCTGAACGTGACTGAATCATTCACGACATCAGGGATTCGGGGAGAAAGCCGCCCAGAGGAACACGGTGAGACGGGCGAGGAGGGCCGGAATGAACCATCGGTCAAAACGTGTCCCGAGTGCAGAGGACGCATCGTCCACAACGAGGCACAGGCCGAACTCCATTGTCGAGACTGTGGTCGCGTAATCGAATCAGACCAGATTGACCACGGGCCCGAATGGCGAGCGTATGGATCCAGAGAAAAGAAGGCCAAGTCACGGGTCGGAAGTACCCAAACCCAGCTATTACACGATCGTGGTCTGTCGACGGTTATCGACTGGCGAAACAAGGACACGTATGGACAGTCGCTCTCGTCTCGTCAACAAAAGAAAATGCGACGCCTCCGAAAATGGGACGAGCGGTTCCGGACAAAGAATAGTCAAGAACGGAACCTAAAGCACGCGCTGGGGGAAATTAACCGGATGGCGTCTGCGCTTGGGTGCCCCGATCCGATCAGGGAAACGACGAGTGTATTGTACCGGCAAGCACTGGAAAAGGACCTGATCCGGGGGCGTTCGATCGAAGGAGTGGCGACGGCAGCCCTCTATGCCGGGTCGCGTATGGAGAATACACCCCGTTCATTCGATGAGGTTGCTGCGGTGAGTCACGTTGATAAACTGGAGATAGAGCGTGCGTATCGCTATCTGGTAGATGAGTTGGAACTGGAAATGACTCCGCCGAATCCCGAAGCATACATTGCTCGGTTCGCTTCTCAATTGGGGTGTCCGGATGAAACGGAACGCCGAAGTCGGGAATTGATTCGATCCGCGATCGAAGCGGGTGTTCACAATGGTCGAAATCCTATCGGAATAGCCGCAGCAGCGCTGTATGCGGCTGCTAAACGTACAAATCAGGAAGTCACCCAAGGCGACCTAGCCGAAATTGCTAACGTGAGCAAACCAACGATTGCGAAACGGTACCCGGAGATTCTCCAAGCGGCAGATGAGGTGTCGAACGGGTGAACAACTCTAATCGGAAATCAGCCCTCTTTTGTCCGTCATGTGGATATAAGAGTTCTCTCGGTGGTGATTGGAAAATGTCTTCTGCGAGTGACCAGTACCAACTTAGATGCCCGAACTGTGGATCTGTCGTCGTTACACAGTCGCAATATTGTACTGAATATTCTGAAATACAAAATTGAAGGAGTATGTCTCCTTCTCACTCATTTGAGCCGTTCTTGAAGCACAGCTGGGCAGGCGGTAGTCACCCCCTCAATGGAAAGGATCTGGTCGCTGACTATTTCATTTAGTTCGGTACTTCCTGTGGCCTCGAGTTCGGCCATCAACATATGGTCCCCGGTTGCGGTATACAACGCAGTCAGCGAGTCAATATCTCTGAGCTGACTTGTCGCCTCGGGGTACTGACCACTCTGGACATCGATTCCAACCATTGCAATACTCTGGTGGTTGACTTTCTTTGGGTTGATTTCGACAGTATAACCGACAATAGCACCTTCCTCCTCGAGTTTCTCAATATACTTTCGGGCGGTGGGTCGCGCGACGCCAGCCTGGTCGGCGATTTCCCCAAGGGAAGCTTTCGGATCTTCTTTGAGAATAGAAAGAAGACGATGCTCGAGTTTGTCAGTGTCCATTGTGTCTACGTTTATTTGCAGCGGTGATCATCGTGTTGGCAGTCGTGTTCAGGTGCGGAAAGATTCGCCGCAGCCACACTCCGAGACGACGTTGGGATTTTCAACATCAAAGCCTGCGCCTTGGAGACCCGTTTCATACTCAACAACACTCCCCGCAATATATTGGATACTCGCGGGATCAACGAACACTCGCAGGCCGTGGTGCTCGTAGACCATATCATCTTCGTCGGGACTCGTATCGAACCGCATACCATATGACAGACCCGCGCATCCTCCTTGCTGGACGAACAGCCGAAGTCCTGCCGTGTCAGTGTCCAAGTTCTCTTCCTCTAAGAGGGCAAGTGCTCTCTCTGAGGCACCTTCCGAAACTTCGATGTCAGGTTGTTCACTCTCTTCGGCCGTCGTACTCATACGTTGAGTTGATTGAGCCAGGGTGTTAACCATGACGCTCAGCAACTGAGCTATAGTTGAAAAGATTTCATAGTGAGACTGACTCAGGAGAAACTCACGTAATCTCTTTATATTTGGTCTCGCTACGGGCTTTTTGATAATCAGTTAGCTGTGTTAAACTCACGCTCTGTATCTTGCACCGCTTGCTGGAACAATATCTAATCCAACATTTATTGCGCGGATTGCATCGCAGTAACTCGCCTGTGACTATTTCTCTGACACGCTGTCCTATGCAACAGTATCTGTTTCAATCAAGCCCACGGACTGTCGCCACCGGTATGTCCGATTCCTTCGCCATCGGGGAGTTCTTGGGGGCATTCCTTTTCTGGATTGCCACTCGTATCGCCACGAATATCATTGCCACAAATATGTCGCTGGGCGTCTCGGGTCTCATCATCTAAAGCGATGGCTTTCAGCTCGAAATCATAGACCTCGTTGCCATAGATCTCGTTATCGGTGGCGATGTTATCTACGACTTCTTGGGTAAATCCAAACTCTGGGAACAACTGGTCAGATCCCGGTTTGTAAACCTCGATGCCGTTTCCATTCCCGTTGGCTAAATGGTTCCAGCGAACCGTACAGTTGTGACCTCGCATGTGGATTGATTGTGGGCTGAACGGGTCATTATTTGCTGAGCCACCGGCATCAGTACAGTACTCGATTGTGATATTTCGTGTTCCATCCTTACAATCAACCATTTCGGCGTGGTGATACCCCTCACTATTGTCGATGTGGTGAATATGGATGTTGCGAGTTTGATCGTATGTGTCCCAATGGTAACCTTCAGCACCATCTGCGTATACCTGAAGCGGCTGCCCAATGTACAGAATTTCACCGATATGCGATTTTTTGTCACCGTAGAGGTACTGGACCCCGGCGGGACCGATCATCTTGAACGGGCCGAACTCGCTATCCTTCGTGTGGACGACACTGACGAGTGCTCGTTGGGTGTGCCCGATCCCATGGGGTGCAAAAACAACATCCTCGAGGTACTCTGAGGTTTCAGGGTCGGGTGAGATTTGTACGAGCCGTTTCGTATACGAATCGACCTCTTGTGGGGCATCTGGGGTGTGCAACCCGGTGATAGTGAAGCCAGTAAGTCGGTAGTGAGAGTGTTGGATTTTGACCGGATAATAGAACTCTTCGTCTATTTTCTGTGTCGGTCTGAGCACTGCGTCTTTCGAGCCCGTAATGGTGATTGGATTTTCCGACTCAGCAGGGTGTATTGTCACAAGTCGCTGCCTGTATTCACCAGGTTGTAGATAGACCGTGTCGCCAGGCTGTACAGCATCGAGAGCCGACATGATCGTTGCCATCGGGTCGTTTTTAGTCCCGGGATTACTATCGTCACCGTCAGGGGCGACATAGATGGTATCTGCTGTCTGTTCCTCCGTCGTCTCTTCCTCGGTATCTTCCGATTCGTGATCAGTCTCTTCGGGGGTCTCGGACTGTGTCTGGGAATTGATGCTCGTCGTGTTGGGTGCCGCCGGAGGCGTTTCAGTTTCCTCACTGGTATCCTGAGTTTCCCCATCAGACGTGCTTGTACAGCCCGTCAGAGATCCAGTTGCGCCCATGAGTGCAAGCATTCGACGGCGAGAGAGACAGGTACCGTCCATTATCAGATAGTGCCACTATACCTGTATTATACTTTCCCAGAAACCATGTGTGGAGATACAGAATTCTGGTTGACCGTCCACTGCTGGAGAGACGCTGTGTATCATGCATGACGATGCGCAAGTATCTACAGCTGGTAGTACTGCACAAAAGAACCTCTCGGTGCTGACTATACTCTCTATATCGAACAGTCTCGGATGCCCGGTGCGGGGTCTGAGACGGTTCTATGACATTGTTGTACTACTGTTCACTTGTCGTGTCCCGGCGCTTGTCGCACCTCGAGGTACTCGCATCCAGGATTGAAAATCAGATGTCTGGTCTTATTTGTAAGGTTGGACACTGCGTTTTCATCGTCTTCTACTGGCTTGGTACTTCAGCGACTGACAGCGAGAACCGTGTTTCGACGCGCAGCTGAGGTCGATGTCGAGTCCACGCAGAGATCTACCGCAAAATTAATGCGCATAAAGCATATATTTTTTCTCGATTATGCTCAAAGGGCATTTCACGTCGGCGGGGGCGAGCATTGATTACGGGGACGCGACCGAATTGTTTCCCGTCGACGGACTGGACGCAACTGTGCTCCAGCGCAGGGATGCTCAACTCGCTCTTGACGACGTCGCTGGCGAGGATGTCGTCGTTGTTGCTCCGACGAGTCTCGCTACCAGTTACCGCCTCACGCAACATGCACTCACTGCGATACCCATCGAGACCCTCCCCGCGGCGGTTCAGGCGGCACTCGATGAAGAAATTGATGAAGGTCTCGACGCGTTCGAGCTTATTCAGATTGGGAAGTGGAACACTGACAGCCCGAACCACTCACTTGCCGAATTTGGAAACGCTGGGCCACCAGCATAGACGCCGGATTAACTGACTATCAGCGAGCCATCAACCATGACCAACAACCTCGAAGAAGAGTACCCAGAAGGCGTTGAGTACATCCGGCAAGCTGTTGCTGAGCATGGCGAAGCGTGGGTGTTGGAGAATTACTACGAGCAACTCTATCCGCTCGGCGTCGTGATGGCGATGCCCGAGAAAGACGAATTGCCGTTCTACGATGAGGACGAACACGAGACGATGACGGAAGACGAGCGGGTGGAGATGTATCAGGCGTGGGCGGAGTATCGGGAGAATCTTCGCACGGGAACGAAGCCCGGCGAGTGACTGCCACCCCACGTTTTTCCACGATGTCGTCGTTGGGTACGTATGGATGTAGATAACGCTCGCGGGGTGTTGCTGGGGCTTGCGTGTGGGGATGCGCTCGGGCGACCGGTCGAGTTCGCCTCGGCCTCGGAGATCACCACAGAGTACGGGCGACTTGAGGAGATGGTTGGGCACGGCACGTGGAATCAGCCGGCTGGCACGATCACTGACGACACCGAACAGGCGTTGTGCATCGCGCGCAGTCTCGTCGAGCAGCAAGGGTTCGACCCGGCGGATGTCGCCGACCGATTTGTCGCATGGTACGATAGTGACCCGTTCGATATCGGCCGAATGACGATGCGGTCACTCAGCCGCCTCAAGCAAGGTGACAAGTGGGACGAGGCAGGCCAGTATGTGTGGGAGCAGAGTCGAGAAGGGCAGAACGCAGGGAACGGCAGCGTGATGCGGTGCCCACCACTCGCTCTCCCGTACGCGAGTGACTGGGAGCAACTCGTTGCGGTGAGTCGGGAGTCCTCACAGATCACGCACGCTGATCCGCGG
Organism: Salinibaculum rarum; assembly: GCF_030505615.1. Classification (GTDB taxonomy): domain Archaea; phylum Halobacteriota; class Halobacteria; order Halobacteriales; family Haloarculaceae; genus Salinibaculum; species Salinibaculum rarum. The sequence goes on from NZ_CP129992.1 coordinate 2,700,634, forward strand.
TGTACCTATGGCTGCGCGATTCTGAACCTCACGGTGGCTGGTCTCCTGGACGACACAGGAACACCATTGCGGGATGCCCTGGACTACGTCGACGCGAGTGCACCGGACGAACTCGTGGCTGCACTCAGGCCGCTCGCTCGAGGGAACACTCCCGATTCGTTGGAGACCTCGGGCTACGTCGTGCACTCGCTTCAGACCGCACTCCACGATGGACTCTACTGTGACAGCGTTGAGGAGGCGATTGTGACGGCGGTGAATCGCGGTGGTGATACCGATACGATTGGCGCAATCGCGGGCGCGGCCGCTGGCGCACGGTTCGGGGCATCGGCACTTCCTGAGCGGTGGCTTGACGCGATCGACGAAGCGGGCGAACTCGAAGGAGTAGCAGACCAACTCGTGGAGCTGGCGTGACGGACGCACTCTTCGTTGCGGGACTTGGGGGTCAGGCCCCTGTGTCGAGGTGTTCGCGGCCTGCGAATGCGTCTCGACCCGGGTACACGTCTACCATCGTGATGAGTGCAGACGCGATACGGTAGGCTGGCATCGTGTCGTCATAGAGGAGCATAACCCCAGCGTGATCTGCACTTGGACGGTCGCCGAAGTCCGTCACGTCACTCGTCACGATTCGTGTTATGTCGAGTCGGTCTCCGTATTAAACTCAGACTGGATGTGCTCCCAGTTCTCATCCTCGACTTCGTCACGTATATCGGTGAGTTCCGTTGCGTCGCTGAGCAAAATGAGATTTGTCGCCCGTGCTTTGCCGATGCCGTCGATGTCTGTCAAGTCCCGCCAGAGTTGACGCACCTCATCTCGAGTAAAGTGTTCCTCTATTTCCTCGTATGACTCGAATGGGACGATCTCAGTTTGCTTGATCTCTTTGTTTGGGTAGTCACCGTATTTCTCAAAGACAGCTGTCAGAATCCCGTCGCCGTGTGTGGTTGTCAATCCGCCGTTCTCTCTGACTTTGGTACGACGCATCAACTGTGCTAATGCTCGCTCGTATTCCTCGACAACGACACCCCGCTCAACCTCTTCCGTGTCGATAGTTTCAAGATCGGTAAACGCCATTGAATCTGCTCCGTCTGGGAGTTTGAGCCGTTCCAGCGTCACTCGCTGTTGCGTCCCGTCAACGACGAACCGATAGTACCAGTGAGTGTCTTCATCGATGCGAACGGTGTGTTCCGTGTCGATGAGAGCCGTCCCACGCACCCGTCCGAGTGCCACCTGTAGGTCGTTGGTGATGAGTTCCACGTCGAACGGAATATCCACCTCACCCCCGAAGCGAGTACCCAAGTTGATGTCGGCCGTCGTTGTCATATTGTTGGTTACCGCGGGATCCTCTTGTTCACCGCCGTGACAGGCAACTTCGCCACCGAGAGCTACAACTATTGTGGTTCTTCTCTGCTGAGACTTGCCTCAGACGGATAAGATAGACAGGACAACAGTTGACAAAGAACTGTCCGCAGAGATGACTGATGAGCTATCACTCCAGGATGAGTTTATATGCCGACAGTTCCAATCACCCAATACGAACCGACGTGACATCCTCCGCGCCGTGAACGGCGCGGCTTCCCTGCGTGGGAATACCAGCTAATCGCTGGCAGTGGGTTTCGACCCGAACTCACCGAGCGTCATCTGCTCTGAGTGGCTCTGCTCGGTGTGGGTCGTGGTGCTGTCACAGGCACTCCCATCCCGAGGCGAGTCATTGCCTGCCGGTTTCAGCGGCACGCTCTCTCCCCACGGGTCTGCCCGCTGTGCGATATTGATAGCGCCGTTTATGTCCCCCTCAAACGTCGTGATGTGGCACTCGTCGTGCGTACAGTGGAACTCTCCGCCACTGTCTCGATAGCCGATGTGACCGCACTCGTGACAAGTTTGCGACGTGTACGCCGCATTGACGTACATCGTCGGGATTCCCGCTTCGGTGGCTTTGTCCTCGATACGGTCCTGCAATCGAGCGAAGGCCCATGCGTGAAGCCGCCGGTTCATGAATTTGCCGCAGTCCAGCGACTCGCGGATATACGACAGGTCCTCCATCACCAGAACCGGCTTCTCGAATTGTCGAGCGTACTCGACAGCCTGCCGAGACGCCTTCTCGACAATATCGGTGAGCGCGTTCTGGTAGTGGTCGAATCGCTCGTCAATCCGCCACTCGGCGGCGTCACGCTCTTGCAGTCGTTTGAGGGTGGTGTGCATCTCTTTGCGGAGATGCTTGGATGGCTCCCGTCACACACAAGCGGGCGGGTCGGTGAACCGTCTCTGAGGGCACAGCCCATGATGAGAGACGATTCACCAATATCCAGACCGATGTGTGTCACGTCGTCGCTGTCGGTATTGTAGTCGGAATCCTCGACAGCATACTTGACAGCGACGTGTAGCGTCCATGATGTGCGATTCTGTATCAGTTGGAGTTGACCGGGCGACACGTTCCCGTTCAGCAAGTCAGCCCACAGTTGTTCCTGTTCGGGGTTGATGCGAAGCGGAATCCAGAAATTCGTCCCACGTCCGGGTTGCGGGACCTCCCACACGTAGCTGTGTGTTCGGTCCTCCGAGTAGTCGAAGCGAGCGGCACGGTTGACCATCCGTGTCGGGTGGTCGTCACTCAATTCCTGTGCGTCGTCCAACGACGGAACGTAGTTTTTGAGTGCGTCTTTGACCTGATACGGCAGGTCGTAGGGCGTCACAATGTCGTTGACTGCCGACTGCGTATCAGCGCCAGCTTCGAACGCTTCGTGTAGCCCCTCGTGATACAGGTCGTGGAGTTCCTGTAGCTTGCGCTCTTTGTGGGCTGTCGGCGGCGCGAGTGTCGCTTCAAGCGTCTTAGTCGGCACTACTGGCTTCTAATCCCTTCTCGATTAGCTCGCGGTATGCTCGCGGGTGGCGAATTCCGTTCTCACGGGCATACTCTTTGACCCGCTCGTGTAGGTCGCCGTCCCGCTCCATGTCTACATCGGTTCGCACAGAGCTATGTAAGTAGCCGTGTAATTAAACGCTTACGTCTAGCATTCAGGTTTGCGATAGTCTCGGCAGTTGTCGCCCGGAGCTTACGCGATTCCCTCCCGGCGTGAACGCCGGGATGCCCTCGCTGTATCAAGATGGCTCGTCAACTTCTATCGTTTTCTCACTGTGAATGATCGCCTCAAACTGTCCGCTGTCTTCGAGCTGGGCGAGTTCTTGTTCCATCTCAAGCGGTCGAGAAGGGAGACTCGAAACAGGTGTGTCGAGAGTCGCCATATGGACGCCTGCGACCGCCATGGACAAACCGTTCAGGGAAAGCTACGGTGTGATGCGACCAACTCACTTCAAAATTCCAGCTACTGTGGCTGGACGGGTTCTCCGCAGTCGAAACATTCCGCAAACACCCGTGTCTCCCCTTCGGTTTCGTACTCGACGAGGATTGCTCCCGCTGGGATAGCCGACCCGCAGAACGGACACGTGCCAAATTCCGACGCTGAGTTTGACATGGAAAGTTGGAAAGGGGAACTTGGAGCGTGTGACAAAGTTCCAAGCTCCATCTGTATGATCGCACTCCATATTTAAATCTCTCAGGGGAGTACGGTGAAAGTGATAGACGGAACCGGTCTTAGCGGGGAAAAGAGACTTCGACGGCGTATTCTTCAGCCAACTCCACGACATCATAGACGTGAATGCCCGATTTGAACCACAGCACACGGTTATCCATCCCGTCGAAGTCGTCCGATGAGCAGTCCAGTCGCTCGGACACGGCGACGATGAGATTGTCTCGGTTGGCTTCACCTATTTTCGCCAGTTTCTCATCGAGATACTCTGGTGTCCAGAATCCCACAATCTCGAATAGTGCCCGTCGTCCATCTGGGTGTTCGAGAGCGAAATCGGGAAGCATCACCTCCGCGCCCAAGTCCAGCACGTCATCTTCGCGGACGAGTTCCCAGTCCGTGGTCGCTCGTTCCCACTTCTGGGCAAGCGTCCGTTCCACGTCAGAGTCGAACTCGCCCTGCGCAGCGTAGTGCGAAGACAAGTCGTCGGTGTGGGCAAGCTCAAAGGACACCATCCGACTGGTCGAACCGGTGTCGTCGTCAAGAATGTCGGCTTCCATCTCCCAGCGGTCACACAGCGGGAGTGCTGGGAGGAAGTTCGCCATGCGAATTCCGTACTTCCGTGATTTCGAGAACAGGGACGCCGCTCCGTCCAAGATTGCTTCGTAGCCGTCTGCGACATCGGTACTCGCTACGCGAGTCCCGGTGCTGTCGATTGGATAGATACGGTGCATCAGCCCGAACAGCTTCACGTAGCTGAACACCGTCGCAAACGAGTCCCAGACTCGTACCCGCATCTCTGTGGCATCGTACAGTACAGCCTGCGCCAAGGCGAGATTATAGCGGGTGAGCAGCCACTCAACCGTAATCATGTCCTCGGCGTAAGATTCCTCGCTATCACCCGTGAGTCGTGTCGTCGTGGTTGTGTCGTCTGTCCCGTTGTATTCATTGGAAACGCGGTGTCCGAACCGCACAAGTCGCTTGTTCTCCTCCAGGTCCGCATACATTCCTTGGTAGCACTCTTCAAGGGAGATACCCAGGTGGTCCGCAACGGCACTGTACACCTCTAATTTCTGTGTATCCTCGCCGAGGGTGGGCTGTCGGACAATCGGGTACGACTCGTTTGCTTTCTCGAAGAGTGCTTGCCGAATTTCCTGTGGTTCAACTGGAGCGACTGTTTCGAACTCGCACTCGTCTTTCAGCAGTTTCGCCAACCCCTGGACGATTTTGTAGTCCGTGTCCGCGATGGTGAGCTGGTCAATTGTCTCCTCCAAGTCGCCCTTTGGCTCGCCGAGGTGGTCCTCGAAGATCTGGATGAGTTCGTCAGCGGTGTTTCGATACCGTTGCTCGTCGGTGTCGATGAACAACGGGGTGATGGTCTCCTCGTGCGTGCGTGAGCGTGCGAGGTCAGCTGTCAGCACTCGCTGTCACCCCCTGCCGTCGTCGTTCGGAGACGTAGGTCTCCATTGTGTCCTCAGCGATGATCTCGTAGAGGCGAGCGGGTTGGCGGTCATCTGTCGGGCGGAGAATCCGCCCTAACCGCTGTGCGTACTGTCGTTTTGAGGCACTGCCAGAGAGGATGATCCCGACGTTCGCCGCAGGCACGTCGATCCCCTCGTCCAGTACTTGTGACGTGACGAGCATCGAGTACTCACCACTTCGGAACCGCTCTAAGATCTCGGTTCGTTCGTCGGTGTCTGTCTGGTGGGTGATACACGGCACGACGAACTCTTGGGAGATCTCGTATGCGAATTCGTTGTTGGCGGTGAAGATGATAGTCCGGTCGTCGTGGTGGCGTTTCAGGAGGTTGTCGAGCGTGTCGAGTTTCTTGTCGGCAGTACGGGCGATGGTCTCCGCTCGTTGCTTGGCGATAAGGGCACGGCGTCCCTGCGGGTCGTACGAGGTTCGCTTGAGGAACTCCTGATACCCGTTTTCTTTCCAGAGGTCGAACTCGTGGCTGTCCACGTAGTCACGGTATATTTGGTACTCCTCGTCATACGTTGTCTGTTCCTCGTCGGTGAGTTCGACGCCGAGATGGATAGTTTCGTACTCGCTGAGGTAGTCGCCAGCAAGCTCGTCAACATCCTCTCGATAGACAACTGTCCCGAGTAGCTCTTCCAGTTCTTCGTGTGCGCCGTCGGCACGCTCGTAGGTTGCGGTCAGCCCAAGTCGATAGGGGGCAATCGTCATCTCGGGGATTTGCTGGTAGGTCGGTGCTGGAAGGTGGTGTACCTCATCCACCACGAGGAGTCCAAACTGATCGCCGTACTCGTTGATGTAGCGGTAGGCAGAATCGTAGGTCGTTACCGTGATGTCTGTCACGGTGTGACTTCCGCCGCCGAGGACGCCAACGCCGTCTGGAAGCTGGTCACCAAAGGCGTTGGTAAGCGTCGCGTGCCACTGGTTCATCAGGTCGATGGTTGGGACGACGACGAGTGTACTCACACCTGCATCCGCAATGGCCTGGACGGCGAGAAACGTCTTGCCGCTCCCAGTCGGGAGTACGACGCTCCCACAACGGTCGTTAGCTTGCCACGCCGAGAGCGCGTCCTGCTGGTACTCCCGTGGTTCGATGGCGACAGACGGCGTGAGGTGAAATTCGGCGTAGGAGCGGGCGTCATCCTCGAGCTCAGCTACAGTCGCTGTGGATTCATGGAGCGTTGCCTGTCCATCCGGTTCAGTCGCCCAGTCACAGATGACACGGTACTGCTGTGCCTGTGCCCGCTGCTCGCCAATGCGGTCGTCCCACTCGCCATACGGGACGTCCTCGGGAGCGTCTTCAAGGAGAAGCGTTCCATCATCGAAGACAAGACGCATTCATTTTGCCCTACGGCTGGCGAGCTATTTGTTCTTGCTGGAGCAGAGCAGATACGAGAGTGGCTACATCGAGAGGTCGTCAGCGATTGATCGAAGTTCGCTTTTGGTCGGTTGACTTCCGATATCAACAGTGTGATCGTCAACCCAGAAGCGGAACCGATGGTGATCGACATCGAAGTGAAGTCCGCACGAAACATCGGGATCTGCCCGCTCGTAGTCGGACTCGCTCACGTTCTCAGCATCTTGGAGTGTTTCGATGAGATACTCGGCGACGTGCGGGCGTTGCTTTATCGTCAGAATGTGGTCAGTTGCGACGTGCTTGAGCACCTCTCCACCCGTGTCGTACCCGTCACCGACGAGATAGAACTCCCCGCTGACCTCGTACGATTCGATGACGATGGTGAGTGCGTACGTGTCGCTCATACCTTGCTGTTAGTTGCCGACTGTCTTGAGTGTCGGTTAACGAAAGACTCGGTGTTGACGGTCGAATGCGTCGGTAGTCGTTCCAATCGCAAATTCAGGGTGGAGTCAGAAGCCAGGGCAGCGTCGAGCGGTGACTTGAGGTAATCCTCCCGTGCCAGGCAGCGACAACGATTCGAGACTCCATGCGATCCTGAGAATTGCCGCCCCACATTCCGGAATTATAGCCACGAGAGACCCGTGTTGAGTTCTTCGAGGAACGACGGCTGTACTTGCGCATCGGGTGGGAACGAGAGTTGGTCGCCGTCTCGGTCAAGGATGGTTTCGCAGAGGAAGGGATGGGCTGGCTCGAATGAGGGGCTCGTTCGGATGTGGTAGTCGCTGTCGATGGTGAACAGCGCGGCGTCGAACGCGCGGTGATGCAGCGAGTTCAACACGAGAACGTTCTCCGGGTGTTCGGCTAAGTCCGGGTGCTGACTCCGGGGGAGGATGTGCGCGAGATCCAGCAGCTCTTCTTCTCGAATACCGGTCAGAGTGCACTCGTGGCCGTAGCGTTCGAGTGTGTCTGCCCGGAAGGCGTCGCTCACGGTGATCTCGGAGGTCTCATAGCGGCGAACTCGACCGCTCTGGTCGAGGGGCTCCCCGGTCGGCCACTGGGCGACCTCTCCGGTCTGGACCCACTGCTGCCAGACGTCGGGCGCTGCGCTGTCGTCGTTCTGCTGGGCGCGCTCGTGCAGCCACGTGACGGGGACGGTGTTGGTGTTGAGGACGGAGAAGTGGAACTGGTAGTTCGGGACCTGTGTCCCGTCCTCAGAACGGTACGCACGCACCTCGAGGTGGTCGGGAACGCAGAGGCCGCAGAACTCGACGACGCCTGATTCGGGTTTGCGGAAGACAAAGAAGGGCGGGACGTCCTCGCGCCGACCGGCCGCGGCGTTGTCGAAGGCGGCCTTGATCTTCTGATTCTGCGCGGACTCATCGTATGGATTGTCGGCTTTCGCGTCGCCCCAGTAGCTGATGTACCCAGCGTTGACAGCGAGGGTGTCTTCCCACGGGTCGTCGTGCTGGGAGATACCGCTGTCGTTCGAGACGAGGACGAGCGCAGCGGGCGTCTCAGACCGATCCGCACCGAGGTCGCGGATGCCACCGGTGTTCTTGATGCCGCTGTCGAGCGGACCGCGGACCCAGCGGAGGAACTGGTCGTCCGGGTTGCGATAACTCCCGGTGTCGCGGTATTGTTGCCCGACCCGAAACGCGTGTTGCATGATACCACGGCATTACGTCTGTCGATCAATAAATGCCTGCGTACCATTCGGACGGAGGGGAACGGTGACCTCCCGCTAGTGGTGTGTTTTGATCCGGTCTACGGTACTGTGATGACTGCCCGCGTCTACTACCACCACCCTGAGGATTCTCAGTATTCTCTCGCATATGTCACTCAGAACAGGGATGACATAACGACGTCCGGGCAAGATGCGATTATTGAGTACTACGACCTGGATGAGGAGTTTTTCGTACTGTATACGAATCAATAGGTGGCGGAAGGACACTCCTGCTTTGTGTCGGCGTCGAAGGTATATTTAGAGTCTATGTATTCTAAGCGGCTGTAGAGGCGACTTTTATTAAAATAACTCTTAACAACTACCTTTATTGCGAGAGAGAATTTAGACTCTATGTGCGCTGAGCGGCTATGGAGTCAACAAACGACGAAGAGAATCAACGAAAGAGCCTATCGACGCGCGAGTCACAGGCACTGTCACGGCTCGCAAGCGAAAACCGGCAGGTCATCAGTATTAGTGACATCGCAGACGCGCTTGATATTCCGCGGAAGTCGGCCAAGGACATGGCGTATGCGCTCAAGGAGAAGGGGTGGCTTGAGCGGATCGCGCACGGGAAGTACCTCATTCTGCCGCTCGCTGCGGGTGGAAACGCTGTGTATACCGAGCACGAGTTCGTAATCGCGTCGGCCCTCGTGGAGCCGATGTACGTTGGATACTGGAGTGCGCTGAATCATCACGGACTGACGGAGCAGATGTCCCGGACGGTGTATGTCGTAACGACAGCGCGTGCTCAAGAGCGCGAAATTCACGGGGTGACGTACCGACCGGTGACTGTCACTGAGCAGAAATTCTTTGGCTATCAACCGACGGCGGTCGGGTCGAATCAGGTGAACATCTCGAGTGTCGAAAAGACGCTGGTTGATTGTGCCGATCATCCAGAGTTCTGTGGGGGGATCAGCGAGCTTGCGAAGGCGATGCAGAACGCTGTCGAAACGAATTGTTCGTGGGAACGCGTCGTTGAGTACCAGCGGCGAGTCGGGAACGGTGCTGCAACGAAACGACTAGTGTACCTCGCTGACCAATTGGACATCGACCTTCCAGGGTATCAGGATCTCGTTGAGAACTTCACAACTGGCTACCCGCTGCTCGATCCGACGCGAGAAGCTAAGGGTACCCGTGACAGCACGTATCAACTTCGTCTGAACGTCGCCCACGAATCGTTCCTTCCGGAGGACGTCTCATGATTTCCGAAGCACAACTTCGACGGCTGGCCAGAGAGTTGGATGTCCGCCTCGGTCTTTTTTGAACTGGCCATAATCGCGCTTGGCGTTGCCGGTTTCCCTCGTGTTACTCGCCGGAATCGGCTGGATGTGAACCAAGGTCCGTCAATGCGGAGAGTCACAGACGCACACGCCGCCTTCCCGGATCTGGTCGGTGACGTACTCGTGGACGCTGCGAGCGAGTTGCTGCATTGTATCCGCTTGACGTTCTGTCGGACGGCGGCCGCCGTAGTAACTGTCTGTGCGGTTAGTGTCGTACAGTTGTCGGAGGTCACGGGTCGTTGGCTCGGAGAGGAGGCCGAGGGCTGTTGCGCGGTCGTAGCAGGTGGTGTGGTCGTGAAAGTCCTCAAGATTGTCGCCGCCTTCGGCTAAGGCGTAGGCTTCGACGGAGCGTTCGGTCGCGCCGAAGCACAATTCGATTGTCGCGGTGTAGAAGCCTTGATCGGAGAGTGTATCGACCGCCGCCAGCAGCCGGCATGCTTTCGTCAGCTGGGTTTTCCAGTCGGCGTCGGAATTGATTGCGTCTTCGCGCGTCGGGACACCGTATCCTTCTTCGTTGAATGCGTCGATGGCTGCGGCGAGTGCATCCACAATGGCTTGCGGGTCCGATTCCCTACTCATCGAGATCACCGTGGAAGACCATCTCCCGAACGGTCTCGAATTTCTCCGAGTCATAGACAACGAGGCCATTGCCGAGGACATCGTGGAGTTCGTCGGTGTAGTTTGGGACTGCTGGCAGTGATTCGACGTCGATGTCGTATGCGTACCGCCCGGTGTCGAATTCTTGGTCTTCGAGGTCTTGTCGAACGCGGTTCGCGGTTCGCTGATTCGCCATCCGGTCGTCTTCGACGAGGACCCACAGGTCGATGTCACTCCGACGGTCAGCGTCGCCGCGCGCGACACTCCCATACAGGATAATCCCGACGGCGTCGTCGAGTTGTTCGATTAATTCATCGACGGCTGTGCGGACTGGCGTATGGAATTCGGCCTGCGGGATGTGCAGGATCGGATCGTCTGGCCGGGATAACCGCCCGGAGTTGATTTGTACCAGCCGCGTGTTCCCGTTGCGCCGGTCGGTAACGAGATCGTTGGCGGCTAAGATATTGACGGCCTTGGTGATGGTCGGCTGGGAGTAGTCTACTGCATCAGTTAGTTCGGTGATGGAGAACTCGTCGGTATGGTATCGAGTTAAAAAGGAGAGAATGTCGTGGACGGCCTGACTTTTGAATATGTCAGCGTCTTGTGCGGGGATCTCAAGCGATATCGTCGCTCCATTTCCTCCGTCAGTATTCGACCGACTTTCCATACAAAACTGTTCGGACGGCCAAGTACTTAAACTTCATATAGAATACTGCGCTCCACATATATGGTCGGAGACGAGAGCTAGGCAATCGCGCCCGTGTCTTCCGCGATGAATGTACCATCTTCGCAGACAGGGCATTGCTCGTCAACAAGCTCATCGATGGTCTTGACCGCATTTGACCGACACTCCGGACACGCTTTCTCGTCACGGTCCAAGTCCAAGTCTACCTGCGTTTCACAGTGGATACAGAAGCAGTACGTGTTGAATCCAGTACGGCGGTCTATCTCCTTTTGGGCGGCATCTTTGCCGATTACTTCTCGAGCGCGCCTCATCTCGCCGGGATGCGGGCAGTGGACGCGTTCGCCGTCGTCCGCAGTTGCGTACATGTAGTAGCCCCAGCCGGACGGCATCTCGAACTCACGGTCCGGATTCGTACAGTAGAAGTCGAATATCTGGGGCATTGATGCGGCGGTACACCCGGACGTCAGTAATCAGTTTCCCTAAATCGGATACAGCCAATTCTCGTTTCGTAGGACTGCACCCCTCGTATTCGCACGGTTCGTTACTCGCTCCAGAATGCTTCGATCCGTTCGTCGAGGCGGGTGAGTACCGTGGCGAGTACGTCCCGCCACTCGTCTGGATACTCGGCATCGTCGCCTGGTGTCGGTGCCGCTGGGGGCGGGTGGAAGTGTTCGCGGGTGTTGTGGTCGTTGGGGTGGCGATCCCAGCGGCACTCCCACGAATCACCCGTCTGGTATTGCTCAGAGTAGTGGATACTGAAGTCGTCAGTCTCGAACCAGCGGATCCGAAGATAGGCACGCGTGACCCCGCTTGGGAAGTACCCGAGGTCGTAGTCAGCGACGACAGCGTTCGGCGCAAATGACGGCCGTGCGTGGACGGTGTCGAAGCGAGCGCTTCGGGCAAGATGCGCGGCAATCCGGTCGAGAACTTCCGCATCGATGGGACCGGTACGGGGCGGCTCGTCCGGGTTGTCAGGCATCGATGTGACCGGGAGTGCTCCCGGAGGCTGGATGGTCACGCCGCGCCGCGTCGAGGAGCGCTGCTCTGCGTTCGAGCGTTTTCCACTCGGAGAGTGCCTCCCACGCGTCCTCAGTAGCCATGTCCTTGCTGGCTTCGACGAGGGAGACATCGTCGGGGTCGTCCGCGCCGAACTGGTCTCTGTAGTCTTCGATCTGCTCAATGGCGTCTGAGAGCGCTTCGACGATCTCTTGATCGGTGTATTCGTCGCGGATCCGGTCGATGCGTCGCCACTGGAAGTACGCATCGTTGCGCTCGTATCGGACGGGGCGGCCGTCGTGGCGGTGAACCATCCCCATCTCGGTGAACCACTCTAGGTAGTCACGGGCAGTCTCGGTATCACAGTCAGCGTGGTCTGCGATGTCGGACACCTTCGTAGGCGTTCGCAGTCCGATGACTATGTCGAGGAGTCGCTCGCGGATCGGCCCGCGCTTGAGTAGCGATTCGGGTGATTCGAGCTTGTCGAGGTCAGGCGGCGATTCGTCGCCAGCGTACGCGTCGTCGGGAATGTCGGTGATGTCCATTCGAGAACCCTTACTTGGGACTAACACCTATAGCGATATATATCTATTGTACGCTGAATTATTTCTGATTAGGCGGTGGACCTTGGTTCGAAGGCGTGTAGTCACACCTTCAGCATGTGGTCGTAGATTCGTTCAGTGGTTTGGATACTCCGGTGCCGGAGTCGGTTGCGCACGTCGTAGAGCGTGTTCTCGTCTTCGGTGTTCATCATCCGGTAGGCGACCCCGTGACGGAGTGCGTGTGGCGTGACGTCGTCGGGTGTGCCTCTGCTCCCGTCGATCTTGTAGGGGCGAATGCCTGCCTCGTCCGCGATTTTGTGGAGCATGTTCCGAATGCCCTGCTCGGAGATGCGGTCTGAGGAGCGAGCGGGGAAGAGTGCGGGCGTGTCTTTCCAGCGATTAGTGAGGTAGGCCGACAGCAGCCGTGCGGTGTCGTCCGCAAGCTCGAGTGTGACGGGTGGGGGCGAGTTCTCGTTGGGGTAGTCCTTCTGGATCTCCGTCGGGAGGTAGAGCTCTGAGTTGGTGTGTCGAAGAAGTTCCACATCGAGTTGGGCGAGCTCGCCGACGCGAAGCCCAGAATCGTACATCGTCGCCACGATGGCCTCGTTGCGTTGCTGCAAGTAGTCGGCTCCCGTCGCGTAACACGCTGAGCGGAGAGACTCGACTTGGTCGGGCGTCACCCACACTTTCGCACGAACTTGGGAATTTGCGTAATCACTCATTTTGGTACACCGCCTTTATAATCAATAGTGGTCTGAATCCTCTTGAACTTTGGACTTTACAGAGAGACTCCTAAGTTGAGCTGAGTTAGTGTTTGACCGCATCATATGCACCGTACCCCAGATAGGTTGTCAATGAGCGAGTGTGATTGAAATTCACCAGGACCTGACATTTCAGTTACCAGAGACTGCTGGCTGATTGTATTAGTGGTGTTCTGAGCTCTTACCGAGATCAGTGAAGCAGCGGTATCTGCCTGTGTATTGATAGATGATCCAGTGCGAGATATAGAGAGTGAAGTCAGCACACGAGCGTCTTTGCTTCCAAGCGGGTTATGCTGAACCAGTTGGTAGACCAAGTCCGATCACTATACACTCTGTATCGACCGATTCGAGAAACGTCGATTCCAACCACCTTCTGTGACTGATTCACACCCAAAATTGTTGCGCAATTTGAAGTTCTTCTCATGGCTGATTGTTACAGTATTCGTTCATACTTGAAAACAGAAATGCAGAAATAAAGGGTGTGAGAGGAATTCTGCACCACCGAAGATCTAGATGGCCGTATTATTCCGCCTAAGTGGCGTTAGAGGTAGCCTCGGCTCTGATAACGAGGTTGCCACTCCCACCATCATCAATGAGTCTTTCAAGATCTTCCTCATAGTCGTTAGCCCCACCGTAGTTCGTCAAGTCCACTTGAATTCCGACTAAGATTTCCCCACCCGTATCAAGGGTGTAGCCTCCCTTCTCTATGTCGTTAACGTTGGGGTTATCACCTCTGTAAAAGGTAAGCACATCTCGAACTTGCTGATCTGTGAAGTTGTCTGAAGCGCTCTCAAGGTTGGATTTGTCAATTTTGACATTCACTGGCTGGGTCCCTTGATTTTTGATTTTGAATATTTTATCAATCTGAGTGACTGCTTGGGCGTTCACCCCATCGCCGCCCGGCTGGCCAGCACCTAGTCCTCCACCGAGTTCGATCTCAACATCCTCCCCCATTTCGTAAGCGTATCCACCGTTAGGACCGCTTGCTGGTTCGATAGCAAGGTAAGCCTGGGCGTCGTCAGCGATGGTAATACCGAAGTTGCGATTGGCTTCAACACTCGTAAACGCACCAGTGCCCACTGCAGCCGCCCCGCCGGCGGCGAGCGATCCAATTCCGATCAGGAATTTGCGTCGTTGCATTGTTGGTCTACCTCGGTTGTCCGCGCGCCCATCTGTGGCACGCTTACCTGAATCCACAACCTATACCTACCTTGTATTCAGGCCCGTGAGAGAGGTATTGATCTGCTTGAAAACCGTCATAACCGGCCCAGGCCCTGTTCACGGCCCGCGTGAACGGTTCAATGAGATCATTATAGCAGCTGTAATTGCCGATTCTGGACGAACAACCGAGTACCGTTATAGTGGGTCCACCAGTTTCAGGAGATATGGCTGAGCATCAAGAGAAACTGCTCGCTGCTCTTGAGGATCTCGCTGCGGAACTCGGCCGCGGGCCAACACCAGACGAAATCGATGTAAATACTGACCACTCAATTACGGCGTACCGTGAGGCGTTTGGATCGTGGGGAGAGGCGCTCGCCGTAGCTGATCTCGAACCACCAGCGGGGCGTCGTATTCCTGACGAGGCACTACTGGCGGAGCTTCGTCGATTGGCTCGTGAACTGGAGAAGACGCCCTCCGAGGAAAACATGAGACAGCACGGCAACCATTCGATCAATACCTACAAACACCGTTTTGGCTCCTGGAACGAGGCCATCGAGGCTGCAGATCTCGAATCAAACCCTGATCGAACGGAGCGGTCACGGGAAGCATTACTCGCGGATATTAAACGGGCAGCTGACGATCTTGGCCGCCCGCCAACACGCCGTGAGATGAGTGAGTATACGGAGTTTGATCCAATTACGTATCGGAACCGCTTCGGGTCGTGGAACCAGGCGCTGGAAGCCGCTGGGCTTGACTCCCGCCCGGCTCAGGAGCGAGTCTCCGACGACGAACTTCTCACGGAGCTACAGCGCCTGGCAGATGAGTTGGAAAAGCCCCCGACGACGACGGACATGGAACAGAAGGGCGAATTCAGCCCCAGCACCTACTACAAACGATTTGATAGCTGGAATGATGCACTTGAGGCTGCTGGCTACGATCGGTCCTGAGTGGACTCTTCGATTGCGGGGATGACACATCACCTGTAGTGAATACTCTACTTAGCCGAAACTTTCAGACAACGCTGTGCGAGACTCGCGCTTTCTATCTTGCACGCTAGCCAGTACCAATATAAAATACTTGATGACTGTTTTGCCAGATTAGCTAAGAGCCTGCTCTATTGTATCGACCGATGGTAGTCTTCACCCAACTGGTCTTGGTCGTCTTCGACGTAGTCCATCGTTTGTTGGATTCTCGCGTGCCCCGCCAGTTGGCGCGCCTGGTGCAGCGATATCGGCTCGCAATCGTTTACCCAGCGGCTGATAGCTGATCGACGAATTCGGTGTGTCGTCACAAACCACTCCTTGACGGTGTCATCGGGCCCCGGGTCAGCCGGCCGGAGCGGGTGCTGTACCCCGGCATTACGAGCCGCCTCCTTGACGATATCGTTGATTAGACTCGGTTGCATCTGATCACTCTTCGTAGTCACTAGAATAGCCCCGCTGTCAGGCTCTACGTCCCCCGAGTACGCATGCCTCACGCGCTCACACCACCGCTTCAACTGTACCTTGAATGATTCTGGGAAGAAGACATCTCGGCGTGCGAGCTCCGGATTCTCTTTCGCGTTGATTTTCGCTGACCGTATGTTGATACAGCATTGGTCCCAGTCAATCTTCTCAACCTGCATTCTGGAGAGTTCATCTGCGCGACACCCGGTATACCAGTTCAGCCGCACCGCAATTTCATTCCTGAGCCGTGTCTGCTTTCGCTTTCCCGGCACGTTGTCAAACAGTTTCTCGACAATCTGCGGCTTCAGTGCGAGTACCGCATCCCCGTTCCGTGTCCCGTCTAAATCTATCCCTGCCGTAGTGTGTTGTCGCTTGTACTCTGAAGTCGATGCGTGCACTCCGTAATCTTCCTTCAAATGGATATCTCGCTTGTCACGACAGGGGTGCCCGTGCTCGAGCTCCAACCGATCGTGCATCTGATCGTTCTCGATAACCGCATAAAATGACTGGACCGACCGATAGTAACTGTCGATAGTCGTATCCGACTGATCCGTGATCGATTGGATATACCCGCGTACATCCCCAGTCACTGCCGCAAGCGGATCAATACCCTGTCGCTCACAATAAGCCAACCAATACCTGACTTCCCTCCTGCGAGTGTCCGACGTAGACCCTTTGGTGTCTCGCTTCTGCGACTTGAGACTGTCTAGGTAGAGGCCCAGAATTTCCTCACTCTCGCGGGAGATCTGCTTTTCGTCGGGCGTTGCAAACTGCCCTTTGTCGTTTCGCTCCGTCATATGGTCATCCAGTGCCGCGTGCCATCGACAACTACACTCTCCACCGACAGGGTTGACCGTTTCTCGAGATAGATCAGTGCCTCACGCACCAACGGTTCCGGCTCGTTCAATACGTCAGCAACCTTTTCTGCTGATCCATCGATGTCACTCTTCTCGGCAACCTCTGTGGCGCTCAAGAGTTGTTCCTGCGCCTTTTTCAGTCGCAAGTCCAGAGTGTCCGGCGTTGATTCCGCATCCGCGGGCGGTTCGGGTGCCTCAGGGAGTGTTTCGTACGCATCCATGGCCGTCGATTCGACTTGCTCCTGAGAGTACCCTTCTGAGACCATCATCTCGTCAATTTGGTTTTGGAGAGCCTCGGTTCGGTTCTCAACTTCCTCCATGGCCTTCTGATGCATCTGCTCAGCTAATTCGACTCCGTCAGCTTCAACTCCCCCGTACGCACCCAACTCAGATTCGTGTACGTACTCGTCTCTGAGTTCTCGATCAACCGCGCGCCGAACCAGCGTCGTCAGCGTCTCCCCCTCCTCGAGCGCATCCCGCCACTCTTCTTTCTTCTCGGGCGTCACCCTCACGTTCAGTTTGACTTTCTTGCGGTCGCTCACACCCGCAGCTATTCGCGCAGAAAAAATAAATCTAGGGTCCCAATGGGTCCCCAGTTATCCGAACATCTGGCGCATCATCGGGTGCATTTCCATGAGTTGCTCTTCTGCAATCTCCTCGTAGAGCTTGTAGGTGATCGAGACTGTCAGCAGCAGTCCCGTTCCGGAGACACCACCGATAGTGCCGAGCATGTTCGCCATGACGGCGAGGAGCCCGACGAGCGCACCGCCGATGACGGTCACCTGCGGGATGTACTGTTCGAGCACCCGCTCGATAGAGCGGACGTTCTGGCGGAAGCCGGGAATCTGCATCCCGGAGTTGTGAATCTGCTGGGCCGTCGCGTCCGGACCCATGTCAGTGGTCTCCACCCAGAAGATGGCGAAGATTGCGCCGCCGACGACCATGAAGGTCAGGTCGACGCCGATTCGCATCATAATCTCCCAGGGGGCGTTGCCGCCGCCACCGCCGGCAAACCACATCCAGTCGTTCGGGTCACGGACGGGTGCGAGGAAGTAGAACAGCCCGCCGGTCGGGCTGCCCTGTGAGTAGGACCCGAGCCACGCAGGCATACTCGCCAGCTGTGCGTTGAGAATCCGGCCGAGGAACTGGATGTTCGCCTGCAGTGCGCGAACGAGAATCATCGGCAGGACGCTGGCGTAGATGAGCTTCACCGGGAAGCGTCCGCGTGCGCCCTTGACCCGGGCGTTCGAGAGCGGAATCTCGATGCGGACGGACTCGGCGTAGACGACCACGACGAAGATGCCGATGGTCGTCAAGATGGGGACAATTTGCCCGACACCGAGGAGCAGTGCCCGGATGCCTTCAGGCGTCAGCAGCGGTGGTACCGACTGGTTGCCCAGCAAGATCCCGATCCACGTCGGGATGATCCCGGCCGACGTGCCCGATGGCGCGTTGAAGCCAGGAATCTGGGCGAGACCACCGATGAGTCGCTGGGAGACACCGGCGATAATGAACAGGCCAATACCGGAGCCGACGCCCCACTTGCTGATGACCTCGTCCATGTAGAGGATGAGAATCCCCCCAGCGAAGATCTGGGCAAAGAGGAGGAGTCGAACGCCACCCAGACCGATTCCGAGCGACTGCGCGAGGTCTGGACTCGGCGGCAGGAAGTCACCGGCAAAGACCATCGGAAGCCCCGTCAGGATACACATCACGACGACGAGGAACTTCTGGAGTCCCTGATAGAGGACCTGGTCTCGCGGGTTGTTCTGCGTGTCGAGACCGAGCAGGTCGGCACCGCCGAGTAGCTGGAGGACAATGCTTGCTGTGACAATCGGCCCGATGCCGAGTTGCAGCACTGTCCCCTGTCCGCCGGCGAGAATCGACCGGAACTGGCCGAAGAGGTCGCCGCCACCGGTACCGAGGCCGAAAAGGAAGACGTTGGTCAGGAAGAAATACAGCACCAAGACGCCGACCGTCCAGCCCAGCTTCCGCTTGAAGGGAACGTGTCCCTGCGGGCGGCGGACCGACGGCATCCTGGTGAGTACCGGTTCGGCGGTGTCCTTCCAGCTCATGTTAGTCCTCGTCTGTCTCGTCTGCTGTCTCCTCTTCGGCTTCGTCCGCTCGCTCGGAAAGTTGCGCGGAGCCGCCCGATTCCTCGAGCAGTTCGCGTGCGCCCGCAGAGAAGGCGTCGGCGGTCACGTCCAGCGTGTTGCGGACCTGACCCGTACCGAGTACCTTCACTGCGTCCGCGTCGTAGCCGTCGTCTGCCACGTCGCGAGCGTCGACTGCGTAGCCGTCGTCGGTCTCCTCCGCGACCCCGTCTGCGGCGAGCAGTGCGGCGTCCTCGTCGAGTTTCTGCACGTCGACGGTGACGACGTCGTCTTTGACCTTCTCCGGACGGGAGAAGCCGTGTTTCCCGAGCGGTTTGTAGTTGTGGAACTCGTGTTTGTCACGACCTGCTGCGCCGCGCCCACCGCGGTGACCGGCACCACGACGGTTCTTGTGTGAGCCGCCACCGTGTGTGCGCGAGCCGCGCTGTCGTTTCTTCTTGTTTGTCATTATCGCATCGCCTCCAGGAGGTTGTCGATAGCGTCTGTCTCGTGTTTGCCGAGCTGGCCACCCTCCTTGGTCGGGTGCTTGATACCCTCGTGACCGCCGCGTGGCGGGTGCAGACGGAGCGTCGGGGAGAGCCCCTCGTCTTGCAGACGGGTCTCCTCGGCGACCAGCGCGTCGGCCAGCGCTGCGATGTCGTCGTAGTCGGTGTTCTCGGCGACCCACTCGTCGGTGATGTCACCGTCGCCCTCGGCGGGCTCGGCGCGGGTTTCGAGCAGGAGTTCGACCGTCTCCTGGCTCGGCTCGCCGTGTGCCACGTAGTCGTTGACCTTCGTCACCATCCCGGAGTATGCCTCCGTCTCGGGGACGAACGTCGCGTGGTTGACACGGTGGATGTTGAGCATCTCGAGTGTGTCCTGAATGTCGCCGTTCATGTTGACGTTGCCGCGAATCTGAACGAGTGCGTGCATTACTCGATCACCTCGCGCTTTTCGAACGTCCGCTGTGGAACGCGTGCCTCAGCGGTGTTCTGCAAGGCGTTGAACGTGGCCTTGGCGAAGTTGACCGTCGTTCGGGTGTTCCCCGACGAGCGCGTCCAGATGTCTTCGATACCGGCGAGTTCGAGCACCTTGCGGACGGTCTCCCCGCCTGCAAGGCCGAGCCCGCGCGGTGCGGGCTGGAGTTCGACCTCGACGCTCCCGGCCTTGCCTGTGGTGCGCAGCGCGACCGTGTGGGGACGGCCACAGCCACACTCCCAGGACCCACAGCCACGGGAGACGTCGATGAGGTTGAGCTTGCCGATCTCGATTGCTTTCTGGATTGCGCCGCCGACCTGGTCGTCACGCCCCTCGGCGTAGCCGACGAGGCCGTCGCGGTTGCCCACGACGACGACACAGCGGAACTTCACCCGCCGTCCAGAGTCGGTCATTCGCTGGACCATGTTGATGTCCAGCACTTCGTCCTCGAGTCCGGGGACGAGCTGGTCGACTATCTCGGGTTCCTTCAGCGGCAGCCCGGCGTTGAGCGCGTCCCGCATCGTCTCGATGTCGCCGTCTGCGACCTTCTTACCGAGCCGCGTCTGTGGTTCCCATCCGTTGTCAGCACTCATAGTTCGATGTCACCCATTAGTGTCTCCCGCGTCTCGTCGAAGTGCGCGGGCAACTCTGTGGCGTCGAAATCGCCGCTGTAGAGGCCGTCTTCCTGCTCGGCGTACTCGGCGATGTGCTCGCCGCGGGTCCGCTCCCAGTCGGCCAGCACGTCGTCGTTGTGCGGGATTTCGAGCCCGGCGTCGATTGCGCCTTCCTGTACTGCAAAGACCTTGCTCCCCGGCGTCGGGGAGTTCAGTCCGATGTCGAGCACCGCTTCCTCGATGCCGGCCTCGATGGCCCGCAGTCCCGCGAGCAGTCCGGTGAGGTACGCGGCGGGCATGTTGCCCGTCGGTGCCTCCCAGCCGTACTCGGCGAGATCGTTCGATTCCGCGGCGGCAACCGTCTGGTCGCCGGCGGGGCCAGTCGTCACCAGCTGCGCCCTGACTTGCTTGTTGCTCTTTCGAGCGACGAGCCGTGGCTTGCCGGATTTCAACAGGCGCAACCGCTGATGGTAATCTGTACGGGCCTCGCGGCGACGCCGCATCGGCACCGTGTATCGTGGTCCTGTCGCCATTATGTGTCACCGTAGTTGTTGTCGTCGATGAACCGATCGAGGTCCGCGACGGAGTCGAACTCCCCACCGCCTGCCTTGTTGTACAGGTCGCGGTACTCCGACGATTCGAGGTCACCCTCGTCGCGGAGCTGTTGGAGGTGTTCGCGCTGTGCGCGGATTCTCGATTGCCAGTTCTCCTTGTCGCCCTGGCGGGCACCGGCCTTCCCCTTCCGGGAGCCGGCTCCTTTCTGGTGCCCGTAGGAGCGTTTCTCCTGTCGTTCGCGAGCGCGGCCACGCGAGTTGCCCTGTGGCTCCTCGGCGCGGATGACGCCGTCGTCGACCAGTTCGCGGATGTCTTCGCGGGTAATCGCCTCTGCGATGTCGCCCTGTCGTTCGGGGTCAAACCAGAGTTTGTTCTTCCCGACGTCGAGGACGTCCGCGGCCAGTCGCTTCTGTGCACTCAGGTCAGTCATTCACTTCGACCTCCTCGTAAGTGGGGTTGAGGACACGAATCTCGCGGTCCTCTGCTTCCTCCTCGATGCGTTCGCGTTTGCGGCCACCGACTTTCGAGGCGATACGCACTGCCTCGGTGTCGCCGTCGACGCCCTCGAGGTCGTCGACGTTGTGGACGCGGACCTCTTCGAAACCGGACGGGTGCAGGCCACGGACCGCCTTCGGGGAACGGAAGCCCGCTTCGACGGTGTCGCCTTTGCCCTTGTGTCCGCGGCGCTGCTTCGAGAGCTGGCCGCGCGGGCGTCGCCACGAGGTGCCGACGCGCTTTTTCTTGTGGTGGTCCTGTCGGTTGAACTGCGGTTTGCCCTCGCGTTTGCGCTGGGTGAGCAGACGCTTTGCCTCGTCGTCGAGGTCCGGCGTCTTCTCGACCAGTCCGCGGGGCTGCAGTTCGGTTTCGACATCTTCCTCTTCGACGTCCGTGGTCTCCTCTTCGACGTCAGCCTCGACTTCGTCGCTGACTTCGAGGTCACCGACGTCGGCCTTGACACGGGCTGCGAGTGCCATCCCGACACCTTCGACTTCTGCGAGGTCGTCCTGGCTTGCGGCCCGGATGTCGTCGACTGTCTCGTAGCCGGCATCGGCCAGTGCGTCGGCCTTCGACGGGCCAACACCGCTGATGTCGGTCATCTCGTCGAATTCTTCGTCGGCCTGTTCGTCGTCAACTGCGACGTCTTCATCGTTGTCTGCCATCAGGCGTCACCTCGGTTCGGTTTCTGTGTGATGTAGACGCCGTCCTGGAAGACACGAACGTCCTTGTCCGTGACGCGGGTCAGCTGCTCGATGTCGGCAGCCGTCTGACCGACGTCTTCGACGTTCGGTCCACGCAGCGTCACGTTCTCCTCGCTCACTTCGACTTCTGTCTCGCCGTGAATCTCGGTGCGTCGGGGGGCTTTCTCGCCGAGGAAGTTCTCGATGACGACCTCGTTGCCCTCCACGTTGACCTGCATCGGGAAGTGAGAGTAGAAGACTTCCATCTCGTACTCCCAGCCCTCGGTCACACCGTGGAACATGTTGCGGACGTGGCTCTCGAAGGTGCCAAGCGTCGAATTTGTCTTGGCGTCGTCCTCGTCGCTCGTGATGAGAACCTCGCCGTCCTCGACTGTAACCGAGACATCCGGGTACCAGAGGCGGCGTGTGACGCTGCCGTTCGGTCCCTCTACTGTGAGGTCGAGATGGTCCATCTCGGCGCTCACGTCGTCGGGTATCTCAAGTGCTGTTCGTGGCATTGTTAGTAGACGTATGCGATGACCTGGCCGCCGACGCCCTCTTCGCGGGCCTCGTAGTGGCTCATAACGCCACGCGAGGTGGTGACGACGAGCGTCCCGTAGTCACGGGCGGGGAGGAATCGCTTCTCCCACTTTTCGAACTCGTCGGCCGTCGCGGAGTAGCGCGGCTTGACCGGGCCACACTCGTTGATTGCTCCTTTCAGGTCGACCTCGAACTGGCCGGCTTTGCCGTCGTCGACGAACTGGAAGCCGTCGATGTACCCGCGGTCGTAGAAGACCTCGAGGACGCTGCCGATTTCGTTCGAGGCGGGCTGTACTGTCTGGTCGAGATGGCCGACGCTCTCTGCGTTGTCGATCGCCGAGAGCGCATTGGCGAGTGGGTCCGTTCCTGTCATGAGTATTTCTTGAATCCCATGCTCCGGGACACCTCGCGGAAGCACTGCCGGCACAGGTAGATGTTGTACTTTCCAACAAGTCCCTGTTCGCGGCCACAGCGCTGACACGACTGTAGCTGTCCCGTGCGTTTCGCGGCGTGCTCGCCGGTGCGCTCCTCGTCGCCGTCCGCATTTTCACTCTCGCTCATTGGTCGACCTCCACGTCGAAGGTGTTCTCGACGAAGGCGACTGCGTCGTCGACGTCGAGCCGGTGGGCCGACGGAATCGGGCGCGATGCCTTGTCCCGCTTTGCCACCCGGTATCCGGGGCGGACGAGATTGACCGTCACGTCCAGCCCGAAGATGCCGATTGTCGGGTCGTACTCCTGGCTCGGGAACTCCGTGTGTTCCTCGACGCCAAAGGAGAAGTTCCCGGTATCGTCGAACTGCGATGCCGAGAGGTCCACCAGCGGGAGTGCCGTCTGGAGGAACTCCTCGGCGTCGTCGTCACGCAGCGTGACTTTCGTTCCGATGGGGTCACCCTCGCGGATGTTGAAGTCCGGTTCGGTCTTCTTTGCCGTGGTCCGGACCGGGTCCTGGCCCGTAATCTCGGCCATGATGTCTTCGGCCAGTCCGAGTGGTTCCCCACCCTGACCGATACCCATGTGGACGACGACTTTCTCGACGCGGGGTTCCCGCATCTCGTGGAACTCTCCGCTTTCGGATTCCGAACTCATTCGTCGTCACCTCCGTCTTCCGGTGCGGTCTGGGCGTCGCCCTCGATGAAGTTCTCGTCGATGACGACGACGTACTCCTCGACGGTCTCGAAGCCGCCCTCGTCTTTGACACCTGGAATGTCTTCCTGGGTGGCAAGGACGTTGTTCTGGGCACTGCTCGGCGTGACCTGAATCTCCTCGATACGGCCGATGTCGCCGGCGTGTGCGCCGTCGACGGCCGTCACGAGTGCGCCCTCTTCGTACTCGAAGTGAGCGACGATTTCGTTGTCCTCGTTGCCGACGACAAGGGAGTCCCCGCCGTTGTAGTCGCTGTCTTCCTCGACGAGCAGCGTCTGCCCGTCGTGGAGTGTCAGCTGCACGTCGCCGCCGGGAACGTGTCGCTTCTCGGTAATCTTGCCGAGCTTCGACTGGGCGCTGTCCTCGTCGATGGGGGTCAGCGACAGCCGACCACCCTCGCCGGGGAACACGCGGTAGTACTCTTCGCGCTCGTCGAAGGCCAGAATGTCGAACATCCCGACCGGTCGCTCCTCGTCGGAGACGGCCGTGCCGTTGATGACGACGTTGTCCTCGTTGAGCGCGTACCGTGCTTCTTTGCGGCTATCGGCGTAACCGAGCACGTCCCGCAGGATGATGAGCAGAGGAACCCCTGCCTCACCGTGGGGACCGGCGTCGGCCTTGACCGTGAACGTCTCGGTCTTTCGCTCGATAGGCCAGCTTTTCGGCACCGAAAGTCGTTTCTGATGTTTCGTCATGCGCTGTCCTCCTCGGATTCCAGGCGTGCCTCACGCCGCTCGTCGGAGAGATCCAGACTCGTGACACGAAGGTTGCTCGCGTCGAGCGGTCGTGGGACCTCTTCGCCGTCTGCTGTCTCCTGTGTGACCTCCTCGACGTGGACGACGCCTTCGCGAAGGTCGACGTTCACGACGTCTTCCTCCTCGCCGGCGTGGTCACCACGGAGCACTTCGACGGTGTCGCCCTCGTTGACGCGCACGTTTCGCTGTCCGTACTCCTCGCGGAGATCGTCGGACAGCGTCGTGCGCACGTCCTTGTGGCGCTCGTGCAGCGGGGCTTCGGCAGCCTGTTTTCGCTGTTTGCGTGGTTGTTCTGTCATACTATCATAGTCGCTGTTGACGCGACGCTTCCAAACCGCTCTGCGACTTCCCGTGCGATGGGGCCCTTGAGTTCGGTCCCGCGCGGTTCCTCGTTCTCGTCGATGATGACCGCGGCGTTGTCTTCGAACTTCAGGCGGGTCCCGTCCGGGCGACGGATGGGCTTTCGCTGTCGAACGACGACAGCTTCGAGCACCTGCCGGCGCATCTCGGGGGTCCCTTTCGTGACCGAGACCGTGATCTTGTCACCGAGCCCCGCTTTGGGGTGTCGGTTGACGGTTCCCGAGTAGCCGGCCGTGCTGATAACCTTCAGCTGCCGTGCGCCCGTGTTGTCCGCACAGTTGATGAGCGAGCCTTTCTCGAGGCCCTGCGTGACGTCGGCCTTCAGTGCCTCCATCACTCCTCACCCCCTGTGACTTCGACAACTACGTGGGATTTGGTTTTCGAGAGCGGTCGTGTCTCTGCTATCGTGACCGTGTCGCCGACTTCCAGGTCCACACACGGTGGTGCGTGGGCCGGGACGCGGCTCCGTCGCTTCATGAGCCGGTCGTACTTCGGCACCGTTACGTCGTACTCTCGTTCGACGACGACGGTCTTGTCCATGTCTGTGGAGGCGACCTCTCCGTCGAGCGTCTGCCCGCGGACACTCAGTGTGCCGTGGAACGGGCAGTTCTCGTCGTCACAGGCCTCCTCCGGTGTTGCTACGTTCAATCCTAGCGCCATTTCGAATCACCTGTCTGTTCCGTGCGTCGTGCCGGTCGCGCGACGAGTCGGTCTCCGTCGACGGTGACGAGCTGATAGCCGCCACCGCTCGGAATCTCGAACTCGAAGGTCGTTCCGGCCTTCGGCACGTGAGACACCCGGTCGCTACCGGATTCAGTTCGACTGTCTACAACTTCGATTCCCAGCGTCTTCGTCGTCTCCGTCACGACGTCACCTGCAATGCCGACGAGGTCGGTGTTGTCCGCCGAGACGATCTCGGCGTCGAGTCCGACCAGTTCGTGTCGCGGGAGCGACTCGGGTGTCAACGGCATTTATTCGGCCTCCTCGGCGGCTGCGCCGCCCGCGAGGTCGCCCTCTTCGTTCTGAATCGTCTTGATGCGTGCGATGGTCCGCCGGAGTTCCTTGATACGGCCGGGACTGTCCGGCATCCCACCTGCTGCCTTCACTGCTTCTGCGTTGAGCAGTTCCGTCTCGAGGTCTTCGAGTTCCGCCTCGCGCTCGGCGGCCGTCATGTCTCGAATCTCGGAGGTGTGCAGAATCGTCATTCCTCGTCACCCTCCTCGTCTTCCATCTCGTCCATCAGCTCTTCGGCTTCTGCCTCGGTGTCCTCGTCGAGTTCCTCGTCGACGTCGGCCGCGAGGTCGTCGAGGTTCTCTTCGACGTCCGCTTCGTCAGGGACGTCCGGGTCCTCGAACTCCTCGTCGGCCTCCTCGATGACTTCCTCGTCGACTTCGACGTCGACGTCTTCCTCGACGGCCTCGGGTTCGTCCGCCGTGGACGCGTCCTCGGTTGCTTCCTCGTCGTCGGGTTCGCCGGCGAGCAGTTCTTCGACGCCCTCGGCTTCCTCTATGTAGTCTTCGACCTCGACATCCTCGTAAATCTCGAAGTCGTCGGGGAGCTCCGCGTCCGGCGGAATGATCTTGACCTGCACACCGATGGTGCCGAGTTTCATCACTGCGGTGCCGATACCGTGGTCGACGATCTCCTCTGCGGGTTCGCCGTTGTGCTTGATGTAGCCACGGTTGAACTTCTCTACGCGCGAGCGTGCGCCTGTCACTTTTCCGGACAGAACGATTTCGGCACCGAGCGCGCCGGCTTCCATGATGCGGTCGATGGTCGTGTGACCAGCTTTCCGGAAGTACCAGCCACGCTCGAGCGCGTTGGCCAGTCGGTCGGCGACGATTGCCGCGTTGAGGTCCGGCTCTTCGACTTCCTGGACGTCAACCTGCGGGTCTTCCAGCCCGAACTCCTCTTCGAGCGTGGTCGTGACCTTCCGGATGTTCTTCCCGCCCTTGCCGATGACCATCCCTGGCTTTTCGGCTTTGAGCACAATCTGGGTGCCCATCGGGGTCTTTGCGATCTCCATCCCGCCGTAGCCGGCGCGACCGAGTTCGTCCTGGAAGAACTCGTCGATCTGGGTACGCTGAAGCCCGTTCTCGATGAACTGCTGTTCGTCCGCCATCACTCATCGACCTCCTGGAGGATGAGTTCGACGTCGAGTTCCGGTGCGGCCGTCGGGGAGGCCCGCCCCATCGCGCGGGGCTGGCGGCCTGCCTGTTCGCCGACCTTGTGGGGTGCGACGTGGACGATTTCCATCGACTCGCCGTCGAATCCCTGGTGGTCTGCGTTGCCGACTGCGTTTTCCAGCAGGTCGAGGAAGGCCTTGCTGGCCTTCTCGGGGTAGCGGCCGGCGTCCCAGCCGTCGATGTCGTTGCGGTGGCCGACGCCCGTGTTGTGCTGACGGAACGGGACCGACTGGTCCTCGTTGATGACGCTCTCCAGATAGGAGACCGCATCCTCGGCCGTCATGCCCTTGATTTCGCGGGCGATGGCCTTGCTGTGCTTGAGACTTACCTGACGCTCCCGGAGCATCGCTTTCGCCGTCGTGTCCGGGTCGACGTCAACTGAGTAGCTGATTCCCATGTTATTTGAGTGGCACGAACTTCGAGGAGCGTGTCGCTCCAATCCCGGCCTGTCCGTGCTCGACCGAGGTCCGGGTGAGCTGGAACTCGCCCAGATAGTGCCCGATCATCTCGGGTTCGACCTGGACGCGCTCGAAGCTCTGGCCGGTGTGGACGGCGAAAGTCAGCCCAACCATCTCCGGGAGAATCGGCATACTCCGGAGGTGTGTTCGGATTGGGTTGTTCGCCGTCTCCTCCTCGTCGGCCTCGCGGGCCTTCGCGAGAAGTTTCTCGTGTTCGACGGACAGACCGCGTTCGATAGTTCGCCGCTGGCGCGCGGGAAGCAGTTCCGCAACCTCGTCGATGCTCATTGCCTGCAGTTCGTCGAGCGTGTAGCCACGGTAGGTGAACTCACCTTCGTGACCGATTTGGTAATCCGAGCTCATTCTGAGTCACCACCACGGCCGGTTCGTCGCGAGGCGATGTCACCGACTTTGCGGCCCGGCGGGGCGTTTCGCGAAATGGACTTGGGCTTGCCGGGGTGTTGCCGGCCACCGCCACCGAACGGGTGGTCGACGGCGTTCATCGCAACACCGCGGACGTTCGGCCACTTCGTCCCGCGGGCTTTCATCTTGTGGTACTTGTTGCCTGCCTTGACCATCGGCTTCTCCGTCCGGCCGCCACCGGCGACCACGCCGATGGTGGCTCGACACTGTGGGTCGAGTCGCACGACGTCGTCGCTTGGCAGCTGGACGACCGCGACGTTGCGGTCGTGGGCCATCAGCGTCGCGTTGACACCGGAGGCTCGGGCGAACTTGCCCCCGTCGCCCTGGTTGGACTCGACGTTACAGACGGGGACACCTTCCGGAATCTCCGCGAGCGGAAGAGTGTTGCCCGGCTCGATAGCCGAGGAGACGCCGACCTGAATCCGGTCGCCCACGCCCACGCCTTCCGGCGCGAGCACGAGGCGGTGGTCGCCGTCCTCGAACTCGACTGCGGCGACGGGTGCGCTCCGTGCCGGGTCGTGTTCGATGTCGACGACCGTCCCGGAGACGACGTCGCCGTCTTCGACGTTGCGATGCTGCAGGTCCGATTTGTAGCGGTGCGAGGGGGCCCGGAACGTGGGCGTCCCGCGTCCGCGTCGTTGTCCCTGAATTCGTCGTCCCATCTTAGAACACCCCGATGCGGCTGGCGATTTCCTGTGCGTCGTCGTCCTCCGAGAGGAGCACAGTTGCCTTCTTCTTGCCCTGTGGCGTGACCATCGTGGTCACGTTCTCGACGGTGACGTCGTACTGGGCAGCGATGTCCTCGGCAATCTCGCCTTTGTTGGCGTCGATGTCGACGATGAACTGCATCTTGTTCTCGAAGTCCATCTTGTCGACGGCCTTCTCGGTGACGTGTGGATGTTCGATGACAGTCATCGGTCAGCCACCTCCTCGAGTGCGCTCTCGGTCCAGACGGTCAGTCGACCGCCCTCGCCACCGGGTGCGAGGTCCTCTGCGTTGACCTCACCGGCAGTCGCCACGTCTGCGCCCGCGAGATTGCGTGCGCCACGCGACGGCTCCTCGCTGGTGACAAAGAGAACCGAGGTCGGGCGGCGGTACTTGCGGCCCCGGGAGGAGCCACGGCCGGCCCGAATCTTGGTCTCGTCTGCGCGCTCGATGTCGGCGTAGATGTCGAGTGCTTCGAGCACGTCGACGACCTCCTGGGTCTTGTGGACCTCCTCGAAGTCGTCAGAGACGACCAGCGGAAGCTCCACGTCACCGAAGTCGTGACCGCGCTCTTCGACGACCTCGACGTCCGTCGTGGCCGCGATGGCCGAGCGGACGGCGAGTTTTCGCTCTTTGTCGTTGATAGACAGCGAGCGGTCCTTCTCTTCTTTCGGCGGGTGTGCGCGGCGGCCCCCAACGGTCTGGGGGACGCGAGCGCCCTGGCCGTTCTCACGCGGTACGTGGGCCTGCCCACGACCGCTTCCGAACGACTCGGCGGGCGTTCGCAGCCCGGCGTAATCGTCGGAACCGTAGTCCTGCTTGCGGTTTGCCTGCGCGGCGGTGACGGCCTTCCGGATGAGGTCCGGTCGGTACGTGGTCTCGAAGACCTCGGGGAGTTGGACTTCCCCAGCGTCGTCGCCGTTCAGGTCGTGTACTGTTGCCTGCATAGTTTATCCCTGATTCGACTCCTCGGAGACGTAGCGCACCTCGGGGTCGAGGCGCGGTTGGTCGTTCGGACGCACTGCCGGGCGCATGCGCACGAGGCGCTGCTCCGGTCCGGGCACCGAGCCCTTGACCAGCGCGAACGAGCCGTCGACCTCGCCGTAGTTGACGAAGCCACCGTCGACGGCGGCTCCCTCCTCGTCGAGGTCGATGAGGCGCTTGTTGAGTTCGGTTCGCTGATGGTAGCCCATCTGTCCCTGCTGTGGGACCGTCGAGCGAACGCGGCTCGGGTTCCACGGGCCGAGGTTGCCGATACGGCGTCGCCAACCCTGACGTGCGTGTTTGCCCTTCCGCTTTTGGACGCCCCAGCGCTTGACGGGACCCTGTGTCCCTTTGCCCTTGGTGACGGCGGCCACGTCGGCGTACTCGCCGGCGCGGAACACGTCGGTCACGTCGACTGTGCCTTCATCGAGCAAGTCGAGTCCGAATTCGACGCGGTCAGCAAGAGAGCCGCCCCCGATGCGATTCTCCATGACATCGGGTTTCTTCTTCGGGACGCCGCCGAGTTCGCCGGGGACGGTGTGCGTGACCGCACGAACGTCCGCCAGGTCGCCCGACTCGAGTGCGTCTCGTACCTGTTCCTCTGTTGCCGCGGCGTCGTGGTCCTCGGGAACGTCCAGAGCGCGGTCGAGTTCCGGGAGGAACTCGTCGGTCCAGACGTCCGTCAGTGGACGCTTGCCGTACGGCGTGTCTTCGTAAGCTCGCAGTGCTACGACCCGCATCGGGGGAGTTTCGAGGACTGTCACCGGGACAGTCTCCTCCATCCCCTCGCGTGCGGAGTTTGGCTCGTCGTTGATCATCACGACGTGGCTCATGCCAGCCTTGTAGCCGGCAAAGCCCTGTAGCCCCGGCTGGCCGTCGTCGTCGGGCCAGCTATTGAACCGCGGCGTCTCGGAAGACGCGCGGCTCCGCGGGCCGAAGCCCAGCGAACCTTTTCGTGGTCTGCTTGATTGTGGCATTGTTCACTCCGTGAGGGTGAGGCAGGCGAGCGTGGCGACGATTGCTTCTTCGGTTCGCACCACCTCGCTGCCTTGATTCGGAACCGTATTCAGCCAGAGGTCGAATCGACCAGTCTCACTGGCCTCTCCGATACGGTCGGCGTCGACGCCCAGGATGGCGGGAAGGCCCCGCTCTGGCGCGCCGAAGGCGACGGTCAGTTCCGGCCGACCGCTCGCAGCTATCGTCTCGACCAACTGGTCCAGACGTGCGACGTCGAGTGTCTCGCCGTACCGCGAAGCGGCGACGGCCAGTCCCGAATCGTCGCGTGCGAGCGCCGAATCGAGGTCCGCGGTGTCGACGGCGAATCCCGGTGGGGATTCGGCGACGAGCTTCGCGCGGACCGGCTCTCTCGAAGAGACTCTGACGGAGACGCGCTCCCCCTGCTCGACCCCCATATCATCGGGGACGGGCAGTGAGACCGGGTGTTGCAGTCCGCAATTGACCCGAACGCGACCATCAGTTCCGACCTCGGTCACGATTCCCTGTCTTAACGACCCCGAACCCTCGGATCCGGAGCCGGTCTGTGAACGCACGCGGAGCGGCGGCAAGACGCCCGCGAACTCTAGTTCGTCCCGCTTATCCCAGACCTCCTTTCGGAGGTATGGGGGCGTCGCGGCGTACCGGAGTACGGTTTCGACGAACCCCTCGTCCCATCTCCGGGTCCCGTCTGGGTCCGGATAGACCGTGAGTCGGTCGACCCGGAAGACGGTGGCCGCGCGGGCCACGTAGCCGATTTTGCGAGTTGCCTCGCGTTTGTCCTCGGCTTCCCGGATGAGAGACGACGGCACGAGTACGCTGACAGTCATGCCGTAACGCTTCCACGTCGCGCCACTAGACTGTGCCGATTACTCCCCATCCCTACCTTAAAAAGTACGCGCTTCACGCGCGCGCTGAGACGCGTTCACACGGACCAGATAGGCTCCGAAACCCTGTCTCGCGGTCTCGTGGTCCAGTGTCGGGACCGAACCCAGTCGGCAGAACACACTTGCACCCGGGACACGAAGGGCCGATGTCATGTCTACAGACCGCGTCATCGAAATCCTCCGGAAGGCGTACAGCGACGAAATCGAGACCGTGATGAATTACCAGACGAACGCAATCGTCCTCGACGGCGTGCGGGCCGAAGAAATCAAAGAGAGTCTCAAGCAGGACATCCAGGAAGAGCTGGCACACGCCGAACAGTTGGGCCAGCGGCTCAAACAACTCGACGCGCGCCCGCCAGGGTCGTCCGAGTTTACCGCCCGGCAGGACTCGCTGCAGCCACCAGAGGATTCCACGGACGTCCTCGCGGTCATCAACGGCGTTCTCGATGCTGAAGAGGACGCCATCGCAACGTATCGTGACCTCATCGACGCTGCCAAGGAAGCCAACGACCCCGTCACCGAAGACCTCGCTGTGACCATCCTCGCCGAAGAGGAAGCCCACCTGACCGAGTTCCGTGGCTTCCAGAAAGAATACCAGGACGACTGACCGACCCGCCGACAGCCACGTCCGACCACCGACAACACCAGTTTTCCTGCATAGTGAGTCCATTTTCAGTTCGGGACTGAACTGTGTGGCTGCCAGTGTGTCAGCCTATGCGACTGATCGCAGTCCGCAACCCCCAGTTCGGGACAGTCGAATCGGTTCGGGCGGCGATATTCTCCGTGACCGCATGCATGTTTCGTCGCTTGTCGCGGAGTCGACACACGCTGTGTGCTGTAAGATGGCGTGACTTGCGAGAAAAGGGGCAGAAATCACGTCATCAAGCGGTATTTTTTGGCAAGAGTTTTCAACTAAGGCCATAATGGCTGACCTGCCGCGCAAGTGCGGCAGAGTTGGAGTGCACACGGGCAACTGGACTCGTACACCGAATGGACACCCCCCTCAAGCCTGTGCCCCTCACAGACTCTCTCCCCTCATCCATTCGGAGTCCTGCCCGGCACTTCTTGGAGATACCACTCGACACTGAGCAGTAGCGGGTTCGCAAGCCGCTGGACGAGCGGTGCTTGCTACATCGTAGTCTGCTCTCGTTTCAGCCGTCGAAACGAGGAGAACAGGGAGATGACACTCTACGTCGCGAAAGTTAGAGAAGTGCGCTGGCCGAGATTTGAACTCGGGTTAGGACCGTGGCAGGGTCCTGTGATACCACTACACCACCAGCGCTCGGTTGCTCACCGCGAGCGTCCGTTGCACTACGTTGTTGGAGGGATGGGAGATAAAAACGTTCCGAATCTCGGGACGGCAGAGTGACGAAGAGAGAACCGTCCCCGAGAGTTGCCGAATGGACGCATACGTGCCGTCCTGCCGTCTAAGCGGTCAGATTGGGATAGACTATCCCTTTGCCCGACCTGTGACAGCACGGCACACATAGCACATCGAGGAGTCGATTGTCATCGTCGTCCGCGCTGGTCGACCACGACAGTTAGGGGCGGGCGCGCCCTACCACCACCCATGACAGCGAGTGGCTTTCTGACCGTCTCGCCGACAGTCGAGGGAAGCATGGCACCGGAGATAGCGAAGGCCGTCGACGCGCTGGAGGAGTTCGACGTCCGCTACGAGACGACCGCGATGGGAACCATGCTCGAAGCCGGGGACGCGGCGACGCTCTTTGCAGCCGCGCAGGGGGCACACGAGGCGGTCGACAGCGACCGCGTCGTCACCTTTCTGAAAGTCGACGACAAGCGCGCGACCGACGCCCCGATGGAAGAGAAAGTCGAGTCAGTCGAGGAGCACCTGGGCCGCGAGGCCAGCGGTGGCCCCGAGTAGGGCACAGGAGTCGAGACCCGCGAGTTCTTAAGTGAGAGTGAGCGAAAAGCGAGGTATGGAAAGTCTCAATCGAATGGCGACGGAGCTCGTCGACGAGGCCATCGACTTCGCTGACGAACTCACTATCGACGTCTACGGACTGGAAGGCGACGCCGCGGTTCTGGACTTCGGTGTCGACGTACCGGGCGCCGTCGAGGCCGGCCTCCTGCTGGCCGAAATCCAGACGGCCGGACTGGCGACGGTCCAGACACGAATGGATACCGTCGGTGGCGCACCGACACCGCACGTCGAACTCTCGACGGACCACCCCGCGCTGGCCCTGCTCTGTGCCGGCAAGGCGGGCTGGGAACTCAGCGTCGACGACTTCGAAGGGCTCGGAAGCGGTCCCGCTCGCGCGCTCGTCGCCGAGGAGGACATCTTCACGCGTGTGGGCTATCGCGACGACTTCGACTTTGCTGTCCTCGCCGTCGAGAGCGACACGCTCCCCGACGAGGACGTTGCCGCGGCCGTCGCGGAACGCGCTGGCGTCCCCGAAAGCGGCGTCTTCCTGCCCACATTTTCGACGGCTTCGATCACCGGCAGTGTCGTCGCCGGCGCACGCGCGGCCGAACTCGCCACGTTCCGGCTCTCGGAACTGGGCTACGACCCCGCGGAAATCCTCTCTGCGAGCAGCTCCGCGCCTGTCGCGCCTGTCGCAGGCGACGAGGAGACGGCGATGGCCCGGACCAACGACGCGCTGGCCTACGGCGGCCAAGTCTCGTTGACCGTCGACGAGCCGTTCGACCGCTTTGACGAACTCGTCTCGACGGCCGGCGACGAGTACGGCCGCCCGTTCGCTGACATCTTCGAGGATGTCGACTGGGACTTCGACGAGTTGCCGGTCGACCTCTTTGCGCCCGCGCAGGTGACCGTCGACGTCGTCGGCGGCGACACCCACGTCGTCGGCGAGACACACGAGGACATCCTCGCCGAGAGCTTCTACTGAGATGCGATACAAGGTCGTTCCCGCACCGGCCGACCGCGCGCTGTTGACCGACGTCCACGAGGCGCTCCCGCTGGTCCCGGGAAGCGTCGAAGACTGCTGTACGCGTATCCGCGACCGGACGACCGTCCCCTCCCGTGACGAGGCCCGGGAGTGGCTCACCTTCGCGACGGCGCTCGGACTGGTCGCAGAGACCGAACGGGGCTATCACCGCGTCCGGAACCCGCCAGAACCCGACCGACTCGTCGAGAACTTCCGGGAGAACGTCTTCGGCGTCGAGGAAGTGCTGGGTGCCCTCGACGATGCCGAGACGCCGCTCGACGACAGTGCAGCGTTCGAGTCGGTCCGGAACCTTGTGCCACGCTGGGAACGCAATCGGTACGCCGACTGGGAAAGCGAATGGACGGACAAAGTTAGATTGCGACTCGCGTGGAGCGAGGCGTTCGGACTGGTCACGCGCGGCGACAACGGGTACGAACGCGCCTAAGCGGCGACCTTTTGCACGCTCGATACCTACGGCGAGATGATGCAGTCGTCCGTAGACGCCGTCCTGTTCGACATCGACGACACGCTCTGTTCGTATCGCCGGAGCGGCGGGGAGATACTCCCGCTGGCGTTCGAACAGGTCGGTGTCGAGCCCTTCTTTACTGTCGATGAGTACGTCGACCGCTATCGGGAGTTTACCGCAGCTAGTGAGGACATGAACGACCTCCGGAAACGGTGTTTCGCCACGTTCGCCGCCGAACGCGGACACGACCCTGCCGTCGGGCGGGCCGTCGCACGAGCCTACGAGTCCGAGCGCGACCACACGAACGTGCAGTTCTGCCCCGGCGCTCGCGAGACGCTGGCGATGGTCGACGGTGACGTTGCAGTCGCCGCCGTGACCAACGGGGCGCCGGAGATGCAGGCGGCCAAACTCGACACGCTGGGAATTGCCGACTACTTCCAGACAGTCGTCCACGCCGGCTACGACACGGCGCCGAAACCCGACCCGGACCCGTTCCACGCCGCACTCGACCACCTCGACGTGACTCCCGAGCGAACACTCCACGTCGGGAACTCACTGGCATCGGACGTCGCCGGCGGGCAGCGCGCGGGAGTTCAGACTGCGTGGGTCCACGGCGATACCGACCCCGCCGGGGCCGACCCGAAGCCGGATTACACGCTCTCGACGGTCGGTGAGTTGCGCCGCCTCTGGAAGTAACGCAGAATTACTCTACACCGGTTACGTCGGTCACAGTTCCGACGCCTTTCGAACTACCCTCGCGGAAGACGAATCGCTGGCCCTCTTCGACGAGATACGGCCGGAACTTGAACTGGACGCGGGCCTTCCCGGAGTCGCCGGGCAGGAGTTGGCCTCCTTCGGGGTAAAACGCCGCGGCCTCGCTTGCCGTTTCGAGATGGACGACCGGTTCGTAGCCGTCGCCGATGCGGGTGGGATGGTTCAACACCATCACCTCGGCTTCGAACTCCCTGACGGGGTCGGGGTCTGCGTCCCGCGGTAGCAGAACCATCCCGCGTTCGATGTCGGCCTCGTTGACGCCTTTCAGCGCGATGCCGACGATACGGCCGGCGCTGGCCTCGTCGACGCGGTGGTAGTGCATCTCGATAGAGCGGGCCTCTACCTCACGGAACCCACCGTCTGCCATCGGCCCGAGCAGGAGTTCGTCGCCCGCTTCGACCTCGCCCGACTGGATGGTCCCGGAGGCGACGGCGCCGACACCGGTGACGTTGTAGCTCCGGTCGACGTACATCCGGAACTGGCCGTGGTCTGCGGTGCCGGCGGTCTTCGGCAGGCGCTCGAACAGTTCGTCGAGTGTATCGAGCCCCTCCGTCGTGACGGCACTCGTCGTCAGGATTGGGACCACAGTCTCTGAAATCTCGTCGATGGCCGCCTCGACGCCGTGGCGTTCGACCCGCAGCGGCGTCTTCTCGGCATCCCGGAGCAGGCGCTCGACCTCCCGTTCGACTTCCAGCAGGCGCTCCTCGTCGACGATGTCGGCTTTGGTAATCGCGACGAGCGTCGGCAGGTCCGTCGCAAGCAGGATGCCGAGATGTTCGCGTGTCGTCTTTGTCGGGCCGTCGTCGGCGGCAACGGTCAGGAGTCCGTAGTCGAGTTTCTGCCCGACCAGCCCGCGAATCGTCGTGCGGAGCCACGGCTCGTGGCCGACCGTATCGACGAAGGAGACGAGCCGATCCGCTTCCTCGACGATGCGAGCGCGGTCGCCCTTCCGGTGTGGGTTGTCCATCCGAACGGGGCCGTCCTCGTCGAAGCCGTAGACGCCGTAGGAGAGGTCCGCGGACAGCCCGCGCTCGATTTCGTGGGGCTGGACGTCCAGAAAGCTCCGCGTGCCCCCCTGGCCGTCGTCGGCTTCCCCGGTCACGAGCGACCCGACGAGCGTCGACTTGCCGTGGTCGACGTGGCCTGCTGTCCCGACGACGATGTGGGCGTCGTCAGTCATTACGGTCCCTTCGGTGATAGTGGCGACGCCGACTAATCCGCCGGCAGAGCCGTCGTCGTCGGTGTCGGCGTGGCCCTCCTCGTCGACGCCCCACGTCTGGACCTCGTCGATGTGTGCGCCAGCCTCCTCTGCAAGCAGGGAGAGGACGTCCATCGACTCGGAGAAGTCTTCGGGGACGATACCGGCGATGCCGCCATCGTCGGTGACGCCGACGACGTAGGTGGCCTCGCCGTCGCCCGAGAGGACGCGGTGGCGCAACTGGGCGGCGAGACTCTCTCGCCGGCCCTCTGCGAGGTGCAGGTCTTTCGTGAGCCGCTCTTTGAACTCGACGCTGCCGCCCTCTTTTTCGCCGCGGTCGAGCGCGCGGCGAAGGACGGCCCGGTCGGGGCTCATGGGGAGGGCTTGCGGTCCCCCAGCAATAAGTTTTCCCCGGGTCTGTGGGGTTCTCGCGGCCGATTCGCCGCTGATGAGTGGGTTCGGCCACCAGTGAGAACTGTTGTCACAATACTGCCGACCGAAGTGAGCGCGGAGACTTCGTAGCAGGCTACGGCGCGGCGAACCGCTCGACTGCTTCGAGAAATCCATCGGCAAAACTCGCAGCCGTAACGTGGTCGGCAGCAGCGAGGGCGAGGTCGTCCGCGTTCGCGACAGCGACCGAGCGACCGGCCACCTCGAAGGTCGGGACGTCGTTCTCCGAATCGCCGACGGCCAGGAACGCCTCGGAGCGCAGGTTCAGCTCCGCGGCGACGACGTCCAGCCCGCTCCCCTTGTCCACCGACGGCGATTTGACGTGGTACGCGTAGCCGGTGTCGACGACGTCGAGTCCGTGTTCGCTCGCAATTTCTACTAGCGGCTCCAGGGGCATCTCGCGGGCCACGGCCAGTTCCGTCTCGCGCCAGCGGTTGACCAGGTCCGCTTCGCCCCACCCGAGGCCGTAACCGGCATCGCGGTAGGCAGCAGCGACAGCGTTCGCCCCCTCCCGGTCACCCTCGATGCGGACGGTATCACGACCCGCGACGACGACGCCGCCGTTCTCCGCCACGACGAGCTGGTCGATGGCCAGGAACTCACAGAGTGCAACGGGATACGGCATCGACTTGCCAGTGGCGACGACAACGGGCGCGGGCCAGGCTCGAAGCACGGGGATGACTCGCGGGTCGAGGGCGCGCTGGTCGTCGGTGAGCGTCCCGTCGATGTCGACGGCAAGCGGCGGTGCGTCGTCGGGAACCGACGGTGTGTCCATACTGTCGGTGTCGGACCTGCCGGACTTCCCGCTTGCGTTTCAGTCGGTCAGCCGTTCGTAGGCGGCCTGGACGCGCTTGAACTCCTCTTCGTCGCCATCGGAAGCGTCGGGGTGGACGTCCTTGATGCGGTCCCGGTAGGCTCGCTTGACTGTACTCTCGTCTGCGCCGGGGTCAACATCGAGAATCTGGGCCGCCTCGGGGATGGTCGGGCCGGACTGTTGCTGGACCGCGTTGGTCCGTTGGCGGCGCTGTCCACCCCCGGCACGACGTCGCTGGCGCGCCTGCCGGACCCGTTCACGGCGGGACTGCTGGCGGCGCGCACGCTGGCGCTGTTCCTGTCGCGGCGGCGTCCACTCCTCGCGGGGCCCGGCTCCGAATCCGCCGCGGTTGCGGTCGGCGCTCCCGGTCGCCGCTTTGCGTTCGACGCCGCGATAGATACGGTCGAGCATCCGTCCGCTCGCCTGGTAGTACAGCAGATACGTGACCACACCGAAAACGAGTGCGAGAATCAGAAGTGCCGGGCTGTAGACGAGGCCGGCGAGACCGAGGATGGCCGTCATCAAGGCGAACGCCGCTGCCAGACCGCTGACCAGACGCTGCTGCACGACCTGATATTAGGGCGGCACGACTGTAAGCCTCTCGCTGGCGACCCCGCCAGAGGGTTCAAACCCACGGGCGTGTTACTCTCAGGCATGAGCGTCTCGAGTCCCTGTGAAATCTGTGCCACAGCAGACGTAGAGGCGGCCTGTGACCGCTGTGGGAAACTCGTCTGCAGTCGCCACTACGACGAGGAACTGGGGCTGTGTATCGAGTGTGCTGCTGATGTGGGCGAGGACGACCGCGAAAACATTCCAAACAGCGAGGACATGCCCGACGGCGTCGATACCTATCAGTTCTGAGTGAGAATCGCGGCAGTCGCTCGTCCATGACCCCAGGCGAGTACGTTACAGAGGTGCAGCGAGACGAGCGCGAGAGCGAAGCCAACCACGCTGAGAGTGAGTGCCTCCGGGAACGTGTCGACGACAATCGTCCCGGCATCACCGACAGTCCGGATTTCGTACTGCGCGAACGGCAGCCAGTAGAGGACCGGCGCAAGTATCGAGGCCACCGGGAGTGAGACTGCGAGAGTCAGTAGCATAAACAGGAAGATACCGACCGGGAACGTCGCCAGCAGATAGACGACAATGAGATAGGTCCGTGCGTCGGTCAGCACACCTTTCAGGTAGTCAGTAAGCGGTTCCGCGTTCGGGTCGGGGAGTTCGTAGTCGATGTCAAACCCGAGCAGGCGATTGACGAGGAGTGCCTCGAAGGCGCCGACGTATCTCGCACCGACGAGAACCAGCGGGAAGACGAGCAAGCCGACGAGAATCACCGCCAGCCCGATACCG
Source organism: Salinibaculum rarum (assembly GCF_030505615.1). Taxonomy (GTDB): domain Archaea; phylum Halobacteriota; class Halobacteria; order Halobacteriales; family Haloarculaceae; genus Salinibaculum; species Salinibaculum rarum. The sequence continues at coordinate 2,739,847 of NZ_CP129992.1, forward strand.
AGAGCGAATCCGGTCACCAGGAGCGTGAAATACGTGACGCCGAGCGGAAAGCGCAAAAACAGGTAGAGGACGTTCTTGTACGTCTGTGCGTCGGTCACGACACCGAAAACGGGCGACGACGTCGACCGGTCGGTGTCGGCGAAGGTGGGAGAGGCCATCTGTAGCTGCAGGGTACACGAGCCACCGTCGTATAACCCTGAGATAGGTCAAACGACGCGCTACCCACCGTAATCGTTATTTATCGGTGTTCGTTCAGCCGCTGTTTCAGTCGCTTCGCGGATGCGCCCGCGGCGTCGAAGTACGCGTCCTCATCGCCCCGGATTTCGGCGTCTTCTCCGGCGAAGATTATCCCCCGCGAGGAGTTGACGAGGCCGACCGGCGTCGTTCCGGGTGCTGTCTCGGCGAGTCCGTACTCGACGGCGGCTTCGGCGTCGCCGCCCTGTGCCCCGACGCCCGGGACGAGGAACGGAATCTCCGGGACGACCTCGCGGACTTCTTCGAGTTCCTCCGGTGCCGTCGCACCGACCACGAGGCCGACGTTCCCGTGTTCGTTCCACAGGTCGGCCAGCGCCGCGACCCGCTCGTAGAGTGGTTCACCGGTGTCGAGTTCGAGGTCCTGGAGGTCGGCACCTCCAGAGTTGGAGGTTCGACAGAGGACGAACACGCCCTTTTCGGCCTGCGAGAGGAACGGGTCGAGCGAATCTCGCCCGAGGTACGGGTTGACCGTGATGGCGTCGGCGGCCGGGCCGTGGTCGTCGTCGAGCACCTTCGCGTACTGGCGGGCCGTATTGCCGATGTCGCCCCGTTTGGCATCGAGGAGGACCGGCACGTCCTTCCCGTGGGCGTAGGCGATGGTCTCGCGAAGCGCACGCCAGCCGTCGCTGTCCTCGTAGAAGGCGGCGTTGGGTTTGTAACAGGCCGCGTGTTCGTGGGTGGCGTCGATGATGCGCCGGTTGAACGCCCAGCGTGGCAGGTCGGCGTCGACGACGGCATCCGGCAGGCGGTCGGGGTCGGGGTCCAGCCCGACGGAGACGACGCTGTCGACGGCCTCGATGCGGTCGCGCAGGCGGTCGAAGAACATAGAAAGGCGTCGGCGCGACTGGCGAATAAAACTGCCGTGTTCGTCCCCAGGCTAGCCGTTTCGGGTGTCGGCGGCGGACACAAAGCGCATTGCGCTGTCGGCACGTCGACAGCCTCTAATCCGTCGCTTGCGTATCCCCTGTCAATGTCACTGGCTGCGGTCGTCTTCGACCTCGATTACACACTGGCGGTCCCCGACCGCGACCGACAGACGCTCCTCGACGAAGCCACGGCCGCCGCCGGGGGACGGGACATCGACCGGTCGGAGTATCTGACCGAGCATCAGAAAAACCGTGCCACGGAGACGCGAACGCCGATTTTCGAGGGGCTACTGTCGACAGGCGACCCGGCCGAAGCCGCCAGGGCGTACCGGGAGGGTATCAACGATGCGCTGGTCCCTGTCGACGGCGTTCCGGAACTCGTCGAGGAACTCCGCACGCAGTACCGGGTCGGGCTGTTGACCGACGGTCCTGTCCAAGCACAACAGGGGAAACTGGAGACGCTGGGGTGGACGGACCTCTTCGACAGCGTCGTCGTCACGGGGTCGTTGGCCGCCGGCAAACCGGACGGCCGAGCGTTCGAAGCGGTCCTCGGCGAACTCGGCGTCGCAGCGGGCGCGGCGGTGTACGTCGGCGACAACCCCGACGCCGACATCCGAGGGGCGAAAGACGCCGGGATGGTCGCCGTGCAGGTCCTGGGAGACAGATTCGAGCGCGCGCCCGAGGCGGACGGCTACATCGACCGCGACCAGTTGGCCGACGACCTCAGGGCGTTCCTGAGCCAGCAGGCCGGCTGGCGCTGACTAGTGGGTCAGTGCTTCTGACCGCGTTCAGAGTGTGTCTCGGAGGATGTCGACGGCTCGCTTGACGGCGACACCCGAACAGAGTGAGAGTCGGACTTCGTTCTCGCTGGTCTCGACAGAGAGGTGGTCGGTCCCGGTCGCGGTTCCGGCCGTTGGGGCCGAGATGTTGTCGAGTGCCACGACGGCGCTGTCGGGATACAGCAGGACGCGGCCGACGATGCGCTCGTCGGCGGCGATGGCGTAGGCGACGGTGCCATCGGGACTCGGCGTGGCCGACTCGTCTGCGTCGGCGACCGTCACGCGGTCCAGTGGCGGCGTCTCGAGCCCGGTCAGTTCCGACGCCAGCAGCTGTGCGACGCGTTTCGGGTCGGTAATCGAGTCGTCGACCATCAGAGTTCACTCCGTGCGTTGGCGGCGAGTCCGGCCACGTCGACGCCCTGCCGGCGGGCGTACAGTACTGCCGCGGCCTCGATAGTGATTGCCAGTTCCGACTGCAGCCGGTTGATGTCTGCGACCGCGTCCTGTTTTTCGACGCCGGTGTCGACGACCGATTCGAGGACCTGCTCGAAGACAGACCGCTCCTGGATGACCGACTCGTCGGGGACGAAATCGTCTGGGACGTCGACGGTCCCCACCTCGAACGTGGCGACGATGTCGTCGCCGTCCCGGTCGAGCAGTCCCTCGCCAGTCGCGACATCGACCAGCCGCTTTGCCTGGTCCGGAGAGAACCAGTCGCGGTCCAGCGAGAGCGCGACGACGAACTCGCTTTCGTTCATGCGGTCGACGCCGCGCTGGCGGAATGGCGCAGCGACTGCCCGGCGGAGACTCATCGTCGGTGACAGCGCGCGGGCGACTCCTAAATCTGTCGTCCCGCGCCGACGAGCATCGAGAGGTTCAAGTGGCCGCTGATACTTTCGACGGGTATGAAGTACCAGGGACCGTCCACGCGCAAGCGGACTGGCGGCCGACGACGCCCGGCGAGTAATAAGAAGAAACACCAGCTCGGCTCCGAGTTCACCGAGACACAGGTCGGCGAGCCGAAGTTCAAGACCGTCGACACCCGCGGCAACACCGACAAGACCCGCGCCATCACGACCGACACGGCGAGTATCGCCATCGACGGCGAGACCGTCGCCGCTGACATCGAAAACGTCGCCGAGAACCCTTCGAATCCCAACTACGCACGCCGAAACATCATCACCAAAGGCGCCGTCCTCGAGACCAGCGAGGGCCGCGCTCGCGTGACCTCGCGTCCGGGACAGGACGGACAGGTCAACGCAGTCCTCGTCGAGGAGTAATCCGTTTTCTGCGAGCGCTTCGTCGCTCCGCTGTGCCTTGGCCAGGGAGCCGACTTTCCGGACGCCGAAGAGTCCGACGGGCAGTGAGTCCAAAGTGGCCTCGAACTGCCAGGGCACCGACGACTCGGCCGTGGACCGACGAAGGGGTCACTCAGTACTGGCCCAATGTCTCGGCTTGTCAGGGGCTGGTGGAGAGGGATACATACCGCTCTATAACGGACCCAACCACTCATATAAACCCTATACAGTCCCCACAGTGTGCCAGTTCGTAGATGGGACAACATCGACGACAGGAGGGTGACACACCCTTCGAGCTTGCCGAGTCAATCGTACCGCATCACCACCGCGTCGACCCCGAAAACTGGGAGAACCTGTACGTCGTCGGCGACGTGCACGGCTGTCTCGAGACGTTCGAACGCTTGCTTTCCGAGCTCGGTGTCAGTGCAGACGACCTGGTGGTCTGTGTCGGCGACCTCATTCGGAAGGGACCTGACAGCAAGGGCGTCCTCTCGCTGGTCCGCGAGCGGGACAACATCCGCTCGGTCCGCGGGAACAACGAACAGGGACTCCTCGACGGCAGCAAATCCGACCCGGCGCTCGACGAGGACGACCTCGCGTACATCGAGACGCTCCCACTCGCCATCTCCTTCGACGACGCGCTTGTGGTCCACGGTGGACTCGACCACAGAGAGCCTCTCACCGACCACGACCCGGAGGACATCCTCGAGATGCGGTCGTTGACCGGCGGCGGCTACGACCGTCCCTACTGGTTCGAAAACCGCACGGAGACACCTCGGGTCTTCTTCGGCCACACCGTCCTCTCGGAGGCGTTTGCCACGCCCGCTGCCGTCGGTCTCGACACCGGGTGTGTCTACGGCGGGCAACTGACGGCATACGACTGGAACGACGACGAGTTCGTCTCAGTCGACCCAGCCGAGACCTACAAAGAGCGCAGTTCGGACTCGATTGTCGACCCGCGGCCAGCAGCGCCACTCACCGAATGACGATGCCGGACGCCGACACCGACCTGACAGACCCGTCGCTGTATCTAAACCGAGAGTTGAGCGAACTCGCCTTCCAGCAACGCGTGCTCCACGAGGCACTGGACGAGCGAACGCCCCTGCTCGAGCGGGTGCGCTTTCTCGCCATCTTCACCCGGAACATGGACGAGTTCATCATGAAACGGGTCGGTGGACTCAAACAGCAGATTTCCGCGGGCGTCACCGAACGAACTGTCGACGGGCGCACGCCCCGCGAGCAGTGGGAAGACGTCCTCGACGAGGCCAGGCCGATGTTCGAGCAGCAAATCGAGTGCTATCACGAGACGATTCGTCCGGCACTTGCCGACGAAGGGATTCACATCCTCGAGTACGACGACTTGACCGCCGCTGAGCGCGAACAGATGCGGACGTACTTCGAGGAGAACGTCCTGCCGACGCTGACCCCGCTCTCGTTCGACCCGGCACACCCGTTCCCCTTTATTTCGAACCTGAGCCTCTCGCTCGGCGTCCTCACCCAGCACCACAGCAGCGAGGAACCGACGTTCACCAGGGTGAAGATTCCGCCCAACCGCCCCCGTCTCGTCCCCGTCGACGACGACACCGACGAGGACCGGTACGTCCTCATCGAGGACGTGGTCAGGTCGAATCTGGACCTGCTGTTTCCGAGTGTCGATATCGTCGGGACAGCACTCTTTCGGCTGACGCGAAACGCCGAGGTCCGGCGCAACGAGGAGGTCGCCGAAGACCTCATCGACATGATAGAGGAGGTCATCGAACAGCGTCGGTTCGGGACAGTGGTCCGCCTGGAGTTAGAGCAGGATGCGCCAGACCGCATCCGACAGACGCTCGTCGAGCAACTGGACCTCGACGGGCGGGAAGTGTTCGAGGTGCGCCCGCCACTCGACCTCGAAGACTTCGAGGTGTTGACCGACCTGGACCGCCCGGACCTCAAGGTCGATTCGTGGACGCCAGTCGCACACCCGCGACTCGACACTGGCGGGCAGTACGACGGGTCCATCGCCCCGAGTCCCGACAGCGAGCACAGCGTCTTCCAGGAGATAAACCGGGGCGACATCCTCCTGCACCACCCGTATCACTCCTTTACTGGGACGGTCCAGCGCTTTCTCGAGGAGGCGGCACACGACCCGGACGTTTTAGCAATCAAGGCCGCAATCTACCGGACAGCCAGTGACTCACAGGTCATTCAGTCGCTCATCGACGCTGCCGATAACGGCAAACAGGTGGCGGTGATGGTCGAACTGAAAGCCCGGTTCGACGAACAGAACAATCTAGAGTGGGTCCGGACCCTGGAAGAACAGGGCATCCACGTCGCTTACGGAACGGTCGGACTGAAGACCCACACGAAGACGGCCCTGGTGGTCCGCGAAGAGCCGGACGGGGTCAAGACTTACTCCCACGTCGGAACCGGGAACTACCACTCGAAGACGGCGAAAGGCTACGTCGACCTCGGACTGTTGAGCAGCGACCCCGACATTGGCCGGGACCTGCTCAAGGTGTTCAACTCGTTTACTGGCCCGGCACTCGACGAGGAGTTCAGGAAACTCCTCATCGCCCCGGTGACGATGCGCGAGCGCTTTCGTCACTTTATCCGCCGCGAGACGGCCCACGCGCGGGCCGGCAAGCCCGCACGCATCGTCGTGAAGGTCAACGGACTGGAGGACCCCGACATCGTCCGTCTGCTCTACGAAGCCTCGCAGGCGGGCGTTGACATCGACCTCTTCGTGCGGGACATCTGTCGGCTCCGGCCCGGAATCGACGGTATCAGCGAAACGGTCGACGTCTACAGTATCGTCGGCCGATTTCTCGAACACTCGCGTATCTTCTACTTCGAGAACGGGGGCGACCCGGAGTACTACATCGGCTCTGCAGACTGGATGACGCGCAACCTCGACAAGCGCGTCGAGGCGGTCACACCCGTCGAGGACCCCGCGCTTCGTGACCAGCTCCGATTTGTCCTCGACGTGATGCTGGCTGATAACCGTCGGGTCTGGGAGATGGGTAGCGACGGAAGCTACACCCAGCGCCGTCCCGATACCGGCGAGCAGACCATCGATACGCAGGCTGTGCTGATGCGGGAGGCGACGGCCGCAAGCGAACACGACGGGGTAAACCGGGGCATTCCGGGAGTCACGGAGATACCGGATACGGGCTTGCGTGTCGAAGCGGAGACCGACCACTCGTCAGGCAAAGCCGGTATTGGCGACACAGAGCGACCAGAGACGGCCAGCGCGAGCGAGACAGTAACATCCAGCGAGACAGTGACCCACGACTCGACTGCCGACGGGGCAGAGACAGGCCCCGAGGACCTGCCAGCAGTACTGACTGCCCACCGTGAGAAGTGGTACGAACCGGACAGCGGAACGTACAGGTTCGCCGTCAGAACGCCAGACGGTGACCGGGTCTACAGGAAGACTCCCCGTGGCGCGGAGTCGGCTCTTACGCGCCACTACGGCGACTCGGTAAGCGAAAACGGGGAAGCGAGCGAGGAGACGGCAGAACAGACAGAAGAGTCGGGTGCCGAGACGGCAGTCGAGGAGTGAGAGTCAGGGACTCGGGGCGGCCTTTTGTAGCGCACTCTCCGCGATGTTGCCGCCGTAGTCTGCGGTCCGAGACAGCGAGTCGGCGACCAGGCCGAGTACCTGCGCGAGTTGTGGGTCGTACTCGTGAATCACCTTGTCGACCTCGCGGACTTCGTCGTCGACATCACGAATCTGTTCGCGGGCCTTGTTTGCCAGTTCGACGGCTTCGTCAGAATCCTCGGCCAGCAGTGCATCCATCGCCGTCTCCGGGACGACGCTGGCCTCCTGGTGGAGCGCTCTGATCGGGTCGGCGACGCTCTCGGGAATGTCATCGACCTCCAGTGCGAGGTCTGCAATCTTTGTCGCGTGGTCGCCGATACGCTCTAGCTGGCGCGCGCTGGACTGGAAGTCGTAACTCGTCTCGCGGGAGAACCCGATTTCGTTGGCGGCGGTCGGATTCCGGAGGATGGTTCGGAAGACGCGCGAGACCATATACCAGAGGCGGTCCACGTCGTCGTCGCGTTCTTTCACGTCGTGGGCGAGTTCGTCGTCGTCGGTCAACAGCGCCTCGATGGCGTCTTCGAGCATCGTGAGGCTGACCAGGCGCATGCGCGTGATGGCGTTGTGGACCGACAGCTCCGAGGAGTCGAGCAGGTCCTGCAGGACGACCCGGTCAGATGTCTCCTCGATGACTTCCAGGCCGACGAGTCCCTGCGTCGCTTCGCGGATGATTCGACGCTGGGCGGCCGTGATACGGGCGGTCTCCAGCCGGATGACGTCGAAGCCGCTGACGTACATCGTCATCACTGCCTGCGTGAGTTCGTGCTCGCTCTCCAGTCCCGTGATGTCGAGACTCCCCTCGATACGGTCCTCTTCGCGCTGGGGCGCGAGCAACAGCAGGTCCTCCTCGGAGTGAAATTCAACGACGCTTCCTGCGCTGACCTCGTTGGTCGTCGCCCAGTCTTTCGGAAGGGATACTGTGTACGTGGAACCGCCAGTCACCTGGACCTTGCGCGTCTCCATATACAGACGGTTCAGTCCCCATCCGCAATAAAATACCCTGTTTCTATATAATTATATTCGAAATAACGTACGTAGTGTTGTATGCCCAGTAATGCCCCTCTAAACGTCGAATTCAGTCCGCACCGGGCCGTGGTAGCCGATAATTACTGAGATGAGTTGACCGAAACGGGAACAGGAGAAAAACCAGGTATCAGAGCGTTTCGGGTGGATATAGTCCACACTATTCAGAATAGGGATGGACTGTACTAACTGTTCACAAACCAATTGATATATAGATATAGGTAGTAGATATAGACATCATAGTAGGATGTTTATTAGTGCCCCTACCAGCCTCTATTGATGTCTAACGAAACTTCCGGCAAAGTATCGAGACGGCAGTTCCTCGTCGGAACCGGTGCTGCAGGTGCAGTCGCACTGGCTGGCTGTACAAGCGACGGAAACAGCAGTAGCGGACCATCGGGGAACGTCCGTATCTCCGGAAGCAGTACCGTCTACCCCATCGCGACGGCCGTCGCAGAACTGTACAAACAGAACGAGCTGGAAAACCCAGACCAGGTCACTTTCGACATCAGCCGTGACGGCAGTTCCGGCGGGTTCAACGACGTCTTCATCCCCGGGGACTCCGATATCAACAACGCCAGCCGGCCGATTACGGAAGACGAGGCCCAACAGTGTGAAGACAACGGCTTCGAAGCAGTCGAGTTCCTTATCGCACAGGACGCCCTGACCATCGTCGTCAACAACAACAACGACTGGATAGACGGGCTGACGTACGACCAGCTCGAGGCTATCTGGACGCCGGACAACCCGCCCGAGCTGTGGTCCGACGTCAACTCGGACTGGCCCGACGAACCGTTCCAACTCTACGGCCCGGCCTCAACCTCGGGGACATTCGACTACTTCACGGAAACCATCCTGGGTGAAACGGGTCGGATTCGCAGCGACTTCGAAGGTACCGAAGAGGACGACACCATCGCATCGGGTGTCGAGGGGAGTGAGTACGCTATGGGCTATCTCCCCTTCGCGTACTACACCAACAATCCCGACGGCACGCAGGCGGTCCCCCTGTCCGAGTCCGGAAACGACTACACCGAACCGAGTCTAGACGCCGCATCGTCGGGCGAGTACCCCCTCGCGCGGCCGCTGTTCTTCTACGCGAACAGCAACAAACTCGAACAGAAAGACCACTTGCAGGACTTCATCCGGTACTACATCAACAAGTCGACCGACAAGAGCCTCATCGCCGAAGAGATCGGCTACGTCCAGAGCTCCGAACAACAGAAAGAAGAAAACATTTCGACACTCGAAGAGTACACGGGCTGATACGATCCGCAGTCAAACCGTATCGTCTGGTTTTATCAAACCTGAATCGAAAGACCACTCAAGAATAAATGGCGAAACGTGAATTGACAGACCTCCAACGGGACGGGCTCGCCGTTCGGAAGGAGCGACTGTACCGAGGCCTGGTGGCCGCGTGTGCGGGATTAACGCTGCTCGTAACGGCTGGCATCATTCTGGCGCTGCTGGGACGGACAGTGTCGTTTTTCACGGACATCTCGCCGGTCGCGTACCTTACCGGAACGGAATGGAGCCCGCTCATCGGTGAGGCAGCGTTCGGCGTCTTGCCGCTCGTGAGCGGGACGCTCGTCGTTACGGTTGTCTCCGCGCTGATTGCACTCCCAGCAGGGCTCGCTATCGCTATCTATCTCAGTGAGTATGCGAGCCCTCGCGTCCGCTCGGTCATGAAACCAACACTGGAAATACTGGCAGGGGTCCCGACAGTCGTGTACGGGTACTTCGCGCTCGTCCACATCACGCCGCTGCTGGATGGCATGCTTCCGATTTCACTCGGACTGATTCCGGCGGGTGTCCCCCTCCTCCCGGAATTTACCCTCGTCGTCCCATCGCTACGGACGTTCAACGCACTCTCGGCAGGCATCGTCGTGGGGCTCATCATCCTCCCGATGGTCTCCTCGATCAGCGAGGACGCGATCAGTTCCGTCCCCGACAGCCTCCGGGAGGCGGCCTACGGGCTCGGGTCGACGAAGTTCGACGTCTCGACGAAGGTCGTCGTGCCCGCAGCCACTTCGGGTATCGTTTCTTCGTACGTGCTCGCGCTCTCGCGGGCCATCGGCGAGACGATGGCAGTCACCATCGCGGCCGGTGCCTCGCCGAAGATGCCGTACTTCCCGAACGTCTTCCTGAATCTCACTGACTCGATACAGACGATTACGGCCGCGATGGTCCAGATTGCGGGTGCCGAAACCCGTTCGGGCGCACTGTACGAGTCGATGTTCGCGCTCGGGATGACACTGTTTGCAATAACGTTGACTATGAACATCCTCGCGGAACTCGTGCGGCGACGGTACAGGGAGGAATACAACTGATGGCGACGGAATCCGAACCATCTGAGCTGTCAGCCGACCGGAGTCTGCGCTGGCGGCGGTTCAAGGGTCGGCTCTTCGTCGGCGTGTTGTTGCTCGCGACGGCGTTTGGCATCCTCTCGCTGTTGGCGCTGTTCGTGTTTATCGGGCTGGACGCGTTCGGACCGAGGGCGGCCGAACCACAGTGGTATCTAATCTACTTCGGCACGCTCGTCGGACCGCTCAGCGCGTACACACTCTACACACGCCGGGACGAGGCCACAAAGGCAATCAATGCGAGAGCGTTCGCGGTGACGTTCGGAAGTCTCATTCTCAGCCTGGTCGTTTACGTTGTCCCGCTGGCACTGAGTCCGTACGACTTCGCGTACGTCCTCGCGTTCGTCGTCCTGCCGCCACTCGCGGTACGCGGGTACGCCAGCGTGTATGGGGAGAATCATCTTACAGGCCCCGGCATCCCGGTGTCGGCCATTCTCGGATTCGCCGTCGCCTGGGTCACCGCCGACATCGTCGTTCCAACCATCGAGGTCGCTGCCGCATGGATAATGTACGTCGGTATCGTCACAGTGCCCGTAGCTGCGACACTCGGCGTCTACGCACGGCGCCGGGACGGGAATCGCAAAGCGCTCCTCGCGGCAGGAGGGACGTTCCTGCTTGCGTTCGGTGCCGTCGGGGCCGGACTCGCACAAGGGACCGACCCTTCACTGTGGGTCGTCCTGGCCTCCGGCATCGTGGCACCCGTCGGATACGTCTACGGCGAGACCATCGCGAACCGCACGGAAGGGCGACTCGGCTTGCTCGGGCCGTTCGTCCTCGGTGGCGGCGTCGTGGTCGGAGCGCTGGTAGAACGACAGTTGGGCGTTAGTGGACTGGAAAGTTGGCTCACCCCGACGCTGTTGCTCGAAAGTTGGTCGACGTTCCGGCCCGAGAACGCCGGCATCTACCCGCAACTCGTCGGGTCGATAATCATCGTCGGCCTGATGGCACTTCTCGCGTTTCCGGTCGGCATCGGTGCAGCCATCTACTTAGAAGAGTACGCCCCCGATACGGGCTGGCGAGGACGGCTCGCGACGGTGCTGGACGTCAACATCTCGAATCTCGCCGGCGTCCCGTCGGTCGTCTACGGACTGCTCGGACTGGCGCTGTTCCGGAACGTGTTCGGACTCGCGACGAACATCGTGCTCGCAGCGAGTATGACGCTTGGGTTGCTCATCCTGCCCATCGTCATCGTCTCGACACAGGAGGCGCTCAGGTCCGTCCCCGACGAACTCCGCCGTGGCTCGTACGGGTTGGGCGCGAGTCGCTGGCAGACCGTTCGCAACGTCGTGTTGCCGGAAGCGGTGCCAGGAATCCTGACGGGGACGATTCTCGCACTGGGGCGTGCTATCGGGGAGACTGCCCCACTCGTGATGATCGGTGTTGCCGCAACGCGATTTACCGCACCGGCGGATATCCTCGGGTCGGCGACAGCACTCCCACTCCAGTTGTTCGCCGCCGCCGCCAACGCGAAGCCAGCGTACAGGGAAGGCGTCGTCGCCGCAGCAGCAATCGTGTTGCTCGTGACGATGCTGTTGATGAACGCGACTGCGATTCTCATCAGGAACAAATACCAGAATGACTGAAACACAACCCGACGCGACCGAAGAGGACGAACCGCTCATCTCGACAGAGATAGCGACAGAAAAGTCGACCGGAGAGTCGACGTTCCAGGCGGAGACGATTCTCGAAACGAGAAACCTGGAGGTCTACTATGGCTCCGAGCAGGCGCTGCAAGACGTCAGCCTGAAAATTCCCGAACAGCAGGTGACAGCGATGATCGGGCCCTCGGGGTGTGGCAAGTCCACGTTCCTCCGGTGTCTCAACCGGATGAACGACCTCGTCGACACCGCCCGCGTAGAGGGCGAAATCCTGCTCGACGGCATGAACCTCTACAGCGAGGACGTCGACCCGGTGGCGCTCCGACGGAAGATCGGCATGGTGTTTCAGCACCCAAACCCCTTCCCGAAGTCCATTCGCGACAACGTCGCCTACGGGCTCCGAGTGCAGAACAAGGAGGTCACTGACGACATCATCGAACAATCACTGCGCCGTGCTGCACTCTGGGACGAGGTCAAAGACCAACTCGACGAGAGCGCCCTCGAACTGTCCGGTGGTCAGCAACAGCGACTCTGTATCGCCCGGGCAATCGCCGTCGACCCGGAGGTCATCCTGATGGACGAGCCCGCCTCGGCGCTCGACCCCATCGCTACCTCCAAAATCGAGGACCTCATCGAGGAACTCGCCGAGGAGTACACCGTCGTCATCGTCACCCACAACATGCAGCAAGCAGCTCGCATCTCCGACAAAACTGCCGTCTTCCTGACCGGCGGCGAACTCGTCGAGTTCGACGAGACAGACAAAATCTTCGAGAATCCCGACAGCCAGCGCGTCGAGGACTACATCACCGGCAAGTTCGGATAGCGCTCGTCGACGTTTCCGCTTTTATCGTCTATTAGAACGCATGACCAGCCGCTGCCGGCGGGTCTGCTACCACCCGACTCGACAGCGCGGACTCTATATATCAGCACATAGTCGTCAGTCCACGATTGAGCGTATATAGTGATAGTGACCAGTAATCGCCGAACAGAGCCGTCAGTGTGGCCTCATAGTCGGACATGTAACTATTATAAACGAGTTTTATTATGACCCCGGGATATTCACTCGATGACCCAAGACAGGTCTGTTGACGGTGTATCACGGCGAAAGTTCCTCGTCGGAACAGGTGCAGCAGGCGCAGTCGCACTGGCTGGATGTTCCAGTGCCTCCTCCGACGACAGTACTCCAGGCAGCGAAAGCATCTCCCCGCTCGAATCCGGCGGGTCGTCGACGGTGTACCCCATCGCCAATACGGCAGCAGCGTACTGGTCGGGTAACCGCCCAGCTGACGACAACGAGTACTGGCCAAACCAGGACTACGGCATCAGTACGGACAAGAACCTCGCCGACTACTGGGCCGGCCTCTACGGCTTCGAAGCCAAAGACAGCGGTAACCCGCCGTTCAAGGTCACCGTTGGCCTTTCCCACTCCGGGACAGGCGTCCGGAAGGTCCGCGACGGACTCTACGACCTCGGGAACTCCTCGGGGAACGTCGAGGACGAACTCCCGGACCGCGACTCCTACGACAAATTCAAAGACCACGTCGTCGGCGTCGACGGTCAGCCCATCGTCGTCTCCTCGGAAATCGCCAACGCAGGCCTGGAGAAGATTACCGGCCAGCAACTGAAAGACCTCTACAAAGGTCGCATCAACAACTGGCAGGAAATCGACAGCGGTCTCCCGGACAAACAGGTTCGCGTCCTCGGCCGTGCGAAAGACTCCGGGACCCGAACCTCCTTCGTCAACAACGTCTGGGGGAACAATGAGAATACGACTGTTGCCAACCGTTACGGCCAGAACCAGCGCCTCGCGACGGCGATTTCACAGGCCGACAACGCCATCAGCTACCTCGCGCTGGCGTTCCTCGGCACGGAGGGTGTCTCCCCCATCGCGCTCGAATGGGAAGGCACGACTTACGAGTACCAGGCCGACGAGAACGGGCTCGACGCGACGGAGTACCCGCTGTCGCGTGACCTCCACATGTACACGTGGGAAGAGACCACAAAGAAGGCGTCTGCCTTCATCAACATGATTCTGAGCGACTTCGGGCAGGACACCTTCGTCGCGCCGAACAACTATTTCCGCCTCTCGGAGAGCCGACGCGAGGAAGAGCGCAACAAACTGGCGGACCAGACAGCATAACTCGTCTGGGCGACATCGAACAGGCCCGCCGTCACGACTCGTGTATCCATTTCATGATTTTTGAACGGACAAACAATACGAAACTGACAGGAAGAGGACGAGTATGGCTGGGACCGTAGGACGACTCGGGGGGTGGCTCGCAGGATTGCCACGGCGGCTAGCCGTGTTTCTGGTGCGACTCCCGGGACGGACAGCGCGGTACATCGCCTCACTTCCCCAGCGGCTCTGGGCGGGGCTGAAACGGACAAAACGCGTGCTGGTCGGCAAGGACCCGGGACCGACAGAGGCGGCGTTTAGCGTCGCGTTCCTGCTCTCGATTGTGGGCGTGGTCGCGTCGTTCCTCGTTGCGAACGACCTCACCGCCTATCCACTGATCGGTGTGATAGCGCTCGGAGTCGTCGGCTGGCAACGGTACCAGTCCCGGACGGCGAAGCTCCTGACCGTGTTCGCAACCGTCGGGACCGTGTTGACACTCGGATTTATCACCTTCTACCTGTTCGACCAGGCGTGGGGCCCCATCGAACAGTTCGGGACGGGGTTGGTCGCGATTCCCGCGACCGAGGCCGGTAGCACGCGGTGGTTCTTCTGGCTCGACGCCCTCCTTCCGGCGGACTCGACGCTGACAGGGTGGGACCCGAACAACGGTCACTTCTCGCTGTTAGCCGCGACGTGGGCAACGGTTATCGTCACGCTCATCGCTGGCATGGTCTGTGGTCCGCTCGGGATTCTGGGTGCGCTCTTTATCGCCGAAATCGCCAGTGACCGCGTGCGCGAAATCATCAAGCCCGCCATCGAGATTCTCGCTGGCATCCCCTCCATCGTGTACGGGTTCATCGGCTTTGCCGTCCTCAACTCGTTCATGCAGGACGCCTTCCTCGATGGCGGCTCGACGTTCCTCATCGCGGGCCTCGTCGTGGGTATCATGGCACTCCCGACGGTCGTCTCCGTCGCCGAAGACGCGATTACTGCGGTGCCAAACTCGATGAGTGACGGCTCGATCGCGATGGGGGCCACCGAGTGGCAAACGATGAAAAGCATCTCCATTCCCGCCGCGTTCTCCGGTATCTCGGCGGCAGTCATCCTCGGACTCGGCCGGGCCATCGGCGAGACGATGGCCGTCGCCGCAATCATGGCCAGCGGAACGACCTTCGCCAAACCGCTCTACGACATCTTCGACCAGAGTGTGACGCTGACCAGCCGTATCGCGACGACCTACGGGAGTGCATCCGGAATCACCGTCGAAGTACTGTTTTTCGCCGGTGTGATGCTCTTCTCGATTGTGGCGCTGATGAGCGTCATCGCACAGTACATCGAACGACGCATGGAGAAAGACCTACAGGGTGAGCAATGAGCGAAGGCTACGCACGCGAGACGAGTCTCGTCACGGGCGAATCGAACATCTACGACCGGGCGCTGGACACCACCATCGCCCTGACTATCGTCGGCTTCCTGCTGGGGATGGTCACGCTCGTCAAACTCGTTTCTCTGGATGCCTCAGGGTCGACCCTGACCGACTTTTTCGCCCCGCTACTCGCAGTCAGCGCCGGCGGCGTCGGCGTCGTCGCGCTGTTCTCCGCTCTCGGCGTCGTCCCGGTTACCGAGCGACGCGTCCGCGGCGTCGGTATCGGGATTCTGGTCGTGCTGAGCGGGCTGACGGCCGCCACTGTTGCCCTGCCGATGACGCTGGCGACGCTGCTCGGTGGCGTCCTCATCGTCGAAGCCGCGGTGATTCTCGCGGCCGGTGTGGCTTCCCAACAGGGCATCGTCGATACTGAACCGAGTCCGAGCGCGGGTATCCTCGCGGGCGGGGCCTTCGGCGTCGTCGGCCTGCTCGTCGGTGCGGCCGTCGGCGGGACGCTACTGGGCACCGGCCCCGTCGCGTCGTACGGTCCGGCGCTGCTCGTCGGTGGGGTCTTTGCCATCGCGACGGTTGTCCCCAGAGAAGACCTCGGGACGGGTATTCCGGTCGCCGCACTGGTCGGCGTGCTCGGGCTGGTCATCGTCACCGGGACCATCGACCTCGGATGGACGTGGTCGCCCGGTCAGAACATCGACGGGGATTTCACCGCCGAAATCGTCATCCCGCTGTTCGTTCTCGTCGGCTCGATGATAGCGAGTTGGGGGGCAGCGAAGTCTCGAGCGGGCTACGGTGCACGGGGCCGCCAGTACGGGGCCTATCTCCTCGTCTATCTCAACGCCCTTCTGATGGTCACTATCATGTTCTCTATCGTCGCGTTCGTTACACAGAAGGGGGTCAGATACGCCGTTCACGACTTCCAGATCGGTGCCCTGTCGGGGCTCGTGATTCTAACTCCGGCGCTCGTCCTCGCGATAGACTTCGCCCGGACGAAAGCCGGAACGGACAACTGGCACTCGGGCGCACGCCAGTTCTTCCGGGTCGCCCCACTCGCTGCGCTCGGTTCACTCGCTGGCCTGCTGGTGTTCGTGCAAGCACGCGGGGAAGCGTTCTCGGTTCCCTTTACTTACGAGGTGTACGTCGAGCGTGAGCCGGTCGTCCTCGATACCACAGCACAGATTACAACCGAACCGACCGTCGGCAACCTCCTCATCGTCTTTTCCGGAGTCTTCCTCGTCTGGTACTTCCTGCGGAAATACGGCAGTCTCCGCAACATCGGTACCTTCTCCGAGCGGGTCGCAACGGTCGAGCGGTACGCCGGCATCGGCATGGGCGCTATCGTCGTGTTCGTGCTCGTGCTTGTCCTTCTTGGAAAGCAGCCGTTTGGCGTCCCACTCGGCGGAACTGTCGGCTTTGGTGTCGTCGTTCTGGCGGCGGTGGCCGCCACCGGACTGGCCGCGGCCTCGCTGGCAACGCTCGTTGCCGGCGGCGGGAACAGCGTGGCCGAACGGGGCCGCGACCGCGCACAGGTCGTCCGCGTCGGTATCTTCGGCGCGATGGGTCTGTTCGTGGCTGCGGTCCTGCTCGAACCGACCTCCGGGACTGTTCCGACAGTCCTCGGTGTCAATATCGTTCCCCTGCTGACGCTGCTGTCGGCAGCCTTCTCGGCGGGTGTGGCCATCATGACCGCTCGGGCCGCGCGGGCCAGCGACGACGAGAGTATCGTCTCCGTCCTTCACCGCGAGAGTGCACTCGGCCTCGCTGGCGCTGCTGGCTTCGTCACCATCACCGCCCTCCACGTCGCGCTGACCGGTGCGACCTACACCGTCGGCCCCGTGAGTATCGGCTATCTCGGGACGCTCTCGTGGCCGATGTTCATGGACGCGTACACGCCGCTCGGCCCGGTTCCCGGCGGGATTACCCCTGCTGTCGTCGGCACCATCTGGCTGGTCGTCGGTGCGTCGCTCTTTGCGGTCCCTCTCGGTGTGGGCGCGGCCATCTTCCTCACTGAGTACGCAGAACAGGGGAAGTTCACCGCCGTCGTCGAGGTCGCGACGAACGCCCTCTGGAGTACCCCCAGCATCGTCTTCGGCCTGTTCGGCGCAGCGTTCCTGATTCCGCGCCTCGGCGGCCAGGAGTCGTTGATGGCCGGCCAGTTGGTTCTCGGATTCATGCTCCTGCCGCTCGTGCTCATCACGAGCCGGGAGGCAATCAAATCCGTCCCTGACGAGTACCGGGACGCCAGCGCCGCGCTGGGCGTCAATCGGTGGGAAACCATCAAAAGCGTCGTCCTCCCGGCGTCGCTGCCGGGCGTCATCACCGGTATCATTCTCGGTGTCGGCCGCATCGCAGGCGAGACGGCACCGCTCATTCTGGTGCTCGGCTCGACGCTGAACTCGACGGCCGCCATCGACGTGCTCGGCGGGTTCCAGTTCGTCAGCCAGCCACCCTTCATTACGAACCCCACACTGCTGGAAGCGTCGGCGGCGCTCCCGACACAGGTGTGGGCAGTCATCGCCGCGGGTGTCAGCGGCTCACCATCGATGGGGTGGGCATCGGCGATGATGTTGCTGATGGTGGTACTCTCCTTTTACACGGTGGGTATCATCGCGCGAATCTACTTCAGGAGGAAACTCAACTATGAGTGAATCAGTCAACGAGTCCAAGATAGAGAACAGTACAGACGACCGGTCGGCGGGTATCTCGATGGAGACGTCCTCGACGACAACCACCGGCGAGAGCGAGGAGGACGTCCGCGAAGCGTGGACGAACTACCGCTTCGACGGCGAGGCAAAGCTCTCCGTCGAGAATCTGGACGTGTGGTACGGCGACGACCACGCACTGAAGGACGTCTCGATGGAGATTCCCGAAGAGAGCGTTACCGCACTCATCGGGCCGTCAGGCTGCGGGAAGTCGACGTATCTCCGGTGTCTCAATCGGATGAACGACCGTATCAAGGCCGCTCGCGTCGAAGGGTCGGTGGAACTCGGCGGCGACGAGATATACGACGCTAACGCCAATCTCGTCGAACTGCGCAAGCGCATCGGCATGGTGTTCCAGTCGCCGAACCCCTTCCCGAAGTCCATCCGCGAGAACGTCTCGTATGGCCCGCGCAAACACGGCGACATCGAAACGGGCCTGCTTGCGCGCTTGCTCGGACGAGACGACACCGACGAGGAGGCCGACCTCGTCGAACGGTCGCTCCGTCGTGCCGCCCTCTACGAGGAGGTCTCTGACCGACTGGACGACAACGCACTCGGACTCTCGGGCGGGCAACAACAGCGGCTCTGTATCGCCCGCTGTCTGGCGGTCGACCCGGAAGTCATCCTGATGGACGAGCCCGCCTCGGCACTCGACCCCATCGCCACCTCGAAAATCGAAGACCTGGTCGAGGAACTCTCGAAAGACTACACTGTCGTCATCGTCACCCACAACATGCAGCAAGCAGCCCGAATTTCGGACCAGACGGCCGTCTTCCTCACCGGCGGCGAACTCGTCGAGTACGACGATACGGACAAAATCTTCGAGAACCCCGAGAGCCAGCGCGTCGAGGATTACATCACCGGCAAATTCGGGTAATGTCACGCGAGTCGTTTCAGGCGTCGCTCGACGAGCTCCGGGATTCCGTGCTCGGGATGGGCGAAACTGTCACTGCCCGCCACCGAGATGCGGTGACGGCACTGGAGAAACAGGACCGTGGACTGGGACAGTACGTCGTCGACAACGACGACGAAATCAACGAACGCTATCTCGACATCGAAGCCGACTGTATCGGCCTCTTTGCGCTCGAACAGCCGGTCGCTGGCGACCTCCGCTTTGTCGCCGCATCGTTCAAGATTATAACCGACCTCGAACGTATCGCTGACCTGGCGACGAACATCGGCCAGTACGTCGTCGACACCGAGACAGAGCTGGTCCCGCGGTCGGAACTCGTCGCCATCGGGGAGGCGGTCGGCGAGATGCTGGACGATGCACTGATCGCCTACGCACGCGAGGACGCCATGCTCTGTGAAACGCTTACCGAGCGCGACGAGGACATCGACAGTCACTGTGCGAACGCGACCGACCGCCTGTTTCGAAACCTACTCGCAGAGAATCCGAGCGCGCCGGCACTGGAAGACCTGCTTGCAGATGTGAACCGACAGCTCCTGACGATTCGGGACCTGGAACGGGTCGGCGACCACGCCGTCAACATCGCCGCGCGCACCTACTACCTGACCGAGGGTGACGACGCGCTGCTGTACTGACCAATCAACGGAGAATGCTGTAGACAGCACAACGTACTTATTTCGGGACAGCACACCTCAATCCATGCCACGAGAGGGGTACCAAGACCAACTCGACGATTTACGCGAGGAAGTTCTCTATATGAGTGAAGTCGTGCTCGACCAGCTCCGGAGTGGGCTGTCGGCACTCGATAGCAAAGACGAAGACCTCGCCTGGGAGGTCATCGAGGGCGACCACGAAATCAACGAGATGTATCTCGACCTCGAAAAGGAGTGTGTCGACCTGATAGCACTCCAGCAACCCGTCGCCGGCGACCTGCGCTTTATCGCCGCGACGTTCAAGATTATCACCGACCTCGAACGCATCGCCGACCTGGCGACGAACCTCGGGGACTACACGCTGGAGGCCGACCGCGACATGTTCCCCGACGTCGACATTCAGGCCATCGGCGACGAAGTCATCGGAATGATAGAGGACGCAATGGAGGCCTACGCCAGCGAGAGTGCCGACGGCTGCTACGCCATCGCCGAATACGACGACAAAGTGGACGCCCACTGTGAGCGCGCCTCCGAGACGGTCGCGCGCGAACTCATCAGTCGGGATGGTGTCGACGACGAGGAGGAAGTCGACGAACTCATGCGGGAAGTCTACCGCCTGCTGTTGACGATTCGGGACCTCGAACGCGTCGGCGACCACGCCGTCAACATCGCCGCGCGAACCCTCTACATGGTCGAAAACGACGACGACCTGCTGTACTGACTGTTACACCGCTGTCCTATCTGCTCGCCGTTTCCAGTCCGTCGCCGGTGATCTTGAACTGGCCAGTCGTCCCTGCCTCGCGAGCGTGATGTTTCTCCAGCGTGGCGCGTCGATTCCCGCCGCGGAACCGGTCGAGACGGAGGATGATAGCAGACCAGTGATTGAGCGTGTGGCCGCCGAGTGCCCGCGACTGGTCGGAGTCGGGGTCGGTAAAGACCTGGTTCGTAAAGCCGACCGCGAGGTCGTGTTTGCGGGCCAGCGAGAGGAGGTGTGTGATCTGTCTGGCGACCGAGCGGAGGGCTTCGCCCTCTGCCTGTTCGGTCCGTTCGAGCCGGTAAAAGCCAGTGGCACTGTCCAGGACGATAAAGTCGACTTCCGGGGCAAACTCGGCGGCGTCCTGGACCGCCTCCTGCTGGTCAGAAAAGGAGAGTGCATCGGTGATGATGAGCCGCGAGGCGAGGTCGTCGACGGACTGGTCGGGGCCAGCGTGGCCCTCGGCCAGTTGCTCCATCCGGTCGAGAGAGAGCCCCTCGGTGTCGATGTAGAGCACCGACTGGCCGGCGGCCGTCGCTTCCATCGCCGCCGAGAGGACGACGTTGGTCTTGCCGGAGGCGGGCGGGCCATACACCTGCGTCGCCGCGCCGCGCTCGAACCCACCGCCCAGAAGGTCGTCGATGGCTCCACAGCCAGTCGGTAAAGGGTCGCTCACACGCCACTCTTGGCGACCGTTCGCATAAAAGGACTCGTCTCGGTCTCACACGACCGGCAACCGAGGGAGGTGCCGGGAGAGTGCCGCGATAACCGCCTCCTCGTCGTCGATGTCCGTCCGGTCACAGACGATGGGGAGCCGCCACGGCGCGCGCCGGTAGAGTACGATTGCGTCCTCGGCGACGGTGTATCCCTCGAAATCGTCCCACTCGTAGAGTGTCCGTGCGGCGGGCATCTGCTTTTCCAGGCCAGCAGCTGTCGCGGTGTAGGTCCGTGCCTGCCCGACGGTGACCACGCCGGCACCGAACGGGACAACCAGATTCGCAACATATCGCAGGATGTCGAGTCGTGTCGGAACACTCACCGCGAGCGAGACGATGCCGCCGCCGACCAGCACCACACCGAGGGCCTGTATCGGGCGTCGTCGACGGTCAGACCACGCGGCCCGCCAGGTCGAGAACTGGTCGGCATCGGCGACGACGGCTTTCGCGTGGCGTGACCTGGCCATAAGCCCCAGGACGCCACCGGTCCCGAAGCCACCTATTGCAGCCACGACACCCAGGAGGAAATCGGTACTCGACACCGACCCCGCCGTGGCCACTGCGACGCCGGCAAGCCCCACGAGTCCAGGAGCGAGCAGGGCGGGAAGCCACCGATACCACGCGCCGCCGAGACGTTCGGGCAGGCCGCGAATGCGACGAACTGCCACAGCGGCCACGACGGTCGTGAGAACGACTACCGTCAGGAGCGTCGAATACAGTATTCCCGAGTCGGTCACGACGCGGGCGGCGATGGCGGTCGCCAGCGGTGCGAGGAGGGAAGCGGCGTAGAGGCCGGTGACAAGTACAAAGAGATCGTCCGGTCGTTCGTCTAATCCCGTGGGGTCCGTCGACCGGTCCAACAGCGTGCGGTCGGGGGAGGGCGCCATGGGCACGGCTCCGTTCGCCCGAAGCAAAAAACCGACCAACTGCTAAGTACGACGCCGAGCAACGTCCAGTCGTGATAGTCGTCGCCACTGCGGACTTCGAGGTCTACCACGAGGTCGTGACGGCACTCCGGGAGCGTGGCGTGGCGTTTACCACCGTCGAATCGGGCGAGGCCATGCCCGAGGAGACGACGGTCGTCGTGACTGCAAGCGGCGGGGACAGCGACACGATAGAAGAGGTCCCGTCGGACGTGACGGTCGTCACCGCTGACCCAGAGAATCCGCGGACAGCAGTCGAAGAGGCAGTCGGCCTGCTCCGTGGCGACGGGGGACAGACCGTCGTCGGCATCGACCCCGGCGACCGTCCGGGCATCGCCGTCCTCGTGGGCGGACGGGTCGTCGCGACCTTTCAGGTGCCGGCAGACCAGGCCGCCGACGTGGTCCGCGAGGAACTCGACGGCGTCCCGGACCCGCTGGTCCGTATCGGCGACGGTGCGCGGCTGGTCGGTTCCCGTATCATCGACGACATCGAGGACCTGCCGGTCGAACTCGTCGACGAGACGGGGACGACACCGTATCTCGGCACCGGAACGCGCGGGATGGGTGACGTCCTCGCAGCAGTCAACATCGCCCGCATCGAGGGCGAGCGAGTCAGTTCGCGTGACATCGAACCCACGGCTGGGGAACTCCAGCGCATCAAGAACCGCTCGCGCGAACAGAGCGATGGGAATCGTGCCATCGGCGAGCAACTGGCCCGGAAAGTCGCGAGTGGCGACCTCACTATCGAGGAGGCTCTCGACGAGCATCGTGAAGAGTGACCGTACTCTCTGCTGGCCGGCTCACTCCTCGCGGACGAGTGTCTCCGCCCGGCGCATGATGTCCCTGACTGGGAGGCCGGTCTCGCGGGCGACCGCCAGCGCGTCGTCGTACTCCGCGCTCACATCGTAGACAGTGCCGTCGGCGCTGGCAACTTTGACGCGCACGTCGTACTCAGTTCCCTCGAAGGCAATCGTCGCAGTGACCTGCTCGCGGTCGGCAATCCAGCGGTGGCCCGAGCCGTACTCGCGGATGCCGAGCGTCCCCGTCTCCTCGGCGAGTCGTCGGGCGACCCGCTGTGCGTCCTCGGGCCTGACGACGACTTTCACCAGATGCCCCGGCCGGGATTTTTTCATCGTGACCGGCAGGACAGAGACATCGCGAGCGCCGGCGTCGGTCAGTGTCTCCTGTAACCCGCCGAGGACTTCTGGTGGTGCGTCGTCGAGATTCGTCTCCAGAACCGTAATCGAATCGCGCGCGAGGTCGCCGGTCGTCTCGCCGACGATTGCCCGGAGGACGTTCGGCTGCGAGTCGAAAGTGTAGGTGCCAGCGCCGTAGCCGGAACTCCCGATGTCCATGGCGGGGAGCCGTTCGACGCCGTCGGCGACGTGTGCGAGAATCGCCGCGCCGGTCGGTGTCAGCAGTTCTTCCTCGACAGGGCCGCCCTGGAGTTGCCAGTCTGCGCGTTCGGCAATCTCGACGACAGCGGGCGTCGGGACCGGATAGGTGCCGTGGGACATCTCTACCTCGCCACCACCGGTGGCCAGCGGCGTCGTCACGACCTGCTCGACTGCCAGGTCCGCGAGCAGGAGACAGACGCCCACCACGTCCGCGATGGCGTCGTCGGCCCCGACCTCGTGGAAGTGCGTCTCCGTCAGGTCGGTCCCGTGAACGCCGGCCTCGGCCTCGCCGAGAATCTCGAACATCGCCAGTGCGTCCGCCTCGACCCCCGCGGGAAGGTCCATCCCCTCTACGATGTCGACGACCTCCCCGTAGGTTCTGGTCGGCCCATGCCCCTCGGCGTGGTCGTGGGTGTGGTCGTCATCGTGGGCGTGGTCATGGCTATCGTCGTGACTGTGACCGCTCCCGTGGCTGTGGTCTTCGTCACCGCCGTGGTCGTGTCCGTCACGTTCCTCGCCAGGCCCCTCGTTGGCCGTCTGCTCGGTCAAACGCACGTCGACGGTGGTCGCATCGATACCGTTTTTCACCGTCTGTCCGACCTCGTACCGGACAGCGAGCGTCTCTTCGACGGGCGAGAGGGCAGCGCGGTCCCCACCAGCATCCAGCAGCGCAGCTAAGAGCATGTCGCCGCTGGCTCCCATCCGGCCGTCGAACGCGAGGGTTCGCATACACGAGCAAAGGCGGGTCCGGGACAATACGCTGACGGTCGTCTGGCGATAGCCAGGCCAGACTGGAAATAACGAACAATACGTCACACCGAAAGTGCCTTCAGCGGACGAGCGGTGATTGTGGCGCATGGCTGCTGACTCACTGTACGACCGACTCGGTCAGCGCGAGGGGATTCGGGCAGTCGTCGACGATTTCTACGATAGGCTGGTAGCCGACGAGCAACTGGGCGCGTTTTTCGAAGGCGCGGACATGGAGCAGCTACGGCGAACGCAGACCGACTTCCTGTGTGAGGCCGCTGGCGGACCGGAAACCTACGACGCGGCGCCGGTTCGACAGGCGCACCTGGAGGTCCCGTTTACCCCCGAACACATCCAGCGTGCCGTCGAGTTGCTGTCCGAGAGTCTCGACCACTACGACGTCCCCGCGGAAGATGCAGAACTCGTCGTCCAGGCGGTTGCCGAATACGAGGAAGAACTGCTGGCGCGTCCGGACGAGAAGTGACAGTCGGGACTGCGACGGCACGTCTGGTCAATTAAAGCGAGTCGGAGAGAAGCCGTCCGCCGGTCAGTGCGAGCGGACGAGGTGGACGTCGTAGGCACCGTCAGCGGCGACGGGACCAAACGGCGTCGTCAATCGGTCGTCCTCCGAGGTGTCGTCGGTGCCGACGAACAACACTGACGCGTCGACGTCTTTGGCGACCTGCTGAATTCTGTCCGAGATACCGCCGTCCAGAGACTGTGCGCTCGACTCGTCGAAGTTTCGCTCGGCGTCGTCGGTCGCTTCATCGATTTTCCGCTGGAGTTCCGTACTCGCCGTCTCGGCCGCAAAATCCTCGTCTGGCTGAATCCACTTGCGCCGCTCTGCGTAGGTCGCACCGGTCGGAACGAGGCTGACAGCGACTATCTCTTCACCGAGTGCCTTGCCGTGTTCGACCGCGCGGGTCAGTGCTGCTTTGGCGACAGGCGAACCATCGAACGGAACGAGAAAGACCATATCTGGAGCGTACTGTGTGAAGCATAATCAAAGTAACCGCACCGGAGAAACCCGCGGCCAGTCTCACGGACGGAGGCGGGTTGTGGTTCCCCTGACCAACCGCCGGTAGCAAAAAGCATATCTCTCGGCATCCACGAGTGTCAACACATCCCAGTCTACTATGAATGAAGTTCAACTGGAGGTGGCGAAGGCCTACCCCAACGACTCGGGTCGCGGTATTGCCCGCCTCGACCCCGATACGCTGTTGCATCTCAAGCTGTCGCCCGGCGACATCATCGAAATAGAAGGCGCGGACGTGACTGCGGCGAAAGTCTGGCGCGCGGACCGGCAGGACTGGAACACCGACACGGTCCGCATCGACGGGTTCACCCGACAGAACGCCGACGTCGGCATCGGCGAGCGCGTCGAAATCCGGAAAGCCGAAGCCGAGAAGGCCGACAAACTCGTCCTCGCGCCCCCCGAGGAGGCCAGCGTCCAGTTTGGCTCCGACGCGGCTGGCATGGTCAAACGCCAGATTCTCAAGCGGCCGGTCGTCGAGCGCGACATCGTCCCGGTGATGAGTTCGACGAACCACCCGTTCATGCGCTCGCCCGGGCAGGCGATTCCGCTGATTGCCGTCGAGACCGAACCGGACGGGGTCTCCCTTATCACCGAAGACACCGAGGTCGAACTCCGCGAGGAGCCGATCAGTGGCTTCGAGAAGACCGGCGGCGGCATCACGTACGAGGACATCGGCGGCCTGCAAAGCGAGATTCAGCGGGTCCGCGAGATGGTCGAGTTGCCGATGAAACACCCCCAGATTTTCAAGAAACTCGGCATCGAGCCGCCACAGGGGGTGCTCCTTCACGGGCCGCCCGGGACCGGGAAGACGCTACTGGCGAAAGCCGTCGCCAACGAGACGTCTGCGAGTTTCTTCTCTATCGCCGGCCCCGAGATTATCTCGAAGTACTACGGCGAGTCCGAACAGCAGTTACGCGAGATATTCGAAGATGCAACCGAGGAGTCGCCCTCTATCATCTTCATCGACGAACTCGACTCTATCGCGCCCAAACGGGAAGACGTGACCGGCGAAGTCGAACGCCGGGTCGTCGCCCAGTTGCTGACGATGATGGACGGGCTCGAATCCCGGGGACAAGTCATCGTCATCGGCGCGACCAACCGCGTCGATTCGGTCGACCCCGCACTCCGTCGGCCGGGCCGGTTCGACCGCGAAATCGAGATCGGGGTTCCGGACGAAGTCGGTCGCGAGGAGATTCTCCAGATTCACACCCGCGGGATGCCGCTCTCGGACGACGTGAACCTCTCGCGGCTGGCCACCGAGACCCACGGCTTCGTCGGCGCTGACATCGAGAGTCTGACCAAGGAAGCGGCGATGAAGGCCTTGCGCCGGTATCTTCCAGAAATCGACTTAGACGAGGAGGACATCCCGCCGAGTCTCATCGACCGGATGATAATCAAGCGCGACGACTTCCGCGGCGCGCTCAACGAGGTGAGTCCATCGGCGATGCGGGAGGTCCTCGTAGAACTCCCGAAGGTCAACTGGGACCACGTCGGCGGCCTCGAACAGGCCAAAAAGGAGGTTCGCGAGTCCGTCGAGTGGCCGATGAACAGCCCCGAGAAGTTCGAGCGGATGGGCGTCACGCCACCCTCGGGTGTCCTTCTCTATGGACCCCCCGGGACCGGGAAGACGCTGATGGCAAAAGCCGTCGCCAACGAGACCGACGCCAACTTCATCAGCGTGCGCGGACCGCAACTGCTCTCGAAGTGGGTTGGCGAGTCCGAGAAGGCCATCCGCCAGACGTTCCGGAAGGCCCGCCAGGTGGCACCGACGGTCATCTTCTTCGACGAACTCGACTCGCTGGCTCCGGGTCGGGGCGGCGGCGACAGCGGCTCAAACGTCTCCGAGCGGGTTGTCAACCAGCTCCTGACCGAACTCGACGGTTTAGAGGAGATGGAGGACGTGATGGTCATCGCGGCGACCAACCGGCCGGACATGATAGACCCGGCACTCATCCGCTCGGGACGGTTCGACCGACTGGTGATGATTGGCGAACCCGGCACGGAAGGCCGCGAGCAGGTGCTGAAAATCCACACTGAGGATGTCCCCCTGACTGCAGACGTGAGCCTTCGCGAACTCGCCGAAATCACGGAGGGGTACGTCGGGTCGGACTTAGAATCCATCGCCCGCGAGGCAGCCATCGAGGCCCTGCGCGAAGACGAGGACGCAGACCAGGTCGAGATGCGTCACTTCCGGCAGGCGATGGAGAACGTCCGGCCGACTATCACCGACGACATCCGCGACTACTACGAGCAGATGGAGGAGGACTTCAAGGGCGGCGGTCCCGAGCCACAGCGCGGTCAGAGTGGCGGCCGGATCGGGTTCCAGTAGGAACCACTAGAACGGACTCCGTTTCCGGAGGAACGTCCGGTTCCACCAGAGGAGGGCTCCACCACCGAGTACGGTCAGTCCTGAGCCAACAGCTACTGTAATTCCAAAAAGAATCTGACCGGAGTCCTGCCTTAGTCGGATATTATGTACGTCCAGCTGATAGGTGCTGTTCTGATAGCGGACATAGTTATGTCTGCTCGTGTCTGAGTTGAGTTGGAAGTCATCGGGATGGGTGTCCGTCGCATAGGTGCCGCCGTTGGTGAGTGTCTTCAGAAAAATCGTTTGGGCCGGTGCGGAGAGGTTGCTGAATTGAAGGACCCGGAACGTCCGCTCAGAGGGGTAGGGAGTTTTTGTTGCGGTCGATTCCGTCACTTGGGAGGGAGGTTCTGTCTCGTTTAGCTCTGTCACTTCGTATCTATAATCGCCTTGGGGGAGCTCGCCATTGAGATTGGCAGCGGCGACGAAACACAGACCGCCAGAGACCACCAAGAGGAACGCGACAGCGTATTTCACGACGGTCCAGACAGCCATGTGTCACCGTCCTCTCGTTTCTGGTAAGTGTCTTCTCCCTCCCCCGGTGCCGGGCGCTCACACCGCCAGTTCAGTCTCCCGAATGGTTCGACCAGAAGGCAGTGAAAACAGACCACGCGGAGTATTCGATGACGCCGCCTCTGGAACGGTAGCGTCACTCGCACAAAATTGGTGGTAGTAGACCGGACGAACGGACCGGGACCGAGAGGAGAGTGCCTGCCCTATAGTTCGCCGAGTTTGCGCAGGAGCTGGCCGCGGTACTCCTCGTCGGCCTGGACGCCTTTCACTTCGAGGACGTTCCGTTCGAGTTTGTCAGTCGCGACGCGGAACGCAGTGTCGGCGCCGTAGCCTTCGCCGGAGCCAGCGGCCTGGCCCTTGTTGGTCCGCAGGCGAATCTGACACTGGATGAGCGGCGTGCCGCGGAGTTTCTCCTTGTGTTCGTGGAAGCGGACGTGTGCGTGCTGGACCTGCATGTCCTTGTACTTGCTCGCGACCGTCTCGATGCGGTCGCGAATCTCCTCGCGGGAGAGGGTCTCCAGGACGCTGATGTTGGTAATCTGGACGTCCATGTGCTCTTCTTCGGTGAACGTCAGCGCCCGGAGCACGTCCGTCTTGGTGACGACACCCGCGACGAGGCGGTCGTCGTCGTCCGGCGTGACCACGAGGCCGTCGTAGTTGTTGTCGAGCATCCGCTCGACCGCATCGTGGACGGACTCGTCTTTCGTCGTCGTGGCCACCGGACTGCTCATCACGTCGTAGACTGGAATATCGAGAATGCGGTCGATGTCCCCGGCCCGGTCGCCGGTCGTGGCTTTGTCCATGTCCCGGACGACCACGTCGACGATGTCGTGGGTGGTCACCACGCCGGAAAGGTAGCCGTCACTGTTCAGGACGGGCAGCCGGGAGATGCCGTTCTCCCGGAACAGGTTGACGACCTGTCCGATGTTGGTGTCCTCGTTGACTGTGACAACGTCGGTCGTGTAGATTTCCTCGACATCGAGCGCATCCAGATTCTCGAGGACGGCCGCCAGTATCTGGTCGCCGGAGATCGTCCCCCAGAGACTGCCGGCCTCGAAGACGGGAGCGATTTTGGACGCACCCTCGACGAGGACGCGTGCGACCTCGCGCACGTCGTCTGTCCGTCCGACCTTCGGCGCAGACCCCATCAGCCCCCGCGCTTTGGCGTCGTCCTCGACGTGAGACTGGACGAGCTGGCGCTGCGTGATGACTCCCGCGTACTCGCCGTCCTCGGTAACCACAATCCCCCGGGGGTTGGTATCCTCGAATATAGCACGTACTTTCCCGAGTCGTTCGTCGGCGTCAACCTCTGCGTAGTCGCTGGTAGCGATATCAGCAATATCCATCGTAAGTTCCCATCTTGAACGTTCGACGTGCGGCATAATCAAAGTTGGTAAACGTTCTCATAGAAGTGAAAGCGCCGACAGGGACCCAATGGTTCAGAAGCGTTGGCCGGTCAGGGTCCGCGGCGGGTCAACACGACGAGACTGCCGACCGAAAGCAGGAACGCGGCCGTCGCGAGCGGGTACTGTGCAGTCGAGATGGTCGTCGCGACCGAGCCGGCACCGAGCGAGCCCGCAAGCCCCGCCAGAAGCGGCGCAGTACAGCTAACGCAGGCAAACAGCCCGAGCAGTCCCGCAGCCGTCGTCTGTAGTGTCGCCTGAATCGCACTCGCTGCGAGCACTCCAAGCGTCGCGTAGCCGGCAAGCAGGAACGGGACGACGATGACGGTCAGCACCGACCCGGTGTAGACCATCGCTGGTCCCCAGCCGGGCAGGGCAAAGTGTACCGACACCCCCGATGGACCAGCGGGTGTCCCGAGCAGTCCCGCCGTCCACAGCAACAAGAGCGTGTAGCCGACACCGGCGGCAATCGCAACCGGCCCGAAGTCGGTCAGGTGGTCGCGGACCAGCCACAGCGCGGTCAGGCTCGCAGTGACCCAGACGAGCGGGTACAGCACCTGCGACAGCGAGTGGACGACCGGGTCGACGGCGAGCGTGTAGCCGACCACCATACCGACGAGTGTGGCGGCACCGACCCAGCGTCGCGGGAGCCTCGGTGCTGTGGCGTGGCCCGACATGTGGTTACTGTGCAGCCTCGCTGTTAGAGCGGAACACGTCCAGGATGACACCCAGCGCGCTCAGCAGGCCAATCATGACCATGAGGTACGGTGTCATCGGCACTTCGAGGCCGATGAGCATCCCGAGGACGGTCCGGAGTTCGAAGCCGATAGCGCCCATCATCACCAGCCCGACGAGCATCCCGCCGCGGGTCTGGATGAGCCAGGATTTACTCATTGTATCACCTCCGTAAGTGCGACAGCAGAGCCCTGCAGCCAGTCGAGAACCGGTGCGACCACGACCGGGTAGGCGTCACCACCGGGGCCGAGGAGACCGCTGTCCTGAACAATCGCGCCGAGTGGCAGAGCATAGGCCAGCACGACGAGCAAGAGTGCGATGCCTGCCCAGAGTTTCATGTTGTCCAGCACGCGCGGGCTGTCAGACGGCCCGGAGAGTGCCGGCGGGAGCGACTGACTCAGGTCGGTCCGCTTTGGCGTATCCAGCGAGAGCAACAGGTTCGACAGGAACAGCAGCGTCGAGAGGAACAGCAGCGTTCCGCCGATGGCAATCTGGATACGGAGTTCGCCGATGGTCCCGAAGATAGTCGGGAAGTCGAAGGCCTCGTACTGGGGCTCGGCCGTCCGGCGAGGGACGCCGAAGAGCCCGGCGACGTGCATCGCGTTGGACATCAGCGCCATCCCACCGAACCACATCACGACCTGTGCGAGTGCAATCGGTCGCGAGTAGATGCTGTGGTTGGTGAGCTGGGGCCACAGCCAGTAGGTGCCGGCCATAAAGGTCAGCGTCACCGCAGTCCCGACGGTGAGGTGGAAGTGACCGGGCACCCACAGCGTGTTGTGCACGAGGTAGTTGATGTTCATCCCGGCGTTGACCATCCCGGAGAACCCGCCAGCGGCGAACATCAGGCCAGCGAGTGCCATCCCGGTAAAGGCCGGGTCACGCCACGGCAGCGCGCGGAGCCAGCCGAAGTAGCCGGTGCCACCGCGCTGGCGCGCACCGTGCTCGACGCTCGCGACCACGGTGAAGGCAGTCAACAGACTCGGTAACAGCAGGAACATCGTGTTGGTCATCGCGATGAACTTGAAACTCTCCGCGATACCGGGGTCGACGTACTGGTGGTGGATACCGACCGGCGTCGAGAGGATGACAAACAGCACAAAGACCACGCGTGCGAGCGGGTCACTGAACAGCCGTCCGCCGGCGATTTTCGGCAAGACAGTGTACCACAGCAGGTACGCCGGCAGCAGCCAGAAGTAGACAACCGGGTGGCCAAAGAACCAGAACAGCGTCCGGGTCAGCAGTGGGTTGACAGTCTCGATGATACCCAGCGACCACGGCAAGAGGAAAAACAGCACGGAGATGGCGACGCCGATGGTGGCGACGTACCACATAATCATCGTCGTCAGGACCATGAAGGCCTGCAGCGGAATCCGCTCGTCAGGGTTGTCCTTCTTCCAGGCGAGCCAGGTGCGGAACCAGTCAGCACCGGCCAGCCACGTCCCGATGATGAATATCACGAGACCGGCGTAGAAGGCGGGGTGAGCCTGCAGCGGCGCGTAGAACGTAAAGAGCACGTCCGCGCTCACGTTGATTTCACTGACGAATCCGAGGAGGATAGCCGCGCCGGTCATGACCGAGCCGATCGACATCAGCGCGAGCCACGCTTTCGTGACGGTGATGTTGACCGGCCCGCGGTCGAGACTCCGCGTTATCGCCCACTGGTAGAGCCCGACGAGGAAGAAAATCGTGAACACAATCGCCAGGAACACACCGTGGGCAGTCAGGACGGTGTAGTAATCCGCCGAGTCGATGATGCGAAGCACATTGGTCCGGTGCAGTGCCTGAATAATACCAAGGAAGGCACCAATACCGAGCATGACGAATGCCACGAGGAAGGCCTGTCGTGTGATAGCGGCCTCCTCGGGGAACCGGTCTACGAACGTACTGTTGTCAGTTTCCGTACTCATTGTTCACTTCCGTTGTATTCGTCTTGCGGGACAACTTCCATCGTACCTGCCATGTTGTGGTGACCCTGTCCGCAGTACTCGTGACAGACGATACCGTACTTGCCCGGCTCTTCGGCTTTGACGGTAATCTCGGCCACTTCACCGGGGATGACCATCGTGTTCGCGTTCGTTCCGACCACGTTGAAGCCGTGAATCACGTCGATGGACGTGACATAGAAGTTGATGGTGCTGTTTGCCGGAACGGTAATCGGAGAGGCGGTTCCCGGCATGAAGGCGAACTGCTGGGCGACGATGTGAACGTCGTACTCGTTTTCACCGACCTGTTCGACGCCGGGGTCACCGAACTCCGGGTGCTCCGAGATATTGTTCGGATTGACGACGTCGCCGCTCTCGTCGACCATCGTGACACCAGCACCGACGGCACCGTAGGTGATCGTTGCGATGAAACCGACGATAAGCAGGAGTGCGATACCAAGCCAGATTTTTTCGTACCTGTGAATATGCATGAACTATTACCCCACGACGACAAACTCGTTTCCGAGGAATTCGACGAAATACATGAACACCCACATCAGAACGAGGATACCCAGATAAATTAGTATCAAGGCAAGTGTCCCCTTCGGGTCGTACTCCTCGTGGGACAGTTCCCGCTCGATGCCCTCCTGCATCGGCGGTGCCGACACGCTCTTTTCTACCTCGGCATCCTGCTCACTGCTTTCTGCCGGGACTGTTGTGCCACTACTCATAATTGACCCTCTATGGCTGGGTATACATATAATCCTATGTCGTTCCCAGAGAGTTAGAATGGCCCGAAGCAATTTAGAAGTATGATTCCTTATAGGGCCGTATGGAAGTTACACCCAGACTGGTTGGACTGCTCTCGCTGACTGCCATCGTTCCAGCTGTCGTGTTCATCGTGCTCAACGCGGAGTGGCTTGCCGCGGTCACGCTCGTGAACGTTCTCATCATCGCCGCAAGCGTCGCCATCGCGATGTCTCCCCACGAGCACGACCACGACGGGGACGCACACGCGAACGGAGCCTGACCGATGTCGACGGCCGCCGTGGCCTCGCAGCTTCCGACGACTTTCAGCACTGCAGCCACGGTGGCACCAGTTCAGAGCACAATTCCGGTCAGTCCGGACCTGGCACTGTTCTTTCTCATCGGCCTGCTCGCGGGCGCCCACTGTCTCGGGATGTGTGGCCCCCTGGTCTCGATGTACGCCGACCGGATGACTGCGAACCGACAGCCAGTCGACGCCGAGCGGGTGACGCTTTTCGACGTGCGCCAGCACGGACTGTTCAACGTGGGCCGGACGGTCGGCTACGCCGCGATGGGCGCACTCCTGGGCTTACTCGGGAGCGTCGTCGTCGGCGGCGTCACGACGCTTGCACCGATTGCGACGACGGTCCGGGGCAGCGTCGGTATCGTCGTCGGTCTCTTCATCGTCTCGACCGGCCTCGGCTACGTATTTCGCGGAACGACGGCCACGTCGCGGCTCTCGTCGCTGCCCGGACTCGGGCGGGTCTTTCGCGGACTGACGGGGTGGCTGACAGAACGGGTCGACCGCGTCGCCAACTCGACGGGCATCGCCGGCGTCGGCGTCGTTCACGCGTTGCTCCCCTGCCCGATTCTCTATCCGGCTTACCTCTATGCGTTCGCAGTCGGTGACCCCGTCCGCGGCGCGCTCGCGCTCGGATTGCTCGGCGCGGGGACAATTCCGACGCTCTTTGTCTACGGCCTCGCGCTGGGGTCGCTGTCGGTCGGCCACCGCCGGACGCTCCACCGGGTACTCGGCGTGGTCTTTCTCGCGCTAGGGTATCTGCCGCTCGCCCACGGCCTGATGCTCTTTGGCGTGGCGCTCCCGTACCCGGACATTCCCTACTACCAGCCACTCTAACCATGACAGGATGTACACTCTGTGACCTCGATGTCCCCTCGCCACCGGTGACTGACCCGGACGTCGACGGGGAATTTTGCTGTCGGGGCTGTCTTGAGGTCGCTCGCTCGCTGGACGGCGTCGACGCCGACGCAGTGGACCCGGAGAACCTCGCGCCAGACAACACCATCGAGGACGCCGACGGCGAGGTGACCTACCTCTCGGTCGACGGGATGCACTGTGCGACCTGCGAGCGCTTCCTGGAGATGACCGCCACCGACCACAAGGGCGTCGAGGCCGCCGCCGCCAGCTACGCGACGGACACGATGAAAGTCGTCTACGACCCCGACGCGGTCACGGAGGGTGACGTGCCCGACATCGTCACCCGAAGTGGGTACCGCGCCTACAGCCGCGAGGAGGATTCGACCGAGGAGGACTCCCCAGTTGCCCGGTTGCTCGTCGGCGGCTTCCTGGGGATGATGACGATGATGTGGTACGTCCTCTTTGTCTACCCGCAACACTTCGGTTTCGACCCGGTCGTCGACTTCGGTACCTTCGGCCGACTCTACCTGCTGGGCCAGATATGGCTGTTCACGACCATCATCCTCTTTTATACCGGCTTTCCCCTGCTCCGGGGCGCCTACGTCAGTCTCCGGGCCGGCCAGCCGAACATGGACCTGCTCGTCGCTCTCGCGGCGGCGAGTTCCTACGTTTACAGCGCCGCGATAACGGTGATGGGGGGCATCGACGTCTACTTCGACGTGACCGTCGCCATCGTGTTGGTGGTGACGACGGGCAACTACTACGAGGACCGTATCAAAAACAAGGCCGTCGACCTGCTCTCGGAGTTGACCGAGGCACGCGTCGCGGAGGCACGCACCCGGGACGGCGACCTCGTCGCAATCGAGGACATCGACCCGGGCACCGAACTGCTGGTCCGCCCCGGCGAGCGGATTCCACTGGACGGAACTGTCGTCGAGGGCGTCGCCGCCGTCGACGAGGCGCTGGTGACCGGCGAGTCGTTACCCGTCACGCGCCGTCCCGGCGACGAGGTCGTCGGTGGCGGCGTCGTGACCGACCGGCCGCTCGTGGTCGCGGTCAGCGACGAGGGGACGAGCACGCTCGACCGCATCGTCGGCCTGCTCTGGGACATCCAGAGTTCGCGGCGGGGCATCCAGCAGTTGGCCGACAAGCTGGCGACGGTGTTCGTCCCGCTTGTGGTCGTGCTCGCGCTGCTCGCTGCCGGCGCCACGCTGGCGCTTGGCGGAACGGCCACCGCGGCTATCCTCGTCGGGCTGACGGTGCTCATCGTCTCGTGTCCGTGTGCGCTGGGCCTGGCGACGCCGCTTGCCGTCGCGGCCGGCGTCCAGCGAGCCGCTGAAGACGGCGTCGTCGTCGGGTCGGAGACGGTCTTCGAGACGCTTCCGGAGACGGACGTCGTCGCACTCGACAAGACCGGGACGCTGACCAGCGGCGAGATGGCCGTGACCGACGTGAGCGACGCGACGACTCGTGAGGATGACGGCGTCCTCGACCGAGCGGCCGCGCTCGAACGCTACTCGAATCATCCCGTCGCGGACGCCATCGTCGCACACGCCGCCGACCGCGGCGCGACGGCACTGGACGTCGACGACCAGTCTCGTCGGGCCGACGGCGGACAACTGGCCGAGGAGGCAGGCGATGCGACGCCGG
This sequence comes from Salinibaculum rarum, assembly GCF_030505615.1. Classification (GTDB taxonomy): domain Archaea; phylum Halobacteriota; class Halobacteria; order Halobacteriales; family Haloarculaceae; genus Salinibaculum; species Salinibaculum rarum. The sequence continues at coordinate 2,775,441 of NZ_CP129992.1, forward strand.
AGGTACCCGTCGACATCGAGCCCAAGGGCGTCGTCGGACACGTCGACGGCACGGAGACGGTCGTCGGCCATCCGGACCTCTTCGAAAAGCGGGGGCTGACGGTCCCAGCGGCGTACGCCGAACAGGCGGATGCGGCCGCCGACGCGGGCGAGGTACCGGTGCTGGTCGGCTGGGACGGCGAGTGTCGGGGCCTCATCACGGTCAGCGACCGGCCGCGCGACGACTGGCGCGAGACGGTCGAGACACTGGCCGGGGACCAGCGACACGTCGTCGTGTTGACCGGCGACGACAGCGCCGCGGCCGACCAGTTCAGGGACCACCCCGACGTAAACGAGGTCTTCGCCGGGCTCCCGCCGGACGGGAAGGTAGCGACCGTTCGACAACTGCGTGAGCGCGGGCGCGTGACGATGATAGGCGATGGGGCCAACGACGCGCCGGCACTCGCGGCCGCAGACGTCGGGGTCGCACTGGCACAGGGGACAGAGCTTGCGACCGAGGCCGCCGACGCCATCGTGACCAGCGGTCGCCTCGACGCCGTCCCGACGCTGTTTGCCGTCGCCGACGCGACGCGGCGCCGCATCAGGCAGAACCTCGCGTGGGCCTTCGGGTACAACGTCGTGGCCATCCCGCTGGCTGCGACTGGCCTTCTGAACCCGCTCTTTGCCGCGCTGGCGATGGGGACCAGCAGCGCACTCGTCGTCATCAACTCCAGCCGGCAGTTACTCGGTGAGGACTGACGGCACACGCCCGGAAACTGCCAGCGGACGCCGTTCCCAGCGACTGAAAATCCGAGTATCGGCTATTAAGAGGGAGACCCCACACGTTCGTATGGCTCACCACGAACGTCCATGGGAGCAAGACCAACCCGGTACGGCCGAGAAGTTCCTCAAGTACGTCGGCACAGCAAGCATCGCACTCACAGCTCTGTTGTTGCTCGGAATCGTCGCCGGCTTGCTGTACCTGTTCGTGCCGGGCAACGAGGCCATCGGCACCGTCGTGTTCACCGGACTGCTCGTGGCCGTGTTCTACGCGGCCGGAAACTACGCCGACTTCAAGCAGCGATAGGTCACCGGACGAACTTTTACTGTGAGTCGGGCCAAGAGACGATTGTGTTACCCGACATCACCGTCTTCGGCGAGTACACCTATCTCGTCACCGAACTGCTCTGGGGGTCGATTGCGCTCTCGCTGGTCGCGTACGCGGGCGTCTGGCGGACGGCGGCCCGCACTGTCGTCTTGCTCTACCCGCCGGCGTTCGTCTGGGACTGGTACACGCTGGAAGTCGGCGTGTTCGCCATCCCGATGCGCACCGGCATCGAACTGCTCGGCATCCCCCTGGAGGAACACATCTTCATCCTCGTCGTCCCGGCGATGGTCGTCGGAACGTACGAGACACTCCGGAAACTCGACGAAGACGGACGGCTGCCGGCCGTGCTATCGACTCGTCGATGAGGGTCTTCCCGTCGACACCCCAAGCGGTCGTCACTCGGCCGGCACCGTCCCAGCAGCGACGTCTTCGAGATAGTCGAACTGCCCAGTGAGTTCCTTCCGCCGCTGGCGCGAGATTATCGTGCCGTCGAGAATCGGTCCGACGACGCCGACGTCGAGGGAGAAATCCGTCGTCGCCGTCACTGTTACAGTCCCCTCTCCGGCTTCGAGTGTGTAGCGGGTCGTCATCGTCTCGAAGATGCCGTCGACCTGTTCGTACGCGAGGACGGCATCGGTCTCGACACAGCGCAAGTCGAGTTCGATGGTCAACAGACCGACGTGGTTCCGAATCGTCATGTCCTCGCCGTCGACGTCCACCTCGGAGAAGCCTGCGGCCTCCATGAACGGCTCGAGGTCCAGCATCGCCTCCCGAACGGTATCGACATCCCCTTCGAACGAGCGACTGAGCGAGACGGTCTCCATACACCCCCTTCGTCCACTGTCCCGAAGAGAACTTCGGCGAACATGTTCCCCCTCCATCGCAGGCCAGCCTCGTCCGGTAGAAACCCTCGAACATATTCGGGAACGTTCATTGCCCTCCGGAGCGAATATGTTCGTCTATGCCACAGGCGAAGTTGCGTCTCGACATTCCAGACAAGGTGTGGGTGGGGGCTATCACGAGACGGTACCCGGATGCGACGGTCAGAATCCTGGCTGCGCTGTCCGACGAGGACGCGGGTGTCGGACTGGCGGAAGTCACCGCAGCGAACCCACAGGAGATAGTCCGAGAGATTGCGAACTCCGAAGAGGTCACCTCCGTCGATACGCTGAAATTCAGCGACGGTGACGTGCTCGTCCAGTTCGAGACGACGATGCCACTGCTCCTGTTGCCGGCCCGCGACTCGGGGGTCCCACTGGAGATGCCCTTCTCGATTCAGAACGGGACCGCTACCTGGGAGGTGACCGCCCCCAGCGAACGGCTCTCGGAACTGGGGACACAACTGGATTCGTTTGGTATCTCCTTTACCGTCGACTACGTCCAGCAGCGACTCGACGACGAGCAACTGCTAACCGATAGACAGCAGCGCGTGGTAGAGACGGCACTCGACGAAGGGTACTACGACACGCCCCGGAGCAGTTCACTGACAGAGTTGGCTGACGCGCTCAAAATCGCGAAATCGACAGCCAGCGAGACGCTACACCGCGCCGAGGAGAAGATTATCAAACACTACGCCGAACAGCTCGTCCAGTCGCCCGACGACGACTGAGCACAGGCCGAGAGGGCGACCGCTCAGAAGCCAAACAGTGGCACGAACCGGAACGTCAAGTACGCACTGAACGTCGCGACGACGGGGACGAGATTCTGCATCAGGACGACCCGTGCCGTCGTCGAGGGGTTGAACAGTTCGTTCGCCTGTGGAATGTCTTCGGGGTCTTCCTCGCCGATACTCGGCAGTTCTTCGCCGCCTTCGTCACCCGCGAGCGACCCCGGCGACATCGCCGTGCCCTCGCCGCGAACGCTCTCTGCGACCGTCGTCGTCCGCGTCGCGCGACCCCAGCCGAGGCCGACGATGCTCATCGTCGCGATGATGACGAAACTGGCGGGGATACCGATCGCCGACAGCGCCGTCACGATTATCGCGCTGACCGACGCGACGATGATGGCTGCCGTCAGCGGGAGTTGCGTGAGGTCGCTACCGAGCGTATCGAGCGTTCGGCGAGCGATGGTGAGTGCCCCGGTGGCGACGGCCACGGAGCCGAAGACGATGCCCACGTTCATGCCGAGGTCTCCGCTACCGACCAGCGGCGCGATGGCGTTAGCGATATTGGAAGTTCCCGCGGAGAACGCCATCAGACAGCCGATTACGACGACGATACCCGTTCCGAACAGTTCCCGTCGGGTCGTGTTGGGACCAAGCGTCACCGACGGGACAGCCCCCGTGCGGTCGAGTTCAACCAGGGCCCCGTCGCTCTGTGCGAGCGCGATGCGACGGTTCAGCCGGGCGTAGAAGTACCGGCCGATGATACCGGACACCCAGAAGGCGATGATGGGGGCGACAATCCACCAAGTCACAATCCGACCCATCACGCCCCAGGCGAGTTCGTCCGCGGCCAGTCCCAGTCCCGCGATTGCCCCGACGGCAGTCATCGACGTCGAAGCGGGGACACCGATGTAGTTCCCCAGAAAGAGCGCACCGCCGATGAAAAACAGGACCGTCACGTTGGCCTCAAGCGAGAAGATGGCCGTGGAGGTGACCAGTTCCGTGCCGAGCGTGTCGACGACGCGACGGCCGATTGTCCACGCACCGACGAAAAAGAACACGGACATCAGCGAGCCGGCGACGACTTTCGAAAGAACTCCTGCACCGACAGCCGGACCGAACGCCGGTCCGGTGTTGGCCCCGCCGATGTTGAAACCCACGAACGCGGCGATGACGAGCCCGATAACGAGGAGTACTTCTGTCACAGACAGAGCAACGACGGCAACGGTTTAAACATCGGCGATTTGCTCGTTGCAGTATCGGGCGCGAGCGCATCCGGTGAGACAAACGTTTTGCCGGCCACGCCCCTGTCGTAGTGTATGGACACGACCGACGTCGAGCGACTCATCGAGGACGGACTCCCGGACGCCCAGGCGACAGTGACGACACCGCGTGACCCCGACGACGACCAACACTTCGCGGCGGAGGTCGTCTCGTCGGCCTTCGAAGACGAGACGCTCGTGGACCGCCACCAGAAGGTCTACGACGCGCTGGGCGAACACATGACCGACGACATCCACGCAATCGAGATTCGTGCCTACACGCCCGACGAGTACGAGAGCTAACCCGCCACACTGGAAGTTGCGCCAGGCACAATCCCTTTACTCACGCCCACCCAATGAGTGGCTATGACATTCGACCCCAGCGCGGAGTTCGACCCCGAGGAAATCGAGCAGGAAGTCGACACGACAATCGAGGAAAACGAGGTTGTCCTGTTCATGAAAGGAACCGAACTGATGCCCCAGTGTGGCTACTCGCGAAAGGCGGTGGCACTCATCCAGCAACACCGCGAGGACGTCGAGACGGTCGACGTGCTGGAAGGAATCGACCACTACCGGGAGGCACTGGCCCGACACAGCGACCGCGAGACGATTCCACAGACGTTCGTCGACGGGGAGTTCGTCGGCGGCAGCGACATTCTCGAACAGCTCCAGGAGCGTGGCGAACTCGCCACGACGCTGAACGCGTAACTCAGTCGACTCGGCGGTTCGCGATACGGCCGACGACGAAGCCGGCTGCAATCATCAGCGCCGAGAGCATCGAGTAAAAGCCCGCTTGGGCGTGTGCGCCGCTCTGGAGTGCGCTCCAGGCAGCGGGGAGGATGGCACCTGCGGCAAGAAAGTGCAGGCCGACCACCAGCCCGCCGACGGAGAACAGCGACGGAAACCACCCGTCCGATTCGGTCGGTGTCGGGTCGAGTTCCGGGTCGAGATAGTCCTCGACATCGTCGTCAGTGTCGGTCACACCGGACCATACTCGGCCGAGTTACAAACAAGCGTCGAAGCGGACTACAACAGTGCCATCGGCCCGGTCAGGGCAACCAGGACCGCCACGTACACCGACGCCGAGAGCGCCCAGTCGCGGCGGACCTGTGGCACACGTTCCGCCGGGACCTGACCGTAGACGACGAGAACGAGATACGAGAAAAAGACAATCATTATCGGCAACTGGACGACGACGGCGACGATGACCGAAAGGAACGACGGCGCGCCACCAAGTAGCAGATCCGCGGCAGCCGTCACCCCGACGAAGAGGACTCCGCTGACCGTCCCCGCACCGTAGTGAACGGCCGTTGCCAGCCCGTCCGGTGCCGAGTCCAGCGGTTCACCCGAGAGAACCCCTGCGGCGACCTGATACGACGTTTCGCCCTCCGGCAGGCGCTCCATCGGCACGTCCATCACCAGCGTCGCGACGAACCCGGCGATGGCACCGACGACCAGTCGAGCCGGGAGCGCCTCTGGTGCAGTGAGTTCGACGACCATAGCCGACAGTTGGTCTGGAGCCCCTAATACGCGCTGGCAGGACTAGTCGGCAGTTACCAATCGCCAACAAACCTGCCTCTGTGGGTGAGAGAACGGCATTCGAAAAAACCGTTGAAAATTTTTCATGGGTTTGGGCAGATTTGAACTGCCGGCCTCCTCCATGTCAAGGAGGTGTCATAACCAACCTAGACCACAAACCCTCGCTGGCTTGCGACTGCACTCAACCGTTGATGGCAGGGACAATTGAAGGTTTCGAATTCCTATCCCGCTTCCCTCCCTGGAATTGCCCGCTGAGCCGACACGCTTAAGTCGTTGTACGATTGTGTTCATTACAACCCGGAAACGTACATTGGTGATTTCAAATGCAAGGATACATCGAGCGCGTCACCGACGGCGAGGACCTGACACAGACCGAGGCACGGGAGGCTGCCACGGCCGTCTTCGAGGATGCAACTGAGGCACAGATCGGGGCGTTGCTGACGGCGCTTCGCGCGAAAGGCGAGACTGAGACGGAGATAGCGGGCTTCGCCGAGGGGATGCGTGAAGCCGCCCGGACGATTACACCCGACAGGGAGCCACTGGTCGATACCTGTGGCACCGGTGGGGACGACTACAATACGATTAACGTCTCGACGACCAGCGCCATCGTCGCCGCTGGGGCCGGCGTGCCCGTGGCAAAGCACGGCAACTACTCGGTGTCCTCCTCGTCGGGAAGCGCCGACGTACTCGAAGAAGTCGGTGTCAACGTCGAAGCCGAACCTTCTGCCGTCGAGGAAGCCATCGAACGGGACGGCATCGGCTTCATGCTCGCTCCAGTCTTCCACCCGGCGATGAAGGCCGTCATCGGCCCGCGCAAAGAACTGGGGATGCGCACCGTCTTCAACGTCCTTGGCCCGCTGACGAATCCCGCCGGCGCGGACGCTCAGGTCGTCGGCGTCTACGACCCCGACCTCGTCCCGGTCCTGGCCCGGGCGCTCGCGCAGATGGACATCGAGCGCGCGATGGTCGTCCACGGCGACGGCCTGGACGAAATCGGCATCCACGGCGAAACGCGCGTGGCCGAAATCGACGGCGCAGACGTGAGCGAGTACACGCTGACGCCGGCGGACCTGGGCCTCGACCAGGCGGGCATCGAGGCCGTCGCGGGTGGCACACCCGAAGAGAACGCCGCGGACATGCGCGCCATCGTCACCGGAGACGAGCGCGGCGCCAAGCGAGACATCATCCTCGCCAACGCCGGTGCCGCAATCTACATCGCGGGCGAGGCAGACTCGCTGGAAGCGGGCGTCGAACGGGCAGGCGAAGCTATCGACTCCGGTGCGGCCGAGACCAAACTCGAAGAACTGTGCGAGACAGCATGACGCGGGTCAAACTCTGTGGTATCACGAGCGAAGCGGACCGTGACGCCGCCGTCGCGGCTGGTGCCGACGCCGTGGGCTTTATCGTCGATGTCGACGTCGAGACACCCCGCGAAATCACCGCCGAGCGCGCGGCAGACCTCGTCGACGGCGTGCCGCCGTTCGTGACCACAGTACTGGTAACGATGCCCAACTCCGTCGAAGATGCCGTTACGCTCTTAGACGAAGTGGAGGCCGATGCAATTCAGGTCCACAGCACGCTCGCACCCGAATACGTCGGCGGCCTTCGGGCACGCGTGAACGGGTCAGTACTGGCCGCTGTCGGTCCCGACGCCGACCTCGCCGCCTACGCCGACGCCGCCGACGCGTTGCTCGTCGATTCCGTCGACAGCGAGGGCGGCGGTGGCACCGGTGAGACACAGGACTGGGAGCGCACCCGCGAACTCGTCGCGGACATCGACACGCCGGTCGTCCTCGCCGGAGGGCTGACCCCCGAGAACGTCCAGACTGCAATCGAGACCGTCGAGCCGTTCGCCGTCGACACTGCAAGCGGCGTCGAGGAGACGGGCGGTGTCAAAGACCACGACGCGATGGCCACCTTCGTCGCGCGTGCGACCACTCTCGCCTCCGGAGGTGTCGACGCGTGAGCAGTCTCGATGTCGACCGCGAGACCTTCGCGGAACTGGCCGACGGCGACCAGCCGTCGGTGGTCCGTGTCGCAGCCGAGCTGGACAGCGACGTCGAGCCACTGGCGGCCTACGCCGCACTGACCGGGCGCACCAGCGACGTTGACGGCAACGACTACACGTTCTTGCTCGAAAGTGCCGAGAAGGTCGCGTCCAGTGACCCGGACGGAGCCTTTGCCCCGAGTGGCGACGACCGCCACGCCCGGTTTTCCTTCGTCGGCTACGACCCCGAGGCGGTCGTCACTGTCGACGGAGACGAGACGGACATCGAACTGCTGAACGACCGATATGCGGACGTGCTCGACCCGAACGGCGGCGACACGCTCGACAGTCTGCGCGCGGCGATGCCCGACGTCGAACTGCGGGGGTTCGAGGCACACGAGCGCCAGCACCTCGATGGCGGCCTCGTTGGCTTTCTCTCCTACGACGCCGTCTACGACCTCTGGCTCGACGAGGTGGGCGTCTCCCAGCCGGATTCACGATACCCCGACGCACAGTTCGTCCTCACGACGAAGACGGTCGTGTTCGACCACGCCGAAGGGACCGTTTCGCTCGTGTTTACGCCGGTCGTTCGCGACGAAGACGACCCGGACGCGGTGTACGAACGGCTCGAATCCGAGGCCGAGCGAGTCACCGACCTGCTCGCCGACGCCGCGACCCCGGACACCGGCGGATTCCACTGCGAGCGCGAGGTAGCGGGTCCACAGGACGACTACGAGGCGGCCGTCGAGCGGGCCAAGGAGTACGTCTACAGCGGCGACATCTATCAGGGCGTCATCTCACGCACGCGCGAACTCTACGGCGAGGTCGATGCACTCGGCTTCTACGAGGCGCTGCGGGCGGTCAACCCCTCGCCGTACATGTACCTACTCGGGTACGACGACCTGACCATCGTCGGAGCCAGCCCGGAGACGCTCGTCTCCGTCGGGAACCGCCACGTCGTCTCCAACCCCATCGCGGGGACCTGCCCGCGCGGGAACTCGCCCGTCGAGGACCGCCGACTGGCCGGCGAGATGCTCGCCGACGGCAAGGAGCGAGCAGAACACACGATGCTCGTGGACCTGGCGCGCAACGACGTGCGCCGCGTCGCCGAGGCGGGCAGCGTCCGCGTCCAGGAGTTCATGAACGTCCTCAAGTACAGCCACGTCCAGCACATCGAGTCGACGGTGACCGGCACGCTTGCCGCAGAGTACGACGCCTTCGATGCCGTTCGGGCATCGTTCCCCGCCGGGACGCTCTCGGGTGCGCCGAAGATTCGGGCCATGGAGATTATCGACGAACTCGAGCGGAGCCCGCGTGGACCCTACGGCGGCGGCGTCGGCTACGTCTCCTGGCAGGACGACGCTGACTTCGCCATCGTGATTCGGTCGGCGACAGTAGAGGACGACATCAAAGCGGACGAGAGTCAGCGCATCACTGTCCAGGCGGGCGCCGGCATCGTCGCCGACAGCGAACCCACCTCGGAGTACGAGGAGACCGAGAAGAAGATGGATGGCGTCCTGACGGCACTGGAGCGTATCGAAGCCGACGGGCCAGCAACGAGACAGGAGGTGTCACGATGAGTTCAAGCGACGGGGAGTCTATCGGCACGGACCACCCGGAAAGCGCCACCGAGTCCGGTGACGGACCGTCGATGCCGACCGACCAGCCACGCGTGCTCTTTATCGACAACTTCGATTCGTTCACGTACAATCTCGTCGAGTACGTCAGCGAGCATGCCGAGACCAAGGTCGTCCGCAACACCGCCTCGATGGAGGACGTGCTGGCCTTCGACCCCGACGCAATCATCATCTCGCCGGGGCCGGGCCACCCGAAAAACGAGCGTGACGTCGGTGTGACACTCGACGTGCTCCGCGAGGTCAGCCCCGAAGTCCCGACGCTGGGCGTCTGCCTCGGACTGGAAGCCGCCGTCTACGCCTACGGTGGCACGGTCGGGCGAGCCCCCGAACCAATCCACGGGAAGGCGTTCCCGATGGACCACGACGGAAAGGGCGTCTACGAGGGGCTCGACCAGGGCTTTCAGGGCGGCCGATACCACTCACTGGTCGCCACAGAGGTTCCCGAGGAGTTCGAGGTGACGGCAACCACGGAAGTCGACGGCGAAGAGTTGGTCATGGGGATTCGCCACCGCGAATATCCCATCGAAGCCGTGCAGTTCCACCCCGAGAGCGTCCTGACGGCAGTCGGCCACGACGTGATTCGGAACTTCCTGTCGAGCGTGGACCGGTAGCGCGCCGGCTACAGCACGCTGAATCCGAGGATGCCGAGAATCCAGAGCCCGAGGCCGATAGCCAGCGCGATCAGGACGAGTCGCCACGCGACGGCCAGCACCACTCGACCGACGAGGACGACAAGCGCGAGGACGACCAGACCGACGAGAATCGCGGGCAGCGACACGAGCGGCTGGAGCGGGACCGCGGTGACTGGAAGTACCATTACTAGATGAACCTGACAACCGGACGAAGCATAAGCTTCGTGGCCCGAATCTCCAGTCAAAACCCCCGATGGTTTCGAGTGGATTTTCGGGCGCAGTCTTGCGTGTCGGGAGCGGCGAGTTTCACTTCCACTCCGGTCTGCCATCCATTAAGAGGGTGGACTACCTGAGTTCAGTCCGTAACGCCCACTCCACCAGTCGGGAGTCTGGTGGCTCGACAAAGCAGAATAGTGACATCTTCGCCACAACACAGAAAATCCGCAGACCCAAACGGTTATTTGGGACCCAGCCGAACACGTCTTTCGTTACAAATGAGAGGAAAGGGGCCACGCCAGCGACGGAGTATCGCCACACGAACGACCACTAGAGGTGACCGCGTATGAGTTCCGAGCTCGGCGCGGACGAACTCACCCTGCCAATCAAACGAGTCGAGGGGGACACCCTCGAAGACCGTCTGACCGGCAACGCGTATCACAACATCCTGCCCGCTCGCTACCTTCGCAAAGATTCGAACGGGGACCTCGTCGAACAGCAGGAGGACCTGTTCGACCGCGTCGCCAAGAACATCGCACTCGCCGAGGCAGTGTTCGAGGCACGCAACGAGGACATCGACATCGAGGTGTCGCCCGACCAGCTCAAGCCCGACCACCCGCGCCGTGACGAACTCGCCGCAGAAGTCTTCGGCAAGGGCACGACCGTCGACACCGACACCACGACGACGCTCTCGGAGTACAACGTCAACAAGTTCGCCTACGAGACGATCGTCCCCGAGCTACCCGACGATGTGCAGGACCACGTCCAGTCTATCGCCGGGCAGTTCCAGGACCTGATGGAGAATCTCTCCTTTATGCCGAACTCGCCGACGCTGATGAACGCCGGCGACGAACTCCAGCAGCTCTCTGCCTGTTTCGTCGACTCGCCTGCCGACGACATCGACGACATCCACCAGACCGCAAAGGAGGCCGCACAGGTCTTCCAGAGCGGCGGCGGCATGGGCTATGCCTTCTGGAAGCTCCGGCCCTACGGCGACCCCGTCGGTTCGACCGGCGGTATCGCGTCGGGTCCGATTACGTTCATGCGCACGTACGACCAGATGTGCGAGACCATCGCACAGGGCGGTGCCCGCCGCGGTGCCCAGATGGGCGTCATGCGCGTCTCGCACCCGGACGTCATCCAGTTCATCCACGCCAAGAACAAGGACGTCTCGCTGGCCCACACCCTGCGCCTGAACGACCCCGACGACTACACGCACAACTCTTTTGCCGAAGCACTCGAGGAGTCGCGTGAACTCATCGACGACGAGGGCCGCGTCCCGAAGCACCTTCGCAACGCCGTCGAGGGACATCTCTCGAATTTCAACATCTCCGTCGGCGTCACCGACGCGTTCATGGAGGCGCTGAAAAACGACGAGGAGTTCACGTTCACGAACCCGCGGACCGAAGAGCCACACATCGCCACCGAACAGACCAAAGAGCTCTACGAGATGTTCGACCTCGGCGAGCACGTCGAGGTCGGCGAAGTGCTCTCGATTCCCGCGGAACTCATCTGGGAGCGCATCATCCAGGGCGCCCACGAGAACGGCGAACCGGGCGTCATCTACCTCGAACGCGTCAACAAGAAACACTCCTTCGACGTGGAGGAACACCCCGACCACCAGATTCTCGCAACCAATCCCTGCGGCGAGCAGCCACTCGAGGAGTACGAGGCTTGTAACCTCGGCCACATCAACCTCTCGACGCTGGCCGCCGAGGGTGCGCCCGACTGGCGCGTCTGGTCGGAGGACAACCTCGACGACTACGGAACCCTCCAGGCGGCTATCGGCGCGTTCCTCGAGGACGCAATCGACTGGGAGGAGTTCAACCGCCGCATCGAACTCGGCACGCGCTTCCTCGAGAACGTCGTCACGATGTCCGACTTCCCGGTCCCCGAAATCGAACAGAAGGTTCGGGAGATGCGCAAGATCGGACTGGGCATCATGGGACTGGCACAGCTGTACATCCAGCTGGGCATGAAATACGGCAGCGACGAGGCCAACGAGACGGCCCGGCAGCTGATGTCCCACATCAACCATCAGTCCAAGTGGACCAGCCACGAACTCGCGACAGAGCGTGGCTCCTTCGCGGAGTGGGACAACTCGAAGTACGCCGACCCCACCGAATACGAGGAGTGGTTCGAACACCACACCGGCCTCGACGCCGAGGAGTGGGCCGACGGCTTTGCCATCCGCAACCACAACACGACGACCATCGCACCGACCGGGACCACGTCGATGGTCGGGAACACGACCGGCGGCTGTGAGCCGATTTACAACGTCGCCTACTACAAGAACGTCTCCGACGACGTGCAGGGCGACGAGATGCTCGTCGAGTTCGACGACTACTTCCTCCGGACGCTGGAGGACAACGACATCGACGTCGACGCCGTCAAAGAAGAGGCCCAGGAGCAGATGGCCACAAACGAGTTCAACGGCGTCGAAGGGCTCTCGACGGTCCCGGACGCTATCGGCGAACTGTTCGTGACGACCGGCGCGCTCTCGGCCAAGGAACACGCCGGCGTCCAGACGGCCTGTCAGACGGGCGTCGACTCGGCGATTTCGAAGACGGTCAACGCACCGAACGACTCCACGACCGAAGACGCAAAGGAAGTCTTCGAGTGGGTCTACGACCACGGTGGCAAGGGCGTCACCTACTACCGCGACGGCACCCGGTCGAAGCAGGTGCTGACCACGCGTGCGGACAACGCCGAGTTCGCAGACGAGGCAGAGGCCGCAGAGACGCTCGTCGAGCAAATCGAGGAGGTCTTCGGCGGCATCGAAGCCTTCGTCGAGAGCGACGAGGTCGAGGCAGTGCTCGACCAGCAAGTCGAGGAGATTCTGGGCAGCGTCGACGGCGACCGCTCGCAGTTCGCCCAGAAGCAGACCCGCCCGGACGTGCTCCACGGCGTCACCCAGCGCATCGACACCGGCTACGGGAAACTCTACGTCAACATCAACGAGGACCCTAAACAGGAGCGACCGTTCGAACTCTTCGCCAACATCGGCAACTCCGGTGGCTTTACCGCCTCCTTCACCGAGGCGCTGGCAAAGACCATCTCGACGGCGCTTCGCGCGGGTGTCGACCCGTGGGAAATCGCCGACGAACTCCAGGGCATCCGGTCGCCGAAGGTCGCCTGGGACAAAGGCGAGCAGATTCAGTCCATCCCGGACGCCATCGGCACCGCGATGCGTCGCTACCTCGAAGGCGACGTCGAACGAGCCTACCCACAGCAGGCGACGCTCGAAGAGACCGCCGAAGAGGCCGACCAATCGGCAGACGGGCAGGCGACGGTCGACACCACCGGACCCGAGACCGACGGCGGTGCGGTCGCGAGTGCCGACCCAGCGGCCGGCGAAGCAACGAGTGACGACCAGCAAGCACTCATCGAGGCTGGCGAGAATCCGGAGTGTCCCGACTGTGGGTCACTCTCGCTGTACTACTCTGAAGGCTGCAAGACCTGCGAGTCCTGTGGCTGGTCGGAGTGCTAACGGGGAATGGCAGCCACCGACGCCAATCCGGCGCGTGACGGGCTTCGGTGGCTGGCGACAAAGCGTGTGACACTCGGAGTCATCACACTGTTGCTCGCGGTTTTCGTCTTCGAACTGTTCGTCTGGTGGCATCTTGGCGCTGCTGGCTGGCAGTATATTTTTCTCGCGCACCTGCGGCCCTCGCCGGGCTGGGTGATGGCACCGTTCTCACACCGGAGCATCTCGCATCTGCTGACCTCGCTGTCGGTCATCGTCGTCTACGGCGGGCTGGTCGAGGAGACACTGGAGCCGGCGACGTATTTCGCCTTCTACGTCCTCGCTGGCTATGCGAGCACAGTCGCCCAGCTCGTCGAATATCTGAACGGACTGGCCGGACTGGGGACACTCGGTGCGAGCGGGGCTGCACTGGGGCTTGTCACCTTCTTTACGACGACGACGGCCGCACGCTACCGCCACGACCCGACGGCAGTCACGACAATCGAGAAACTGTTTGCCGTGACCGGCGGTCTCATCGGGGTGCTCATCCTGACCAACGATTTCGTTCCGGGCATCGTCTTCACGACGGGCACGGCACCGCTGGGTCACGCCGGCGGGATGGCCGCGGGAGTCTGGTTCGGTGTCGTTCGCGGCCGAGCACAATAGCAAAGTGGCTGCCGGCACTGTCTCGGAGTATGACAGACGAGGGCGGGCGGCCCTGTCCGGCGTGTGACCAGCCGATGTACCGGCGCCACTGCAAGTACGTCTGCCCGCAACACGGCGTGGTCTTCGACTGCTCGGATACGTTCTACTGAGGTAGCGGTATCCCCCTGTCATTTATATCGATCGCTAAGCTATCACACAGAAATGAGTCCCCGGTCGGTCGAACAGATGCAGGTTCTCGTCGTCGACGACGACGCCGAACTGGCAGACGTCGTCGCGGAGTTTCTCGAACGCGAACACGACGGCATCAGTGCAATGACGGCCGGCGGCGCCGACGAAGCGCTCGAACTGATAGACGAGAGTCCCGTCGACTGCATCGTCAGCGACTACGACATGCCCGGTACGAACGGACTGGAGTTGCTCCGTGCCGTCCGGGAGACCCACCCGGACATTCCGTTCGTCCTCTTTACCGGGAAAGGCTCCGAGGAGATAGCGAGCGAAGCAATCTCGGCCGGCGTCACCGAGTACCTCCAGAAAGGGACGGCAACGGAACAGTACACGGTCCTGGCGAATCGTATTGAGCGTGCCGTCAGCGAACGGCGCGCCAAAGTACGACAGGCCGAGACCGAGCGGCGGTTTGCGACGCTCGTCGAGAACCTTCCCGGGATGGCCTACCGCTGCCGGAACGAACCGGGCTGGCCGATGGAGTCGGTCAGCAACGGCTGTGAGGAGTTGACCGGCTACACCGCAGACCAGCTCGAATCCGGCGCGGTCAACTGGGGCGAGGAGATTCTCCACCCCGACGACCGCGATGAGATGTGGGACGCAGTCCAGCGAGTGCTCGACGGCGAAGAGACCTTCCAGGTGACCTACCGCATCCGGCGAGCAGACGGCGAGGTGCGCTGGTGCTGGGAGCGAGGGCAACTCGTCGAAAACAGCGACCACGAGGAAGTCCTCGAAGGATTCATCACCGACATCACGCCGCGGAAACGCCGCGAACAGGAGTTACAGGCAGAGCGGGAGTTCACAGAGAGTGCGCTCAACGCACTCGACGATATGTTCTTCGTCGTCGACGCCGAGAGTGGGCGCTTTGTCCGCTGGAACGACCACGTCCCGGAGCGGACCGGCTACGCGGAGAGTGAACTGGCGACGATACAGGTCATAGAGCTCATCGCGCCAGACCACCACAGGCGGGTCAAGGAGGCAATCGCGACGACAACTGACGGTACCATCACAGTCGAGGCCGACATCGTCACCGCCACAGGAACGCGCATCCCCCACGAGTTTCGTGGGACCGTGATAACCGACAGCGACGGTGACGCCCGGCTCGTCGGCGTCGGGCGTGACGTGACCGAGCGACAGGAACGCGAGACGGAACTCCAGCGCTACGAGACGGTCGTCCAGGCCGTCGGCGACCCGGTGTACGCTCTCGACGAGGACGGTACCATCACCTTCGTCAACGACGCGATGGAGGAGATGACCGGGTACGACGCGGAGACGATGATCGGGAGCCACATCCGGAGTATCTTCGGCGCGGACGGCGTCGATGTCGGGCGCGACCAGATTCGGCTGTTGCTCAAAGACCCAGAGCGGCGAGCGACGACCTTCGAGGTGACCGTCGAGACGCGGGAGGATGACCGGATTCCCTGCGAGGTCCACATCGCGCTCCTGCCGACGGCAGACGGGACCTTCCAGGGAACCGCTGGCACCATCCGCGACATCGAGGAGCGAAAGGAACGCGAAGAGCGTCTCGAACAGTTTGCCAGTGTCGTCTCCCACGACCTCCGGGGGCCACTGAACGTCATCCTCGGCAGAGTCGACATGCTGAGAGAGAGTCAGGACAGCGACGAACTGGAAACGATTGCCGACGCGGCAACGCGGATGGAAAATCTCATCGAGGACCTGCTGACGCTCGCACGACAGGGACAGACCGTCGGGGAGCGAGAGCAGGTCTCGTTGTGGAGTGTCGTCGAGCGCGCCTGGCAATCGGTCACGGCGTCGGAGGCGACGCTCGAAAGCGACGTCTCGGCGACCGTCGAAGCCGACCCCGCTCGGCTCCGCGAGCTCCTCGAGAATCTGTTTCACAACAGCGTCGAGCACGGCGCAGACGACGTGACCATCACTGTCGACGACCTGGCAGACAGAGCGGGATTCTACGTCGCAGACGACGGCCCGGGGATTCCCGAGGAAAAGCGTGCGGCGGTCTTCGACCACGGCTACACGACCAACAACGAGGGGACCGGCTTCGGGCTCACAATCGTCAAGCGCATCGCCGACGCCCACGGCTGGTCGGTCGTCGTCACCGAGAGCGAGGACGGCGGCGCACGGTTCGAGTTCCAGACGGGGTGATTACTCGGGCTGTGGTTCCCGGAGGCGGCTGTACAGCGGTCCGGAGAGAACGATGACGCCCAGACCCGCGATTGCCAGCACCGCGGCCGGACTGAGCGTGAAGCCGGTCACCGACAGCGTCCGCATCGAATCACCAGCCAGCACCGTCACCAGCGCCCACGGGACCTCACCGAAGAGCGTCCCGGTCAGAAAGGCCCCGAGCGAGACGTTCGAGAGACCCGAGGCGTACGAAATCGGGTCGCCGGGAATCGGCGAGAGTCGCGCCACGAGCACGCCGCGGGTCTCTCCAACCGCATCCGTGAGCCGCCGGCCGGTGTCGGCGACAGAGCCAAACAGTCCCACGTCGCTTCTGACATAGCGGGCGACGGCGAAGGGTGGCAACCCCGAGACGGCCGCACCGGCGATGGCAATCGGGACGGCGACGACCGGTCCGTAGACGTACCCCAGCACGAGCGCAATCGAACTGACCGGCCACAACAAGAATGGACGGACGAGATACACCGCAACCAGCGCCAGCGCGAACTGTCCGGGATGTGTCGCCAGATGCTCTAGCTTCGTGACGACGCCGGCCGGCGAGAACAGCACGGCCGCTACGAGCGCAACAGCACCCAAACAGGCCATCCCGAGAACCTGCCGACGAGTCGCACGCTCCATCTACAACTATTTCCAACCCGTGCCGGCAAACTCTTTGTGGTCGTCGCCGAACTGCGCGTGTGGACGAGCGAGTGCAACTCGGCGTGGAACTACTCGCCCACCTCGAGTGCGAGGAGCTACCGCTCAGTGACGCGATGGACCGGGTGGAGACGATCACGACGGACCCACATCTCACCCGCGAGATTCTCGACACCGCGGAGATGCGGGGACTCCTCGACCGGGAGGACGGCCTCGTCAGACCCAGCGGCGGCGTCTACGTCAGTTTCGACAGTGAAGTCGTTCAGCGTGAGGGGGAGTTCACCTGCAAGCGCTGTGGCGCCGACATCTCGACGGGCCATTTCATCCAGTTCGACGCCGCCGAACACGGCCCGTTTGGCTCGTCGTGTATCCGAAAAGTGACCGGCCGGGAGTAACGGGGCCGTCCGAAACTCACCGGCCGCGGCGGAGTTCCTCGATGAGCTGGTCGACTTTCTCGTCGTTTTCCTCGAGTCGCTCGCTGTGCTCGCGGAGAAGTTGGTTCTGGCGTTTGACCGCCGCTGTCAGCGTCGACAATTGCTCTTTGATTGCATCGATGTCCGCATCGTCGACGCCACCGGTGTCGGTCGGTGGGACCGGTTGGTCTGGCGACCCGCCAGCCGCTCCCGTCGTCGGGTCGCCCGGCGACGGTCCCGACTGTCGTTGCTCCCCGCCGGTCGCTGTCGACGACTGCCCCGAGTCGTCCGGTGCAGGTGCCGACGGTTGGTCGGACTGGTCCAGCGACGAGTCGCCGCCACTCGCCGACTCACTGGCGCTGTCAGGGTCGCTCTCGGAACTGACGAGCGGCGAGATACCGTCGTCGAGTTCGAGCCCCCTCGAGGCAGTCGAGGAGTCCTCGGTCGAGGCGTCGGCGTCGTCTGTCTGCTCGCCGAGTTGTGCTGCGAGTTGCTCGAGCGAGTCGACGTCGTAGTAGGCACACAGTGTCTGTGTCAGTGCCTGCTCGACCTGTGGTGCTTCGTCGGACGGTGCCTTGATGCGCTGGGGCCGGCCGTCGACGGTGAGGATTATCTGTGTCGCGACACTCCCCTCCTCGAAGTCGAGCGCAGTCACGTCGTCGTAGTCGAAGACTTCGAAGTCGCTGTCCCAGACGGGTGTGCCGATGTGTTTGACCAGGCGCGATTCGGTGACCACGAGCGTGAGTTCGCTAAACTGGAAGACCCCGGCGACGGACTCGTCGTCCCCGGCGACACCGGCGACACGGAGGATACCCTGCATGAGAATCTGCAAGAGCGTCTCTGCCCGGTCCCGGGGTACCTTGAACTCCTTCGTGCCGTCGACGTATGTCAGGCTGAACTTCGCGTTTCGCCGCCCGACAGAGAGGTTCAGGCGCTCGACGTCGTGAGAGTAGGCGGACACAGACTCGTCGCTCAACAGGCCCTCTCCCCGGTAGAGGATCGTCCGTGTCGGCGTCACGCAGATGACGTCCTCGTCACCGAGGTTGACCGTCGCCTCGATGGACTCGCCATCCAGGCGTTCCCGCACGAGGTTCGGAATTTCCATGCTGGGTTGTTCCCGTGCGAAGGTATAAATCCGCGGGCTGGTCGACCAGCGACCAGCGGCCGAACAGTCATCCCACAGGCCGTCGTTGGTAGACCTATGCAGGAGGCGTACATCGTCGACGCGGTTCGGACGCCGTTTGGCAAGCGGGATGGGTCACTCCGGGACACCCACCCCCAGGACCTGGCCGCCGAACCACTGCTGGCACTGGAGCGGCGCAACGGATTCGACGGTGGAGAAACCGTCGAAGACGCCATCTACGGCTGTGTCGGCCCCGTCGACGAACAGGGGTTGAACATCGGGCGACTGGCGCCGATGGTCGCCGGCTGGGGCGAAGACGTTCCCGGCGTCCAGCTCAACCGGATGTGCGGGTCGGGCCAGCAGGCCGTCAACTTCGCGGCTGGCCAGATTCGGGGCGGTATGGCCGACGTCCTCGTCGCGGGCGGTGTCGAACACATGACGCGCGTGCCGCTGGGCAGTGACACGCCCGGCGAGCAAAACAGCTACGCCGACGACACCGGCGTCTCGGAGACGTACTTCGAGCACTTCGAGGAACTGACCACGCAGGGAGAGGGCGCAGAGCGCATCGCCGAGGAGTGGGGCCTCTCGCGGGAAGACTGCGACGAGATTGCCGTCGACTCCCAGCACCGCTGGGGCGAGGCAGACGCCGCCGGCCACCACGACGAACAGGTCGTCCCCGTCGAGACGACACTCGACGGCGAGGGAATCGTCCTCGAACGGGACGAACACCCGCGACCAGAGACCGACATGGAGACGCTGAGTGACCTGCCGCTGGTCGTGCGCGAGGAAGGCGACGGCGTCGTCCACGCCGGCAACGCGTCGGGCATCGTCGACGGTGCGGCGGCAACACTGGTCGCATCGGGTGCGGCCTGCGAGCGACACGGCTGGGACCCCATCGCGCGAATCGTGGATTCTCACGTCGTCGGTGTCGACCCGATGACGATGCTCACCGGTCCGATTCCGGCGACCGACGAGTTACTCGCCGAGAACGGACTGTCCGTCGAGGACATCGACCGCTTCGAGGTCAACGAAGCCTTCGCCTCTGTCATCGGCGCGTGGCTGGCCGAGACGGGCGCCGACTGGGAACGGACGAACGTCTGGGGCGGCGCTATCGCCCACGGCCACCCGCTCGGCGCGACCGGCGCGGCACTCCTCGGAAAACTCCCGTACCAACTGGACGCGTGTGACGGCCGGTATGGCCTCTGTACGATGTGTATCGGCTTCGGACAGGGTATCGCGACACTCGTCGAAAACATCTGAGAGGGGACTCGGCAATTAGTCGAGTTCCTGCTCGATGACCGACCGCAGGTCCCGAATCGCTCCGGCGGCGAGTTCGACCTCGGTTCCGCCGACGTCGACGTCCAGCGTTCCGCTATCGTCTGCTGTGCCGATTTCGACGACGGGCGCGATACCCTCGAAGGAATCACGAACTGCATCGGGGTCGCTCGTCTCGACGACGACGCGACCGGCCTGTTCGTGGAACAGGTGAGCGGCGTCCGGCAGCGACACGTCGACACCGGAGTCCTCGTGGACCATCTCTGCAAGCGAGACCGCGAGGCCACCATGACTCACGTCGTGGGTTGCCAGTGTCGACTCGAAATCCGCCACCTCAGCCAGTGTCTCGACGAAGCCGGCCGGCTCGTCGGGGAGTTCGGGGAAGCGGTCCGTTCCGCCCTCCTGTGCGAGCAGCTCCGACCCGCCGAGTCGCGCCTCCGCTTCGTCGGCCAGCGGCAGGTCGCCGACGACGAGCAGAGACCCCTCACCGGCCAGTTCGAGCGGTGGTGAGTCGTACCCGTCTTTCGTGCCCACGAAGGCAAGCGTCGGCGTTGGCGGAATCGGACCGGTCGGGGAGTCGTTGTACAGCGAGACGTTCCCGCCGACGACGGGCGCCGACAGCGTCTCGCACATATCGGCGAGACCGTCGACGACTCCTTTGAAGCCGCCGTACACGTCCGGCTTCTCCGGATTGCCGCCGTTGAGACAGTCCACGGCCGCAAGCGGTGTCGCGCCCTTCGCAGCGACGTTGGTCGCGTTCTCCAGTGCGACAGCGCGGGCACCCTCGTACGGTGCGGCGTCGGTCCAGTTGGGGTCTGCGCCGGCCGAGTAAGCCAGTCCGGTTTCTGCCTCCCGCACGGCCAGGATTGCGGCGTCGTCTCCGGGACGGCGGGCGGTCCGGACCTGAACCTCGTGGTCGTACTGGCGGTAGACCCAGCGTTTCGAGGCGCAGTTCGGACTGCCGACGACGGTTTCGACGGCATCGGCGACGTCAATATCCGGAAGGTCACGGTCTGGCTGGGTCGACTCCTCGGCAGGCAGGTCGTTCATCGGCGCGCCTTCCCCGAGGAAGTGACCGTCGGCGTCGACGACAGTTTCGCCCTCGAAGGTACAGACGTAGTTGCCCTCGGTGACCTCGCCGATGACCGAACAGCCAAGATCGTATCGCTCTGCAATCTCTTCGACGCGCTCGACGTTGTCGGGGTCGACCTCGTAGGCCATCCGCTCCTGGGATTCGGCGAGGAGAATCTCCAGGGCGTTCATATTGGGTTCGCGCTGGTGGACCCGCTCGAGGTCGATACGGGCGCCGAGGCCGCCCTTGGCGACCATCTCGGAGGTTGCACCGCCCAGACCGGCAGCGCCGAGGTCACGCGCCGACTCGACGAGATTCTCGTCGAGGAGTGCCTCGTTGGCTTCGATGAGGAGCTTCTCCGTGTACGGGTCGCCCACCTGCACTGCGGGGCGGTCCTCAGTTTCGGCGTCTTCGGAAAGGTCCTCGCTGGCAAAGGAGGCTCCGCCGAGGCCGTCGCGACCGGTACCGTTGCCGACGAGCACGAGTTTGTTGCCGGGTTCCTGGGCGACGGCGGTCACTAGACGGTTCGGGTCGTCGATGAGGCCGATACACGAGACGTTCACGAGCGGGTTGCCCTCGTAATCGTCGTGGAACGCGACGCTTCCCGAGACCGTCGGGACGCCGATGCAGTTGCCGTAGTGGCTGATGCCATCGACGACCCCTTCGAAGAGATAGCGGGAGTGTTCGCGGTCGAAATCACCGAAATAGAGGCTGTCCGCGAGCGCGATGGGGTAGGCACCCATCGAGAGCGTGTCACGGACGATACCGCCGACGCCCGTCGCGGCGCCGTCGACGGGGTCGACGTAGGAGGGGTGGTTGTGGCTCTCGATACCCATCGTGATGTAGACGTCCTCGCTGTCCTCGTCGGTCGGAAGCGCAATCACCGCGGCGTCGTCGCCGGGGCCGACGACGACTTGCTCGCCCTCCGACTCGAACGCAGAGAGGAGCGGTCGTGAGGAGCGATACGCGCAGTGTTCGCTCCAGAGATTCTCGAAGAGCGCGGCCTCGGCCGGCGTCGGTTCGCGGCCGAGTTCCGCTTCGATGAGTTCACGGTCCGAATCGGCCAGAGTCATTACTGCGTCCTTGCCACAGGCCGGCTAAATCCCTTTCCATGCGCAACTGAACTCTCCCGCGGACAGTGTCCAGTCAGAGCCAACCGTGAGTATCGCCTCAGAGACGGTGATATACCGGCCACTGTCTCGTCTGCCAGTGGGAGCCGACGCGGGCTACGGCCACCCCGAACGTGTTCGGGAGAGGGGACTGGGAGATGGAAGAGAAAGGTCACCCGTATGCCAGCAGAGACACTCGACCTGCGAGACGTGCCACCACCCGAGCGCCATCCGAAGATTCACAACGCCTTCGCGGCGCTCGACAGTGGCGAGACGCTCCAGATAATCAACGACCACGAGCCGCGGCCGCTGTTCTACGAGATGAAAGCCGAGGTCGAAGCGTTCGACGCCGAGAACTACGCCGTCGAACAGCGCGACGACGAGGAGTTCGTCGCCACGCTCCCCAAACAGTGATACAGACCGCAACGCTCGCAGAGTTCGACGCCGACGGCCGCACGCCGGTCTTTGAGGACCCCCAAACGGTCCATCTCGGCCTGAAAGCCGGCGACAGCGTCCCGCCACACACCCACCCAGGGGAGTGGATTCTCTTCGTCGTACAGGAGGGTGCCATCGAGTTGACCGTCGGCGAGGAGACGGCGACGCTCTCTGCCGGGTCAGTCGCGCAGTTCGACGGCGACGCCGACATCGCCGTCGAGGCACGAGAAGACTCGCGGGCACTGGTCGTGCTCACCGACCAGTAGCGTTACTCGTCGCCGAACAGTTCCATCGCCAAAGCCACAGACTCCGAGTCTACGTTCCCGGACTGGGCGGCCTCGAGGTGCGCTTCTGGCACTGCGAGTATCGACTCCGTGAGACGGCGCGCCAACTCGCGGACGACCGCCACCTCTCGTGAGGTCAGGTCACGGCGCGCACGCAGGCGGTCCAGGGCGCGTTCCTGTTCGGCGTGCCGGATTCGTCTTCCCCGGTTTCGGATTCGCGCCGTCGCGTCTTCGACATCCGGGTCGGCCCCATCGTCGACGCCTGTCTCACTCATATCGAAGTCACCACCATGTCTCTCGTCTTTCCAGTTTCGTACCCGACTGCTAGCATAGTCGCCGGTTCGGCCTGCGTCGGGCCAACACCTGTCCCGAATGTGTTCGGAACCGCATGCAGCGTTGCTGTGTGGTTTTGTTCTCCTGAAAATGCTCGGTCAGGGATTTGAACCCTGGTCCTCGGCTGTCTTCCGAACAGTCGCGTTGACTTGCTCGCCGAAAGGCCAAGATGATTGGCCGGACTACACCAACCGAGCGCATTCGAGAATGTGACCCTGGCAGTAATAAACCCTGTCTTTCGGAAGTCCGTTGGTACGCGCTGTCATGTGATTCGACACCGCAGTACTGCAGGTGGGACGACGCGGCTACGGAAAAAGAGGGTCGGAATCGTGGTGTCTGCGCTTACTTGCCTTCGAACTCTGGGTCTTCGTCGGACTGCATCTTGGAGACGCCCTCCAGGAAGTCCTCGGAGCCGATGAGGTGGCCGAAGGCCTGGGCCTCGACTTCGAGGCCCGCTTCGGTGTCGTCGCGGCCGGCGAGGAACGCCTTCTTGGTGTACTCCTGGGCCAGCGGCGGGCCGGCGGCGAGGTCCTCGGCGAGGCCGAGCGCCTGCTCTTCGAGTTCGTCGTTGTCGACGACTTCGTTGACGAAGCCGTAGTCGGCCATCGTCTCGGCGTCGTAGTGGTCGCAGGTGAAGATGACCTCCTTTGCGCGGCTCTCGCCGATGAGGTGTTTGAGTCGCTGCGTGCCACCCCAGCCGGGGAGGATACCGAGGTTGTGTTCTGGCTGCCCGAACGTCGACCGTTCCGTGGCGACTCGCATGTCGGCGCAGGTGGCCATTTCCATGCCACCGCCGAGCGTGTAGCCGTCGATTCCGGCGACGACGGGCATCGAGAGCTCTTCGAGTTTGCCCCACGTCTGCTGGCCGTGTCGTGAGAGCTCGATGGCGTCGATTGGGTTGGCGCTGCCGGCCATACCGACCGCGTCAGCACCGGCACAGAACGCTCGGTCGCCCGCGCCAGTGACGAGGACGGCGCGCACGTCGTCGTCGGCCTCCAGTTCGTCGAGCGCAGCGCCGAACTCGTCGAGCAGTTCCGGCGTCACCGTGTTCATCTGCTGGGGGCGGTCGAGCACGACCTGGCCGACGTTCTCGGACGGGTATTCGACGCGAATCGTATCGAAGCTGACCGTCTCCTCGTCACTGCCACCGTAGAAGCCACCGTCCTCGGCGGCTGCCTCGAGTCCCTCACTGGGCTCGTACCGGCCGTGTCCGGTCTCGTCGTGGGCTTCTTCGAGGGTCTCGACAAGGGAATCGAGACCGGCCTTGTCGGCCATCTTGGCAGGACCGTCGGGGAAGCCACCGCCGAGCTTGACGGCCTCGTCGATGTCCTCGACGGGCGCGACGTCCTTCTGGACGAGTTTGCCGGCCTCGTTGGCCATGATCGCCAGCAGGCGATTCTCGACGTCCTCGCGGCCGGCGTCCATCGGAATGTCGACGCCGCCGTTCTCGTAATCGTAGAATCCCTTGTCAGTCTTCTTCCCGAGTTCCTCGTCGTCGACTTTCCGCTGGAGGAGCGGACAGGGTTCGTAGGCGTCGCCGAGTACCTCGTGCATGTAATCGAGGACGTGCAGCGTCACGTCGTTGCCCACCTGGTCGCCGAGTTCGAACGCGCCCATCGGGAGATTGAGGTCGTACTTCGTGGTGGAGTCGACCTCTTCGATGGTCGCAACGTCGCTGTCGACGAGCCAGCAAGCCTCGTTCATCAGCGGGACGAGGATGCGATTGACGATAAAGCCAGGCTCGTCTTTGCGGACGTGGACGGGCGATTTGCCCATCGCCTCGGCCAGTTCCGCGATGAGGTCCGTCGTCTCCTGGGACGTGTGTTTCCCGTTGATGACCTCGACGAGGTCCATCTGGACGGGCGGGTTGAAAAAGTGCATCCCGCAGAACTGCTCGGGTCGGTCCGTCACTTCAGAGAGTTCCGTGATGGAGAGGCTGGAGGTGTTGGAGGCGAAGATGGTGCGGTCGGGGGCGGCCGCGTCGAGTTCCTGGTAGACATCCTGCTTGATGTCCATGTTCTCGATGATAGCCTCGATGACCACATCGGCGTCGTCGACTGCCTCCTCGAGGTCGACGACCGGTGTGACACTCTCGACGGCGGCGTCGCGGTCCTCCTCGCTGATAATCTCTTTTTCGGCGAGTTTGTTCAGACTCCACTCGATCTGGTCGTAGCCGTCCTGGACAATCTCCTCTTCGATGTCCCTGAGGCGAACGTTGTATCCCGCGAGTGCAGCAACTTCTGCGATACCGTGGCCCATAGTGCCGGCGCCAAGCACCGTGATAGTGTCTATGTCATCGAGTTCCATGGTTCAACGTTACAGTGGTTGCGCGCCCAGGTTTTGAACGTTTTCTTTCTGACATAGACAACCCGACGCCAGTTTATCAGCCTCGGAAAACACTAACTGAGCTTGGGGAGTGGTATCACGTATGGACTACGGACTGACCGACGAACAACAGCAAATTCGAGACGAAGTTCGCCGCTTTGCGGAAAACGAAATCGAACCGGTCGCAACGGAGTACGACCGGAAGGAGAAGTATCCCCACGAGGTGATGGACGAGGCAGCCAAGATGGGGCTGACTGGCGCGAACATCCCCGTCGAGTACGGCGGCGCGGGCTACTCGACACTGGAGATGGCGCTCATCACCGAGGAGTTGTTCGCCGTCGACCCCGGTATCGGGCTCGACATCACCGCCGCCTCCTTCGGTGCAGAGGCACTCATCGGCTTTGGCACCGAGGAACAGAAAGAAGAGTATCTGGAACCGGTCACGAGCGGCGACGCCGTGATGGGCGCGGCCATCAGCGAACCCGACGTCGGCTCGGACGTGTCGGCAGTCTCGACACAGGCCGAGAAAGACGGCGACGAGTGGGTGATAAACGGGAACAAGATGTGGATTACCAACGGCTCTGTCGGCGATTACTTCGTCGTCCTCGTCCAGACAGACCCCGATGCAGAGGGCCGGTACAACGGCTTCTCGCAGATTATCGTCGAATCGGACCGCGACGGGTTCACCGCCGAGAAGATAACCGGGAAGATGGGAATTCGTGCCTCCGATACGGCCGAACTCATTTTCGACGACGTGCGCGTGCCCGAGGAGAATCTGGTCGGGACCCGGGGCGGTGGGTTCTTGCAGTTGATGCAGTTTTTCGACGAGACCCGGACCGCAGTCGCCGCACAGGGCGTCGGCATCGCCAAAGGTGCGACCGAGCGCGCACTCGACTACGCACAGGATCGCGAGCAGTTCGGGCAGTCCGTCTCGGAGTTTCAGGCAATCCAGCACAAACTCGCGGACATGCACACGAAGACGGAGGCCGCCCGCCAGCTGACGTACAAGTCCGCCTGGAGTGTCGACAACTCGGAGGAACAGCTGACGATGCTGGCCTCGATGGCCAAAGAGTACGCCTCACGGGTTGCCGTCGACACCGCCGACGAGGCCGTCCAGATTCACGGCGGGGCCGGCTACGTCAACGACTTCGACGTCGAGCGACTCTACCGCGACGCCAAGATTACACAGATTTACGAGGGCACCACCGAAATCCAGAAGAACATCATCGCCCGCGAACTCCTCGGAAAGGGGATGTTCTAACGGGCAGGGCTGGGCCAGCAGCCAATCGGTCGGTCCAGGATACTTAAAAGACCGAACTACTGCGGCAGGAACTACAACCTCGAGCAACGTCAACGGTGTAGTGCCGGGTGCATCAGAGTGCCACTGTCGACACCCGGACGCTGGGGACTCACAACTGGCCATTTGCGGCCGCTAACGCCGGACTCGGTCGCCACTCGGGTCCGCTCACCTTTTCAGATACAAAGCGTATGAGAGACTGGTCCGGAACAACTGTTGCTCCCAAATTTCAGTGACTCAGCTGTTTAAACGTGTGTCTCTCCTGCTCAGTGAGTTTTCTTTTGGGGTAACTCGACGCCGGTGATTTCGAACCGCGCGCCGCCCTCTGCACTTTCGGTCACGTGTATCTGCCAGTCGTGGGCTTCGACGACTTGCTTGACGATGTTCAGCCCGAAGCCGGTTCCCTCCTCGGACGTCGAGTAGCCGGCCTCGAACACGTCCGTGCGCTCCGCAGGTGAGATTCCGGTACCGTCGTCCTCAACGTAGAAGCCATCCTCCAGTTCGCCGACGGTGATAGTCACGTTCTCGCCGCCGTGTTCGGTGGCGTTGCGAAAGAGGTTCTCGAACACCTGTCTGAGGCGGCTCGTATCGGCCTGTATCATAGACTCGGCGTCAGTAACGAGAGTTGCCTCCGCGGTTTCGACGTTTTTCCAGCACTGCGTCGCGAGTGTCGCAAGGTCAATCGGCTCCAAGTCGGTGACCGCATCGCTTTCCCGGGCCAGCGTGAGCACATCGTTGATGAGCGCTCCCATCCGCGTGTGTGCCCGCTCGATAGGGGGCAGATGCTCACTGTCACAATCCTCGGCCAGCAGGGCAAGCCGCGCGCTGGCGACGTTCAACGGATTGCGCAGGTCGTGGCTCACGACACTCGCAAAGTCGTCCAGGCGTTCGTTTTGCCGTTTGAGTTCCTGTTTTTGCTGTCGCTGTTCTGTGATGTCTCTGAGAACGACGACGGCTCCCTGAAAGTCACTCGTCGGGGGGATTTCAGACTGAGACAGTTCGTACCAGTGTGTAGTATCGGCGACGTCAAGTTCGACTATCGAGCGCTCGTCGGTCGCCGATGCGATGAATTCCGCAGCATTCGTCTCCCCGGGGAGGACCGCGTCTATTTTGTTCCCGATTTGCGTGTCACTTGTCGAGAGGTCCCTCGCAGCCTCGTTCCAATCCATGATTCGCTGGTTGGAGTCAACGACAAAGACCGGCTCCTCCAGGGTACGAAAGAGATGGTCGCGTCCCACCGGAGCAGATGCGAACAGATCGTGTCGGTACAAGATACCGATGAGCAACACCGACATCGCTGCCGACCCGAGTGCTGCGTAATCAACGCCTGACAGAAATACTCCGGTCTTTTCGAAGATTAAATCGAGACTGACGACGGCCAGCGTCATTGCAACAACAGCAGCCAGTCGCCAGGACTTCGTGTAGCCCGTGGTCAGGAATCGGTACGTCAATCCAGTCGTTCCGATAAGGACCAGCGAGTACCCGATTGTTTGTGTCAGCCGGCGAAATGGGGTGACACCGCCAAGGGAGACAGTCACGAGTGGTTCGGAGGTTGTTATGACGGATGGAAAGATGAACTCGGTAGCAATCGCTGGAACGGCAGTGGCGAGAATCAGACCGCCTGTTGCTATTCCCACGACCATTCTGACAGCTGTCGAGTGCACGAACTTACCATACCCAGCATAGGTCATCGTGAAATAGAACCAGCTGAGAGCCATCAGACCACGGAGTCCGCGAATGAGAAAACTCGCGTAATAGGAGGCGGGCGTGCAGAATAGTTAGCACGGCTCTGCTGGCTGATCAGCGATTCTGGAGGATCGATAGGAACTCTCTCGGAGATGAGGCAGGGACAGTGAGATGTGTCAACCACTACCCTGCCACACCAAGATACGATCACAGAGGTCTTGAAATCACTGGAAACCGAGACAACAGTACTATTCGAACATCTTGATCTCCAGTTTCTCTATGAATTCCCCGTGTTCGCCCCCGATCCGCGGGGGCGAACGCGGGAGTTCCATCCACCTGAACTGTTCCGAGGATTGCTTCACTGCTTCTACAACAGAATCTACGAACCAGAAGCGATGGCTCAAGAACTCGCCAACGATGATGTCTGGCGTGTCTGCGAGTTCGAGCGACCGCCGTCACGGCGGACGATTGGCCGGTTTATCGACGATCTCTCTGGTGTCGTTGAGGAAGTCTTCTCACGAATTCTTCAGCAGGTGCTTGTCCGGGTTGAACTGGGTTCTTGCTTTCGGATTGACGGCACCGATGTCCGGGCGCCTCGCCCGGACGAGGATGCCTCGTGGAACTACGACAGTACAGCTGAGGAGACTTACTACGGCTACGGTTGCTGTCTGGTGACGACCGACAACAACATCCCGATTGCCGCAGAGTTCACAGATGAGAAATCTGTGGACAAGGCGACGGCGAGGCGCATCACACAGGATGCGCTCGCCGTCAAAAAGCCAGTCACGTTCGTTGGTGACGCAGAGTTCGACATGTTGGACTGGCACGACGACCTGATTGAAGCAGGCGTCGTGCCAGTGGTTCCGTACAATCCACGGAACACAAATGATCCACCAGATATCGAGTACCGCATCCAGAAACGAATCAAGGAACATAGCGACACTGTCCGCGTCTGGGAAAAGCAGCTTGACGACACCTACGATAACCGGTCACAGGTCGAAACAGCAATCGGCGTGTGCAAGGATCTCGGCCTCGGGACTCCGCAAGTCCGAGGCCGAGAACGGGCAAAAACTCACGTCTTCGTCGCTCTCTGTCTTCGTTTGGCTGTCGTCATCGCTAACCATGAACGAGGAGGTGACATCGCAAGTCCGATCGTTGAGCTATGAGAACTCTTCTGCACGCCCGCCGTAATAGGAGGTAACGCGACCACCGAGTAACTCGGCTATCTGCGCACTGATCCATAGCACAACAACAGCCATAAAAAGGCGAAATTCGGTGATTGCGATCCGTTCTGAATTGCGAACGGTCCACAAGAGGCTGGCAACTGCTATGCACAACCCACCACCGAACAGGAGTAAGTGAGTCGAGAGTGGAGACAGCATATCATGAAAGTACAATATCAAATAGTGATATATCTAATGATATAAATAATAGTCAAGCAACAATATCCGGTCTCCAGCGAATAATTCTCCAGCAGATTCGTGCTCTACGTTTCCGCCGGCATCTCAGACGTAGCCGGCCAGTGGCATCACCAGCCCCGTTATCCACCCGAGACTCCCCAACACGAGCAGGCCAGCGCCGCGTTCGTCGATGTGCGAGGAGCCGGCGGCGATAAGTCCCAGGCCACAGGCCAGCCCGACCCGGTGCAAGACAAGCTGGACCGGGATACTGGAGATGCCAAGCCCCCCGAAATCGAGGACAAAGGCCATCGTCAGCCCGACAAAGGAGAAGGCAAACGCCGGCAGCGGCTCGAGCGGCGACCCGATTCGGCGCGCGACCTGCTGGAGTCGGGCAAAGCGCGAAGTCGCGCCAAACGGCTGGGAGAGAACGAACGTGATGGTCGGCAACCCGATAGCGATGACCGGATAGAGTATCGGAAAGACAACTTTCGGGTCGACCGACGGGAGCGTCGACTCGAAGATGACGCCCGCGCTCCGGACGCCGAGATACAGTGCGACGAGCGCCCCAGCGAGGACGTAGCCGCGAACGTTCCGTCGGTTCCAGCCCGCGAATCGCCGCAGTTCGCCCTGGAGTGAGCGGCGCGTCTGGCGGGTGAACACACCGAGCACGAGCAGTGCCGCCAGGCCGGGGACGAGCGTGATTTCGGAAATCCACCCGTCGTTCCAGCCGCGATTGACGCCGTAGTACTCGCGGCTGACCGTCTGCACGAACGGCTTGTCGAGAAAGTCCGACTCCAGAACGGTGCGCGACGACTGGATGTCGACGACGGTGTGGCGCAGTCGGAACCAGTCGAAGTACTCGCGGTGAATCTGTATCGCCGTCCACTCGGACCCGTCGGTCGTGTACGCGCGGATGTGATACCGGCTTCCGAAGTACTCGCCGGCGTGAATCTGGTAGGCTTCTTTCACCCAGCCTGCGTCACCGCCCACCGGACGAGCGTCGATATACGAGTAGCGCGTGGCGCCGTGCGTGTCCTGCCAGCCGAGCCCACCGCCTTTGATAGTCACCGGCTGGGCGTCGGTCGCGTTCGTCGCGTTGGTCTCGTTGTCCGGTGTCGGTGCGTCTACCGCTACCCCGGCGGGACTGTCGTTGCCCGGCGTGGTGTTCGTCTCGGTCAGTGCCCCAGTAGTTTCCTCGTCGGTCGCGTTGAGAACGGTCTGGTTCGTGGCAGTCTCGTTCGTGTCGGGCTGATTTGTGGCAGTGACGTTCGCGTCGGTCGCGTTCACATCAGTCGCGTTGTTCGGCTCCGTAATCTGCCAGTTGAGCTTCGTCTGCTCGGTGAGCGTTCGCTTGACGCGCTCGTCGTCGCCGACGATGACGAGGTTCACCGCGAGGGTCCGCTCGAAGGTCGTCTTGCCACGGGAGGTGTACGGCCAGAGATGACTCCCGTTCTCGACGGGCTGAATCATCTGCTCGTCTGTCGGCGTGTTCCCGTCGGTCGGGTTCAGCGTCGGCAGTCCCAGGCCGCCCGCGAGGAGATACGTCCCCGCCAGCAAGAGCAAGCCCACGACGAGGAGCCGACGACGCGTGAACATCAGTTATGGGCTCAACGATGCCGAGACATATATCAGCTACTCCTCTCGCATTCGGCTGCCACCCGGTGGGAGAAACTCCTGAATCCGGTCGGGGCTGGCGACTTTCCGGACGAAGGAGTCGTCGACGAATCGCTCGCGGAACTCCCGGTAGAGTCGTTTGGCGATGTCGTTCTGTGCGTACTTTCCGGGTTCGACCGTGATGGCCGTCTCCGCGCGGGCCACGATTGGCTCGGGTGGACCACCGATGACGCGCGTCTCGGGTTCACACGTAATACCGACGGCGGCCCCGGCCGGAACGTCACGGAAGTACGTCCGGTCGCCACGAATGGCGAAACCGCCTTTTTCGAGGTACTCGCCACTCTCGGGGGTCTTCGACACCTGGTCTGGGTCGACGACGTAGGCGTCACCCGCGAAGCGGCCGTCCTTCCAGACCGACGAGTACGACACCGCAAACTGTGCGGCCTCGCGCTCTGACCGCTCGGGGATGTCGATGTCCTCGTCGGCCGATTCGCTCGGCCCCGTCGCTTTCAGAATTGTGACCGGCCCGCCGTGAGCCTGTGCGTGGAAAAAGCGGTCACCGGGCTCCAGATACTTCTTGACGAGGTCCTCGTTCTGGTCGGCGTTGCGCCCGCCGATGACCAGGAAGCCGTCGCTGGTGTGGAACCACCGGAACGACTCGTACCACTTCTCGCCCGACCGGACCGGAATCGACGACCGGGAGAGCCAGTCGATGTCCTCGTCTTCGCCGCCGTCCTCGTCGCTCTCGCTCTCCTCGCCACCGTCTTCGGTGTCCCACCGTTCGCGGCGTTCGCGCACTTCTTCGAGTTCTTCGCGGGTGTTTTCGATTGCCGCCTGTGCGCCCTCCTTTTTCTCCTCGATGCGCTTTGCCTCGGTGTAGAGGCGGTCGGCGTTCTTTTCGACGCCATCAGAGACCACGAGCGTCGCGGTGTGGTCGCCGACCTGCATCGTCACGGTCCCCTCGCTCCCGTCGAGTGACTGGACCGCTTTTGCGGCGGCGATGCCCTGCTCTGCTCCTTCCGCGAAGCGCTCCTCGATGTCGTCCCACGATGCGCCGTCCCTGCGGGCCGACCGAACCGTCGAGAGTACCTCGTCGACGAGGTCGTAATGGCCGTACAGCGCCTCTGCCTTCTGGCGTTCGGCCTCTGCCTGGTCGTCGAAATTCTCGATTGCCCCCTCCTGCTGTTCGATGATGCGCTTTTTCTTCTCGATTTCCGCCTCGAAGTCCGGCCGGTCGCGGCCACCCGCCTCGGCGGCCTCCTCCTCGGCGTGGTCGGCCTCGAAGTGCGTGAAGTAGTCGTCCAGCGCGTCGGTGAACGTGTCGAATATCTCCGGGCGCACGTCGGCGCGTTCCTCGAGCGGGACCGGCGTCACGTCGATTCGGCGACCCGACTGGTCGTCTGTGTCCTCCCCGGCCGCGTCGTCGTCGGTCTCGTAGTAGACTCGGGAGTCGAGGTCCCCACTCTTGAGTTTCTCGGCGAGCGTCTGGACCGTCTCGTAGATTGCTCGGTAGTCTTCCTCGGTGGCCTCGTCGATATCCAGGGTCTTCGCGATGCCGGCGCGCGTACACAACTCTTCGCCCCACAGGCCGCCGAAGTTGAGTTGGGTCGCCAGCGTCCGCACCACGTCGGTGTCGGACTGGTCCATCCGTGCGGCAAACCCCTCGAAATCGACCGCGAGCGGATTGAACCGGGCGTCGGGGAACTCGTAGTTGGAACCGGGGGCGACGGTCCGGGATTTCAGACGGACCGTATCGAGACAGTCGACCACGTCACCAGCACCGTCGAGGACGGCGACGTTGCCGTCCCCGAACAGTTCGGCGACGATAGTGGTGCTGTCGTCCTCCCGCTCGAAGTGCAACTGGAGGATGCGGTCGAACTCGAACTGCTCGACGCCGGCCAGTTCCGACCCGGCGAGCCGATTTCGCAACATCATCGCGAAGTTCGGCGGGCGCTCGGGGGCCGGTGGCACGTTGTCGGCGTCGGCGATACGGACGTGTTTGGTGTCGCCGACGTCGATTAGCAGTTCCACCCGTCCCCGTTCGTAGTGTCTCATCTTCAGGCGGACCAGCCCGTCCTCGTAGAGATACGCCTTGTCGACGCCGGCTCCCTCGTAACGTCCGAGTTCGCCGGCCAGCGCCGCGAGGTCGACGCTCGTCAGTTCCCGCTTTGGCTCCATACCACTCAGTTCCGGGACGGCGCAGAAAGGGGTGTCGCTGGCGGGACGATACGCCGGTCGCCATCGGCAGGGTTCTGTCCACCCAGCGAGTCGGTCAGGCGACCCGCGACAGCCACGCCGCCGGGTCGTCGAGTTCGTCGTCAGTCGGCAGCGTCTCCGGGGACTGCCAGACCAGTCCCGCCGTCTCGATGTCGCGGGCGTCGACGACGGCCTGGAAAAACTCCTTGCCGCGTTCGTACTGTCGGCGCTTCATGTTGAGCCCGAGCACGCGGCGGATGAGTTGCTGGAGCGGACCGCGACCCGAGCGGCGCTCGTCGAGTTTCCGGCGGAGGTCGGCGTACTCGCCGTCGAAGGCGTCGTCCATCACCAGTTCCGCGTACCCCTCGACGGCCGTCATGGCGGTGTCGAGTTCTCCGAGCTGGTCGCGGTCGATTGACCCCTCGGCAAGTTTCTCGACGGCTTCCTGCATCGTCGTTTCGAGGTGCTCCGGGAGCCAGGCGGCAGCGCCAAACTCCGCGGCGTGGGTCACCTCGTGGAAGGCAATCCAGCGGCGGAATCGGGGGTAGGACACGTCCAGTGAGTCGGCGACGCGCTGGATGTTCGGCCGCACGAAGTAGAGTTTGTGGTCGTCGCCGTCCGCGAGCAAGAGCGGGTCGTACTGGCCGAGGACGTTGTTCGAGAGAAAAGAGAGGGCAAACGCCATCGACCCGGTGTTGACCATGCGCGCGATGCCGGGGATGAACTCGGCGCGGGACTCGATGGGCGCCATCACGCGCTCG
This sequence comes from Salinibaculum rarum, assembly GCF_030505615.1. Taxonomy (GTDB): domain Archaea; phylum Halobacteriota; class Halobacteria; order Halobacteriales; family Haloarculaceae; genus Salinibaculum; species Salinibaculum rarum. The sequence goes on from NZ_CP129992.1 coordinate 2,809,876, forward strand.
AAGGTGGCGACGTTGGCGTCTATCCAGTGGTGGCGCGACTGTATCTCGACGGCCTCGGGCAGGTCGAAATCCAGTGCCGTAACGCGGCGGATACGGTCGCGAGCGTCGCGGACGTCCTCGGCGTAGGCGGCCTGTTCGTCGGCAGAGACATCGATGTCACCCGGGTCTGTGGCGGCTTTGGCGGCGTCGCCGACAGCGTCCCAGTCGACCGGTCCGTCGCCGGACGCGTCGGTGACTGCTCGTACGCTTCGGTAGATACTCATTATCCGAAGCAGGGGGCCGGCCGGCAAATGTCTTCCCCTGCGTGCACTCGCCCGGTCACTCAGTGTCAATATCGACTGCCGGCGACTCCGAACTGCGACCGCCGAGAAGCTTCTTCGCGGCGACGGCGACGACAATCAGGAAGACGAGTCCGAGGAGAATCGCCAATACGCTACCCGACTCTTCGTCGTCTTCGGCTTCGGCGTCGCTGTCGTCGCTACCGATGAAGGGCGCCTCTGTGGCAAACGATACGTCGTCGACCTGGAGTTTGAAGAACGTGAATTCGGCCATACTGCTGTGTTCGACCACGGGACATATAGCCGTTCTGCCAGCACACTCTCACAACCGGCAAGCAGTCACTCGGACCGGAGCTTTCAGGCGTGGGGCGACCAACGGACCACCATGGAAGGACAACGGCGCGCATTTCTGGAAGACCTGCTCAGTACGGCGAGTCCGTCCGGATTCGAGACGAGCGGCCAGCGAGTGTGGCTGGACTACGTCGAGGAGTTTGCCGACGAGGTTCGGACCGACGACTACGGCAACGCCGTCGCAGTCGTCGAGGGCGGCGACACCGAGGTCGCACTCGCCGGCCACGGCGACGAAATCGGATTTATGGTCCGTGACATCGAGGAGTCGGGTGCCATCCGGATGACGCCCATCGGCGGCTCGGACCGGACAGTCTCGAAGGGTCAACACGTCGAGATTCACACCGATAGCGGCCCCGTTCCGGGAGTCGTCGGCCAGACGGCCATCCACCTGCGGGACCGCGACGACGACAGCGTCGACGACATCAGCGAGCAACACGTCGACATCGGTGTCACGGACAGCGAGGCGGCCGAGGAACTCGTCGAGCGTGGCGACCCCATCACCTTCGACCAGACGATTTCCGAACTCGAGGGCGGCCGCATCGCCGCCCGCGGACTCGACAACCGCATCGGTATCTGGGCGGCCGCCGAAGGGCTGCGCCGCGCGGCCGAAGACGATGTCGACGCGACGGTGTATGCGGTCTCGACGGTCCAGGAAGAACTCGGCCTCCAGGGGGCGAAGATGGTCGGCTTCGACCTCGACCCGGACGCCGTCGTCGCGACGGACGTGACCCACGCCACCGATGCGCCGGGAACACCCGGCGAAAAATCGACCGGCGTCGAACTCGGCGAGGGACCGGTCGTCTCGCGTGGCAGCGCCAACCATCCGAACGTCGTCGAGGCAGTCCGCGGGGCGGCCGAGGACGACGACATCGACATCCAGTTGCAGGCGACCGGGAGCAGAACCGGCACCGACGCCGACGCGTTTTACACCTCCCGGGGCGGGATTCCGTCTCTGAACCTCGGCGTGCCCAACCGCTACATGCACACGCCCGTCGAGGTGCTCGACCTGGACGACCTCGATGCGACTGCGGACCTGCTGGCTGGCTTTGCGCTGGCCGCCGACGAGTGGGAATTTTCGGTGGACGTGTAAGCGCTGGAACAGCCAACAGTCCAGTTCAGGAGAGATGTCTCGTCGAGAGCCGGTACGTTTATGCTCCCGACACCGCCCCGTTGGTGTATGAGTGACAACGGAAATCGGCCGCTCGACGTCCTGGAGGCATCAGTCGGCGAGAGCGTCACAGTCCACCTGAAGGGTGGCGAAGTGTACGACGGCACCCTTGCGGGCTACGACCAGCACATGAACCTCGTCGTCGAGGAGGGCGAAGACACAACGATTATACGCGGCGATAACGTCGTCTCAATCAACCCATGACTGGCGCAGGAACCCCGAGTCAGGGAAAGAAAAACGTCACGACACACACGAAGTGTCGCCGCTGTGGCGAGAAGTCGTATCACACGAAAAAGAAGGTCTGCTCGTCGTGCGGATTCGGCAAATCGGCGAAACGACGCGGCTACGAGTGGCAGAGTAAATCTGGCGAATAACATGCACGAGAAGTGCGGCGTTGTTGGAATTTCTCTTGCGGACCGAGACGCCGCCCGCCCGCTCTACTACTCGCTGTACGCTCTCCAGCACCGCGGCCAGGAAGCCGCAGGTATCGTCACCCACGACGGGTTCCAGCAGTACGACCACGTCGATACCGGCCTCGTCGGGGACGTCTTCGACAACGACGACCTCGAACAGCTAAACGGTCCGAACGGCATCGGCCACGTCCGCTACCCGACCCAGGGTGGCCTCGGCGAGTGCTGTGCCCAGCCGTTCTCGGTGTCGTTCAAGAGTGGGTCGCTCGGACTGGCCCACAACGGCAACCTCGTCAACACTGAGGAAGTTCGCCAGGAGCTGGCCACGCTCGGCCACGCGTTCACGTCAAACGGTGACACGGAAGTCATCGCACACGACCTGGCGCGGAATCTGCTGGAAGAAGACCTCGTTCGCGCGGTCAAGTCGACGATGAGTCGCATCCACGGGTCGTACTCGCTGACCATCATGCACGACGAGACGGTGATGGGCGTCCGCGACCCGCAGGGCAACCGCCCGCTCTGTATCGGCGAACTGGACGACGGGTACGTCATCGCCTCCGAATCGGCCGCCATCGACACGCTGGACGGCGAACTCATCCGCGAGGTAGAACCCGGCGAACTGGTCGTCCTCCATCCCGACGGGTCGGGCTACGATACCTACCAGCTCGTCGAACAGGAGAACACCGCACACTGTTTCTTCGAACACGTCTACTTCGCCCGACCGGACTCGGTCATCAACGACGAACTCGTCTACGAAGTCCGCCGGGAACTGGGTCGTCATCTCTGGGAGGAATCCGGCGTCGACACCGACGTGGTGATGCCCGTTCCCGACTCCGGCCGCTCCTTTGCCTCCGGCTACGCCGAAGCCGCGAACGAAGCCGGCAACGACGTGGAGTTCGCCGAAGGGCTGATGAAAAACCGCTACGTCGGGCGCACGTTCATCATGCCCACCCAGGACGAGCGCGAGCGCGCAGTCCGGCTGAAGCTCAACCCCATCAAGTCGACCATCGAGGGGCAAAGCGTCACTGTCATCGACGACTCTATCGTCCGCGGGACCACCTCGACACAGCTCGTCGAGTTGCTGCGAGACGCCGGGGCCTCGGAAGTTCACGTCCGCATCGGCGCGCCGCCCATCATCGCGCCGTGTTATCTGGGCATCGACATGGCCAGTCGCGATGAACTCATCGCTGCCGACAGGACCATCGACGAGATTCGCGACGAGATTCTGGCCGACTCGCTGTCGTATCTCTCCATCGACGCCATCACCGAGGCACTCGGGAAAGACCACGAGGACCTCTGTCTGGGTTGTGTCACCGAAGAGTACCCCTACGACATCGACGGCGAGGAACTGGACCGCGACATCGCTCGCCCGCAGATAGACTCCGTGGCAAACGCCGACGACTAAGCCTTCTCGATTTCGATTTCGAAGCGCGTCTCTGACCCGTCAGCCAGCCGTATCTCCCCGTCGTACCGGTCGACAATCAGGTCCGCGAGATACAGTCCCAGGCCGTCGCCCTCGCTGTCGGTCCCCCGCGTGTTCGCGTCGAAAAGCGACTCCCGGGGGGAGACACCGACGGACGTGCCGGTGTCGGTGACGGCGATTATCACGCTGTCTGTCTGTTGCTCGACGCTCACCGTCACCGGTGGCTGGCCGTGTCGCAGGGCGTTGTCGAGCAGTTCGGCAAGCCCAAGAGAGAGCAACGCGTCGGCCAGCACCGTGGTCTCGGTGTCGCCGGCCACCTCGATAGGGGCGTCCGGATGGTCCTCCTCGACGGTCTCGATTGCCCGCTCGATTGCCAGGTCGACACTCGTCTCGGTGGTGTCGCTGACCCACGTCAGGACGTCGACGACCGTCTCGATGCGGTCGACAGTCTCGGTCATGTGCTCGCAGTGGTCGCCGATGGAGTCGAGAGCGGCGTCGCGGTCGATTTTCCCGTCGCCGAGAAGTTCCGCGCGGCCGCTGATGGCGCTTGTGTCGTTGAGAATCTGGTGGCGGAGAATCCCGTTCAGCGCCGAGAAGGCCTCCTGTTGTTCGTTCAGGAACTCACGTCGGGCCTGCTCGCGGCTGGCCTGCTCGACGAGGTTGCGGACGCGGACGTTGTAGTACCCGACCACAGCACCGAACAGGCCGCCTGCAGCGAGTGCGGACAGAAAGACCAGCAGCGTCTCGAATGCGGTGTCGACTGTCGGCACGACAAACTGGAACCACGCCCCCAGTGCTGCCAGTGCGAGGACACCGCCGCTCATCCACGCGAGAACGCGGAGGACGTCCTCACCGGCAGCCATATCGAGCGCGATTCTGACGCCGACGGCGACCAGCGACAGCGAGAGGACCACCAGCGCGGAAATCTGGAAGAGTTCCTCGCGGGACAGTCGCCCATCGAGGAGGACGGACCCGACGCCGACGAGAAACAGAAGTCCGCCGACGACGCTGACGAGATACCGCTGCCAGTCCGATACAGACGGTGGAGACGACTCCTCGGCCATTCGGACGACGGTACAGACGGCGCGAGCAAAAGCCTGTGGGCCTAGTACACCACGTACAACAGCGCGTAGACGACGATACCGAGGGCAAACGAGATAAACCACAGCGAGGCCGCCACCTTCCCGACACGCGGGTGGGGCGAGTCACGAATCGCCGCAACCGGTCGCGTCACGGCAAGCAGGAGGACATAGTAGACGAGCGGAATCGAGAGGACCGCAAGCAGAATGTGAATGGCCAACAGTGGGAGATAGACGAACTGATAGACGGTCTCCGGACCAGGGAACGCGGACGGCCCCTCCAGTGCGATACGATACAGATAGAGCGCGAGAAAGCCAAGAAAGAGCAGCGTCGTCGCGACCATCGCGGCCCGGTGGCGGGCGATGTTTCCGTTCTTGACGGCACGGACACCGACGGCAATCGTCACAAGCGCCGTCGCGCTGAGGGCGGCGTTGAGGTGGGGAATCACCTCGACCAGCGGCGAGATTCGGGGCAAGAGACCGGACGGGACCAGCCCGCCAGCGGTGGCAAACACCACAGCCAGCGAGACGATGCTCAGGAGGGCAGTCAGTTCGCGCACCCGGTCGCGTGCCTGCAGTTGCATGTGCGAAGCGACGGGCGCGACGGGCAAGGGGATTTCGAAGTGACCAGTCGCTGGCGTGTGAGTTGCTCACAAAGGTGTTTACGCGGACAGCCCGTAACGGTGAGGATGGGACGAAATCTTGTCGCGAGAACGGCACAGGGTTCAATCGAGTGTGACGGCTTCGACGAGAAAAACAGCGGCGTGCGCCTCTGGGCGACCGAAGACGGTGAGAAACAGATCGTCGGCTACGTCCCGTTCGACCGCCTCGAGCGAATCGAAGAGAGTCGGTAACACTCTCGGAGCCGAACCGTTATTCGGCTCAGACTCCGAATGCGGACGTGAATCTCTCGGTTGTCGACCTCTCGCCGGTCCCCGACGATGGGACCGCGACAGACGCCTACGAAAACACCGTCGAAGCCGCACAGCAGGCCGAACGACTCGGCTACTCGCGATTCTGGGTGGCCGAACACCACGGGATGGCAGAGACGCTCGCGGGGACGACGCCCGAAGTGTTGCTCGGACACCTCGCCGCCGAAACAGAGTCGATTCGACTCGGGTCGGGAGCAGTCCTGCTCAACCACTACAGTCCGTACAAAGTCGCCGAACTGTTCGGCACGCTCGACGGACTCGCTCCGGGACGAATCGACGCGGGACTGGGGCGGGCCAACGGCTCGCCGGCGACGGACCGTGCCCTCGGAACGGACCGACACGTCCAGAATCCGGACGAGGACCACGCAGAGAAAATCGAGGCCGTCATCAGCCACCTCTACGACGAGTTTCCGCCGGGACACGACTACAGCGACCTGGAGATTCCGCAGTCGGGAGGGGAGACGCCGATTCCGTGGACGCTCGGGTCGAGTCCGTCGAGTGCGGCCATCGCGGGCGAACTCGGTGTGCGCTACTGCTTTGCGGCCTTTATCCGACCGCAGTTCGCCGAGTACGCCTTCGAGGACTATCGCGAGGCGTTCGAACCGTCGGCGCTGGGCGGTGGTGTCGACGAGCCAACGGGGATGATTGCAGTAAACGCAGTCTGTGCAGAGACCGACGAGGAAGCCGCGCGACTGCGGGCCGTCGCCGAAGCGTCGTACAAGCGGATGGAACGCGGCGTCGTCGGGACGACACCGAGCGTCGACGAGGCCATCGAGGAACTCGGCTCCGTTCCCGAACCGACGCCCGCCACGCTCGACGACGACGAGTGGCCGCGCGCCATCTCCGGGAGTCCGGAGACGGTCGCCGGGTTGCTGGAACAGCTCGCCGACCGGGTCGGCGTCGACGAAGTGATGATTCAACACGTCGTCGGCGACCACGAAGACGCGCTTCGCTCACACGAACTGCTGGCAGAGGGAGTCGGACTCACGCCCCGCTAAGCCCGATGAGCCAGCAGGCTCACTCGCGCTGTTCGCCAGCCAGGGCCTCCTGCTGTAACTGTTCACAGCGCTCGGACTCGACGGTCAGTTCCGGAACGGGAGTCGGTTTCCCGTCGTCGTCGACGGCGACGAAGACGAAATGGGAGTTGGTCGTCTGCTCGCGGTCGCCGGTCCGGGGAGATTCGTGGAACGCCTGCAATCGGACTCGGATACTGGTCTGTCCCGTCGCGTACGCGTAAGCGGTGATGACACAGGTGTCACCCTGCGGGATGGGGCGTTTGAAATCGAGGTCGTTGACGTGGGCGGTCACGCAGGTCTCGCCGGCGTGGCGCATCGCCGAGAGCGCGCCGACTTCGTCCATCCACCGCATGATGTTGCCCCCGTGTGCGCCGCCGTAGTTGTTGGTGTCGTTGGGCTGGATTCGCTCTCTGTTCTCGATGTGGGTTTCGCTGACAGTCGCCATACGTTGCCGTTGGGGCGCACACACAAAAACGAGCGGCGGACGACGGTCGCGCGACTGTGCGGTCGCTATGGGAGTCGAAGACGGGGGGACAACAAAAACTGCAAAGTCAGAATCGAGGTGCTGCGAGCGACGGCCTACTGGAAGGTTCGGCCGACCTTCTCGTCGGTGTCGAGTTCGGCCTCGGCCTTGCCGAAGCGTTGCTCGATTTCCTCGTAGCGCTCTTTGGTCTCCTCGTCGACGCTGGCGCGGACTTCGTCCAGTGCAGCGTCGAAGTGGTCGGCGGTCACGCGGACGTTGCCGATGCTGCCGTCGATGTCCTCGGGGTCCACGCTGTTGATGAACTCCCGGGAGGCAGCCATCGAGGCTTCACGGCAGACCGCTTCGATGTCGGCACCGACGTAGCCGTCGGTCTTGCGAGCGAGGCGGTCGAGGTCCACGTCGTCGGCCAGCGGTTTGTCCTCGGTGTGGACCGCGAAGATTTTCCGGCGGGCTTCCTCGTCGGGGACGGGGACGTGGACGTGACGGTCCAGACGCCCCGGCCGCAGGAGTGCGCTGTCGATGAGGTCCGGGCGGTTCGTGGTGGCGATGACCACCACGTCCTCCAGTTCCTCCAGCCCGTCGAGTTCGGTCAGCAGTTGGGAGACGACGCGTTCGCCGACGCCGGAGTCACCAGCGTTCTTGCCACGTTCGCCAGCGATGGAGTCGATTTCGTCGAAGAACACCACAGTGGGTGCGTTCGCCCGCGCCTTCTCGAATATCTCGCGGACGCCCTTCTCCGATTCGCCGACGAACTTGTTGAGCAGTTCCGGCCCCTTGATGGAGATGAAGTTGCTCTTGGATTCGTTGGCGATTGCCTTCGCCAGCAGCGTCTTCCCCGTGCCGGGCGGACCGTACATCAGCACGCCCTTTGCGGCCTGCATGTCCATCTGCTCGAACACTTCGGGGTACTCGAGGGGCCACTGGATGGTCTCGCGGAGTCGCTCTTTCGTGTCTTCGAGGCCGCCGACGTTCTCCCAGGTCACGTCGGGCACTTCGACGAACACCTCCCGCAGTGCAGAGGGTTCGATGCCCTTCAGTGCCTGTTTGAAGTCCTGTTCGTTGACTTCGAGCTTTTCGAGCGTCTCGGCGTCGATTTCGTCGGATTCGAGGTCCAGTTCCGGACGGATGCGGCGCAGCGCGTTCATCGCGCTCTCCTTTGCTAGCTGGGCGATGTCGGCGCCGACGAAGCCGTGAGTGTTCTCGGCGTATTTGTCGATGTCAATTTTTTCAGACAGGGGCATTCCGCGGGTGTGGACCTGCAGGATTTCCTTCCGGCCGGACTTGTCCGGGACGCCGACCTCGATTTCGCGGTCGAAGCGGCCGCCACGCCGGAGCGCGGGGTCGATAGCGTCGACACGGTTGGTCGCGCCGATGACGATGACCTCGCCGCGCTCGGAGAGCCCGTCCATCAGGCTGAGAAGTTGTGCGACGACGCGGCGTTCCACGTCACCGCTGGTCTCGCCACGTTCGGGCGCAATCGAGTCGATTTCGTCGATGAAGACCACGGCCGGGGAATTCTCCTCGGCCTCTTCGAAGACCTCACGGAGTTGCTCCTCGCTCTCGCCGTAGTACTTCGACATGATTTCCGGCCCCGAGATGTCGGTGAAGTACGCGTCGATTTCGTTGGCGACGGCGCGGGCCATCAGCGTCTTTCCGGTGCCCGGCGGGCCGTGCAGGAGGACGCCCTTCGGCGGTTCGATGCCGAGCTGCTGGAACAGTTCGGGGTGGCGCATCGGCAACTCGATCATCTCGCGGACCTGCTCGAGTTCATCGTCGAGGCCGCCGATGTCCTCGTAGGTCACGTCAGGCGTCTCGCGGTCGGGTTCACCCTCCGGACCGCCGGCAATCTGCTCTGCGGGCTGTTCGGAGACCTGCACGTCGGTCGAGTCAGTGACGACGACGGTGCCCTCGGGCTGGGTGTCGGCAATCTTCAGCGGAATCTTCTGGCCGGACATCGACGAGAGCGGTCCGAGACCGAACGAAACCGGAACCGTCTGTCCCTGCGTAATCGCCTGCCCGCTGAGGTTCTGGCGAATCATCGGTGCGACGTTCCCGCGCACACGGAGGTTCTGCGGGAGTGCGACCGTGACGGTCTTTGCCGGCTGGACGTCTGCGGCCTCGACGTTCACGGAGTCGTCGATACCGGTGCCAGTCTCCTGGCGGAGTTGGCCGTCGATTCGGACGACAGCGCGGCCGTCGTCTTCGGGGTAGCCGGGCCAGACGCGTGCGACAGCGCGACCATCCTCACCCTCGATGACGATGTAATCGCCGTTTTCGAGGTCCATCTCGGCCATCGCCTGTCGGTCGACGGCTGCGAGTCCGCGACCGGCGTCTTTCTGTTTGAGTGGTTTGACAGTGAGTCTCATGCATCTACCTCGATAGTAAGGACGCCATTTCGCATAAACGCTCGTGCGTCCCCGTCCAGTTCGATGTCGTACTGCTCGCCGTCAGCGACGACGATGACCGTATCGTCGACAACTTCGACAGACGAGGAGCCGACGTAGCCGAAGTCCGCAGCGAGTACCACACTGTCGTCGTACTCGAATCGACTCACGTCGACATCCTGCGCTTCGAGCTGCTGTATCGGTTTCATACTAACTACAAGTAACCGTGATAAGTATATAAACTTTTCCCTAAGATGACCCTCACGTACGGGGGTGATATAATGAATGGCTTGTTTGCGGTTCACACCAAGTAAGCCCGGACTGACCATCCCAGTCGCGAGCAATCGCCGGTCCGAAGTGGACGCGAATCGAGGCAAATGCTATGGAGACTGTCACCCACGATGGTCGGGAAACGGCCTATCGGCTCGTCGAGCGGTCGGCTGCCGGCCCGACGGTGCTGTACGTCCACGGAAGCGGTGGGACCCACCAGGTCTGGGCCCACCAGTACGGCCCGAGTGGGCCGAGCCACCCGGCGGCGGCGCTGGACTTGAGCGGCCACGGAGCATCCGAGGACATCGATACCTCCGCTGGACCGGAGACGCTCGCGGCCTATGCCGACGACGTGAGCGCCGTCGCACGCGCCGTCGACGCGGAAGTACTGGTCGGTAACTCGCTGGGCGGTGCCGTCGTCCAGCGACTCCTCCTAGAACAGGACCACCAACTGGCGGGGGCGGTACTGGCGGGTACTGGTCCACGACTCCCGGTCGCGGACACACTGCGGACGTGGCTGGCCGAAGACTTCGACCAGGCCGTCGAGTGGCTCCACGGCCCCGACCGACTCTTTCACGACGTCGAGGAGGAGATGCGCGAGCGGTCTGCCGAGACGATGCACGCCGTGGGACGAGCGGTCACCGAGCGGGATTTCCTGTCCTGTCACACCTTCGACATTCGCGACCGGGTGATAGCTATCGACGTACCGGTCCTCGCGGTGGTCGGCGAACACGACCAGCTCACCCCACCGAGTTACCACGAGTCACTCACCGACGAACTCCCGCAAGGAGAGGCAACTATCCTCGACGACGCGGCACACCTCGCGATGCTCGACCAGCCGGGCGCGTTCAACGACGCCGTCGCGGCCTTCCTCGACGAGACGACGAGAAAACGCTAGTAGAGGTCGTCGAGTTCCTCGGAGACGTGGCTGTGTTCGTCGGCCGGGAACGACCCGTCCTCGACGGCGTCGACGTACGACTCCATGGCGGCAGACATCTCCTCGCGGACGTTTCCGAATGCCTCCGCGAATGGCGGGGTTCCGTCGCCCAGTCCGACGGCGTCGGTGACGACAAGCACCTGCCCGTCACACGACTCGCCAGCCCCGATACCGATGGTCGGGATATCGAGTTCCTCGGTGATGTGGGCCGCGAGGTTCGACGGGATGTGTTCGAGCACGCACGCGAACGCACCCGCAGCCTCGTGGTCGCGGGCCAACTCGACGATCGCTTCGGCCTCCTCTCTGTCGGCTCCCTGCTGGGTGTAGCCCGTCTGGTTGACACTCTGGGGTGTCAGCCCGACGTGTGCCATCACCGGGATACCAAGGTCCGTGAGGTGTTCGGTCAGTTCGACGGTGTGGGGACCGCTCTCTATTTTCACCGCGTTCGCGCCCTCTTCTTTGAGCATCCGCCCGCAGTTTTCGACCGACTCCGGGCGGTCCGTGCCAAAGGAGAGGAAGGGCATGTCAGCGACGACGAGCGCGTCGTCTGCACCGCGGGCGACCGCACCGGTCCTGGAGGCGACCTCGTCGACGGTGACCGGGAGCGTGTCGTCGTACCCGAGGACGGCGTTGCCCATGCTGTCACCGACGAGAAGCACGTCGATGCCGGCTTCGTCGGCGAGCGTGGCCGTCAGCGCATCGTACGCGGTCAACATCGTGATTGGGTCCTCGCCAGCCATCTCCTGGAGGTCCCTGACGGTGGTCATACCAACGTGGTGGCACGCCCGGATGAAATCTGTTCGGGTCCGCCAGTCGGTGCGGAGAGTGAGCAGGCTACTTGGTGCTTGCCGACACAGTGTCGGTATGGCTCCATCGCATGTGCTGGTTCCGCTGGACGGCTCACCACTGGCCGACGACGCGCTCGTCCACGCACTGGAGACCTTCGAGTGTCGCGTGACGGTCCTGAACGTCGTGACCCCGATGGACCGGTCGATGAGCGAGGGCGGCATCCTCGAACCGGGACCCGAACGGGAGACGGCCGCGCGCGAGCGCGCCGAGACGATCATCGAACGAGCGCGAACGCGTGCCACAGAGAGCGGCCGCGACGTCGAGACAGCAATCGAGACGGGCGATCCGGCAGAGACCATCGTCGAGCATGCCACCGACAACGACGTCGACCACATCGTCATGGGCGGCCACGGTGGCGACCGTCACGAACTGACCCGTCGGCTCCTCGGGACCGTGGCGACCGACGTCGTCGGGAGTGCCCCGATGACCGTCACCGTCGTCCGTTAGCCACCCAGAACTGTCGAGAGGGCCCGGTACAGCCCAAAGCCGATGACTGTCGAGGACACGAGCGTGATGAGCCAGAACGCCAGCGTGACCCCGATTTTCCGCCGGGAGACACCCGCCGAGCCGCCGGCCAGCCCGCCGCCGATGACGCCGCTGATGATGATGTTGTTAAACGAGATTGGAATCCCAAGGGAGATAGCCAGCTGTGCGATGACGAAGCCGGGAACGAGCGCGGCAATCGAACGGCGAACCCCAAGTTGTGCGTACTCGCGAGAGGTCGCTTGCAGGAGCCGCGGCGCGCCCATCCACGCGCCACCGAGTATCCCGAACGCACCCAACCCGAGCAAGAGGATTCCAGGAACGCCGAGTTCCACGGAGTAGAGATTCTCCAGTGGCCCCGTCGCCAGCCCGACCTGGCTGCCGCCACTGGAGAAGGCGACGACACTGCCCAGAATCACGAGGAAGGTCTTGATACCCCGGTCGACCGACTCCTGGGTCCGTCGACGGATAAACTGGAAACTCACCGCCGCGACGAGGACGGTGACGAGGGCAGTTCCGGCCGCCGCAAGCGCCGACGAATCGACGAACAGTTCGGGAAGGCCAGCGAGCGTCCCCTGAGACTGACCCGCAGGCGAGGGGATGATGCTCATCTGGACGTTCGCAACGATGCCCCCGACGACGGCCGCCAACAAGGGGACACCGACAGTTTCGGGAATGTCGTCACGCCGGAGGATAGTCGCGGTGAGATACGCCAGTCCCCCGGAGACCGGCGGGACGAGCACCCAGAACAGCCCGATGCGCTGGTAGGTGCCGAAAACGGGGTCCCCTCCGAGCGAGAGTCCGACACCGACCATCGCACCGGTCGTGGCGAAGGCGGCCGGAACCGGATACCCCGAGTAGACGCCAAACGCCATGAACCCGGTCGCGGTGAGCAGGCCCGCTACCGCGCCCAGCGACGTAATCTGGGCGTTGGCGACGAGTCCGGAGCCGACCGTCTCGGAGATGCTGCCACCCTGTGTCAGCGCCCCGAGAGCGGCGAGGATGCCGATGAGAAAGGCGGCTTTCATCGTCGAGATGGCGTTGGCACCGATAGCGGGGGCGAAAGGCGGGGAGTTGCTGTTCGCGCCGAGTGTCCACGCCGTCACCAGGCTCGTCACCGTCGCGAGGACGACGAGGACCCAGAAGACCGCCCCAGTCGCGGCGACACTCATCGGTCGACACCCTCGTCGCTGCTCGGGTGAGCCGCGCTCGCACCGGTTCCGGTCGCGAGCCCATCGACCGCAGTGTACTCCCAAGAGCGGCTAGCCATAGTTAGCCACCCTTCGGGCTCCGTAATAAACGTTCAGACTGCGAGGCCGAATCGGCAGGGGCTTTACCAATCGGTCAGAACAGTCACGCGTGTCTCCGAACGTCGAACACACGAGCCCGGACGGGGTCGACTACGGGTGGGTGATGCAGGTTACCTTCGTCGTCACCATCGTCGTGGGCGCGCCAGTCGTCGCCGTGCTCTCGCTGTCGACGACGCTCGCGACCTGGACAGAGCGTGCGCTCTTTGCCGTTCGGGTCGGTGCAGTCGTCTGGTTTCTCGTCGCCGTCGCCGTCTTCCTGTACGCGCGCCGCCACCAGACCTAGGGCGTGCGGTCATCGACGTGCTGGAACGGGACGCCAGCCTGCTGTGCCGTACGTCTGTCCCGCTGGGTATCACCGACGAAAAGCGTCCGGCTCGGTTCGGTCCCCAGCGCCCGAATCGTCGCGAGCAGTGGTTGTGGGTCCGGCTTGTGTCGCTCGACAGTGTCGCGGCCGACGAGCGCGCGGACGTATCCGTCCAGCCCGTGAATCTCCAGCGCGACTCGGCAGGCCGTCTCGGCGTTGAGCGAGCAGACGCCGACCGGCACGTCGACGGGGAGTTCGTCGGCCACCGCCAGACGCTGGGACGTTCGCGCCCCCTCGCGTTCGTGGGTCTCGATGATGTCCTCGACTTTCTCGCGGAGTCCCCTGGTCTCGGCAGTCTCGAGTACGTCCCAGAGGTTCATCCCGTCGGTGTCGACACCACGGGCCGATAACACTGCCGCCGCCTTGGCAGTCACTTCGTCCCAGTCGACGTCTAACTCGACGAGTGTCCCGTCGAGGTCGTACACCACGGCGTCGTACTCGACTGTCACAGACCAGGGTACGGGACGGCCGCGCAAAGGTGTGTCGGCAGTGACTCACCGCCCGTCGAGCAGTTCGCGCGCGATGACCGTCTTCTGAATCTGTGTCGTCCCCTCGTAGATGGTCGTGACCTTCGCGTCGCGATAAAAGCGCTCGACGTCGCTCTCGACGTAACCGTAGCCCCCGTGAATCTGGACGGCCTCGTTGGTCACGTCCATCGCCCCCTCGCTCGCGAAGTATTTGGCCATGCTCGCGGCCATCCGGGCGTCTTCGCCCCGGTCCATCCGGCGCGCTGCGTCGTGGGTGAGCAGTCTGCCGGCTCGCACGGTGGTCTGCATCTCCGCGAGTTTGTGCCGGATGGTCTGGATGTCCGCGATGGGGCGGTCGAACTGCTCGCGCTCGCCAGCGTAGTCGATTGCCTCGTCGAGGGCCGCCTGTGCGATCCCCACGGATTGTGCGGCGATACCGACCCGACCGCCGGTCAGAATCGACAGCGCGGCGGCCAAGCCGCGTCCTTCCTCAGTCAGTCGATTTTCGGCTGGAATCCGAACGCCGTCGAACGTCAGCGAGGTCGTATCGCTCGCGCGGAGTCCGAGTTTCTCCTCGGGTGTCCCGACAGTGAGTCCGTCGGCGTCTTTCGGGACGAGAAACTGCGTGACCGATTCGGGGTCGTCCGGGTCAGTCCGGGCGAAGACGACGAGGACGCCGCTGCGCTGGCCGTTCGTTATCCACTGTTTCTCCCCGTCGATGAGGTACTCGTCGCCGTCTCGCCGCGCGATGGTCGACATCTCTGCCGGGTTCGACCCTGCGTCTGGTTCCGAGAGGGCGAACGCACCGACCGGTCGACCCGTGGTCATCTCCGGAAGCCACCGTTCGCGCTGGGTGTCGGTCCCAAACTCCGCGATACAGGACGTGGCCAGCGCGTGCACGGACAGGGCCGTTGCGACCGCGAGCGAGCCGTAGGCCACCGCTTCGTTGACGATGGCGTAGGTCAGTCGGTCGGCGTCGAAGCCGCCGTACTCGTCGGGAACCGTCAGCGCGGTCAGGTCCATCTCTGCGAGTGTCTCCCAGACGTCCTCCGGGAACGTCTCCGTCTGGTCTGCCTCGGCGGCCGTCGGCCGTATCTCCTCGCGTGCGACCTCCAGGACGGTGTCGCGGATGGCAGCCTGCTCTGCCGTGAGTTCCATGCGTCACGTTACCGGGGAGCAGGCAAAAGTGGTGTGGCAGCCGCCAGGTGAGTGGTCTCGACGAGAAATGCGACGGTGGTGGTTACCGAGATTCGGAGAGTTCGACGTCGAGGTAGTCTTCGAGTGTGACGATGACGGACCCACCCACGTTCGCCTGGGTGGCACGGCCCTGCTCGACGGCGAGCAGGTCGGATTCGTCGATACCCAGTTCGTCTGCGAGTTCTTCGAGTTGGAGCCCCTCGTCCTGTCGGGCTTTCGTGAGTTGCTGTCCGTAGTCGTCGACGAGATACGGGAGCTGGTCGTCGTCGTAGTCAGCACCCTCCTCCCAGTGGGAGGCGTCGCCGGCGGCTGCATCGTGCATCTGGGCGGTGTTTTGAGCGGCGCGCTTGCGGCGGTTGCGCTCGTCCTGGTCGGAAGACGAGGATGTCGTCTTGGCGTTGTCGTCGTGTTCGGCACAGTCAGAGCAGACTTCCAGTTGTGCCCCTGCCACGTTGGCAGCGTGCAGTTCGACGCCGGAGGTACCGCAGAGCTCGCAGCTCTCGCCGGCACCGCCCCCACCGCTACCGGTCGAGTACTTGGCCATAGGTGGCGTAGCGGATTCTCTATATTTAAACGTCCGTTTTTCGACGGCACAGTGGGCCCGGAGCTATCCACACAGTGACGTGTCACTGCGGAAAGTCGGGACCGCGAAACGAAAGCGCTTTTACCCAAACGTTCGGTACGTCTGAGTGCAGACAGACACAGCGTGCGTGGGTAGCCAAGCCAGGCCAACGGCGCAGCGTTGAGGGCGCTGTCCTGTAGAGGTCCGCCGGTTCAAATCCGGTCCCACGCACTGCTTCCGCAAGCTAGCGCGAGCGGAAAAGTGCGGGTGCGATCCTTTCAGGATTCAGCACCCACGCAAACTTCCTTTCGACGCTACATACCGAGCAGCGGCGCTGTTTTGTCGAGGTTCCACTTCCTGGCGACCACTTCGCAAAGAGTGGCTACTCCGGAGCGAACTGCGTCGCGAGTTCTCGGGCGCGCTCGCGAACAGCGTCGGCGTCACAGCACCGAATCTCGCCGTCATCCTGGAGGACGTTCCCGTCGACCATCGTGAACACGACGTCGTCGCCGTGGGTGGCATAGACCAGCGCCGAGAGCGGGTCGTGGACAGGGACCGACCGGGCCGCGTCCGTCGAGAGGCCGATGACGTCCGCACGCCACCCTTCTCGGAGCGCGCCGAGGCGGTCGAAGCCGGCCGCGCGTGCCCCGTCGACCGTCGCCATCTCGAAGACGGTTTCGGCGGGCAGGGCCGTCGCGTCTTCCGAGTCGACTTTCGCCAGCAGACTCCCCTGTCGCATCTCGGTAAAGGGGTCGAGCGTGTTGTTACAGGGCGGCCCGTCGTTGCCCAGGGCGACAGTAATCCCGCGGTCGAGATAGTCGGGAATCGGCGCGACGCCGCTTGCCAGTTTCATATTCGAGGACGGACAGTGAACGACGTTCGTCCCCGTCTCCGCGAGAATCTCGCGTTCGCGCTCGTCGGTCCAGACACAGTGTGCGAGGAGGACGTCCTCGCCGGTCAGACCCACCTCGTCCAGCCAGCGAATGTTTCCCATTCCAGTGCGCTCGCGGACGGTCGCCACCTCGTCGCGGGTCTCGCTGGCGTGGGTGTGGATGCGCACGCCTTCGTGGCTGTCCGCGAGGTCGCGCACACCGCGGAGACACGCCTCCGAGCATGAGACTGCAAACCGCGGCGTGACCGCGTAGCGAATCCGGTCGTCGAACGCCCCGTGGTACTCCCGGATGAGTCGGGCCGATTCGGTCAGCCCTGCCTCGGCGTCCTCCAGCAGACCGTCGGGAGCGTCCCGGTCCATCAGCACTTTCCCGAGCACGCCACGGATACCCAGGTCGCCGGCAGCCTCGAAGGCCGCGTCGGCGTGGCGGACAGAGAGGTGGTCGACGACCGTGGTCGTTCCACTCTCGATACACTCCAGGTACCCGAGCTTCGCGGCGACGCCCATCGTCTCCCGGTCCATCGCGGCCTCCATCGGCAGGACGTGCTCGAACAGCCACTCGAGCAGGGGCGCGTCGTCGGCGAGACCGCGGCCGAGACTCTGGACGCTGTGGACGTGCGCGCCGACGAGGCCCGGTGCGACGACGTCGAACGACCGGCGCTCGTGGTCGGGATAGTGTTCGAGTGCGTCAGTCCGGTCGCCGACGAAGACGATTTCGTCGCCAGCGGTGACGACTGCGCCGTCCGTGACGACGGTCGAACTGTCCGCGACGACTGTCCCGGAGAGCAGCATCATCCACGTATCGGACCCGAGAGAGTATAAAACAGACCGGCGCTGAGGTCCCGAGAGGGAGCGAGGAACGCACCGCTGGCGGAGTGGAAACCCAAGAAAGGAGTCAGGTAGTTAGTAGCTGCGCTCTTTGGGCTCGTAGGTCTGTTCTTTGCCTTCGAGGATGACGGGCTTGTAGTAGAGGTTCGGCGTGCCGTCGTTCCACTGGATCATCGTGTGCTTGAGCCACTCCTCGTCTTTCCGCTCCTGGTGCTGTTTGCGCCAGTGGGCACCACGGAACTCCTCGCGGGCCAGTGCGCCGAGGGTGATTGCCTCTGCGAGGTCGAGGATGTTCCGGGTCTCCATCGTGTGGAGGAGGTCCGTGTTGAACGTCCGGGAGGGGTCGGAGACGCCGACGTGCTGGTAGCGCTCGCGTCCCTCACGGATGTCTTCCAGTGCGTCCTTGAGGTTGCTCTCCTCGCGGAACACGTTGACGTTCTGGGTCATCGACTCCTGGATGTCCTCGCGGACGTCCGCGTGGTTGATGCCGTCGCGTTCCAGGAGTGTCTCGATGCGCTCTTTCTCCTGCGCGACCGTATCCTCGATAACTGCTTCGGGGTCGGCCATCGCACCGCCGTCGGCGACTGCGTCCTCGTCGCTGCCACTGATAGCGCCCGGGGTCACCGGGGTGTCGACTTCGCCGTCCTCGGATTCGGCGGAGGGACCGATCGGAACCTCCGCGTCGGCCATGTCCTTGCCGGCAGCGTGGTGGCCCGCTCGCGCACCGAACACGAGCAGTTCCGGCAGGGCGTTCCCGCCGAGGCGGTTCGCGCCGTGCATGGAGACACAGGCACACTCGCCGGCGGCGTACAGGCCGTCGATGCAGGTCTCGCCATTCTCGTCGGTCTCGATGCCGCCCATCTCGTAGTGCTGGCCGGGCTTGACCGGCATCGGCTCGTCGAGGCCGTCGACGCCCTCGAAGTCCTCCGCGAGGTGGAGGATGTTTTCGAGACGGTCGAGAATGCGCTCCTCACCGAGGTGGCGCATGTCGAGGTGGACGTACTCGTCGTCGATACCTCGACCCTCGTTGACTTCGGTCAGTTCCGCCCGCGAGACCACGTCGCGCGAGGCGAGTTCGCCGTCGTTGTTCGCGTAGCCGTACTCGAACATCAGGCGCTCCTCGTCGTCGTTGTAGAGGATGCCACCTTCGCCACGGACACCCTCGGAGATGAGGACACCCGTCGAAGGGAGCGTTGTGGGGTGGAACTGGACGAACTCCATGTCCTCGATTGGGACGCCGGCGCGGTAGGCCATCGCCTGCCCGTCGCCGGTGTTCGCGACGGCGTTGGTGGTGTGGCTGAAGACCTGCCCCAGACCGCCGGTGGCGAGGATGACGCCGTCTGGCGCGTGGAAGCCGGCGACTTCGCCGGACTTGATGTCGTAGGCGACACAGCCGTGACACGTCCGGTCTTCGGGGTCGTCGTGGTCGGTGACAGCGAGGTTCGTGACGTGCCACTCGTCGTACACCTCGATGCCTCGCTTGACGACCTGCTCGTACATCGTGTGCAGCAAGTGGTGACCCGTCTCCGCGCCCGCGTAGGTCGTCCGGGGGAAAGAGAGGCCGCCGAACGGTCGCTGAGAGACTTTTCCGTCCTCCTCGCGCGAGAACGGCATCCCCCAGTGTTCGAGTTGGATGACCTCGTCTGGAGCCGTCTGTGCGAACGTGTCGACTGCGGGGGCGTCGCTGAGGTAGTCGGCCCCTTTCATCGTGTCGTACGCGTGGAGGTCCCAGGAGTCCTCTTCGTGGAGCGCGGCGTTGATACCGCCCTCTGCCGCGCCTGTGTGACTGCGCACCGGGTGGAGCTTCGTCACCAGCGCGACATCGGCTCCTTCCTCGTGCGCTGCAATCGCCGCTCGAAGGCCAGCGCCGCCAGCGCCGACCACGATAACGTCGTGTTCGTACATAGTTGAAAGGTTGACTGTAGCGTTCTAATGGTTCCGGTTGACGGCCGGGCCGTCCGCCGGGCGTACGTCGCTCTCAGGACTGTGTGTAGTAAATTCTTGCGTCGTGTGTGCGTGCCTACGCGCTCGTGTCGGTATCACCAACCCACAACTGCGGTCCGCCACGCTATTGTGACGAGAACGGAGAGTCACTGAACAGGGCGGCGTGTGAACGATTGCCAAACTTATAAATGGTTGTGGACGACAGCATGGGATATGACTGTGGACCAACAGGAAATTGCCGCTGCGAATCCACACGTCGTCAGAAAGAGCGGACACGAGACGGACGGGGAGTTCGTACAGTTCGAGAGCACGATATACCCCGATTCAGTCGACAGTCCGGCCGCAGACGAACTCACTCACGAGCCGTGGGGTCTCGACAACGACTTCGAGCACATCCACCCCGACCAAGAGGAGCGATGGGAGGTACTTTCGGGCGAACTACGGGTCACTATCGATGGCGAGGAGCAGTTCTTGGAGGAAGGAGACGAGATTTCGCTGCCGAGAGACGTGCCCCACCAACACCACAATCCGACCGACGAGCCGATTCGGGTCGTCTGGGAGCGTCGCCCGGCGTTTCAAAGCGAGGAGTGGGCCGAAAGCGTGTACGCGCTGGCACAGGCCGGGGAAACGAACGCGGAAGGGGTGCCAAATCCCCTGCAAATCGCAGTGTGGATTGACGCCTATCCGCAGGAAACGGCCTACCCGACTGTCGTCCCGGTCGGCGTCCAGCGGACCGTGTCGTCGTTGCTCGCGCCCGTCGGTCGGCGCATGGGCTATCGGGCAACGTACTCCAGAGAAAACGTCGAAACGCGGCCGTAGTTACCAGAACTTCAGGTTGTTCTTGACCGACTCCCGCTTGAGCTCCTGGATGTGCTCGGTCAGCGGGATGTCCTTCGGACAGACTTCGGTACAGGAGAACTGGGTCTGGCACCGCCAGACGCCGTGTTCCTGTTCGATGATGCGCAGACGCTCTTGCTTGCGGTCCTCGCCCTCGCGTTCGTCCATCGCAAAGCGGTAGGCCTTGTTGATGGCTGCCGGACCGAGATACTCGTTGTCGCCGGCGGCGATATTACACGAGGACATGCAGGCACCACACCAGATACAGCGAGTTGCCATCTTGACGTACTCGCGGTTCTCCGGGGTCTGGTGTTGCTCTGTGAGTTCCTCGTCGGGGAGTTCGTCGGCGTCGAAGTACGGTTCGACCGCGTCCATCTGGTCGTAGAAGTGCTGCATGTCGACGACCAGGTCTTTGACGACTTCCTGGTGGGGAAGTGGCTCGATGCGGATTGGGTCTTCGAGGTCGGCGAGTTGGGTCTTACAGCCCAGACGCTGCTTGCCGTTGACGAACAGCGCGTCTGACCCACAGACGGCCTGCCGACAGGAGTGGCGGAAGGTCAGCGTCGAATCGTAGTGGTCACGCGCGTAGATGAGCGCGTCGAGGATGGTCATTCCCTTGTGGAACGGGACGATGAAATCGTCGAAGCGCGGCTCTTCTTTCCCTTCGACTTCGGGGTCGTAGCGGAAAATCTTCAGTCGACGGGTGTGTTCGGCCTCGTCGAGTTCGGCTTCGACGCGCTCTGCGCGTGCGTCTGCACGCTGGCGCTTGATTTCCCGACGCTTCTCGCCCGGGGTCTGCTCGATCTCGCCCTCTTCTTCGGTTTCCTGAGTGTCGAGTTGCGTACTCATAGTTTAGATAAGGTTTGTCATTGCGATTGCGACGCGGGTCCCCTGGACGACCAGCAGGAGACCAGCCAGTGCCAGAACGCCACCGACAGCCTTCCGCTGGGAGCCTTTCAGGCCCATGTTGACCAGGGCGTTGTAGACGCCGTTGACGCCGTGGAACGTGGCGGTCACGAGGAACAGCCACATCGTCGCGAAGTAGCCCACCTGGCTCATCCGTGCCTGCGTGCCCAGGAACGTAATCTGGTCCGCGTGGTTCACGAAGTGCAACAGGAAAAAGTGGAAGGCGAGCACGCCGATGAGGAACACGGCAGTAATCCGCTGGAAGAGCCAGCGGCGCCCACCACGGTCGAAGGAGGAGTAGTGTTCAGCCATTGTTACAGGAGCTTCCCCCCGAGGAAGGTTGGGACGCTTGCGACGGCGATTGCACCGGTCAGGACCAGCGACGCGTAGAAGCTCTTGTCCTGCACTTCGAGGCCGACGCCAAGGTCCACGAACAGCAGTCGGATGCCGTTCAGGATGTGGAACACGGCGACGGCGAGCAGGCCAACCTCAAGGAATCGCACGACGAGCAGTTCCTCGAGTCCCTGCAGCGTGCCCGTGTACAGTTCAGCGCCGCCAGTTGCTGTGCTCAACACTGCGATGTGTGTAAAGAGGTAACCGACGAGTACCCAGCCGGTGAACTTGTGGAAGATCCAGGCCCACATGCCGGCGGAAAACTCCCGCCACCGTCCGAAGTCTTCGACGGTGCCTCGGTCGTACGTCTGACTCATATATCGGGTCGTTGGCGTGGGCACAAATAGTAGTTTCTACACGCGGCTGCAATTCCCCCCTCGATGGCCCGATTTCTGCCGGTTCTGTCACTCACCGTTCGAATCCCACCGGCTGACGGGAACACGTTCGGCCCCTCGGCGTGGACTGACCCAGCGGTTACGACCGCCCGTACAGCACGTTGGCCGTCATCACCATCACCGGGTCGTCGTCCTGGTTGCGCGTCGTGATTTTGGTCGTGACCATCCCCCGGTCGTCGTCCCACGGTTCCTTGTCGACGTGTTCGGTCTCGACAGAGAGGACATCACCCGGCCGGACGGGATGGCGCCAGCGGAGTTCTTCGAGCCCCGGAGAGCCCATCGCCGCCGAGTCGTTGAGCTGGTTGTCGACGAGCATCCGCATCGTCATCGCGGCGGTGTGCCACCCGCTCGCGACCAGTTCACCGAACATCGAATCTTCTGCAACCGCCGGGTCGACGTGGAACGGCTGTGGGTCGTACTGCTCGGCGAAGGCGACGATTTCCTCGGCGGTAACGTCGTAGGACCCGAAGGTCTCTGTCGCACCGATTTCGACTGTCTCGTAGGTACTGGTCATAGAAGAGGAATCGCGAGTGAAAACAAGTAGTCTCCGACTTCGTCAGTTGGCGCTTTCGTTGGTCTGTTCGGTCAGGAACTGCTCGAACTCTTCTTGACTCGTGACTTCGACGGTCCCGAGCATCCCGGAGTGACCCACGCCACAGTACTCGGCGCAGTACAGCTGGTACTCGCCTTCGTTGTTTGCCTGCGTGATGAGCGTGTTGTACGTGCCCGGGAAGGCGTCGGATTTCAGGCCGAGTTGCGGGACGTGGAACGCGTGGAGCCAGTCGGTCGACGTGATGTTAAATCGGACGGGCCGGTCGGTCGGTATCATCAGGCCCTGCCCGTCGGTACCGGCCTGCGTGTACTGCACCTCTGAGACCGTTGCGTTCTCACCCAGGTTACGCTCGTCGACGACTTCGCCGACAGTCTCGTTGGGGTACGTGTACGTCCAGGCGTACTTCTGTGCGGTCACCTGAATCTCGATGGGGTCCTGTTCGGTTTCGAGTTCCTGATTGGAACTTGCGGTCACGAACGGGTCCGCGAGGACGGTGTACGAGCCGATGCCGACTGCGACCAGGATGATAGCGGTAGCGACCGTCCAGGTGATTTCCAGACGGCGGTTCTCTCTGGTCGGGAGCGGTTCGTCCTGTTTGCGATACTTCCAGACCGTATAGATGAGGATGCCCTCGACGAGCACCGCAATTGGGATTGCCAGAAACAGCAGCCAGCTGTTGATGCCCCAGATGAGCTCCTCGGTCGTCGTGTCGGCCGTCGACTGGGCCGCCGCAGGGTCGACGACGAACGCGAGGAAAAGCACGCCAAGGAGCGTGGCAAGCCCGACACGTCGCTGATTCATGCGTAGGCCAGGATTAGGATTTGCCGCATAAATAGCTACTGTCTTTCAGGCATGGCGCTGTCCCGAGCGGCCGAAAAACGACTCCAAACGCGTCCTGTACCCGTCAGGACCGACGGCCCGCGAGCAGTCCAGCCACGAGCATGGCAATCACCGCGACCCCGACGCCGAAGCCTGGCCCGTTCGCACTGGCCGACTCGGAGTCGGGCGTCTCGTCGGCTCCGCATGTCGTCGGGTCGGGCGTCTCGACGTTCTCGAAGTCGATTTGCTCGTAGGCGTCAGGGTGGAACGCCTCGGCGAGAGTCCGCAAAACCAGCGTCGTGCGCGGGCCGGGTTGGTTGATGTAGTTGCCGTTGACCCGGACAATCTGGTTTTCCCGGACTGCGGTGGAACCGTTGACTGCCTCGTTCGACGGGACCGGGGACCCCTCCTGCACGACGAGCCACTGTGGGTCCCGGTCTGCGACGACCTCGGCGCTAATCGGCGGGACGTAGCCGTCGATGACGTCGGCTGCGATGTTGTCCCCGCCGGCCGAGTTGATGATGTCGTTGATGAACGTGTTGTTCCCGGCCGTGTAGCCGTCACCGAGCGGGTAGTAGACCCGCGGGCGCTCCTCGCCGTCGACGCCAGCCCTGACGGCGTCGACAGTGGCCTGTGTCTCTGCGGACACCTGCGCAGCGGATTCGAACTCGCCGACGAGTCGGCCGGTCAGTTCGGTCTTGGCGGTGACGTCGTCGAAGGAGGTCGCGGCCTCGAAGCGGTAGACGGTCAGCCCTGCGTCCCGGAGATTGTTGACCGTCTCGTTGTTGACGATGTTCGGTGCGAGGACGAGGTCGGGGTTCAGCCCGACGACCTTCTCACGGACTGGCTGCAATCGGTTGTCGACGACGTTGGTCTTGGATTCGGACCCCTCCAGATACGAGGTGTACTGGCCGACCGGCATCCCGACGACCTTGTCCTGGGCGCCGATTTCCCACATCACCTGGGCCGCGCTCGGCCCGATAACCACGACACGGTCTGGCTCTTCGTCGACCGTTACTTCGGCTCCTGTCGCGTCGGTCGCCGATACCGGATACTCGCAGTCGACTGCCCCGTCGGACTGCGCTGTGACCTGCGGTGCCTGTCCCACTGCAACCCCGCTGAACGACGCGAGAAGTACTGTCACGGCGACGACTGCCGTAACGACTTGTCTGTGCATATCCCACTACTCATCCGGTGGAAACAAGTATGTGACTAATTCAATTCGACTTGCGTTGGAACAATCGCCGTTTCGATACCGAAACGCAACTTTCGAAGAGGCAACAAGTATTTCCATACCGCAAATCGAGTTGATGAGAGATGACGGTCCGGACGCGCACTACACTCTGGTCGGCGGGACTGGTGACAGTCCTCTGTCTGACGATGCTTGCCAGCGCTACCGTCGGCCCCGTCGACCTCGGACTGTTCGCCGTCGCAAAGGCGTGTCTCAACGCCATCGGGATTCCGACCGGCCTCGGCCTCTCGGAGGGAGTGGTCACCGTTGCCGGCGCCCGAATCCAGATTCCCGTGCCCGCAATTTCCTACACCTACCCGTTCTCGTTTGCCGTGCCGACGATAGCCGAGACAATCGTCCGGCAACTCCGGTTGCCACGAATCGCGCTGGCGGCAGTCGTCGGGTTCGCGCTCGCGTCTGCCGGCGCGGTCATGCAGGGATTCTTCCGGAACCCGATGGCCGACCCCTCGATTATCGGCGTCTCCTCCGGTGCCGCGGTCGGCGCGGTGGCGACGATTGCGCTTCCGCTCGCCGTTCCTTTCGGCCTCCAGACTGCCGCCTTCGTCGGCGCGCTCCTGACGGCGTTTGCCGTCTACCTCATCGCCACCGAGGACGGGCGGACGCCCGTCGCGACGCTGTTGCTCGCGGGCGTCGCCGTCCAGTCGCTTCTCGGCGCCGTCGTCTCCTACCTGCTCTTGCAGTCCGGCGAGAGCCTCGAACAGGCGCTGTACTGGCTGATGGGCAACCTCCACAACAGCTCCTGGGGCCAGGTCGAGGCGACGATTCCGATGGCGGCGCTTGCGTTTATCGTACTCGTCGCGTACGCGCGTGACCTCAACGTCCTCCTGCTCGGCGAGGAAGACGCCAGTGCGCTCGGCATCGAAGTCGAGCGGACCAAGCGCGTGTTGCTCGGCGTCTCCAGTTTCATCACCGCCGCCGCCGTCGCCGTCGCCGGTGTTATTGGGTTCGTCGGACTGGTCGTCCCCCACATGATGCGGCTGGTCGTCGGTCCCGACCATCGCGTCCTGTTGCCGACCAGCGCACTCGCGGGTGCAATCTTCCTCGTCGCCACCGACACCGTCGCCCGCTCCGGCCCGGCGACGCTTCCGGTCGGCATCGTCACCGCCGCACTCGGCGCGCCCTTCTTCCTCTACTTGCTCCGTCGACGGGAGGTGCACGCGCTGTGATTCGACTCGATGACGTCTCCGTCGCGTTCGGTGACCTGACCGTTCTCGACGAGGTGTCTTGCCAGGTCGAACCCGGCGAGTTCGTCGGTCTCGTCGGCCCGAACGGAGCCGGGAAGACGACACTGCTCCGGACCATAAACGGCGTCCTCTCGCCGGACAGCGGAACCGTCACACTGGAGGATGAGAGAGTCTCGGAGTTGTCATCACGAGCGGTCGGCCGCAGAGTTGCGACGGTCCCCCAGGACACCCATATCGGCTTTTCCTTTACCGCAGAGCAGGTCGTCGAGATGGGGCGGACCCCCCACCGGTCGCGGCTCGACTGGAGCGACCACGGCGACCCGGTCGAAGAGGCGCTCGTCCGGACCGAGACCACCGACCTCCGGGACCGTACCGTCGAAGAGCTCAGCGGCGGCGAGCGCCAGCGCGTGCTCCTCGCGCGCGCTCTCGCCCAGGAGACGCCCGCGCTCGTCCTCGACGAACCGACCGCCAGCCTCGACATCAACCACCAGATACAGGTCCTCGACATCGTGCGCGGACTGGTCGACGACGGCCGGGCGGCCGTGGCGGCTATCCACGACCTGGACCTGGCCGCTCGCTACTGTGACCGGCTGGTCCTGTTGCAGGACGGTGGGATTCGCGCCAGTGGTCCGCCGGATGCCGTGCTCGCCGACCCATCCCTCGAAGAAGCCTTCGACACCCAGACGGCGGTCACCCGCAACCCGGTGACCGGAACCTCGACCGTGGCGGCACTCACAGCCCAGGAGGAGACAGACGGGCACGTCCACGTCGTCGGCGGTGGCAACGTCGCCGCGCAGGTGGTCGGCGAGTGCTGGCGGGCGGGCTTTGACGTGACCGTCGGCGTCGTGACCGAGGGCGACGTCGCGGCCGACACGGCCAGACAGCTCGACGTCGAGTGTCTGACCGCACCCCCGTTCGAGTCCCCACCCGAGGGGACCAGACAGCGGGCCGTCGCGGCTATCGACCGGGCCGACGTGGTCGTCGACACCGGTGGCCCAGGCAGTGAGACGCTCCGGGCCCCCGTTCGCGACCACGACACCGTCGTCGACGCGACCGGACAGGGGACGGCCACAGCAGTCCAGCGTGCCGTCGAGAGCGAACTCGTCCAGACGGTGAGTGCAGACGACTGAGCGGGGGCAGCGTGGCCGCCGAGAAACGCACCATCTAAGTGCGCTGCGTCGAACAGTAGGGTATGTTCCCCAGCCGGAGACGCCCGGGTGTGGCCGGTCTGCTTTCTGCGGCGGCTATCGGCGTCTACCTGCTGGTCGTCGCCGGGGCGACCGCGTCGGTCGCAGACGCCGCCAGCGCCTGCTCGTCGTGGCCACTCTGTCACGGGTCGCTACTCGAGACGGCGACGCTCATCGCCGTCGGCCACCGCGTACTCGCGGCCATCGTCGGCGTGCTCGTCCTGGCAGCCGCCATCGCCGTCCTCAGAGCGGACGTGAGCCGTCGCGTCCGTATTGCGACAGTGGCCGCGCTCGCGCTGTATCCCGTCCAGGTCGCAGTCGGCGCACTGCTTGCGACCACCGCCGGTGTTGCACCGTTCCCCGGCACGCACCTCGTCGTCGGCGTCGGCATCTTCAGCACGCTCGTCGTCGCGCTGGCCTGGCATCTCGAAGCCGAAACCGGAACCACCGACGACGACACCATCGACCAGCCCGAACTCGCCCCGGACCCGGTCGGAGCGGCAGCCGACGACTCGCCCGTGACGCCACTGGCCGAGCGCCCGCTCGCCGACCGGCTGAAGGTCCGTGGCTTCGCGTACTTCCGGCTGATGAAACCGCGTCTGATGTGGTTGCTCTGTCTGGTCGCCGCCGCCGGGATGGCGCTGGCGGCCGGTCCCGAACTGGCGGTCCGGACCATCGTGTTGACGCTGGGCGGTGGCGTCCTCGCTATCGGTTCGAGTGGGACCTTCAACCACGTCCTCGAGTGGGAGAAAGACAAGCGGATGAACCGGACCAGCGACCGGCCGGTGGCGACCCACCAGATTCCGAAGCGAAACGCTATGCTCTTCGGCGTCGCACTGGCCGCGCTCTCGCTTGGCGTGTTCTGGCAGGTCAACCTGCTGACGGCGGCGCTCGGACTCGTCGCCATCCTGTTTTATACAGTCATCTACACGCTCGTGCTCAAACCCAACACCGTCCAGAACACAGTCATCGGCGGAGCAGCGGGCGCGCTCCCGGCACTCATCGGCTGGGCCGCAGTCACCGGTGACGTCGGCGTTCCCGGTATCGCGCTGGCAGTGCTCATCTTCGCCTGGACGCCCGCCCACTTCTACAACCTCGCGCTGGCGTACAAGGACGACTACGCTCGCGGCGGGTTCCCGATGATGCCCGTCGTCCGCGGGGAGACGACGACGCGCAAACACATCCTGCTGTGGCTCGGTGCGACGCTGGTCTCGACTGGCGCACTCGTCGGGCTGACCGACCTGGGATGGCTGGTCGCGTCGACGACGGCGATAGTCGGAGCGGTGTTCCTCTGGGCCGTAGTCCGGCTGCACCGCGAGCAGACCGAACAGGCCGCGTTCCGCGCGTTCCACGCCTCGAACGCCTACCTCGGTCTCCTGCTCGTGGCCATCGTCGTCGACGCACTCGTCCTATGAGTACCATCGACGCCGCAAGGAGAGCACGTCCGGACGGTGAGACCCTCGCCTGGCTTGGGCTCGTCGTCACCACAGAGTTCCTGCTCGTCGTCGGCTACATCCTCCTGTTTGACGTGCTCGTCCGCGACTGGACGCTCTTTGTCGTGCCCTTCGTCTGGATAAACGTCGCTGGCTGGGCTGTCTATCAGACGACGCCGAAACCGTCGTCGGCGACCAGACGCCGCCTCGCGGGGGCACTCGCCGGCGGCTACTTCCTCCTGTTGTCGTACTTCGGTGGCGTCATCGCCGTCCAGACGAGTGCACACTCGCACGTGAGCGCGTTCACCATCGACCTCGTCGGGCTCCCGCCGGGCTGGAGCCCCTCGCTCATCTACACCGGGGAGTTGCTTCACCTGGTCGTACTCCCGTACAAGGTCATCGGCTACGTCGCGCTGGCGTATCTCGTCTACAAGACCGCCCTCGACGCGTCGAGTGCAATCTTCGGCGGCGTCGTCGGCATCTTCTCCTGTGTCTCCTGTTCGTTCCCGCTCATCGCCGGACTCGTGACCGGTATCGGCGGTGGCTCGCTCGCTGCAGCGACCGCCCAGTCCTCGTATCTGCTCTCGACGGTCGTGTTCGTCGTCACCGTCGGACTCCTGTACTGGCAACCCCCGATTCGCGCGCTCGTCGGCCGGGCCGCGTGAGCAGGCATCCCGGTAGATTGTTCCGGCCGACACCCCTACCCGTGGCCATGACCGAGGTCACTATCGAGTACTGTGTGCCGTGTGGGTTCCGCGACCGGGCGCTTGACGTCCAGCAGGCTATCCTGACCGGGCTGGAGCGGGACATCGACCGGTTCGAACTGGAGATGGGCGACCACGGCATCTTCCAGGTCCGGGTCGACGGGACCACCGTCTTCGACAAGGACGACGACGAGTTCGACGTCGACGCTATCGTCCGGGCAGTCCGCAAGCAGTTGTGAGGCGGGCAGTTATGCCCCTCCAGCCAGTATGAATTGTCATGAGCGAACACGAACCCCGCGAGTTGCCCGACAGCGACGAGGAGTGGCGAGAGCTACTGACAGAAGAGGAGTACCGCATCCTGCGCGAGGCCGGGACCGAACCACGCTTCAGCGGCGATTTGCTCGACGTGAAAGACGACGGCGTCTTCCGGTGTGCCGGCTGTGGCGCGGAACTGTTCGACTCCGAAGAGAAGTTCGATTCGGGGAGCGGATGGCCGAGTTTCTGGGACGTCTACCAGGAGGGCAACGTCGAGACACGCGTCGACACGAGCCACGGAATGCGCCGGACGGAAGTCGTCTGTGCACAGTGTGAGGGGCACCTCGGGCACGTCTTCGACGACGGGCCAGAGCCGACGGGGAAACGGTACTGCATCAACTCCGCGGCACTGGAGTTCGACGACGACGCGTAGCGACCCCACCAGAAGGCTTTTTTCCCGGTCGTTGAATTGAACAGGTGTGCCAGACGACGACAGCGACACGCCGGGCGACGAGATGGAGTCGAGCGACGGCGCCGAGTCACTGCTGACGCGACTCGACTCCTATCCGCTCGCGCAGGGACTGGTCGGCGGCATCGCGTCGTTTCTCGGCGGTTACGTCCTCCTCTTTGGCCTGTTGACCAGCGTCGGGAGTGTCGACTTCGACCGCGGAGCCAGCGCGGTACTGGAGAGTGTCGGGTACGTCTTTTACAACGTCTTGCACGTGCCGACGTATCTCCGCCTGAACAGGACCCGCCAGGTCACACAACGCGCCGAGAACGGGACC
Organism: Salinibaculum rarum; assembly: GCF_030505615.1. Classification (GTDB taxonomy): domain Archaea; phylum Halobacteriota; class Halobacteria; order Halobacteriales; family Haloarculaceae; genus Salinibaculum; species Salinibaculum rarum. The sequence goes on from NZ_CP129992.1 coordinate 2,840,207, forward strand.
GTCGTTCGCGAACAGGAACTCGTCAGTATCACCGAACGGTGGCAAAACGGTGTCACCGGAACCCAGACCATAGAACAGCGACAGTACATCGACGGCGAACTCGTCGGCAACGCCACACAGTCGACGGCCGTCGACCCAGGGCTTCCGGTCCCGGAACTGCTCTACCTGGCGATTCCAGTCGTTGCACTCCTCGCCGTCGGCTACGTCTACGGCGACCGGTGTTTCGACCTCGACGAGTGGGACCCCAACACCGTCATCGTGCAGGGGTTACTCGGTGGCGTCACACTGACGGTCGGCTATCTGCTGGTCACACTCGGGGGCACCTTCCTCCTCGTCAAGACTGGCTCGGAGGGACAGGCACTCCTCCATCCCGCCAGGTTCGAAGCGCTCGTCTCCGGAATCGTCTATCCGCTTGTCGCGGGCACCGTTGGCGTCGTCGCCGGCCAAGTTTCGTTCGAGGACTTACGAGAACAGCAGGTAGAGGCCGAGAACGCAGGCAGCGATAGCGACCGGTCCTGAACGACCCGGCGCACAGCTTTATTTCGGTCCGGGTCGAGAGATGAGGTATGAGTGACGTCGTCCGCGACCTGTTTTTGCCAGTCGCCGCCCAACCGACTATCGACAGTATCGTCGAGATGAGTACTCGCGCCGAACGGGAGGGGTACGAACGCGTCTGGCTGCCCGAAACCTGGGGCCGGGACGCGGTGACCGTCCTCACGACGATTGCCGAGCGAACGGACGAGATCGGTATCGGGACCTCCATCATGAACGTCTACTCGCGCTCGCCGGCGCTCATCGGACAGACCGCAGCGACGCTCCAAGAGGCCTCAGACGGCCGATTCCGTCTCGGACTCGGGGCGAGCGGCCCCATCCTGATGGAGGGGTGGCACGGCGTCGACTACGGGAACCCGCTCCGGCGGACCCGCGAGACCATCGACGTCATCCGGCAGGTTCTCGAAGGCGAGACCGTCCAGTACGACGGCGAGTACTTCCAGCTCGCCGGCTTTCGGCTCCGACAGGGGCCACCGGAGTCTGCGCCACCAATCGACGCCGGGGGGATGGGCCCCAAATCCGTCGAACTGGCCGGTCGCTTTGGCCAGGGCTGGCACGCACTGATGCTTACACCGTCGGGGCTGGCCGACCGCATCGAGGACTTCGAGCGCGGCAGCGAGATGGGTGAGTTCGACCGCAGCGAACAGCGCGTGACTGTCTCTGTGGGCTGCTGTGCGCTCAAGGACCGCGAGCGCGCCCGGTACCTGTCCCGCGAGCATCTGGCCTTCTACGTCGGCGGGATGGGGACCTTCTACCGGGAGGCGATGGCCCGACAGGGGTACGAAGAGACGGCAAACACTATCGCACAGCACTGGGGCAACGGGGACAAGGAAGCGGCCATCGACGCCATCGACGACGAGGTGCTCGATACCTTCTCGGCGGCCGGCCATCCCGAAGAGTGCCGGGAGCGACTGGCTGACTTCGAAGAAATAGACGGCGTGGACGCGGTGTCGGTGTCGTTCCCGCGTGCGGCTGACGGCGACGAGATTGCGACGACGACGAAAGTGCTCGCAGCGGACTAATCCGTCTGGGCGTCGACGACTTCGTAGGTGATAGAGCCCTCGCGGAGCTTGTCAGTGTGCGCAGAGAGATTGCCAGCGAGTGAGAGGACGAGCACGTCGAGCCCCTTCGTCGCTGCCTCGCGGACGGCATCCGGGGTGGCAAACTCGATGTCCGGAGTCAGTCCGGCGCGGCGAGCGGCGGCGACTGCCTCGGTTCCGGCGACAGCAAGGAGGTCGTGGTCGGCAGCGTATTCGGCGACAACATCGGTGTCGACACGGTCGCTTCCGCCGTTGCGGACCATCGGGACGGAGATGACTGTCACGGCCCCCAGTTCGTAGTCGACGACGCCGTCGAAGTCCGTGACGCCGACTTCCTGGCCCTCGGTCGCATCCGTGACCGCCACGGCTGTCGCCGACCCCGTGTCGCCGGGCGTCGCGTGGAGATAGCCCTCCCGCATCGACAGGGAGACGCGGTCGCCTTCGGTGATTGTGCCGGTAGCGAGGGCGCTCTCGACGTCTACCTGACCGACAACGTCCGAGGAGACGTGTTCGACGAGCGAACGGAGTTGGTCGGTCTGTGAGATGAGCCAGTCGACTCCCTCCTTGGTCACCTCGTAGCGGCCCCGACCGTGCTTCTCGACGTGTGACAGTTCGACGAGTTCCTGCAGATAGTTGCTGACTGCCTGGGACGTGACGCCGATTGCGTCGGCGATTTCCTGCTGGCTGACGGCAGGCTGTCGCTCGGCTATCTCGACGAGTATCTGGTACCGCGTCGCGTCGCGCTTGCTCTGTAGTACGTCCGACTCCCCCGTGGAGTTGTCTGCCATTGGCGGGCTTGAGGGACGATATTACAAGTACCTTTGCCCAGGAACGTCGCCAAACCGGCCCTGATGCCAGTATCTACAGGAACGCAACAATCTAGATTGGTCTAACAAAACCCAAATTGCATACTCCCCCACGCGAGTTGCAGACCGGGCGGGAGAACTATACAGCCACCCGGAGAGTAGAAATGACAACAAATCAGCCCGATGAGAGGCTGCAACGAGCGTTTTATTATCTTCTGTGAGAACAATCCAGTTGGGATCAGCTATTACCGATACCGACGGAAACTCGCCCAAATCACCTAATTCGGGAGGTTCGAAGAACCGACTTCCCGACCGAGTTTTGGAGAATATCATAGGTGATAACGAGCGGGTGCGTGCGGCGTTTACGAGCCCAGACGGACTCAGACGCATCGCCGCCGAGTCGGAGCGGAACGTGTCCTTTCCGGTCGTGATGATAGCCACCGACAGCAGGATACTGTTCGTCGCGGGCGAGCAGACAGGAGGGGACTTCGGGGCGGACGCGGGGTCGCTGGCGTATGCGGACCTCGCGGCCGTCGCAATCGAGGGGGCCGACCCGGCCACGCTCACACTGTCTATGGCAGACGGCGTCCGCTGGGAAGTGCCACTTCCGGACGCAGACCCGGGACGGGTCGACAGCCTCGCCCGCCACCTCCAGTGGGTCGGTCACGTACGGTCGCGGCTGGTGGCCTGTCGCAACGACCTGGACCTGACTGCGGGACAGATACGCGACCACGCCGCGGAGATGGAGTGGGACGACGCAGAGGCGGTCTACGCCGACCAGCGTGAGGCGCTCGACGGGCTCGTCGGTGCCGTCCAGCGGACGACGCCGATAGACGACGCCGTTCTCGCGCCGGAACTGACCGAGATGGACCGGACGCTCGAACGGGCCTACGCGCGACTCAGTATCGAGCGTGCGGAGTCACAGCTCGAGCTTGGCCAGCAACTCATCGAGAACGAGGACTACAGCCAGGCGCGGAAAGTACTCCAGACGGCCCAGCAGTACTACGAGCGAGCCAGCGGGCGCGCCGACGAAATCGAGCGCAGCGACACGTTCCGCTTCGGGGAACAGCGGGAGTTGCTGGAGGACATCGACAGACTCGAATGGGAAATCGAGGCGGTCGCTGCCGAGCCGATTCGTCGCGCACACGAAGCCAAAATCAAGGCCACCAACGCGACAGAGACTGGTGCCACCGCCGACCACTGGGAAACCGCGTTCCGCCGCTACGGCAACGTGCTCACCTTGGACTGGGGCAGCGACGGGCGGAGCTTCGCCGGCGATCCAGACGAGATTCAGGCGGAGATGCGAGCGGCGGCGGACAGGCTGGTCGACGTCCACTCGACGCTCGCCCGCGAAAAGTGGAACGAGGGCGTCACACTGGAGCGAAACGGGGACGTGAAGAACGGACTCAGGGCGTGTAACGACGCGATAGAGCACATCGACCGCGCGGCGGAACTCGCTGTCGAGTTCCGTCCGGAGGATGCCTCGGCAATCGAGCAGCGCCGCGACGGGATGAAATCACTGCGCGAGCGGTTGCGCGAGACGGGCGAAGCCAACAGCGGGGACACCACAACGGCAGACTCCGGGACAGACGCGTCGACAGCAGACGCGGACTCGGAGACGGAAAGCGAGCAGTCCCCGAGAGAAGCACCGGACCTGGTCGACATCGACACCCACCAGGAGATAACCTTCGACGCAGTGGTGACTGAATCGACAGTCGACGCAGGGGACGACCAGCAGTCCGATGTGGACACCGAAGAGCGCACCGCAAAGCGCGACGAGGATGGGAACGAGGACACGACAGACAGTTCCGGAACCGTCCTGCACTCTGATGGGACGGAGTGACACTGCGGAGCGCGACCCGGTCGAGCGCGATGCGTACAATCTTTATATCGGACGCCCAGAGTGGAGAGTACACCGACACAGCGCGTGCGAGGGTAGCCAAGCCTGGAAACGGCGGCGGACTCAAGATCCGCTCCCGTAGGGGTCCAAGGGTTCAAATCCCTTCCCTCGCACTCTCCGACCCGAGCAACAACGAGGGTCGTGAGGTGCACGCGGAAGGTTTGAACGAGAGGACGCCGCTGGCGTTTGCGTAGTTCAAATCCTTCCCTCGCACTGTTGGCCACTGCGGCCCCTCGCAATACAGTGCGCGGAAGTCCGCAACGGAGCGGTCTTCCCTCGCAATTTTCCGTCGATAACGCCTGAGCGTGCCGTACCGCTCGCCGTAACCCACAGTGACGCGGATTTTGTTCGACCGGTGTCCGACGCAGAATGTGAATCCGGGCAGCGAGACGCTGGAAGGTTCCATCGGAGGCACTGACAGCCGAAACCAGCCGTCCTGCCGGAAGCGACGGTGCTAACTACCCACGTACACCAGCCGGTAGTATGACAGACGCGACTCGGCGGGCGGCGCTGGCAGAGCGTGCAGCCCGGGCCGGCGGTGTGGTCGCACGCGAGACCTTCCGCGAGGACCTGCGCGTGGAGACGAAGACGAACAAAAACGATGTGGTCACCGAGGCCGACCGCGACGCCCAACACCAGGTCGTCTCGACGATTCGCAACGAGTTCCCGACGGAGACGCTCGTCTGCGAAGAGGACGTCACGCCTCCGGGCGAGGACGTTGACCTCCGAAAGTCAGTCCCCGAGTCGGGCCGGGCCTGGATTGTCGACCCTATCGACGGGACGGCGAACTACGTCCGTGGCATCCGCTTTTGGGGGACCAGCGTCGCTGCAGTCGTCGACGGCGACCCAGTCGGCGTCGCGACCTATCTCCCCTCGGAGGGCGACATCTACGCGGCCGGACCCGAGAGTGTCACCCGCAACGGAACGGTGATGAGCGTCAGCGAGCGGACCGACCCCGAAACCTTCGCCGTCGGACTGATCGGCTGGTGGCCGACGAAAGGCGGGGACGCGTACGCCTCGCTGTTCCGGGCTGCCGCCGACCGGTTCGGTGACCTCCGGCGACTGGGCTGTATGCAGGGCGTGCTCTCGCTGGTCGCCAGCGGGAGTCTCGACGCCGCGTTCATGCCTGAACGACCCCACCCGTGGGACGCCGTCGCCGGCGTCTACCTCATCCGGCGGGCTGGCGGGACGGCGACTGATATTCACGGCGAGCGCTGGCACTACGACAGCGAGGGGCTGGTCGTTTCGAACGGACAGGCCCACGACGTCGTCCTGGAAGCAGTCCAGGAGGGGACGACCATCGAAGCCGCAGACTGACCGGAGTTATCCGGGCATGAACGGGCGGCACACGCGACCGGAATTTTAACCACCGCGGCCCCCGCCGTTGGCTGTATGAACGGACTGGACGAGTACGGTATCAGCCCCGAGCAGGCGTGGCTCGGGACGTTCGTGGCGGGGGTGGTCGCACTCGCGGGGAGTGCCCTGGTCTTCACTGAGCGGGTGTACTACGGCTTCATCTGGCGGTACTTCTGGGGACCCGTCGCCGCCGACGCCGACGGGGCCAGATGTGTTGCGTACCTGCGTGACAGCGGCGACGTCGTGTTCAACCCGGCCGCTGGCTGTGGGGTCGTCGAGAACGCCTACGTCGCCGAACCGGGCTATACGACCGTCTCGACTATCGGATACATGGTCGTGCTCGTGTTCATGCTCTGGGGTGTCTATCTGCTCCTCCAGCGGTTCGACCTCCGGCCGTACCCGGATTTTTTCCTCTCGCTTGTCCCCTTCATGCTCTTTGGCGGTGCGCTCCGCGTCGTCGAGGACTCGTTTGTCGCCGCCCAGCGTGCGGGTGCCGACCCCGCAGTCGGCTTCCCGGCCTCTGGCGCGCTCATCAGCCCCTTCATCTACTTCACCGTGTTTTTCGTCACGCTTGTCGCGTTCCTCCTCGCGAAGTGGCTCCAGTGGAACGACCACACCGAGACCTACTCGTATCCGCTCGGAGCGATGGGGGCTGGCATCTTCCTGCTTACGGCGGGCTATCTCACGATGCTCTCGGTCACCAGAGATTACGTCGGATGGTACCCGCTGGTGACGGTGACGACCGTCGGCCTGGCGACGCTGCTCGCGGTCGGCGCGTACTACGGCCTCGACCGGTACGCTCCCGAGGTCAACGCCGGCACCGGAACGATGGGACTGGTCGTCGTCTGGGGCCACGCCATCGACGGCGTCGCCAACGTCATCGCCTCGGACTGGACGGGTGCCTTCGGCATCCCCGGTGAGGGGTACTCCGCGAAACACGTCGTCAACAGGATAATCATCGACGTGACAAACGCCGTCCAGCCAGCGTGGCTGACCGACATCGTTGGCGATTCCTGGACGTTCCTCGTCGTGAAGCTCATCGTCGCCGTGTTCATCCTCTCGGTGTTCGACGAGCAGTTCTTCGACGAGAGCCCGCGCTACGCGGTGCTGTTGCTGATGGCGATTCTGGCAGTCGGCCTCGGACCAGGAACCCGCGACATGATTCGCGTGACCCTCGGTATCTAGACGAAGCGATTTCCGGAACGGCCCGAAGCAGCCACCCTCCAGACACAGCCTGTTGGCGCCGAGCGTCAGGGGAACGGATGGTGGTCGCGGTCCAGCCGAGGCGCAAAGCCCATGTCCTCCGGCACGGATTCTGCGCGCTCGCCGAAGTAACTCTCACCGAAAAAGAGCGGCTGGGCCTGCGGGACGAGCACGCGAACGGCTTCGAAGCCAAGATGAGCGACATCGCGGGTCGTCGTCCGGACGCCGTAGGCATCGAGGTCGGCCGACGTGAGTCGCTCGACCACCGCATCGAGTTCATCCGCGCCGTCGGGCACGTCCTCCGGCCCGACACTGGCGGCTGGCACTTCGTCGTCTGCGTCGACGTACTCCTCGACTTCGGTCGGAAAGTCGGCGTAGCGGCCGATTTCGCCGGACGCGCCGGCGGCATCCTCGGGCCCCATCCCACGCAGTTCCATCCAGTTCTGGAGTGCTTCGGCCAGCGCCGACCGCGCGGCCGCAGTGACATCGAGGTCCGCACCCGACCCTGCGGCAAAACTGGGCCACTCCCCGCGGTGAACTGCCGCCACGACGACCGGCACGTCCACGTCCTGGGTCACGAGCAGCGTGGAGACGTCGAGACCCTCCGAATCGGCACGCCGCTGGAGTGTCTCGTAGCCGTCGTCGTCGATATCGAGCGCCAGCGGGTCGAACGTCGAGTACCACGACAGCATCGTCGCGTCGCGTTCGACGACCTCGTACAACCCCGCCAGCAGGGCTTCAGTCCCGGAGTTGCCAAGCCCCAGCCCCGTCGTGACTGGCGGTCGATACCGCTTCGACGGCGGCGGGTAGTGGACGAACTCCGCCGGCAACGGGACCGACTCGCCGGTCGCGAGGTCCTCGCCGACGACCCACGAGATCTCGACGGTCGGGTCGGGGTCGGTCTGGCAGACGAACTGAGCGGGCGGGACGGCTCCCTGAATCCCGTTTGGCGGAGCCGATTTGAACTCGTCGAACTGGTAGACGCCCGCACAGTAGCGTTCGAGTCCCTCCCCGAGTGCCTTCATGAACGCGGCGTCCCAGCCGGCGTCGACGCCAGCGGCATCGCGAGCCGCGCTGACGGCGCTGAATCCGGCGGTGTCACAGCTGTGGGCCAGATAGTACGGGACGGGGAACGACTCGGCCTCGCCGACTTCCTGGACGATACCGAGCTGGTCGTCGACAGCTCGCTCTGCGCGGCCGAGCGCGTCTTCGAGGGGCCGGTCTACCTCGCCGCGGTCGAGGCTCCGGCTGCGACCGGTGTCACACGCGCAGTTAGGCAGTGGGAGAAACTCGCGGCGAGCGTGGGGAATCTCGACGACTTCGCCGAAGGTGGCACCGTCGTCGGCCAGGTATCGGGCGGCCTCCCGACCGCCGACGGCCCCGGCAAAGCGTGCGGTGTGTGCCGGTGGGGCCGCTGCGGGTTCGGCCTGAGGGTTCAGGTTCGCGCTCACACGGCCGCTCAGACACTCGTAACAGGCCGTCTCTGGACCGAAGCCCGCGACGGCGGCGTCGACAATCGGGAATCCGCCAACACCCCCGAGTTCGACGGCAATCCAGTTGGCAGCGGCGTCGAGTGCGTGCTGGTTTGCGCGTTCGAAGAGCGTCTCACCGGCCTGCCCGACGACAACCGTCAGGTCGTACTCGGGGAGTTCGCCGACGTCGATTGTCGCGGTGTCGACATCCACATCCTCCAGCGCCGCCTCGACGGCGGCGACAGCGGGACCGGATCCGACGATACCTACAGACATAGCCGACCACACGACGGGTGGGGCCAAAAATACTGGCCTCTACGTGGCCGGTCAGGCCAGCATCTCCTGGGCAATTCCAGCCAGGTCATCCGCGTCGGCGTCTTCGAGTCGCTGTGAACCCAACAGGAGACGGAGTCGGGGACGGCCCACGTCGATAGGGACCTTCTCGGTGTCGAGCAGGCCGCTGTCCTCGAGGCGGGTTTTCGTCCGGGAGAAGGTTGCCTTGCTGGCGACGCCGACATCTTCACCCCACTTGCTGATGTCGTAGAGCAGTTCGCCGTTCTTTGCGGCCACGAGGAGGCTGATGGTCACTTCGTCGAGTCCGTCCCCGCCACCGCGAGCGCTCTCGAGTGAGTCGAGCACAGCCGCGAAGTCCGCGGCGGTCGTCGCGCCGAGTTCGGCCTCGAGCGTCTCCATGACCCGCGAGCGCGGTGGCGTCCGGAGCGAAAACTCGGGTGCGTCGGCCCAGCGCCCGTCGTAGTCGGCGTAGGTCGCCTCGACAAACGAGTCGTCGGTGGTCACCAGCCCGGCGGCCTGGTCGCTGCTCTCGACCAGCGAGACCACCGACTCCTCCGAGAGGACCAGCGCACTGTTGGGGACCTCCTGGAGTGTCCTGACGCGCAACAGTCCCTCTTCGACGAGGTCGGCAATCGCACTCGCGACCAGGAAATCCTCCATCAAATCTTTGAGCGGGTCCCGCGCAGCGAACAGCCTGACGGGCGTGGGGTCGGAGAGTTCGCCGCCGACGGTAACGAGACTGCGAATCGACGCAGGTGATGGATTTACCACCACGATGTCGTCACCAGCCGCCGAGAGACACTCACGTAAAATATCGTCGACAGAATCCCTGAGAAGGTTTGAACGAATCATGCTGGTTACCAGCTATGCTATTTGAACTATTTAATTTTATTGGCCGATAGTGTGAAATCAGTGGTCTGTTCGGGTGAGACGGGACACAGCGCCGATTCGAAGTTGTCGGTCATCTGGCTTCCGAAGCGGTGCCACTCTAGCGGAATATGACATCCAGCCAGGAGACTGGCTAGTTCGGTAAAACGACCGTCAGTTAGAGTCCGGGAACGCTGTCTTCGGCTTCGAGGAGTTCGTGGTAGCGGTTCCGGATGGTGACTTCCGAGATGTTGGCGACCTCAGAGACCTCGCTCTGGGTGACCTTGTCGTTGGTCAGGAGTGAGGCCGCGTAGACGGCCGCGGCGGCGAGTCCGACCGGGGACTTGCCGGAGTGGACGCCTTTTTGCTTTGCATTCTGGAGGAGTTGTCGGGCGCGGCGCTCGACTTCCTCGGCGAGGTCCAGGTCCGAGGCAAAGCGGGGGACGTAGCTCTCGGGGTCTGCCGGCTGGATTTCGAGATTCAGTTCGCGGACGACGTAGCGGTACGTGCGGGCGATTTCGTCTTTCTCGACGCGGGAAACTGTCGCGATTTCGTCCAGCGAGCGGGGCGTCCCGGCCTGGCGGGCGGCGGCGTACAGCGACGACGTTGCGACGCCTTCGATAGAGCGGCCAGGGAGGAGGTCCTCGTCGAGCGCACGGCGGTAGATGACACTCGCCGTTTCGCGGACGTTCTCGGGGAGGCCGAGCGCGGAGGCCATCCGGTCGATTTCTCCCAGCGCCTGCTTGAGGTTGCGCTCTTTGGAGTCGCGGGTCCGGAACCGCTCGTTCCAGGTCCGGAGCCGCTGCATCTTCTCGCGTTGCCGGCTGGAGAGGGCGTTACCGTACGCGTCTTTGTCCTGCCAGCCGATGTTCGTCGAGAGGCCCTTGTCGTGCATCATGTTCGTCGTCGGTGCACCGACACGGCTCTTCTCGTCTTTCTCCTTGGAGTCGAACGCGCGCCACTCCGGGCCAGGGTCGATTTCGTCTTCCTCGACGACCAGGCCACACTCCTTACAGACCGTCTCGCCGTGTTCGCTGTCCGACGCAAGTTTGCCCCCACACTCTGGACAGACCAGCTCCTCGTCGGCTGTCTGTTCGTCTTCCTCCTCGTCTCGTTCGCGCTCGCGCGTGTAGCGTCTCGTGGTGGTATCGGTCATTTTGAACTGAGTTACGGGATCGTACCCGAAGAACGCCTTGTTACAAACTTTTGTTGGGTACCGAGCAACTTAAATTCTTTGCCTGTTAAGCCCGCGAGGGCACGTTTTTCGTCAGTTTACGGGTATCGAAACCCTTACCGACCGGCCAATCTATCCCACTTTCATGAGCGACCCCGCCGTCGACTCCGAGGAAGTCGGTCACGTCGCCGACCTCGCACGGGTCGACCTGACCGAAGCAGAACGCGAGGAGTTCGCCGAGCAGTTCGCGGACATCCTGACGTACTTCGAGACGCTCGACGAGGTCCCGGAAGTCGAGCGCGAACCGGAGTTGACCAACGTCATGCGCCCCGACGAAACCAGAGAGAGCCTCAGCCAGGACGAGGCACTCCAGAACGCCGAGGAAACCGAAGACGGCTACTTCAAGGGACCGAAGGTATCATGAGCACGAACTACAACGGCTACGTCACCGAAACGGAAATCGACGGCAGCGACGACGGCCCACTCGCCGGGAAGACCGTCGCTGTCAAGGACAACATCTCTACGGAGGGCGTGCGGACCACCTGCGGGTCGGCGATGCTCGACGACTACGTCCCACCGTACGACGCCACCGTTGTCCAGCGTCTCAAGGAGTCGGGCGCGACCATCCCCGGCAAGACGAACATGGACGAGTTCGGGATGGGAACGACGACCGAGACCTCGGCGTTCGGTGCGACCGAGAACCCCGCCGCCGAGGGCCACGTCCCCGGCGGATCCTCCGGTGGCTCTGCCGCCGTCGTCGCCGCCGGTGACGCCGATATGGCACTTGGCACCGACACCGGTGGGTCGGTCCGCTGTCCCGCCGCTTTCTGTGGCGTCGTCGGCATCAAACCCACCTACGGCCTTGTCTCCCGGTACGGCCTGATTGCCTACGCGAACTCGCTTGAGCAGATTGGGCCACTCGCGCCGACCGTCGAGGAGGCCGCGCAACTGCTGGAGGTCATCGCCGGCCCGGACGAGAACGACGCGACGACCAGAGATGCCACAGACAACGGGACCGACTACGACTTCGCGGGCGCTGCCGATGGCGACGTCGAGGGTCTCTCTATCGGCGTCCCCACGGAACTGGTCGAGGGGGCTGACGACGAAGTGGTCGAGACATTCTGGGACGCCATCGACGAACTCGAAGCCCAGGGCGCGAGCTACCACGAAGTCGAGTTGCCGAGTGTCGAACACGCTGTCGAGGCCTACTACGTCATCGCGATGAGCGAGGCCTCCTCGAATCTCGCGCGCTTCGACGGCGTTCGCTACGGAACCAGCGGCGGGTACGAGGGCAACTGGAACGACACCTTCGCGAAAGCCCGCGAAGAAGGGTTCGGCCCGGAGGTCAAACGGCGCATCCTGCTTGGAACGTACGCGCTCTCTGCGGGCTATCAGGACAAATACTACAAGAAGGCACAGGACGCCCGCGCCTGGGTCAAGCAGGACTTCGACGAGGCACTCTCGGAGGCTGACGTGCTCGCCTCGCCGACGATGCCCATCCCACCGTTCGAGCGCGGCGAGAGTCTCGACGACCCGCTGAAGATGTACCTGGCCGACGCCAACACGACGCCGGTCAACCTCGCCAACCTGCCCGCCATCTCGGTGCCTGCTGGCGAGACGAGCGACGGACTGCCGGTCGGACTGCAACTCGTCGGACCTGCCTTCGGCGAGAAGACGATTATTCGGGCCGGCAGTGCGCTGGCGTAGTACCGCGAACGACCAGCGGAAGAGAACCCGTTAGCTTTCGTCGAGAACGCTGTCGTAGACCTTTTCGAGGCGGTCGACGGCGTGTTCGGCGCTCGTTCGTTCGCGCCGGTCGAGACAGTGCTCGCGCAGTCTGTCGCGCTCGTCGAGCGTGCGTTCGATGGCCGTTCGGAACCCCGCAACGTCGTCTGCTGGCGCCTTGTAACCGTTCTCGCCGTCGGTGATGGTGTCGGCGAGCGCGCCCGCGTCGACGCCAGCGACCGGCGTGCCACAGGCGTTTGCCTCCAGAGCGACGAGTCCCTGTGTCTCGACGGGGCTCGGGAACGCGAACACGTCGAGTGTCGCGTAGAACTCGGGCAGGTCCTCGCGGTCGAGAAAGCCCAGAAAGCGGGCGTCTACGTCGGCGTCGACCGCGGCCGCTTCGAGGTCCGCACGGGCCGGGCCATCGCCACCGAACACGAGCGTCACGTCACGGTCGCTGCCGTCGACGGCCGCAACGATGTTGTGCAGTTGTTTCTCGTAGCCGTGGCGGCCGGTGTAGCCGACGATGGGACCGTCTGGCAGGTCGAACCGGTCCCTGAAGTCGCCGGTGTGTGGCCGGAAGAAATCGGTATCGACGCCGTTGGGAACGACTTCGATGTCCGCCGAGACGCCGACCTGTTCGCGGACGTGACGGGCAGTCTTCGGACTCGGGACGACGACAGTATCGGACCGGTTCAAGAACGCCCGTTCGTAAGTCGTCGCCGAGCGCCGAATCACCTTCTCGATGGTCCCGTTGACCGAGAGATACTCCGCGTACTCGGCAGACGGGGTGTGATACGAGGTGACAAGCGGTACGTCGAGGTTCCGTGCGAGTCGGACTCCGCCGAGGCCGATGCCAAACGGGGTGTGTGAGTGGACCACGTCGACACGCTGGATAGCGTCGGGAATCTGTGGAAGGCCGACGCGAAAGCCATCATAAAAGGGGAAGGGCAGGCTCCCGACCGGGAATTCGCCGGCTCCGGCGTCGTAGTCGCTGTTCGGATAGACGATGTCCATCCGCCCACCGCGACCCTCCCAGCAGTCACGCCAGGTTTTGACAGTGTATGTCACGCCGTTGACTGTCGGCAAGTACGTATCGGTAAACGCAGCCACCCGCGGCAGTGTCATCCGGTTGGACGTCGGTCACCGCACCTCTAATCAGTTGTGACTCGGTGTGGCTCCCCGTCGAGGACGGCGTTGTACACCGCCGCGAGTTCCTCGGCCACCCGCTCGATGCTGTGTTCGCGTGCCGTCTCGCGGGCGTTTGCTCCCAGTCGATCGCGCAGGCCCGGATTCGCCGCCAACCGGTCTAGGGCCTCGCGAAACTCCGAGAGGTCAGAACACAGCAGGCAGTCCTCACCGTCAGTGTAAAACTCACGGAAGACCGGAAGGTCCCGCAGGATGACCGCTTTCCCGCAGGCCATCGCCTCCAGCACCGCGATACCCTGATTCTCCGCTTTCGTGGGGAACAGATAGACGTCGCCTGCGCCGTAGGCGCCCCGGATGTCGTCGACCCAGCCGGTGAACGTGACGTTCTCGGGGGGGTTCTGGGTCCACTTGCGGACGGTCGCCGAAGCCTGGGGCCCGGTGTCGTAGGGACCGAACCACGCGAAGTCGTAGTCGGTCGCTTCGGCGAGTTCACAGAACGTGGTCAGGCCCTTGCGCTCGAAGACGTTCCCGACGGCGAAGACGGTCATGCCGTCGAGGTCGAAGCGGTCGCGATACTGCTCGCGGAACGCTTCGAACCCCTCGAGTGCAGCGATGTCGACGCCGTTGGTGACCGGTTTGATCGGCGCGTCGACGGGGTACGATTCGAGGACGCCTTTCGTGTACTCGCTGGGACAGAGCACGAGGTCGGCCTGCGAGTAGAACCACCGCAGGTAGGTGCCGAGTGGCTTCGCGAGGTAGTTCGACCCGCGGAAACTCTCGGCGAAATCCTCCCGGGTAACGTGTGAGTGGAGGACGAGGGGCACGTCTTTTTGAGCAGCCCGACGGGCAACGGCGACGCTGCCGGGGCCGATCATGTTGCAGTGAGCGAGGTCGAAATCCTGGAAGAAGCGCCGGTCTGCGGCGTAGTTCAGCGCGGCCCAGGCGGGATGGTCGTCCTGCCAGGGCGACGTGAGTACGTCGACGCTCGTCAAATCGAGTGCCTGCCGCTGGTGGTCGACAGAGGTCCCGATGCCGCTCCGGTCGAGACGGTCCTCGAGTTCGAGGTAGTGCAGGACGCGCACGGACGGAGAGAACACAGGGGGTGGCAAAATCCTGACGGTGCCGAGCGAACGCAAGCTATACACGAGCGGGGAGCCGAAAATCGGCCGTGACGGTCGCAGAAGAACGAATCGAGCGGTTACACGAACTGGCCCGTGAGGCGACGATAGCGGGCCACGAGGAGCGGACACGGGAGTACGTCCGCCGGGCCCGCCGACTCGCCGAGCGCAACCGAATCCGACTCCCCCGCGAGTTCACCCGGTTTACCTGCGACAGCTGTGATACGTACCTCAGACCGGGCAAGAACGCCCGCGTCCGCCTCCAGAGCGGGCACGTCGTTGTGACCTGTGACTGCGGGCACCAGACACGGCATCCGTACGACGACAGCTGACGGGCCGCCACGATTTGCGAGGCGGCTCGGCAGTCGAGCCTTCCGTGGCCATAATTGGCCATCGTCAAGTTTAATATTCACATCTCTAAGGCTGACATCAAGCCCGTGCACGCTGCGGCGTCGACCGCGGCCGTACCGTGGTGGGTGACCCGCACGGGCTGGTAGAGACGTGACCTGGGGAGGTCACGACGGGGCACTGGCACCCAGACGCAGTCGGGTACCGCTCTCGTTTCGACAGTCGTCAGTGGCAAGAACGGACTTTTAAAAGTGCGGACGACAAATTTGCGCACCACATGAGCGACGAGACACGCGCACAGCGGATTCACGACCTCGAGGTAACAGTCTGGGTCGGCAAAAACGGACCCGAAGCAGTGACCGGCGAGCTCGACGACCAGCTCGACGACCGCGAATTCGTCAAGGTCAAATTCCACCGCGCTGCGCGGGGCGGAACTGACACGGAAACACTCGCAGAGGACCTTGCAGACAGCGTCGATGCGACAGTCGTCCAGACCCGCGGCCACACGACGGTGCTAGAGCGATGATGCCACTCCAGGCAAACACCTGGATAGCAGAACAACTCGCAGACGCCGGCATCCCGGCCGCCGACGCAGTCGGGTCCGCAGTAACGTTTGTCGCCGCGTTCGTCGCACTCTATCTCGGTAGCAAGGTACTCCTCCTGCCCATCGTACGTCGGTTCCTCAACCGTCGTGACCTCGACACACACGCAAAGCGGCCACTCCTGAAGTTGTCCAGCATCATCTTCACCTTCGTCGCTATCGCGGTTGCGTTTACCTTTGCTGGCTTTGGCAACATCCTCACCGCCATCGCGACCGTCGGTGCGGCGGCGACACTGGCAATCGGCTTTGCGATGCAGGACGTGCTGTCGAATTTCGTCGCTGGTATCTTCATCTACACCGACAAGCCGTTCCGCATCGGTGACTGGATAGAGTGGGACGGCAACTCCGGCGTCGTCGAGGACATCAGTCTCCGCGTGACGCGAGTGCGGACCTTCGACAACGAACTGCTGACGGTCCCGAACTCCCAGCTGACCGGCGGCGTCATCAAAAATCCGGTCGCCAAGGACAAACTCCGTCTGAAGTTCGTCTTCGGAATCGGCTACGACGACGACATCGACAAAGCGACCGATATCATCATCGAAGAAGCCAAAAACCACGCCGATATTCTCGACGACCCCGAGCCCACAGTGCGTCTCATCGAACTCGGGGACTCCTCGGTTGGCCTCCAGTCGCGCATCTGGATTTCCCAACCCTCGCGGTCGGACTTCGTGAAAACGCGCGCCGAGTACGTCAAGACGGTCAAAGAACGGTTCGACGAGGAGGACATCAACATCCCCTACCCGAACCGGACCATCGGCGGCGGCCTCAAACTGGAAGACACCGACGGACTCGGCGAACTGTCGGGCTGACGCTTTTTTCGCTGGCGGAATCCCACTTTTCGGCGCGGACGCACCGCTCGGGAACGAAAACCGGTATGAATGGAAGTGGACAGTCGGGGTGGCCCGGCGTTCGGGCGTGGGTAGTCCCGCGTGCCTCCTCCACCCCGCGACCCTGCGAGCGACAGCTGTCCGAGGGTGCGCTGCTCGCTTCCGCGCCTGACGCGGTGCCCTCGGTTAACCGCGCGGGTCCTCCCCTGCAGGTGGTTCCACGCGGACCGCCGTCCCCGAAGGACGAGGCTTCTCTGTTGGCTTGCGGGGCCCACGTCCGTCTGACCGGACGTCCCCGAGGTTCGGTCCTCCCTCAAGACCATAGTGGGAGCGGGTGGAGCGGGGCCTAACCGCCCGACCTAGTCCACTCTACGGTAGCGTGGTTCCCCATAAGGGCCTTTCGGAACCGGGAGGCGGCGACCGAACCTAAAAGATGCGCAGCGCCCGGACGTACCACAGCGACCCGAGCGGAACGAGCGCGCCGGCTGCCGGCACCGTCCACCGGTGATACTCCCAGATGGTGAGTGCGTCGACGCGCATCGTCGCCGCCCACGCCAGCGACAGGACGAAAACGAACAGACCAAAGACCAGTCCGGCACCAGCGGCCAGTTCGGGGTCTGCCCGGTTTTCGCGACCAGCCGCGAGGATGATTATGGTCACCAGCGCGAGCAGGCCGCCGACCAGTGGAGTGACCACTCCGGACCCGTAGTAGAGGCTCACTGCCCCCTCGGCGGCCACGTACGGATAGAGCAACGTGAGGAGGACACCGACACATCCGACGATACCGACCAGCGGCGCGGAACGCACGTCATCCATACCCGGATTTCCGTCCGGGACGGTGTTAAATGACGCGGGGTCGGGTCACACTGCCGACCACAACACCCACGTATCCGCCTCCGTTACCCTGGAGCATGGGACTTGGCGGAACCGCAAAGAAACTCCAGACGGTGATGGACTCGGCCGAGAAGCTCTACGCGAAGATGAACGAGATTATCGGCGAGCTCAAATCGCTCCAGCAAGAGGTCGAAGACACGAGCGAGCAGGTCGACCGCCTCGAACGTGACCTCGCCGAACAGCGCGCGCTCGTCGAGGCGCTCGCGGCCGACCGAGACATCGACGTCGAAGCGATTCTCGAGGACGCGGACCTGCCACAAGCACCGGACACAGCGGACGCCGATGAGACAGCGGATGACACTGCGGGCACGGACGTCCCCGTCACCGACGACTCGGACGATCAGTAGATGACCCGCCGGTCAGACCAGTCGCTGGTGTTCGACCTTGATGCACTTGTCCTGGACGACGCGCTTGCCAGCGTCTTCTGCGCGGGCGGCAGCCTCATCGTTGCGGATACCCAGCTGGAACCAGACGACACCCGCATCGTCCCGTTCGAGAACAGCATCGACGATGTCCGGCGCCTCCTCGCTTGGACGGAACACGTCGACAATATCGATGTCATCCGGGACATCCGCCAGCGAGTCGTAGGCCTCACGGCCGAGAATCTCGTCTGCGAAGGGATTGACTGGAATCACGTCGTACCCGTGGTCGAGGAGATACTGCGGGATGTCGTGGGCGGCCTTTCCCGGCGTCGTCGAACACCCGACGACAGCGATGGTGTCGAGCGCGAGTATCTCACGGAGTTCGTCGTCGGTCTCGAGTGGCATACGCCTACAACGACAGGCACGATGAAAAAGATATGGCGTCAGGGCGTCGCGCCGGTCCCCGGTAGCTGAACGGTCAGGTCTCGCTGCTCGTCGACCTCGATGATGCCGTCGAACAGTTGCTTCATCGTGTTCATCGCCTCGTCGTCGTGTGCGGTCGACTCGATGATGTGGACACCCAGCGCGTCAGCATCCTCGATGCGACTCGTGAGGACGTGCATAAACCGGAAGACGGTCTGGACGTCGGAGTACATCAACAGCGCCGAGAGAGAATCGAGCAGAACGCGATTCTTGCGAACGTCACGTTTGGTGTAAAACTCCTCGACGAACTCGGAGAATTTGATACCGATGCCTGTCATATCGACCGGTGACGACGCGTACTTGACCAGGTCGGTGTCGGACGCGGACCGTCCCTGATGTTTTGTGACACAGTCGACGACGCCGAGGTCTGCGTCACTGGGGTCGTCGATGTGTGACTGGAAATCGGAAATAACGCGGTCTGAACTGTCCCGCGTCGTCACGATAACTGCCCCGTCACCGTCTGTCACACCGTGGGCGAGAATATCCATCGCGAGCCGGCGCTTACCAGTCAGTGGCGGTCCCGAGACGAGGATGTTTGTCCCGGGGTCGACCGACACACCGTCTAATTCCGTTCCCAACTCGTACATACGAAGATCGCCTCAGACGCCTGCCAGGCAGTCGCTTTCGCCTAGATGGGGCTTGCTGTCCGTGATATATATGGCTTATCGTCCGACCAAGAATCCGCAGGCGAGAACCGGGGAGTTTTTATCTCGACACCAGCAACTCGGTGTTGCGGGCGCTTAGCTCAGCTTGGACAGAGCACTTGGCTTCGGACCAAGATGCCGCGGGTTCAAATCCTGCAGCGCCCATAGTAGGTTTACCTCCCGAATACTCGGATTACATCCCCTAATTCCGGCGTTTAGCGTTCTGCTGTTGCAATGCGTTTGCTTTCGTCCGACGAGCAACCGGGCAAGTGGTGTCCCCACACTCGTCGAAAACATTCAGGAGGTCCTCGAGCGCGAGGGGGTCTTAGTTCGATAAGAGTTTATCTGTAATATAGCCTTTGTGAGGTTCTGTCGGATCGAGATTGGTAGGAGTCGTACCATTTGCAGAGACTTTCGAGACGTCTGGATGGTACAGGGCCTGGTCTTCGAGTTTCTCGTTTTCCGTGAACAGCGTGAGGGAGAGTGCCCCTGAGACGTCGACGTTACCATCGTCGACCGGCACCGACCACGTGTCGGCTGCGTTTTACTCCATGTAGCCGAGTTGCTGGAGACGCTCGGTGACTGCCTCGGCATCACTCGCACTGGCACTGTCGTCGAGAGCGAGAGGCTCGCGCGCCCCCACCGGCCGGTCGTCGTCAAACACCGGCAACACCTCTCCGCGCATGTCGGTCGGCACGTCACAGCCCTGTGCCACCAGCAGCGTCGGCGCCATGTCACAGATGCTCATTTCGTCAAGCTGACCCCGGTGGCTGAAGTCCGGCCCCGACGCGACGAAGATGCCGTGGGGTGTGTTCTCGGCCTCCCAGCGGTCCGGATCGGTCATGATCTCGCCTCCACCCATGCCGTCGTTGACGTGGACGCCCGGCCGCTGGTCGACGACGATTTCGGGAGCTTTCTCCACGTATGGCCCCTCGTATATCTCCTCGCCCTTGTAGACGTCAGTAAACAGCGGCCCCTCGCCGTCCGCGACGTCCCGGAGGTCGGCCATCAACTCCTCGCGGACGGTCTCGACGTCGAAGATGGGATTGATATAAATCGGTCCCTGCCCGCTGGCCATCGCCTTCGTCTCCGCGAGATCGACCGCCTCCAGCTTCCGTCCGCGCTTGATCCCTTGCTGGTCGGGGACGAGTTGCTGGAGGCGCTCGGGGACGGCCGTCGCAAGCAGGTCGACGATCCCCAGTCGCTTTGCGACCGATAACAGCGTTGCCCGGTCGAGCCCGACACGCTGGAGCGCGTCTTCCACTGTCCGAGTCCGGGTCTGGTAGCCATTCTCGGCCAGCCACTCGTTGACGTAGAACTCGGTGGTCGTCGGCGCACAGCCGTGGTCGGACATCAACACCAGGTTGGTATCCTCAAGGTCGGACAGCCGTCCGATCCACTCATCGATCAGCTCCCACGCCCGCCGGGTCGGCGCATCGTTCCAGAAGAAGTGCTGGAGCACGTTCAGATAGAAGAGTGTGACGTGCATGTACTCCAGGTCGCGCTCCTCGAACAACGTCAGCGCCACCTCGAAGCGGGTATCCAGCAAGTCGAGGATGGCGTCGACTTCGGCCCCGCGCTCGTCGTTGGAGGACAGAAGTGGGTCGGGGTGGACCCGGTAGTCGAACCGGTCTTCGAGTTCGGCTTCGAGTTCCGGCGGAGTGGCGTAACCGGAGCTGATCGATCGGTACTCGCCCTCGACGGCGTCGGGGCCGCCGGCGACGACGACGCCGTCGATGTCGCGGGGCGGGTACATCGTCGGCATATTCACCACGCCCGCGGACTGCCCCGCGTCGTTGAGATAATCCCACAGCTCCGCGGTATCGAAGTCGCTGCCACTCATCACGTCGATTCGCTCGTTTTCGAGGTCGATATACTCGAACCAGAAGACGCCGAACCCGCCGGGGTCTTTCCCCGAGGAGTAACACTTCCAGTTGGGGAACGTAACGGGCGGAAGACAGCTCCGAGTCTGTGCCCACGCCGAATCCGCACGCAGCGCCGCCAGGTTGGGCAACGTCCCGTCTTCGATCCACGGGTCGAGCAGCCGCCAGCTCGCCCCGTCGAGACCGACGACGAATGTTCGCGACATATATCCGGGGACGTGGAGGACGCACTAGTTCCTTTCCGTTGTCTTCCGGAATGGCGTCCGGGACGCGGCGGGGCCATCGACCACTCACGCAAAAGAAAAGACATTCGTACGTGCTGGACCGACCCTTCACCAGTGCGAACCGTCGCAGTCATCCCCGCCTACCACGAGGCATCAACCATCGGCCCCGTGATCGACGGGACCAGCAAGTACGTCGATGAGATAGTTGTCGTCGACGACGGATCGACCGACGGGACGGCCGCAGTCGCCCGCGAGCACGGTGCGACGGTTATCGAACACGTGTTCAACACCGGCGTCGGCGGCGCGGTCCGGACGGGCTACCGGTACGCCATCCGCAACGACTTCGATTTCGTCGTCCAAATAGACGCCGACGGCCAGCACGACCCCACCCTCATCCCGCAGTTGCTCGACGAAGCCGAAGACCACGACATGGTCATCGGGAGTCGGTATCTCAACGAGAGCATCGAGGACTACCCGCTGATACGGCGGCTCGGCATCTCGTTTTTCACCGGCGTCGTCAACACGCTGGGTGGGGTCAACATCACCGACGTCACGAGCGGCTTTCGTGTCTACCGCGTCTCCGCGCTCGCGGACATCCTGCATCGCGCGGACAGCCACTGGGCGGTCGAACAAACACTCGAAGCGGCACAGTCTGGCCACCGGATCACCGAGGTTTCTATCGAGATGCCGACCCGCGAGGAGGGCGAGTCACAGTTCTCCATAGAGACCCTCGCCCTCTACCCAGTCCGGATGGCCGACGTCCTCATCCGCGTACTCGTCTTTCGCTAACCATGTTCACACTCGTCAACGCTGTCGTGCTGGTCGTCGGGATTGTCTTTCTGTTCAACGGCTACGTCATCTTCAATCGGGGCCGTGAGGACATCGCGCTTTTTGTCATGTCGCTGGTCGTCGGCGGCGGTCTCATCTTCGTCGCCCTGTTCCCCGACATTTTTGAGGTCGTCGCGACGCTACTGGGACTGGAGTGGAAGGCCCGGGCGATGCTCGTGCTCTCGAACCTGACGCTTTTCGTCGTCGTCACATACCTGTTCAACCGCATCGGGAAACTCTATGAGCGGCTCTCGAAGGTCAACGAGGAACTGAGCCTGCTGAAAGAGGAACTCGAGGAGCAGTCCGATGAATGAGGCGATCCTCACCATCGACTTCGAACTGTTCACGCAGACCCCCGCCTACCGGAGTGCCGACGGCGAGACTGACCAGGACGACATCGGCCTCGAGGGCGGGAGGTTCCTGCGCTCGATAATCGAGGAGTACGCCGCCACCGCGACCTGTTTCGTCGTCTCCTCGGTCGCAGAGCAGTTCCCCGACGCCGTCACCGCGCTGGCTGATGCCGGCTACGAGATTGGGTCCCACACACACACTCACCGACTGCTCACGGAACTCGATCCCGGCGCGCGCCGCGAGGAACTGGCTCGCTCGCGAGAGATACTGGAACAGGTCACCGACCGGACCGTCGAGGGATTCCGTGCGCCCGCGTTCGACGTTCCGGCAGATCACTTCGATGCGCTGGCAGAGACGGGATACGGCTACGACTCCAGCGTCGTCGCCAGCCGATGGATTCCAGGCTGGTACGGCGGCGAATACGACGTACAGCGGCCCGTGCCCGCGACAGACGTGCAGGCCGACGCGCCCGCCGGGCTCGCGGAACTGCCGGCAAGTGTTATGCCTGGACTCCGGCTGCCGCTAACAGGGACGTGGATCCGGTTTTTTGGCCCTCGGTACACGATCCTCGGGATGAAACTGCTTGCCCGGCGCGGGATCGCGCCCGTCCTGTATGTTCACCCCTGGGAGTTCGTCGACCTGCCGGACGTCGAGGGAGTCCCGACGCGGGTCTACTATCACACTGGTGCGTGGATGCGCCGCGCAATCGAGCGGATCCTTGCACAGCCGTTCGAGTTCGTCACCGCCCGCGAGATCGTCAGTCGGGTTGACGGCGTTCGTGAATCGGAAAGTGGCGTCGCCTCGACGACGCCCGGGGAGCAGTAACGTGGTGGACCAGTCAGCGCGGAACATCATCGTCACGCTTGCAAAGATTGGGCTGGCCGTTGCTGCGTTCGCATGGTTGTTGACACAGATCGATGTCGGGGAGGCGGTGGCGTTACTGGGCCGTTTGAACGCGACGGTACTGGCGGCAGTGCTCGCGGTCAGCGTCCTCGGCTTACTCGGGCGCTTTTACACCTGGCAGGCCACCGCCGCCCCAATCGAACGCGTGTCGCTGCGTGGGGCCGGCAGTGTCGCACTCGTCGTCAACTTCATCAACCAGCTGCTCCCCTCGCGGCTGACCGGGCGGGTCGCCGCTCCCTTCGTGTTGCGGAGCCGGCTCGGCCTGTCGTATCCGGACGCGACCGCGGTCTCTGGGGTTCACACGGCACTGTACTCGGTCTACTACGGGTTAGCGGCGTCGGTTGGGCTAGCGCTGGCGTTCGATCGCCTGTCACCAGGGCTAATTCTCGTTCTGGCTCTCTCGACGGCGCTGTATATTGCTGCTGGGGTCTTTCTGCTGGCCGCGGGGACGAACCTCTCGCGGCTGGACCCGCTTTTGGACTGGTTCGCCAGGCTGGCCAACCGCCTGCCACGGATTGGTGCATCGGTCGCCGAGCAGATCCGCGGGCTGTCGGCCTTTGCCGAAACCTCGACGGACGCGTTCCGGAAGATCGCGCTCAGTCCGGGCGTCTGGCTCCGGTACGCCGCGGGGTGGTCGCTGACGCTGCTGGTCGCCGCGGGCGTGCGTGTCTGGCTCCTGCTGGGGAGTTTCGGCGCCGAACTCGAGCCCGCCGTGTTCATCCCGCTGTATCTGGTCGCCGCCTACAGCGTGACGCTGTTGCCCCTGACGCCCGGCGGCATCGGCGTCACGGAGGCGACCGCGACCGCAGTGTTCGTCGCGCTCGGCGTCCCCGGCGAGGTCATCGTCCCGATTGTCCTCATCGACCGCGCGATGGGTATCTACCTGCCCGCACTGGCCGGCTGGTACCCGTCGCTCCACCTGGACCTCTCGACGCTCTCGACGGAGTGATCAGAAGGGGATGTAGCGTGGCCGCTCGCACGGTCCCGTCCGTTCGAGGATGACCGTGTACTGGTTGGCCGCAAGTTCCTGCTCGTCAGCGAACTGGTCGGTCTGGGGAACGACACCGTACCTGACCAGGTCGCGGACCGAGCCAGGCGTCGCCCGACGGGGGACGAAGTTCGGCGGCCGCGTCCCGAACTCGGCGGCCACCGTGTAGTTGTACTCGCCGTTCAGCAGCGATCGAAGGTAGCGTTGCTTCACCTGACTGTTCCGATAGTAGGTGTCATTTTTGAGATACAGCAGGTCCCGGTAGCCGATCTGGATGTACTCGGGGCAGACGGCGACCGGTTCAGAGACGTCACGGCCGTAGGGATGGTGCATATTCATGCCGTGGGGCACGACCGAATCCTGCATATTCCGGCGGTAGCTCTCCAGCGTCGCGTTCTCGCCGGCGTTGTCGGTCAGCCACGTCCGGGACTCGTCGCGGGGCATCGAGGCGAACCCGGCAGCGCCGATGCCGGCGTATATCGCCGAGGTCACCAGCAAGGCGGCGATGACCGGCCGCGCGATGGCGGGCCGGGACTCGCGGGCGGCGACGAGACTCCTGGCGAGTAATATTGCGAGTAGCGGGAACGTCGGCAGGAGGTGATGCACCCGGAAGTCGTGCCACCGCGAGAACAGCAGGAGATACAGGAACACACCGGCGAGCACTAGCGCCGTCGCGTCGAGGTCGTCGGGTGTCGTCGATCCGTCCAGCCACCGCCGGAGCGAAACGGCGCTGGCGAGGGCACCGACGACCGACGCGACGAACAGCGGCAACCCGAGGCCGCTGAAATAGCCCCGGAGGAACCACCACCAGATGGGTGCGTCGGGGCCGGTCGCCCAGTTCATCCGCGTGCTCGAGCCTGCGAAAATCCGCTCGTAGACGACGTCGAACCCGCCGACCAGAAGCGTCGGGAACCCGAGCATGATCGCCGCGAGCCCGAACAGCGCGCCGCTGGCGAACAGCCAAGGACGGAACAACGTGCCGACACGGTCCTCGACCCGGCGTGCCCGCAGGAGGTGGGCCAGCCCAATCAGCGCGACGACGGGCGCCGCGGTGAGTTTGAATGCGATGGCGAGACCACCGGCGGCGCTGCCGGCCAGAAAGCTCGTCGTGTCGTCAGTCTGGACGTACCGGACGACGAGATAGAGCGCAAGAAGCAGGAAAAACGTCGCCGGCATATCTTCGCCGCCCTCCTTCGCGATGGTGAGAAAGCCGAAGGTCAGCGACAAGAGCACGCCGGCCAGCCGCCCGGTCGCACGGTCGCGCACCACGGTGCCGATCCGGTAGGTGAGATAGACCGCACCGACGGCAAAGCAGACGTTAAAGAGCCGGACAAAAAGTAGCGACCAGGTCCAGAACCACTCGGGCGTAGTCGCCCACGATGGATAGAAGCCGAACTCCCAGCTTGGCTGCTGAAAGGCCGTGAAGATGTCGAGCTGGCCGGTCACGACAGTGACGAGAAAAACCGGCAGGACCGCCAGCCCGAACAGGTAAAACGTCGCGCCGAAGGGCGCGCGGCTCCACATGACACCCTCCCTGAGCGACGCGTAGCTCGGGTCGGCGATCACGTTGCCGTACGCGACCAGCACGTCCATGAGCCGGCTGTGTTCGTCGCGGGTGGCGAAGTTGGGAATGCGGTGCCAGAACCAAAAGCCCGCCAGCACGACCGCCAGCCCGAGGACGTACTTCAGGTACGGGTCAGTCCGCAGGTCGTCGGCGACCCGCCCGGCCGCCCGCCCGTACAGTTTCCGGATGGCCGTTCGCATCGTTTGTCAGTCGTCGAAGTTGCCTGAGTATCTTTCGCTGTCACCATGGCGGCGTCCGCGACTCAACGCAGGACCCGTCGCGTTCCAGGATGGCGACGTACTGGTTAGCCCGTAGTTCCTGCTCGTCGCCGTACTGGTCGCTGTGTGGGTTGACCCCGAGCGGAATCAGATCGCGGAGCGAACCCGGCTCGGCCCGACGGGGAACGAAATTCGGCGGCCGCTGTCCGAACTCCGCGGCCACCGTGTAGTTGTACTCACCGTTCAGTAGCGCCCGGACGTAGGTGGCCCGCTCGTCGACCCGCGAGTCCACGTCGTAGCCCCGCTGGTCGTCGGGGATGTCCCGGAGATAGAGCAGTTCCTTGTAGCCGATCTGGATGTACTCGGGACAGCGCTCGACGCGCGGGTCGTCCATGCCGTGCCAGATCGGATTGACCCGCATCCCGTGGGGGATGGCGTTCTCCACGAACCCGTGATAGTACGTCTCCATCGTCGCATTCTCCTCGGCGTCCTCGGCCAGCCACGCCGTCGCGTCGTCCCGGGGCATCGAGGCGTACAGCCCGACGCCGACGCCCGCATAGACCGCCGAGCCAACCAGCACGACCGCGAGTGCGACCCGCCCGACCGTCCGCCGGCGGGCCACAAGCCGGCGCAGGGCGTCCGCGAGCAAAATCATCACCAGCGGGAACGTCGGCAGGAGGTGATGCACCCGGAAGTCGTGCCACGTCGCAAAGAACGCGAGGAAAGCAAGGAGGGTGGCGACGACGAGCACCTGGGCATCGAAATCCGGCGCCGGGGCGCGTACACCCTCTGTGGGTGCGAGCCGGACGAGCCCGACGAGGCTCGCGGCGAGGCCGACGACAGCGGCGACCAGAAGCGGCCAGCCGAACGCGCTGACGTACGTCCGAAGGAACCACCACCAGCCCG
Source organism: Salinibaculum rarum (assembly GCF_030505615.1). Taxonomy (GTDB): domain Archaea; phylum Halobacteriota; class Halobacteria; order Halobacteriales; family Haloarculaceae; genus Salinibaculum; species Salinibaculum rarum. The sequence goes on from NZ_CP129992.1 coordinate 2,866,887, forward strand.
GTGCCGTGGGGCCGACCGCGAGATTCGTCCGGCCAGTCCGGCCAAAGAGCCGATTCACGACCGGCTCGACCTCGCCGACGAGCGCGGTCGGGAAGCCGAGTGCAATCGTGACGGCACCGATGCCGGCACCAACGAGCAGGAGCCGGGGCCGCCAGAGTGCGCGCCGCCACGGTCCCGCGTCGGTCCGGGCTTCGAGCAGGTGAGCGAGCCCGAAAATCGGGACGACCAGTCCCACCGTGGGTTTGAACGCGATGGCGAGGCCGCCGGCGGCGCTGGCCTCGTAGAAGTGCCGTTGCCGCCCGTCCCTGACGTAGCGAACGAGCAGGTACAGCGCGAGCACGAGACACATTGTCGCCGGGATGTCCTCACCGCCCTCCTTTGCCAGCTTGAGAAAGCCGAACGTACACGCGAGCAGGGCGGCGGCCACCCGCCCGGTCCAGCGGTCCTGGAGTTCGGTTCCCAGCCGGTAGACCAGGTAGACGGTGACGACGGCGAAGACGACGTTCGTCAACCGGACAAAGACCAGACTCCACGTCCAGATCCAGCGGGGCGTCTCGGCCCACACTGGGTAATGGGCGTACGTGCCCTCCGGGACCCCTATCGCCGCGATGGCGTCGAGATTCCCCCCGATAGCGGCGGCCACGATCACCGGCGCCACGGCGAGCGCGTAGACGTAAAAGGTCGCGCCAAAAGGCGCACGGCCCCAGGCGACCCCCTCCTGGAGTCCCTCGAGGCTCGGGTCGGTGACGACCGACGCGTACGCCACCAGCGGGTCGAGCACGCGGTTGTGTTCGTCCCACGTGGCGAAATTTGGAATCCGGTGCCAGAACCAGAACCCCGCGAGCAGGAGCGTCGCCGCGAGCACGTAGCCCAGATACGGGTCCGCCCGAAGATCCGACATCAGCTGCCGCTTCGCGCGGCCGACCACATCGGATCGCAGTTCCATCGGCTGGCGATAGGACGAGGGGGTGGTAAAGCGTTGTTTTCCCGTTCGCAGCGCTGGACTGATCGATACGTACCACGTGATTTACGTGACGCGACAGCAGAGTCCCGGTTGGATGGGTATCACTACCGACGGCGCTCCCTCGCTCCGGGAGTGTGAACAGTGGGTGGCGGACAACTGGTGGTCGGTCCTGCTTGCGTGTGCGATCCTCGTTCCCGTTGCCATGACCGTGTTCAACTTCTTCGAGTCACCGTTTTACATCCACGAGGACTCCGCGCTGTTCCAGCACGGCGGCTGGTACATCGGGCAGGGAGCGGCGCTGTACGTCGACATCTGGGACCTCAAACCGCCGCTGATCTACGCCGTCACGACCGTCCTCGCCTTCCTCTCGTTTGGCAACATGGCCGCGTTGCACGTACTCGGCGTCACCGCGGCGGTAGCGGCCGTCTCCGGGGGCGTCGTGTGTCTCGGGCTCGTCGTCCACCGGCTGACCGACGACGGCGTCGCCAGCGTCGTCGCGGCCGTCTCGATGTTCGGCCTCACATCGGTGTACGCCTTCCCCTACGCCGGCATCCGACCGAAGTACTTCGCGTTCCTGTGTGCCGCCGGGGCGCTTCTCTGTGCCGTCGACGACCGCCATCTCGCCAGCGGTGCCGCGGCCGCACTGAGTGCCGGCTTCTGGCAACTCGGGGGCGGCATCGCCGTGCTCGTGGTGGCGATGGCACTCCAGCGGGAGGGACTCGAGGCCGCCGGCCGGACCGTCGCCGGCGGGGTCGCCGTGGCCGCGGTGACGGTCCTGCCCTTCGTCCTCACCGGAACAGGGACGGCGCTGTTCGTCGAGGCAGTCATCGCGCCGCTGTACGGCGTCGAGCGCTACACCGTCCCCGGGCGCATTCTCACCTTCGTCGTCCAGCTCGGATACGGTGCCCTGCTCGTCCCCCTGGCCGCCTACGGCTGGTGGCGCGGCGCGAGCACGGACCTGAGCCGATACGGGTGGGTCGCCGCCGGCGGTGTCACCTACCTCTTTCAGATCTTCCTCGAATTCCAGGGTGCCATCGAGATGATCCTCGTGTACCTGTTCGTCGCACTCGGGATCGGGGTCCTCGTCGCGGAGATGCCGACGCCATCCCACCGGGTACTCGTCGCCGGGTGTGTCCTCCTGTTCGTGGTGACTGCGCCGGCTTGGCACAATGGCACGGTCGCGCCGCTGAAAGAGGAGACGGTCGACCTGCAAAACGACTTTGACGTGCCCGATCACGCCAGCATCCCGCCCGATCCCGAGGGCGTCCCGTCGATGCAGACCATCTACTGGGAGAAACTGAAGCCGGACATCTGTCACTACCGGCTGGGAGACAAACAGAAGTACTTCATGGCAGCCACTAACGGAACGCTGGACAAGGCCGAGTGCGGACAGTGGCCCTTCGAGGAGACGCCGTCAACGTGACTCCGCGGCGGGCTGTGGCCGCTTGGCGCTGCCACTCGTCGTCTATGGACCGGTCGACGAAAGCTTCGCCATCGGAGTCGCCGAGGGGAGAGCGGCAGTCGCTGAAAGACCGACCCGAAGCGCTCGTTGAGAATACGCCCACTGGCGTTCGGTGTGATACATCCGGCATACGGACACCCATCTCAACATCGTCAATAAAAGGTAGTGTCTCGGTTGGTTTCCGAGGCCTTTGGTGAGTCTAGCTCCCCCCATTGAGCGACGCGATGTCCCAGAATCGTCTGGTTGGATCCCGACACGACAGGGCCGGTACCAGCAACGACTCGATGGCCAATTCGCGCCTTCTATTCAGTACGATCCTCTGAACATCAACGGGATCTGGTAGAATCTGCAGCAGTAGGTCGGCATGCTTATTGAGTGGACGATTCAGCCAGCTCTCGATAGAACAAATCACGTGGGTTATTTCTCTGACCCGTTCGAGAAGTGGTTAGTTAGCCTTGCGGAGCGTGCCATCAACGTCGTAGAGCCGGCCCTCTAACGTCGAAGTCGCCTGAGTATCTTTCGCTGTCACCATGGCGGCGTCCGCGACTCGACGCAGGCCCCGTCGCGTTCCAGGATGGCGACGTACTGGTTGGCCCGTAGTTCCTGCTCGTCGCCGTACTGGTCGCTGTGTGGGTTGACCCCGAGCGGAATCAAATCCCGGAACGACCCCGGCTCGGCCCGGTTGGGGACGAAGTTCGGCGGCCGCTGTCCGAACTCCGCGGCCACCGTGTAGTTGTACTCACCGTTCAGTAGCGCCCGGACGTAGGTGGCCCGCTCGTCGACCCGCGAGTCCACGTCGTAGCCCCGCTGGTCGTCGGGGATGTCCCGGAGATAGAGCAGTTCCTTGTAGCCGATCTGGATGTACTCGGGACAGCGCTCGACGCGCGGGTCGTCCATGCCGTGCCAGATCGGATTGACCCGCATCCCGTGCGGAATGGCGTTCTCCACGAACCCGTGGTAGTACGTCTCCACTGTCGCGTTCTCCTCGGCGTCCTCGGCCAGCCACGCCGTCGCGTCGTCCCGGGGCATCGAGGCGTACAGCCCGACGCCGACGCCCGCATAGACCGCCGAGCCAACCAGCACGACCGCGAGTGCGACCCGCCCGACCGTCCGCCGGCGGGCCACAAGCCGGCGCAGGGCGTCCGCGAGCAAAATCATCACCAGCGGGAACGTCGGCAGGAGGTGATGCACCCGGAAGTCGTGCCACGTCGCAAAGAACGCGAGGAAAGCAAGGAGGGTGGCGACGACGAGCACCTGGGCATCGAAATCCGGCGCCGGGTCACGTACGCCCTCTGTGGGTGCGAGCCGGACGAGCCCGACGAGGCTCGCGGCGAGGCCGACGACAGCGGCGACCAGAAGCGGCCAGCCGAACGCGCTGACGTACGTCCGGAGGAACCACCACCAGCCCGGTGCCGTGGGGCCGACAGCATGACTGATCCGTCTAGATATCCGACCTACGATCCGTCCTGTAAGCGGTTCAACCTGATTTACGACGGCGGTTGGAGCAGCTATGGCGAGTGTGACGGCACCCACGACGGCACTGGCAAGCAGGAGTCGTGGCCGCCAGAATGCACGCAGTCCTGGTCCGATGCTCGTCCGTGTTCGAAGGAAATATATGAGTCCGAGGACCGGGACAAGGGGCCAGACATACCGGACAACCGCGGTCGGGAAGCCGAACACGGTCGTCGTGAGACCGATGCCGGCACCGACGAGCAGGGGTCGGGGCTGCCAGAGTGCACGCAACCACGGATCTGTGTCGGTCCGGGTTTCGAGCAGGTGGGCAAAGCCAACGGACAGAGCAATCAGCCCGACAGTCGGCTTGAACGCGATGGCGAGGCCGCCGGCGGCGCTGGCCTCGTAGAAGTGCCATTGCCGCCCGTCCCTGACGTAGCGAACGAGCAGGTACAGCGCGAGCACGAGACACATCGTCGCCGGAATGTCCTCACCGCCCTCCTTTGCCAGCTTGAGAAAGCCGAACGTACACGCGAGCAGGGCGGCGGCCACCCGCCCGGTCCAGCGGTCCTGGAGTTCGGTTCCCAGCCGGTAGACCAGGTAGACGGTGACGACGGCGAAGACGACGTTCGTCAACCGGACAAAGACCAGACTCCACGTCCAGATCCAGCGGGGCGTCTCGGCCCACACTGGGTAATGGGCGTACGTGTTTTCGGGGAACCGAATCGCAGCAATTGAATCAATGTTCCCGACCACTGCCGCGGCAGCGACGACGGGCAACACCGCGAGCGCGTAGACGTAAAACGTCGCGCCGAATGGCACACGACCCCATGTGATGCCCTCGCGGAGCGCTTCAATGCTTGGGTCGGCAATGACCGACGCGTACGCCACCAGCGGGTCCAGTACTCGGTCGTGTTCGTCCCACGTGGCGAAATTTGGAATCCGGTGCCAGAACCAGAACCCCGCGAGCAAGAGCGTCGCCGCGAGCACGTAGCCCAGATACGGGTCCGCCCGAAGATCCGACAGGAACTGTCGTTTTGCACGCCTGAACCGGCTGGGACGATTCTGCATCAGGTTTGAATCAGACGACGGAGAAAAAAGCGTTCTTATATGTATATGGGCGGAGCAATCCGATTGGTTCGGAATTGTTACTCATTGAGAGGGTTTGGTGCTGCTGAGATGCTTCGCGTCTCGGACCTCCTGCTTCGAGATGTTTCACCGAATCAAGTAGTTGTGGACTGAATGGCGGTGTGGCTTCTCACCCGAACGACCAGGTTTGGGCGGCAATCCTACAGGAGTAGGTCCGTTGCAAACGGCCATTGACCACAGTTGGCTTCGTAAGACTACCGTGGGGTGGAGTGTGCGAAGTATTTCTGTTTGTGGCCTGGTTGATATCTGTGGTATTCAACACAGACCACGACCGTTGAAAACGTCAGGACAGGTGGACACCAGAAAACATATAGCAGTACTATTTTCAATACCCATATCTTGCAGAGAGAGGAATCCACTGCATCATTACGCCGAGCGCGGTTGGCTCTCGGATTGGGCGTATTCCTCGGGACGGTGTATGTGCTTTATCGACTTACTATTACTCCAGATCTATTCGGCCTTGATTTTGAGATCTATCGTGCTGCGGCTGTAGATTTACACACGGGCCAGGAAGTCTACGGCCGGTCTCCTGTCGGTGTTCCGAATCTTACGTACCGGTATCCAATCATACTGCTGGCTGTCTTTTCGCTCTATCTTCTGATTCCCCCTGTTGTCGGGTTTGCGCTTCATCTCGCCGGAACCATTCTTGTGAGCGTGATACTTGGACTCGCTATTGCGAGGGTAACCGAATCACACGGTATCCGGTTGTCGAACCTTGATCGCGGTCTAATCTGCGCATTCATCGCCATCAGTCCGATTAGCGTACCATCGTTAGTGTTTGGTAATATCAACCATCAAATTGCACTTTGCTTCGGTCTGGGTCTTATCTGGCTAGAACAGAACCTGCAACACCGCGCTGGTGTCGCCCTCGGACTTGCGGCTCTTCCAAAAGTATTTCCTGCTGCTGTCGGCGTCTGGTTGGTCTACCGACGAAAGTGGTATGCGATTTTACTGGCCATTGCCACCGGTGTCGGGGCACTTGCCGGTGGTATCGTGCTCTTTGGGTGGACTCATACACAGCGATATTTTGTTGAGGAACTGCTCCCACGAGGTACTGCAAATGCCGCTTCAGGCGGCCTGTCTCCTTCAAGTCTCTATGTGACACTTCAGCGGCCGCTTACAGCGATGTTCGCTGATGCAAGTGGAACTCTGCTCACAGTGATGGCACTCGTACTAGTCGCTCCAGTGGTAGCCTACGCGTATCTGTACAGTGAGGGCCCTCTGCAAAGACTCATTGCGCTCCTCACAACGCTGTGTGCGATTCTGCTGGTAATTCCCTCGTATACGATGTATTTCGTTCTCCTTTCGTATCCGCTGATTCCGCTGTTGTATCTCCTCTCAGGTTGGCCCGGTCGGATTTTCACCGGGGGAGTGGTTCTGATGCAGTTTACGTTGAAACTTCATGATGCGGGTATGCTGGTTCGACTGCTTGGATTCCCTGCATGGGGCACTGAAGTGATGCTGGAGAGCCTCCGTGTGTTCTACACGCTCGGAACTCCGGTCCTTTGGGGAACTGTGGCTGTCCTCATCGCGGGAATCTGGCAGATCCATTCAAACTAACGTGGGTGTGTCATAGAACGATTCCCAAGGCGTTGTCTACCGTATGTTCGGTAAATAAGCGTTTCAGTGAACGGATGGAGGCGTGAATACTGATACACTCACTCTCTATATCGATGGTGTCAGAAGTTGGCTGCTGAATAGAGAGGATCTATACCACAATGCGACTATTCCACCACGACCCCGCGAAACTAACCGCTCGGTAAATCTGCTAACTGAGCACCAGTGACCGCTTCTCGGACAAATTCCGACCTCTGTTCGAGACAGGTTTGTCTCAATTCACGCTTGCCCTGGCACAGAGTAGTCACAAACATCTTCACCGGGCGCCAGTTTTTGTTGGTATGGTTGCCCGCCCTCGAAGTCCCCTTCGTGCAGTACTACTGGCCGTTGTCATACTGCTGGCTGGCTGTTCGGGTCTACTTGGTACAGACCAACAGACGCCCACTCCAGACCCGGCGGTAGAGAACTTCTCCTACCCCTCGGGATGGTCTCAAGCGGGGATAACAGACCTTACCGTTGCGGTGGAAACGCACGACGAGACCGTGGAAAATGTCTCCCGGAAAAATCGGCTGGTCATTACCGACGAGGACTCGAACCGCACGGTAGTCAGAACAGTAGACACCGGTGCTGGTACCGGTTCGATACGGTTTATCGACACGCAACTCAACACTGATGTTCACGCCTACTACAACGCCGAGGGCGTGTTCGAGTATGATCGGACAACGGAGGAACTGACCCGGAGGTCCGATGAGAACTGGACAACAGCAGACGTAGCCACAATGCCGGGGATTGAACGACCACTCCGGAATCTCGAACTGAACGCGGCTGAGACTGTCACCGTCGACGGGTCGACAGCCGTCAAATACACTGTGACTGGTATCAGGAACCCTGACTCAGTCCCGTCGAATACCGCAACCGGGCACGTCACTGTTGCCGAAGACGGATTCATCGCAGAATACGATGTCACGAGAGGAAACGATGACTTTACGCGCCAGACGCGCTACAAGCTCTCAGCGTTGGAGACTGCGACGGTTACACGGCCAGCGTGGATGCCCGACCAGTAGCCATACTCGTCCGTAGAATTTTGCCGCTCAAAGCCCCCTCTGGCGGGGATATATGCGAGTGAATCCGGCAGTCGGGTCACTTTCGACAACACCAGGGAGACACCCATATTCGAAGTGACGTTTTCTATGTCGGTTATTCGCCGCACGCCGTTTGTGAAGGCCCCTCATATTCGAAGACGAGTTTCCGTTCCAGCGCTCCTGTAAAGTAACAACTCCATTCGATTAGTTGATCGGGCGAGCAGTACGTCGTCGCCTGTTGCGTTTCTGGAGGTAGAGCATTCCGACGACGATAGCACCGATAATTGGTGGGATGAACATGCCGACAAAGAACCCGACAGCCCACATGTCGGCAGTCTCCATATTCCGCTGTCGCCCGTCGACATAGATCCAGCCACCGCTGAGTAGGCCGATGATGACGGCCAACATTCCGGAGATTTCGATACCAACCATGCAGCGAGATTATCTCCGCGGGCAAGTAAGACGCCCGATGGGACAAATACCCATTTCACTAAGCGGGCACAGAGAGCAACGATTTCCGACCAGTTCTGGAAGGGATTCGTGGCCGGGGAGAGCATCAATTGTCTACCGCAGTAGCCGGGCTCTGGGCCGTCGTGGTTTCACCAGTGGCATACTCTATCCACCGCTGTATCATGAAGTACGTGACCGAAATGTGAATCGCCGAAAACGCCAGCACGAAGCCGAGGAATTCGACTGAAATGTTCGTCCCTCGTGCTTGTCCATACGTCACGAAGACGCTCAACACGGTCAGAAAGAAGGCGATACCGAGATACTGTGACAGGGCGGGCTTCGATGTCATGGGTGGTAAATTCTCACACAGTAGATTAAAATTGATGTCGGCAGACACAGCGTTCTGTTCCGGTCATAGCGCGATTGTCTGTGCTGATTGCGTGAATACTGTCCGTGTTGACGCTGTGTGGTGGACGCAGATTTATCGCTCCAGCGGGCACAGCACTGGCTATCGCACACGCCAGAGATTCCGACGCAAGATCAGACAGCAGCCAACAGGTCGTCTCCACTGGCGGACCTATTTTCCGACGGACTCGACGCAGCTTTCTCGCTGGTCGTAAAGAAGAACGGTAGTCTTTCGTCGGTCCATTCTGAACACTCCGGTAGATGTACATCGTCATCGTCGGGGCAGGTGACATCGGAACGCCACTCATCGACATCGCCACCAGGGGTGGCAACGAGGTTGTCGTCATCGAGCGCGATGAGGAGCGGGCCGAACGCGCGTCACGGCAGTTCGACTGTCTGGTACTCAACGATGACGCAACGACCAAGGAGACCTTACAGGACGCCGGGGCCGACCGTGCTGATGCGCTCATCTCGACGACCGACCAGGACGCGACGAACATCATGGTCTGTCTGCTGGCACAGGAACTGGACGTCCCGGATATCGTCTCGGTCGTCCACAACCCCGAACACATGAGCGTGTTCCGCCAGATCGGCGTCAACACGATGCAGAATCCCCAACATCTCATCGCCGAATACCTCTATCGCGCCGTCAAACGTCCCTCGATTGTCGATTTCATGCGCATCGGCGACCAGGCAGAAGTGTTCGAGATTACTGTCGAAGAGAACGCGCCCATCACGGGCAAGACCTTACAGGAGGCCAACGAGGAGGGACTCGTCGGTGGCGATACGCTCATCGTTGCCGTCGAGCGGAGCGACGACGAGGGGCCGATCACGCCCCGCGGCAGCACACGAATCAGGCCCGGCGACTTGCTCACGGTCTACTCTGCAGAGGGTGCCACACCCGAAGTGACGGATGTGTTCGGCCATCCTGAAGACCACAGCTAATCATGTCCAGACGGACCGACGGCCTGGTACCCACAGACCTCCAGATTATCGCGCGGGAAATTGGCTCGCTCCTGTTGATGGAAGCCGGACTCATGACGGTCACGGCCGTCATTGCACTCGGATTTCAGGAGTTCCATGCCGCGCTCGCGTGTTTGATTGCGGGTGGTCTAACTGCCGGTGTCGGTGGCCTCGCCAACCGCGCGTTCACCGACGCCCCGACGCCGAAGATGAAACACGGGATGGTCATCGCTGCTGGTGGGTGGCTCATGGTCGCGACGTTCAGTGCGCTTCCCTTTCTGTTGACCGCCTGGCTGACACCACCGGCCGTCATGGACACGTTCGTGCCTGCTGGCACAGACACGAGCGCGTGGGAACCGATCAAGGTCGGCACCACCACGACGCTGTCCAGTCTCGGGTACTTCCGTGACCCGCTGCACGCCTTCTTCGAGAGCATGAGCGGCTGGACCGGGAGTGGCCTGACCATGGCCATCCACGAGCCCACGCTGCCACGGACGATTCAGTGGTGGCGGTCGTTCATCCAGTGGGTCGGCGGCGTCGGTGTCATCGTCCTGACGGTTTCTATCCTCACCCGTCCCGGAAGCGGGAGTTACGCGCTCTATCAGAGCGAGGCGCGTGAGGAGAAAATCCATCCGAGCGTCGTCTCGACAGTGCGGACAGTCTGGAAACTCGTCGTCGGCTACACCGCGCTGGCGTTTGTCCTGCTGTTTAGCGCGATAGTCGCAAGCGACAGTGCCTACGCCGAGTCGCTGTCGCTGGGGGACGTGGCCTGGCAGGCGCTCAACCACGCGATGACTGGTCTTACGACCGGCGGATTCTCTGTCACGGACAACTCGATTGCGACGTACAACTCACCGCTGGTCGAGACAGTCCTCCTCCCGATTATGATTCTGGGCGCTATCGCGTTTCCTGTCCACTATGTCATTCTCCAGGAGCGGAACGTGAGTGAACTGGTCTCGGACCTCCAGACACGCTGGCTGTTAGTGCTCCTCGCAGCAGGTGTCCTCGTCCTCTCGGCTCAGAACGTGTTGTCGGTCTCCGCAGCGTCCGATGCGTTTGCAACCCAGTCGTTTCTGCCGTTTTCGATACCGTCGCTGGGCGGGCCGGAACTTGACGCAATCCGGGATTCGACGTTCCAGTGGGTCAGCGCGCTGAGTTGTACCGGCTTCCAGTCTGCCCCCATCGGGCGCTGGCTCGCCGGCGGGAAGGTGATGCTCACCGGAGCGATGGTGCTCGGCGGCGCTGCCGGGTCGACCGTGGGCGGTATCAAAGTCATCCGCGGGTACACGATTGTCCGTGGCATCATCTGGCAGTTCTCCCGTGTGTTCCTGCCAAAAAGCGCCGTCGTCACCGCCAGAATCGGTGACCGCACGCTCGACCGTGAGGGGATGGAACGGGAGTTCAGTGAGGCCGCCATCGTCACGCTCCTGTGGTTGCTCATCCTCGTCACCGGTAGTATCGTGCTCGTCAACGTCGCCGGTCCCGACTTCAGCTACGCTGACGCGCTGTTCGAAGTCGCCAGCGCACAGGGCAACGTCGGGCTCTCCTCGGGGATCACCGGGCCGACGATGTCGCCCCTGGCCGAAGGGATGTTCATCCTGAACATGTGGATCGGCCGGCTGGAGATTATTCCCGTGCTCGTGTTCATCCGAGCGGCAATCGCCGGGCTAAACCCCTGATGGCTCGGCAAACACTGCAGCGGATGTGTTCGAAGTGGTAGTCAGTCCTCCTCGACTCTTGCCTCGCCGATAAACGACCAGTGGGTTCGTGTGTCGCCATCTGGTTGTGGTTCCTTGGTGACGTGGTAGAGGAAGGGGCCGTGGGGGCAGTTCTCACAGCCCTCGTTACAGTGGACCTGTTTCACGACTTCCGTGTACCCATCGTGTTCGGTGACTCGAAGGATGTCGTCGCCTGGTTCTGGCTCGACGGGGAACTCGGACTCCTCGTGGAACTGCAGCAGTTCTCGGGCATGGACGATTGTTTTGCGGAGTTCGTCGGGTGACAGCCCCGCCAAATCCGACACGAGCTGGTCAGGCAGGCCCTCCGGTGGCGTCGGTCCATTCGAGGAATCGGTCATAGATACGAGTTCTGTCTGAACGCACATAACTCGTTTGCGGGGATGGCTGAGTGAACTGCAGGGTCGTGAGCCAGGTGGGGTACCTGTGTCGGGAGACGCCGCACGCAATGGGACACCTGGGCCGACATTCGCAGTATTAGTCCTCGTCTTCGGACAGATTGAGTTCCGCGACGAGGCGTGCGGTGATGATCTGTTCGAGCATATCGAGCAACTGCGCGTCGTCGGACGTGTAGTCCGCGACGATGCCGAGTGGGATTTCCCCGCCGGCGACATCGTGATGACCGCCGCCACTCCCGACGTCTTCGAACGCCTCGCTCAGGACGTCCCCGACGTGGACTCGCGGGTCGGGCGACCGGGCACTGATGTGGACGGCGCCGTCGACGATTCCAAACACGATTGCGGTTTGGACGCCCTCGAGTCGCACGAGATAGTCGACGGCCTGAGGGAGTGCGTCCCGTTCGCTCGTGCGGCCGACATGCGAGAGGAGTGTCGCGTCGATCGAGCGCCGGTTGTCGATTGCGGATGAGATGGCGTCGAGAGTTCCCCCGGTAATCGACGGCGTCGAGAGCTGTCGGAGGATGTCCTGGTCCGCGTAGTCGTGGAGTTGTCCCGCCGCCTCATACTCAGCAGGGGTGGCTCCGCGGAGGAAATCGAGGGTATCCGACCGGATGGCAAAGAGGAGTGCTGTCGCGAGGTCCGTATCGAGTTCGATGTCGAGGGCCCGGACGTACTCTGTCAGAATCGTCGCGGCGGCCCCCACCTCTTCACGATGGTCGATGAACCGGGCCTCGATGTCTTCGGCGGGGTGGTGGTCGATCACGATATCGACGTCCGTGTCCGGGGGCACCCGGTTGTTCTCGCCCGGAATCGAGTGGTCGACAAAGGCAAGCAAGGAGTTCGGGTGGCGGTCCTGGAGCGAGTCGGGTTCGAACGGCTGGAGGTCGATATCGAGTAGGTTGACAAACGCCCGGTTTTGCTGGTGGGAGATGTCGCCGCTGTAGAGTATCTGCCGGTCGTCGATGCCCGCCGCCGCCGCTATCCGACCCAGCGCGAGTGCGCTCGCGAGACAGTCCGGGTCGGGATTGTTGTGACAGACGATGTTTATCTCGTTTCCCTCACCGAGAAGTTCGTCAAGTTGTTGCGGCGAACTCATTCGCTGTGACCTACGCTCTCTAGACAGTTAGGCGTACAGGCCCCAGGTCAAACGACGCGTGGACGCGGGATTTTGAGACTGTACCGCGTGTGTCACGAAGCCGGAGACTGTGGCCGCCTCGCGACTGAAAGATAGCGTGCTGGGGCGAGAGATTTCGAACACGGGATAGGCCAGCAGATGGGTCCGGAAGGCCGGCGGATTCGTGCTGGGACACCGACAGGGGTGGCACTGCCAAGAGAGGTATCGGAATCTCTTTGAACTGACAGAGCAAAGATAAAATCATCGTTAGACAGACTCCGCAACAGCGCATACGTCACGCGGTATGGCGGGCGTGTTCAGAGGAATGCTACTGACCCGGCCGGCGGCAGTCTCGGCGCCGGAGGGCAGACCAAACCACCACGGAAGACACCGCTGACAATGACTCCGAAAGAGGTGCCTGACTCAGAGAACCGGGTGCTCCCGCTCGTTGCCGATTCAGCCAACCGGCAGTTGCTCGCCGAGTGGCTCGACGACCACCCAGCGTACGAAGCCGTAGAGTTGGCGGAGAGTCTCGACGCTACCGAGTTCGACGTGTGCATCATCGATAAAGGCGCCTTCGAACAGCGTCTCGATGCACTCCGAGCAAAGAAAAGGGCGGCCGACCCGGTTTTGCTCCCGTATCTGCTCTTGCTTCCGGAGTCCGGACGGGACATCATCGACTCGGATGCTGGCGAACTTGCGGACAACGTGATTACGGAGACGATCGACGAAATCGTCTCGTTGCCGATTCAGCAGACCGAACTCCACTGGCGACTGTCAGCGTTGCTCCGTCTCCGGAAGCAATCGGTCACGCTACGAACGCGAGAGCAGGAACTCGAACGGCAGGTCGACCTGTTCGCGAAGGCCCAGGATATTGCGAACGTCGGCGTCTGGGAGTACGATGTCGATACCGAAACGGGATGGTGGTCAGAAGAGGCGACTCGCATACACGCGCTCCCCGAAGACACGGAGATGTCGCCAGAGATTAGCCTCAAGCATTACCACCCCGAAGACCGGCCGATTATCGAGGAGACGTTCGAGGCGGCTGTCGAGGAGGGCGAACCCTACGACGTCGAAGTCAGACTTATCGATGCGGACGGCAACCACCGGTGGGTTCGAACGCGTGGTGAACCACAGTACAAAGACGGGGAACTGACCCGCATCCGCGGGACGATTCAGGACATCACCGACCGCAAAGAGCGTGAACGCGAACTCAGGCGCATCAAGCAGGCGGTCGAATCCGCTGGCCACGCGATTTTCATTACCGAACCCGACGGGACAATCGAGTACGTCAATCCAGCCTTCGAGAAGTTGACCGGATTCAGCCAGGCCGAAGCCGTGGGGAAGACCCCACACATGTTGAACTCCGGCGAGATGCCGGACGAGTATTTCGAGAGACTCTGGGAGAGCCTGGAGGCAGGAGAGATATGGAGAAGCGAAATCGTCGACCGCCGGAAAAACGGCGAACTGTACACCGCGATGCAGACAATCGCGCCGGTGACAGACGGTGACGACATCCACGCGTTCGTGGCAATCCAGGAGGACATCACCGAGCGCAAGGAAAATCAGAAGGCACTCAGGCGACGGCGGAAGGCAATCGACGATGCACCGGTCGGCATCACTGTCACCGACCCCGACCAGGAAGACAATCCGCTGATTTACGTCAACGATGCGTTCGTGGAGATGACGGGCTACCCACGCGAGGAAGTCCACGGGCGGAACTGCCGATTCCTCCAGGGCGAGAACACGGACCCGGAGAAAGTCGCTACCCTCAGGGGGGCAATCGACAACGAAGAGCCGGTCTCGGTCGAACTCCGGAACTATCGAAAGGATGGAACGGAGTTCTGGAACCACCTCGAAATCGCCCCGGTACGGAATGATGACGGAGAGATTATCAACTACGTCGGATTCCAGCAGGACGTGACCGGCCGAAAACAACGCCAGGCACAGCTAAAAGTCCTCGATAGGGTGTTGCGCCACAATCTTCGAAACGACATAAACGTCATCCAGGGGCGAGCCGAGACGATTCAGGTCACTGCATCGGGTGAGATTGCGGAGGGTGCACGCAAAATCATCGAGAAGAGCGACGAACTGCTCAAACTGGCCGAAAAGGAACGAGAGATAACGGAACTGTTGCGTGAGGAACCGACGCTTACAGACATCAATCTCGGAGACTGTCTCGAAACCGTCGTGTCGGCCGTGGAATCGGACTACCCGGACGCAACTGTCACCGTTGACTGTCCCGAGGGAGTCGTCGTGCAGGCGACCGAAAAATCCGGACAGGCGATACGGGAACTCATCGAGAACGGAATCGTGCACAACGACTCGCCCGCCCCCGAGGTCAGCGTCACTGTGACGGATGCCGACGAAGCCGTTCGCATCGAAATCGCCGATACCGGATGTCGGATGCCGGAGATGGAGCGGAACGTGTTAGCAAACGAGGCCGAAGAAACACCGCTGTATCATGGAAGCGGTCTCGGATTGTGGCTGGTCAGTCTGATCATCTCGCGGTCAGAGGGGATCATCACGGTCGAGGAGAATTCGCCAACTGGCAACATCGTCACCATAGAACTGCGACGGTGACAGTTTCGGCACTCTCAGGCGAAAGCGGGCCGTCTGCGCGGTCACCTGACGCGAAGGCTTATCGGAGAGACCGCTCCATGTGGTACAGCGATTCCTCCGAAACCCGCTCGAAGCCAACGCGGCGATAGAGATTGATAGCAATGTTGTTGTGTCGCTCGACGGTCAGCCAGATGGTCTCGATGTCGTGAGCGTGGGCGTATCCCAGCAGACACTCCATGAGTCCGGACCCGATGTGGACCTTCTGATAGTCAGACCGGATGAAAATGACCAGTTCCCACTTCTCGTCTTCCATCGGCACGATTGCCGCGTGACCGACGACCACGTCGTCGTGCCAGGCAACGAGATTCACGCCCTCCTCGATCAGCGTTTCCAGCCACGAGACGACGCGAGGGTGAGTCCGCGGTGGGAGCCCCTGGGCCCTGTCGTACGTGTCCATCTTCTCGTACATCGTCACCAGCTCGTCTATGTCATCGTCGTACAGCCGAATGTCTATCTCGCGACCGAGTTCGTCGGTCATCGAGTGGGGCGGCTGTGGGCACTGGTCGGCCGGAAGTGGCCCATCGCTGTTGTCTCCGGAGGTCTCTGAGTTCATTAGCGCGTACCAAGTGGACGCACGACGACAGGTCAAAAAGGTAATGGTGGGTCAATCTCTTGCATGCCCCGAGTTGACGCGCACCGTTGTAGCTGAGTTTCACGAAGTCCGGTTTCCGTCAGCGTATCAGCGACTCGGTTACGGACGGCTACTTGCCAGTATGGAAATCAGTGGCTCTGGCCCCATCAGCACGCTCCGAGATTCTGTCCGTCCCGTCGCCCCCGCAAAAAGAGTTAAATGTCTGTTAGACGAAATTTAGTTACAATGTCAAATGAAAGTGCGAGTATGCAAGAAAATGTTGGGAGAGAGGAAACGACGGCGGGGATAGACGAGTCGGCACTCCCCTCAGAACACTTCGTCCTGGCCGACGAGTACCGGTCGCTGTCCGGCGTCGAGGCCAAAGTGATGTTACAGGAACGGTCCAAGGAACTCGACGCAATCACGACCGCGGCGATGATGTTCAACGAACTGGACGAACCGGTCGAGCAACTCATCCAGGAGTACGTCGACGAGTTCCACCAATGGTTACAGTACCCCAAGGTGACCGAAGCGAGAATTTCCGTCGGGGACACGGTCGTCGAGTCCAGCGGATTCCACAGCACGAATCATCCCCTCACCACCCAGGCCGAAACAGAAGACGGAACGGCAGTCTCTATTGAGCTTGTCTACACGGAAGAGCGCCCAGAGGAAGACGACGGCCCGTGGCTCGAAGAGGAACAGGACCTCATCGACACGATTGTCTCGTTCATCCAGGGATACGTAAATCAGTGGGAGAACAGAGAGCAAATCGAGGCCCAGCTCGACCACCAGCGGGAAGTGGCACAGGAAGTCGAAAGCGGTGTCGAGGAAATCAAACAGACCTCGGACGACATCGCCGAAAAGTCCGAGGCCATCAGCGCGGGCGCGCAGAGTTCCGCAGAATCGACCCGAGAAGTCTCGAACGAAGTCGCCGATATGTCCGCGACCGTCGAGGAGATTGCCTCGACGGCGAGCGATGTCGCGGCGACCAGCCAGGAGACGGAACGACTCGCAAAACAGGGTCGGGACGCAGCGACCGAAGCCATCGACGTGATGGAAGAGATTGACGCCTCGACGGAAGACGTCACAGCCGATATTTCGAGTCTACAGGACAACATCAACGAAATCGACGAAATCGTCGAAGTCATCAACGACATCGCGGAACAGACGAACATGCTCGCGCTGAACGCCTCCATCGAGGCCGCCCGGGCCGGCGAGGCCGGTGATGGATTCTCCGTCGTTGCCGACGAAGTGAAAGCACTGGCTGGGGAGTCCCAGGAACACGCCAGTGATATTGAATCGATGGTCAACAGCATCCAGACCGAAAGCGCCGACGCGGTGACGAGCCTCGAAGAGACGAACGAACGGGTCAGCCAGGGTATCGAGCAGGTCGAATCGGCGATGGAGACACTCCAGGAAATCGCCAGCTCTGTCGAACAGACGACAGGCGGCATCCAGGAACTCGCCGATGCGACCGACGACCAGGCTGCAAGCACCGAAGAAGTCGCAAGCATGATAGACGAAGTGAAAGAGGAAGCCGAGGAGGCCGCAGCGGCAATCCAGGAGGTCGCCGCGGCAAACGAGGAACAGGCCGCCAAAGTCTCCGAGATTCAGAAAACGGTCCGACAGTTGGGCCAGCAGTGAAGCCTTCGCCGCCAGGGATTGACCGCCGCGAGGTCCTGCCGTCCTCGCGAGTCGATGCCTGGTGAGAATTTCCCATCATCGAGAACCGTACTCCGCTGGCCCGTGTCCCGAGACTGGCTGTCGCTGCAAGGCTGACAGCATCGTCAAAACAGGATTCCACCGGCAAACACGACCAGTCAGGCGAACGGTCAGGGACAGTGACTTACGCCCAGTCGGGCAACACGACGACACTATCCGACTGTATCCATTCGCCGTCTGCGCCACTCGATAGTTTTGCGAACTCACCGTTTTCCTCGTACGCTATCTGCTTCATTGCTACTCGATTGTGAGAGGGGTATAATATTAGTTTCTACACCAAACTAGTTTGTGAGAGTCCCGCAGTGTCCCAGCAGACCTATGATGACACCGACGAGTCACGAGCCGATAGCCCGGTCTATCCAGTGTCGTGGAATCTGAAAAACGGAAAATTGACCGCAGTCGCTCAGATCGAGACTGACTCGTTGACCGCCTCGGCGTCGACCCAGATGACGAACTCCTCACCGTCGCTGATGAGTCCGCTAATGTACGCGCTGTCGGGTCCCGAATCGATGTCGGCGTCGTCGAGTCCGCTGACGCGGTTGACCCGGTCGACGAGCCACCCGATTCGTTCGTCGCTGTCGAGGATGATGACCTGCTGACTGGTCTTGTCCGAGTGGACGCTGAGCACGGTCGTCAGGTCCAGTATCGTCGTCGTCTCGCCACGCAGGTCCATCACGCCCGCGACGCCCGGTGACGTGTTCGGCAGGGTCGTGATTTCCTCGGCTCTGACGATTTCCTCGATGCGGTCGATACCGAGACAGTACTGCTCGTCCCCGAGCGTGAACTCGAGGACCTGCTCGGGAACCGACGGGACTGCAACAGCGGCCGTCATTGGTCTGGCTCCATGGTGTCTTTGCCGTCGCTGTCGATGTCTGACCCGCCGTCGGTCCCGGCGACCGAGAGGTCAGTTCCCGGTTCGATTGCGGTCACGTCCGAGTCATCGTCGCCGTTCGACTCGTCGGTGTCGATGTCCATGCTCGTGCTGGGGCTCGTTTGCGATGGCAGGCTGGACGTCCCGGTGGTGCCTTTCGCTCCGCCCACGTCGAAGTCCGCGACGTTGTCGTTGAGTTCTTCTGCGAGCTGGGAGAGCGTCTGGATGTTCGTGCTCGCCGAGGACAGCGAGGAGGTCATTTCTTCGGAGGCGGCCGAGACGTTCGTCGCTTCGGCGGCGGTCTGCTGACTGACACTCGAAACCTCGTCGACCATCGAGACGACCTCCTCGGTGGAGGCTGCCTGGTCGTCGGTCGCTTCGCTTATCTCTTTGATGCCGCTTTCTGCCTGCTGGACCGCGTCGGCGATTTCGTCGAACATCGCGACGGCGTCTTCGATGGTGTCTGCACCCGTCTGGACGCGCGTACTCATCTCCTCGATGTCTTCGACGGTTTCGCCGGTCGTGTCCTGTATCTCTTCGATGCGGTTCTCGATTTTCGTCGTCGCGTTGCCGGCTTCCTCGGCCAGCGATTTGATTTCGTCTGCGACGACACCGAATCCTTCGCCCGCTTCGCCCGCCCGAGCGGCCTCGATGGAGGCGTTCAGCGCAAGCATGTTCGTCTGTTCGGCGATTTCGGAGATCATCTCGACGATTTCGCCGATCTGGTCCATCTCCGCGTCGAGTGCCGCGACCTGCTCGGAGGCGTCGTCGGCCTGTGATTCGATTGCCTCGATCTCGCTGGTCGCCTCGGCGGCGTATTCCCGTCCGGTCTCGCCACGGTCGACGGCGGTACTCGCGGTCGCAGAGACCTCTTCGGCCGAGGAGGCAATCTCCTCGACGGTCGCGGACATGTCGTTCATCTCGCTTGCGACCGTCTGGAGTTTCTCGCTTTGGACGTCGGCCCCCTGTGAGATTTCCGTCACCGAGGTCGCGACGTCCTCGCTTGCGGTCTCTATCTCCTCTGCGCTCGCAGCCACCTGCTGGCTCGAATCGGCCACGTCGTCGGTAATCGCCTGTACGCTGCCGACGCTCTCACACAGCTGTTCGACGCCGTCTTCGAGGTTGGCCAGTACCTCCCCGTACTCGCCGGGGAAGTCCGTCTCGATAGACTGGTCCAGTTTCCCGCGCTTGAGGTCGTCGCTCGCCGCCGAAATCTGCCCGAAGCTCTCGGAGAGGCGGTCGGTTCCGCGCTGGAAGTCTGCGAGTACCTCACCGTACTGGCCGGGCCGGTCGGCGTCGATACGCTGGTCGAGCTGCCCGGTTCGCAACGCCTTGCTGGCGTCTTCTATCTCGTCGAAACTCCCGGTGAGCTGGTCGGTCCCGGCGTCGAGACCGGCCATAATCTCACCGTAGGTTCCGGGGTAGTCCGTCTGGACGTCCGCCTGGAGTCGGCCTGCTTCGAGGTTCTGGCTGACATCGCGCAGGTCCCCGAAGACGCCGGTCAGATTCGTTTGCATATCGCGGAACGACTCGAGCATACGACCGATTTCGTCGTCGTACGCGCGATTGTCCATGTCGTTGTCGAGTTTCCCGTCACTGATATTCGCGGCCGACGCTGAGAGTTGCTGCAGTGGGGGCGTGATGTGTCGGTTGAGGACGACTCCGATACCGATTGCCATGATGAAGGCAACCAGCGTCAGCCCGATCATCTCCATCTGGGCCGTCTGGGTGGTGCTATCGGCAAGCGCGACCTGGGCCTCCTTGTCGGCCTGTATCGTCTCCTCGAGCGTGTGCGCTTGCTCTTCCATCTCGGTTCGAAGCGTGTTCATCTCGGCCAGTTTCTGGGCGGCAAGCTCGTGGTTGCCGGCGTCTTCGGCTTCGAAGTATTCCTGGGCGAGCGCGTTGTACTCTTCGTGGGTTTCGACGAGCGCTTGCTTTTCAGCAGTGGCCTCGTCTGTATCGGGGTTTAGTGCCTCCGAGTTTTCCTCGAAGTGAGTGGCTGCCTGGTCGTAATCAGCGCGGGCCTCCGTGTCCCCAAGCTCGACTGCTTGTACTGCGCTCTGTTGTTGTTCGACGGCGACGAGCATCTCCATCGCTCGGTCGACGTTTTCGCCTTCTTCTGCGATGTGGTGTGCCTCCTTGTCGAGTTCACCGACGGCCATATACCCTAGCAGTCCCGTTCCTGCGACTAGCAACGCGACCACCAGAAACGATGCAATAAGCTTCGTTCTGAGGTTCAGCCCGTCAAGATGCAGTTTCTGTGAAAGTCCCATGTCTAACCAATGCGGTCTTTCGGGGTTCAATGCAGATGATAACCAGCTAGCAGCCTCCGAGCGAGAAGGGGTTAACTGCGTAACCCCTCGTTCTCACTCGTTAGTTTCGGCCGCTGGCTCGAACACTGCTTCGAGCACCCGGCGGTGTGCAGCCTGGAGGTGATTGTAGACGGCGGGCCCCGAGATACCGAAACTTTCCGCGAGGTCCTCGCCTTTCACTCGCCGTGGTGTCTCGTAGTAGCCCCCATAGAAGGCCGCGTTGAGGATTTCGTGCTGTCGCTCGGTCAGCAGGTCTTCGACCTGTCTCGCATCCGGCACTGCCTGCGTGCGTCGCTGGCGCTTTGCCACGAGGTCGAGGTCGTCGTACCGTGAGATGAGCGAGTCGAGTATCGGCCGGTAGGAGACGTTCGCCGGCAGTTCCACACGGAACGTCGTCCCGTCCGCGCCCGAGGTGGCCTCGAGTAGCTTTCCCGCGTGTTTGCTGACGACCGATTCGAGGAACGGCTTCCGGAGGAGCAAACTGAGCTGGTTGTGTTCGACAGCACCGAACCACTCGGCTGCCTCGATGCTGGTCATCGACGAGGCCTGTTCGAGGACCGTCGCCGCGTCACCGTCGACGACGGTCACGAGGATGCGAACGGTGTCTCCCTCCCGTTCGGCGACGGTGTCGAACCGTATCGTGGCGTCGGTCGCCGTCGCGAGTCGCTGCAAGGGAAAGGTCTCGTCACCGAGGGTAAACTCCAGTTCCGTGTGCATCTGCTGGGTCCCGGCCTGGCGCTGTTCGAGGATGCGACTGTAGTTGACCACCAGCGACGCCACGTCGGCCAGGAGAGTCTCGTAGATTCCGTCGAACGCCGCCTCGGTGTGTGAATAGACAGTCAGAACGCCGTAGAGGACGCCATCGTAGAGCAGTGGGACGCTCGCGACACTCTTGAATCCATACGAGAGTGCCTCCTTCGCCCAGGACTCATCGAAGACATGCTCGGAGATGTTCGAGACGCCGTACACGTCGTGGCTGTCTGCGGCCTGCCGGGCCGGAAGGGAGGGGTCGTCACTGTCGGTCAGCACCGAATCGAGATAGCCGTCGCCGTCGCCGGCCCACGCCGTCGGCGAGAGGTCGGTGTCCGTTCCCGTCGGCTGGCCAATCCACCCAAAATCGACGCGGTCCATCTCGAGCAGTTCTTCACACACCCCAGTCTCTAGGGCGTCCTGGCTGTCGCTGTCGGCGAGTCGCCGCTGGACCGCCTGGACGGCGTCGATGATGCTGTTTAGCTCCGCGATGCGTGACTGCTGGGCCGACAGTTCGTCTGTAATCGTCGAGTGGACCTTGTCGGTCCGGAGCCGCTGAAACGCCGACTCGGCGTTTGCCGTCAACACGTCGACGAGGTCGATGTCTACGTCGTCGAACCCGCGCTTGGCCGTCGTCACGGCGGTCAGCACACCGAAATCGCCGACCGGCGCGACGAGCAACTGCGAGGTGGACGCGTCGAACTCGTCGCCGAGGTGCTCGACCTCTGTCCCCGGAAACAGTCGTATCTCACCCGTCCGGTACGCCTCCCAGATTGGGTTCGCACCGGGCTCGATGCGACCCAGTACGCTGTCCGCGTCGATGCCGGGCGCGGACCGCACAGCGGGCACCAGTGCGCCGGTCTCTTCGTCGTACTCCTTGACACTCACGTAATCGACGTCGAAGGCGTTCTCGGTGAACTCGACGAGAAAGTCGCCAATATCCTCCGGTGACCCCGGCGGGTAGAACTCACGTGTCGCCGTGTGCAGTTCGTTGAGGACACGCTCTCGCTTTTCGAGTGCGCGTTCGCGATGCTTGCGTGCGGTGATGTCGGTCACGACACCGAGCATGCGCGTGTGCGTCTCACTCCCGTCTCCGGAGACAGTACCGCGACTGTGGACCCACCGTCTGCCCTCGTCTGTCAGGACCCTGTACTCGATGTCGAACCGCTCGTCGTGCTCCTGTGCCGTCCGCAACGCGTCTTCGACAACGGGCCGGTCCTCCGGATGGATTGTCTCCAGATAGGCCTCGACATCGTGTCTGTCGGACGCAAGCCCGTGCAGGTCCGTCGTCTTCCCGAACGTCGTGACGGTGTCGTCGGCGTAATCGAGCACCCAGATGCCGGTTTCGGTCTCCTCGAGGGCGACATCGAGCACCTGGTTCATCTCCCGCAGTTCCCGTTCACGGGTTCGTTCTGCTGTAATATCCTGTGAGACACCCATCGCGACGAAGACTTCCCCTTCGTCGTTGCGGACCGGAACGATGCGGAATCGGTACGTTCGGGTTCCGATCTTCTCCTCGAAGACACTCTGTTCGCCGTCGAACGCGGCAACGTAGCGGGGAAGGAGTGTCTCGGCGATGTCGGACGGGAGCGCATCTTCGAGAGAATTTCCCTGCAGTTCCGATACCGTCGCGTCAGTGTCATCGAGGGGCGTCCCACCGACGGTGATGTAACGCAGTTCCTCGTCGACGAGTGCGACTGCGCCGTTCGGGAAGTTCTCCACCAGCGTCCGATAGCGGTTGCGGGACTCCTCTAACTCCTGTTCGCGCTCTTTGCGCTCGGTGACGTCTTGCTGGAAGCCGACGTAGTTGACGAGAGCGTCCTCATCGTCCCGGACGGGGGCGATTTCGAGGTGGTTCCAGAACTCTGTTCCGTCGTTCCGGTAGTTCCTGATTTCGACCGATACCGGCTGCTCTGCGTCGATTGCCGTCCGTAGTTCGTCGACCGTCTCGGCGTCGGTGTCCTCACCCTGCATGAACCGGCAGTTCCGACCCAGTATCTCCGCAGCGTCGTACCCGGACTGCTCGCGGAATCGGTGGTTTGCATAGATTATCGGGTTGTCCGCCTGCCCCGGGTCGGTGATGGTAACTCCGACTGGCGCCTCGTCGAGTGCCCGACTCTTCCATCGGAGTTCCTCCTCCCTGCGCCTGCGGTCCGTGACATCCTGAGTCATCCCGATTGCGGTCCGAACGACACCGTCGTCGTCGTACACCGGGAGTGTTCGATGGACGAGAAGACGGTCTTCGACTTCCGTTTCGACCGTAACCTGCTCGCCATTCAGGGCGTCCCGGTAGCTCTCGACGAACACCTCCCTGTCGCCTGCGCTGACGTCACTGACCTTCGCTCCAGTGACCGTCTCGGGAGTTTCGTCGAGAACGTCGAAGAGTTTCCCGCCGACCAGTTGGTATCGAAGCTCCTCGTCGACGAGCGTGACGGCACCGTTCGGGAAGTTCTCGACCAGCGTCTTGTAGCGGCGTTCCCGCTGTCGCTTCACGGACACGTCACGGGCCGTCACAATCGCTCTCGTCCCGCTCTCTGTCCGTATACACTCGAAACAGTACGTCTGCCGGTCGGCTGTCTCGCCCAGCTGTAATTCGACTGTTTCAGAGTCGTTCCCGTCCGTTTCGAAAACTGCGTCCAGAATACGTTCGAGGCGCTCGGTGGTCTCTTGGTCTGCAAAGAGCGTCGACAGCGACGAGCAGAGCGGTTCGCCGGTTATCGCCGACAGCGAACGGTCGGCCAGCTCTCGTGCGGCAGGGTTTGCATACTCGACGGTGCTGTCGCTGTTGACGACGTAGACGGCGTGGTCGGTCGTCTCGGCGATACTCTGGTACTGTTCGAACCGGTCCCTGGTCTGTTCGCCTGTTACGTCGACGTACTGTTCGAGCCGACCGCCAGCGAGGTCACCCGTCGTTATCGGGGTACTGTCGTAGCGGAGCCACCGCTCGCTGCGGTCTGCTGACGGCAGGACGTGACAGACGGACTCGTCTTCGGTTGTGGTTCCCGAATCGGGAAACTCCTCTGGAGCGTCGAGACACGGCAGGACGTGCGAATCGAGAAATTGCGACCGCTCCATGCCGACGCCTGTGCCGCTCTCGAGGCCGAAAAACTCCGCTGCGCTCTCGTCGACCCACTGGACCGTCGAATCCGGTCCGACGACGACGAGGCCGATGGGTGAGGCCGCTGCGAGTGACTCGACGATTGCAGGCTCGCTGGTCAGTCCACTCTCGGCGAGATACGACTGCTCCCCGACCCGCCGATCCGTACTCATCCTCTCACCCCGCTCTGTTCAGACAGCCACATGTCCGTATCAGTAGAGTTCCTTCGATATAAAATACAGTCCAGTCCATGGGGTCTTCCTCCCCCGTCGCTTGCTACTGGATTCGACCGTACAGCGAGTACAGGATGACGAGCATGCCAACCGCGACGACGGCCGTCTGGATCGTTCCCGCCAGGAAAATCGAGAGGCCAACGACGTCGTAGAGGACGCCTTCAATAACCGATCCGACGCTAATGAACAGGAAGCCGATGGCGACATACAGCATCGGCTCGCTGTCGTACATTCGATACCCCTTGTATGCCTGGTACGTTATCAACAGCCCGAGTCCGATCGTAACGAGTTTTGCGATGACGAGTTCGATGTGCATGCTTGGTTAACTCTCCCGGATGTCGCTCCAGATGCGCGAAAAGCGCTGGGCGGCGTCCTCGCGAACGTGGACGTCGACGTCGATGGTCCCGTCGTCGATATCGATATCGAGGTGGTCGACATTCGCCTCGTAGACGCTGTGGTGGCTCCCGTCCGATTCGATGCGTGTCCGCTCGACGAGTAGGTCGCTTTCGATCATCTCCTCGACCCGGCGATAGATCGTCGAGAGGGCGACGTCACACTCCTCGCCGAGTTCCTTTGCCGACTTTGGGTCGCGGCTGGTCGCAGCCAGGATCTGCCGGACCCGCTGTTGGCCCAGCAGTTCCAGGAGGTCGTCAGCGTGGTCGTCAGTGGACACGGCAGTTCCTCGCACTACGAGTAGTTGCTCGATGGTACTTAAAACAGGGACCATTTTGCGTGGCGTGCAAAACAGGCTTCCCCCCTATTTCCCCGGCCACCCTCTCTCGAACTGTAAGGTGACCTGTGTTATGAGCGAACACCGACTCACGCGACGGGGACTGCTTGCGGGAACCGCTGGCCTGGCTGTTGCTGGACTTGCCGGATGTACCGGCGCTCCGGAGGCATCCAACGATCAGAACTCCGGAGACGACCAGGCTGGGCACGGGGACGAAGCGCACGGCCACGACACGGTCAGCGAACCCAAGGCCTCCCGGGAAGTGGCGGTCAACACCGCGCGGAACGGAGATTCGACCGAGTATCACTTCGACCCTCACGTCACGTGGGTCGAACCCGGAGGGACAGTCACGTGGCGCCTCGAGAGCGGGTCGCACACCGCGACTGCATACCACCCCGGAAACGATCAACCTCAACTGGTTCCGGACGGGACCGAGGCCTGGGACAGCGGAATGTTGTCCGAAGAAGGAGAGACGTTCGAGCATACCTTCGAGAACGAGGGGGTCTATCACTACCTCTGTACGCCCCACGAGACGTTCGGGATGATGGCTACCGTCATCGTTGGAGAGCCTCACGTCGAGGACCAGCGGGCGCTCCAGACGATTCCGGAGGACAAACCCGAGGAAGTTCGCGGAAAGCTCAAGGAACTCAACACGATGGTCCGTGACATCGTGGGTGGCGGGCACGAAGAGGACGGCGGCCACGAAGATGACGGCGGACACGACGAGAGTACTAGTACTGAAGAAGGCGGACACGAAGAGGACGGCGGACACGACGAGAGTACCAGTACCGAAGAAGGCGGCCACGAAGAGGAAACCCACACCGAAGGGTGAGAGGGTTCCGCACGGAACAAGCCGCTGTGACGACGGGTACGTTTTTCCTCGCTGACTGACCACCGCTTCGGGACCTACGCTTAAGTCCATCAAGAGAGAACTATATTGCATGAGAGCTACAATACAAAAGTCCGTGGCTGGAGACTTCGACCAAGCGGTCGAAAAGACGATTGACGCGCTCGAAGACGAAGGATTCGGCGTGCTCTGTGACATTGATGTCCAGGCAACGCTCGAAGAGAAACTCGGCGAAGAGTTTCGACAGTACCGCATCCTCGGTGCGTGCAATCCGGCACTCGCACACGAGGGACTGAACGAAGAGATCGAACTCGGCGCTCTCCTCCCGTGTAACGTCATCGTCTACGAAACCGACGACGGAGAGGTCATTGTGAGTACAGTCGATCCACAACAGCTCATCAGCATCGCCGACAATGAGGCGCTCGACTCGATCGCGACGGAGGTCAGCGACCGGTTCGAACGCGTCCTCACCAGTGTCGCTGACGAACTTGGACTACCATCGGAGGCCTAAGCTATGTCGTCATCGAACCAACTCGACACCACGACCATTGTCCTCCTCATCCTCGGGGCATTCATCGTTTTGCCCTTTCTCACGATGGGATTCGGCGGGATGATGGGCTACGGTGGTATGATGGGATACGGTGGTATGATGGACGGGTACGGAACAACCAGCGGCTGGTGGCCAATCGCGGGGATGCTCGTCCAAGTGGTCTTCCTTCTCATCCTGCTCGGCGGTGGATACCTGGTCTTCCGTCGGGTAACGGACTCGCAATCGTCGCAGAATCCCGCGATGGAGGAATTACGCATGGCGTACGCCCGCGGTGACCTCACTGACGAAGAGTTCGAGACGCGTCGGGACAGGCTCGAACGCTCGGAGTGATCGATTACGTTCGGTTTCCCGAACACGAGTCATCGACGCGAACACACCCCGGTAATTCCTTCCGAGAGTCCCCCTTCGAATCCAAAAGCGGAGTCTCCCCAGGTTTCGATAGCGAATAGAACTGTCCTACAATCACAACGCCAGTTTCTGGGGCGCTCGGAGCCGGCACAGTCGCGACGGCGGGACTCCCCCGGCCAGTCGCTGCACAGGAGATCCATATCGTCGAGATGGCGAACGACTAGTCTAGGGCAGTGAAATCTGGCTGCGTCCGGCGGTTCACCACGACCAACGTAAGCTACAAATACGCACGGTGAGCATTTGAAATGTTGATTGATACCATGCACCAACGATGTGGCTGTCAGTCAAAGAGCAGTCACGACAGCGGGCCGACAGCGATGTCGGCGTCCAGGAACGAGCGGCGCACTGGCGACGACTGGTGAGCTGGTAGCTATGTTCAGGAAGAGATTAGATGCGAGTCGCGGGGACAGTGTGAGTCGAGGACTGAGTGCCAGTGAAATCTCGGCATCGGCGCCGAGGCCGTCAGCGAGAGCGGTATCCTGTCCGTCTGGGGGTTGCTACCGATGAAAGTCCGCGTCTCCACCGATACGACCGACGACGAGGCACAGGCGATTGCCCAGGCACTCGCAACGCGGTTCGAAGACGACGTGACGGTCACCGCCGCTGACGGGACCGAAATCGGCAGTGCAGCGTACGACGGCCCGTCCGACGCCGAAGCCGCCGAGACACCGCCCACCGAGGAGGGCCTCGGACCGACCGAACGCGAAGAACAGCTCTGGGCGGAAATCGAGGAGATAGAGCAGGGCGGCAAAGAAAAGTACAAAGCACAGTTGCCCGACCAGGGCAAGAAGTTCGTTCGCGACCGGCTTGACCTCTGGTTTGGCGAAGACGGACTCTTATTCGAGGACGGGAAGTTCGCGGAGTTCGACGCCGAGGACCGGCTCCCGGCGGACGGACTCGTCACCGGCGCCGCGGCGTTCGACGGCCGTGACGTCCACTTCATGGCCAACGACTACACCGTCAAGCGGGGGAGCATGGCCGCGAAGGGCGTCGAGAAGTTCCTCCGGATGCAACAGCGCGCGATGAAGACCGGCCAGCCCGTCATCTACCTGATGGACTCGTCGGGTGGCCGCATCGACCAGCAGTCCGGCTTCTTCGCCAACCGCGAAGGCATCGGGAAATACTACTACAACCACTCGCTGCTGTCGGGCCGCGTCCCGCAAATCTGTGTCCTCTACGGCCCGAGCATCGCTGGCGCCGCGTACACCCCGGTCTTTGCCGATTTCACCGTCATGGTCCGCGAGATGTCAGCGATGGCGATTGCCAGCCCGCGGATGGTGAAGATGGTCACCGGCGAGGACATCGACATGCAGGACCTGGGCGGTCCCGACGTCCACGCCCGGGAGTCCGGCAGTGCCGACCTCGTGGCCGACGACGGGGAACACGCCCGCGAACTCGTCTCCCAACTCGTCAGCTATCTCCCGGACAACAGCGACGAGAAACCACCGCACACAGACGGACAGGCACCCGCGCGGTCGCCCGAGGGCATCGACGGCGTGATTCCCCAGGAACCGAACCGGGGCTACGACATGACCGACGTTATCGACCGGGTCGTCGACGCCGACTCGTGGTTCGAGCTCCAGCCGGAGTACGGCAAAGAGATTCTGACCGGGTTCGCCCGCATCGACGGCAGGCCGGTGGGTATCGTCGCGAACCAGCCAGCACAGCGAGCGGGCGCTATCTTCCCCGATTCTGCGGAGAAGGCCGCCCAGTTCGTCTGGAAGTGTGACGCGTACAATATCCCGTTGCTGTATCTGGCGGACAC
Source organism: Salinibaculum rarum (assembly GCF_030505615.1). Taxonomy (GTDB): domain Archaea; phylum Halobacteriota; class Halobacteria; order Halobacteriales; family Haloarculaceae; genus Salinibaculum; species Salinibaculum rarum. The sequence continues at coordinate 2,896,097 of NZ_CP129992.1, forward strand.
GCCCGGTTTCATGGCCGGTTCGAGCGTCGAGAAAGAGGGGATTCTCGAACAGGGCAAGAAGATGATTTACGCCACCTCTTCGGCGACGGTGCCCAAACAGTGTGTGGTCGTCCGGAAAGCCTACGGAGCGGGCATCTACGCGATGTCCGGCCCGGCCTACGACCCCGAATCGACGATTGCGCTCCCCTCGGGGGAGATTGCGATTATGGGACCCGAAGCCGCCATCAACGCCGTCTACGCCAGAAAGCTCGACGAAATCGACGACGAAGACGAGCGCGACGCGAAAGAACAGCAACTCCGCGAGGAGTACCGCGAGGACATCGACGTCCACCGGATGGCAAGCGAGGTCGTCATCGACGAAATCGTCCCGCCCAGTACTCTCCGGACGGAACTGGAGAACCGCTTTGCATTCTACGAAGACGTCGAGAAAGACCGACCGGACAAAAAACACGGCACCATCCTCTGAACGCCCCGTCTTGCAAAACCAGCCACAACAGACCAATGACAGGACGATACTTCGAGGAATTCGAGGTCGGAGAGACCATCGAACACGACAAACGCCGGACGATTTCGGAAGCGGACAACCAGTCGTTTTGCGACCTGACGATGAACCAGCAGCCACTGCATCTGGACGCCGACTTCGCCGCCGACACCGAGTTTGGCCAGCGAGTGGTCAACGGACTCTACACGATGAGTCTCGCGGTCGGGCTGACGATTCCGGACACGACCGACGGGACGGTCGTCGCGAACCTCTCGTACGACAGCGTCGAACACCCGAGCCCGGTGTTTCACGGCGACACCATCCGCGTTCAGTCGACGGTGACGGACACGCGTGAGACCAGCGACGGCGAGCGTGGCACGGTCACGATGCACGTCGAGGTGTTCAAAGTCGCCGGCACTGCGCCGGACGGCACAGCGGAGACGGGCGAACCGCTGGTCTGTGAGTTCGACCGGACCGCGCTGGTCCGGAAACGGGAGCGGTGACTAGTTTCTCTGAGTCGATAGTATAATCACGACCGCAACGGTAGTGCCGTGTATGGATTTCAGCCCGTCACAGGAACAGCAACAGATTCGGGATATGGTCGCAGAGTTCGTCGACGAGGAGGTCGTCCCCCGCGCCAGCGACATCGACGAGACCGACGAGTTCCCACAGGACATCATCGACGAGATGGCGAAACTGGGGCTCATGGGGATGCCCATTCCCGAAGAGTACGGCGGCGCCGGACTCGACTACCACAGCTACGCGATGGCACTCGAAGAGATTGCCCGTGGCAGCGGGGGTGTCGGCACCATCGTGGCCGCCCACATCTCGCTTGCCTGTAACATGGTGTACGACTTCGGGAATGAAGAACAGAAATCCGAGTACCTGACGCCGATGGCCGAAGGCGACGAGATTGGTGCGTTCGCACTCTCGGAAGCCGGGGCGGGCAGTGACGTTCCTGCGATGGACACGACCGCCGAGAAGGACGGCGACGAGTACGTCATCAACGGCGAGAAACTCTGGATTTCCAACGGAAGCGTTGCTGATACAGTGACGGTGTTTGCGAAGACCGACCCGGACGCAGGTGGGAAGGGTATCTCCTCATTTATCGTCCGCCCGGAGGAGGACGACGGGTTCTTCGTCGAAGGGACAGAGCACAAACTCGGTGACAAGGGCTGTCCGACCGCGGAGTTGCGCTTCGACGACTTGCACGTTCCCGAGGACCGCCTCATCGGCGACGAGGGCGAAGGACTCAAGCAGGCGCTGAAGACGCTCAACGGCGGCCGAATCTCGATTGCCGCCCGCGGTGTCGGCATCGCACAGGCCGCACTCGACCAGGCACTCGAGTACGCTCAGGACCGCGAGCAGTTCGACCAGCAAATCTCCGATTTCCAGGCGATTCAGCACAAGCTCGCGGACATGGACACCAAGACGGAAGCGGCCCGGATGCTCATGCACCGTGCCGCCGACAAGAAGATGCGCGGCGAACGCTACGTGAAAGAGGCCGCCCAGGCGAAACTCTACGCCTCGGAGGTCTCCCGTGAAGTCGCCAACGAGGGGATTCAGGTCCACGGCGGGTACGGCTACGTCAAGGACTTCCCCGCCGAGCGGTTCTACCGCGACGCAAAGCTCAACGAGATCTACGAGGGTACCAGCGAAATCCTGCGCAACACCATCGCCGACCAGCTGCTCGACTGAGACGCCCTGCGGCGGGCTGTTCGCCCGACGGGAATCCCGACCCGCCGGCAAATATTTTACACGCGGCGGGCCAAGTTCGTGGTAATGTTTGACGAACGCGAACTGGCCGAAATATCCGAGCAACGGGACGAGTGGGAAACGGAGACCCTCGACCCGTCGCTCGAACGTGGGGAGCGAAAAGAGCGGTTCGCGACGGTGTCGAACCACGAGGTCGACAGGCTCTACACCCCCGAGGACATCGCCGACATCGACTTCGAGGCGGACATCGGCTTCCCTGGCGAGGAGCCGTACACCCGGGGCGCGTACCCGACGATGTACCGGGGGCGGACGTGGACGATGCGCCAGTTCGCCGGGTTCGGGACCGCAGAGGAGACCAACGAGCGGTTTCACTACCTCATCGACGAGGGCCAGACCGGCCTCTCGACGGCCTTCGACATGCCGACACTGATGGGACTGGACTCGGACGACCCCATGAGCATCGGTGAAGTCGGCAAGGAAGGCGTCGCCGTCGATACGCTCCGTGATATGGAGATTCTGTTCGACGGCATCGACATCAGCGAGGTCTCGACGTCGTTTACCATCAATCCGTCTGCGGCAGTCATCTATGCAATGTATCTCGCGCTCGCCGACGAGCAGGACATCCCGCGCGAGGAGATTCGCGGGACCCTCCAGAACGACATGCTCAAAGAGTACATCGCACAGAAAGAGTGGGTCGTTCCCCCGCGGCCGGCGCTGTCGGTCGTGACAGACACCATCGAGTTTGCCATCGACGAGACGCCGAAGTTCTACCCGGTGTCGGTGTCGGGATATCACATCCGGGAGGCCGGCTCGACTGCCGCACAGGAGGCCGCCTTTACCCTCGCCGACGGCTTCGCGTACACCGAGGACTGTCTCGACCGTGGACTGGATATCGACGACGTGGCACCGCTCTTGTCGTTCTTTTTCAATTCACACAACTCCATCTTCGAGGAGATAGCGAAGTTCCGCGCGTCTCGGCGCATCTACGCACGCGTCATGGACGAGTGGTACGACGCCGACACGCCGGCGGCAAAGCGCCTGAAGTTCCACACCCAGACCGCGGGACAGTCACTAACCGCCCAGCAGCCGCTGAACAACATCGTCCGCGTGACGCTTCAGGCACTCGCTGGCGTGCTCGGCGGGACCCAGTCGCTGCACACGAACAGTTTCGACGAGGCACACGCACTCCCGAGCGAGAAGGCGGTCCGGGTCGCGCTCCGGACCCAGCAAATCATCGCCGACGAGTCGGGCGCGGCCGACATCGTCGACCCGTTGGGTGGCTCGTTTGCCATCGAGGCGCTCACAAACGAGATGGAAGCCGAGATTATGGACTACATCGAGGAAATCAAGGCGATGGGTGATGGTTCGGTCAGGGACGGCGTCCTCGAGGGCATCGACCAGGGTTACTTCCACCGGGAGATACAGGATGCCAGCTACGAGTACCAGCAGCGTGTCGAAGACGGCGACGAAGTCGTGGTCGGCGTCAACAAGTACGTAATCGAGGAGAACACGGACCCGGACATCCTCAAAATCGACGAGGGGACCCGGGAGAAGCAACTCGACCGACTCGAACAGGTCAAAGCCGACCGAGACGACGCCGCTGTCGAGGAAACCCTCGAAGCACTCTCGACGGCCATCGAAGACGACGAAAACGTGATGCCGTCCATCGTCGACGCCGTCAAGGAGTACGCCACGATGGGCGAAATTATGCAGGTCTTCGAGGACCACTACGGCTCGTATCAGGAGGAAGTGACGCCGGTGTGAAACTGCACAGTACACCAGAGTTGCTATTGTACAAGATACACAAGACTAAATACGCCGTTGAACCAAGTTGGACGTATGCGCGCAGTATTCGCAACGGACCTGTCCGATGCAATCGAATCCGCAATCAGCTCTCGGACGTGTCTGGAGTGTCTCGAACGGTACGGAATCGAGGAGTTCGACCTCATCACGGTCACCAGTCCGAACGTCACGACCGGGATGCCCGGCAGCGACATCGGCGGCCGAACGAAGAAGGGGCTGGCCCGACAAAAGCAGATGCTCGAAAAAGAGGGCTTTGCCGTCAACACACACGTGATGCGGGGGACCCCACACCGTCGTATCAACGGGCTGGCCGACCGGATAGACGCGGATTTGGTCATCGTCGGGTCGCGCGGTCAGAGCCCACTCGAACAGCGGTTCATCGGGAGTACGGCACGCAACGTCGCCCGGACCTCGACGCGGCCGCTGCTCGTCCAGCGCATCGTCGAGGACGACGACGAACACGAGGTCGCCAACGAACACCTCTTCCAGCGTGTCCTCTATGCCACGGACTTCTCGGAGAACGCCGAGTGGGCCTTCGAGCAGTTCGACCACCTCTCGACGGCCACACAGGAGGCGACCCTGCTCCACGTTGCCCCGCCGGAGCGACGCGCAGCAGGTGACGAAGACGCCGTCCCGGACCCCCAGATTCGGCTCGACGAACTGGCAGCGAGACTCGAGGAGATGGAAATCGAGACGGAGACGATGGTCAGACACGGCGAGGCCTCCGAGGAAATCCTCGGCGTCGAGAAAGAGGTAGACCCGACCTCGATTCTGGTGGGGTCCAGAGGTCAGAGCCCGATGCGGCGACTCATGCTCGGGAGCGTCTCGGAAGATATCACCGCCCAGTCGGAGTCGAACGTGTTGCTCGTGCCGCCGGCCCGGACTCGCTAATCGGCCACTCGTCGGCTCCAGTTTCACGTCTTTTTTGTGACTCGATTCGCCCCAGGCGTGCCCAGGTTTCGCTCGAGCGGGCAGTAGACCTGCGGGGGGCCGCTGGCACGTTAATCAACTGCGTCGTCGTCGCTGTCCGTAGCCTGGCGGCTATCGCCAATTTGGGGCGGTGAGATACGGCAAAACAGCGCGTGGTTCACGACGGCAAAAGGGGGGAGCGTGTGGGACAGACTGGAAACCGCTGGGGGTGGGAGCGTCGTCAGTCGCCGGTCAGGGCGTCCTGACTGGCTGCACAGTTGTTGGGTCCGAGTTCGAGCGTGAACGCCTCCTCGTCGTCGGCAGTCTGCTGGCCGAGGTTAGTCGCGATGATGTCGACGTAGTTGGCCGGCCGGGGCGGCATATCGGAGAGGATGAGGTCGACGAAGTCTTCCTCGTCCATCGTGAGTGCGTCCATCTCCTCTTCGAGTTGCCCGATGGGTGCGGTGTAGGTGCCGTCCTCGGCGGGTTCGGCGGCGTCGCTGAAGTGTGCACCACCGATGAGCACGTCGTCGTCGAGCGGGAGAACCTTCGTCTGGAGCGTCTCGTAAAGCTCTCGTGCGGCGTCGGGTGCACCTTCGTCGCCCTCTTCGAGGTCCGGCCGCGCGACACTCTCGACGAAGAGTCCGTCGCCGGTCGCGAGCAGACTCTCACCGAGGAGATACGACGTCATACCGGACGTGTGACCGGGCGTGTAGATGGTCTCGACGGTCGCGTCGCCGACGGCGTAGGTGTCACCGTCGTCGGCCGTTTCGAGGTCGTCGATGTAGGTCACACCACGCTGGCGTGACTGCTCGGGGATAACGCCCGTGACGCCACGGTCGTCGAGTTCGCGCACGCCGCTGATGTGGTCGGCGTGAATGTGCGTGTCGAAGGCGTAGGTCAGGTCGGCGCCGAGTTCGTCGGCGTCGTCGAGATACCGGTCGGTGAAGGCACGAAGCGGGTCGACGATTGCGGCCTCGCCGTCGGAGACGAGCAGGTAGCCGAGACAGCCACTGGAGGGACGCTGGTACTGGTACAGCGTGCCCGGGCCGTCGTAGCGGGAGACTTCCTCGCGCTCGTAGATGCGCGCCCAGCCGTTCATCCCGTCGTCGAGGTGAACGACGTCGCGGCCGTTCTCCGCCAGTTTGCCGGCGGCGTACTCGCTGGCGCCACCTTTCGCACAGAGGACGACGAGCGGGTCGCCCTCGGGCACCTGGTCGAGAACCTCGTCGTCGACCTCGTCGTCGAGGAAGTTGAAGTACGGAACGTTGGCGATGGTCACCGACTCGCCTTCGATGTGCCACTCGTCGAAGTCACTCTCCATTCGGGTGTCGAGAATTGTCACCGACTCGCCGTCGTCGATACGCTGCTTGAGTGTCGCTGGGTCAAGTTCATCGACTTCGACGTCGGGTGTCGGAAACTCTTCTGGGTCCATGTTACAACCACTGTTTGCAGCCTGTTGCACATATATCTTGTGGACTTTGTGCAATACTACTATAACCACTAGAGCAGAATAGAAATCGGCCCTGGACAAATTGGCTCGAAAAGTCCTGGGAAAGAGAATTACTCCTCAGCGCAGACGACAACGGGTCGGCAATATTGGAGAGAACGCTAAAAGATAGGGTGCAGCCAGTCAGACGTCAGCTGCGACCGTCTGGTCGCTGGCTTCCGCCCGCAGTTCGCGGATGGCACTGAGGGAGACAGCGCCACTGACCAGCAACGCGGCACCCAGGATAATCAACAGGCTCACCGTGTCGAGAACCGGCATCTCGAGGTAATCGCCGGCCTTTCGCACGGCGACAGCGACAGCACCGAGCAACAGCATGATGCCGAAGTACACCTTGATATCCTCTTCGTCGACGAGACTCGTCGAGATGGCACCGATCCGGGCGCCGAGTGCACTCCCGGCCAGGAGCGGGACGACGATAGTCAGGTCGACCGCACCGGACTGGGCGTACAGGAAGCTCCCAAGACCGCCGGAGAAGACAATCTCGAAGAGGTCAGTCCCGACGGCGACCGGGACCGGCACGCCGATGAGGTAGAACAGTGCCGGCATCCGGATGAAGCCACCACCGACGCCGAGGAAGCCCGACAGCAGACCCGTCAGGAAGGCGACGGCCAGAATCATCCACAGTGACGCCTCGAAGCCACCTTTGAGCGACATCATCGGGGGGATGCGGTAGGACTGAATCTTCTGGGCGATGTCCGGGATGTCTGCCTCGTCGGGGTCAATATCTTCTGCGTCGTGGTCGATGCCACCACTGTCGTCGCTTTTCAGTGATTCTCGGGTGACGAACGCACCGATACCACCCAGTAACAGGATGTACGCGACACTGACGAACGTGTCTGCGGCACCGATGTGCTGGAGATACTCGAGCCCGATTTTCCCGACTTCGATGCCGGCAGTCGTCCCGGCAATCATCAACACGCCGAGTTTGTAGTCGACCTGCCCGAGGTCACGGTGTTTCAGCGTCGCGATGACCGACGTCCCGAAGACGAACGCGAGCCCGGACCCGACCGCCACGTTGGGTTCGTACCCCATCACCAGCAACGCCGGCGTCACGAGGAACGAACCGCCCATCCCGAAGAACCCGAACAGGATTCCGATGAGCAGACCGAATCCCACGAACAGGGCAATCAGCGACGCGCTGACGCCAAATATCTCCATCATTGCTTTGGCCCTCCCTTATTGTCGACAGTACAGCGCCTGAGCAGCATGTCCATCACTGCACACCGGCCCTGCAGGACGCGCTTGAACGACGGGCCAACCTGGGACTCGAGCCATCCGTACCCGACGTACAACAGGAACGCCTCGACGAGCACGAGGCCAACGAGGACGGCCGCCTGTGCGTTTCCGCTGAGGGTCTCAATGCCGAACATAGCTAGCCACCTTTGGGAATGGTTTTGTGAACATTGCGGGATTCTTCACGGGAATGCCTACTGGCAGGAAGTAAATAACGGTTTTGGGTTAATTGCACAATACTATATCGCCATAACTGACCGATACTGATGTATAAGTTATGAGTGGCTACGCGATCTCTCGGCACTGGTCGTGGCAACCGCACTCAGTAAGGATGGTGTCGCGGTGTCAACCGCCTCCGGAGCGTACGTGTGTAGTTCACAAGAACAGTAGTTTCTGTCCAATATCCGCACTTCGCAGTCGTCGGCTTGTTTCCGAAGCGGTTCGTGAACCCAAGACTTCCCGCCCGGTTGTGTACTCAAACAACAACATTATAACCCACCGGGCCGATACGGTAGAATGACGAGAGATAATGAGTTCCGAGATAGACGTAACAGAGATGCTCGACGTAAAGGGTGCATCGTGTCCGATGCCAGTCGTAAAGACGAAACAGGCCGTCGACGAGCTGACCGCAGGTGACGTGCTCGAAGTCGTGGCGACCGACTCGGGAAGCATGAGCGACATCGACGGCTGGGCCAGTGGTACCGACGGCGTCACGCTCCTCGACCAGGAGGAGCGCCAGGAGGGCGGCGAGACGGTCTACGCCCACTACGTACAGGTGTCGTAGCGACCCAGGTCGACGGCCCATCCAGTGTCACACGTTTTTGGAGTCCTCCTCACCGGCCAGCGCCAAGTGTGTCCGCCCACGAGCGGTCGCTGACCCTCGGATTGTCCCCACCGTGTGGCGTCTGCCGCTCCCGGACTTGGGCGGTGTGGACCGTCTCGGTCGCGTCGTCGACCACGACCACCTCGCCGGGTACCGACGGGAGCTGGTTTTCCAGCGCGGTGGTCAGGTAGGTCGGCCGGGCACGCGCCAGCGCGTCGAGGTCAGTCTGGGCGGTCAACCGATGTGCAACCAGAATATCCGACTGTGAGACGGCGACCGGAGGAATCGCGCTTGGCCGCTGGGTCGCAACGACCAGACTGACACCGGGCGCCCGGCCCCGCGTGAGAATCCGCTCGAGTGCAGCCCGTGCAACACCGTCGAAAAACGCGTGCGCCTCGTCGACGAGTAGCCAGGGGAGTCGCTCGACTGTCTCGTCGACGCGCATCCGATAGAGCACGTCACCGATGCCCCGGACGACGGCGTTCATCGGTGCCGGGTCGAGTCCCGAGACGTCGACGACGGTCAGTGCATGGCCGGCGAGGTCCTGTGCCGACAGTCCCTCGTCGTCGAAGACGCCCCACGACTCGGCGAGTGAAAGGTGGTTGATGGCCGCGCGCCGGTCACGCGTGGGCGCGTCCGCGTCGTCTATCGACTGGCGCATCGCCGGAAGCCGGTCCCCCGTCTGGGCGGCCCGCCAGACGAGGCTGCCTGCCCCGCTCTCGGGGTCGAGGCCGAGCAGGGCACACCACGACCGAGGGTCCAGTGCAGTCGGTGCGACCGAGGGCTCGGCGACGACTGTCGCCGGAACCGGACCATCAGTGTCCTCCGCGTCTGCCATCGGCGCGAACACGCCCATCGGGTCGACGATGACGGGTGCCACGCCGGGCGTTCGGGCGAGAAACTCCGCGACGACGCCGAGGGTGTAGGATTTACCGTAGCCACGCTTGCCGACGACCAGCGCCGCGTGTGGACCGTCGACATCGAGATACAGCGGTGCGCCGTCGCTGCCATCCAGCGCGCGGTAGGCGCCGAGTCGGCCGACCGGACCGGCGTCGACGCCCGCCTCGCGACCGAGTACGAATGTCACACCTGCGGGTGGTCGCCCCATCGTATTTGAATCTCCACTCGAATCCCCGACACAGTACGTTTTAATCGGGCCAGCGACTGTACGCGAGTATGAATCGGTGGCAACGGCGGACGATATACTATCTCTTTGTCCTCACGGGCTTTGTGTTCGCGTTTACCCTCGTCTACCAGTACGGGATGACGAACTTCGAAAACCGCCCCCGCAGTTTCCTTCGTTCGCTCCAGATTGTCGTCGAGACGTTCACGACGACCGGCTTTGGCTCCGACGCGCCCTGGGAGACGACGTTTATGAACGTCGTCATCATCGCGATGGACACCATCGGGACTGTGATGATATTCCTCGCTCTCCCCGTCTTCCTGTTCCCTGCGATGGAGGATGTCCTTTCGACGTCGGTGCCGGGCGCTGTCGAGAACGGACTTTCGGACCACGTCGTCATCGCTACGTTCTCCCCGCGGGCCGACACACTCATCTCAGAACTCGAAGACCGCGGCGTCGAGTACGTTCTCGTCGAACCCGACCGGGACCAAGCGGCAACACTCCGAGAGAACGACTACAACGTCATCAACGCCGAACCCGACGTAGTCGACGGACTGCGAGGTGCAAACGTCGCCGAGGCACGCGCACTCGTCGCCGACGTCTCCGACCGGGTCGACACCAGCATCGTCCTCACCGCACGTGAGATTTCCGAGGACGTCCGCGTCGTCAGCGTCGTCGAAGACCCTGACAGCACCCGCTATCACGAACTCGCCGGCGCAGATGTCGTGTTGTCGCCCCGCCCCCTGCTGGGAGAGCGACTCGCGGAAGTCATCTCGACGGGTGTGACGACAGAGCTGGGCGACGGCATCGAAGTCGGAGAGGACTTCGAAATCGCGGAGTTGCTGGTCCACCACGGCAGTCCGCTCGCGGAGACGACACTGGCGACCTCGGGGCTGCGAGAACGGACCGGCGTCAACGTCATCGGCGCGTGGTTCGGCGGCGAGTTCCAGACACCGGTCGACCCCGACCGGGCGTTGAAACCCGGGACCGTACTGCTCGTCAGCGGTCGTGAACACCAGCTAGAGCAGGTCGAGCAGGTCCCCAAATCGGCCGTCCGGGAGTTCGAGCGCGGTGAGGTACTCGTCGTCGGCCACGGGCAAGTCGGGCAGGCCATCACCTCGGCGCTCGCGGCCGACGGCCAGCCCTACACAGTATTGAATCTCAACGACGCGCCGGGTGTAGACGTGGTCGGCACGGCAAGCGACGAGAACGCCCTCAGAGAGGCCGGTATCGAGGACGCCCGCTCGGTGATTCTCGCCATCCCCGACGACACGGAGACGGAGTTTGCGACGCTCGTGATGCGTGATTTGAACACCGACCTGGACATCGCCGCCCGGACCGAAGAAGAGGAGGCCGTCCAGAAGATGTATCGTGCGGGGGCCAACTACGTCCTCTCGCTCGCGCAGGTGGCTGGCCGGATGACAGCCTCCGCAGTGCTCGACGACGAGACGGTAATCTCGATGGACACCCAGGTCAACATCCGACGAACCGAGGCGCCGGGACTGGTCGGGCAGACACTCGCCGACGCCGACGTCCGAACGCGCACCGGATGTACGGTCATCGCCGTCGAACGCGACGGGAAAGTGCAGACGAACGTCGGCCCAGACTTCCGCGTCGAGTCCGGCGACCGACTCATCATCGCCGGAACCGACAAGGAGACAGCGCACTTCAGGCAACTGCTCGGGTAGTCGGCTGCGTGCCACCGCAGGCGGGTAATCTCCACCCACGCCAACGGTTTTTACGCCACCAAAAAGTCGCTTGGTCTCTTCTCACATGTTACCGCACGGCAAACAGAACTCTCGGTGACACAGTCCCACTCCGGCGCGAACAGGAGTCGGTCGAGACCGTCGACAGCGTCACGGCGTGGCGCAGGGAGCGCGACGAGTGTCGCTCAGGAGTCCGTCCGCTCAGTCTCGCTTGTCTCAGTTGCATCGGCGATGTCGTCGGGGTCGTTTTGCCCCGTAATGTCCATCTCGCGGAGCCAGCCGTACCACAGCAGGAAGATAGTCGTCCCGTAGCCAAGAAACCAGATGAGCGACCCGAGGGTGCTGTAGCCAGCCACGTTCACGAGTCGCACGGAGATGCCGGTCCCCGCAACACCGACGAGCAACACCAGCGCGAACAGTCCGCGCGAACTCAATGCCATAGGACCTATTGGGTTTCGAGGGGTGTCTGTCTTTCGTGTCGAACCGACCACAGCGCTCATATACCGTCTGGGGAGCATGTATCGGTATGCGCCCGACGGTCCCCTGGTCGTGGTTCCTGCTTGCCGGTCTCGGTCTGCTAGTCGTGACAGTGGGTGCAAGCGCCGCGCTCGCGCCACCGATTCAGGACGGAACAGCGGTCAACAGCACGGCCGGCGAACCGCGACAGACGCTGGTCGGCTCTCACGGCGGCGGCCCCGGCTACCACGAGGACGGCAGTGTCTACCACCTGAACGGCACCGACGTCGCGTGGAAAGAGGACAGCGCCGACAGCAACTTCGAAGTCACACGCCTCGACAACGGGAGCGTCATGGTCGGATTCGCGGAGGGTGGCTACACCGACTGTGGCCCCTACGACGCGCCCTGTACGCACACCGGCTACCGCATCGTCGACCCCGACCCCGAACCGACGGTCGTCAGTGAGTACAGCTTTCCAGTCCGGTCGATTACCAACAGCGAGTCCCACGCTGCGAAACCGCTCCCGGACGGAAGTGTCGCTGTCACGGACATGGACCAGGAGCGGCTGTTCGTCGTCGAGAACGGGTCGACAACGTGGGAGTGGCGGGCCAGTTCCTTCTACGACGCGCCCGAGGACCCCACGCGTACCGACTGGCTCCACATCAACGACGTCGACTACATCGGCGACGACCGCTTCCTGCTCTCGGTGCGCAACGCAAACCAGATTCTCGTCATCGAGCGCGGCGCCGGCGTCGTCGAAGTCATCAACGGGGACCGCTCGGACGAGGGCGAGAACTCGTGTACGAGAAACGGAAATCTGAACGATTACGACGGCGACGGTGAGATTCGGTGTGGCAACCCGGACGTGTTGAACCACCAGCACAACCCACAGTGGCTCGGCGACGGCGCAGTGCTGGTCGCCGACAGCGACAACGACCGCGTGGTCGAACTTCACCGCACCGCAAACGGCCGCTGGGAACCCGTGTGGTCACTCTCTGAAGCCCAAGGCATCGAGTTTAGCTGGCCCCGCGACGCGGACAGACTCGCCAACGGGAACACGCTCGTCACGGACACGCGCAACCAGCGCCTCGTCGAAGTCGACGAAGACGGGGACCTCATATGGAGTGTCGAAACCGAACGAATCCCCTACGAGGCCGACCGCGTCGGCGAGAACGACACAGAAAGCCGGGATACCTACAAGAACAGTTCCGTCGCGGATGCCGTCGGCGGCGGCGTCCCGGTCCTGTCGACGCTGACTGTCGCCGCCCACTCCGTGGTCCCGGCACTCCCCTACTGGTTCCAGGAGTTGCAGGTGCTCGGAACGCTCGTGTCGGCACTGCTGGTCGTGGGCGCGCCAGTACAGTGGTACCGAAACCGCGGGAGAACAGAGGGGGGAACCTGACCCGCGACTCAGGCCGTTCCGTCCCAGTCCATCCGGCATTCGTCGTCACAGAAGTGCGCGCTCTGTACCTGGCCGTCGTCTATCCACGTGATGACGCGGTGGCGTGGGTCGTCCAGAATCGTCACGCCACAGGTCGCACACGCGGGGGCATCCTCCTCGGAGACGTCCTCGCCGAGGTCCGAAGTGGGGTCAACCATGTTAGTTCGAATCTCGGGACGCCCCTACTTAATCCCATATATCGAGGGTTTACCTTCACGATTGTCTTGCACAGACCGGACCGCGGGACGGCAGCCGAATCGGTTACCGGTCCCGGGTGACTGTCTCGCCCGGTTTCGTCGTCGCGCCAGTCGAGAGGACGACGCCGGCGTTGAGGTTGGTGTCGATTCCCGTCTTCGCGCCGTCGCCGACGACGACGCCGAACTTCCGCCGGCCAGTCGAGACGCGCTCGCCTTTGACCGTCAGGCCCACCGCCTCGTCGTCGTGACGGAGGTTCGCGACCGTCGTTCCCGCGCCGAAGTTCACGTCCTGCCCGAGGACGCTGTCGCCGACATACGAGAGGTGTGGGACGTTCGTGCCCGCACGGACGACCGTGTTCTTCAGTTCGACGCTCTGGCCGACGTGGACGTTCTCGCCGAGCAGTGTCGCACCGCGAATGTAGGCGTTGGGCCCGACCGACGCGCCCGACCGGACGAGCGCCGGTCCCTCGATGACGACGCCGGGTTCGACCGTCGCGCCGTCTTCGACGACGACGGCACCCCGGAGGTCGGCGCCATCGGCCACGTCCCCGCGGATGTCTCGAGAAAGGTCGCCGAGTTTCCACTCGTTTGCTTCGAGCAGTTCCCAGGGCCGGCCGACGTCCAGCCAGCGTTCCAGTTCGACGGCGGTCACGTCGAACTCGTCGACGACTCGTCCCACGACGTCGGTCAGTTCGTGTTCGCCCCGTTCGGATTCGGGCACGTCCAGCCACTCGCGTGCGACCGCCGGGAAGACGTACGCGCCGGCGTTCGCCAGGTTCGACGGCGGGTCCGCCGGCTTCTCGACGATGTCGGTCACCCGAGTCCCGTCAGTCGAGAGGACGCCGTAGCTGGTCGGGTCCGACACTTCCTGTGCGGCGATGGCCGGGCCGGCCGCAAAGAGCGCCGCCACGCTCTCGGGGTCGTAGAGGTTGTCGCCGTTGAGGACGGCGAAATCCCCATCGAGTGCGTCGCGGGCGGCACGAACTGCGTCGGCGGTTCCGCGCTGCTGGTCTTGAATAGCGTAGGTGACCGGCACGCCACGGTACTCCGCTCCGAAGAAGTCCCGGACGGCGTCGGCCTCGTATCCCACGACGAAGACGAGTTCGTCGGTCCCCGCCTCGACGGCTGCGTCGGCGGTGTGTGCCGCGAGCGGGCGGTCGGCGACAGGTAACATCGGTTTTGGCGTCCCGTCGGTCAGCGGCCGCATCCGGGTTCCCTGTCCCGCCGCGAGGATGACAGTCTGCATACGCGGGCGGTCGGCTGGGTGGCACAAATGGCTACCGCAAGCGGCACAGCGGCTGGACGCCAGGGGTCACCGGCGCTTGCGGCCGCGGCGAGCCGAGACGGGCGCGCGGTCCTCGAAGGACGTGCCACAGCTGGGACAGAGCCCCTCCTCGAAAAACACCGTCGGCCCTTCACGCGTCTCGGGGTTCCAGTGGACCCGGTAGCCACAGTCGTCACACCGCGTGGTTCGTCTGGCCATACCGGAGTTTTCGAGCGGCGAGTTCTTAACAGTAGTTCCCGTCCCGGCGTCGCCGAGCAGGGTCGGGACTGTCAGGACTCTGCCGAGCCATCAGCATCCGAACCCGCCGGCTCCGCCGCGTCGTCGGGGGAGCGGTCGCCAGTCGTGGCCGCGACGTCCGGGTCGATCCCCTTGCGTGCGGCGTCCAGCGACGAGAGGACATACACCAGCACGACGAGCGCGACGGCACCGAACGGGAGCCACACGAGCGGGGTGATGCCGGTGACTCCCCACGCGAGCAGGACGGCGATTGCGACGACCGCCACCGTCACGGCGTAGTAAAGCTGCGTCCGGACGTGATCGATCAGATCGGCGCCGGTAAAGGTCGCCGACAGTACGGTCGTATCGGAGATCGGCGACGTGTGGTCGCCGAATATCGACCCGGAAAAGACCGCGCCCACGACGGCCGCGACGAGCGTGTGGTCGCCGGTGAGACGCCAGGCGACCGGGACGACGATGGGCGTCAGGATAGCCATCGACCCCCACGACGTCCCCGTCGAGAAGGCGACAAAGGCCCCGATAAACAGGACCACCACCGGGAGCACGGCCGGGTCGAGGACCGCCTCGGCGTAGCCGGCGACGTAGGCCCCAGTGCCCAGGGCCTCGACGGCCTCGCCCAGCCCCCAGGCGAGGACGAGAATCGACACCGCCGTGAGCATGATACCGAAGCCGTCGATCACCGTGTCCGTCAGTTCGCCGAGCGTCATCACATCGAACAGCTTGCCCAGGAGAAAGCCCGACCCCACCATCGCAAAGGACCCGTACGTGAGCGCGGCCGCGTAGTCCGCGCCGGTCACCACGTCGTACGCCGTGGCCCCCGGCTCGTAACCGGTCCAGAGCGCGGCCCCGACGGTCACCGCGATCAGGACCGCAACCGGCCCGAAGAACGCGAGCAGCCGGGGGTTGGTCACGCTTGGCGTCCCGAGCGTTCCCTCGACGTCCTGCATCGGCGTCGCCCCGTCCCGGACGACAGCACCCGTCTGCCGGGCGCGGGCCTCCGCGTCGAGCATCTCCCCGTAGTCGCGGCCGCTCGCGACGACGATAGCGACCATCGCGATCGCGAGGATGGCGTAGGCGTTGAACGGAATCGACCGCAGGAACACCTCGAACGCCGGCGGGGCCGACTCGACGCCGAGTTCCGCGTACGCGTCGGCGATCAGTCCGAGCTGGAACGCTACCCACGACGAGATGCCCAGCGTCGCGACCGGGGCCGCCGTCGAGTCGACGATGTAGGAGAGTTTCTCCCGGGAGACGGCCAGGCCGTCGGAGACGTCTTTCATCGTACTCCCGACGATGGCCGTGTTGGCGTAGTCGTCGAAAAACAAAAGCAGGCCGAGCAGCCAGGCGATCAGCCCGGCCTTCCGCGGCGTGTCGAGGTGCTCTAAGGCCCAGTTGCGCAGCGCCAGCGACCCGCCGAGTCGCCAGACCATCCCGACGCCCGACCCGAGCAACAGGGTAAACAGCAAGATGCGGACGTGTAGCTCATCGGCCGCGGCGGCGACAATCCAGTCGAAGGTCTGTGCCAGTCCCAGGCCACCGCTGACTAGTACTCCACCGGCCCAGATTCCCAGGAACAGCGACAGTACCGCCTTCCGTGTGACGATGGCGAGTCCGATCGCCAGCAGGGGCGGAACCAGTGACACCAGTCCGTACTCGGCCATATATCAGGGGCCGTCTGACGGCAAATATGCATATCGGACTCGAACCAGTGTGTCCACTGGACGACTGGAACGTCCCAGCCCGGGGTCGCGACCGACACCCGGAGATTTAAATTAAGACGCGCCCGAAGGAGTGCGTATGAGCCTCGAAATGGAACACGAGTGTCCGAACTGCGGCGAGACACGGTCGTTCTGGAAGATAGCAAGCACGGAACTGCACCTCGGTCGGAAAGTCAAGTGGGACTGTCCGGAGTGTGACTACGGATTCGTGCGCATCGACGGGGCTGTCGACACGAGTACCGCGTGATCGGTGATGGATGATGACATCCGGGTACTCGTCGTCGACGAAGACCGCGATGTACTCGAACTGACGGAGACGTTCCTCGAGCGTGAATCGGCCACTCTGACGGTCCTGACCGAGCAGAGCGCCAGCGACGCCGTCGACCGCATCTTCGACGAGGACATCGACTGTGTCGTCAGCGACTACCGGATGCCCGGGATGGACGGCCTTGAACTGTTCGAGGCCGTCCGCGACCGGACCGGCGACCTCCCGTTCTTTTTGCTGACTGCCGCCGCTGACGAGGAAACGGTCGAGCGAGCCGAAAGTGCCGGCGTCACCGGTTTCATAGAGAAAGGCGCGGGCACCGACCACTATACGGACCTTGCGAACCGCATCGTCGACGTCGTCGAGTAACAGTCGGGAGCGCCGAACGTCCTTTACTCGTCGTCCAGCGCCTGCCAGGAGAGTTGCGGCGTTCGCGCTGCGGCCACCTGGTCGATTCGGCGGGCCGCGGTCGCCTCGGGTGCGGCTTCGAGTGTGGCGTCGTCCTCGCCAGCGACAGCGTTGAACGCCGTCGCCAGCTGGTCGAGCGTTCGCTTGCCCTCGATTTCGGTCGGTTCGGTCATCAGCGCTTCCGGGACGATTTCGGGCCACTTCGTCGTCGGCGGGTGGACGCCGTAATCGAGCATGCGCTTTGCCACGTCGGCGGCATCCTGGTCACCGGCGCTGGCGACGAACTCGTGGTGGAAGGGACCAAAAGGCACGTCGTACTCGATTTGCTCGGCCAGATAGTTCGCGTTCAACACCGCCTTCGCGCTGGCGTCGGCCAGCCCCGAATCGCCCAGCCGGGCGATGTACGCGTACGTCTTCAGGAGCACCAGCCAGTTGCCCTCGAAGCCGTGGACCTTGCCGATGGTGTGGGCGGGGTCGAACCGCTCGTAGCCACCGTCGTCGGTCTCCCGGACGCGTGGTGCGGGCAAGAACGGCGCGAGGTCGGAGACGACACCGACCGGTCCGGCACCGGGACCGCCACCGCCGTGTGGCGTCGCGAACGTCTTGTGGACGTTGTAGTGCATGATGTCGAATCCCATGTCGCCGGGCCGGGCCTGCCCGAGCAGTGCGTTGAGGTTCGCCCCGTCGTAGTAGAGGAGTCCGCCGGCGTCGTGAACTATGTCTGCAATCTCTTCGATGTCCCGCTCGAAGAGCCCGAGCGTGTTGGGGTTGGTGAGCATCAGCGCCGCCGTCTCCTCCGAGACCGCCGCTTCGAGTGCGTCGAGGTCGACGCGGCCGTCCTCGGCACTCGGCAACTCCACCACGTCGAAGCCGGCCATCGCCGCACTCGCGAAGTTGGTTCCGTGAGCGCTGTCCGGAACCACGATTTCCGATCGGTCCTCGCCGTTGTGGTCGTGGTAGGCTTTGGCGACGAGGACGCCCGCAAACTCGCCTGCGGCGCCCGCCGGTGGCTGCAGCGTCACCGCGTCCATCCCGCCGATGCGCGCCAGGTAGTCCTGGAGTCCCTGCATGACACCGAGCAGTCCCTGAACCGTCCGCTCGTCGCGGTCCGGGTGGACCCCGGCACTGGGCAGGGCAGCCAGGTCCTCCGTGAACTTCGGGTTGTACTTCATCGTACACGACCCAAGCGGGAAGGGGCCGCTCTCGACGCCGTAGTTCATCTGCGAGAGTCGCGTGTAGTGCCGGGCCAGTTCCGGTTCCTCGAGTGCCGGGAGTTCGACGGAGTCGCGAGTCAGGTCCTCGGGAAGCGGCCCGTCGTCGCTCACCTCGACTGTCGTCGTGTCTTTCTCCGAGAGGAGCGGTTCGTAGCGGTCGTCCTCGGCCCAGCGAGCCTGTTCGTAGCTCATCGTGCCACCTCCTCGACGGCGGCGACCAGCCCATCGACGGCGTGTTCGTTCGTCTCGGTCACACAGACCTGGAGGAGGTGGTCGTCGATAGCGTGGACGGCATAACCTTCGTCTGCGAGGTCGGCGGCGATGGCACCTGCCGGCTGCTCGGTGCGTGCGACGAACTCCCGGAAGTGGTGGCAGTCGTGGACCGGTGCCTCGATACCGACAATCTCGTCCAGCCGTGCGGCCGTGTCGCGTGCCCGCCGGACCGACTCTTCGGCGAGTTCGACCAGACCGTCGGGACCGAGCATGGTGACGTGCATCGCGGTCCGAAGCGCGACCCACGCCTGGTTCGTACAAATGTTGCTCGTGGCCCGCTCCCGGCGGATGTGCTGTTCGCGCGTCTGCAGTGTGAGCGTGTACGCGCGCCGCTCCGTGCTGTCCTCGCCCGCACCGACGAGTCGACCGGGGACCTGCCGGAGATACTCCTCGCGGGTGACGAAGAGTCCAAGTCCCATCCCGTAGGCCGTCCCGAGGCCCAGCGTCGCGGCGTCGCCGACTACCACGTCCGCGCCGACATCGACTGGGCGTTCGAGCAACGCGAGCGCGACGGGGTCGGTGCCGAGACAGAACAGCGCGCCGGCGTCGTCGGCAATCTCGCCGATGGTATCGAGGTGTTCCTCCACGACGCCCCGGACCGTCGGCGTCTCGGCGTAGACCAGCAGGGTCTCTTCGCCGGCACTGTCTGCGAGTGCGTCGACGTCGACACAGCCGTCGTCCATCGGATATGTCTCGACGGTCAGGTCGACGCCGTCGGCGTAATTTTCCAACACGGAGCGTTTCTCCTCGCGGACGTGTTCGGGCACGAGTACGCGCGAGCCGTCCACGTCGCGGACGCGCGCGGCGAGGGTCGCCGCCTCCCCCAGCGCCGTCGCCGCATCGTAGACAGAGCAGTTGGCGACTTCGAGACCGGTCAACTCGACCAGCATCGACTGATACTCAAAGAGTGCCTGCAGGAATCCCTGGGCGATTTCGGGCTGGTACTGGGTGTAGGAGGTCAGAAACTCCTGGCGGTCGGCCAGGTGGTCGACCAGCGACGGGACGTAGTGGTCGTAGTGGCCCCGCCCGAGAAACTCCACGAGGTCGGCGTTGCGGCCAAGTTCCGTCCCCACCTCCCGACGGACAGCCTGTTCACTCCGGGCGTCGATACCGAACTCGCCGTCAAAGGCGACGGGGTCCGGGATATCGAACAGGTCGGCCTCGCTGTCGACGCCGACGGCTTCGAGCATCGCCGCCCGCTCTGTCGCGGTGTGAGGGGCGTACGGACTCCCCCGATTGTCTCCGCTCATGAATCTCTTGACCGCACTTGGACAGGCCGCTACACAACGTTTTCGGGTGCGCTACTCGCCAAGAGTCGCTTTCGACTCACCCAGTTTCGGCAGACATCGACTGATTTCGATATATTGGCATACAATTTACCGAGATAATTCAGGTGCTACCGCTGTACACGTAAAATCGGAAAGAACAGCCGTCTCACTCGATTTGCTCGGCGTACTCGTCAGAGGAGAGCAGATGGTCCAGTGACTCGTTGGGGTCGATAGCCAGCATCCAGCCGTCGCCGTAGGGGTCGTCGTTAACCAGTTCGGGCTGGTCGAGCAGGTCGTCGTTTGTCTCCGTAACCGTTCCCGCAAGCGGGGCGTAGATGTCCGAAACCGCTTTGATGGATTCGACGACACCGAACGACTCTTCGCGGTCCAGCTGGTCGCCCTCGTCTGGCAGTTCCACGAAGACGACGTCACCGAGTTCGTCCTGTGCGAAGTCGCTGATGCCGACGCGGACGATTCCGTCTTCCTCGCGCGCCCACTCGTGGGAGTCGAGGTAACGCAGGTCCTCGGGTATCTCGAAGCTCATGAGAGGAATGGTGTCGTGGTGGTACGTGCCTTCTTCGGTTCGCCGCGGATGAGGACCCGCACGGTCCGGTCGGGCTCGGTGTAGGCTGCCGGCAGATAGGCGAGCGCAATCGGTTCGCCCAGCGTCGGACTCATCGTCCCGCTGGTGACTTCCCCGAGTGGGTCCCCGTCGGGAGTGGTCACCTCGTAGCCGTGACGGGGAACGCCCCGGTCGATGAGTTGGAGGCCGACAAGACGCTCGGCTGGCCCTTCAGTATCGATTCCTTCGAGGGTATCACGGCCGACGAACTCGGTGTCGAGTTTCACGGCGAAGCCGATGCCGGCCTCGAAGGGATTGCGGGGGTTTGTCTCGGGATTGAAGTCCTGGCCCGAGAGGAGAAAGCCCATCTCGACGCGCAGGGTATCCCGAGCGCCCAGCCCGCAGGGCTGACAGTCCAGTGCGTCCCAGACTGTCTCGGCGCTGTCCCACGGACAGAGCACCTCGAATCCCTTCTCGCCGGTGTAGCCGGTCCGGGCGACGAGCGACTCGACGCCGGCGACGACCCCACGTTCAATATCGAATCGGTCCATCTCGGGCAGGTCGACATCGGTTTTGGCCGCCAGCAGTGCCGGCGCGTCCGGCCCCTGCACGGCAATCATGGCGTACTCCTCGGTTCGGTTGGTTACGGTTGCGTCCAGTTCCCACTGGTCGCGATGGGTGACCCAGCGGTCGTACATCTCGCTGTCGTGGCCCGCGTTGGGGATAAACAGATAGTCCGCGTCCGCGCTCGCGGGGAGGTTGTAGACGACGGTGTCGTCGAGGATGATGCCGTCCTCGTCGGTGATGGCAGCGTACTGTGCTTCACCGGGGTCCAGTGCGAGGACGTCGTTGGTCGTCAACCGCTGGCAGAGCCGAGCGGCGTCCGGCCCGGAGACTGCTATCTCGCCCATATGTGAAACGTCGAATTTGCCAGCCGACTCGCGGACTGCGGTGTGTTCAGCGCGAATCGAGTCGAACTCGACGGGCATCTCCCACCCACCGAAGTCGGTGAACTGCCCGCCGTGGTCGGCGTGTGTGTCACGCAAAGGTGGCGTCCGTAGGGTCATACCGAACGTCTCGCACCCGCCCCACATACGCTTTCGGCTCAGAGCGTCCGCGTGCGAGCTGGCGGCGCTGGTAAACTCTATGCCACGATAGTAAATAGAGCGGGCGCCGCTGACACTGGACCCAGAGACAGCTCTGTAGGAGAGTCAGGGATGCTTTCGAGCGACGAGTCGAGAAACGGCTCGGCGACTTCAGTGAGTCTGAGCGACTCGTTCCGGACGGGCAGGTGACTGGTTCGACGTTTCGGTCGCGGTAATCTCGAAGCGGGCGCCACCCGAACGGCTCTCGTCGACGGCGATAGTCCAGCCGTGGACGTCACAGATGCGCTGGACGACGTGGAGTCCGAGTCCGGTGCCATCGCCGCCGGAGTAGCCCGTCTCGAAGATTTCCTCGCGGTCTTCGGGCGGGATACCGGGGCCGTCGTCTGCGACGTAGAATCCACTCGGTTCGTCCGCCGGTCGGTCGTCAGAAGCGGTCGGCCCGACCCGAATAGTCACGTCCTCGTCACCGTGGTCGACGCTGTTCCGGAAGAGGTTCTCGAGCAGTTGCCGCGTGAGATGTCTGTCACCGTCGAAGTGGTGTCGGCCGTCGATGGTGAGCGTCGCCTCGGGTGCGTCGACGGTCTCCCAGGCCTGCAGTGCCACGTCATCGAGCGCGAGAGTGGTCGGCTCGATATCGGTCGTCCCCCGGGTCAGCATGAGGACGTCGTCGATGATGCGGTCTATCCGTTCGAGCGCGCTGGCGGCCCGGTCGAGTTTCTCATCGTCACCGTCGGCCAGTTCGACCATTCCCGATGCGACGTTGAGCGGATTCCGGACGTCGTGGCTGACGATGGCCGCAAACTCCTCTAGGCGCTCGTTCTGTGTCGACAGTTGCTCGTTGGCCCGGCGCAGGCGGATTGCGTAGGTGCCGATAACCGCCCCGAGCACGGCACCGGTCGCCAGCGAGCCGATGACAGCGAGCAGGTACGCCGTCTCGAACAGCACGGAGAGTACGAAAAACAGGACGCCGACGAGTGTGAAGGTGGCGACGCCGGCAGCAATCCACCGGGCCAGCAGCGACCGGTGTTGCCGGGAGACAGGGTCGTCGTTGCCAACGCCGTAGACAATCAGCATCGACCCGAGAAAGAGCGGCAACAGCGATTGTGCGACGGCGGCGGAGAATGGATTGGTCGCGACGGCGAGTCCCAGAAGCGTCACGGCGACGATTGTGGCCCCCACGACGACGTACGGGTTCCGGACGACCCGCGTCCCCTCCGCGCCGGTCGAGTCGGTCATAGTTCCTCTCAACGGAATTGTTGCCGTAAAACGTCCGAGGCGTTCTAACTTCCTGAGAATACCCGACCAGGAACGATTCGGGTGGTGTCAAATACCCATTATTTCTCTCGGTGGGGCAACCGACCACGCAATGGCCATGATATCAACCGACGATGGCCCCGAACGCGCCAGTCGTCAGCGCTAAACCCCGGGGTAGCAAACATATCGGTATGGAACTGCTCGGCGGCCTCTTCGGGGACGAGACGAAACGGGTGGGGTTGTTCGTCGACGGGCCGAACGTCCTCCGCGCAGAGTTCGACGTCGACTTGGACGAACTGCGCGCTATCGCCGAGTCGGAGGGAGCGCTCGCGCTCACTCGCCTGTATCTGGACGAACACGCGACACCGGAGCTCATCCAGGCCGCCGAGTCGCGCGGATTCGACGTGGTGACCACGAGCGGCGACGTCGACGTCCGGTTGGCCGTGGACGCGACGGCAGCCGCGACCGAACAGACCATCGACGTGCTCGTGATTGCGTCCCGCGACGCCGACTTCAAGCCCGTCGTCGAGCGAGCGGCCGAGGAAGGACTGCGGACAGTGGCGCTCGCTCCCGGGTCCTACGGGCGCTCGGACGCGCTCCGCAACGCCGCCCAGCACGCGATTACGATGGACGAGTAACGAGACGAACTGTTTTTGCGCCACCGGACCGCACGCCCGGTATGTTCGAGCCAATCCTGGACAATCACCTCCATCTGGACCCCGTCAACGGCCGGGGCGTCGACGCCGCCGAAGATTTCGCCAACCGCGGCGGCACCCACCTGCTCGTACTCAACAAGCCCTCCTGGCATCTCGTCGGCGAGGTCGACGACGCAGACGGGTTCCGGGAGACGTTCGAGATTACGGTGGACGTGACCGAACGCGCCAGTGACATCCTCCCCGGCCGCGCCTGGCCGGTCCTCGGTGTCCATCCCGCGCTCATCTCGCAGTTACTCGACCGGGGCTACACGCCCACGGAGGCCCGTGACCTGATGCAAACCGGACTCGACGTCGCCGCGGAGTTCGTCGCCGACGGACCCGCACTCGCAATCAAGAGCGGGCGTCCCCACTATGACGTCGACGAAGACGTGTGGGAGGCCTCCAACGACGTGATGCGACACGCCTTCGAACTCGCCGCGGAAGTCGGGTGTGCCGTCCAGCTCCACACCGAAGGTGGCGAGGACTTCACCGAGGTGGTTGAGTGGGCCGAAGACTGTGGCCTCCCGCGCGAGCGCGTGGTCAAGCACTTCTCGGGGAGCCACGTCGAGGGACCGATTGCGAGTGTTCTCTCGAACAAGGAGGAACTGGAAACGGCCTGTCAGCGCGAGGACCCGTTCCTGATGGAGACCGACTTCATCGACGACCCGGACCGGCCCGGCGCGGTGCTCGGCCCCAAGACGGTACCCAAACGCGTCGAGTGGCTGGTCGAAGAGGGATACGAGGACGCGATGTCCCGCGCCCACGTCGAGACGCCCGCCCGCGTGTACGGTATCGACACCGAGGCGACCTTGACGGAGGAGTGATCGATGGTCACCGACCCGCGGTGTCCTGACTGTGGCGTGACGATGGAGGAGATGACGGTCCAGACCAGCGGCGGGCATCGACTCCAGTTTCTCTCCGAGGAGAACAAGGAGGGGATTCTGGGGAAACTGGGCGTGAAACAGCGCTACGACGGGCAGGCCTACGTCTGTTCGGAGTGTGGTCTGACGCGCATGTACGCCGACATCGACGAGTGACTGCCCGGAGACCGGACGGGCACTCGCGCTTGCGACGAGGCGGGAGTCAACCACAGCGGGACGGACGTGCCGGCGGATACTGAGATGGAAAACGCACAGCGAGAGGAAAAAGCGGGTGTTCGAAAGTCATAACCCCCGAGGCACGTACGGGAGCATATGAGCAACCCCCCGGGGGAATACTACACAGAGGAACGCTGGCAGAACTGGTTGGGTCGCATCCGCGAGGAAGACATCGACGCCGAAGACGAAGATTCGGCGCGCCTGCTGTTGAATCTCCAGGATGACACCGCAATCGCGGTGGCGAAAATCATCACCGACTACGAGGACGGCGAGCTCGACGAGGAGCGCGCACTGTCCGAAATCGAGGACATCGAGCAGATTGTCCTCGCGGAGTTGGACTTCGAGAACGAGGAGAAGGCGATGCTCGTCGACGGCGTCCAGACGTCGCTGATGTGTGTCTTCTACGCCGCCGAAGAGTTCATCGCGGGCGGACCCGCCGACGAAGGCACAATCGAGGAGTACGTCCAGGCCGCCGCCGACGCCGAGGCCGAAGAGGACATGGACGCCGCGCTGGGGTACTGTGTCCAGGCCGGCACGCTCGTCATCGACGGCGAGGAGATGGACATGGGGATGAGCGAGGACCTCGAATTTGGCTTCGTCGCCGAATGGGTCAACGGCCTCGACAGTCTGCAGACGGCGATGAGCGACCCCGAAGTCGTCGAGGAAGACGACGCCGAGTAAGCTCACGGAGACGGCCGCCCGGAGGCTTTTAACCGCGCGGGAGGTAAGAGGTTCGTAATGGACCTGACGGGTGACGGGAGAGGGCAATCTATCCAGATTGGAGCGGTGCTCCTCTTTGGCGTTCTTATTATTCTGTTTACGACCTACCAGGCGTTCGTCGTCCCGAATCAGAACAGAGAGGTCGAGTTCAACCACAACCAGCGAGTCGAGGGCGACATGGTCGAGTTGCGAAACACGATTCTGGAGACGAAAACGACCGGCGAGGACGGGTACGCAACGGTCGAACTCGGGACCGAATTCCCAGCCCGGTTGCTCGCGCTGAATCCATCACCACCGAGCGGGTCGTTGTCTACCACTGAGCCTCGGCCTATCGTCATCGAACAGAACGGCAACGACATCACGACAGATGTCTGTCCGGGGACCGACATCCAGACACGGTTTATCGAGTACAATCCCAGCTACTCAGTATACGACAGCGCGGGGACGATTCGATACGAGAACTCGCTGCTCTATCACCAGTTCAGCGACGACTCCGTACTGATGACGAGCCAGCAACTGGTACAAGGTGACACCATCCAGATAACTCCGCTAAGTGGGTCGTTGAACAAGGGAGGGGGAGATACGGTGGCAATAGAGTCAAAAGCTGGCCTCCTCACTAGCTCACAGAAGAATGACTTGAACGTCACAATACCGACCGAACTGTCACGAGACCGGTGGGAGACGGCACTCGAAGGAGAAGTCGACCCCGGGAATATCACCGTCAGCAACGGGAATCTGACGCTCACTTTGAGTGGCGAGTACACAGTCAACTGCAGTCCTGTCGGACTGGGCGAGGCGCCACAGTCTGGTGAGAGAGGGTCCGACCGGGATGATATTACCCCGGCCAATCCAGGAGATATTCGACTGACTGATTCCTCCGCGAGCGGGTCGACGGTCACAGTGACTTTCAACAACACCGGTGCGACGAATAATTTCACCGAGGCCCGGATTGACTTCTACAGGAATACAGGCTCGGGAAAAGGGAGCAAGCCGACCTCCGCTGACGTGTACGTAGATAGCACCAATAACGCTCGGCGCGCGAGTCTCGATATTAGGGGCGACTACGAGAGCTTTACCCCAAAGATCGAACTCCAAGGGGGCGGTTCGGAGACAGACGTCGTGTTTGAGTTCGACGCCAATGGAGGCGGACAGTCCTGGTTCGTAGTTAGCTTCCAGCTGGAGACGGGCGAGAGCGCACTGTATATCGTGCCAGCATCATGAGGAGCGAACAGGACGGAGATAATCTGGAATGACACCGAACACCCGTGGACAGTCCGAGACGATTGGTGTGGTCTTACTCACGGGTGTCATCGTCGTCGTTGCGGTGGTCGCCGGCTTCGTGATGGTAACCAACGTCAGCTCCCAGACCACGAGTGCGCCGCTTCTGGACATCGACGCAAACGCCACGACACAGAACATTACGATAGAACACACCGGCGGAAACGACCTCAACGCAGCCGACGTAGACATTATCTTGCGGGGCGATTCGACGGTCCGGTATTCGCTCGAGTCGTTCACAGAAGTGACTGGGTCTGACGGGACACGGTTCACGCCCGGCAACAAGTGGCAACGGACACACGGCATCAGCGGAGAGCGCATGGAGGTGCTGGTCGTCCACACGCCGTCGAACGCCATCGTCGCCAGGGACACCGTCCCGATTACGGTGACCATCGCCGCTCGGTTCTCGTACACGCCGAACAACCCCACATCGACTGACACGGTCACGTTCGACGCAAGCGACAGCACGGTCAAGGGTAGCACACTCAACAGCTACGAGTGGGACTTCAGCAACAATGGGACGACCGACAAGACTGGCGAAACCGTCGAGTACAACTTCTCCGACGACGAGGATTACCCGGTCACGCTCACCGTGACGGCTGACGACGGCCGCATCGCAAACCGGACGAAGACGGTGACGGTCTACAACAGAATCCCCACGGCCAGTTTCACGTACACGCCCTCGAACCCCGACCCTGGAGAGAACATCTCGTTCGATGCAAGCGGTTCGAGTGACCCCGACGGAGACATTGCCAGCTACGAGTGGGAATTCGATGACGGAAACACGAGCAATGGCGAGACGACGAATCACAGCTACGCGTCAGCAGGCGACTACATAGTCCAGTTGGACGTGACTGACAACGACGGTGCGACACGTCGGACGAGTCAGGTTGTCTCGGTCGGAGGTCAAAGTCCGCCGAGTGTGACGATTACGTCAACGAGTATCTCGGAGACGGGTAGTAGTGGCAAATACACCGTCGACGTGACCTTCGAGGCGAGTGACCCCGACGGAGACATCACGAACTACACCGCGTACCTGTACAACAGTAGCAGTCAGACGACAGAACTCGATAACGTCTCGTTGGCAAACTACGACGGGTCGACAACGACAGAGACGCTTAATGATAATAACAATACCGCCGGGGAAAGTCCGCTCTACGTGCTGGTCAAAGTCGGTGATAGTACGAATAGAACTGGGAATGACTCAGACATCGTCGGTGGGTCAGCAGGGCAGGCGCTAGAGTTCCAAGAACTAACCACAGGGACGGAGGGTGAACTTAATTTCACTGTAAAGAACAACAACAGTGAGTCAGTAACTGTTACCGAATTCGCTGTTGATGCGAGCAATATCAAAAAAGATTCACAAATCGATAATGAAGGGGGTTCCGAAGTGAAGATCGATTCTGCAGACAGCGCAGACAGTGGTCCATATGCAGCTGATGGAACAAAACACATCCTGGATGTAGAGGCGAGGATAAATACTGATCAAACCACAAGTGTCCTTATAAAGAGGATAGAGAAGAAGCAGAATGGTAAGGCTTTGAAGTTTGATCTAAAACGAGTCAATACCAAATCGAATTCAGATTTGGTTGTGACGTTAGGACTTAAGAATACGACAGATCAAAAGTTCTACTTCAAAAACCAGTAGCGCGGGTGTGAAGCGATGCGAAAATGAATTCGAACATACGCCCGCGCCAGATCGCCGTTTTCACTGGTATCCACTATACAGAAACAACGATATATTGATAGAACGTCTGTTATACAAACGGATTCAGGTGCGGCACATCGACAATCAACGAACAATTAGTCGACAGGCCCTTATACCTCCTCGGAGACATTCACGTATATGACAGACGTAGGTATCGACGGCATCGAAGTCTGGACAGGGAAGCTACAACTGGACCTCGCGGAGACGTTCGCGCCGGCACAGGGCGAAGAGCCGGGCAAGTTCACGAAGGGGCTGGGACTGTACGCCTCCTCGCTGCCGGACGTCTACGAGGACATCGTGACGATGGCGGCAAACGCCAGCCACGACTTGATGGAGCGGAAAGGCCTCGAGCCGGAGGACATCGGCCGTATCGACGTGGCCACCGAGAGCGCCTTCGACCACTCGAAGCCGGTTTCGACGTACGTCGCGGGCTGTCTGGAACAGGTCTACGACGACGACTTCCACCACGCCAACAAGGGCGAGCGGAAGTTCGCGTGTATCTCCGGGACGCAGGCACTCGACGACGCCTACAACTGGATTCGCGCCGGCCGAAATCGCGACCGCGCGGCGCTGGTCATCGCGACCGACACCGCGCTGTACGCCCGCGACGACCCCGGCGAGGCGACCCAGGGTGCCGGTGCCGTCGCAATGCTCATCGACGAAGACCCCGATGTCGTGGCGTTCAGCACCGAACAGGGCTACGGCAGCGCCGACGAGACGGACTTCCTGAAGCCCAACCAGCAGTTCCCGAGCGTCGACGGCAAACGCTCGGTGCAGGTGTATCTCGCGCGGATGCGCGAAGCGCTGGAGGACTTCGAGGCGGCAGGCGGTGACACCCACCCCGACAACTTCGCCTTCATTCCGTTCCACACGCCGTTCCCAGGGATGGTCCGAAAGGCCGCTGGACTGGGGTATCGACACTGTATCCGCGGGACCGACGTCGAAGAGCAACTGGCCGACGAAATCGGCCGCCAGCCACGCAAAGAGGCCTTCGACGGCGAAGACGAGTACTTCGAAGCAATCAAAGAGTACACCGATTCGCTCACCGAGACCGACCACTACCTCGACTGGTACGAGCGGACCGTCGACCCGACGCTCGACATCTCGCGTGAGGTCGGCAACTGGTACACCGGGTCGGTCCACATCGCCCGCGTCTCCGGGCTCATCCGTGCCCTCGACGAGGGCTGGGACATCACCGGCAAGGAGCTTCTGGTCGGCTCGTACGGCAGCGGCGCACAGGCGGAGATTCACGCCGAAACCATCCAGGACGGGTGGGAAGAGGAAATCAGCGCGCTGACCATCAACGAGCAAATCGACGCGCGGTACGACCTCTCCTTCGACGAGTACGAGGAGATTCACGACGTGCACAACCACGACGCCGAGACGGACATCGAACCGCGGACCACGCCCGACGGCGAGTTCGCCTTCGACGGCTGGGGTCGGATGGGCGAGCGCAAGTACACCTACGTCGAATAGGGCGCCACTCGCTGCCGACCGGTATTGTCGACGGCGGGACGCTGACATTATCGGGTCGCTCGCGGGGAAGTTGTATTGCCCTGGCACTCGAAAGGAGTGTATGGACAGCAGCGGGACCCAACAGAGCGAGATTCTGGAGCGTATTTCTGATGGGGTACTCGCTCTCGACGAGAATCTCGTGTACACGTACGCCAACGAGCGGGCACAGTATCTGCTCGACGAGGAGTACGACGACATCGTCGGCGCGCACATCTGGGACCTGTTTCCCGAGGCCGAAGACAGCATCGTGGCAGAGCGTATCCAAGAGGCAAGAGAGACCGGCGAAGAGACCTCGTACGAGCGGTACAGCGAGGAACGCGACCAGTGGTTCGAGGCACGCCTCCACCCAAACGAGGACGGCCTCGTCATCACGTTCCGTGACGTGACCGAACAAAAAGAGCGCGAAGAGCAACTCAGACGGCTCCACGACGCCACACGGAAGCTAGTCACCGCAGAATCAGCCACGGAGGTAGCAGAGCGAACGTCGACTACTGCCGCGGAGATTCTCGACCTGGAGGCCAATGGCGTCCACCTCTACGACGAGAAAGAAGATGCACTCGCCCCGACGGCAGTCTCCTCGCGGGGCAGAGAGCTCCTGGGAGAGCTGCCGTGGCTGGACGAAGGCATCGCGTGGGAGGTGTACCAGACCGGCGAGACGCGCCACTACGACGACATTCGCGAGGCCAGTGGAATCTACAACGAAGACACCGAGTTGCGGAGTGAACTGCTCATTCCGCTGGGTGAACACGGCGTGTTCATCCTCTCGTCGACGACAGTCGGTGCCTTCGACGATGAGGACGTCCGCGTGGCGAAGCTCCTCGCCAGCAGTGCGGAGACTGTCCTCTCGGAACGGGCCAAAGCGCGGCAACTCCGGACCCAGAGCCGAAAGGCAGAGCAGGCAGAGGCACTGTTCAGGAACGCACAGGATGCCTTCTTCGTCGTCAACGTCGACCGCGAGAACGACGAGTATCGGTTCGAACGGGTAAATCCCGCCTACGAATCGCTGACGGGACTTTCAGTCGAAGCGGTCCGTGGCAAGACGCCCGGAGAAATCTTCGGCGACGACGGGGACGAAGTCACGGAACGCTACGACGACTGCGTCGAGCGCGAAGAACCCATCTCCTACGTCGAACAGCTCGATGTTCCCGAGCCGGATTCGTACTGGGATTCGCGGATTGCACCGGTCATCGTCGACGGAGAGGTCGTCCAGATAGTCGGAGCGACACGCAACGTCACCGAGCAGAAAGCCTACGAGACCCGACTCGAACAGCAGCGCGACGGGCTGGAACTTCTCAACGAAATCGTGCGCCACGACATCCGCAACGACCTGCAGGTGGTCGCCAGTTACGCGGAACTGCTGGCGACCCGCGTCAGCGAGGACGACCGCGAGTACGTCGAGCGGATCCTCAACAACGCGGAGAACGCCGTCGAACTCACGCGCAGTGCCCGTGACCTCGCGGGGACGATGCTCCAGACCGACCAGAGCACGGAGCCGACGCCGCTCAAACAGACGTTGTTGGCACAGATAGACGATATCCGGACGAGCTACGCCGATGCCATCGTCAGCGTCGACGGGCAGATTCCGAGCGTCACCGTCAGCGCCGACCAGATGCTCGCGTCGGTGTTCCGGAACGTCATCAAAAACGCCATCCAGCACAACGACAAGGACGTCCCGGAGGTGGCGATTTCGGTCGACGTCGCCGACGAGACGGTCCGTGTGGCCGTCAGCGACAACGGGCCTGGGATTCCGGACGAACAGAAAACGGCAATCTTCGGCAAGGACGAGAAAGGATTGGAAAGCGAGGGGACCGGTATCGGCCTCTATCTGGTCAACACGCTGGTCGAGAAATACGACGGCGTCGTTCGCGTCGACGACAACGAACCCGAGGGCACCATCGTGACTATCACACTCCCCCGCGCGTGAGGGTCGGCTATGGTAGTCCGTGGAGGCCGTCGAGCACCTCGTCGAGTGGCAGGTCCGTCACGGCAAGCGAGAATCCGTCGATGCGGGCCAGGTCCGCGGCGTGTTCCCAGACGTCGTCCTCGGAGAGACCGTGCAAGACGACGGCGTTCGGCGTCGGTTTGACCACCCGGAGCGCGACCAGCGGCGATTCGCCGCGGGTGACGTTCGTGAAGACGAGCGCGCGGTTCGTGCTCTGCCCGTAGAGAGTGTAAAATTCGTCCGACGAGAGGCGCTGGATGGCTTTGATGGAGTTGATGACGGTGTGTCCGGCGACGGTGTCGCGGTCGCCCCGGACCAGTTCCGTCGCGCCGACGGCGTCGTAGTACCGCTCTAGCGGGATGTTCGCCTGGTACTCCCTGAGGTCGTAGATGACGTCGCTGTCGAACCCCGCCGAGAGGACGCGAGCGTATTGTCGGATGTGTGTCCCACCTCGCGTTTCGTCGATATCGAGCAGGGCGTCGACGACCCGGCCGATGACGCCGATGCCGGGATTCTCCCGGCGGCCGCTCTCGTAATCGGAGACGACCGACGGCGAGACGTCCAGTTTCGACGCCAGGTCCGTCTGTGCGATTTCGAAGTCCGTCCGCCACTTGCGCAACGTGGCCCCAGGGTCGTCGCTGAGCGTGACTTCGCCGGCAATCTTTTCTGCAAGTTCCTCGCGTGGCCCCCGTGTCATCGGCAGAATCGACACACAGCCGCCAGAAAAGTGTATCGAAGCCCCCTTCGACAATCGACGCAAATCGGTGCTGGCGGACCGGGATGTGGCGACAACGCCCAGTCGTCTGCTGGCCGGAAACACACCGAGAGTGCCAGACTGACGGGGAACTGTGCGCTTTTCCGCCCGGCAGCACAATCCCAGCTATGGACGCTGCTGTGTTCCGTGGCGAGCGCGATATTCGCATCGAGGAGCGACCGGACCCCGAAATCGAGGTGCCGACCGACGCCGTCGTTCGGGTCACCCACACCGCGGTCTGTGGCTCTGACCTCTGGTTTTATCGTGGCCACCGTGACTACGACGAGGGCGCCCCGGTCGGCCACGAGCCGATGGGTATCGTCGAGGAAGTCGGCGCGGACGTGACGAGCGTCCAGCCAGGCGACCGCGTGCTCGCACCGTTCTCGATTAGCTGTGGCGAATGCGAGTTCTGCCGGAAGGGCCTCCAGACCTCCTGTGTCGACGGCGACACCTGGGCCGGCGAGCAAGACGGCGCACAGGCCGAGGTGGTCCGCACGCCACACGCCGACGGGACGCTGGTCCGGGTGCCCGACCGCTACGCCGACGACGAGGACGTTCTGGAGTCGCTTCTCCCGCTGACCGACGTGATGTGTACCGGCCACCACGCCGCGATAAGCGCTGGTGTCGAAGCCGGAGATACGGCCATCGTCGTCGGCGACGGTGCGGTCGGCCTGTGTGGTGTCCTCGCCGCCCGGCGGCTGGGTGCCGAACGCATCATCGCGATGGGCCACCACGAGGACCGGTTAGAACTGGCCAGTGAACTGGGAGCGACGGAGACAATAAGCGCACGCGGCGAGGCGGCAATCGAGGCGGCCACAGAGCTGACCAACGGCGGCGCGAACCACGTCATGGAGTGTGTCGGAGCGGCGTCCTCGATGGAGACGGCAGTCGAGGTCGCACGCGACGGCGGAACCGTCGGCTACGTCGGCGTCCCCGAGGGCGTGACCGACGCGGCGTTTCTCGATACCGCCTTCGGGAAAAACGTCACCGTCACCGGCGGTATCGCACCGGTTCGGAGCTACATCGAGGAGCTGATGGCCGACGTCCTCCAGGGAACGCTCGACCCCTCGCCCGTCTTCACGAAGACCGTCGCCCTCGAGGACGTTCCGGAGGGATATCGCGCGATGGACGAGCGCGAGGCCATCAAGGTACTCGTCGAAGTGTAAAGGTCGCCGACGGGAGCCACCACGGACTATCCGGAGTCGGTCCCGCCCCTCCAAACGAGTTAGGTGGCGATGATAGGCCGATGCAGATGCAAGTGAGGTTATGGCGATGCAGGAGATTTCAGGAAGCGCTTCGGATGCCCCAGGAGCAAAGACGACAGTGTTGTTCGTCGACGACGAACGAGAGCTACTGGACGTGTACGAACTACTCTGTGGCCCCGAGTACGAGGTCATCACCGCAAGCGACGGCACAGAGTCACTCGAGTTGTTCGGCGAACACATCGACTTCGCGTTTTTCGACAGACGGATGCCGGGGCTGTCAGGCGACGAGGCGATAGCGAACCTCCGCGAACAGGGGTACGACACGCCGATGGGGATTATCTCCGCTGTCGACCCCGACGTGGAATCGGACCTCGAATGTGACGTGTATCTCACGAAGCCGGTCGGTCTCGAAGATATCCAGACCACCGTCAAACAACACATCGACTGACGGGTCCCTCTGCGCCCGAACGTGTTGCAGTGTCCGGGTTTGTCGGTCCCCAACCCTCCAGGGCCCAGTTGAA